>NZ_CP051156.1 GCF_012277295.1 Wolbachia endosymbiont of Ctenocephalides felis wCfeT
TTTTTTCGAATTCTTGTAAAATCCACTTAATGCTGTAATTACTGACTTAACTCTTGGACCAAATGTGTCCGCAGTTACTCCTTCTTGTAGCTTGCTACTTTTTCTTTTTCCACATCTTTTGCAACGTCCATGCTCTAGTTAATATTCAACTACATACGGCTTGATTTCCGGCAAATCGACCTTTTGATGAGTATACGGATCTTTTGATACCGCAATTTCTCCTCCGCACTCACACGTATTGGGCAGTTCTATTTTTACCATCTCATCTGCCTCCATTTTAGGGCGGTAACTGCCTTTATGTCCAACCTGTGCTCCTACTTTCCTGTCACTTTTTGGCTTATTTTCCCTCATCTTATATAATTCTTTGGAGCTTGGTATAGATGAATTTTTTGAATTTAAGCCAAGCCTTTCTTTTAACTCAGCGTTTTCGATCCTTAGCGCTTTATTTTCTGCTTTAAGCTCTTCTATTTTTGTTTCTAACTTTTCTATAGTCTGCTTTAAACTTTCGCAAAATTCTAAAAGATCAACCATATTACCTCACAGCCACTCTAGTTTACCTTTTTAGCATTCCTTGTCTACTCTTTATTTTACCGCCCGGCTGAATGGATACGCAAAAATGCTCTATCCTTTTGAGAAAACATAGGTTAATATTAAGAGATTATGTTAAATAGTGGGTAACACTGGGTTCGAACCAGCGACCGCTTGCACGTCAAGCAAGTGCTCTACCAGCTGAGCTAATTACCCATCGGGCCTTAAGTGTAGCACTTTGCTAGAATGCAAGTCAATAGACTATCCATAAGATGATCTAATTGACAACTAAGTTTTGGTTAACGTGTATGCCAAACATAATGATTTATTAAAAAAGATGCTTTTAAGGTATTGCATTTTACTTCTACTTTCGCTATAAGATTGCTGTAAGTTGAACATTCAACATTTTTTATATAATGATTTCGAAATTTTTTTGGGGGCACTTCAATGAAAAAATCTACCTACACTAGAACTGCTCTAGCTTCTTTATTAACCATTTACTCTTTCAGCAGCTTTGCAGCTGATTTTTCTACTGAAAGTGTTAGGGAAGTAGAAAAGCAAGAGAACACAAAAACTTCTGCAAAAATGGAAGTAATGAAAACAGCAAATCCAAAGCTGAAAGAGAAAATGGACAGAATATGCAATGCTGATCCAAGAAAAAAAGCTGACGAGCTTAAAAAGAAAGCTGATGATCTGAAAAGAAAAGAGGATATGAAGCTAGCAGCTGAGCAGAAGAAAAAAGAAGAGGCTAGATTAGCAAGTGAGAAAAAAGCGAAGCTTGCAAGTGAGAAAGAGGCAAAAAGAAAAGAAGCGCAAGCTCTCAAAGAAAAAAATAAAGCTTTGAAAGAAGAAGCTAAAGCTAAGGCTCGTAATGCTAAAGCTGAAGTTAGTGATAAAACGAGAAGCGTAAAAACAGTTAACAAAAGTGTAGAGAAGGCAAACCCTGTTGTTTCATCTGACGGTGTGGATATTCTGAGTGCTAGTCAAGAAAAAGATGGCTTGAGAATAACTTTTGGTGGTGTTGTTGATGCTCAAGGTTATGGTAAAGTCGGTCCAAGTGGTGATGAGTATAAGCGCTATCATATTATGGCTGGCAAAGCTGTAGATTATTATAGTGCTACTGATAATGCAATAAAGGGAGCAAATCCAATCTTTCCAAGAGGGATAGGAAACCTTGGTGATTATAGCAATGACACTGGTATGATTGCAGATGCAATATTGCACTTGAGAGCAGAAAATAAAAATGAAGAGCTTGGTCTTCTTTATGGTGCTGATGTGCAATTCCATGTTCCAGTTACAGAAGGAAAGGGTACATCGCAAGGTATTAATGCTGCAAGAGGCAGAAGTGCACATGTGTTTATAAATTCAGAGTATGGTGATGTGAAACTCGGTTACCAATTTGGTCCTGAAGCTCTTATGAGACTTGATGCAACAAGAATTGCAACTGTTGATGGAGGTCCAGATAGCGACTGGTACAGAAAAGTTAACTTAGAGGGAAGTGCTGCAAGCTTTCCATTCTATGTAACTCCACGTCTTTATACAGAAAGCTTCTCAAGTGAAAGTGAAAAACTCTCTTTCCGCATGGCAGGCAAATATAACAAAGGTGTTATGACCACATTGCCATTTAGAGTAGCTTACTACTCACCAAAATACATGGGTGCAAGATTTGGTATCAGCTACGCTCCTCATTATGAGGCTAGCTTGTTTAGTGTAAGTGAGAGTGCAATTGGTAACCCTTATACAACAAAAATTGATGAGATTACTAATTCGTTTGTTAATGCTAGTAAACGTACGTTTGATAGCACTGCTGACATTAGTGGAAACACTTATAAGTCAACAGATGAAGCAATTGATGCTTTAGTTACAAATAATGGTAGTTTGAGCTTTGATGCTGCTGTTACAGGTGCTCAAAAAGGAGCAGCTCTTGACGAGGCAGTTAAGATCTTGCCTGCAATTAAAGAAGCTACTCTAACTGTGCCTACTGAGTACGATAGATACGGAGTGAAGAGTGTTCCAAGTGGCATAGCTGCTGTAGACAAGCCTGCAAATGCTGCTGCAATGAAAAGTGAATTGACAGGCCTAGAAGCAAGCTTAGGCACCACAGGTGGTACTAAGGATGAATTTATCAAAGAATTAAAAGAGACGTTAAATGAATTTTTGAATAAAGGAGCTGATTCTGGAACTGCTAGAACTGCAGTTGAAGGTGCATTTCAAAATTCAGTGCTTTCTGAAGCAGTCAAGGGTACTTGGGGTAGTAACAGTGTAAGGCATGTTGGTCCGGACTACGAGCACATAATAAGTGCTGGTGCAACTTATGAGTATGACTTTGAGGAATACAAAGTGAAAGTCAAAGGCTCTGTAGTTGGTGAATTTGGTAAAGCAAAACAACCAAACAAGGATAAGCATTCTTATACTGAATATGTAGAGTACAATGACCTAATGGGTGTGAACTTAGGTGTAAGTGCTGATTATAAGGTCGATGAAGGTCAAAGCATAAAAGCTGCTGCCTCTTTTGCATATTTAGGTAAGTCTGGTCAACCAAAGGTTATAAAAACATTAAGTGGTAATGATTATGTAGATCTTAAGACAAGTGATCCAAGAGTGAAAGGGATTGCAGATCAATTTGGTAAAGATAGTAACGACACTATGTATTGGACTGCTGGTGCTGGTTATCAACGTGAAAACATCTATACTAGTTTGACATACTTTGGTAGCGTTATGAATGATGGAGACAAGCTTCATGATGTTGCACTTGGTGTTCAATATGATCTGTCACCTGCTTGCAGTAAGAGCAAGTTTGTTCCTTACGCAGTTCTTCACCTCTTCACTACTGAAGAGAAGCAAAGTGTTGATCATAAAATTACTACGAAAAGTGGTAGTGGTGATGTACCACCTAACAAAGGAGCGCTTCTGCTTACTGGTGTGAAGTTCTCTTTTTAACCAAGCTAATACACACCACAGTTTAATGTGGTGTGTATTGACACTGATTTATTGGTATCCATTCAGGTGTATGGCTTAAGAAGCAATAGCCAGTAGGTTTTGAAAAGGATTTAACTTCTTTTGCCTCCAAGTCAAGTACAATGAAATTATCCTCTCAAGAAACATATTTCCCCATTTCGATTGTGTAAAATATGAAACTTTTCGGTAAACAACGTAATGCCGAATCTGTCGCTCAGCATAGTTGTTTGTCAGTGGAATATTTTCTGGATCGTCCAAAAATTTCCACATCATCAGATCCGATTTCATGATATTTTTTGCTACTCGAGACGCTCCAATTGCCTCGGGTAAATTTGATATATTCTTTAAGTAATATCTCGTTCGCTTGCGTAATTTTCTTGCTCTTCTTATGAACCTTAATGTGTCTATTTCATCCTTTAACAGAGCTTTTTTCAATGCAAATAATTCAGTAGCAACATTCCTTAAATAATACCCCAAAACTTTCACTTCGCTATTCCAACTATGAGACAACCTTTCAAAATCTCTTGCTAAATGTGCCCAACAGACCTGCCTTTTCTTGCTGGAAAAGTAGTTGTAAGCTGCATATCTGTCGGTCACTACTAGGTTGTTATTCTTTCCAAATTTACTATTTTCCAGGACTTTCATCCCTCTTGACTCTGTCAATTTGATCACACTTCCTATTTTGCTCGCAAACATCCAGCACCAGCCCTGTTTACCTTTGTTGTAATGGCTAGTTTCATCGATATGTAAAATTTTGCTCTTGCTTACCTCTTCCTCAATTTGCTCATATGCTTCTTGGCATTTTTCTGCCACTCTAGCCTCGCTATTTGATACACTACCGACGCTGATATCCAGGTTGAAAATGTCCTTTATAATATTTGCCACTTCTTTTTTCGAATTCTTGTAAAATCCACTTAATGCTGTAATTACTGACTTAACTCTTGGACCAAATGTGTCCGCAGTTACTCCTTCTTGTAGCTTGCTACTTTTTCTTTTTCCACATCTTTTGCAACGTCCATGCTCTAGTTGATATTCAACTACATACGGCTTGATTTCCGGCAAATCGACCTTTTGATGAGTATACGGATCTTTTGATACCGCAATTTCTCCTCCGCACTCACACGTATTGGGCAGTTCTATTTTTACCATCTCATCTGCCTCCATTTTAGGGCGGTAACTGCCTTTATGTCCAACCTGTGCTCCTACTTTCCTGTCACTTTTTGGCTTATTTTCCCTCATCTTATATAATTCTTTGGAGCTTGGTATAGATGAATTTTTTGAATTTAAGCCAAGCCTTTCTTTTAACTCAGCGTTTTCGATCCTTAGCGCTTTATTTTCTGCTTTAAGCTCTTCTATTTTTGTTTCTAACTTTTCTATAGTCTGCTTTAAACTTTCGCAAAATTCTAAAAGATCAACCATATTACCTCACAGCCACTCTAGTTTACCTTTTTAGCATTCCTTGTCTACTCTTTATTTTACCGCCCGGCTGAATGGATACGATTTATTTAACTGCAGTGTCATACAAGTCTTAAAATGCCCAGTTATCACCAATTTTTATTTCCACTTCAAGTGGTATAGAAATTTTTACCACATTTTCCATTACACTTTTTATAAGCTCTGCAATTTCCTGCACTTTTTCATTCTCTACTTCAACCAGCAATTCGTCGTGAACTTGTAGTATGATTTTTCCCACTTTTAATTGGTCAAAGAGCCGAATCATTGCACGTTTTATTATATCAGCAGCAGTGCCTTGCAGTGGTGCGTTTATTGCCGCTCTTTCTACAAATTGCCTAATATAAGGAATTTTGTTGTTTATATCCCTCACAAAACATCTTCTGTAAAATAACGTTTCTACATAGCCATGTGCTCTTGCAGTTGAGATTGCTTTTTCCATATAAGCCTTTATTTCTGGGTAGCAGGAAAAATAGTAATTAATGTATTCAGCTGCTTCTTGTATGGTAATTCCGAGCTGCTTTGAGAGGCCAAATGGACTAATGCCATATATAATGCCAAAATTAATAGATTTTGCTTTTCGCCTTAATTGTTCATCTACTTCTTGCACTTCAAAAACTTGTCTTGCAGTGATGTTATGGATATCTTGTCCGCTTGCAAAAGCTTCCTTAAATGCTGTAACATCTGCCACATGTGCTAAGAGTCTCAGCTCTATTTGTGAGTAATCAGCAGAAATTATTTTGTGTCCCTTTGATGCAATAAATGCTTGCCTAATTAGGTTTCCTTCTTCGCTCCTGATAGGAATATTTTGCAAGTTAGGGTTACTGGAACTCAGTCTTCCAGTTGCAGTTACAGTTGTTGAAAAGTTCGTGTGTATTCTGTCATCTTTTGGGTCTACTTGCTTTATCAGTGCGTCAGTATAAGTGCCTTTCAGTTTGCTTAAATGCCGCCAATTTAGAATTTTACCGGCAATTTCTGCTCCTTCTGCTTCAAGTGCCTCAAGAACCTCAGAATTAGTGCTGTACGCACCAGATTTTGATTTTTTCTTCTTATTAAGCCCCATTTTATTAAATAGAACATCACTTAACTGCTTTGGTGAAGCAACGTTAAATTTTTCCCCTGCTAAATTATATATATTATCCTCAAGTACGGTGATTACCTGATGTAATTTGTCTGATAGTTCCTGTAATTTGTGAGTATTCAGCAATATTCCATTCTTTTCCATATCAAATATTACTCCCAGAAGTGGCTTATCAAAACGCTCATAGATCGTAAAAAGCTTTTCTTGAAATAATCTTTGCGTTAGCCTTTCATGAAGAGCTATTAAAATTTTTGCTGAAAAGGTGTCTAAATTTTCACTTAAATTATATGCAACGATGTTTGACAAGCTGTGGTTGTGTTTTCCGGTGTCAAGGCTATATGACATCAGCATTAAATCATCCACTGAGCCTAGTGTTTTTTCTATCATAGGAAAGAATTTCCTGACTTCTTTAATATTATGGATTATTTTGAGTACTCCACTTGAAAGTAAAATTGAGCTAATTGTGGAAATTGCAGTCTGTATATTGTTTTGTTCTACATATAAAATGTTGTTTTCATTATAGGACAAAGAAACCTTGCTTAACACATTGTCTTCAAAATGACAGTAAACTGCGATCTTACCTTCATATCGGCAATGTTCTAAAAATTTCTCTAATTCTTTACTGTTATACTCTACTTTCTCTTCTACACTGGGTGTGTTGCAGAAAAAGAGTTTTTCTGCCTTGCCTATTAAAGAGTTAAACTCATACTTCTTTAAAAAGGATAGTAGCCTATCCATACTTGGAGGGTGAATTTCATATTTTGCAATGTCATGCTGAAGATCTACTTTCTCATATAGTGATAACAGCTCCCGTGAAATTAATGCTTTTTCTTTATGTTCAGTCAGAATATTGCGTATTCTGGTCTGCTCAATTTTATCAACATTTTCCAAAATGTCATTCAATGAACCAAACTCATCCAGCAATTTAGCTGCAGTTTTTGGCCCTATACCTGGCACACCGGGAATATTGTCTGAGGCATCACCCATCAGGGAAAATAAATCAAGCAGTTTACTTGAATTTACGCCAAACTTTTCCACTACCCGTTTTTCGTCTATGTATATGTTCTTAATAGGATCAAATATTAAGATATCGTAATTCAGGAGTTGAAATAAATCTTTATCTGCTGAAACTACTACTACTTTAAAATCCTGGTTGCCAGCATATCTTGCAGCCATTGTTGCAATTATGTCATCAGCCTCAAAGCCCTCAACTTCTTCATAGCTCAAATTAAATGCTTCAACTGCTTCTCTCAGTATAGCAAACTGCGGAATTAAATCATCAGGAGGTGAAACTCTGTTTGCCTTATATTCAGAATATAATTTGTGCCTAAAGTTTTTCTTTCCAGCGTCAAAAGCTATAGTTAAGTAGTCTGAATGTGCAATATACTTAAGTACCATATTGAGGAACCCATACACTCCACCGATTGGTATGCCGGTTGTGGTAATTAAGTGAGGTAATACGTAATAAGCCCTGAAAAGGAAACCATAGCCATCGATGATTGTGAAAGTTTTTTCCTTCATTATAGGTGTTGATGTACGCTATTATGGTCAATTATTTAACTATAAAAATCAAGCTCTTGTTTTATACTTTAAACAATCTAAGAAAATTACTTGTAGTGATTTCTGCTACTTTATCTGGCAATTCGTTCCACAATTCTGCTAAGCAATCTATAACATATTTTACCATTGCAGGTTCATTCTTTTTCCCTCTGTAAGGTTCAGGTGAAAGGTAAGGTGCATCAGTTTCGACCAAAACACGCTCTCTAGGAACATTTTTTGCAATTTCTCTCAGTAGATTAGCGTTTTTGAAGGTGATTATGCCGGAAAACGAAATATATAACCCTAAATCTAAAGCTTGGTAAGCAAGCTCTTGAGAAGAAGCGAAGCAGTGCATTACTCCACCAAAAGTGCCAATTTTCATTTCTGATTTTAACATATTAGCCATGTCATCATCGGCACTTCTATTGTGAATAACAAGTGGCAATCCAGTTGTTCTTGCTGCTTCTATTTGTGTTGCAAAATTCTTTTTTTGGTTCTTTTTGTTATTAGATTTGTAAAAATCTAACCCAGTTTCACCTATGCTAATTACCTTTTTATTCTTAGTAAATTCAATTAATTCATCAATGTTTATACATTCACCCCTCTCTATAGTATCATCAAGTGGATGTATTCCAACGGATGAGTAGACTTGTTCATAATCTGCAGAAATTTTTAATAATTTAGGAACATCATCAATACTTATACATATATTATGTAAGATTTTTACACCATTTTCTTCTGCCCTGGAGATTATCTTTGGTATTTCATCATCAGAAAAATAAATCAGATGGCAATGAGAGTCTACTATCACGAATTCACTGTAAGTTCTACTCAATAATAGAGGCTTTTATTATAAAAGAAAACTCTTCTACTACTTTTTTATAAACTGTTTGTTTGAATGATATAGCGCTATCTACTAGCTTGTCTATACTTTGCCAACGCCACTCTTTAAATTCAGGATGGTTAGTATAATTAATGTTAATATCTTCATCATTTCCAGAAAACTTCATGAGAAACCACCTTTGCTTCTGGCCAGAGTATTTTCCATTCCAGCATATTGGTATTATTTCTTCTGGTAAGTCATAGTACACCCAATCCTGATTTTTGGCAATAATGTCCACTTTTGTGGTACCAACTTCCTCTAACAATTCACGTAATGCTGCCTGCTCTAACTCTTCGCCATCATCAATACCACCTTGTGGCATTTGCCAATAGTTATCGCTGTCAATACGTTTTCCAGTAAAAACATGCCCCTGCTTATTAAATAGCATGATACCAACACAAGAACGATATTCCCTAACCACGAGTGCGCTCTAACGATGAAATGGAAGCCTCAACTAATTTTTTGTTCCTCACCTTATCAATAATTTTTTTTGCAACTTCTTTAACACTTAAGTTTGAGTTATCAATTTCAAGAGCACCATTAGGCACGAACAGCTTTTTCCCTGCAATTTTTTTCTTAATATAGCTTGGGTCAGTAACTTTGTTTACTTTACGCCTCTTACTCGATTGAATACGCTTTATTAGCTTTTTGTAATCGCAATGTAGTACTATAGAAAGCATTGTCACACCCATTTTTTCACTTAATCTTACCACTGAATTGTATACCCTCTGGTCATAAGGATCACCATCTATTAATTCATTTGTGAATATGTAATGCTTTGATTTTATATAGTGTTTTTCCAATATTGCTAGCATATTTTCCCTCACTGTAAAAATACTTTTCCATAAATCATCCGGAACTTCAGTATTATTTAATTTAACAATATTAAATATGATATTATTAAATAAATTATGTATCCATTCAGGTGTATGGCTTAAGAAGCAATAGCCAGTAGGTTTTGAAAAAGATTTAACTTCTTTTGCCTCCAAGTCAAGTACAATGAAATTATCCTCTCAAGAAACATATTTCCCCGTTTCGATTGTGTAAAATATGAAACTTTTCGGTAAACAACGTAATGCCGAATCTGTCGCTCAGCATAGTTGTTTGTCAGTGGAATATTTTCTGGATCGTCCAAAAATTTCCACATCATCAGATCCGATTTCATGATATTTTTTGCTACTCGAGACGCTCCAATTGCCTCGGGTAAATTTGATATATTCTTTAAGTAATATCTCGTTCGCTTGCGTAATTTTCTTGCTCTTCTTATGAACCTTAATGTGTCTATTTCATCCTTTAACAGAGCTTTTTTCAATGCAAATAATTCAGTAGCAACATTCCTTAAATAATACCCCAAAACTTTCACTTCGCTATTCCAACTATGAGACAACCTTTCAAAATCTCTTGCTAAATGTGCCCAACAGACCTGCCTTTTCTTGCTGGAAAAGTAGTTGTAAGCTGCATATCTGTTGGTCACTACTAGGTTGTTATTCTTTCCAAATTTACTATTTTCCAGGACTTTCATCCCTCTTGACTCTGTCAATTTGATCACACTTCCTATTTTGCTCGCAAACATCCAGCACCAGCCCTGTTTACCTTTGTTGTAATGGCTAGTTTCATCGATATGTAAAATTTTGCTCTTGCTTACCTCTTCCTCAATTTGCTCATATGCTTCTTGGCATTTTTCTGCCACTCTAGCCTCGCTATTTGATACACTACCGACGCTGATATCCAGGTTGAAAATGTCCTTTATAATATTTGCCACTTCTTTTTTCGAATTCTTGTAAAATCCACTTAATGCTGCAATTACTGACTTAACTCTTGGACCAAATGTGTCCGCAGTTACTCCTTCTTGTAGCTTGCTACTTTTTCTTTTTCCACATCTTTTGCAACGTCCATGCTCTAGTTAATATTCAACTACATACGGCTTGATTTCCGGCAAATCGACCTTTTGATGAGTATACGGATCTTTTGATACCGCAATTTCTCCTCCGCACTCACACGTATTGGGCAGTTCTATTTTTACCATCTCATCTGCCTCCATTTTAGGGCGGTAACTGCCTTTATGTCCAACCTGTGCTCCTACTTTCCTGTCACTTTTTGGCTTATTTTCCCTCATCTTATATAATTCTTTGGAGCTTGGTATAGATGAATTTTTTGAATTTAAGCCAAGCCTTCTTTTAACTCAGCGTTTTCGATCCTTAGCGCTTTATTTTCTGCTTTAAGCTCTTCTATTTTTGTTTCTAACTTTTCTATAGTCTGCTTAAACTTTCGCAAAATTCTAAAAGATCAACCATATTACCTCACAGCCACTCTAGTTTACCTTTTTAGCATTCCTTGTCTACTCTTTATTTTACCGCCCGGCTGAATGGATACATAAATTATTGCTCACTACCACCGCATCAATAGACTTACAGAGCTCCCTTGCAGTAGTAGATTTACCACTGCCTGGAAAGCCGATTAAGTAGATTAGAGCCTTGCTCATAGATAGACATCAATAATTGTATAAAAAGTATATATATACGAAAAGTAAAATATTGCAAGGTCCTAAGACCTCTTATATAATAAGGTTTGGCTATGAGTTCTTTTTTGTATACTACTTTTTGGGTAAGTTTCTTTTGTAGCATAGTTTAAAACGCCAGCGGCTACCAACATTGCAAATATTACAAAAAGTGCTGTTTGATGATCTGTGAAAAATGCTAATGTTGATGCTATAATGCCACTGGCAATAAACATAAATCCATTAATGACAGAAGATGATGTGCTGATGTATTTTTGCTTTACGAGCTCGCTACCAACGGTGAAATTAAGCATGTGTCCCCCTGCAGCAAAGCCAAATATTAGCATGCAAAAGTATACAGAATAAGCTGTTAAGTGAATGTATAATAAAGTAATGATTGAAATGCCTTGTAGCAAAGCAAAAGCAGAGATTACATGTTTCCTATTTCTAAATAACTTTGAAACTTGGTCCGAAACTGGTGCTCCAACTGCAAGACCAAGCCATAATATTCCAGTTGCTATGCCCAATTGGGTTGAATTGAGTCCTGCACTACTTAGTAACCTTGGAGCCCATAAAGTATTTAGCGCTAAAAATGTCCCGAAAGTAATAGCACCCACAATTGAAGTTATCCAAATACCTCTTAATTTTAACACTGTTAACATAGAATGTATCACTGTGTTTATAGAGCTTTTTATTGTGTTTTTTTCTGCACTGTTTTCTGCTGGTGCATTTGAGCAGAAAAATGTAAGTATGGATATTAATACACCGAATAATATTATGCATATAATGAGATTTTTCCAGTATGCACTTCCAGCCAGCAGATCAGCAAAAAGTATTTGGATTATTAAAGCAGAAAGGCTTGCAATTGTCTGCACTAATGAAAACATCAATCCAAATTGAGCAACAGGAAAATATTTGCTACTCACATGAGCAGCACCAATGAAGCCAAATGATGCTCCAATTGCAATCATTACTTGAGACACGATCAAGTAAGGGAAGTTATTACCATTAATGAGCAAAATAAACCCAAGAATCATGGATAGCATTGAAAAAAAGTAAATCTTTCTAACGGAAAAGACGTTAAATGTTGCTCCACTCAAGAACTGAAATATAGCAAAAGTCCAAGTGTATACTGAATTAGCTAATGCAACTTGAGTGATTGTTAATCCAAGTTCTTTTTCAAGATCCACACTTATAAAAGTGTATATTATTTGCATATTGCTAAACACAACAACTAAGTTGCTAATTAGCCAAGTTAACCAAGCTTGAGATTTACTCATCTGATGGTTTTCGTTTCACTTTATCCTTTACCTTATCCAATAACCCATTAATAAAACCAACTTCACTTGACTTATCAAGCAGATCAGATGCCATATTAGTATATTCATTAATCACAACAGCTGCTGGCGTATCGCAATTGGCTAATTCACATATTGCAACACGTAAAATAGATAAACTTATAAGATTTAAACGTGAGAGAGACCAGCTTGGATGTAGGTGAGATTCTATTATTTTATCATATTCCTCGCTACTACTGATAACTTTGTATAACAGTTCTTCTAAGAATTGATAATCTAATTCTTCGTACTCAAATACATCTGCTAATTTACTTACGCAGCCTTTAAGTTCACAATTTTCTAGCTTAAAAGTGCTTTTATCGTAACCTATAAAAATATTTGAATAAGCAACTTGCACAGCAAGAAATCTTGCTCTACTTCTTTTTATGCGCCATTTTTTATCTGCAGATTTTTCCTCCATTACTTTAACTTATTATATAAATTTACCATATGCAAAACAGTTGAGGCTGCATGTCCACCGACGTTTTTTTTATTTTTGTCAGCTCTAACTAGAGCTTTATCTTTGCTATCAGCAGTAATTACACCCATACCAAGGGGTACTGCATGGTCCATTACAATTTTGTTTAAACCCTCAATCACTCCTTTGCAGACGTATTGATAATGGTCGGTTTCACCACGGATTACGCATCCAAGTGCTAAATAGCCATCATATCCACTCTTTACTGCAAAAAGAATCGCTGCTGGTATTTCAAACGCACCTGGTACTTCAATCACATCATAACTCAAATTGCTTTTTTCTAACTTATCAATTGCACCTTCAAGTAAGAGATTTGCTATATCAGTGTAATAAACTGAATTAACTATTAGTATTTTCGACATTTACTACCGTTTTTCTTGTTAAAAAGAGCTTTATTAATAATTGTTGAATCAAGGTCATGACGTTACTAAATATCCAATATATTACTAAGCCAGCAGGAAAAGAGGAAAAGATGAAGACGGAAATATAAGGCAAAAACTTCATCGCACTTTGCACATCATCTTTGTTAGCTTGGTCTTTTTCGTTTAGTTTTTGTTGAATTATCATAGTAATACCGAAGATTATCGGCAAAATACCAATAGAAATAGGAAAGTTATATTTAAATAACCCAAACAGCGTAAAAACATTTGTTGGATCAGAAGCTGATAAGTCTTTAATCCACAAGTAGAAAGGAGCATGTCTCATCTCTATAGTGACAAATAACACTTTGTACAAGGCAAAAAATACCGGTATTTGTATTATCATCGGGAAAATGCTCGACATTGGATTGACATTGTGTCTCTTGAATAGTGCAATAGTCTCTTTATGTTGTTTCATGCTATCATCCTTGTATAACTCCTTTATGCGAGTCAACTCAGGCTGTAGGCTTTTTACCTTGAACATTGAAACATAAGATCTGGTAGATAAGGGAAGCATTAGGAGCTTCACTACTAGCGTTAGTAACAATATTGCTAAACCAAAATTCTTTAAAATAAAGTTAAAATACTCAAGCAATAAAAACACTGGTTTAGTGATAAAGTAAAGCACACCAAAATCTACTGCTTTATCAAATAATGGTATCTTCAGAGTGTCCTTGTAAGAATCCAGCAATTTTAGTTTTTTTGCTCCAGCGAAAAAGTGATTTACATTAGAAGCGACTGAATTAGGTGGCACAGTCTTATACGGCTTCACAAAATCTGCTTGGAATTTATCAATATTGTGAGCGTTAGTATGTTTTATACTGACGTTTATTTTATCAGACTTCTCCGGTATTATAGCCGTAAACCAATACTTGTCAGCGAAACCAAACCAGTTTTTCTCACTTATGCTTGCTTTTATTAAATGTTTCTTGGAGATGTCTTTATATGTCCACTCTTCTAATTTATTTTCAAATGCACCAAGTACTCCCTCATGTGATATCCAATAAGATTCATTAATATTGTCACGTTTACGGTTAATGCGGCCATAAGGCACTAAAACAACATCATCTTTGGTATTATTTTCAACGATTTGCTCAACTCTAAACATGTAATTATCGTCCAGATTGATTTTCATTTTAAATACAATGCCATGCCTATTATTCCAATACAAATTGACCTCATTCTCATTGTTCAATTCATGTGTATCTGCTTTCCAAACTGTTGTTGTATCCGGGACTTTTATTTTATTGCTTGGATCTAGCCAACCAAACTCTGCAAAATAGACATCTTTTGATTCTGCAGGTGACAATAATACCACTTGCGGAGAAGAAGGGTCTGCTTTTAAGTGGTAATTAGTTAAAATTAAGTCATCAAATCTTGCGCCTTTTAAAGAAATTGATCCTTTAACCATATAATTGGCTAAATTAACCCTTTTTTTTCTAGTGCCATTAATAATTTCAGAACGATCTTGGTGTATTATAGGAGGAAGGTCGTTAAAAGACTCTATATGCTCAATATTTTCAATAGGTGTTTCTGCTGGTGATTCTGTATTAAAAAATTTATCATAAGTAGCACGCCAGAATACCATGATTAATATGGAAAGAACAGCTGCTAAAACTAGATTTCTTGCTTCTGACATAAATTTTGGGCGAACACATCTTCTTAAAGTGTACACTAAATATTACATGAAAACAATGAAATTTACTTATTTTTAATAATCGTTTTTAGTTTAGAATTTAATATGAATGCGGTAAAAAGTCTAATTATCTGGCTGCTAATAATAGTTGCAACCGCAATGTTTGTAGACTTGCATGGTAACAAATTAAGCGATAGATTTCTTAGCACTTTTTTGCCATATAAAGGAAGAGTTCAAAGTGGCGGAAGTATTGAATTTACAAAAGCTTATGATGGACATTTTTACATTCAAGCTCAAGTTAATGATCGCAATATAACGTTTCTACTTGATACCGGTGCAACAGATATTGTCCTATCGCAAAAAGATGCCCTACATGCTGGCATTAATTTGCAAAACATTCAAGATTTCAAAGTATATGAGACTGCGAAAGGTCAAATAAGAGCAGGAGTAGTGCAGATTCCCCAGGTTAAAATAGGTAACTTCTTGATAAACGATGTACAAGCCAGCGTTAACACTCACTCTATGTCCCACTCACTGCTTGGAATGAGCTTTCTCAGGTATTTTTACTTCACCATAAAAGGTAATAAATTAATATTATACCGTGATTGATATTGCTTAATTTGTTTTATGAAGAAATTAATGCTATAATTTAACATTAGCATAAAAAGTAAGATTATGGGAGATAGTCGAAAAGAGCTTTTCTATGAAATATTTAATATACATGGCCAGGATAGGTTGTTACTTCCTAAAAATATAGGAAAAGATGTTATTTTCAGCAGTCAGGTCATTTTCAGCTATTATGCAGAGCAAATACGAAAAGCTTATATAGAAAACAATTATCCTAAAGGAGATTATGAAGAGACCTTTAGTTATTCAAGCGAAGAAGAAGTAGGAGGAATTTGTATAATGTTATGTGAGTACGTTAGTAATCACAACCTTTTAAGTGACAAAAAGCAATTCTCTGAAAAAATTCCTGATCATCATTACACTGACAAAAAATGTAAAAAAAGAAATGATGTTTATCTTAATATGATAATAGACTTAATCAAGGAAGACCATAATAAGAGCTGGCTAAATGGGCCAGCAAGTATTGCAAAAATGAGAAGAATATTAGTGAAATATGGTTATTTAGACGAAAAAAGAAAAGAACTAGATCAATTAAGTCAAACCTTAGACATATCAAATAAAGAGCAGAAAAATTTATAAAAGCGTATTCTTAACCTCGAATCTAACTTACAGAATCATAATACCAACATAGCTAACATTATTACTGAATTATTAGCTTCTCATGACATGAAGTCAAAACCATTCACTGCTAAAGATTTACAGTTAGTTAAACTAGATGAATCTAGCTATGCATACGTGACTTTTGTCCATAAATCTCCCTCCAAAAGTAACTCAGGCCATGCTGTGCTAATAAAAAAGAATGCTGACAATAACTTCGCATTTTATGATCCAAACAAAGGTGCAGTTTTTGGCCTTACAGAAGAGCAATTGTGCAAAATTGTAACACAAGTATTTCTTAGTTATGTAAAAGAAGATTCTGAATACAAACTGGAAAAAGAACGGCTGGATAAAATTGTAACGCAAGAATCTCGTTACTATAAAAAAAAATGTGTATTAACACTTACTGTATTCTTAACTGTATTTATTATCGCAGCAGCCTATGCTTGTTACTGTATAATCACTAATGCTGGGATTTTTTCTGCTATGACTGGTCCTGCTATGGTTGGTTTTGCTATGGCCGGTTTTGCTACCATTTTTTCTCCTATTTGTTTATTATTAGTTGGATATTACATAAAGCAAAACTTCGAAACGTTCAAATCAGAGACATATCGTCAATTAGCAATACAAGCATGTGGTTACGATTATATACAATATTACAACGAAAAATGCTCTGACTATGATATGAGTAAATTACCAGCACTTTCAGCACTTTCGGAACTTGAAAAAGAAGTTGAGGATATAACACAAAAATTGAAAGAATATCAACTAACACATCCCCCAGGAACTCATGTTGCAAGTGATTTGGGTGTGTGCAAGCAAATCCATCCAGTGTTAGAGTATTATCTTAAAGCCACAGCTATGGATTACCCAATGTGTTGGGGGAAATACAGCTCAGCTTTGACAACAAAATTGCCATTAAAAATTGAATTTTGAAAAAAGTCTATTGATAAGGTGATAAAAAGGTTCTATAAACTTTAATGTAAATATTACAAAGCAGTTGTTTCTAAGTGGAAATAACTGCACTTTCTTCTAATTTGCTAGTCCATTTGCAGCAAGCCACAGAAAATTTCTGTAGCAGAAAAAAATTTCTAATGAAAAAATTTCTAGCATATATACAATAAGGTTATTTTATGAGTAAAGTTATTGCGATAGTAAATCAGAAGGGTGGTGTTGGTAAAACTACAACTAGTATAAATTTATCAACAGCCTTTGCTGCTGTAGGAAGAAATACCCTACTGGTAGATCTTGACCCTCAAGGAAACGCTAGCACAGGACTTGGAATTTCTTACCGAAGCAGAGAGGAAAAAAATATATATGACATATTGTTAAATAGTGAAAACAAGCCGATTGAAGCTGCAATTTTTAATATCAAGGAAATTCCAAATTTATCATTAATTTCATCAATAGTTGATTTATCAGCCGCAGAGATTGAGCTATCACAGCTTGAACGAGGAAAATTTGTGCTAAAAAGCACGTTAGAAAAAATACGTGATCATTATGAGTATATAATCATTGATTGTCCTCCATCACTTGGCTTACTTACTATTAATGCCCTTACTGCCGCTAACTCTATTATTGTTCCTCTCCAGTGCGAATTTTTTGCCTTAGAGGGATTAAGCCATTTGGTCAAAACTGTGGAGTTAATAAAAAAAAGCAACCTTAATCCCCTTCTTATAATAGAGGGAATAGTATTAACAATGTATGACAGACGGAATAAGCTCAGCGAGCAAATCAAAAATGACATTTGCCAATATTTGAACGATAAAGTATACAAAACCATAATTCCACTTTATGAGACTATTATTCCGCGTAACGTAAGATTGTCAGAAGCACCTTCTCATGGAAAGCCAGCCATTGTATATGACTTCAGATGTCCTGGTGCACAAGCATATATAAGTTTGGCGAAGGAGATTTTGAAGAAACATACAAGTAGCTGCACAGAAAAGAATCTCATAAATGAAGGTATGGTATGAGAGACGAAAGGAGGTTAGGAAGAGGCCTCGCTGGCTTAATAGGGGATAATTATAGTAACAAAGAAGATCGGCAAGAATATTTACCTGTTGCACTGCTTCATCCAAGTAAATTTCAGCCAAGAAAGCACTTTGATGAGGAGTCGCTAAAAGAATTGGCAAGTTCGATAGAAAAAAGTGGCATTATACAGCCCATTGTAGTGCGTAAAGATTCAAACAATGACGGTTATGAAATAATAGCTGGGGAACGTCGCTGGCGAGCAAGCAAGATTGCAAATCTTGATAGTGCGCCAGTTATCATAAAAGATTTAAGTGACAAAGCATGTCTTGAAATATCCATTATTGAAAACATTCAAAGACAAGATATCAACCCGATAGAAGAAGGTGAAGCATATAGAAAATTGATAAATGAATTTTCCTATAAGCATGAAGAGCTAGCTTCAGTTGTAGGTAAAAGCCGTAGCCACATAACTAATATGATTAGAATGCTATCGCTTCCTGATAGTATCAAAATGATGATTAATGAAAAAAAGTTATCTATGGGTCATGCAAGAGCATTGATTAATATTGAAAATGCAGAAGATATTGCAGAAAAAATAGTGTCTCAAGATCTAAGTGTGAGACAAACTGAAGAGTTATTACAAAAAAGTAATTATAAGAGTAAAAACAACAATACAAAGGAACGTAAAAGCGAAGATATAGCAGTTATAGAAAGCACTATATCTGCCAAGCTTGGTTTAAATGTTAAGATTAATGATAAAAATTCTAAGGGTAAGGTTATGATATGTTACAATAATCTTGATGAATTGAATTTGATATTAAAAACTTTAAGTAAAAACCATCGATAGCTTTTATAGACATAATATATAGAAATTTAGTCTTAAAAATGTTCTTTAATTACTAGCTTTTTAACTATATCATCTAAATTTAGCTTTAATGATACCTATGTCAGATCTTGCAGAAAGAATGTCCTTAATTAAGCCGTCACCCACCATTGATGTGACAGACAAGGCAAATAAATTGAAAAGTGAAGGAAAAAAAATCTGCGTTTTAGCTGCAGGAGAACCAGATTTTGATACTCCAGATCATATAAAAAAGGCAGCTATTCAAGCAATCAATGAAGGGAAAACTAAATATACTGCAGTTGATGGAACACGTGAATTAAAAGAGGCTATAATTAAGAAACTAAAAAGAGACAATAATCTTGAGTATCAATTAAACCAGATTTGCGTTGGTACTGGCGCTAAACAAGTCCTATTTAATTTATTCATGGCAACGATTAACCCTGGAGATGAAGTCATTATCCCTGCTCCTTATTGGGTTTCATATCTTGATATGGTAAGCCTTTTTGGTGGAGTGCCTGTTGTTGTAGAATGCGGACAAAATTTTAAGCTGACACCAGAATTATTGAAAAGCAAAATTACTAAAAAAACTAAATGGTTAATTCTCAACTCACCAAACAATCCATCAGGTGCTGTGTATTCGAGTGATGAATTAAAAGGTCTAGCACAAGTGCTACTTGAATATCCACATGTGAATGTCGTCAAAGATGATATTTATGAACATATAATATATGATGAAAAATTTTTCACCATCGCTCAGGTTGAACCAAAGCTTTTTGATAGGGTTTTTGTAGTAAATGGAGTGTCAAAAGCATATGCAATGACAGGTTGGAGAATAGGTTATATTGCAGGTAAAAGCAATGTAATAAATGCTATTTCCACATTACAATCTCAGAGCACTTCTAACCCAAACTCAATAGCGCAAGCGGCAGCAGTTGAAGCATTAAATGGCGATCATAGTTTCTTGCAAGAAAGGACAGAGGTTTTTAAAAATCGTAGAGATTTTATGGTAGAAAAAATAAACTCTGCTCTAGGATTATCGGTATCCGTACCACATGGTGCATTTTATTTATTTGTCTCATGCGAAGGTTTAGTAGGAAAAAGCACAAAAAGCGGCAAAGTAATAAATAACGACTTGGATTTTTCCGAATATTTGCTAGAAGATCACTTGGTTGCTGTAGTTCCTGGAATTGCATTTGGCATGGAAAATTTCATTAGAATTTCTTATGCTGCTTCTCAAGAACAGTTAGAAATTGGATGCAGTAGCATCATCAAAGCATGTCAAGAATTAGTGTAAACAGCGCCATTATTATTTCTTAGATGGACTATCCTCAAGCTCATCTTCATCCCAGTCTTCCTCTTCATCAATATCTTCTTCGTCATCAAATCTGTCACTCTCTTCTTTACCAATATCTTCTTCATCATCAAATCCATCACTCTCTTCTTCATCAGTATCCTCATCGTCATCAAATCCATCACTCTCTTCTTCATCAAAATTTTCATCATCTTCTTCATATTCTTCATCGTCAAACTCATTAGTTTCATTATCGACTTCCTTTTGCTCATCATACACTGCATCTTCAGCATTAGACTCAACAGGATAATCAATATCATTAGGCCCTTCAATAGCCTTACTTTCTTCATCTACAACTTTATCTTTATTTGCAGCAGCGGAAGCTGCGACTTTATTTGGATCATATGGCTCTTGCGTAGGTACAAAAGTTTCCTTAAGCAACCTTTTAGTAAAAGTACTATCACTATAATACAAAATTTTCTTTGACTTGATTGGGTAAGTTGACTCTATCAGAATGATTTGTTCGTCACGCGGCAGCATAATAATTTCCTGAGGTAGCAGCAATGCCCTCTGTACCTCAGAGATATGTAGTGACCTTGAAGCAGGATTTAAATCTAAAAATTTAGGTTTATTGAGAGATTCCTGTGTGACCGTTTTATTTCCTATAAGTTGTGATATTAAATTAGCTGTTTCAATGTTATTTGCTGCAAAAGTTATTCTATATGTTGAATTTGATAGAAAAGAGTTCATTCCCGCTTCTTCATATATCCCCTTTAGCTGCTCAGTGTCTTGAACAATTAAGAATAATCTCACTCTATAACCACGGAAATATGCAATACCTGTCTGAAATTGCTCCATTTTTCCAAGTGTAGGGAACTCATCCATTAAAAATAACACACCATAGGGCTCATCTGGACCTGGTATTTTTCTACATAAAAATTCAGTTGCTTGCTGATAGAAAACCTGCATTAGAGGCCTTAATCTAGTTAAATTATCAGGAGTTAAGCCAACATAAACACTTATTTTCTTCTTTTTAAAGGTTAAAATATTAAAATCACTCGTTGCAGTTGCAGTATCAATCAATGGATTTGCCCATAGCTCAAGTGATGAGTTCATAGTTGATACAACACCAGATCTTTCCTTGTCAGCTTTCTGCAAAAAAGCTGCAATATTCATGTATCCAACAGGGTGTATTATTTTACCCATTGTATCCAATGCGACAGCCAGATTGTAAACCACATCGTCACTACGCATAGTACGCACAACTTCACCAAAAGATTTAACCTTCTCTGGTGAAGCAATGAGATATAACACCACTCCCACAAACAAACTTCTTGCTTCGTTTTGCCAAAAATCTTGCTCTGGCATAATTAGATTGGCTATTTTCTGAACATCATCAACCATTTGTCCTGGCTTATTACTAATCCAATCAAGTGGATTATAACAATGGCTTATTCCATCTGGTTGTGCTGGATTCCACACAAATACTTCCTGCCCTTGTTGCTTTCTCCAACCGCTTGTCAGCTCAAAGTTTTCTAACTTTATATCATGTACGATTACTGAGTCATTCCAAAACAATAAGTTAGGGATTACAAAACCGACACCCTTACCAGAACCTGTAGGCGCAAAGAGCAAAGCATGCTGGAAACCGTCAACGATAAAGTATCCCCTCTTATCTTTACCAAGTAATAGCCCCCTTTTGCTTCTTAATCCTGCCTTTCGTATATCTTTTTCTGTTGCCCACTGCGAATCTCCATGCAGTGACTCTTTCTTCTTAAATGGCCTCCATTCAACTACTCTATCCTTTAAATTCCACAAAATAATTATTAAGAGTGAAATAGGTAGTGTAAAAGATATAATTAATTTAATTTTGAGCTCAAGGCTATACACTTCCGGGCGATGCCAACAATCTTGTATGTACTCAAAAATAGTTGGCCAAAGTGCTTCAGGAAAAGGTGCTAAACTAGGATTAATTGTCCTAAAATCTACAGCATCTGGACCATCAACTAATAGAAAAAATAGTACACCTGATAACAAGAAACAGAATTCTAATACAGTAAAAGCTACTACACCTGCTATCAGAATATTGCGTAAGTGATTTCCATTGCTCATAAACTACTTTTTCTTATCATGTTAAGCATTTTGACTCAAAGATCTAGTAAATAATATCTCAGAAATATTCCTTTTTCCCCCATTACCTCTTTTCAGCTGAATCACAATATCTATTACATTTTTAATATATGGTATAATTTGATCTGGAGGAATACCAAGATTTGCTTGCATAACCATTAGTTTTATTTGCTCAAGAGCCATTGCTGGACTATCCGCATGAAGGGTTGATATTGACCCAGGATGACCAGTGTTTATGGCACGCAGGAAACTAAACGCTTCTGCACCACGAAGTTCACCAACTATTATTCTATCTGGCCTTAAACGTAGACATGCTTCTATTAAATCTTGAGTAGTAACTTTCGCTCTGCCTTGCCCTCCTTTGGAAGCAATTAAATGAACTGTATTGGGATGATCGCTCAAAACAATTTCTCTTGCATCTTCAACAGTAATAATTCTTTCTTCAGCTGGAATAGCATGCAAAGTAGCATTGGTAAAAGTTGTTTTACCAGTTGAAGTTCCTCCACTTATGATGATATTCTTCTTATTTATTACAGCATACTCCAAAAATTCTTTTATTTTCTTTTTCTTAAGCAATGAATCTAAATGACGATTTACCGGATCATCAACAACTTCTATGACAGTTTCGGAAAAAGCTCCCATTTTTTCATAATCATCCAACGCTAATTGCATACTGGAAGGCTTACGAATTGACATAACCACTTTATCAGGCTCACATGCTGGCGGGAATACTATCTGTATACGATAGCCATTTGGCAATGTTGCAGAAAGTAAAGGAGTTTCTTCGCTAAGCTTCTGCTCTGTTGCTTGAGCTATTAGCCTTGCCAGAGATTTTAAATGATTAAGATCAAATATTTCGAGCTTTTCACATCTTATTTCACCACGATTTTCAATCCAGACTTCTTTTGGCCTGTTTATTGATATTTCATTTACGCCTTCTTCTTGAAATATGCCTTGTAACGGCTCCAAATATGTATCAAGTGCAGCATAATTCATTTTATTTATTCAATATCGCCTGTGGAGGGAATACTATATCTTGGTTAACAAATACTTTCAATGCAGTACCTTGATCAACATAGATAGTAGGTTTTTTGTCTATCTGTCTGTTTACTATGTCACGCATATCCTTAGAAAAGTCGTTGATCGACTGCTCAATTGCAGTCTCATAAACAGATTTACTTTTTTTACTAACCTGCCTAAATAATTGATTAATATCCTCCAGAGTGATGGGTATGCTATCGGCAGAAATTGTACCACCCAGTGCTTTTGCTATTTCCTCTTTCACTGTTTTCAACAACTCTTGATCATTTTTCGCGTGTCTAATTTTGTTAATAGCACCAATACCCAGCTTCCACTTGTCACTAGGTATATTTTTTGCTTCCTCTCCAATAATGTCTTTGAGAGGAGAAATATCTATTTCAGTTGCAGTAATTGACTTAACCGTATCTGCAGCACTTAGTGTATCAACAAGATTAGAAGCCTTTTGCCCTAAAACAGCTGAGCCAACTGAAACACCGGCAAGTAATATCGAAGAAAACAATGCACTAGTTACTTTGTTATCTACTATTCCACCTACTCCTGCTCTACCAAGCTCATCAGTACCTGGTGATGAAATAGCAATATCTATTCCATGAGGGAGAATAACTCTATTCCAATTTATAGTGACACGAGCCTTCGCAATATTTGAATCAAACGAATAGCCACCTATCAATCTTGAACCCCTTGGTATTAAAACCATATCACCAGCTTCGGCATAAACATCTCTACTCACCACTGCACGCAGCATTCCCTGTAAATCAGAATTTATTGCAGTTTCAAGAATCACATCAATAATTTTACCCTGAGCAATCATAAGTCCAAACTTCCCTGCTCTGGTAGCTTTACTTGATTGTGCTGCAGTATCAGATAAAACTGCATCTTTTGACCTGCTTTTCCTGTCACCACCGCCAGATAGTGCTAACATTTGTGTGCCACGCCTATCACGAGGATAACCGCTACTTCCCATTGAAGTAAGTGAAGGTGAAAAAGTAGTAGGTAAGTTACTGTGAGGCAGATTTTTTGGCAATATAGGTATATTTGATACAGGAGATTCTTTTGGCTTTTCCTCTCCTTTTTTTATCTCTTCCTCTTTTTGAATTGGTTTTACTTCTGGTATGACTTGTGGTGTAAGAAGAGGGGGTAAAGGCGGTAAAGGATTTGTTATTATTCTTTCCGGCACCATTACATTATCTGGAACTTGCTCTAACTTTTTCTTTAAATCCTGAATATCTTGCTTTGTTTCTTCCTTTTTAATAACCTCTGTACTCTCTTCAGAAGGAGAGCTGAAGTAGAAGTAATACACTCCTCCAAGAAGCAATAATAAAGCAACAACCATTAATGCTCTATAACCTTGAGTAGAGCCAACAGTTACTACCTTGCTTTCTATTTCTGACTCATTTTCTGAATTATTTTTGTTCATACCACAGCTAAAGTGACTTATTTACAATTTCAACTTCGTCATTTTCATAACGGACAAATAGCTTTTTATGTACTCCTTTTATTATAATATAATTATCAAACAATAATCTTTTGCAAGGACTACCATCTTCTGCAAAGATTTGAGGTATTCTATTGTGATCCCTAAATTTAAAATATGTTAAATAACCATCATCAAATAATATGACTGGGATAATGTCCTTATTCCCACCCTCATCAACATATGCGTAGTTATATTTTGTGTCATTTTCTTCTATTACTTTCTCTGGATTTTCAGAAATATACTGCATTTGTGTAGGTGTTGATACTTCATCTAAATCATCAATGTCAAACTCTTCTTTGTCTTGAGGATAATAAAAACGTACTATGTAAGATATATCCTTTTCAGTAGAGTAATCAGGCTTATCATCCTTATTATCGGTTTCTGGAGGATGCTTATCATAATTTGGCCTTGAGATTAAATCAAAAACATAGTTTCTTTTTTTTGTTGTCGTAATAATCATGTTAGTACGACTACTGACTTCAAATGGCATAATGAGCAATTTATTATCATAAGGGCTGATTTTCCAACTTGCTGCATCACCAACTGCAATACTCTTCACTTTCTCTCCTTCTGCAAATTCAATATAGGAATAATAACCTTGGCTAAAAACCACTGTAAACACTTCATTGGAACTATATACAAAAGTCTTTATTCTGCTATCCACAGCAAGAGGTTTATTATAGCCAGCGGATGCACTGAAACTGCTGGTTATTAGTAAAGCTAAAACTAATAATACCCTACACATATTCATCGTCTACCCTATATGAAATAACTTGAAATCCTAATGGATTAACGTATCTTTGCTGATCATCCATTTCAAGTGATGCATATCTGTACGACATAAGAACTATCTTGTTTTTCTTTGTAGAAGTTCCATCCTTTTTTGTAAACTCCACAGTAAACCTCACTTGAAAGATATCGCTACCTAATTTTTGAATTGAACGAATTTTAAACTCAGTTTTAATAAAATCCGAATATAAATTAAAAAGATCATCCATATTCTGTGACCTTATATAACTCCTAAATTCATTATATACGTTTGATGAAGAAAACAGTCTCACCTTGGTATAGTAGTTATAATTATAGTGATATGGATCAAAAACTTCTCTTGCTTTTATGTACTCTGAAATAAAATGATTATTAAGAACTTCATCTGCAGAATATTGCTTTACTGTCACAGGATCAACCAATTGCACTATCCCAGACTTCTTCTCAATTTCTATGACAAACGGCTCAACAGTACTGCTAGTGCTAATTTTAAATATAGCTAATATGCTGATGGAAATCGTTGCTAATAATATTAATGCAAACAGAAGTAAAACGTTTCTTTGAGCAACAACTGTACTATATCGACTTGTATTCCAATTTATATCCTGATCTGGCTGCTCAGCGCTCTTTTCTCGTCTAAAAAACTTCAGCATTCTTAAAAATCTTAACTTGTGTTAATGAACATAGCAAATTAACAAAGTAGTTACAACAAAAAAGCTAAAAAACCCTTAATCTATGGCCAAGCTTACCAAACTTTGTTTCCATATAGAAATCATTATATTCATTACGTTCCACAATAAGTGGTAAGCATTTTGTAACCTCTATACCATTACTTTCCAACTCTAATGATTTCCTATCATTATTAGTAAGTAATTGTATTTTTTTAATATTTAATTTCTTAAGCATCTCTGCTGCAACAGCAAAGCTCCTCTCATCATCCTCAAAACCCAATATCTTATTTGCATCTACAGTATCCATGATATGTTCTTGCTGCATGTTGTATGCCCTGAGTTTGTTAGTTAAACCTATACCTCTTCCATCCTGCATCAAGTATAATATAACACCTCCTCCCGCATCAATCATCGCTTGAATTGCTTGATGTAATTGACTTCTGCAATCACACGACAAACTATCTAGCAAATCTCCCGTATAACACGAAGAGTGGATTCTCACTAATGGCTCTTTATCCGGATTACCTACTATAATTGCATAATGCTCTTTTCTACCATTATAAGTTCTATAAGATACTATATTCGCTTTTTGAGTCTGCTTTAAAAATAGAGGTGTTCTGCATACTTCATATATACTCTGATCTTGTTGAAAACCGCTTACGAGTGAGGCGTCGAGCGCAATAATATCATTTTCCTTGCACCAACTTTGCATTTCACGTTTGTTTTTAAAAGTCATATCAACTACTAATGCAAATGGCAGTAATTCCGATAATTTAAGCAAGGAAATAGCATATTCATCGATTTCCTCAGAGCATTGCAGTTCTTTTACGTTAAATTCTTCTAAGCAACTTATTAAACGGTACAATTTATCAAAATCATCTATCAGTAAACGTTTACTACTACGTTCTTTACCTTGAGTTATATGCTGCATTTTACTTGCAGTTAAAGTGATATATAAATTGTTTGAAATGAGCTGAAATTGATCAAATAATTCTCGTTCTAAAATCTCAACAGCAGCAAACAATAGATAATTGCTTTTATTATACGCTACAACTGGTAAACCTCGCCTGATTTCACCAATTGCTCTTTCTACTTTATTTCCATTTTGATTTTTTATTAACATTTCATTCATATCAACTGGTGCGGCCAAGAAGACTTGAACTTCCAAGGCCGTTGAGCCACAGCGACCTCAACGCTGCGTGTCTACCAATTCCACCATGGCCGCATTTTATATATTCCACTTTTTATATAAGTATTTTAAATTACTTAATTATTCTAGGATTTTTCACCCAAAGTGTCAACCTGATACTATGATAATTAAAGGATTTCCTTTATAATGAATTTTATGATCATGAGTTTTAATTATTTAAAATAAAATTTTTATTAATTTTTGAATTAGATTTCTATAGAAATGAATATAGTGAGAGTCTTTACCTTTTTAGTTTTATCTTTCATAACTAGCCTTTATTCTGCTCACGCAGAAATATTATACACATGGTCTCAAGTTATTCCTGAAAATAAATTAAGTGTACGTGCAATTATAGAGGGCGAAGCGTGCCCTATAGCTTCTATTGATGGCAAAAAAGCTGAAATGTCAGGTCGTGGCCTGATTAATAATAATGAAATAGTTTGTGAGTTATTGGCCGACGCAGGCACAAAAGATGTGAGTATCAATAATATACAAATTCCTGTGCTACCTGAAAAAATCAACAAAATTGCCTTTATCGGCGACACAGGTTGCAGAGTAAATATGTTATTCCAGCAAGAATGTAACTCAGTAGATAGCTGGCCCTTAAAAAAAAATCTAGACTCAATTGCGCTTCACGAACCAGATTTAATTATTCACGTTGGTGATTATCATTATAGAAAAACAAAATGTAGAAACGCCAAAAAATGCGGTAATATTTATGGATATAACAAAGAAGCCTGGTATGCCGACTGGTTTGAGCCTGCTAAGGATATTTTACGGCGAACTCCTTTTCTTTTTGTGCGTGGAAATCATGAAAGTTGCGATCGAGCTCATGAGGGATGGTTTAGATATTTAGATTCATATCCATTTTCACCAAAATGCGAGAATTTCGTTTCCAGTTGGTCTTTAGATGCTGGGCCAATAAGTTTTTTTACATTTGACTCCTCGTCTGGTGAAGATATTTTCGCAACTCAAAGTGAAGTTGACGCCTTTAGAAGAGAGTTTAATAGATTAACACAAGATAAACCCACGTGGTTTTTAACACACAGACCTCTGTGGAGATTACCAAAAAAGAAATTTCTAACACTACGAAATCATGGTCACTTCGCACAAATCGAGGCTTTCGGCGATAAATTCCCTAGCAATGTTACTGCTATAGTTTCTGGTCATATTCATATAGCTCAGATCTTGCTCATGGAAAACGCTCCAGATCAAATTATAATTGGCAACGGCGGTGCATTACTACACGCTCAAGATCAGGAGCCTGTTTATAACAATGTAGAGTTTAACTACTCAAATGGTAAAAGCTACTTAGCAAGCGAAGTTAAAAACTTCTTCGGCTTTGGTTTTGCAATATTAGACTTGGATAATCATGAATTTACTTTCTACGATCAAGATAACCAAAAAATGCATTCTGCAAAACTTACTGAAGATTTTAAACTTCAGTGAGTGCAGTTGGAATGACTTCGATTATATTTTAAAGTGAAGGTTGCACCTTTTCTGACTTTTCGTCGCCGATATTTTCCACAGAAGTAGATTTCAATATCGACTTAAGCTCTGGATTGGGATTGGCTTTGTTGCATCGCTCTTTGGATAGGAGGCAATGCATAATAAATTCATGAAGCTATCTCAAATTTAGCCATGCCTATTTCAGTAAATTTGTTCAGCAAATAACACTTGAGTAGCATTTCTTTCTTACGGTTAATCTCAGATTTGTTCCTAAAACTAAACCCAAATGTTTGCTTCAGTCGCGAGAAAAAACTTTCTATATAAGATCTCTTCCCATAATTTATCTCTTTTTTCCACTTCTTCATACCATCTTCACCATATGACTTTATGAGCTTGATTGTAGAATTTCTCTCAGCCATATAATCCAGCTTTGGATGCTCCACTGCATTGTTTTGCAGAGGAATTTTTGTCTTTATGCCAAGCTCATTGCACAATTTGTATAACTTCTTTCGATTATATGCTCTGTCTGCATATAGTGTGCTTATATTGTATTTAGCATTAGCCCTTGCAATAAGATCACAGGCTCCATAGTGGTCAGAATAAACTCCACTACTGTATTTTGCAGCTATGACTTTTTTGCTACCTATCTCCAGCATTACATGCAATTTTCTTGTTTGCTTATAGCCACGGTACTTTCTATCTGTACCGTTTGCCTTACTATGGCCTGGAATATTATTGTAGATGCTTATTCCAGTGCTATCTATGGCGATCTCAATATTTTCCATACTGTTTTTATCATGTCTTCGATCATTAATTTTTAAGTTAAGCTTTTTGAATCTTCTGGAAGCCTGGGAATAGCTGATAACTTGCAAATTTTTTCCTATTTGCTCAAGGTATCCCGCTATAAACCCCACCGTTTGTCTTAGGCCTATTCTAAACAAATAAGTTATTATGTGAATTAGAATTACGACTTTATCACTATAAATATTGTTGCCACCGGTCATTTTGGGACTTTTTTCGTACCAATTTTCTATGGCATCGTTGACGTAATAAAAAATATTTCCTCTTTCTTGGAGAAATTTGTTATATTCGTAGCAGTTACTGACTTTCATTTTGACTGGCATATTTTTCCTTTGTCGGTTAAATGCCTGTTTATAATGAATTTCATCAGTAACTCCCAGTTCTTTTTACTTTAGCTATGCAACAAAGCCACCCCACATTGATAATTAATGTTGTACCAAGTATCCATTCAGGTATATGGCTTAAGAAGCAATAGCCAGTAGGTTTTGAAAAGGATTTAACTTCTTTTGCCTCCAAGTCAAGTACAATGAAATTATCCTCTCAAGAAACATATTTCCCCGTTTCGATTGTGTAAAATATGAAACTTTTCGGTAAACAACGTAATGCCGAATCTGTTGCTCAGCATAGTTGTTTGTCAGTGGAATATTTTCTGGATCGTCCAAAAATTTCCACATCATCAGATCCGATTTCATGATATTTTTTGCTACTCGAGACGCTCCAATTGCCTCGGGTAAATTTGATATATTCTTTAAGTAATATCTCGTTCGCTTGCATAATTTTCTTGCTCTTCTTATGAACCTTAATGTGTCTATTTCATCCTTTAACAGAGCTTTTTTCAATGCAAATAATTCAGTAGCAACATTCCTTAAATAATACCCCAAAACTTTCACTTCGCTATTCCAACTATGAGACAACCTTTCAAAATCTCTTGCTAAATGTGCCCAACAGACCTGCCTTTTCTTGCTGGAAAAGTAGTTGTAAGCTGCATATCTGTCGGTCACTACTAGGTTGTTATTCTTTCCAAATTTACTATTTTCCAGGACTTTCATCCCTCTTGACTCTGTCAATTTGATCACACTTCCTATTTTGCTCGCAAACATCCAGCACCAGCCCTGTTTACCTTTGTTGTAATGGCTAGTTTCATCGATATGTAAAATTTTGCTCTTGCTTACCTCTTCCTCAATTTGCTCATATGCTTCTTGGCATTTTTCTGCCACTCTAGCCTCGCTATTTGATACACTACCGACGCTGATATCCAGGTTGAAAATGTCCTTTATAATATTTGCCACTTCTTTTTTCGAATTCTTGTAAAATCCACTTAATGCTGCAATTACTGACTTAACTCTTGGACCAAATGTGTCCGCAGTTACTCCTTCTTGTAGCTTGCTACTTTTTCTTTTTCCACATCTTTTGCAACGTCCATGCTCTAGTTGATATTCAACTACATACGGCTTGATTTCCGGCAAATCGACCTTTTGATGAGTATACGGATCTTTTGATACCGCAATTTCTCCTCCGCACTCACACGTATTGGGCAGTTCTATTTTTACCATCTCATCTGCCTCCATTTTAGGGCGGTAACTGCCTTTATGTCCAACCTGTGCTCCTACTTTCCTGTCACTTTTTGGCTTATTTTCCCTCATCTTATATAATTCTTTGGAGCTTGGTATAGATGAATTTTTTGAACTTAAGCCAAGCCTTTCTTTTAACTCAGCGTTTTCGATCCTTAGCGCTTTATTTTCTGCTTTAAGCTCTTCTATTTTTGTTTCTAACTTTTCTATAGTCTGCTTAAACTTTCGCAAAATTCTAAAAGATCAACCATATTACCTCACAGCCACTCTAGTTTACCTTTTTAGCATTCCTTGTCTACTCTTTATTTTACCGCCCGGCTGAATGGATACATTTCATTGTACTTGACTTGGAGGCAAAAGAAGTTAAATCCTTTTCAAAACCTACTGGCTATTGCTTCTTAAGCCATACCCCTGAATGGATACTGTACCAAAATCTGGCCAATGATTATTTTTAATCAACTCTACTACAACGCTGGATAGAGCAACCATAGCTGAAACACAAATAATGGTATTGTCGATAGCATACAGCGTGTTTAACTTTTTTAGTACTATATCACTGTGCAGTTCTTGTGAGTGCATTTGTTCTCTTGTAAAGAAGATTGCGTTTACGATTAGTGCTAAAAATAGCCACGGCCAAATGTTTATGCTAAACATATAAAGTTGATAAGCAGCACTTTGTGCAGCACTACCGGCAGCGAGCTTAGATAAAGAAAACAAAACTTTGTCTTCTGGATTCAAAAATATGTATGTACATATGAAAAGAAAAACAGTTCTTTTGATAAGCTTATTTCTGTATAATAATAGCTTGTTAATTTCTCTTTGCATGCGCCGCTTTTCTGCTTCAGATTGTCGTGCATATGTACTAGGATCTTTTCCTTCTTTTAGAGCTTGGACATGCTGCTCTAGCCTTTTTTTCTCTTCTGTCAGTTCTTTGAATTTTTCTCCTAAAATTTGTTTTTCTTTTTCACTTTTTGCCTTGTCGGGATGGCACTTTAGTGCTAGCTTCCTATAATACTTGTTAATTACTCCATATATTTTAGAAAATTCCTTACCTATTAATTCTTCTTCAGGAATTTTCCATTTTGAAAATAAGTCACGCAGACGTTTATCACAATAATACCTATTCCTATCTAAATAACCCTTCACCTAATTTATACCATATAATATATATCTATAATACATTAAGTTATGTTGAAAGCAACTAAAAAGTGGTAAGGAAATAACTTTTTACTGCGGAGATTGTTAGCTATTATTTTCTAGTATTGACTGGATAAAAATATGACAGCAAAACAAGTTATATACTTCATTTTAAAAATGCTAAGCTCATTTAAATGGCAAGTGATTTTTATATCTCTTGTGCCTTTAGTTTGGGCAATTGATCAATCTTTCAACCCATACATGGTGAAAATCATTTTGGATTGTATTGCCGTATCATCTGATTTTGAGTATTTGGCTATCCCTGTTGTATCTTATATTGTGATCTTATTTTTAATGGCATGCATTCATAGGTTGTATGATTATCTTATGGATATTTCACTTGTTCCAAATCTTCGCAGAAAAATTAATGACTCAAGTTTTGAAGTACTCCTTGGACAAAGTAATCATTACTATCAAAATAATTTTGCAGGTAGCCTTGCAAATAAAGTAAATAATTTAGTAGATAATATCCCAAAAGTTATACAACTTATATTAGAAATTTTTCTTTTTCAGCTCTTGGCGCTCGGCATTGCAATTTACACGCTATGGACAGTGAATGTAAGTTTTGCTATTGCTATGTTGGCTTGGTTAGGGTCTTTCATCATTTTATCCCTAACTTTTGTAAAGAAGTTGACGCGCCTTTCAGCCATTTGGTCAGAATATGGATCAACAATTGCAGGTAAGATCGTAGACGTATTTTCAAATATTTTATCTGTCAGATTATTTGCAAGAAATAGCACTGAAAGAGCTTCTTTAAGGGCTGTTTGTAAAGAAGATGCTGCGATGGAGCAGAGAATCCATTGGATTTATTTTTGGATTTTCTGTGCTTATGGATTTTCATATGTAATCATGCAAGGGTGTAATTTGTACTTTTTAATTAAAGGTAAGCAGCAAGGTATAATAACCATAGGGGATTTTGCTCTTGTGATGGGGATTAACTCTACAATAGCTAGCTTTCTTTGGCTTTTAACGAGAAATTTTTCGCAGTTTGTGAAGATATGGGGAAGGATTATCAAAGGACTAAAGATAATCTTGGTAACTCCTGAAGTGCAGGATAAGCCAAATGCAACAGATTTGGTTATTAAAGAAGGGAAAATTAACTTTGATAAAGTTCATTTTCATTATAAAGGCACAGAGCCAATATTTGAAGATAAATCCATAATTATCAAATCCGGTCAAAAGGTAGGATTGATAGGATATTCTGGTGGTGGAAAATCAACATTTGTGAATCTGATCCTTCGGCTTTATGATGTGCAATCTGGAAAAATCTTAATTGATGGTCAAGATATTAGTGATGTAACTCAAGATTCTTTACGTAAAAATATTAGTATGATTCCGCAGGATCCATCGCTTTTTCATAGAACTCTTATGGAAAATATTCGCTATGGAAGTGCAGATGCTAGTGATGAGGGGGTTATAGAAGCTGCAAAACGAGCACATGCTCATGAGTTTATTGAAAAGTTGCCTCAGGGTTATGAATCGATGGTTGGAGAAAGAGGCGTCAAACTTTCAGGTGGACAAAGGCAGCGTATTGCAATTGCCAGAGCTATTTTAAAAACTCCCCTATTTTGATTATGGATGAAGCAACATCGCAACTTGATTCTTTAACAGAAAGCGATATACAAAAGTCCTTGTGGGAGTTAATGCAGGATAAAACTACGATAGTAATCGCTCATCGCCTATCTACACTTCTACATATGGATCGCATTTTAGTGTTTGATCAAGGTAAAATTGTGGAAAATGGGAAACACCAAGAGCTTCTTTCAAGAAATGGTTTGTATAAAACACTGTGGGATGCACAGCAAAATAAAAGAAAATTAAAGCATTAAACTATTAACAAGTGAATCGCATATGATATCTTCACGTCATTCACTATTTTAAAATATAAGTTATGGACATAAAAGCTAAAATAAATTCCAAAAATAGACGTTTGAAAGCAAAGAATGTTGGCACGGATATACTTATCTCTATCACAATATTTGCGCCTTTCATGTTAATGGGTGGGTTAATCGCATTTTTATCATTTGACAGCGGCAAGCTAACTAAATGTGCAAAAATAGTACCAAAGTGGGCACAATTTATCAAAATTGAAGGCATAACTCCTGAAGTGAATTTTTTATTTTATTTTGCTCTGGCTTTTGCAATTGTAGTTACAGCATTAGTCATTTGTGTGCTTTATAACAAGCATAAAAACTCTAAAGAGATGGGTGAGAATAATCTCAAGTTAGAAATCTTGAGTAAAGCAGAGCATCCAGAAAAGCACGAAATAAAAAAAGTAGAAGAAGGATATGCGCTACTTGATAAAAGATATTCAGGTGGTTGCATAGTACTAAGTAAGACTGGAAAGAAAGCGGTTGTGCTTGAATATGTTAAAGAAGAACAGCCTGGTTGGCATGAATATAAGGTTACTGAGTACCAAAATAGAGAAAAATCTAACTTGACTGTACAAGATTTCTCAAGTGATTTCTTTATAAAAGGTAACCCGGAAAGAAAAGATATAACAGTCTATGAATGTACACTTTCTCTTTTAAGCAATGTGATAATCGGGAAACACACACCTTCTCCGGCAAAAGCAGGGTAAACAGAAGTTGGGGTGAAAATAGAGCTTGATTTAAGTATTGACGCTATGTGTTTCAAGTATTAAAATAAAAGGATAGTTTTTAGAAGTTTGTATGGCGACAGCAAAGACGGCTAGTAAAAATAACCCTACCCAGCGTAAAAAAGCTGAGCAAAAAATGTATAAAGATAAGCCAGTTAAGCCTGTAAGGTATATAGACCGTGATTCACGTATGAATTATATGTCTGCCCAGTATGATAATGGCAATTTGGTTGAAGATGAAACAACTGGTGATCCTATCAAATGGGAAGCTATATAGTTAGGTAGTTGTGGTTAAAATTACTATCAATTCTCAAGAATATAAAGTAGAACCAGGGCTTACTATTATTCAAGCATGTGAAGTTGTGGGAGTTGAAATCCCGCGTTTTTGTTATCACGAGCGTCTGGCAATTGCTGGTAACTGCAGAATGTGCTTAGTTGAAGTAGAAGGCGGGCCTCCAAAGCCTGTTGCTTCTTGTGCAATGCCAGTTGCAGAAAATATGGTTATTCACACTGATACTCCTAAAGTTAAAAAGGCACGTGAAGGTGTGCTTGAGTTCTTACTAATGAATCATCCGCTTGACTGTCCGATTTGTGACCAGGGTGGCGAGTGTGATTTACAAGATATCACAATGTCCTATGGAAAGGGGGTTAGTAGATTTGCTGATCATAAAAGAGCAGTACCAAAAAAACATTTTGGTCCACTGATTGAAACTGCAATGAATCGGTGTATTCATTGTACTCGATGTGTGAGGTTTTTATCTGACGTTGCAGGTACAAATGAGCTTGGTGGCATTGGACGTGGAGAAAATGTAGAGATTAGTACATATATAAGGAGACATATTGACTCTGAACTATCTGGAAATATTATAGATCTCTGCCCAGTTGGAGCTTTAACCTCAAAACCTTATTCGTTCACAGCGCGTCCATGGGAGTTATTGCATTGTGAGACTATAGATGTGCTTGATGCTGTTGGTAGTGCAATTAGGGTCGATTATCGAGGTCCGGAAGTTATGAGGATACTGCCAAGACTAAATGAGGAAATTAATGAAGAGTGGATATCAGATAAAACGCGTTTTTCTTATGATGGATTAAAATTGCAGCGTCTTGATCGTCCTTATGTAAAAAAAGATGGAAGATTAGTTTCAACTGACTGGAATGAAGCACTAACTGTTGCTGCAAGAAAAATAAAGAACACAAAGCCAAATAAAATAGCTGCAATTGCTGGTGATTTAGTAGATTGCGAATCAATGCTTCTTTTGAAAGGATTGATGCAAAAGCTTGGTTCGGGAAATATAGACTGTAGGCAGGATGGTACAAAATTTATACAAAATAATCGTGGATCATATGTATTTAATACCACTATTGAAGGTATAGAGAATGCAGATTTATGCTTGTTGATTAATACGAATCCAAGAGTAGAAGCACCAATTATTAATGCGCGTATGAGAAAGAGATACTTGCAGGGTAGCTTCTCTGTTGCAAGCATTGGTCCTGATATTGAGTATTTATACCACGTTGAAAAGTTAGGTGATGATCCTGGTGTTTTAAGTGAAATAGCGAACGGAATTCATAAATTTTGTGAGGTCTTGAGTAGCGCTAAGAACCCTATGCTAATCATCGGTCAGGACGCACTAATCAGATATGATGCTGAGTCAGTTATAGCTCTAGCTGGCCAAATTGCGGAAAGGTTTAACATGATTAGAGATGATTGGAATGGCTTTAATGTATTGCATAAAGCTGCAGCACGGGTTGGAGGCCTTGATATTGGGTTCGTTCCTAAGAAAGATGGAAAAAACACTTTTCAAATACTAGAAAAAGCAAAAAGTGGTGAGATAGAAGTTGTTTATCTTCTTGGTGCTGATGAAATCGATACAACAAGGCTAGAGAATACGTTTGTGATTTATCAAGGTCATCATGGTGATAAGGGTGCGCACGTTGCAGATGTTATTTTTCCTGGTAGTACATATACAGAAAAATATGCAACTTATGTAAACACTGAAGGTCGAGTGCAAAGAACAAATTTAGCCACACTTCCTCCAGGTGAAGCAAAAGAAGACTGGCTAATCATTAAGAACTTATCTCAACATTTAGATCTGTTTTTGCCGTATGATAGTTTATCTGATGTGAGAAAAAAATTGGATACTATCGGCCCACAATTTAGAAAAGCTGATCAAGTGGTCAAAAATAAATGGGTGCCAATTAGTGTTGATGGGGTAAGCTTAATCAATACACCTTTTACTTTAAAAGAAGTTAATTTCTATATGACAGACTCAATAAGCCGAGCCTCAAAAATAATGGCAGATTGCACTAAGGCTTTTTGTGCAAGTGGCGCTTGACAGTATATATGATATCGTTTACGATTAAAGTTAATAATAATATTTATATATAATGTTTGCAGTAATTGAGACTGGTGGGAAGCAGTATCTTGTACAAGAAGGTAGTGTGATAAAAGTTGAGAAGTTAGAAGTTGAGCAAGGAACAGAAGTAAAATTTGATAACATAGTTTATGCTTCAAACACTAACGCTGTTGTTAAAGCTGAAGTACTTAAGCAGTGCAGAGGAGAGAAAGTCATAATTTTCAAAAAGAAAAGAAGAAAGAATTACCGCAGAAAGGCTGGTCATAGGCAGTATATTACTGTTCTTCGTATTATTAGTATTAAAAAGTAAGGGATAAGATATGGCAACTAAGAAATCAGGTGGTAGCTCCTGTAACGGAAGAGATTCGATAGGCCGTAGGCTAGGGATAAAAAAGAATGGTAAGGTTATTCCTGGTAATATAATTGTGCGCCAAAGAGGAACGAAGTTTCATCCTGGAAAAAATGTTGGTATTGGTAAAGATCACACGATTTTTGCTAAAATAGAAGGTTGGGTCAACTTTAGAAAGTCAGTAAATAAAAAGACTTTTATTGATGTTATACCTACAGAAACAAGGGTCTGTAGCTCAGGTGGTTAGAGCGCACGCCTGATAAGCGTGAGGTCGGAGGTTCAACTCTTCCCAGACCCACCATTTACCATAATAAGTTATTTTTCATATCAAATCTAATGTAGCTGAAGCTTGCTATATTAGCCTAATTTTCACCCCTGTACGTATGATAAAGAGGGAGTTGAGTTTTTGCTAAAAAACTTTAAAAATCTTGACAAAAGTTAAAATTTTAGTTAAAATTATATAAACAGCTAATTCAAAGGAGAATATGATAGACGAATCAAAATTAGACCTACATGAGTCCGCAAAAGCGGTATATAACAGTTACCTGCTGCTATATAAATTAAATGAGCTTAAGGATGATGGAGGAAAATCATTACGAGATGTAATTTCGGAAGCGGTTGGTGATCGTAAAACTCAAACAGAGTTTAAAATAAATGATAAGCTATATACAGTTAATATTACTGAAGATGGTAAACTCAAAGTTCTGGGTGAATATACTAAACCAGAAGTTCAGGAAGTTAAAGAGGTACAAGAATATACTAATGAAGATGTTATTGCTCTATGGGCAAATAGTGAAGTTTCTTTTGAGAGAGATAACAGTAATAACCTGAGCTTTGCAGCTGGTTTGCATGATGAATTTAGGTCACAAGATTTAAAAATTGGTGGATCTAATAAAAAAGTTCCATTTGCTTTGCGCTTTGCTAATTTTTATAAAATTATAGAAATATTGAATGACCAAGAAATATCTCTTCAGGAAAAGCTGAGATTAGCAAATAATATAGCAACTGGTTCAGGAAAGACTGGTGATATAGCACTTTTAAAATTTTGGTGCTACCTTGCAAATATCCCCTGCATAACTTTAGTTCCAAATGAAATGTTGAGGGTTCAGTCGAATAATTTTGAGAAGGCATTTTTGCCAGATGAGATTGCTCTAGAGTTTGGGCAAACTCTTTCTGAACATAATACTCAGTATGCAACTACAACATTCGAGGAGGCGCTTGATGCAAAGTGGAGTATACTAAATAGTAAATACGGCGAAAATGGGGAATTAGCATTAATTATCATTGATGAAGCTCCAGAACTTAAAAGAAATGCTGTGCAAATGGTACGTGGCATTGAAGTTGCACGTCATAATCCAATCGTTTATTCTAGCGCAACACCAGATTCATTTTTAAGCGAAAAGTTTGGAATAAAAAAGCAGATATTACTTTCTCCAAAAGAAAGAGTAAAGCTTGGAATTGGAAAATCGCTTAAAGTTTTTTATAAAATAATTGAGCAATTAACTCTTCAAGAAAAAGATAGTAGAAGTGCAAAAAGCGAGAATTACATTTCCCCAGCACAAGAATATGTTTTACAAGATGAAATCACTCATTCAATCATTGGTAACTCATTACAACAAAAATTTAAAAATTATCATCAGGGCAATTTTTAGATATTGTCAGTAATTCTATAGACAGCTCAATAAATAAAAAAGGGCTAATTATTGCAAATAAAGAAGCAGCCAATAATAAGCATGAAAATGGACTGATGAATTCACTTATTGGCTCTAAACCAAAAACATATAAAAAGGGGCGATGCAGAGAGTCATATATAGAAGCTATAAAAAAATTAAATATTGGCTTAAGTAAGAAAAACATAAGTGAATATGTAGATCAAAACTTAGAAATTCCAGCAAATTATAGTGAATCTTTAAGGTTTATACCTTTACATGGGTTAGTGAACATTACAAAAGCATTTTTAACTCGAAATGGGGAAAATTTAGCTACCGCTTTAAATGCGATTGGAGATGAGTACGAAGTCACGCAAAGAATAGGTGAATTTCTGTAAGATCAGTATGGAATCAGTAATGGTGAGGAGTATTCATTACGACTAAAAAGTAAGCTAAGCGGTATAATATTTAATTTAATAAGTCATATAAAAAGCAAGTATAATGATCCAGAATACATGCACAGCATTGAAAGGAATTATACTGCAGATAAAAAGTATCCATTCAGCCGGGCGGTAAAATAAAGAGTAGACAAGGAATGCTAAAAAGGTAAACTAGAGTGGCTGTGAGGTAATATGGTTGATCTTTTAGAATTTTGCGAAAGTTTAAGCAGACTATAGAAAAGTTAGAAACAAAAATAGAAGAGCTTAAAGCAGAAAGGATCGAAAACGCTGAGTTAAAAGAAAGGCTTGGCTTAAGTTCAAAAAATTCATCTATACCAAGCTCCAAAGAATTATATAAGATGAGGGAAAATAAGCCAAAAAGTGACAGGAAAGTAGGAGCACAGGTTGGACATAAAGGCAGTTACCGCCCTAAAATGGAGGCAGATGAGATGGTAAAAATAGAACTGCCCAATACGTGTGAGTGCGGAGGAGAAATTGCGGTATCAAAAGATCCGTATACTCATCAAAAGGTCGATTTGCCGGAAATCAAGCCGTATGTAGTTGAATATCAACTAGAGCATGGACGTTGCAAAAGATGTGGAAAAAGAAAAAGTAGCAAGCTACAAGAAGGAGTAACTGCGGACACATTTGGTCCAAGAGTTAAGTCAGTAATTACAGCATTAAGTGGATTTTACAAGAATTCGAAAAAAGAAGTGGCAAATATTATAAAGGACATTTTCAACCTGGATATCAGCGTCGGTAGTGTATCAAATAGCGAGGCTAGAGTGGCAGAAAAATGCCAAGAAGCATATGAGCAAATTGAGGAAGAGGTAAGCAAGAGCAAAATTTTACATATCGATGAAACTAGCCATTACAACAAAGGTAAACAGGGCTGGTGCTGGATGTTTGCGAGCAAAATAGGAAGTGTGATCAAATTGACAGAGTCAAGAGGGATGAAAGTCCTGGAAAATAGTAAATTTGGAAAGAATAACAACCTAGTAGTGACCGACAGATATGCAGCTTACAACTACTTTTCCAGCAAGAAAAGGCAGGTCTGTTGGGCACATTTAGCAAGAGATTTTGAAAGGTTGTCTCATAGTTGGAATAGCGAAGTGAAAGTTTTGGGGTATTATTTAAGGAATGTTGCTACTGAATTATTTGCATTGAAAAAAGCTCTGTTAAAGGATGAAATAGACACATTAAGGTTCATAAGAAGAGCAAGAAAATTACGCAAGTGAACGAGATATTACTTAAAGAATATATCAAATTTACCCGAGGCAATTGGAGCGTCTCGAGTAGCAAAAAATATCATGAAATCGGATCTGATGATGTGGAAATTTTTGGACGATCCAGAAAATATTCCACTGACAAACAACTATGCTGAGCAACAGATTCGGCATTACGTTGTTTACCGAAAAGTTTCATATTTTACACAATCGAAACGGGGAAATATGTTTCTTGAGAGGATAATTTCATTGTACTTGACTTGGAGGCAAAAGAAGTTAAATCCTTTTCAAAACCTACTGGCTATTGCTTCTTAAGCCATACACCTGAATGGATACGATCTGAATAATGAATTACCACTCAATACTGCTGCAGATAAGGAAAATTATGGTACCGTCAAGCCACTTTCTGCAAATAACGCAAACCCTAACTTGCCAGATAAACATGGTAGTTTACCACTTCATAAAGCTGTAGGCAAGGGAAATTATAATATCGTCAAGCTACTTTTAGAAAATAATGCAAACCCTAATTTGCAAGATGGACATGGTAGATTACCACTCAATATTGCTGTAGAAGAGGGAAATGATGATATCGATGATATCATCGAGTTACTTTTAAAGTATGGAGCAAATTTTAACTTGCAAGATAAAGATGGTAACTCACCACTCCATATTGCTGTAGAAAATGGGAACTATTATATAGTCAAGCTACTTTTAGAAAATAATGCAAACCCTAACCTGCAAGATAAAGATGGTAACTCACCACTCCATATTGCTATAGAAAAGGGAGATTATAAAATTGTCGAGCTACTTTTAAAATATAGAGCAAATCCTAATTCACCATGTGGAGATGGCAATAGTCTATTATACTGGGCTACTATTAAGAGCAGACCAAATATAATGATTACAAAGCTGTTGCTAGAATACTATGCAAACCCTAATGCACCAATATCCAAATCGGATAGCACAAGAATAGTAGAGTCTCGAAAAATCAGGAAAAACCCTGAGTTTAAAAAGTTACTGATGCAGTATGGAGGTATTGACAGGCGTGATATATACATCTTTGTAGCGTATTGTGCTGTCGCAGTACTTTCTATTCCTTTAGCTGTTCCTTCAGCTATTACTGTTCATCCTTTGCTTCTTATTCTAACAGTAGTTTGTGCAATTTCTGCACTAGCATTAGCAATTGATTTGGTAAAAGCTAAATTTTACCCTACCAAACCTTCCCCTGAATTTGCTGAAGAAGTGAGTGTTGAAGTAGCGAGAGATAGTTCAAAGAAAGTCGGAGAAGACAATCCTGTGATAGCATAAATGATAGCCCATATTATCACCTGACCGATAACAAGTAAAAATCCACGCAAGCCTGACTACTCAGCTTCTCTCATGCAGAAAAACCTAGTATTTAAGTGAGGTATATCCTATAATAACGCCGTTGTATGCTCAAACATGTCCTTTACTTTTGAATTTACTATGGCTACTCGTTATTTGCGGGCAAAAAATGCGAGATTTTGCTCTGTAATGACACTATTTTCTATAATTGGTATTACACTTGGAGTTGCAACGCTAATAGTGGTTATGTCCGTTATGAATGGATTTAGAGCAAAGTTACTTGACTCAATACTGGGTATTGATGGTCATATTAATGTGTATTTTATCAATCAAGATTATCAAGCTATATCAAGATCCATCGAAGAAATTCCCGGTGTACTAAAAGCCACTCCGATGACAAATGATCAAGTCATTATTACGGCAAATGGCAAAATTGCAGGCAGCATAGCCAGGGGTGTATTAGCTGAAGATATGATGAGTAATGCCACTGTTGCAAATAATATCATCGTAGGTAACATGAAAAACTTTGATGATGGGATAATAATAGGGGCACGTTTAGCAGAGAATTTGGAAATTGACTATGGTGATGAAGTCACATTTATATCATCTGATGGATTTGATGCACTACTTGGTGAAATGCCACGCATGAAAAAATATAAAGTAGTCGCCATATTTGATATGGGTATGTTTGAACACGATAGCGCACTGATATATATGCCATTACAATCTGCGCAGGATTTCTTTAATTACAAAGATAGTGTAAAAAACATAGAAGTATTTGTGAGTGACATTAATAAAGCTAATGAATTAGCAAATATCATAAAAAAAGAGACAGGAATGGAAGCTGTAAGCTGGCAAGTGCAACAAAGTCACTATTTTAATGCTTTAAAAACCGAAAGAAATGTGATGTTTTTAATTCTAACTTTGATTATAGTTGTTGCAGCGTTTAATATTATCTCAAATCTAATGATGATAGTGCAAGAAAAGAAATCTGCAATTGCGATTATGCGAACATTTGGTGCAACAAGTAGTAGCATTATGCGCATGTTTTGCGCTTGTGGCTTGCTTATTGGCTTTGTCGGGACACTTCTTGGCTCTATTATTGGTGTTGTTTTTTCTCTCAATATTGAAAATATTAGAATATTCTTAGAAAATGTCACTAATGTTAAACTTTTTGATCCTATGATATATTTCTTCTCAAGTTTACCGGTAATATTAGTTCCTCAAGATGTAATTAGCATTTCTGCACTTGCATTGTTTCTATCGTTTTTAGCAACTATTGCTCCTGCTTTGCAAGCTGCTAAGCAAGACCCTGCGGAGATACTACGTTATGAGTGAAACTCAGAAAAAAAGCCTAGCTTGGCTTCTCATTGTGCTATTGCTTGCCAGTTATATTACAGTAAGCAATATAATCTTTTTTAGAATGAATCAGCAAGAAAATGAAAACAACGTGCAAGCTTTGTCAGAGAGTATGAATGAATTCAAAATGTTATTCGACATGAATCAATCCAGGATAGAAAAGAAAATACATGAATTAAAGAGAAGCATGCATAATCAATGTGAACAAACCGGTGACGGCAGCTCAAGAAATCTTGCAAAATTAATGCTGCACGTAGTTAAAATGAAAAATTCGTTATTAAAAGATGAGAAATTTAATAATCATATAAACACAATAAAGCCTTTAGTATCAGAGCTTGACGATTCAGAAATAGAGAACGCAGTAAATGAGTTGGAAAATTTAAAAGAAATCAGTACTTTACACGAATTAAAGTTTTCTTTTGAAAAAACTATTGATACTCTTAGATATTGCAATAGTACACTATTTCAAAAAGCCATTTCAAATTGGGTAAAAATAGAGAATAAAAATGACCCATTAAGAGTAAAGTTTTCAGAGATTGAGGAATCAATAAATGATAATGATTGGCAAAATATAGCATCAACAGTTAGTGACTTAACGTATCCAGAATTTAAGCCATGGCTTAATAAATTAAATGATTTTACTAAAGCTTCTCAGAATATTTCAACAATATACCATCATTTATTACAGTATATCTCATGATTTATTTTATAATTTTTGCTCTTTCATTTTTGTTTGGAATGTGGATTAAGGTGAGTGGTGAGGTAATAAGACTAGAGTTTGCTAGTTATGCTATAAGTATTGATATATATTTTATTGTTCTAACTTGCATAGCTTTTTTATTTCTATTGTTCATAATAACACGCTTTTTTTCCTCCATTTCATCAGCATTTGCTAACATAAGAAGCAGAAGAAGAGATAGAGAGGAGCTGCTTCTTTTTGAAGCTTTTTTTAGCATAGATTTAAATGATGAGGACAATGCTTATAAACTAATTAAAGGCCTAAATGAGGAGAGTGATAGGTCATCTTTAGTAAAACTCTTTAACTCTGGTAAAACAGGAAATTATAATTTTTTTAGCAACGGTTTAATGAATATTGCAAGTAAAAACCGTAGCTTAGCTTTGCTTCTTGCTAACAAAATGATTGTACATTTAAAGCAAGAAAAAATGGTCTTTCAAAAATTTATAGAATACTGCTCTAATACAATTAATGATAGAATATTGTCTATTCCCTTTCAGGTTGAGCATTGCGTGCTTAGAGAAGATTGGATAAACGCAGCTGCAAAATTAAGGGAAGCTGTGAAGTTTAATATTTTTCTTCCCTTTGATAGTAAAGAAATGTTTGCAGTTTTTTACTGCGCTCTAGCCAAGCAACATGAAAATAAAGGAAATTTTAATGAGGCTATAAAGTCTTTGTTTAAAGCGCAAAGTTATCATGCGACTTTTCAGCCAATCAATTATTTAAAAGCAGAGCTATACATTAAGCTTGGAAAAATTCGCAAAGCTTCTACAGTTTTAGAGGAAGAGTATGAAAGAAATCCAACTCCACAAATAGCTAAACTTTACATTAGCTTAAATAATGATAAAGCAGAGAAATTATATGACTTACGACCTGATTATTATTTTAGTCACTGTTTACTTGCTTCATCTGCAATTGACTCTGGCAGACATGATCTTGCAAATCAATATCTAAATACTGCCATAAAAAAGGCTAATTACATGTCAATTTATCTGATTATGGTACAGTTAAAAATTGCATCGCAAGAACTTGATGAAGCAACTCATTGGATAAGCAAAATGAGATCTGATGCTTTACATGACTCACACTGGATGTGTAAGAGCTGCAACAAGCAGCTAGAGCAATGGAATTACAAATGTTCCCATTGTGGTAGTTTTAACTGTATAGTTCTCAGTATACCGCGTATTACTGGTTAGTATTGAAGATTAATGGATCAAGATACCCCAATTCGTATCCATTCAGGTGTATGGCTTAAGAAGCAATAGCCAGTAGGTTTTGAAAAGGATTTAACTTCTTTTGCCTCCAAGTCAAGTACAATGAAATTATCCTCTCAAGAAACATATTTCCCCATTTCGATTGTGTAAAATATGAAACTTTTCGGTAAACAACGTAATGCCGAATCTGTCGCTCAGCATAGTTGTTTGTCAGTGGAATATTTTCTGGATCGTCCAAAAATTTCCACATCATCAGATCCGATTTCATGATATTTTTTGCTACTCGAGACGCTCCAATTGCCTCGGGTAAATTTGATATATTCTTTAAGTAATATCTCGTTCGCTTGCGTAATTTTCTTGCTCTTCTTATGAACCTTAATGTGTCTATTTCATCCTTTAACAGAGCTTTTTTCAATGCAAATAATTCAGTAGCAACATTCCTTAAATAATACCCCAAAACTTTCACTTCGCTATTCCAACTATGAGACAACCTTTCAAAATCTCTTGCTAAATGTGCCCAACAGACCTGCCTTTTCTTGCTGGAAAAGTAGTTGTAAGCTGCATATCTGTCGGTCACTACTAGGTTGTTATTCTTTCCAAATTTACTATTTTCCAGGACTTTCATCCCTCTTGACTCTGTCAATTTGATCACACTTCCTATTTTGCTCGCAAACATCCAGCACCAGCCCTGTTTACCTTTGTTGTAATGGCTAGTTTCATCGATATGTAAAATTTTGCTCTTGCTTACCTCTTCCTCAATTTGCTCATATGCTTCTTGGCATTTTTCTGCCACTCTAGCCTCGCTATTTGATACACTACCGACGCTGATATCCAGGTTGAAAATGTCCTTTATAATATTTGCCACTTCTTTTTTCGAATTCTTGTAAAATCCACTTAATGCTGCAATTACTGACTTAACTCTTGGACCAAATGTGTCCGCAGTTACTCCTTCTTGTAGCTTGCTACTTTTTCTTTTTCCACATCTTTTGCAACGTCCATGCTCTAGTTGATATTCAACTACATACGGCTTGATTTCCGGCAAATCGACCTTTTGATGAGTATACGGATCTTTTGATACCGCAATTTCTCCTCCGCACTCACACGTATTGGGCAGTTCTATTTTTACCATCTCATCTGCCTCCATTTTAGGGCGGTAACTGCCTTTATGTCCAACCTGTGCTCCTACTTTCCTGTCACTTTTTGGCTTATTTTCCCTCATCTTATATAATTCTTTGGAGCTTGGTATAGATGAATTTTTTGAATTTAAGCCAAGCCTTTCTTTTAACTCAGCGTTTTCGATCCTTAGCGCTTTATTTTCTGCTTTAAGCTCTTCTATTTTTGTTTCTAACTTTTCTATAGTCTGCTTAAACTTTCGCAAAATTCTAAAAGATCAACCATATTACCTCACAGCCACTCTAGTCTACCTTTTTAGCATTCCTTGTCTACTCTTTATTTTACCGCCCGGCTGAATGGATACCTACCTCCCGTTAAAAATATCATTACTAGTATATAAATTTTATCTAATTTTCTTACTTTTATTAGCCTTTTAATCAAAATTATGACAAATTATATGAAAAACCAGTTATTTCCATTTTGGAAATAACTGCCCTTTAAGTGGAAATAATTGGTCTTTAAAAGTATGTTGCCACATAATGATAGCGCTAAAGTTGTAATTTTGAAGTTTATGGAAGCTTTAATGCTCGTGCAGTTATGTTTTAGCTACTTGAATGACACTATTTGTTGGTAACTGGCCTAAAATGTGATGTTTGTACAGTTGTGGCTTCAAACGGTTTTTTGATTGACTTTTAATGCAACTAGGTTTATAAACTCTAATATTATGGGCTATCAGGTATATGCCAGACCTCAAGACAATGACATTAAATTTTGGACCTCAGCATCCGGCTGCACATGGGGTGTTGCGCCTTATTTTGGAAATGGATGGCGAAATTGTGGAAAGAGCTGATCCTCATATTGGACTCTTGCACCGCGGTACTGAGAAACTAATAGAATACAAGACCTATCTTCAGGCTCTACCTTATTTTGATCGACTTGATTACGTATCGCCAATGTCGCAAGAGCATGCATATTCACTATGCGTTGAAAAATTGCTTCAGTGTGAAGTGCCAATTAGAGCGAAATATTTACGTGTACTATTTTGTGAGCTTACTAGAATACTGAATCATTTACTCAATATTTCCTCTCAAGCGCTTGATGTTGGAGCAATGACCCCTCTTTTGTGGCTCTTTGAGGAGCGGGAAAAAATACTGGAATTTTATGAAAGAGCTTCAGGTGCAAGGTTTCATGCGGCTTACATAAGGCCTGGTGGAATTGCAGCCGATGTGCCAGAAGGTTTGATTGAGGATATTGCGAAATTTATAAAGCAATTTCCTAAATATATAGATGATGTTGATGAGCTTTTAACAGAAAATAGAATATGGAAACAACGCACTGTAGGGATTAGTCAAATATCAATAGCACAGGCGCTTGATTGGGGCTGTACTGGACCAATGCTGCGTGCTGCTGGTCTTGCTTGGGATTTGCGAAAAAGCCAACCATATGAAATATACGATCAGCTAGATTTTAAGATACCGGTTGGCCAAAATGGTGACTGTTATGATCGCTACCTAGTTAGAATGGCAGAGATTAGACAGTCTATTAGTTTGGTTAAGCAGTGTATAAAAAACCTTCCTGAAGGGCCAATTAAAACTGAGGACAGAAAAATCTCTCCACCACCAAGAGCAGAGATGAAGCAATCCATGGAAGCTTTAATTCATCATTTTAAGCTTTATTCAGAAGGATATAGCGTACCAAAAGGTGAGGCTTATGCTGCTGTTGAGGCACCAAAGGGCGAATTTGGAGTGTATATAGTCTCAGATGGTACCAATAGACCTTATAGATGCCGAATAAGAGCACCAGGGTTTGCGCACTTACAAGCCTTAGATTTCATGTCAAAAGGGCACATGCTTGCTGATGTTTCAGCAATTATTGGCTCACTTGATATAGTTTTTGGTGAAATTGATAGATAAGCAGCAAACCTTCTTACTTTTTGGTTTGCGTCATAGGTAAAAATTTTTACTTTATTCTTAATCAAAATAATAATACTATTTAATTAGTTATTTATTATTTTAGAGTCATGAACCAAGAAGCAAATCGCCTATCCAAATTAATAGAACTTTCTAATTATTTTAAAAATTACTTAAAAATGAGCTCAGGAATAAATGTGCAAGGAAAGTCACAGGCAGAAATGCTTTCCAATATGCTAGATTTATGTATAGAGCTTGGTGATAAAGTATATTCAGAATCAACTCTTACTTTTATTAACCTTCATATAAATGACAAGCAATTCATTATTGATAATTTTAGTAAAATCATCAAGTGTGGATACATTGAAAAAGAGCCACAAGCGGTATTGTTTGGGCTCATAGCAAACTTAGCAAAAAAACAAACTAATAGTGAGGAATTAACGCAAGAGCAGGAGAAAGAAAGGTATAGATACATAAAAAACAAGTATAAGAACTTTTCTTATACGTTAGATAACACAAAGAAAGCATGTAGTGATAAGGGCTTTATTGAACAATTTAACGGCTGCATTAATTACGTTTATGAAGCGATAAAAGATATAGAGAAACAAAATGAAATAGAAGAACTAGAAAGGAAGAAAACAGAAGAGGCAAAAGAATTGGAAAGGCAAAAGATAGAAAGGGAGTTATTAGAAGAGGAAAGTACTAAAAGTACTGAGAAAGTTCATTCTACGTTGCAGCCACAAAAGAAGAAAAAGTCTAAAAATAAGACAAGCAAGCCACAAAATGAGAAGAAAGTTGACTTTTCTCAAGCAGTTGGATGCAATAAAGATGAACAAACGACAAAGTGTGAAAAAGAGGAAGATAAGCAAACAACAGAATATAAAGAATTTCAGGAGTTGAAAAAACGTGGATTCCCAGGTAAAAAATCAGAGGAATTTGAGAAAAAAATAAACAAAGAACTTAAAAGCCAGGAAGAGAGCAGTACACCTGATAAAATGCGACAATCAGGATTATACGTTATTTTAATTGATTTGTATTTTTCGTGTACCATACATAATATAAAAAGTCATGATAAGGCATATAGTAAGACAATAGACGGTAATAAAGTTAGTTATATTACTCGTAATCTTAGTGATATAACCTCACGTATAAAAACTATCCAGGGCTATTTTGATAACATGCGTTCAGCGCGAGATGAATTAGTATCATTAAATTGTAAGGAAGATGAGCCTGAAACATGGCTTAAGAATATGGTAGATAATAATAAACAATTATTAGGGAAATTCTTAAAAAGTTTAAAAAAATTAGAAGAGTTGCTTACTAAAAGTGAAACAAAAGCAAAAGAAGCTCTTAATGAAATTAATTCGTGTGTAGATACATTAAATGAGCTTTTGAATCACGATAAACCATGGTGTATTTTATTTCACCCAAAAACAGAGCAAATTAAGATTCTACCTCTGGACCGCACATGTAGCTGTTGATAGAGCTATTCAACAGTTATTGTTTCTATATAGGTACACTGTCCATGAATAATCTTGTATGGAACGCAGTTTACTTCTATACTTCTTAAAGAATTCAGAATTAAGATAAATATGAGAACTCATACGTGCAATGAACTTAAAAAAAGCGATGTCAAAAAAGAAGTAGTTCTCTCTGGGTGGCTATACCGTAAGCGTGATCATGGCAATCTCATTTTTGTAGATTTGCGTGATTTTTACGGAATTACTCAGCTGGTATTTAATAATGATAAAAGCTTCTTTGATCAGGTTGCAAATTTAAAGTTAGAAAGTGTGATCACTATTAAAGGGGTGGTAGAAGCAAGAACTGCGGAAACAGTGAATAATTCTATTGCAACTGGGGAAATTGAAGTGGTGGTAAGTAGTCTTCATGTTGAATCAGAGGTTGAGTTTCATCACAGTGAAGAAATAGCAAAGGAGGAAAGAAGCATATTGGCAAGCATTGCCGGTGAGCAAGAATATCCGGAAAATATGAGGTTTAAATACCGCTTTCTTGACTTAAGGCGGGAAAAAGCGCGCAGTAATGTTATCTTGCGCTCGCAGATTGTTGCAGAGTTACGAAGATTAATGATAGAACAAGGGTTTTTGGAAATTCAAACTCCAATACTCACTGCTTCGTCGCCAGAGGGTGCACGTGATTATTTAGTACCAAGCAGGTTAAATCCAGGAAAATTCTATGCTTTGCCGCAAGCTCCACAGATTTTCAAGCAATTACTCATGGTTTCAGGATTTGATAAATACTTTCAAATTGCTCCATGTTTCCGTGATGAAGATGCAAGGGCTGATCGCTCTCCTGGGGAGTTTTATCAGCTGGATATGGAAATGTCCTTTGTCACTCAAGAAGACATTTTTCAGATTATTGAATCTACCTTATATAGTGTATTTGCTAAATTTTCTCAAAAATTGGTTGATAAAAATTTTCCGCACATTACTTACAAAGAGTCGATGCTCAAATATGGTTCTGATAAGCCAGATCTGCGCAATCCATTGTTAATCAGCGATGTTACAGAAATTTTCCGTAATTCAGAGTTTAACATCTTCAAAAGCAATATTGAACGTGGCATGGTAGTAAGAGCCATTCCTGCACCTCAAACAGCAGAAGAGCCACGCAGCTTTTTCGATAAAAAAATAGAACATGCACAAAAAGAGTTCGGTGCTAAAGGACTTGGCTATATAACATTTGATAAAGATGGGACTGCGAAAGGGCCAATTGCCAAGTTTCTTGATGATAATAGGCTCAATCAAATACGCGAGATAACTAGTGTGAAACCAGGAGACAGTGTATTTTTTGCTTCTGATAAAGAAAATGAGGCAGCAACAATTGCAGGGAAAGTGCGTACTCTTTTAGGATTAGAATTAGGACTGATAGACGACAATACTTTCAAATTCTGTTGGGTTATAGATTTTCCATATTTCGTATATGACGATAAAAGTAAAAAAATTGATTTCTTCCATAATCCATTTTCTATGCCACACGGCGGTATGAAAGATTTGGAAGAAAAAGACCCGCTGGACATTCTTGCTTATCAATATGATCTTGTCTGCAATGGAGTTGAGCTTTCAAGTGGAGCGATTCGTAATAATAAATTGGATATAATGTACAAAGCCTTTGCTATTGCAGGTTACAGTAAGGAAGAAGTCGATGCAAAATTTGGTGCGCTGGTACGTGCATTTAGATTCGGTGTGCCACCGCACGGTGGAATAGCACCTGGAATAGACAGAATGGTTATGCTGATTGCCGACGAACCAAACATTCGTGAAGTAATTTGTTTCCCGATGAACCAACAAGGTGAAGATGTTCTAATGGGTGCTCCGTCCAAAGTGGATGATAAACACCTACGAGAATTGTTTTTGCAGACTTTAGCAGAGACGGGCAAAGCTGATCTTATCAAGAAAAAGTGTGAAAGCAATTTGAAGTAAAATAAAAAGTTATTTAGAAAGTGCTATAGCATAATACTGGGTATCAGGATACCAAAAACTACAAAGCAACCATTAAGTATCCATTCAGCCGGGCGGTAAAATAAAGAGTAGACAAGGAATGCTAAAAAGGTAAACTAGAGTGGCTATGAGGTAATATGGTTGATCTTTTAGAATTTTGCGAAAGTTTAAGCAGACTATAGAAAAGTTAGAAACAAAAATAGAAGAGCTTAAAGCAGAAAATAAAGCGCTAAGGATCGAAAACGCTGAGTTAAAAGAAAGGCTTGGCTTAAGTTCAAAAAATTCATCTATACCAAGCTCCAAAGAATTATATAAGATGAGGGAAAATAAGCCAAAAAGTGACAGGAAAGTAGGAGCACAGGTTGGACATAAAGGCAGTTACCGCCCTAAAATGGAGGCAGATGAGATGGTAAAAATAGAACTGCCCAATACGTGTGAGTGCGGAGGAGAAATTGCGGTATCAAAAGATCCGTATACTCATCAAAAGGTCGATTTGCCGGAAATCAAGCCGTATGTAGTTGAATATCAACTAGAGCATGGACGTTGCAAAAGATGTGGAAAAAGAAAAAGTAGCAAGCTACAAGAAGGAGTAACTGCGGACACATTTGGTCCAAGAGTTAAGTCAGTAATTGCAGCATTAAGTGGATTTTACAAGAATTCGAAAAAAGAAGTGGCAAATATTATAAAGGACATTTTCAACCTGGATATCAGCGTCGGTAGTGTATCAAATAGCGAGGCTAGAGTGGCAGAAAAATGCCAAGAAGCATATGAGCAAATTGAGGAAGAGGTAAGCAAGAGCAAAATTTTACATATCGATGAAACTAGCCATTACAACAAAGGTAAACAGGGCTGGTGCTGGATGTTTGCGAGCAAAATAGGAAGTGTGATCAAATTGACAGAGTCAAGAGGGATGAAAGTCCTGGAAAATAGTAAATTTGGAAAGAATAACAACCTAGTAGTGACCGACAGATATGCAGCTTACAACTACTTTTCCAGCAAGAAAAGGCAGGTCTGTTGGGCACATTTAGCAAGAGATTTTGAAAGGTTGTCTCATAGTTGGAATAGCGAAGTGAAAGTTTTGGGGTATTATTTAAGGAATGTTGCTACTGAATTATTTGCATTGAAAAAAGCTCTGTTAAAGGATGAAATAGACACATTAAGGTTCATAAGAAGAGCAAGAAAATTACGCAAGCGAACGAGATATTACTTAAAGAATATATCAAATTTACCCGAGGCAATTGGAGCGTCTCGAGTAGCAAAAAATATCATGAAATCGGATCTGATGATGTGGAAATTTTTGGACGATCCAGAAAATATTCCACTGACAAACAACTATGCTGAGCGACAGATTCGGCATTACGTTGTTTACCGAAAAGTTTCATATTTTACACAATCGAAACGGGGAAATATGTTTCTTGAGAGGATAATTTCATTGTACTTGACTTGGAGGCAAAAGAAGTTAAATCCTTTTCAAAACCTACTGGCTATTGCTTCTTAAGCCATACCCCTGAATGGATACAACAGGGGACATTACTTTCCTTTTGGTACCAGGAGATGGTTCGGTACTAGAAGGTGAGGTGATGTCAACAGATAATGATAATAGAGAAGTGCTAGGGGTAAGAGAGGTTTCTGAAAAGACCCCTGAATCACTTGAATTTGAACGGTCATGAAGCATATCTAAGTAACTTAGGCTTTTTTGAGCGATACCAACCTCCACAGTACATATAGCACTCTCTTTACAGAACACTACTGCAAAAGTGTGCAGCTGACTGTTTTCTCCAAATATGTACTTTAAATTTCCTTTATCTATATAACTTTTTAACTGACTCCGAGCATCCTCTTTACAGTCCTCAATTTTTTCCGCTTTTTCGCAAAATTTGCACTCAAATACCATTACTTGGTTAAGTTTCATCAGTAGATCAATTTCTCCTGCTTGTCCACTGGTTACCACTATATCTGCCACAATCTGTTCATCATCATTTATTTCTGCATTCATAAATAATCCTTTCAGAAAGAGCTGTAAGTTAGCTTCTGAGTGGATAAAATTACGGTAACTTGCTACTACATTTTCTAAATAGCCTGTTTTGCCACTTGACACCTCATTAATAAGATCTTCCATATGGACTTCATATATTTGATTAAGTGGTGGTTTTTTAGGAGAAGCGCCAGATTCTTGAGATGATGATGAATAGTAAATATAGTCATCATCTTTATTACTTTTTACTTCCCTATCACTTCTAGCTCTTGTGGATGGAATGGTGTACTCTTCTTCTTTTTTAACAGTGACTTTTCCATCTAAAAAGATAATTTTATATAAAAACTCTTTTTTATTCCTGGTTATGTAAACCTTAATGTTGTAATTACTACAATCATCATCCTCACATTCTGGACTTGAAACATACTCATCTGTAGCTGGAAGTTTAGGAGATTCATTACCACCCTTGTCTGTAAGTTCAATAATGCGTAGTTTCAACTTGTTGTCACCATCAACGATAACAAAATCTGTATTTCTCACTTTGTTTTTTTCTTCTAACTGTGTCGCGATATGCTCGAGTTTATACTCATCATTCTGCCCACAACACTGCAATACCTGCCCTAAAACTAATGCCGTAAAAGATCCAGCATATTTACTTTTAGGATCACCTTCATTGTGATTGGATGGATTATCAGAATTACAGATTCCGATATTTTTTGTGTGGCACAGAAATTTTAATTCCTCTTGCACTTCTCCTTCTGATTTGTAGTCTATTAACGCGTTAATTAGGCCACGATGTCTGAATATCTCCTGTTCCTCTACTATTAAATCTTTACCTTTCTCTTGGTTAAAATTTATGCCTACTAAATAAGTAGATTCAAACTTACCGAGAATATCTAAATAATAGTAACCCTTACTTTTTATTTGCTCTATAGCATCTTTTGCCGTCTTATTGCCTGCTTTACACTCTACGATTATTAAAACATCGTTGACTTTTAGAATTAGATCAGCAATTCCAAGCCCTGCATTAAACTCTATTAAGCATTGAATATTTGTATTCGTCTTAAAAAAACCATAAGCGAGAACTTGATGTAATGCTTCTTTTACTTCCTGTAATTGGAGTACTTTTTTATATTCATTATTATTGAAAATTCCTGCTAAATTTCGAAACACTCCTGCGATCAACTTTTGTACGTCTTCTTTGTTTTTGTTACTTAGATTAAAGTTGGCTAATTGCAGCCTTTGATTAGGCTCCAGTTCTAAAACTATCTCACTGGATGATTCATCATATTCCCTCTCTTCATATCCTATAATTAGTGAAGCTATCTTTTCTTGTCGCAAAACTTGAAATTTAAGTTCACTAGCCTCTGCAAGGAATTTTTCATTATTTTCAATTCTAACTGATCGAAATATTGACTCGCACTCATTTTTATTTCCAATCCTTATGTTCAGGTGTATGGCTTCCTGACCATTGCTTTTGTTAATAAATATTTTTACCACACTTAAGCTTTTAGCCAAACCAGTGCACGGAAATGTCAAAACTGCACCAAAGAAAAAATAAGCCCAAAATTTGCAACTCTATTTGGTACCTCAGATACAATCTGTTTAAATTGCCTATTAAATTCCTCTTGATCTTCCCTATCTTTGCTGAGAAATAACTCTATCAACTTACGCATTTGAAGCCTACACCACTTGTCACTTTATTATCTTCTAATGCTGTTTTGATTTTTTTATTTAACTCACCGCCGCCTTTGCCTGAGTTACCATCGCTTTCCCATTTTCTTTTCTTGCCTATCCCTATCTCCTTACAAAATAGATCTATGTAAAATGAGGCAACATAACGGTTTACAAGCCTAGTAAATTTCTCTGCATTACTATCTAACTCATCTGTTGATAAGCGACATGAAATTTTTTCTGTGTTGTTAAACCTTAGAGCCACATACCTGTTAACCAAGCAGAGGTTTATGAAATCTTCCAATGCATCCCACTCATCTTTTTTAGCTAAACTGTAGCAAATATCCTCACCTCTATCGGAAAAAATGAGTTTTTCTCTGAGCGACGTAAGCGTACTGCTCAAAACTAATTTTGCATTTCTGTAATCTTTTAATTCAAATAATTGGGATACTGCTTCTTCAATTTGCCATGCATTTATAGCAGATTCTCTACCGGGCATTTTTTGCCAAGCATACTGAAATAACTCTCCATAAATCTCATGATTAATTAGAATCCTATCAGCTATAGATGATAGCAAATAGTAATAATCTTCGTTTTCAAGAAAACTGAGTGCATGCTTTGCAGTGGGTTTAAAAAAGTGTTGATATGGAAAATTTAGAAAACCTTTTAATATATTATAATTTAGTTTTGTAGCATTATTGTGCAAAATCTTCACCTGCTGCTCTTCGCTTATTTGATTAAGAAAAAAACATAAGATACTGATATAGCAGCTTTTCGGAAAGCGTATATCCTTATCTAACCCTGATCCAGTTAAAGGCTTTTGTGCTGCAATTACTATGCACTTCTCTCTATTTTTTTCCTTTTCTTCAGGGGTTAATTTTGTCCAGAAATATCTTACAGCAACGCTATTTCCTTGCTCTATTGCAATATTTAAGCCGTACTCATTTATTGAACTATCTTTAATTATTTCCCCTGCCCGGTCATTTATGTAATAGCTCCAAAAAATTGCTAAACGATCATACATCCTGCTCCTTTTCATTCTCTTTAAATGACTTGCCTCTTTACCTAATTGTTTCCATAAATCAGGAATCATATCTTCAAAACAATGAATGCAAGCTATCTCATAGCGTTTTAAAACACTCAAACTCTCATAACTCACCAATTTCTTAGCTGTCTTTTCTGCGTCTATTGAACCTTGTGGTGTCCAGCATATGTTATTAAAAAATGCTGATTCACAATAATATTTGCCGTAGTATTTGGACCATTCCAGGATTTCTAAACTTATCTGTCTACTAATACCTGATAGATCATCTTCCAAGGTTTGTGGTAGCTTTAGCCCCTTTATTCTTTCTTTTATTATCTTTTCTACTTCTTTCCACCGATCATCAAAATCACCCTGCGAGTGATATTCAAATACCCTTAAGATTTGACCTTTTACAGGGTTCTGTGTAAACAAATTGATTGCTGCTACTATCAGTGCACTTTCCCGTAAATTCTCAGGTGGCACCAAATTATAATCCATACACCCCCATTAAATTTTTAAAGCTATAGTAAAACACTCTAAAATATATGCTTATAATAGCATATATTAGAAAGTCTTGGCAATATTTTAAATTGAGTTTTTTTAGAAAGAAATGCTCACATTTTTCATTAGAACTATAAAACTGGAAGTTACTGCCGCAGCTAATTCTATCTTACGCGTCACAATAAGCGATATTAACCCAGCTGAAAGTGCAGCTATTGGAATAAGCACTGTACCTATTCTTATATAGCCATAGCTACAAGATAACTCATCAAGTAACGTTGGACCAAATTCTCCCCCTAATATCCGATATTTTCTCCTGCTGGATAAAAACTTAATTACATTTTCTCTCCATTCATCTAAGTTATTCATGATTACATACCCATGCCAGCGCTTGCGCCTTGGCTCACGTTGACACTTTGTAAAACAGTATCCGGACTATCCCTGCTTGCCTCAATGCTTCTGCAAGCTTTTCAGCCCTTTGAGCATTCTGTTCTGCCCTTTGCTCTGCTTCTTGTCTTCCTTTAGATTCTTTCTCAGCTCTTTGATCAGATGCACGTTTTCCTTCTTCAGCTCTTTCAGTTCTTTGGTCAGCTATAGCTCTTTCGCCTTGTGCCTGTATTTTATCAAGTTCACTTATTCTCTTGCTAGTATTATATATAAATTTTTCTAGTGTCTCATTATCAGGTGTACTTCGCCAACCATTGTCTCTGTCTTGACGCCTAACATCTCTCCACCTGTCACAACTAACTATCTTGTACAGTTCTCGTACATCACTATTCTCCTCAATTTTCATTCTCTCTTTAATCTCTTCTATATACTCTTTTATCATTCCCTCACTTCCTATTGCTATAGAGTGTTGTGCTTTACATAAAAACTCTTTAATCTTTTCATCTATAACACTACATTCCTCTTCTGAACTTGCTTCATATTTATTAAAAAGAAATCGAATTGAATCGTAACACTTGTACAATAAAAAATGCAGACCAAAATATCCCCATCCCCTAACGCGATTTAATCCTCCCTTTGATTTTAACTCCTCTATCTCGTTTATAAATTTCCTGATTTCTTTTAGTAACGCTTGCTGTTTTCTATTACCTTTTAACATGATATTGTTTTTACAGCTCTCTGTATAGCTTCCATCCCTATTAGGAAAACAGGACAATAAACTTACATCCACATCTATATCTCCAAAATGTTTGTTAAAATTAAATAGTAAATTATGCACATCTATCATTATATTATGAAAAGATTTTTGCATTAATTTCCGTAAGTTCCTATTTGCTTTTTCATCTGTAATACTACATGAAAATAAGGGAGCAGAATTGACTATTAGTACTTTGATTATATCAAAGTCAGGCTCTTGCTTCTTGATAGCGTTGATTAAAAAATCTCCAAATTTCTCATACTCAACCTCTTTCAACAGTGTAATAATTTTTTCTGCTACCTTTTTTGTATTGAAGTTCTCTTTTTCTATATCATGGTATAGTAAATTATTTGGATTTGTTCTTGCATAATCCAGATAGTTATACAGAAATGCCTTATACACATCTTCCACAAATTTCTTATCAGTAAATTTACCATCGTTCATTCTTTCTATTACTTGATTTTTTATCTTATCATTTGTTGCAGCTAACCTATCACTTAAATCCTGCTTTTCTTTTATTATCTCTTCAATTTTAGCGACAAACCTTTCTATCTCTTGCAAATTACCTTCCACACAAGCTAAGGAGTCAATATTATCATATGTAATTTCCGTTAATTTTAATGCTCCATTGGGAACTAACCTCAATCCAGCTACAATAACATTTGCTATGGTCCTAATCGGTAAGCTACGGCCTCTCACCTCAATGTTTTCTGGAATAGCATTTATAGCGTGATCAAGCAATCTGCCATTTTCGCCATCTATAGATTCTTCTATTCGACCAGCTATCTTACCTAAATAATATGAAGTTCTAGTACTTATGTCACTTTGCTGCCATATTTCACTATTAACTTGTTTGTTTATTTCTTCAATTACGTCATCAACTTCTTCAGCTAAACTTAATGCTTCCGCAGATGATATTGTACTTATTTGTTGAATTACATATTGAAGATCTCTGCTGCTACTCCGATTATTTAACAGGCTATGTGGTATATAAAATTTACGATAATCAATCTTTTGATTCGATTGCTCTACTATGGCATCTCTGCACTCAACTGCAGCATCTTTTATAGCAATTAACAAATCTTTCAGAAAATTCTGCTCTTTTTTATTTGATTTGCTCGACTGGAATCTTGAATATTTTCCTTGTCATTGTCTTGTAAGAATTTCTTTCTCTCCTCTAGTAATTCCTTCTGTTCTTGCAAAATCTCTCCTTGCTTTTTAATAATACTTAAGAACAACTTTGCTTGGGTTATTCTTTCCATATTTAACCCTTTAGAGACAATAATACAATGTACTAGCCAATACTGCCAAAGCTGGCAATACTTTGATCCTAATAAAACTTGAACTAGCTTAGCATCTTTTGCATCTATTGCTGCATTAACTCTTTCTTCAAATGATTTATAAAAAAAACTTGGCATAACCCCCCTACATAAAGCCTACATATTATAGAAAATTATATACCATTACAACAAGAATATCTATTAGTATTTTATGTTAATTATATACTTTTTGATTGAATAATATTTTCTAGTCTTACGCTAATAGATTGCATATAAAGCTATTTCATATATAACTTTACTACACTCTATACAGCATTTGCTTCAGTCATTTTTCATTCATGAATGTTATTGATATACTAATAACATATTTAAATCATTAATATGTTACGTATCATTGCCGGCAAACATCGTGGAAGAAAGATAACCACAAGTAAGCAGTTAACTGCACGGCCAACTATGGGTGTTGTGCGAGAGGCGATATTCAATATTCTTTCATCGAGAAAATCCATTAACAATGCAAATGTATTGGATTTATTTTGCGGTAGTGGTGCTTTATCATTTGAAGCACTTTCTCGTGGCGCTAAGCATGCATTTATGGTGGATTCAGATTATTACAATCTGCAATTGCCTAAAAAAACAGCAGAGATTTTTAGTGTTACAGATAATGTCACACTAATTTGTTGCAGTGCTGATAAGCTGCCACAGCCAACTTCGAAGTGTGATATAGTTTTTATGGATCCGCCTTATAATAGCGGCATGATTGACTCAACCTTAGATGGATTAGTCAATGCTGGTTGGTTGAGTGATAATGCATTAATAATTCTGGAAATCAAAAAAGATGAGGATTTTCAATGCAGTGAGAATTTTAATGTAATTTTGGAGCGTATCTACGGTGTAGCAAAAATAGTCTTTCTTTCTCCATCAATTACTTAGATGTACAGCCGCAGAGTGTAACATATAGAAAATTACCGCAGAAAAAGGAACTATGGGACTGTATAGAGTTTAAAACATATTTTTAAACTTCTGCCAAAACCCTGGCTTATTATCATTAACTTTTGTAAATGTTACATTCATGCAATATTTCGGATCTGGTGCATCATATTCAATGCTGAATGTTGAAACTTTATCGTTATTGTAAACATGTACATCATCGTATGATAGCCTTGTTGTATAGCATTTTATACGCTTCTGTTTATCAAATACTACTTCACCTGATTCTGTCTCAAGCTCTACAAATTTTGTCTTTTTCTGGCATTCCGTTATTTTGATTGAATCTTTCTCTAGCAGTATTGAAATTGGCAAGGTATTACCAGCGTACTCTTTAGCCAAGAGCTCACTTTGAGGATACATTTTTATCTTTTTGCCAAAATGTGAGTCTATAAAATTAGAGCTCCAAAATTTATCACCAGCGTGTACATATTCATCGGTTGCATAGGGTACACCGCCGTAAGTACACCGAATGTTATAATCCCCAACACCATTATCGTAAAAAAAATCATGAACTGCAGCATAGCTGCCAATCGTGTCATTAATAATATAACTCACTACTTTACCTCTAGAATTTTAGCTTGAATTTATCATGCTGTAATAACTATATTAATCAATCAAAAAATCCATACTCTTTCCACTTCTCTGTAACCTTTCTCACTATTTCCTCGTTCATTTCAATCTTTTTGCCCCATTCTCGTTTAGTTTCAGGCTGAATTTTATTTGTCGCATCAAATCCAATTTTTCCTCCAAGTCCACTTTCTGGAGAAGCAAAATCCAAGTAATCAATTGGTGCATTTTCAATCATAATTGTATCGCGTACTGGATCCATTCGCGTTGACATTGCCCACATAACTTCTTTCCAATCACGTATATTTATATCATCATCTATAACTATGATAAATTTTGTGTATAAAAACTGCTTGAGAAAAGAAAGTATGCCCATAACAATCCTTTTTGCGTGCCCTGGGTAGGATTTTTTCATCGATACCACTGCTATTCTATATGAACAACCCTCTGGTGGTAGGTAAAAATCCACTATCTCTGGGAATTGATTGATCAAAATTGGTACAAAAATTTCATTCAGTGCTTCACCAAGTATTGACGGCTCATCTGGTGGTTTTCCAGTATAAGTACTGAGATAAATTGGATTTTTACGCATTGTAATTGCAGTGATGTTAAATTCAGGAAATTGTTCAACAGAGTTATAGTAACCAGTGTGATCGCCATATGGCCCCTCATCTTGATATCTATCCAAGCTGACATAACCCTCAAGCACAATTTCTGCATGAGCTGGCACTTGAAGCGGTATAGTTTTGCAATTCACAAGTTCTAACGGCTTTTTGCGCAGCAATCCGGCAAATTGATATTCCGAAAGTGTTTCTGGTACCGGAGTAACGGCAGCAATAATTGTTGCAGGATCAGCTCCAATTACAGCAGCGGCAGGAAATTTCATATCCTGTCTTTTCTCCTTCCATCTTTTGTGATGGCTCGCACCTCCACGGTGTGCAAGCCAGCGCATTAGAGTCGTTTTTTTATCTATAACCTGCATGCGATATATTCCCAGGTTAAAATTGTCCTGTTTATTATCTGTTGGGTCTCTTGTTACCACGATTGGCCAGGTAATCAGTGGTGCTGGTTCATTTGGCCAGCATGTTTGAATTGGCAATAGACTAAGGTCCACTTCATCTCCTGTAAGCACTACTTCTTGACATGGAGCTTTACTCACAACCTTACTTCGCATGGATAATACTACCTTCAACAAAGGAAACATTTTTATGACATCTTTAAAGTTCTTTGGTGGCTCAGGAGATTGCAAAAACGCTAAAAGTTTACCAAGGTCTCTTAATTCATGACTGAGCCCTAGGGTAATTCTTTCGATAGTGCCAAACAGGTTAACTAAGACTGGAATTGAATTTTTACCGTGTTCTGTGACAACATTTTCAAAAATGATCGCAGGCCCTTTATTCGACAAAACCCGGCGATGAATTTCTGTAATCTCAAGAATTGTTGAAACTTCTTCCTTTATTCTGATGAGATCGTTTCTTTCTTCTAGAACTTTGATGAAGTCACGTAAGTTATCATACATGTTCTTATTTTATGGATTTATTCAGTTTTTGCTATGAGAAATTCAACCAATATGGGTTGAAATCCATAGGTTTTAAGTGCTGCCTAAAATGGTTATAGGATGCCAGAATTCTTGAGGTGTGTAAATAACAGTTGAAATATTTATAATTTCATCTTATACTAGATATAAAAGTTTAAATGTTTTCATATATAATTTGAAAAGCGTTTAATTGTGGGAGACATATATGGCTGGCAAAGGAAATAAAGGGCAAAATCAAAATAAAGAGTCTATTTGGGCTAGAATATGTGGTGTCATAAAGAGCGGTGCCACCACTGTAGCTAAAGTTGGATGGAGAGTTGTTGTAGTTACAGGCAAAGGTTTAATATATCCTGCAAAGAAGGGGAACTGGTTTAAATCCTGGGATAGAGTAAAGCACGATATAAAAAATGGTTTCCGCCGCATTATTGGGAAGGAAGAGCTACCTTATCGTCCTCCTATAAAAAATACAGGTTCTAGTAAAAAACATAGTTTTTGTGTAGTAGATCAGGCGAAAGATGGAAGGGTTGTATCTATGGCATCAAGGACTCTTACAGGGGACATACCTTATTTGAGTAATGAGAAGTTAGGACAAATAGAAAAAGAATTTCCAGATATAACTATAGATAGGGCAGGTAATAAAATCTTAATTAAATTTGATGTTGAAGAAATAGTTAAGAGTGTTGAAGATGATCCTAATAACAAAGGAAAGAGTAAGAAAGAAATTAGAGAGCTTACTCTTAAAAAAATTGAAGAAAGAATTGGTGGTAATTTGAAAGGCCTTGCAAGAATTGCTGGTGGGGAGTTTAAAAAGTATGAAGATAGAGAGTGGCTGCGTGGCAATGCAATAAATTTATTGCGAGGCTATGAGAATAGGAAACAGCAGGAGGCATCAGAAGCTTTAACGCCAAATCAAGGTGTACAGCCTGCACAAGGTGGACCATCAGAAGCTATAAGGCAAAATCCTGTAGGCGTACAGCCTGCACAAGGTGGACTATCAGAAGCTATAAGGTCAAATCCTACACTAGGCGTACAGCCAGCACAAGGCAAACCACCTGTGCAAAATGTGTCATTAGAAGAGGATGATAAAAGAAAGAGTGACATGGTAAGTGAAGGAGGTCCATTATTTGATGATAAAATTGTTGACAAGCAATCTTTAAAGGATATTAAAGAAGCGGGTGACATACTAAATAAAGGAGGTAAGACAGCAGGATCATTTGAGGAAACGATAAGGTCACGGAATATACGGAGTGAGTCAAAGGATTCTGTAAGAGGGAAGTAAAAGTAGTAATTTTTTATAGGTAAATGTTATGACAACTATAATAACAGATGAGGAACAAAATATGACTAAACCGGATAAGTTCTACTGTAGTGGAGAGAACTTGCGGTCTGCTCAGGTAAGTGAGGCAAAAGATCACTTAAGAGGAAAGTCAGAGATAGTAGAATGTGCACGTGAATTGTTTGGTGATGGAAAGGTTCAAGATGTTCCTGGAGCTGTAGAAGGACCATCAGCGACTCCTAACACCAAAGGAAATGGGAGTGGTCGCTCTCAAGCATGAGCAGTATAAGTTATGATAATGACAATATCTTTGCTCAAATACTAAGGGGTGTATCACCTTGTGAAAAAGTGCATGAAAATGAGAATGTGCTAGCTTTTCATGACAAATATCCAGATGCCCCAGTGCACATTTTAGTTGTACCAAAAAATCAATATATTTCATACGACGATTTTATTCTAAATGCCTCTGAGGAAGAGGTAATCAATTTTTTCAAAACTGTAAGAGAAATAGCACATCAATATGATTTAGAAAAAACAGGGTACAGATTAGTTACTAATCACGGTAAAAATGGGGAGCAAGTTGTACCGCATTTTCATGTACATATTTTAGGTGGTAAAAGACTAGGAAAGCATGTAAACTCATGACGATGTAAATTTATCACAATGAGTGAGTATTTAACTATAGTAGTTTTTATCTGCGTATCAGTTGTAGTATCGCTTGCTTTAGGTGTGCTGCCCATGTTTCTTGCAGTGAATAAACCTGACAGTGAAAAACTTTCTGCATATGAATGTGGTTTTAATCCTCTATCTAGTGCAAGAAAAAGCTTTGATATTAAATTTTACTTAGTTTCAATATTGTTTATCATATTTGATTTGGAAATTGCGTTTCTTTTTCCTTGGGCTGTTTCTTTGTCTAAAATAAGTTATACTGGGTTTTGGTCTATGATGGTGTTTCTTGCAATACTCACTATAGGTTTTATCTATGAGTGGTGCAAAGGTGCATTAGAATGGGAGTGAATTTATGACAAGTCAAATTTTATCTAATGACGATTGGAGTCGGTATAAAAAAGAAGGATTTCTCGTCACAAAATTTGGTGATTTAGTAGATTACGTAATGAATTGGGCGAGATCTGGTTCATTATGGCCAATGACGTTTGGTCTTGCATGTTGTGCAGTTGAGATGATGCACACCGCATCCAGTCGCTATGATCTTGATAGATATGGAATAATGTTTCGTGCAAGTCCGCGGCAGTCAGATGTGATGATTGTTGCTGGTACATTAACTAATAAAATGGCAGCAGCATTGCGTAAAGTTTATGATCAAATGGCAGATCCAAAATATGTTATCTCCATGGGAAGTTGTGCAAATGGCGGTGGTTATTATCATTACTCTTACTCAGTGGTGCGAGGTTGCGATCGGATTGTACCAGTTGATGTATACGTTCCTGGATGTCCGCCCACTGCTGAAGCATTGTTATATGGGCTGTTGTGTTTACAAAATAAAATAAAAAGAACCAAAAATATCAAGCATGGATAAACTCGCAAATTATATACAAAAAAAGCTTAAGTGTGATTGTATTCAAAGTGATGATGGCACTATTGTAATACATTCAACCCTAGATAATATTGAAAAGCACTTACTTTTCTTACGTGATGATGAAAAGTGCAGATTTGAGTTACTAATTGATGTCTTTGGAGTAGATTATCCAGATAGAGAGAAGCGTTTTGAGCTGATATACAATCTGCTTAGCGTTGTACATAATGCTAGGGTACACGTAAAGCTTCAGTTATATGAAAGCGATACTCCCACAAGTGTAGAGAAAATATTTAGCACAGCTTCATGGTTTGAGCGTGAAGTGTTTGATATGTATGGGATAGAGTTTTCTAATCATTCAGATTTGCGGAGAATTCTTACAGATTATGGATTCAAGGGCTACCCAATGCTAAAAGACTTTCCTCTGACTGGTTATGAAGAGGTAAGATACAATGTGGAGACAAAAAAGGTTGTGTATAACCCTATAGATTTACCGCAGGATTTTCGTATGTTTGATAGTTTGTCACCTTGGAAATCACATTCTGTGTTGGAAAAAGTAGAAAAAGCTGACGAATCTTGACTTAAAGTACATAAAAGTGTATAATATATTAATTGATGTTATGGTTAGGTTAACGTTATGAATGTACCTAAAGATACTGATAAACTGAAATTTTTTTTTAAGAAGCTTCAAGCGCGTGTAAAAAAACGCCTAAGAAAAGATCCCAAGCCACCAGAAGATTTTTTTTGGGATTTTTTATCAATACTTAATCCAGAAATTAAGAAAGAAAAACTAGAACAAGAACTACTTGGGCTGAAAAAAAAATTACTGAAGCTAGAAAAAAGAGAGCAAAAGAGGCAATGTATTTCATTGATTGCTGTGATTCCATTTGCGTTGCTAATGGTTATTCAGCTAGAAACAATATATGGTGGTTACATATTACAAAGTACTATAGGCATTGTACTAGGCCACGCTTTACTTCCTTCTACAGCTTTATCGCTTGCTTGTGCGATATATCTAATCTATAATAACATAAAAATAGCACAAAAAGAGCGAGAAATAAAGGATAAAGGATAAAGGATAAAGAAGAAGAATTAAAAGATATGAAAAGTGAAGGAGGAGTGAAAAAGGATAAGCACAGTAATTTTGATTTAGGTTTTTGTTTAGCCTGTGTTAAAGCTATAGCACCTTTATTAATTATTTCGAGTGAGTTAATAGGTGAAATATCACCATTTGGAATAGTAGAAGACACGCTTTTTTTAATTGCTAACTTCATTTCCTGTGCTGTAGCTATCCATGATTGTGTAAAAGAAGGTAAAGGTGAGAAAAATGACATCTATCTACTTGCAACTGGATTAACGCTTGTTGGTTCTTCTGTACTCTTAACAAGAAAAGTATTGACGATGCTTGAAGTAACTGAATTAGCGTCTCTGAATCCTGTTGTTTTTCCTGCTTTGGGCTTACTGGGTGTTGCTTTATTGATTTCTGGCTGTGCATTAATTGTGTATTCTCGCAGTAAAGAGCTTAAAAAGCAGTCGTGTAGATTAACAGATTTAGAAACTAGTCAGGCTAATGGACATACACACACTGAGGTAGAACCAATTTGTTAAAACAAACTTGCTGTAGGCTTAATGGCTACTCACTGTTACATAAAAAATATAAAGTTATATAATTTTCGCAATCATGCAAATTTTGAGCTGAATGCGGAAAATAACTCAGTCATAGTAACTGGTAAGAATGGCATTGGTAAAACTAATATACTGGAAGCAATATCGTTACTTGCCAAAAGCAATGGCATGAAGAAGGCAAAAATCAGTGAAATGCAGAACAGATTCTATAGTCAAGATTGGGCAGTGCATTACAACTTTTTCAATGGAACTGAATTTAATTCAATTGGCATTGCAAAAAGTATGAGTAAGAAATCAGTTCAGATAGATGGGAAAGTGCAATCAACCCATTCGTCTTTGTATAAGCTATCAAATGTAATTTGGCTGATCCCACAAATGGATCAAATACTCATCAATTCTCCAAGCGATAGATTAAAATTTTTAGATCGTATAGTTTCGCTGTTTGAAGAGAATTACACTTGCTGTTATATGAAATACAGAAAAGCTAAACATGAACGGAGCAAACTATTAAGAAAAAATATTTTAGATGATCATTGGCTTTCCAGTCTTGAAAAGATTATGGCTATTAATGCAGTTGAAATTTTGCGTATGCGATTATCTGTCCTGAAAATGTTGCAAGATACAATTGACAACCATTCTTCTAAAGCTTTTCCAAAAGCGAGCTTGAGGTTTAGCAGTCAACTTGCTTCAAATGAGACTGTAGAATATTGCCAAAGCCGTTTAAAAGAAAGCAGAGCAAAAGATGCACTAATAGGCAGAGTAACCTTTGGTATACATAACGACAATTTTCAGGTTTTTTATCAAGATATACCAATAACTCTGTGCTCTACTGGTGAGCAAAAATTGCTATTACTTTCTATTATTTTATCAAGTGTAAAAGCAAGGAGTGCTAAAGCACCAATTCTTTTACTTGATGACATAATGTCTCATTTGGATCAACATTACAGGAAAGCATTGATAGAGGAAGTATTAGACATTCGATGTCAGACTTGGATTACTGATGTAAACCAGGAAAATTTTAATGATTATTGTAAAGCTTTCAAATTCTTTACATTAGCAAGTAATCATTACTAAATAGTTTACTTTAGAGCTCTAAAACTGAAATAGAATGATTAAATAATAGATTATTTGTCTTTATGTGCTATGCTTAAAATTAACTTAAGTTCTCAACATGACAAGTAAGATAAAAAAGCTTGGTGGTAACAAATTTTCTTTGACAGGTCTACTTGATAATAGCAATAATTCTGGCATGCAAGGGGAATATAAAAAAAAGAAGAAAAATTCAAAATTTTTGGACAGAACATTAGCGTGGATTGATGCAATTATCAGCTTTATTTTGAAGCGTGAAAGCAATAATGTAAATGAAGTTCTTAGAGTAACATGGGGGCCATTATTTTTTGGCCTGATAGTAATTCTTATTTTCTTTGGAATAGGTGGCATTTGGTCTGCAGTTGCTCCAATTGATGGGGCGGTGCATGCAAGTGGGGAGGTTATTGTATCTTCGAACAGAAAAATTGTTCAACATTTGGGTGGAGGCATAATAAGCAAAATTTTAGTAAAAGATGGTCAAGCGGTTAAGAAAGATGAGCCCTTGGTGTTACTAAGCGATGTTAGTGAGAAAGCAAACCTAAGTATCATAAAAGAAAAGCTTTTATCATACTTAGCAACTGAAGCAAGGCTTCTTGCAATTAGGGGAGGTCTTGATACACTAGAATTTTCTGATGAAATTAAAACCCTATCCAGCGAAGAGCTTGTTAATAAAGTTATAAAGAATCAAGTAAAGTTATTTAGCTCTCAGCGCAAAAGTATATTAGGGAAAACTGATATATTACAACAACGTATAAAACAGTTAAATGATGAGTTAGTAGGATTAAATTCTCAACTAGATGCAGCTCACAAGCAATATGACTTAGTAACCGAAGAATTAGAAAGTAAAAGGCAACTGCTTGTTAGTGGTCACATAGGCAAGCCGCATATTTTAGCTTTAGAGAAGCAATTTGCAGAAATTGAGGGTAGGGTAGGGCATTATCGCGCTGCAATCTCTCAAGTGCAGCAAAGAGTTGGTGAAAACGAATTGGAAATTATAAATGTTAGAAATGATTCACAAGAAAGAGCAAATGCTGAACTGAAAGAAGTGAGTACATCAATTGCTGATTTAAGAGAAAGATTTATGGTTGCTGAGGATTCACTAGCACGCACAGTAATTAAATCTCCTCAAGATGGAATAGTTACAGATATAAGATATCATACTGAAGGTGGTGTTATACAATCTGGCGTTCCGATTATGAGCGTAGTTCCATCAGACGATGATCTGATAATAGATGCTAAGATTCACACCAGAAATATAGAAGAAATTATAACGGCACAAAAAAAAGATAGTAATATAGTCTCTGTTGATGGATTGGAAGGATTAAAGGTCAAAGTTCGTTTAAGCGCTTATAGCGCACGTCGTTTGAGCTTAATTAATGGTATAGTTAGCCACATTTCACCTGATGCTCTTGATGATCAAAGGCTAGGGCGTTATTATTCAGTGCGTGTGGTAATACCACAATCAGAGCTTGCTCAGTTCAAAAATGTATACTTATATCCTGGTATGCCGGCGGAAGTATACATAGTAACTCAATCTCGTACTCTTCTGTCATTTTTATTTACACCTATAATTGCAATAGTTGATAGATCATTTATAGAAAGATAAAAGTCTGGTATAATACTTTCTTAAAGGGTCTTTATTATGTTTAAAGGAATTGTTGTAGATATTGGAACTATAGTTGACATTACTAATAGCCCCAATTCTGATCAAATATTTTGCATTAAGGCATCAAACTTATCACCTGTAAATGAAGGCGATTCAGTGGCCTGCTCTGGCGTGTGTTTGACCGCTATTGATGATATATTTACAGTGCAAGTTTCTCAAGAAACTATGAAAGTTACTAACCTCAACAAATGGAAAATAGGTGAAAAAATAAATCTAGAACAGGCGATGAGGTTAAGTGATAGGATTGATGGCCACTTAGTTCAGGGTCATGTGGACTCAACAGTGGAAATTTTAGAAATTAATCAAAATTTAGGTTCTCACGAGATCAAGCTGTTATGCCCGCAGGAGTTAATTAAATTTATAGCAAAGAAGGGCTCTATTGCATTGGATGGAGTTTCTCTGACAGTGAATTCAGTAAGTAATGGAGAATTCACTGTAAATATAATTCCTTATACATGGGAGAATACTACTTTTCAGTACAATAAAGTAGGTGATCATCTTAACTTAGAAGTTGATATAGTTGCTAGATATTTAAACCAATTAATAAAAAATAAAGATGCTTAAATTTTATAATTTTGTTATTTATAATTGTTATATCTTAAAAACCATATGCTTTTTGATTGTCTAATAATTTTCATTATCATTTTATGTATAGTAATTTCAGCAACTAGAGGGTTTATAAAAGAGCTGTGTGCATTAATGTTTTTGTTTCTATCAGTCTTTTTAACAGTTGATTATTATGATTTTTTTATTGTCAATTATAGTAAATATTTTAGCTCTACAATCACGCTGAACATACTGTCTACAATTTCCGTGTTCATCATACTGAATCTCATATTTATGATAATAAATAATTGGTTGATGTATATATTGTCACCAATAAGATTGGGGTTTATTGATAGAGCAACAGGAATTTTCCTCGGTGCATTTAGAGGAGTTTTGCTCTCTTATGTGCTGTTTTTTGCTGTGCATTTATATTGCCATACAATATATGAGAAAAAGGAGGAGCAAACTAAAGTGGAGGCAGTAGATGTGTTGCCTAGCTGGATAATAAATTCGCATTCCTATCAGACTTTATTTGTAGAAGTAGAAGGTGTAATTGATATGTATATACCAGAGTCATTAATATTAAAGATAAAAGACATTGGTAAAGAGCAGGAGGTTGATTAGGTTGAAAGGATGTGGGATAGCTATCACAGACCTTATTGTTATCCTATAACTTGATCAAAATTGTATCCATTCAGGTGTATGGCTTAAGAAGCAATAGCCAGTAGGTTTTGAAAAGGATTGATTTAACTTCTTTTGCCTCCAAGTCAAGTACAATGAAATTATCGTATCCATTCAGGTGTATGGCTTAAGAAGCAATAGCCAGTAGGTTTTGAAAAGGATTTAACTTCTTTTGCCTCCAAGTCAAGTACAATGAAATTATCCTCTCAAGAAACATATTTCCCCGTTTCGATTGTGTAAAATATGAAACTTTTCGGTAAACAACGTAATGCCGAATCTGTCGCTCAGCATAGTTGTTTGTCAGTGGAATATTTTCTGGATCGTCCAAAAATTTCCACATCATCAGATCCGATTTCATGATATTTTTTGCTACTCGAGACGCTCCAATTGCCTCGGGTAAATTTGATATATTCTTTAAGTAATATCTTGTTCGCTTGCGTAATTTTCTTGCTCTTCTTATGAACCTTAATGTGTCTATTTCATCCTTTAACAGAGCTTTTTTCAATGCAAATAATTCAGTAGCAACATTCCTTAAATAATACCCCAAAACTTTCACTTCGCTATTCCAACTATGAGACAACCTTTCAAAATCTCTTGCTAAATGTGCCCAACAGACCTGCCTTTTCTTGCTGGAAAAGTAGTTGTAAGCTGCATATCTGTCGGTCACTACTAGGTTGTTATTCTTTCCAAATTTACTATTTTCCAGGACTTTCATCCCTCTTGACTCTGTCAATTTGATCACACTTCCTATTTTGCTCGCAAACATCCAGCACCAGCCCTGTTTACCTTTGTTGTAATGGCTAGTTTCATCGATATGTAAAATTTTGCTCTTGCTTACCTCTTCCTCAATTTGCTCATATGCTTCTTGGCATTTTTCTGCCACTCTAGCCTCGCTATTTGATACACTACCGACGCTGATATCCAGGTTGAAAATGTCCTTTATAATATTTGCCACTTCTTTTTTCGAATTCTTGTAAAATCCACTTAATGCTGTAATTACTGACTTAACTCTTGGACCAAATGTGTCCGCAGTTACTCCTTCTTGTAGCTTGCTACTTTTTCTTTTTCCACATCTTTTGCAACGTCCATGCTCTAGTTGATATTCAACTACATACGGCTTGATTTCCGGCAAATCGACCTTTTGATGAGTATACGGATCTTTTGATACCGCAATTTCTCCTCCGCACTCACACGTATTGGGCAGTTCTATTTTTACCATCTCATCTGCCTCCATTTTAGGGCGGTAACTGCCTTTATGTCCAACCTGTGCTCCTACTTTCCTGTCACTTTTTGGCTTATTTTCCCTCATCTTATATAATTCTTTGGAGCTTGGTATAGATGAATTTTTTGAATTTAAGCCAAGCCTTTCTTTTAACTCAGCGTTTTCGATCCTTAGCGCTTTATTTTCTGCTTTAAGCTCTTCTATTTTTGTTTCTAACTTTTCTATAGTCTGCTTAAACTTTTGCAAAATTCTAAAAGATCAACCATATTACCTCACAGCCACTCTAGTTTACCTTTTTAGCATTCCTTGTCTACTCTTTATTTTACCGCCCGGCTGAATGGATACAGTAATACTGCTTTACACATTGCTATTTCTTTTAAGCTTAATGAAGCAGTAAAAATCCTTTTGACACATCAGGACATCAATTTTTCTATTAGGAACCAATATATTATTGATCATTTTCCTTACCCTATACAGCGTTACAATCATACTGTACTAGAATATGCAAGGGAATTAGGCACGCCTGAAATTGTAAACGAAATTGTAAGGTGTATGAATGAGAGAGGTATAAGAGAAGGAGGGCTAGAGCATCCAGTTTTTAACATTGGAGGGGAGGTTAGGGATGTAGTACAAAATAGACAAAACGCTAGAGCAGCAATGCAAGGGCTTGATATGCAGGATGCTAGAGCAGTAATGCAAAGGTTTGCGGAAGAAAACGATAGAATAAGGCAACAGGTTAATCAGCAATTTGCGGAACGACAAAGGCAAGAAAATGATAGAATAAGGCAACAATTAGTAGAAAATGCAAGACAACGAAATGAAAGAGTAAGGCAGCAGGTAGATGAAATAGTAAGGCAGCGTATAATCAGGCCAAGAGTTGAGGTGAGGCAAAGAGATGAAAGAAGAGGTAGAAAAAAAATTCCTGTTCTTGTAAAGGTAAGCGCTTTTTTACTAATTTCTTTGTTATGTATGTGGTTAGAATATGAAGCGTTGCTGGCATTATATGCTATGGCCGCTCTGAGCTTTCATATGTATTTATTGAAAAAGTTTATCTTTATGGGTGGGAATGATAATAGGAATTCAAGTAATAAAAAGACCATATTATTCTCAGCATTAGTGTCTTTATATTGCTTTGCCGTGCTTACTGATATGGTAGCTGGAAAAGGGTACTTTCTTGCTTCACAATTGTTATTCACCATTGGCACTCCGCTACTTCTATTTGAAGAAGTAAGTTCTACTGCTTGCAGTGTATGTCAATCCCTTGAATTACTGCAAGTTACTATTGCAGCATGCGCTGGACTTGCTATGTGGTGTGCAATAGGAATGATTTTATGTAGCTTATTTTCCTGTTTGTGCAATATTTTTAGAGGTAATCTTCCAGAAGATCATCCAGCTCATGTATCAGCACATGATCTTATGATGATGCAGAAAGAAGCAATTGTAAGAGCTAGGCTCGCAGGGAATGATGAAGTAGAGGGTGTACCGTTAAATCTGCTTATTGATATAGATGTAGGGCCACAAAGAAATAGACCTCTCTTGTATAACTAAGCATTATCTAATACAATTCAAGTTCTGTTGTGCAATTGATTACTTCAGAACTTGAAAATTGATTTCTAAACCAGGTATACTGACGCTTTGCGTAATGTCTGGTATTGATTTGTGCAATTTGTATCGCCTCATTTAGAGTGATTTCACCCTTTAGATACTTTATGATCTCTGGAACTCCATGTGCTTTCATAGCTGGTAAGTGTGGAGCTAAATTCATGCTGAGTAGAGTTTTTACTTCATCAATTGCTCCGTTTTCAATCATTGTAGTGAAACGAGAATTTATTTTTTGGTATACTTCTTCACGTTTAGGTAAAATTGTATACATCTTAATGTTATTGAATGATGGAGGATCTTTCTCTTCTTGCCATTTAAGAATAGACCTTTTAGTTTCAGTAATAACTTCAAGTGCTCTTGAAAGACGGTGAGAATCATTCATAAATATTTTGCCTTGAATGTTTGGGTCTTTGCTCAGCACCAGTGCATAAAATTCTTCTCTACTTGAATTTTTTTTTAGTTCATTTACGTTTTTCCTTACTTCTTGACTTATCTGCGGCATTGATGATAAGCCTTTAACTAAACTACTAATATAAAGGCCACTACCACCGGTAATTATTGGTATTTGTAAATTTTCTAATGCGTTGCCTACTTCCTTCTTTAGATCTTCAAGCCATAAGCCAACAGAATAATTTTCTTTTGCAGAAACATAGCCATACAGCTTGTAAAATTCTTCCTGTTTTGGCGGTTGAGCAGTTATTATGGGAATCTCTTTATATATCTGCTTTGAGTCGCAATTAATTATTCTAATATTACTATATTTTTTTGTTAGCTTATCACATAATTCTGATTTACCTGAGGCCGTAATTCCTGTAATAATTACTACATTGTTTTTCATTTATATTAATTTAATTAATTAATGTATAATAGTAGAGTGTAGCAAAAGTTTAGGTTATACAATCTAAAATTTGGAGATTTTTATGACAGAAAGTAACGATAACGATAATGATTCATTTGTTAAACATTTTGCAAGAAAAAATTCTGATAGCACAAGCGGAGGAGGAGGTTTTGCTAGCAAATACTCATCTGGAAATACCAAAGAGCGTGCATTAGGGGAAAAGGGTAAAATTGCTGAGTTAGCAGGTCAAAAACCCCAGCCTAAAGAGGCCTTTTCTGAAAGTGGTGGCATTAAAAGCAAAAGTAAGACAGTTAATGAGAGATCTCATGCTGATGCGGCGCGAAGAAGTAGATCAGATCTTATATATTTAGTACGTGGTAAGGATCGCGGAAGGTCCGCTTGGCATTACGTATTGGTTGATAAAGAAAAAAGAGAAATGTTCCTTGCAAAAAGCAGAACTGGTTCTATGGATGTTGCAGATTATGGAGAAATTCTATATTCAGGATGGGGAGAAGATCCATCTCAAGAAATAGTTGATAAAATCAATGAGGAGTTTGGGTTGTAATAAGCTCCTCATTGATTTTAATTATGTTTCGTCCTGGATACTTACTGCGAATTACCAATTAATCATATATTCTGTATGGTATGGTGAATAGTAAGGCTCACCTTCTTCGCTATATGTAGGTGGTATCCATTCAGCCGGGCGGTAAAATAAAGAGTAGACAAGGAATGCTAAAAAGGTAAACTAGAGTGGCTGTGAGGTAATATGGTTGATCTTTTAGAATTTTGCGAAAGTTTAAGCAGACTATAGAAAAGTTAGAAACAAAAATAGAAGAGCTTAAAGCAGAAAATAAAGCGCTAAGGATCGAAAACGCTGAGTTAAAAGAAAGGCTTGGCTTAAATTCAAAAAATTCATCTATACCAAGCTCCAAAGAATTATATAAGATGAGGGAAAATAAGCCAAAAAGTGACAGGAAAGTAGGAGCACAGGTTGGACATAAAGGCAGTTACCGCCCTAAAATGGAGGCAGATGAGATGGTAAAAATAGAACTGCCCAATACGTGTGAGTGCGGAGGAGAAATTGCGGTATCAAAAGATCCGTATACTCATCAAAAGGTCGATTTGCCGGAAATCAAGCCGTATGTAGTTGAATATTAACTAGAGCATGGACGTTGCAAAAGATGTGGAAAAAGAAAAAGTAGCAAGCTACAAGAAGGAGTAACTGCGGACACATTTGGTCCAAGAGTTAAGTCAGTAATTGCAGCATTAAGTGGATTTTACAAGAATTCGAAAAAAGAAGTGGCAAATATTATAAAGGACATTTTCAACCTGGATATCAGCGTCGGTAGTGTATCAAATAGCGAGGCTAGAGTGGCAGAAAAATGCCAAGAAGCATATGAGCAAATTGAGGAAGAGGTAAGCAAGAGCAAAATTTTACATATCGATGAAACTAGCCATTACAACAAAGGTAAACAGGGCTGGTGCTGGATGTTTGCGAGCAAAATAGGAAGTGTGATCAAATTGACAGAGTCAAGAGGGATGAAAGTCCTGGAAAATAGTAAATTTGGAAAGAATAACAACCTAGTAGTGACCGACAGATATGCAGCTTACAACTACTTTTCCAGCAAGAAAAGGCAGGTCTGTTGGGCACATTTAGCAAGAGATTTTGAAAGGTTGTCTCATAGTTGGAATAGCGAAGTGAAAGTTTTGGGGTATTATTTAAGGAATGTTGCTACTGAATTATTTGCATTGAAAAAAGCTCTGTTAAAGGATGAAATAGACACATTAAGGTTCATAAGAAGAGCAAGAAAATTATGCAAGCGAACGAGATATTACTTAAAGAATATATCAAATTTACCCGAGGCAATTGGAGCGTCTCGAGTAGCAAAAAATATCATGAAATCGGATCTGATGATGTGGAAATTTTTGGACGATCCAGAAAATATTCCACTGACAAACAACTATGCTGAGCGACAGATTCGGCATTACGTTGTTTACCGAAAAGTTTCATATTTTACACAATCGAAACGGGGAAATATGTTTCTTGAGAGGATAATTTCATTGTACTTGACTTGGAGGCAAAAGAAGTTAAATCCTTTTCAAAACCTACTGGCTATTGCTTCTTAAGCCATACACCTGAATGGATACAATTACGCTAAAGCTATGCCTCTTCTAAAAATGCTTCGGCATCAAGTGCAGCCATACATCCAGTCCCTGCTGCAACCACTGCCTGACGATATACTTTATCTTGCACATCACCTGCAGCAAATACCCCTGCCCTACTAGTTAGAGTCGTTCCTGGCTCAGTAATTATGTAACCTTGCTCATCCATATCAACAAAACCCTTGAAGACACTTGTGTTTGGTGCATGTCCAATTGCAATAAATACTCCATCTACCTTCAATTCTTGAATTCCTTTAGTTTCTGTTGATTTAATAGTAATGCCAGTAACTTTTTTTGGACTTTCATCTCCAAGTATTTCTTCTACAGCATGATTCCATATTATTTTTATTTTATCATTCTTAAAGAGCCTATCTTGCATAACTTTTTCTGCTCTGAGCTTATCACGCCTGTGTATTAATATAACTTCCTTGACAAATCGTGTTAAAAATATTGCCTCCTCAACTGCAGTGTTACCACCACCAACCACAGCTACAACTTTATTTCTAAAAAATGCACCATCGCAAGTTGCGCAGGCTGAGACTCCATAACCTTGAAACTTTTTTTCACTTTCCAAACCAAGCCACTTTGCTTGTGCACCAGATGCAATTATAACTGCATTAGAATGATAGCTATTAAAGTTACCGATGGATTTATATCTATATCCGCTTTGATCTTTAGATTGTTCAACGTTTTTTATTTCATCATCTATTATCTTTGCCCCAACTTTTTCTGCGTGCAATTTCATTTGTTCCATTAACTCTGGACCTTGTATTGAAACAAAGCCAGGATAGTTCTCAACATCTGTAGTAATTGTAAGCTGTCCACCTGGTTGCATTCCTGCTACTACAATCGGCTCCAAGTTTGCACGTGCTGCGTATATAGCGGCAGCATAACCTGCAGCTCCAGATCCAATAATCAGAAACTTAGTCTCCATCTATAATTCTTCGCTATGCGAATTTAAAAAATCGGCAACTCCTTCATCACTTGCTTGCATTCCCGGTTTACCTTTATTCCATCCTGCAGGACATACTTCACCATGTTCTTCATGATGTTTAACCGCATCAACAATTCTAATAAACTCATCGATGTTACGCCCTAAAGGCAAATCATTTATCGATTGATGACGTACAACAAATTTATCATCTATAACAAAAGTGGCTCTAAGTGCAATTGCATCATCATATAGTACTCCATAATCTCTCGATATGGATTTTTTGATATCAGATACTAAAATATAACTAATCTCTCCAATACCACCTTCATTGATTGGGGTGTTGCGCCATTGGTGATGCGAAAATTTTGAATCTACACTTACCCCTATAACTTCAACACCACGCTTTGAAAAGTCCTCTATTTTATTGCTGAAAGATATTATCTCAGTTGGACAAACAAACGTAAAATCAAGTGGGTAAAAGAAAAGAACAGCATACCTACCCTCTATATGCTCACTAAGACAAAAATCATCAACTATTTCTCCATCAGGCAAAACAGCAGGAGCAGTAAAATCAATAGCAGATTTTGTTATAAGATTCATAATTCATTTTAAATAATCTTATTCTACACCCTGATAAATCTGCGTGCAAGATTTCTTTTGTATGAGCCGGAGGCTCTATAGTATTACCTTTTCACAAAAATTTTATCAGCAATGCGCATGTCAATTATGCTCCAATCACTGAAGGCAAAATCAGTTGTATCGTGTAAGTGATTTAAATAATCCCATGCACCTAGAGGATTATCTTCAGGAAGTTTCACTGTTGGACCATCATCAAGTACAACATTCCACCTTCTATTACCCACGCAAATAAAAGAAGAAATCTTGCCACTTAGTTGAGCTTTGCTTTCTAACAACTCTTTAACAAACTCTAGATTTGATAGTGAGTTTTGCCCTGAAATTGTAACAAGGTTGTCTATTAAATAGTCATCTACAATTACTTCACCTTTAGAATCAATTACTGAAGTTTTATTATTATCTTTCCAGAGAGCAAATGGTTTATGCTCTTCTATATCAATCTGTAAAGTACTTGGTAAAATTCTATGAACACTCACATGTTTTGCCCATTTGTTAGTGGATTGTATATCACTTGCGAGCTTAGAAAGCGAAACATATATAATAGGTTGTGATTTATCCACCAACCTTACAATGTCTTGCTCGTTTACAAATTTATTACCAGTAACAATTACCTCATCAATTTTAAACCCACTATTCAGTAGAAAACTAGATACACATTCATCACACCAATTAAAATAATAGTTAAAGCGGTCAATGATCTTATCAAGTGAACTAAGAATGACTAAAGTAAGAAAAAGTGAAGTTATAATAAAAAAAGCGCACTTACGTAAAAAACGCCTTTGACTTCTAGTAACACTGCTCAACATTTATTTTACCCTTAACGTTCCCGCACTGTAAACTATCTTCAATAATAATTTCAACTAAATCGTTAAAGTCAACTCCTTTTGTCAATTTTGCAATTTCTGGCACTAGTGATAATTCAGTGAATCCAGGATGTGTATTGATCTCAAGCATTTTTAAGGCTCCATCTTTTGGGTTATAACGGAAATCTGAACGAGATATAGTTTTACATCCTAAAAATTGATGTGCCTTAAGTGCGTGCTCCAAGGTCATTTGATACACATCATCAGGAATTTCAGCAGGAAATATGTGCTCTGCAAACCCATCCGTGTATTTCGCTTCATAATCATAGAATTTATTCTTCGGCCTAATTTCTATTGTCCCAATCGCTTCATTGAGTAATACAGCAGTATGTAGTTCTACACCTGGTATATATTCCTCAATGACCATTTCTTCTGCAATGGTTGCAGCGCATACAGAAGGTGATGACAAATAGTTATCTTTTAACCTTAAATAGTCCTCGCATGAAGAAACAATATGCACCCCAATGCTTGAACCTTCATTGATCGGCTTCAAAACATATGGATAATCAATTTTAATATTACCATTTAATACATCCTCACGACTAATCACATAACCCTGTGGAATACCAATACCAAGAGATTTAAATATGTGCTTTGACATCACCTTATTCATCGCAATAGCAGAAGCCAAGACACCAGAATGTGTGTATTTTATGCCTAAAATTTCCAAGAAACCCTGAATGCAACCATCTTCACCATAAGGCCCGTGCAAAGCAATGAAAGCAAGGTCTGGGTTAATTTTTCTCAATTTTTCAGAGATACTCTGATCAACATCTACTTCAATTGCATTATATGAAAGGGCATCAAGTGCTTTTTTCACCGCCTTTCCACTCATGAGCGACACTTCCCTTTCGCGAGAAAGTTCTCCGCTCAAAACTGCTATAGTTGGAGCCATTTAAATTGCTTTTTCTGTTAAACTAATCTGCATCTGCTGTAGTGAATTCACTTGTAACTCACTATTTTTTATGTATTTAATTGCAAGCACTAATGCCTTACTGCCAGAAGCTGTAGTACTATGAGCTATATTTTGCAAAATAGCAGTTCTTCTGATATCTTTACTATCTGAAACTGACTTTACGCCCTTTGAAGTATTGATCACTAGATTTATTTTCCCATCTTTTAGCATATCAACTATGTGAGGCCTACCCTCTCTAACCTTATTCACAGCCTTTGCAGCAATGCCATTATCTTTCAGGTAGGAAGCTGTACCTTTAGTTGCATATATTTCAAAACTTAGCTCTTTTAACATTTGCACAACCGGTAATATATACTCCTTATCATCATCTTTTACGGAAACTAAAGCTGACCCTTCGGTTGGCAGCTTATATCCTGCAGCTATGTGTGCTTTTGCAAGTGCAGCTTCAAAAGAAGAGTCAATACCCATAACTTCCCCTGTTGACTTCATCTCTGGACCAAGTAAAGTGTCAACTCCAGAAAAGCGAGTAAAAGGGAAAACAGCAGCTTTAACTGCAAAGTGATCAAAAGGTTGTGTTTCTTGATTGAGCTTTTCACCTAAAATAACTTTCGTTGCCAGTTTTGCGATAGGGACATTAATTACCTTGGAGATAAAAGGAACAGTACGGCTTGCCCTTAAGTTTACTTCAAGTATATATACATCACTTTCTTGAATGGCAAATTGAATATTGATCAGACCTTTGACTTTTAATGCAAGTGCTATTCTTTCAGTTTGCAGTTTAATTTCTTTTATAACCTCATCACTTAATGTGTTTGTCGGCACCGAACATGTGGAATCACCAGAGTGAATACCAGCCTCTTCAATGTGCTCCATAATTGCTGCAATGAAAATTTTTTCTCCATCGCATATAGCATCAACATCAACTTCAACTGCGTTAACCAAGAATTTATCAAGCAAAAGCGAGCCATGCTCAAAGATTTTAGTTTGATCCGATACATAATCCTTAAAACTTTCAATATCATGCCGAATTGACATAGATTGACCACCTAAGACATAGGATGGCCTGACTACTAATGGAAATCCTACTTTTTTTGCATTGATTAATGCTTCTTGAGCTGAATTACAGATAGCATTTTCAGGTTGTTTTAAATTTAGTTGTGTTGCAAGTTTTTTGAATCTCATGCGATCTTCTGCAAGGTCAATGGAATCAAATGATGTACCCAATATGTTAAAACCTCGCTCATGAAGTACTTTTGCTAACTTTAACGGTGTTTGCCCTCCGATCTGTACTATAATTCCAATAAGCGTACCATTCTCCTGTTCTTTCTTTAATATCTCTAATACATCCTCTGCAACTAAAGGCGCAAAATACAGACGATCAGCAGTATCATAATCAGTTGAAACGGTCTCCGGATTACAGTTAATCATTATTGTTTCATATCCCATTTCTTTAGCAGCAGATACTACATGTACGCATGCGTAATCAAATTCAATTCCTTGACCAATACGATTTGGCCCACTACCTAGAATTACTACCTTTTTTCGATCGGAGACGTTTGCTTCGCACTCTGTTCCTTCTGTCATCACAGTATTCTCCACTGTCATCCCAGTACCCTTTATTGTCATCCCAGTGCTTGACACTGGGATCCATTCTTTTTTATTTCTGGATTCCAGCGTCACGCACTGGAATGACACCGGAAGGTCTGCTGCACTACCCTCATAACAACCATACATGTAAGCAGTACTCGATTCAAACTCAGCGGCACAGGTGTCTACACATTTATATACTGGATGAATACTTAATTTTTTTCTCATTTCTTCTACTAGGTACGGTGTCATTCCAGCATCGGAGCTCTGGGATGACAGAGAAGCTAACCTTGCATCCGAAAATCCCATCTTCTTTAATTCTAGCACTTCATGTGCAGTTTGAGGCAATCCATCTTCTTTAATTTTTTGCTCAGCTAAAACAATTTGCTGTATATTTTGCAAAAACCATAAATCATACCCCGTGATTGAATTTATTTCTTCTATGCTGATCTTGTGGCGCATAGCATCTGCAGCAATTAAGAGCCTATTTGGCAGTGATTTTGCTAATTGAGACTTTATATGATCGACATCTGCACCTTCAGAAAAGACTTCATTAAGCCCAGAGAGACCTGTCTCAAGCGAGCGAAAAGCTTTCTGTAGTGACTCATTAAAGGTGCGACCTATTGACATCACCTCTCCGACCGATTTCATGGAAGTTGATAATTCGCAGTTTGTTCCTTTAAATTTTTCAAACTCGAATCTAGGAATTTTAGTGACAATATAATCGATTACCGGTTCAAATGCAGCAGGTATAACTGGTGCACAGTCATTACGTATCTCATCAAGTGAATAGCCAATAGCAAGCTTAGTTGCAACTTTTGCTATAGGATAACCAGTAGCCTTTGAAGCAAGTGCAGATGAGCGAGAAACTCTTGGATTCATTTCAATGACAACAAGGCTACCATCTTCTTTCGGATTGACTGCAAATTGTACGTTTGCACCACCAGCACTTACATCTATTTCTCTCAATACTGCTATCGATGCATTTCTCATTTGTTGATATTCTTTGTCACGCAACGTTAAAGCAGGGGCAACAGTAATGCTATCTCCAGTGTGTACACCCATTGGATCAACATTTTCAATTGAGCAGACTATGATACAATTATCTTTACAGTCGCGGATGACTTCCATTTCATATTCTTTCCACCCAATAATAGACTCATCGATTTGCACTTTATTAATTGGTGAAATTTTTAAGGCATTTTCTGTAATGTCAAAAAACTCCTTTTTATTGTATGCTATGCCACTACCTGCACCACCGAGAGTAAATGATGAGCGAATAATTGCAGGCAATCCCACATAATCGAAAGCTTTTCCTATTTCCTCTTTGCTTTTAACAATAATGCTTTTAGGATACTTCAATCCTATTTTATCCATGGATTTACGAAAAAGGTCCCTATCTTCAGCTTTTTTAATCGCTTCTCTATTTACACCAATTAGCTTTACACCATATTTGTCTAATATTCCATTATCTGCCAGCTTCATTGCACAATTCAGTGCAGTTTGCCCACCCATTGTCGGCAATATTGCGTCAGGTTTTTCCTTGATTATAATTTTTTCTATGATTTCAGGCAGTACTGGCTCGATATACGTCACATCAGAAAACTCAGGATCTGTCATTATAGTTGCAGGATTGGAGTTGACTAGAATAACTTTATAACCTTCACTCTTTAGCACTTTACAGCTTTGAGTGCCAGAATAGTCAAATTCGCAAGCTTGACCTATAACTATCGGTCCAGCTCCTATGACTAATATAGACTCTATATCTGTGCGTTTTGGCATAACAATAATGATTCCTATTTAAGTAATATTACCAGCCTTTGCCGCATGTGTGAATGTTTATTAGCTACATGAAAATGCTGAAGTTTATTATACATCACTGCTTCTTCTTAATTCAATCATCATACCAATTGCTTATTGTTGCAGTTGCTTCATTTTTTCTAACCTTTCTGGCATCAGTTTAACGCACCAAGGGTCTTGTGACAGGTCTTGATAAGCAAGCGCAGCATATTTTTTCGTGTGAGCAAGATGAATCTCAGTCAATTCTTCATAAATCATTCCACGGCCAACTACTATCAACTCAATAGGAAGTGCACCATTAGCAATATTTTCATATTCTTTTAGAAGTGCAAGCTGCATTTCAAGCGCATTATCTAAGAATCCAAGCGAACGTAAGCTGCATGCAATACCCCATTTAGCACCTCGTACAACAATCATTTCTCCTTTTTCTTCCGAATATTTCTTGCATTTTTCAAAGGCAGAAAGTGCATTTTGATACTGCTCAGCTTCAATGTAGTTTTGGGCCAAATTATTATAAAGTGCCCCAAGCCATGCACGTGCTCGTTCATCTTCTGCTTTTGCTGCAAGATCTATTGCTTTTTTATTCCATATAATCTTTTTATCAATGCCTTTCTCTACGATAGCAATCATGTGAGCAGCATTAACGGTATGAAAGTCAAACCCATGTTTCACACTTAATTCATAAGATTGATTAAACAATTGCAATGCAATCTCTATGTTGTCAGATTGATGAAAAACACGCCCACGTTCAAGTAAAATTCTAACTTGTGCAAGTTGATATTGTGGGGCAAGAGCAGCCTCCGCTGAATCAAGAGTTTTGTGTGCTAGATCAAACTTCTTTTGCATTGCTTGCGCTAGCGCGATTTGCGACAAAATTTGCAAATATATCGACTTGTTTTCTAAAACCTCTGCTTGTGGTAAAAGGGCACTGAGATTTTTTTCAATACTTTCAGGGTGTCCAGTGAACAGATCATCAAAATTTTCTAATTTACTCAATTGAAGTATCACAAATCCTATCAAAATAGTTACAAAAGATCTTAGCACCATAGCACTTAATAATCAAACTTATGTGAATTGTTTTAAGTTAAGCTTTTTTTCCGATTACTATAGTACTCTCACTTGAAAAGAAATAATCTGGTACCTCCATATTGCTTGGCGCTGGCCCACCAATTACCCGACCTGATGTGTCATAATATGAACCATGGCAAGGACAGAACCAACCATTACCATCTTTTGTTGCATGATCAACCGGCACGCATCCAAGGTGTGTACACACCCCAAGCATAATTAACCATTCTTCTTTTCCTTTGTACACTCTTTGCTCATCTGATTGAGGATCCCTCAAATCCCCAACTTTCACAGCCCTTGCAGCTTCAATCTCTTGTTTCGTACGCCTGCGAATAAACACTGGCTTGCCTCGCCATTTTACCTTCTTGCCTTGCCCTTCTTGAATTCCGGATAAGTCAACTTCAATTGTGGACATTGCTAAAACCTCAGCAGAAGGGTTCATAGATGTAACCAGTGACCAAACCCCACCTGCAGCTCCTATACCTGCCATAGCACACGTAGTTATAGTCATAAATTCCCTCCTACTCTGACCCTTAGAAATTTGTTTATTTTCTTCTTCTGCTGGCAGTTTATCACTTAGCGGTTTATCATTCAGCTCTTTATTCATTTATCATCCACTTAGCTATAGTTATTTATTTTAATTTAAATACTACGTATTAATCAACAAAAACTTTATAAATGACAAGTTAAACTGGATTTTTAGCATTTCTTCCAACTTCAACAAAAAACAAATTATCTGGTTCTAGTAAAGAATTCGCTAACTCGTTCACTTCCTCTAATTTAACGTCATTAATGTAATTCACAAAATCATTCAGGTGATTAATATTGCGATCATTTATCTGAATATCATCTAATTTTGCAGCTATGCTGTTGTTATTAAACATAGATAGAATATAGGAATTTACAATAGTGGTTTTTGTATCATTATATAGCTGCTCACTAATACCTTCTTTTTGCACCCTACTTAATGTATCTCTTATTGCTGATATAGATTTACTACTTGTAGTGCTATCAGTGTTAACGCTTCCTGCTATAACATTTCCATGTTTATGATTAACAATGCTTGCTCGAACACCATAAGTAATACCCAGATTTTGTCTCAGCTCTTTCATTAATATTGAATTTAGCCCCATTCCACCAAGTGCATTGATCAGTACCCTAGCGCTATAATAGTTAGGATCATCATAAGCTATACCCTTTTGAGCAAAAAGTATCACACTTTGTGGTATATCCATAAAAATGCTCTTACTCTCTGCAGGCCTAAAGTCATTTTTTACAGGTATTTTCCTAATTTTTGATCTTTTTGATGGTAACTTAGATAGATACTTATCTAGTAGTTTGGTGATCTCTTCCTTTTTTATGCTACCGACAGCACTAATGACTATATTATCTTTAGTAAAATTGCGCTTTATATACGTTAAAACATCATCCCTGGTAATACCCATTATAGTGTCAATAGTACCATATTCACTTCTTGAGTACGGATGTTTTTTGAACAACAATGTATCTAATTCTTTACCAGCGACAAAGTAAGGACTTGCTTCAAGATAATTAAAATTAACTTTCGCGATTTCTAAAACTCTATTTAATCCTTCTGAGTCAACTTTAGGGCGCATTATGGCATCACTGAGTAACGCAATACCTTCTTCCAAATTTTCAGATAAAGTGTCCAATGAAACTCTAAACGTTTCAAGGCCAGTGCCGAAATGCAGCCTAATTCCCTTATCTTCAAGCTTTTTTGCAAAATCTTTGGCATTGTTTTTTCCCGCCCCTTCTTGAATTGCAAGAGAAGTGAACCAAGCAAGCCCTTGCTTTTCTGGCTTCTCATAGGCATAACCTGCATCTTTGAAGGAAATATTTAGTGAAACTTTTGGTAAATCATCATTTTGAACAAAAAGAAATTTAAATCCCTTTTTAGTAACAACTTCTTCCACTTGACTCGCATGTGCATTAAAACTTAAGCAGAAAAAGAGTAGAAATATAACTTTACTTATTCTCATTGCTGTCTCCTTTTGGTAATAGACGACCAATTAATTTATTAGCAGAAAAAACATCGTGAATCTTACTATTTACATCTTCTAGGTTAATATCATTTACTTTGCTATACGAAATATCTATATCCTCAAAAGGAATATCAAGTGCTAATTTCGAGCCATAGAAAAATGCTATATTGGATAAACTAGATAGATTATCGAACTGTGCTACTTTGTACTTGTACTTTGAGTTTTGTAATTCCTCATCTGTTATACCTGAAGATATAAAGTCATTAATAGAGCTTTCTAATTCCTTCTCCACAACATCCAGGGCAACACCGCTTTTCGGAATGATTCCAATGTCAACGTAACCATCACTAAAAGCCAAACTACTATAGTAGGCAAACGCTTCCACTGCCACATCTTTGTCTAAAACTAAATCCTTGTATAGGTGACTGGTTTTTCCACTTCCCAGAACATCAGCTGCCAAATTAACAGTCGAGATTTCATTCATATCATTAAATAAAGGTACACGGTAGCGAAAGTATAACATCGGTTCTTTGACTTCAGTGCTTTTTAATGTTACTGACAGATCTGCATTATGCACTTGATCATGACTCGGATAATGCCGAGTTACAGGCTTAGCCTTAATTTCTCCATATTTTTTCTCTGCTAATTTTACTACTTCATTAAATTCCACATCACCAACAACTAGTAATATTGCATTACCAGGATGATAGTAATTATCGTGAAATTTTGTGATATCATCTTTATTATAAGTTTTTATATCGCTTTCCCAGCCAATGACAGATCTTCCATAACCATTGCGATAAAATGCACTATTCATCTCTTCCCATAATAAATTTTCTGGATGATTGTCATACCTCATTTTTCTTTCTTCCAGCACGATATTTTTTTCTCTATCGATTTTATCCTGAGTGACATTGAAATTACCCATCCTGTCCGCTTCAACTTCCATTGCAAGTGGCAAATCTTTATTGAGAATTAACTCGTAGTAACATGTGTATTCCTTGGTAGTAAATGCATTAAATTGAGCTCCAATGCCGCTCATAGTGGCTTCTATATCAGTGAATTTGCCTGTAGTTTCAAACATTAAGTGTTCAAAATAGTGAGCCAACCCTGCTTTTCCAATTGGGTCATCCATCCCTCCAACCTTATATATTACTGCATGCAAAACTGCTGGGATTCTATGGTTTTGCACAACATAAACATCCAGTCCATTGCTCAATTTAGCATATTTTATATTTGGCTCTGCGCTAGAAGCTTTCAAAGAAATTAGGTTAACAAATAGAAGTGCAGATAATAAAAAAACTCTATAGAACACGATACTACTCCTCATTTTGTTTGGAAAGAAACATGTCATATATATACCATTTATATACCAATGTAAACACTCCGCAAACTATATATAAATCTGCTAAATTAAAGGCCGGCCAGTACCAATCATTAATGTGAAAGTATATAAAATCATATACAGCCCCCCAATAGATTCTATCAACTACATTACCAATTGCCCCACCAATCATCAAAGAAAAACCAAAATAGGTCAATTTATCGTTGGCCTTATATATTGAGTATATGAGTATACCTGTTATCAGTATTGAAAATGCTGAAAAGAAAAGATCTCCATATGGCAAATTGCTAAACATTCCAAAACTAATGCCTGAGTTCCAAACTTCAACCAGCTGTATAAAGCTAGAAACCTCAATTGATTCTCCCTCATCAATTAAAGAATTGATGTACAATTTACTTGCCTGGTCAGTTAACACTATCATTAATATGATAATCAAGCATAACTTTTTCATAAATCTATTCTTAAATTGCGAACGCTCAGTATATCGTAGTTTATCTGACTTGTTAACTCATTAATACTATGAAATTTTTTTTCTGATCTCATAAATTTTAAAAGTTGTATATCAGCTCTATAATTATATACATCTTCATTAAAATCAAATATATACATTTCTACTATAGGTTTTTTCAAATCCTTGAATGTAGGTCTCATGCCGATATTTACTACTCCGTATAGCCAATTTTGTTCTGTATTACCTAATGGGGAAGTTAACACCACCTTGGCGTAATATGTACCAAACTTGGGCTTTATCATACTATCCTCTATAGGGATATTTATAGTTGGAAATCCTAATTCTCTACCTCTGCAGGCACCTTTGGTTACAATTCCAGAAACCTGATAAGGCCTGCTGAGTAATTTGTTAGCAATGCCCATTTCACCTTTTTGTAGATGCTCTCTTATTACAGAAGAAGAGCAAATTTCTCCATCAGCTATTAACGGCTTTAATTTAGTTAAAGAATATCCGCACGCTTCAGAGTATCTTTCTAATGTTAATATGTCACCTAAGCGCTTGTGACCGAAAGTACAATTTTCTCCAACAACTATATGTTTAGCGTTGTATCTACTTACCAAAATCTTGCTAATAAAATCTTCACAGCTTATTTGAGAAAAATCTTCATTGAAACTAATAATATATAAATAATCTATATCATATCTGCTAATCAATTCTTTTTTTTGCTCTTGATCTACCAATCTAAAATTTTTTCTACTGAGCAGAATGGTTGACGGATGAGGTTCAAAAGTCAGAACTGCAGAAGCCAATCCCCTTTCTTGTGCTATCTTCTTTACAGTTGAGATTGCAAATCCATGCCCTAAGTGAACGCCATCGAAGTTTCCGAAGGTTAGTGCAACATCATCTTTTACATCTTGCTCGCAATCGTAAATAATTTTCATACAATTTGACGTCTAGTATATATCTCCTATATATACTAACTGTATTTTAATAAACTACGGAGATAAATCGTGAAAAACTATAGTAAAAAAGTTGTCATATACACAAAGCAAGGTTGTCCTCACTGCAGAAACGCAAAAATACTGCTGGATAAAAAGGGTGTGAAATATGAAGAAATTGATGCAGGTGCAGAAAAAAATAAAGAATCATTTGAGTCTATAAAATCAAAGTATAACGTCAAAACAGTACCACAAATTTTTATTGCTGACGAAAAAGGAAAATATATTTATCACATCAAAGGGAATGATGCGTTGCAAGAGCTTAACAATGACGGAAAGCTGGATGGCATGTTAAAATACTGGGGGTTGGTTAGTATATTAAATGATAACAGCGACCATGTGCTTGATGCAAGCAATGAATTTCAGGAGGAGTGTGCCCCCTATCATGATGATCTAATATAATCGTTATCTTGCTTTATCGCGCAACACGCGAAATCAGCATACTCGTTTTAAATAATTTTTAATGAATTAAAAATACAATTTAATTAGTAAATTTTTTAGATGAGGAAAAAATGATAAAAGACATTTCAATTGTTGACCAGAACTTGATTAGTATTAAGTTGGTTAGCGGACAAGACTTAGAAAATTTTATTAAAATCTTGTATCCATTCAGGTGTATGGCTTAAGAAGCAATAGCCAGTAGGTTTTGAAAAGGATTTAACTTCTTTTGCCTCCAAGTCAAGTACAATGAAATTATCCTCTCAAGAAACATATTTCCCCGTTTCGATTGTGTAAAATATGAAACTTTTCGGTAAACAACGTAATGCCGAATCTGTCGCTCAGCATAGTTGTTTGTCAGTGGAATATTTTCTGGATCGTCCAAAAATTTCCACATCATCAGATCCGATTTCATGATATTTTTTGCTACTCGAGACGCTCCAATTGCCTCGGGTAAATTTGATATATTCTTTAAGTAATATCTTGTTCGCTTGCGTAATTTTCTTGCTCTTCTTATGAACCTTAATGTGTCTATTTCATCCTTTAACAGAGCTTTTTTCAATGCAAATAATTCAGTAGCAACATTCCTTAAATAATACCCCAAAACTTTCACTTCGCTATTCCAACTATGAGACAACCTTTCAAAATCTCTTGCTAAATGTGCCCAACAGACCTGCCTTTTCTTGCTGGAAAAGTAGTTGTAAGCTGCATATCTGTCGGTCACTACTAGGTTGTTATTCTTTCCAAATTTACTATTTTCCAGGACTTTCATCCCTCTTGACTCTGTCAATTTGATCACACTCCCTATTTTGCTCGCAAACATCCAGCACCAGCCCTGTTTACCTTTGTTGTAATGGCTAGTTTCATCGATATGTAAAATTTTGCTCTTGCTTACCTCTTCCTCAATTTGCTCATATGCTTCTTGGCATTTTTCTGCCACTCTAGCCTCGCTATTTGATACACTACCGACGCTGATATCCAGGTTGAAAATGTCCTTTATAATATTTGCCACTTCTTTTTTCGAATTCTTGTAAAATCCACTTAATGCTGTAATTACTGACTTAACTCTTGGACCAAATGTGTCCGCAGTTACTCCTTCTTGTAGCTTGCTACTTTTTCTTTTTCCACATCTTTTGCAACGTCCATGCTCTAGTTAATATTCAACTACATACGGCTTGATTTCCGGCAAATCGACCTTTTGATGAGTATACGGATCTTTTGATACCGCAATTTCTCCTCCGCACTCACACGTATTGGGCAGTTCTATTTTTACCATCTCATCTGCCTCCATTTTAGGGCGGTAACTGCCTTTATGTCCAACCTGTGCTCCTACTTTCCTGTCACTTTTTGGCTTATTTTCCCTCATCTTATATAATTCTTTGGAGCTTGGTATAGATGAATTTTTTGAACTTAAGCCAAGCCTTTCTTTTAACTCAGCGTTTTCGATCCTTAGCGCTTTATTTTCTGCTTTAAGCTCTTCTATTTTTGTTTCTAACTTTTCTATAGTCTGCTTAAACTTTCGCAAAATTCTAAAAGATCAACCATATTACCTCATAGCCACTCTAGTTTACCTTTTTAGCATTCCTTGTCTACTCTTTATTTTACCGCCCGGCTGAATGGATACTCAAAAATTTTACCACCGTTTTTTTCTGGTACTGTATTATCATGCTTTTGAATTTGAGGTTCTTCATGTGTTGCATTTGGTGACTGACCATTAACAGCTTGAGTGATTATTGTATTAGCCATAGATTCTGCAAAATCTTGAACTGCTCCAGATGTTACATTTCCTGGCTGAGTATCAGTGCTTTGACTAGAGCTCTTATTTTTAGACCACCACTTTTTCAGGCTATTCCAACCAGATGAAATTCCTGTGTATTTACCAATAAAACTTAAAATTTTACCTAGCCACGTATTCCAAAACCCTTTTGGTTTTGCATTTTGTTCTACGTTTTGGTCTACATTTTGATCTGGATTGTTCATAATTTACTCCTTATATTAACAATATATTAACTTAATTATGACATAAAATTAAGATTTATCAATAATTATATTGCCATAAAAGTAAAAATATTAATATTATTACTTAAATACTTCCAAGATGGATTCTAAAGAAAAAAGCAGCACTTATGAAGTGTGCTACTTTTTTAAAGTTGATTACTACAGCGTTGGCTCTTGGCAATTCCTTGTATCATCACCTCTATCCTTTGCATTTTTAGTAATATGATGCTCTGTTTCTAGATTATCAACTTTTGTCGAAGCTGATAGTGTTTTCTCATTACCATCATCTTTCTTTATATTATCATCAAAAGGATTTTTAGATGCATTTTGTGACTGACCACCAGAAGCTGTAGGTGCGTCGTGTACTGTTGCTGTTGTTGTAAAAACAGTTTGAGCTCCAGGTGTTACATTTGGTAACGGACCATTAGCAGGTGCTACAGGTACTCCACTTTGTGACTTACCATCAACCACTGTTTCCACTTCATTCATTATATCTGATACTACGTCCTGTATATCTTGTGGGTTACTTTCAAATTGTCTGGTTTGAGGGTTAACGTTATTTGCGCTTATAGGTGCTCCATTTGTTATTGGCTGACCACCAACAGCTTGAGGTGCTTCATGTGTTCCATTTGGTAACTTACCATTAGCAATTGAAGATTTTCCAAACAACCGATTTTTTAAACCATTAAACAACTTTTTGAACCCTTTTTCTGGCTGATTATCAGCAGCTGAAGGGTCTTCGGTTGGTACAGCTTGATAGTCTTTTTTTGAACGCATTTTATTAAACCAAGTTTTCACATTATCCCACAATCTTCCAAAAAATCCTTTTTCTTGATCATCTAAAGATGCGTCAGATGTTCTTGACCCAGTCTCATCAATTGTAGATTCTTCCTCTTGGTACCTTCTATTAAACCAAGCTCTCACCCTATCCAACAATCTTCTAAAAACTCCTCTTTTTTGATCACCTGAAGGTGCGTCAGGTGTTGCATTGTGTGGCTGATTATCTGAAGGTGCTTCTGTTATTTTTACCATATTTACTCCTTATATTAATAATAGATTAACTTAATTATTACATAAAGTTAAGGCCTATCAACAATTATTTTACTATAAGGATAAAAATATTAATTATAGTATCCTGCTAAGCTATAAAAAAGTCACTGCCAAGCTATAAAAATTGATATAATGGCAGATTTTAAAGAGGTAGATGATCTTAATCGCAAAAATATTTTTCACTTCGTTTATTTGTGGACTCACTTTTTTTCCTTACTTTATAAAGCTCTTAAGAAGAATCAATAAAGATGGGCAACCAATTAGGTCATATGGACCAGAAAGCCATTTGATTACAAAGAAAAATACTCCAACTATGGGTGGAATATTAGTATTAATTTCTGCATTACTGCCAATTTTGCTTTGGGTTCAATTAACACCGGAGATTTTACTGCTAATTTTTATAACTTTCTTTTTCGCTTTGCTTGGATTTGTTGATGATTATTTAAAGCTAAAGGCAAACAATTACCATGGTTTAAGTGCAAAAACAAAAATACTTGTTCAATTTATTGTTACTCTGATTAGCATTCAGATGTGTTCTGCAGAAAGCTCTACAAACCTGCTCAGAGAGGTGATGATCGATCTTGGCTATTTATACGTACCGTTTGTGGCATTTGTTATTGTAGGCTCTGCTAACGCTGTGAATCTAACTGATGGACTAGATGGTCTTGCTGCAACTCAAGCGATAACTTCTTTTGCTGCTTTAGGGTTGATTGCATACATAACTCAAGCAGATATGAATATTATTTTATTCTGTGTTGCGTTCATAGGAGCAATTTTAAGCTTCTTATGGTTTAACAGAAATCCGGCAAGGATATTTATGGGAGATGTTGGTAGTTTGTCAATCGGTGCAGCGTTGGGATTAATCAGCGTGCTAATAAAAAGAGAGGTGCTTTTTGCCTTTATTGGAACAATTTTTGTAGTAGAAACCTTATCTGTAATTATTCAGGTGTCATATTTTAAATATACAAAATTTAAGTATGGAGACGGAAGAAGAGTTTTTCTCATGACGCCAATTCATCATCACTTTGAGAAGAAAGGGTGGTCGGAAAATATGATAGTTGCAAAATTTTGGATAGTTTCTATTATCTGTGCAGTTCTTACTATAACTTTTTTATTATAGAAACTTATGCAAGACTTTGCGTTAGAAAATACGTTATCAGGGATTATAGCAGGAGTGGATGAAGCGGGCAGGGGGCCACTTGCTGGCCCTGTGATATCTGCGGCTGTAGTATTTCTAGATAGAAATATAGTTATTGGTGGAATTAATGACTCAAAAAAATTGACTCCTAAACGTAGAGAAATTTTGTACGAAGAAATCATATCGGTTGCAAAGTTTGGTGTAGGAATGGCGAGTGTAGAGGAAATAAATTCACATAATATTCTGCAAGCCACAAAACTTTCGATGAAGCGCGCATTGGCGAATTTGAACCTGGAACTTGATTATGTCTTAGTTGATGGTAGTCAGCCACCTGAAGTGAAATGGCAAGTGAAGACTGTAGTAAATGGTGATAATTTGAGTATATCAATCGCTGCAGCTTCAATAATTGCGAAAGTTACTAGAGATAAGTTAATGGAAGAGTTGCATGGTCAGTATCCTAAATACAATTGGTATAAAAACAAGGGATATGGGACAAAGGAGCATATAAGCGCAATAAGGCTCCATGGTATCACAGATCATCACAGGAAAAATTTTGCACCTATAAGTAATTTAAGTTATCATTCCTGTAAAATGTTGTCATCTGAGTAGCTGACACTGGAATGATACACTATCGGTGATAGTGCTGGTGTTTATCTAATATTTTATATAGAATTTATTACTGATTGAATGATTTATGCGTAAAATACTATTCTTAATATTAATGATGTTACCACTTAGGCTATTCTCAACTGGAGTTGAAATTATTGCGGATATAAACGGTGAATCGATCTCAAATTTGGATATTGAAAGGCGCGTTAATTTGGTAAGTGCATTGTTTGGTACTAAGAATGTTGATGAAAAAGAAGTTAGGTCACAAACTTTAAGACAACTAATAGATGAAATTATTATTGCCAGCGAAGCGCAAAGATTGAATGTAACGTTAAGTAGCGAAGAACTTGAAAGTGCTACAGTGCTGTTCTTAACTCAAAACTTCAAACTCAAAGAGGATGAAGTTGATAAATACGTAAAAAAGCACAATATAGATCTTGGTCTTTTAAAAAAACAAATAAAGTGCCAACTTTTGTGGGGAAAAATTATTGAAGCAAGGATTATCCCATTTATCAGTGTAAGCGATAGGGAGGCAGATGATGTGAAAGGACGATCTGATTATCTTGTCACGTTTCAAGAGTTTACAATTCCTTACCATGAAAATGGAAATGTTTATAATGTAGCTGAAGATTTAGTAAAAAAATTACGTAGTGCGGATCTTGCAGTAAACGCACGTAAGACGACGGTCAGTTTGAGCAAATCAAAAGGTGAACTCAGAAATATCTTGGAAAAATTAGGGGCAAGTGAAGTTACTAGTTTTAATAAAGGTAATTCTGTTGTAAAGGTACTCAGTAAAGTGCGGCTTGATTATGAGTTACTGGAGAGTACTTTAAAAATAAAGCAGATTGTGATAAAAAATTCAGAAGATTTATTAAATAATATAAAAGAACAAAAAGTGAATTGTTCAAATTTTGATAAATTGGTTGATAATTTTAAGCTGCCAAATGCAAAAGAGTTTGAAGTAAAGATGCGGGATTTAAATCCTGAGTTGCAGATTTTGCTTGGTAAAGCAAGTGTAGATGAAGTAGTAGAGTTCAGAGAGAATAGCACTGCAAGATTAATGATGCTGTGCGATATAAAAAGTAATAAAACAAATATAGAGGCAATTAAACAGCAAATATATCAGCAAAAAATTATGGTTCAAAGCAATATATTATTGGATAGCATGCGTAGAAATGCGGCTATCAGCTATCGATATAGTTGATTATGCACAAAATAGTAGACATAACATTATTAATATGATATACTAATAGTAGATTTTCATTAGGTTTATTAATGAATTTTTTACTATAGTTATGTACAATTATACTAATTTGGGTAAAAATATGTTAAATAAATTAAAAAATATCAGTAATAATAGAAAAGCTTATGCGGCAAATTCTTTTATTAATAGTGGTATACGCTTTTATATAGCAGCAATACTAATAAAGAACTTAAGAAATTACTTTAAGCCTCTACCGTAGTTATTGCTAAGGGTTTTTTAGATATACTGATTTTAATCAATATCCGGTTAACATCCTTTCTACCAATTCTTTGACTGTTGGTATGTAGCCGTTGTTATAAAATGGATCCTGCTTGAACTTATATGCATTGTGCCCGGAAAACATGAGCTCGTTTTCAATGTCACCATCATGTACGATATTTTGCAGCGTCTTTTGTATACAGAAACTACGTGGATCTGGCTTTCCTCCAGTTGTGTGATCACCGTGATCTTTCCAATTGCTAAACCGGCAATGACTTAAACAACCCATACAATCAACCTGATCTTCTCTGATTTGTGTAAATCTATTTGGTGTGACAAATATTATAGTTGAATCTGGAGTTTTCATTCCTTCTGTATATCCATCTTCAATCCATTTTGTTACTTGCTCTTTGTTTTTGGGAGATAGGTAAATTTTCCTACCTCTTGCACCAATTGCAAGTTCACTATTAAATTTGTCACTTGCACTTTCTGAAAACTCAACTTGGCGGTAGTTTCGTTCTTGTAACTCGCGTATGAAATCGTTTCTAACTGCAGATGAATAAAAACCGGTTGGGCTGAATTTATTTAAGAATATATCACCTTCTTGTAGAGTTAATAGCTTCTTTTTCCATTCTGCAGAAATTGGACTTTCTTTTGTTAAAAGCGGACGCGTACCAAATTGAAAAGCTATTGGTCCAATTTGTGGGTTATCGAACCAGTACTCCCAGTCTTTTAAGTGCCACACTCCTCCTGCCATTACTATTGGTGTTTCTGAAAGTCCGATCTCATTCATAAATGATCTCAGCTCGACAACTCTTTCAAATGGAGCTTGCGGTAGCTCTGGATCTTCGCCATTACTAAGGCCGTTGTGACCACCAGCGAGCCATGGATCCTCATACACTACTCCACCAAGCAAGTAAGAAGATACTTTTTGATATGCACGTTTCCACAATGCTTTAAAAGCACGCATTGATGAAATAATAGGGTAATAGTAAACTTGATATTTAGCTGCAATTTCTCCAAGCCTATATGGCATACCAGCACCGCAAGTAATACCGTGAATCAAGCCTTTTGCACCTTCTAATATACCGTGAAGTACGCGTTCTGCAGCTCCCATCTCCCAGAGCACATTCATGTGTATCCTTCCTCGACCTTTTGATATTTCTTCAGCTATTCTTGCCTGAATAATCCCAGCCTTGATACTATATTCTATCAACTCTTCGTGCTTTTCATTCCTCGTTCTGCCGTTGTAAATTAGTGGTACCAACTCACCATTATTGTCAATGAGCTTGGGATTTGCACCAGAAAATGTGCCAACAGCATCTTCTGCAGCAAATGCTCCACTTGATCCCCCATCGCTAATTGCAATTCCTTTACCGCCTTCAATAATCGGCCATACTTCCTTGCCAGAAATTACTATTTTTTTTATTTTATCTTTCAAAACTTCTCCGCAATCTTTTAATCTATTTTACTTAATTACTAAAAAAATAATAGCTGTTTATTTTATTGTATCAGTATTATACATCATAACCAAGCGCAGCTAAAATTTTATTTTCTAAACTTTTCATTATAATTTCCTCGTTTTCTTCTTGGTGATCATGGCCAAGTAAGTGCAGTAACCCATGTACCAACATATGTGTAATATGGGCTAGAATAGGTATGCTGTATTCGCGTGACTCCCTTTCTATAGTATCTATTGAAATTGCTATATCACCCAAATCGCACCCATTTGATAGCTCTTCACATGGAAATGACAGTACATTGGTTGGTTTATCCATTTCTCTAAATTTTAAATTAAGTTGATGTAATAGATTATCATCTGCAAGGGCTACTGATACGCTAGGTTTATAGTGATCTATCTCCAGTTCTTTTAGAGCTGCATTTATGACATTTAGCACAAAATCCTCTGGATTATCTACTACATCATACCATTTTTCATTGAGAATGTTTACTTCTAACATTCGCTCATTCTCATTATTTCATTCCATTCAATTTCTGAGACAGGGGAGAACGATAGACGTGACTGCTTTAATATAGGCATATTTTTTAAAAGAGGATTTTGTTTTATGTCACTCAACTTTACCTGATTATTTAACGATTTAGAGAATTTTACATTTACCAACCCAAATTGAGGACTATTAGTAGTGTAATGCTCCTTAAATATTTCAACTACTCCAAGTATAGCTTTTTCCTTGCCTGTATGATAAAAAAACGCAAGATCGCCTAGCTTCATGGCCTTCATATAATTTTGAGCTTGATAATTGCATACACCATCCCATGGTGCTATTTTATCTGCTTCCATTTTTTGCCATGAGTATTCACTGGGTTCTGACTTAAGTAGCCAAAATCGCATTATTTTTTTCTTCTTAAGTAAGCTGGTATGTCATAGATATTACTACCAAATCTAGCAGCTCCTTCATTTGTCTGCTCAATAGGTTGTGTTTCCACAGCTTTACTTTGCATGTTTGTGCTTTGACTATAAGACCATTGAAATCTTTCTTTCTCTGTCACTTCGCTTTTATTTGTAGGTGCAGCTTCCACGCAACCGTCAATTCCAGTTGCAAGAACAGATACCCTCACTCTTCCTTCCATTTCTTGATCAAAAGTAGCACCAAATATTATATTTGCATTTTCATCTACTTCTTCACGCACTCTGTTGGCTGCAGCATCGACTTCAAATAATGTCATATCTCCGCCACCAGTAATATTGATTAATATTCCGCGCGCGCCTTTCATTGAAACATTATCAAGCAGTGGATTAGATATAGCAGCTTCCGCAGCGCTAATTGCTCTATCGTCTCCTTCTGCCTCTCCAGTACCAATCATTGCCTTACCCATTTCACTCATTACTGTCTCTATATCAGCAAAATCAAGGTTAATGAGCCCTGGCATAACCATTAAATCAGTTACGCCTCTAATGCCGATATGTAGTACATTATCAGCAAGTTTAAACGCATCAGAAAATGTGGTTTTTTCGTTTGCAATCCTAAACAAATTCTGATTTGGAATAACAATAAGTGTATCTACGTGTTTTTGTAGCTCTTCAAGTCCAAGTTCTGCGATGCGCATACGACGCACACCTTCAAACCCAAAAGGTTTAGTGACAACTCCAACAGTTAATATCTTCTTTTCCTTATTTGATGATTTGTCCTTAACAAAAGCTTTTGCTTCTTTGGCTGCTTTTGCAATTACCGGTGCAGCACCAGTTCCAGTTCCACCACCCATTCCTGCTGTGATGAAAAGCATATGACTGTCTTTGATGTGCTCCATTATCTCATCTATTGATTCTTCTGCCGCAGCTTTGCCAACCTCAGGTAAAGCACCAGCACCAAGACCTCTAGTTGAGTTAATGCCAAGCTGAATTTTTTTATTACATAGGGATTTTTCTAGTGCTTGAGCATCAGTGTTTGCTACAACAAAATTCACCCCTTGCAAATTGGAAGAGATCATGTTATTCACAGCGTTTCCACCTGCACCGCCAACTCCCACAACGGTAATCCTTGGGTGTAATATAGGCAACTCTGGCAGACTAAGATCTATAGACATTCAAATTACTCAACTTTAGCGAATTCACTGACAATAAGTTACTGATTTTTTAACAATATGCAAATACTTTTCATTTTAATAGACTATAAATAGTAAACGAAGTTCATTTATTATTAACATTCACCGCTATAAAGTTTATTATTGGAGATCGTTATTTCACTGCAAATAGCTTCTATTACGTCCTTTATTTTATCGTTATCACAACCAGTTTGTGCAAGCTCAGCATTTCCACCGCAGCCTTTTCCAGTTGCGCTTGATATTAGCTCTTTTGCGCTGATTCTGCTGGCTAAATCCTTACTTACTTTTACAATTAATACTGTTTTATTTCCTTCTGTTGCTGTAAAAGCTATCACCGTTTTCTCTTTTTTTTGCTCTGAAACAAACTCTCTTATTATGTTTGCTGGAATCTCAGTGAACGCATGACTGATAAAATTTATTTCGTTAATATTAGTGCTTTTTATATTTTCTAAATTTACGAGTTTTTTATATAAATTTTTAATCTTAGCTTCTGATTCTTTACGTTCTTGATTTAAGATATTTAGTCGATTTGTTATTTCACTAACCGGTGCTTTTACAAACTCTGCAACTTTTTTTAAATGAACTTCATTGTCGCGTACATAATCTACAGCTTCTTGTCCTGTTAAAGCTTCAATTCTCCTGACTCCAAATGCAACAGAACTTTCAGTCACTATTTTGAACAGGCCAATTTCTCCAGTACATTCCACGTGTGTACCACCACATAGCTCTTTTGACTCTCCAATATTTACAACTCTGACCTTATCACTATATTTTTCACCGAATAATGCCATAGCACCTTCTTCTACTGCTTGACTCATACTCTGAATTTTTGTAGATGCTGAATAATTTTCCCTGATTAGAGTATTTACCATATCCTCTATTGAAAATAGCTGATCCTGAGTAACTTGAGCATTATGACTAAAGTCAAATCTAAGCCTCTCTGGTGCAACTAGCGAGCCCTTTTGAGTTACGTGATCACCCAAGATTTTTCTTAACGCAAAATGCAGCAGGTGTGTAGCTGAGTGATTTCTCTTTAGATTTTGTCTCCTTTCATTATCAATGCTTGCTGTAACTATGTCACTCACACAGATTGAGCCTGATTTTACTGTGCATCTATGTAAGTATAGGTCGTTGATTTTGTTGGTATTTTCTACTGTGACTATACTTTCAGCAACACTGTTTGGTGTCATTCCAGCGTCAGGCGCTGGAATCCATTTGTCTTCTTCCTGGATCCCAGTGTCAGCTACTCGGATGATAAGGAGAAGCTCTCCAATATCCCCCACTTGACCACCAGATTCGCCGTAAAATGGAGTTTTATTAAGTATGATAGTAACTTTTTCTCCTTCTTGTGCAGAATCAATCATCTCATTTTTGGAAGAAATAATAGCTAAAACTTTTGCACCATTTACTTCACTATGCTCATAACCAACAAATTCCGTTTTGCCGAATTTGTCAATTAAATCAAACCATACTTGCTCAACGGACTTTTCGCCAGATCCAGCCCATTTTGCGCGTGCTCTTTCCTTTTGCTCCTCCATTGCATCATCAAAACCTTTTTGGTCGAATTTGATTTTCCTTTCCTTTAAGATATCAAGCGTAATGTTCAAAGGAAATCCATAAGTGTCATATAGCTTAAATGCTGATTCACCAGGTAAGGTGTCACCTGCTTTTAAATCTGCAGTAAATTTTTCCAGGAGATTAATTCCTTTCATTAAAGTATCTTTAAAGTTTTCTTCCTCTGATTTTAAAGTTGTTTCTATTAAGCTTCTAGCTCTTATTAATTCAGGGTAAACGTCCCCCATATAAGCAGCGCTTGTGCTATCTATAAGTGTCGGAAAAATAAGATAGAGTATGGGATCATTGTATCCAAGCTGATGGATATAGCGCACGGCTCTTCTGATTAATCTGCGCAGTATGTAGTTTTTGCCTTCATTTCCTGGCAACAATCCCTCAGCAATTAGAAATGCAGCAGCACGCAAATGATCCGCGATCACTTTGTACGCGGCTTTATTTTCCACATTTCCGCAATATTCTCTTGATTTATTAATCAGAGCAGAAAAAAGGTCAATGTCATAATTATCATGAACGTTTTGTATTACTGCAGCTATTCTTTCAAGGCCCATTCCGGTATCAATGCACTTTTTTGGCAGTTTGTGTAAATTTCCTTCCTCATCTCTATTAAATTCCATGAATACCAAGTTCCAGATCTCAACAATTCTATCGTCATCATGTAGATTGGGATTTGCATGATCATAAAAAATTTCAGAACATGGACCACATGGTCCAGTGTTACCCATACTCCAGAAGTTATCGTCAGTTGAGATTCTGATAATTTTATCATCTGGAAAGCCACTTATCTTGCGCCAAATTTCATAAGACTCATCGTCAGTGTGGTAGATAGTTATCGACAGTCTATTCTTATCAAGAGCCAGCTCTTCAGTAATGAATTTCCATGCAAGTTCTATTGCTGTTTCCTTAAAGTAATCACCGAAGCTAAAATTTCCCAGCATTTCAAAAAATGTATGGTGCCTGGTTGTATATCCAACATTTTCAAGATCATTGTGTTTACCACCTGCCCTTAAGCACTTCTGACTTGAAACAGCACGTTTCATTTCAGTTTTTTGCGCACCAGTAAAAATATTTTTAAACTGCACCATGCCGGCATTTGTGAACATGAGCGTTGGGTCATTTTCTGGAACTAAAGGAGAAGATGGCACATGCTCATGATTGTTATTTACAAAGAATTTTATAAATCTTTCTCTGATTTCATTTAGCTTCATTATTTTTACTGAGATTGTTCATAAATAATAAATTGTAACAAAGATAAAATCAATTCATCAGTCTAAAGTTTAATATATAAACCTTTTAACATAAATTCTTTAATAAAAATTTATAGATTTAGATATTTTGCTAACTTATAATATGAATATGTTTATTAATTTTAGGAGTAAGAAATGACTATTGAAAATCTACAATCACTATTCGCAATTGGTGCTAATATCACTGCAAGAGCTGTTAATTCTACTGTAAGAGCGGCTAATTTTACTGCGCAAACTGTATTTGACAATTTCGGGTGATTCAACCTTCAAACAATTATACAAATGTAGGAGAGCCTAATATTCCTAAACCTGGACTACATGATAATACAACGCGAGGTGCACCAAGCACTGATTGGACAGCCGTAGAAATAGGGGGATTTATCGCTTTATGTGCAGTAGTAACCTACCCAACCTATTTATTTTTAAACAGACTAAGGCAGCGTGGTGGCGAAAATGATAGAGGAAAGCATGAGAGCCGTAAGGGTAATGAATCTCTTCCACTACAACAACTTCCATCGCAGACTGATACAGAAATTCAGATTGACCGTGAAAGTAATGAAAGAGGTGCTGAATCTCATCCACTACAATCTACATCACAACTAAGACCTGCATCGCAGCTATCAAACACGATAGTGGAAGTAGGAGAATCGAGGGAGCCATTTCTTGCTAGATAACATAAGTCTGCTAGTAAAAGCCCATTACTGTACGAACGTTGTGTTTTAGGCCATTTACCAACAAAAGGGTGTCATCCGAGTAGCCGTCACTAGGATGGCTTTGTTGCATCGCTCTTTGGATAGGAGGCAATGCATAATAAATTCATGAAGCTATCTCAAATTTAGCCATGCCTATTTCAGTAAATTTGTTCAGCAAATAACACTTGAGTAGCATTTCTTTCTCACGGTTAATCTCAGATTTGTTCCTAAAACTAAACCCAAATGTTTGCTTCAGTCGCGAGAAAAAACTTTCTATATAAGATCTCTTCCCATAATTTATCTCTTTTTTCCACTTCTTCATACCATCTTCACCATATGACTTTATGAGCTTGATTGTAGAATTTCTCTCAGCCATATAATCCAGCTTTGGATGCTCCACTGCATTGTTTTGCAGAGGAATTTTTGTCTTTATGCCAAGCTCATTGCACAATTTGTATAACTTCTTTCGATTATATGCTCTGTCTGCATATAGTGTGCTTATATTGTATTTAGCATTAGCCCTTGCAATAAGATCACAGGCTCCATAGTGGTCAGAATAAACTCCACTACTGTATTTTGCAGCTATGACTTTTTTGCTACCTATCTCCAGCATTACATGCAATTTTCTTGTTTGCTTATAGCCACGGTACTTTCTATCTGTACCGTTTGCCTTACTATGGCCTGGAATATTATTGTAGATGCTTATTCCAGTGCTATCTATGGCGATCTCAATATTTTCCATACTGTTTTTATCATGTCTTCGATCATTAATTTTTAAGTTAAGCTTTTTGAATCTTCTGGAAGCCTGGGAATAGCTGATAACTTGCAAATTTTTTCCTATTTGCTCAAGGTATCCCGCTATAAACCCCACCGTTTGTCTTAGGCCTATTCTAAACAAATAAGTTATTATGTGAATTAGAATTACGACTTTATCACTATAAATATTGTTGCTACCGGGTGCGCCGTAGAGACACGGAAAGTGTTGAAGCTGCATGACAGATGAGGGTGGGCCCCTCAAAGCCGGTTTGCAAGAGCAGGCTTTAAACAACCATAAGCTGCTTTGGTAAAGAGCCAAGGTAGTGAGCATTATGGAAAAGGCGCAATTATGCGTCATGTGTGGAGTAGAGAGATGAACGAAAGTGAACCACTGACGAAGTGTCGAAAACGATTTAGGTGGCGTCAAAACCAGGGGGTCTGTAGTAACCTGGGATAAGTCTATCAGGAGCTTGTTTACTGGGTAGATGGCGTCCGGCATAGAGGTGGCATGAATCTATTTCAGGCTGTTGTACGGAACTACGGGAACCTGTCGTTTCGATGATAAGGGAGAAATCCAAGGAGCTAAACTCTAAGGATGAGAGTACCGATGCGAAGAACAGGGGCGGATCAGCTCGTAGTAGTGAAGAAGTTTCTGTAATAGAAATGGAGCGAAGGGGCTGAGTTATTTAGTTTTAATTATTTATCAACCGCAAGGGAGGAGTTAATGAATAAAACAAAGTCTTTTGATATACCGAAGCAACTTATTTGGAGAGCTTATAAACAAGTATCGAAAAATAAGGGTGCTGCTGGTGTAGATGAGGTCTCGATAACAAAGTTTGAGGAAAATCTAAAAGATAATCTATACAAACTATGGAATCGGATGTCATCTGGAAGTTATTTTCCGGAAGCTGTAAAGGCTGTTGCAATACCGAAAGGTACAGGAGGAGGACAAAGAATTTTAGGTGTTCCTTCAGTATTCGATAGGATAGGGCAAACAGCCGCTGCTATGTATCTGGAACCGCTAGTAGAGCCAAAATTTCACGAAGACTCATATGGTTATAGACCAAATAAATCTGCACTGGACGCGGTAGACACAGCGCGTAAAAGATGCTGGAGGTACGATTGGACGATAGATCTTGACATATCGGGATTTTTCGACAATTTGGACCACGAGCTAGCATTGCAAGCTATCAAAAGACACACAGACTGCAAATGGGTCATACTGTATGCTGAAAGATGGATGAAAGCTCCAATTCAACTAGCAGATGGCAGTAAGGTAGTTAGGGAAAAAGGAGTTCCGCAAGGAGGTTCAATAAGCCCTATGATCTCAAACATATTTATGCATCATGTATTTGATGAATGGATGAGACAAAAGTACCCAACAATACCATTTGAAAGATATGTGGATGATGCGGTAGTACATTGTAAGACTCGTAAGCAGGCAGAATTTATGAAAGTAATGATCGAAGAAAGATTGGCTGAATATAAGCTAAAGTTACATCCTGAAAAGACACAAATTGTGTACTGTAAAGATGATAATAGGAAAAGTGAATTTCCTAAGCAAAGTTTTGACTTTCTGGGTTACACATTTAGACCCAGATTAGCAAGAAATAAAATAGGAAAGAATTTTGTTTCATTTCTCCCTGCAATTAGCAACAAGGCCAAGAAAGATATTACTACAACCATAAGATCATGGAAAATACTACAAAGTACACATAAAACGTTAGAGGAAATATCAAAGATAGTAAATCCAATAGTCAGAGGCTGGTATCAGTACTATGGCAGATTCTGCAAAACCGAGATATACAAACCTCTAAAGAACGTAGAGCGGCATCTAGAAAAGTGGGTCAGAAGAAAATACAAGAAACTTCGAAATCATGGAAGACTAGCAAGGCAACTTCTAGGAAAAATGAGGAAAAAGGGACCTGATATTTTCTATCACTGGACATTAGGCTTAGGTCAAAAGGTGAATAATGGAAGCTGTGTGAGTCGAGAGGTTCATGCACAGTTTTGCGAGGGGCTGGTGGGGAAGTTCCACCGGTCTACTCTCCCCATTTTGGGACTTTTTTCGTACCAATTTTCTATGGCATCGTTGACGTAATAAAAAATATTTCCTCTTTCTTGGAGAAATTTGTTATATTCGTAGCAGTTACTGACTTTCATTTTGACTGGCATATTTTTCCTTTGTCGGTTAAATGCCTGTTTATAATGAATTTCGTCAGTAACTGCCAGTTCTTTTTACTTTAGCTATGCAACAAAGCCATTCCAAGCTAAGAACTCAGCGCAAGTCACAATTATAAAAAATGAGGCAAAGATTCATAATTTAAAAGCAAAATAATCAAACAAGGCTCTGCAACGCAGAGCCATCTTAATCCTTGATTTAGTATCACAACTGAGTAGCTAACACTTATATCTGAGGTCCATTGTGCATTTTTTCTCTTCTGAGCAGAAACGAACCTAAAGTTATAGATCAACATTTAGTGTTAATATATTATTAATATTCTAATGCTAATAATGCTAAATTTACCATTTTATTTATAGGCAATATTTATGGATATTTGGGATACTACAGTAACGATTGAAGCGTCAGCAAAAGAGTATAATCTTGATGCTGTTTGTCATAATAATAAGCCTCACATAGATTTAATAAAACGTGTGGGAGGGTTGAAAGAGGTTGTGTATCATGATAGTCATCTAGTATTTCCCCATATGATTATGGAGGTGTGACATTAGATGGAATAGAATTTAATAAAGGAGATAAAATCAGGATTGTATTGCATGCTGATGATCAAAACCAAGCCAAAAGAATAAAAAGTAGAGCAAAAGATCATGGGTTCATAAAATAATAAAACAAGGCTCTGCAACGCGTAGCCACCTTAATCCTTGACTTAGTCTTGTAAATTTAATATTTTATTTACTGTTAGGTTTATAAGATTAAAATGGCGTTAAATCCGCTAGAGCAGTTTAGAATATATACGATAGTGGAATTACCTAAACTGCTTGGGTATGACATCAGTTTTACTAATTCATCGTTATTTATGATGATATCGGTTATGCTGGTAGTGTTCTTTTTGCTCTTAGGAATTAGAAAGGGATCGGTAGTACCTGGATATTTGCAAGCTGCAGTTGAGTATGTATACGATTTTGTTGTCTCAATAGTAGAAAGTAATGTTGGCAGTAAAGGCTTGCAGCATATTCCGTTAATATTCACAGTATTTGTTTTTGTTCTCTCATGTAATTTAGTGGGTATCTTGCCTTACAGTTTCACAGTTACAAGTCATGTGATAGTCACTTTTGCTTTAGCCATGGTGGTTTGTGTTTATGTGACAGTTATTGGGTTCGAAGAAAGAGGCATAGAGTTTTTGAGCATATTACTACCAAAAGGCACTCCTTCATGGCTTGCACCTATAATAATTCTCATTAAATTATTTGCCTATTTAGTTAGGCCAATTAGCTTGTCGATAAGGCTGGCTGCGAACATGATGGCAGGTCATATAATAATCAAGGTAATTGCTGGATTTATCGTCAATATGAACATAATTCTCACTCCTGCACCGTTTGTGTTCATTATTGCAATGATAGGGTTTGAAGTGTTTGTTGCAGCTTTGCAAGCTTATATATTTACCATATTGACATGCGTATATTTGTCAGATGCAGTAAAGTAATTGACTTACGTGCGAAATATCTTAAAATTATATTATAATAGTTAAAGGTGATATATGGATTTTAAGTTTATAGCAATTGGTTTAAGTGTATTTGGCATGCTTGGTGCTAGTTTTGGTTTGTCTAATATATTCTCTACTATGCTAAGTGGGATTGCAAGAAACCCTGAGTCAGAAGGTAAAATGAAGATTTACGTTTATATTGGTGCTGCCATGATTGAAATGATGGGGTTACTTGCATTTGTACTTGCAATGATATTAATATTGGCTAACTAGCACATGCCGCAACTTGACGTTTCAACTTTCTTCTCACAAGTTTTTTGGTTTTTAATTTTTTTCTCTGCACTTTTTTTTGCAGTACGTTGTTTATTTTTGCCAAAGTTGGAAAGAATAATAAATTATAGAAACAAAGAGGTGCTAGATTCTTTCAATATCTCTTATCGTATTTTAAAGGTTGCAGAAAGGCAGATTGCTGAGTATAACGCAGCTTTAAGTAGTATTAAAATGAAAGCAAAAAAAGTAATAGATAACGCATTGATTGAAGTAGAAGAAATGGAAGCTAGTGTTAAAAAAGTATTAGAAGAGGAAGACAAAAAAATGGTTAAACTCATTGAAGAGAGGGTAGAGCAGTTTAAATCTGAGTATAATGACGAGCTGAAACAAGCAGCTATTAGTATTGCTTTAATTTATTACACTAAGCTAACTAACTCCGAAATTGATAAGGAGCTTGTTGCTAACTTAGTATCGGAAAAGTTTTAGAGAGGTGTTTTATGTCTACAGCGTTGATTGTAAGTCTTGCATTCTTAGTAGGCTTTATTTTTGCATATAAACCACTGAAGAGAGTAATAAGAAAGGCTCTTAATAGTAAGCGTAACAAGAGCAAGTTTACGAGCGAGGAGACTAAGAAATTTAGGCAAGAGATGTTAGAATATTATAGAAAATCTTCTGAAAGGTACGCAAAACTTGATGAAGAGGCAAATGCAATTATGAAAGAAATGCTTGCTAAGGCTAATAATATTATTGAGTACAATCGACAACGGTTGGATAAAACGCTAGATGATAATGCTCAAGCTAACTTGAAGAAAGTTACTGATCAATTCGAAAAAACTATTGAAAATATAAAAGCTGGCACAGCCAGTATAGCTGCTGATGCTGTAGAAAAAATATTGCGTGAACATCATAAAGATAGTGAGCAAAATAGTGAGATTATATCTTCGCTTTCACGAGACTTAAATAAAAAGCTGCATTAGATTAATGCAAAAATTTGATCTTTACTGTAATAATCCTTGCTTTTCAGCTAAAGAAATAAAGCTTAGTTCGATTTTTTATGCTACTTTTTTTATCGTAGTTTCAATTTTTGCGCTGACAGAAAAATATTCATACTTAGCTCTGATATTAATATTTATCATTGGGTGTTCTAGTTCTTTGTTCAAGTTCGTAGCTAGAATTTTTGGTTTATGCAGTAGCTCTAGTCAAAAAGTAGATTATAGCAAGATAAACAAGAAAGATTTGCCCATATATACTATTTTGTTGCCTGCTTTTAAAGAAAGTGCAGTAAGAAGGTGTCTGCAAACTCAAGAATTAGCTAATTTAGTAAGCATAATAGTAGTCATATTAAAGAAAATATTGGTTTCCGAAGTTTGAGGAGAATGCTCATAATCCTTACTCATACGCCTAAAATTGGAAAGCCAAGCAAAAGTTCTTTCAACAATCCAACGCTTCGGTATAACCTCAAATCCCGCAATATTAGGAGCTTTTTTTGCTATTGTAAATAAACATCCTGTTTTTATTAAGCATCTGTTTTTAAGGTTACCTGTGTATCCTTGATCAGCAAAAAACCTCTGTAATGTTGGTATTTTTTGTTTTGCTTTTACCAGAAGATCTAAAGCTCCCTCGCGGTCTTGGATGCTTGCACTGTGTACATCTGCCGTAATCACGAGTCCTAGCGTGTCTACAATAATATGCCGTTTTCGACCTTTTATTTTCTTGCCAGCATCGTAACCTCTGGCCCCCCTTTTTGAGTCGTTTTTACTGATTGGCTGTCAATTATTCCAACTGATGGTGTGGCTCTTTTACCAACTACCTCCCTTACTTTTTTTACTAAAATATCGTGTATTTCTTGCCATTTTCCAGTGTTTTTTAGTCGTGTGTTCCAACTGTAAATTGTCTTCCATGGTGGGAAATCCTTAGGTAATTGTCTCCATTGGCAGCCTGTTCTCATTACGTACCTTATTGCATTAATAATTGTTCTAATATCGTGTTTTCTTGGTCTACCTGTCTTTTTTGGCTCAAAATATGGCTTTAAAATTTCCCATTCACTGTCTTTTATGTCACTTGGATACATGTTAAAGTTATCCTTGTATCACATAATTGTCCTTTTTTCTACTTTTCTACATACTTTGCAGACACCTTCTAATAGGACAATTGATTGAAAATATCGAGAATTTGGATTATCCGAAATCAAAATTGGATGTAAAGCTTATTATAGAAAGTGATGACCAAGAAATGCTTGCAGTTATAGAAGAGTATGTTTTGCCACAATATTTTGAAGTGATAAAAGTACCTCATTCTTTGCCTAAAACGAAAGCTAAGTCGTGCAATTACGCTATGAATTTTGCCAGAGGAGAATATGTAGTAATATATGATGCTGACGACAAACCTGATCCATTACAGTTAAAGAAAGCGCTGGTTGAATTTAGTAAGAATGATGATAGTCTGGCTTGCGTGCAAGCAAGACTAAATTATTACAATTATAATTATAATTTTCTGACAAAATTCTTTTCCCTTGAGTATATGAGTTGGTTTCAATATTTACTACCTGGATTTCAGAAAATGAATATGCCAATACCATTGGGCGGCAGCAGTAATCATTTTTCAGTTGAGATTTTAAAGAAGGTATTTCTCTGGGATGCTTATAACGTCACTGAAGATGCAGACCTTGGTTTAAGGTTAGCACATATGGGCTATAAAACTAGAATGATTGACTCAGAAACTTTGGAGGAGTCACCAATTACTGTATTTACTTGGATCAAACAAAGGGCATGTTGGATTAAGGGCTATATGCAGACTTATATTGTCCATTTGAAAAATATAAAATCACTCTACAAGCACACAGGGCTCAGAGGAGTTTTACTGCTTAACCTTTTTGTTGGTGCTACGGCTTTTATATTTTTCGTTACCCCGTTTTTGCTGCTAGCATTAATCTTAACCAAAGTCTTAAGCGAATTATTTTTATATTACTTTATTGCAATATATTTCGTTAATTTGATCTTTTTGATGATTGCAGTCAAGCAGCAGAAGATGCCCTTTTATTTTTATATAATCTCGATATTTTTTGGCTTTGTTGCATCGCTCTTTGGATAGGAGGCAATGCATAATAAATTCATGAAGCTATCTCAAATTTAGCCATGCCTATTTCAGTAAATTTGTTCAGCAAATAACACTTGAGTAGCATTTCTTTCTCACGATTAATCTCAGATTTGTTCCTAAAACTAAACCCAAATGTTTGCTTCAGTCGCGAGAAAAAACTTTCTATATAAGATCTCTTCCCATAATTTATCTCTTTTTTCCACTTCTTCATACCATCTTCACCATATGACTTTATGAGCTTGATTGTAGAATTTCTCTCAGCCATATAATCCAGCTTTGGATGCTCCACTGCATTGTTTTGCAGAGGAATTTTTGTCTTTATGCCAAGCTCATTGCACAATTTGTATAACTTCTTTCGATTATATGCTCTGTCTGCATATAGTGTGCTTATATTGTATTTAGCATTAGCCCTTGCAATAAGATCACAGGCTCCATAGTGGTCAGAATAAACTCCACTACTGTATTTTGCAGCTATGACTTTTTTGCTACCTATCTCCAGCATTACATGCAATTTTCTTGTTTGCTTATAGCCACGGTACTTTCTATCTGTACCGTTTGCCTTACTATGGCCTGGAATATTATTGTAGATGCTTATTCCAGTGCTATCTATGGCGATCTCAATATTTTCCATACTGTTTTTATCATGTCTTCGATCATTAATTTTTAAGTTAAGCTTTTTGAATCTTCTGGAAGCCTGGGAATAGCTGATAACTTGCAAATTTTTTCCTATTTGCTCAAGGTATCCCGCTATAAACCCCACCGTTTGTCTTAGGCCTATTCTAAACAAATAAGTTATTATGTGAATTAGAATTACGACTTTATCACTATAAATATTGTTGCTACCGGGTGCGCCGTAGAGACACGGAAAGTGTTGAAGCTGCATGACAGATGAGGGTGGGCCCCTCAAAGCCGGTTTGCAAGAGCAGGCTTTAAACAACCATAAGCTGCTTTGGTAAAGAGCCAAGGTAGTGAGCATTATGGAAAAGGCGCAATTATGCGTCATGTGTGGAGTAGAGAGATGAACGAAAGTGAACCACTGACGAAGTGTCGAAAACGATTTAGGTGGCGTCAAAACCAGGGGGTCTGTAGTAACCTGGGATAAGTCTATCAGGAGCTTGTTTACTGGGTAGATGGCGTCCGGCATAGAGGTGGCATGAATCTATTTCAGGCTGTTGTACGGAACTACGGGAACCTGTCGTTTCGATGATAAGGGAGAAATCCAAGGAGCTAAACTCTAAGGATGAGAGTACCGATGCGAAGAACAGGGGCGGATCAGCTCGTAGTAGTGAAGAAGTTTCTGTAATAGAAATGGAGCGAAGGGGCTGAGTTATTTAGTTTTAATTATTTATCAACCGCAAGGGAGGAGTTAATGAATAAAACAAAGTCTTTTGATATACCGAAGCAACTTATTTGGAGAGCTTATAAACAAGTATCGAAAAATAAGGGTGCTGCTGGTGTAGATGAGGTCTCGATAACAAAGTTTGAGGAAAATCTAAAAGATAATCTATACAAACTATGGAATCGGATGTCATCTGGAAGTTATTTTCCGGAAGCTGTAAAGGCTGTTGCAATACCGAAAGGTACAGGAGGAGGACAAAGAATTTTAGGTGTTCCTTCAGTATTCGATAGGATAGGGCAAACAGCCGCTGCTATGTATCTGGAACCGCTAGTAGAGCCAAAATTTCACGAAGACTCATATGGTTATAGACCAAATAAATCTGCACTGGACGCGGTAGACACAGCGCGTAAAAGATGCTGGAGGTACGATTGGACGATAGATCTTGACATATCGGGATTTTTCGACAATTTGGACCACGAGCTAGCATTGCAAGCTATCAAAAGACACACAGACTGCAAATGGGTCATACTGTATGCTGAAAGATGGATGAAAGCTCCAATTCAACTAGCAGATGGCAGTAAGGTAGTTAGGGAAAAAGGAGTTCCGCAAGGAGGTTCAATAAGCCCTATGATCTCAAACATATTTATGCATCATGTATTTGATGAATGGATGAGACAAAAGTACCCAACAATACCATTTGAAAGATATGTGGATGATGCGGTAGTACATTGTAAGACTCGTAAGCAGGCAGAATTTATGAAAGTAATGATCGAAGAAAGATTGGCTGAATATAAGCTAAAGTTACATCCTGAAAAGACACAAATTGTGTACTGTAAAGATGATAATAGGAAAAGTGAATTTCCTAAGCAAAGTTTTGACTTTCTGGGTTACACATTTAGACCCAGATTAGCAAGAAATAAAATAGGAAAGAATTTTGTTTCATTTCTCCCTGCAATTAGCAACAAGGCCAAGAAAGATATTACTACAACCATAAGATCATGGAAAATACTACAAAGTACACATAAAACGTTAGAGGAAATATCAAAGATAGTAAATCCAATAGTCAGAGGCTGGTATCAGTACTATGGCAGATTCTGCAAAACCGAGATATACAAACCTCTAAAGAACGTAGAGCGGCATCTAGAAAAGTGGGTCAGAAGAAAATACAAGAAACTTCGAAATCATGGAAGACTAGCAAGGCAACTTCTAGGAAAAATGAGGAAAAAGGGACCTGATATTTTCTATCACTGGACATTAGGCTTAGGTCAAAAGGTGAATAATGGAAGCTGTGTGAGTCGAGAGGTTCATGCACAGTTTTGCGAGGGGCTGGTGGGGAAGTTCCACCGGTCTACTCTCCCCATTTTGGGACTTTTTTCGTACCAATTTTCTATGGCATCGTTGACGTAATAAAAAATATTTCCTCTTTCTTGGAGAAATTTGTTATATTCGTAGCAGTTACTGACTTTCATTTTGACTGGCATATTTTTCCTTTGTCGGTTAAATGCCTGTTTATAATGAATTTCGTCAGTAACTGCCAGTTCTTTTTACTTTAGCTATGCAACAAAGCCATTCCAAGCTAAGAACTCAGCGCAAGTCACAATTATAAAAAATGAGGCAAAGATTCATAATTTAAAAGCAAAATAATCAAACAAGGCTCTGCAACGCAGAGCCATCTTAATCCTTGATTTAGTATCACAACTGAGTAGCTAACACTTATATCTGAGGTCCATTGTGCATTTTTTCTCTTCTGAGCAGAAACGAACCTAAAGTTATAGATCAACATTTAGTGTTAATATATTATTAATATTCTAATGCTAATAATGCTAAATTTACCATTTTATTTATAGGCAATATTTATGGATATTTGGGATACTACAGTAACGATTGAAGCGTCAGCAAAAGAGTATAATCTTGATGCTGTTTGTCATAATAATAAGCCTCACATAGATTTAATAAAACGTGTGGGAGGGTTGAAAGAGGTTGTGTATCATGATAGTCATCTAGTATTTCCCCATATGATTATGGAGGTGTGACATTAGATGGAATAGAATTTAATAAAGGAGATAAAATCAGGATTGTATTGCATGCTGATGATCAAAACCAAGCCAAAAGAATAAAAAGTAGAGCAAAAGATCATGGGTTCATAAAATAATAAAACAAGGCTCTGCAACGCGTAGCCACCTTAATCCTTGACTTAGTCTTGTAAATTTAATATTTTATTTACTGTTAGGTTTATAAGATTAAAATGGCGTTAAATCCGCTAGAGCAGTTTAGAATATATACGATAGTGGAATTACCTAAACTGCTTGGGTATGACATCAGTTTTACTAATTCATCGTTATTTATGATGATATCGGTTATGCTGGTAGTGTTCTTTTTGCTCTTAGGAATTAGAAAGGGATCGGTAGTACCTGGATATTTGCAAGCTGCAGTTGAGTATGTATACGATTTTGTTGTCTCAATAGTAGAAAGTAATGTTGGCAGTAAAGGCTTGCAGCATATTCCGTTAATATTCACAGTATTTGTTTTTGTTCTCTCATGTAATTTAGTGGGTATCTTGCCTTACAGTTTCACAGTTACAAGTCATGTGATAGTCACTTTTGCTTTAGCCATGGTGGTTTGTGTTTATGTGACAGTTATTGGGTTCGAAGAAAGAGGCATAGAGTTTTTGAGCATATTACTACCAAAAGGCACTCCTTCATGGCTTGCACCTATAATAATTCTCATTAAATTATTTGCCTATTTAGTTAGGCCAATTAGCTTGTCGATAAGGCTGGCTGCGAACATGATGGCAGGTCATATAATAATCAAGGTAATTGCTGGATTTATCGTCAATATGAACATAATTCTCACTCCTGCACCGTTTGTGTTCATTATTGCAATGATAGGGTTTGAAGTGTTTGTTGCAGCTTTGCAAGCTTATATATTTACCATATTGACATGCGTATATTTGTCAGATGCAGTAAAGTAATTGACTTACGTGCGAAATATCTTAAAATTATATTATAATAGTTAAAGGTGATATATGGATTTTAAGTTTATAGCAATTGGTTTAAGTGTATTTGGCATGCTTGGTGCTAGTTTTGGTTTGTCTAATATATTCTCTACTATGCTAAGTGGGATTGCAAGAAACCCTGAGTCAGAAGGTAAAATGAAGATTTACGTTTATATTGGTGCTGCCATGATTGAAATGATGGGGTTACTTGCATTTGTACTTGCAATGATATTAATATTGGCTAACTAGCACATGCCGCAACTTGACGTTTCAACTTTCTTCTCACAAGTTTTTTGGTTTTTAATTTTTTTCTCTGCACTTTTTTTTGCAGTACGTTGTTTATTTTTGCCAAAGTTGGAAAGAATAATAAATTATAGAAACAAAGAGGTGCTAGATTCTTTCAATATCTCTTATCGTATTTTAAAGGTTGCAGAAAGGCAGATTGCTGAGTATAACGCAGCTTTAAGTAGTATTAAAATGAAAGCAAAAAAAGTAATAGATAACGCATTGATTGAAGTAGAAGAAATGGAAGCTAGTGTTAAAAAAGTATTAGAAGAGGAAGACAAAAAAATGGTTAAACTCATTGAAGAGAGGGTAGAGCAGTTTAAATCTGAGTATAATGACGAGCTGAAACAAGCAGCTATTAGTATTGCTTTAATTTATTACACTAAGCTAACTAACTCCGAAATTGATAAGGAGCTTGTTGCTAACTTAGTATCGGAAAAGTTTTAGAGAGGTGTTTTATGTCTACAGCGTTGATTGTAAGTCTTGCATTCTTAGTAGGCTTTATTTTTGCATATAAACCACTGAAGAGAGTAATAAGAAAGGCTCTTAATAGTAAGCGTAACAAGAGCAAGTTTACGAGCGAGGAGACTAAGAAATTTAGGCAAGAGATGTTAGAATATTATAGAAAATCTTCTGAAAGGTACGCAAAACTTGATGAAGAGGCAAATGCAATTATGAAAGAAATGCTTGCTAAGGCTAATAATATTATTGAGTACAATCGACAACGGTTGGATAAAACGCTAGATGATAATGCTCAAGCTAACTTGAAGAAAGTTACTGATCAATTCGAAAAAACTATTGAAAATATAAAAGCTGGCACAGCCAGTATAGCTGCTGATGCTGTAGAAAAAATATTGCGTGAACATCATAAAGATAGTGAGCAAAATAGTGAGATTATATCTTCGCTTTCACGAGACTTAAATAAAAAGCTGCATTAGATTAATGCAAAAATTTGATCTTTACTGTAATAATCCTTGCTTTTCAGCTAAAGAAATAAAGCTTAGTTCGATTTTTTATGCTACTTTTTTTATCGTAGTTTCAATTTTTGCGCTGACAGAAAAATATTCATACTTAGCTCTGATATTAATATTTATCATTGGGTGTTCTAGTTCTTTGTTCAAGTTCGTAGCTAGAATTTTTGGTTTATGCAGTAGCTCTAGTCAAAAAGTAGATTATAGCAAGATAAACAAGAAAGATTTGCCCATATATACTATTTTGTTGCCTGCTTTTAAAGAAAGTGCAGTAAGAAGGTGTCTGCAAACTCAAGAATTAGCTAATTTAGTAAGCATAATAGTAGTCATATTAAAGAAAATATTGGTTTCCGAAGTTTGAGGAGAATGCTCATAATCCTTACTCATACGCCTAAAATTGGAAAGCCAAGCAAAAGTTCTTTCAACAATCCAACGCTTCGGTATAACCTCAAATCCCGCAATATTAGGAGCTTTTTTTGCTATTGTAAATAAACATCCTGTTTTTATTAAGCATCTGTTTTTAAGGTTACCTGTGTATCCTTGATCAGCAAAAAACCTCTGTAATGTTGGTATTTTTTGTTTTGCTTTTACCAGAAGATCTAAAGCTCCCTCGCGGTCTTGGATGCTTGCACTGTGTACATCTGCCGTAATCACGAGTCCTAGCGTGTCTACAATAATATGCCGTTTTCGACCTTTTATTTTCTTGCCAGCATCGTAACCTCTGGCCCCCCTTTTTGAGTCGTTTTTACTGATTGGCTGTCAATTATTCCAACTGATGGTGTGGCTCTTTTACCAACTACCTCCCTTACTTTTTTTACTAAAATATCGTGTATTTCTTGCCATTTTCCAGTGTTTTTTAGTCGTGTGTTCCAACTGTAAATTGTCTTCCATGGTGGGAAATCCTTAGGTAATTGTCTCCATTGGCAGCCTGTTCTCATTACGTACCTTATTGCATTAATAATTGTTCTAATATCGTGTTTTCTTGGTCTACCTGTCTTTTTTGGCTCAAAATATGGCTTTAAAATTTCCCATTCACTGTCTTTTATGTCACTTGGATACATGTTAAAGTTATCCTTGTATCACATAATTGTCCTTTTTTCTACTTTTCTACATACTTTGCAGACACCTTCTAATAGGACAATTGATTGAAAATATCGAGAATTTGGATTATCCGAAATCAAAATTGGATGTAAAGCTTATTATAGAAAGTGATGACCAAGAAATGCTTGCAGTTATAGAAGAGTATGTTTTGCCACAATATTTTGAAGTGATAAAAGTACCTCATTCTTTGCCTAAAACGAAAGCTAAGTCGTGCAATTACGCTATGAATTTTGCCAGAGGAGAATATGTAGTAATATATGATGCTGACGACAAACCTGATCCATTACAGTTAAAGAAAGCGCTGGTTGAATTTAGTAAGAATGATGATAGTCTGGCTTGCGTGCAAGCAAGACTAAATTATTACAATTATAATTATAATTTTCTGACAAAATTCTTTTCCCTTGAGTATATGAGTTGGTTTCAATATTTACTACCTGGATTTCAGAAAATGAATATGCCAATACCATTGGGCGGCAGCAGTAATCATTTTTCAGTTGAGATTTTAAAGAAGGTATTTCTCTGGGATGCTTATAACGTCACTGAAGATGCAGACCTTGGTTTAAGGTTAGCACATATGGGCTATAAAACTAGAATGATTGACTCAGAAACTTTGGAGGAGTCACCAATTACTGTATTTACTTGGATCAAACAAAGGGCATGTTGGATTAAGGGCTATATGCAGACTTATATTGTCCATTTGAAAAATATAAAATCACTCTACAAGCACACAGGGCTCAGAGGAGTTTTACTGCTTAACCTTTTTGTTGGTGCTACGGCTTTTATATTTTTCGTTACCCCGTTTTTGCTGCTAGCATTAATCTTAACCAAAGTCTTAAGCGAATTATTTTTATATTACTTTATTGCAATATATTTCGTTAATTTGATCTTTTTGATGATTGCAGTCAAGCAGCAGAAGATGCCCTTTTATTTTTATATAATCTCGATATTTTTTGGCTTTGTTGCATCGCTCTTTGGATAGGAGGCAATGCATAATAAATTCATGAAGCTATCTCAAATTTAGCCATGCCTATTTCAGTAAATTTGTTCAGCAAATAACACTTGAGTAGCATTTCTTTCTCACGATTAATCTCAGATTTGTTCCTAAAACTAAACCCAAATGTTTGCTTCAGTCGCGAGAAAAAACTTTCTATATAAGATCTCTTCCCATAATTTATCTCTTTTTTCCACTTCTTCATACCATCTTCACCATATGACTTTATGAGCTTGATTGTAGAATTTCTCTCAGCCATATAATCCAGCTTTGGATGCTCCACTGCATTGTTTTGCAGAGGAATTTTTGTCTTTATGCCAAGCTCATTGCACAATTTGTATAACTTCTTTCGATTATATGCTCTGTCTGCATATAGTGTGCTTATATTGTATTTAGCATTAGCCCTTGCAATAAGATCACAGGCTCCATAGTGGTCAGAATAAACTCCACTACTGTATTTTGCAGCTATGACTTTTTTGCTACCTATCTCCAGCATTACATGCAATTTTCTTGTTTGCTTATAGCCACGGTACTTTCTATCTGTACCGTTTGCCTTACTATGGCCTGGAATATTATTGTAGATGCTTATTCCAGTGCTATCTATGGCGATCTCAATATTTTCCATACTGTTTTTATCATGTCTTCGATCATTAATTTTTAAGTTAAGCTTTTTGAATCTTCTGGAAGCCTGGGAATAGCTGATAACTTGCAAATTTTTTCCTATTTGCTCAAGGTATCCCGCTATAAACCCCACCGTTTGTCTTAGGCCTATTCTAAACAAATAAGTTATTATGTGAATTAGAATTACGACTTTATCACTATAAATATTGTTGCTACCGGGTGCGCCGTAGAGACACGGAAAGTGTTGAAGCTGCATGACAGATGAGGGTGGGCCCCTCAAAGCCGGTTTGCAAGAGCAGGCTTTAAACAACCATAAGCTGCTTTGGTAAAGAGCCAAGGTAGTGAGCATTATGGAAAAGGCGCAATTATGCGTCATGTGTGGAGTAGAGAGATGAACGAAAGTGAACCACTGACGAAGTGTCGAAAACGATTTAGGTGGCGTCAAAACCAGGGGGTCTGTAGTAACCTGGGATAAGTCTATCAGGAGCTTGTTTACTGGGTAGATGGCGTCCGGCATAGAGGTGGCATGAATCTATTTCAGGCTGTTGTACGGAACTACGGGAACCTGTCGTTTCGATGATAAGGGAGAAATCCAAGGAGCTAAACTCTAAGGATGAGAGTACCGATGCGAAGAACAGGGGCGGATCAGCTCGTAGTAGTGAAGAAGTTTCTGTAATAGAAATGGAGCGAAGGGGCTGAGTTATTTAGTTTTAATTATTTATCAACCGCAAGGGAGGAGTTAATGAATAAAACAAAGTCTTTTGATATACCGAAGCAACTTATTTGGAGAGCTTATAAACAAGTATCGAAAAATAAGGGTGCTGCTGGTGTAGATGAGGTCTCGATAACAAAGTTTGAGGAAAATCTAAAAGATAATCTATACAAACTATGGAATCGGATGTCATCTGGAAGTTATTTTCCGGAAGCTGTAAAGGCTGTTGCAATACCGAAAGGTACAGGAGGAGGACAAAGAATTTTAGGTGTTCCTTCAGTATTCGATAGGATAGGGCAAACAGCCGCTGCTATGTATCTGGAACCGCTAGTAGAGCCAAAATTTCACGAAGACTCATATGGTTATAGACCAAATAAATCTGCACTGGACGCGGTAGACACAGCGCGTAAAAGATGCTGGAGGTACGATTGGACGATAGATCTTGACATATCGGGATTTTTCGACAATTTGGACCACGAGCTAGCATTGCAAGCTATCAAAAGACACACAGACTGCAAATGGGTCATACTGTATGCTGAAAGATGGATGAAAGCTCCAATTCAACTAGCAGATGGCAGTAAGGTAGTTAGGGAAAAAGGAGTTCCGCAAGGAGGTTCAATAAGCCCTATGATCTCAAACATATTTATGCATCATGTATTTGATGAATGGATGAGACAAAAGTACCCAACAATACCATTTGAAAGATATGTGGATGATGCGGTAGTACATTGTAAGACTCGTAAGCAGGCAGAATTTATGAAAGTAATGATCGAAGAAAGATTGGCTGAATATAAGCTAAAGTTACATCCTGAAAAGACACAAATTGTGTACTGTAAAGATGATAATAGGAAAAGTGAATTTCCTAAGCAAAGTTTTGACTTTCTGGGTTACACATTTAGACCCAGATTAGCAAGAAATAAAATAGGAAAGAATTTTGTTTCATTTCTCCCTGCAATTAGCAACAAGGCCAAGAAAGATATTACTACAACCATAAGATCATGGAAAATACTACAAAGTACACATAAAACGTTAGAGGAAATATCAAAGATAGTAAATCCAATAGTCAGAGGCTGGTATCAGTACTATGGCAGATTCTGCAAAACCGAGATATACAAACCTCTAAAGAACGTAGAGCGGCATCTAGAAAAGTGGGTCAGAAGAAAATACAAGAAACTTCGAAATCATGGAAGACTAGCAAGGCAACTTCTAGGAAAAATGAGGAAAAAGGGACCTGATATTTTCTATCACTGGACATTAGGCTTAGGTCAAAAGGTGAATAATGGAAGCTGTGTGAGTCGAGAGGTTCATGCACAGTTTTGCGAGGGGCTGGTGGGGAAGTTCCACCGGTCTACTCTCCCCATTTTGGGACTTTTTTCGTACCAATTTTCTATGGCATCGTTGACGTAATAAAAAATATTTCCTCTTTCTTGGAGAAATTTGTTATATTCGTAGCAGTTACTGACTTTCATTTTGACTGGCATATTTTTCCTTTGTCGGTTAAATGCCTGTTTATAATGAATTTCGTCAGTAACTGCCAGTTCTTTTTACTTTAGCTATGCAACAAAGCCATATTTTTTCCGGTCTATAGTTTATTGCATAGTATTGCAGCTTTTCTTGCATTATGGGAATTTACTATTTACCCTCAACAATGGAATAAAACTAAACACGGTTTATGGAAGAAAAGTGCGTAGCTGCTTGGCTTTTGCTCTGCTCAGTGATGGTGATTCTCATGGTAGGAATTGGTGGATTTACCAGGCTAACAAAAGCAGGGCTATCAATCACAGAATGGAAACCAATCACTGGAACATTGCCTCCGCTAAATGAGCAAGATTGGCTAAAAGAAAAGTCAAAATATGAATCCACCCCAGAATATAAGGCATTTAATTATGGCATGAGCATGGGGGAGTTTCGGGTTATATACCTAACAGAGTACATACATAGATTAGTTGCAAGGCTCACTGGGTTGGTTTTTATTCTGCCATTTATATATTTTACACTAAAGAAAAAAATAACGAAGAAAGTAATAATAAGATTATCAGTAGTGTTGCTGCTTGGAGCTCTGCAAGCTGTTGTTGGTTGGTATATGGTTAAAAGCGGGTTAGTAGCCGAACCTCATGTGAGTCATTATCGGCTAGCACTCCACTTATTGCTAGCATTGGTAATTTTTGGGCTGCTGCTATATCAATTTTTTGAATATCAGCTAGCGTTGAACACACAGCTACATGATATAAGAAGAAAAGATGTTATTCCAATGCGTGGTGCTGGAATGACAATTGCCATTCTAATTCTAGTTGCAATACAAATCATCTTTGGTGCATTTGTTGCCGGATTAAATGCTGGTTTAATTTACAACACTTTTCCACTGATGGACGGACACATTATCCCAGAGGGTTTGTTTTTTTTGCAACCGAAGTGGTTAAATATTTTTGAAAACAGAACAACATTGCAATTTATACACCGTGCGTTAGCATTACTAATATTGGTGCTGACAGTAATACTGACAATAAAGAATTCTAATGTAAAACCGGTATATATCATGCTGCTTTCTGTCGTTATTCAGATAATTTTAGGTGTGACAACTCTGTTACTGCATCTACCAGTAGCTGTTGCCATAGCACATCAAGTTTTTTCGTTTATATTGCTTGGGGCTGGCGTGTACGTGTTATGTTATTTAAGAAGCTAATTGCACATTGCTTCGGAATGGCGTGTATGTGTTGTGTTTCTTAAGGGGAGATAGATTCTTTCATACTCATTTGAGAGTTTGGCGGTTCCCCCATGTTTGCTTTATATAATGAATATAATCCGAATATAGCAAAAGCAACAGCAACTACTGCGAGCGGAGCGCATATTGCTGGATTTTGTGCAAAAGCATACGCTAAAACTGCAGATACACCTGATAATACAAAGCAAGTAGAGGCAATATTACTTTGTTTCCTAGAGTATGCTAGCCTTTTGTCTGGTTGTTGCGCATCTAACTTACGTTCTAAGCCTTGAATAGATTGTTGTTTATTCCAAAGTTCAGTTTTTTTTGCTTCCAGTTCTCGTAAATTGTGGGCATTTTTTTGCTTTTGTGTATCTAAATCTTGTTTTAAAGTTGATAGCTTTTCCTTTGTGTCTTGATACTGTATCCATTCAGCCGGGCGGTAAAATAAAGAGTAGACAAGGAATGCTAAAAAGGTAAACTAGAGTGGCTGTGAGGTAATATGGTTGATCTTTTAGAATTTTGCGAAAGTTTAAAGCAGACTATAGAAAAGTTAGAAACAAAAATAGAAGAGCTTAAAGCAGAAAATAAAGCGCTAAGGATCGAAAACGCTGAGTTAAAAGAAAGGCTTGGCTTAAATTCAAAAAATTCATCTATACCAAGCTCCAAAGAATTATATAAGATGAGGGAAAATAAGCCAAAAAGTGACAGGAAAGTAGGAGCACAGGTTGGACATAAAGGCAGTTACCGCCCTAAAATGGAGGCAGATGAGATGGTAAAAATAGAACTGCCCAATACGTGTGAGTGCGGAGGAGAAATTGCGGTATCAAAAGATCCGTATACTCATCAAAAGGTCGATTTGCCGGAAATCAAGCCGTATGTAGTTGAATATCAACTAGAGCATGGACGTTGCAAAAGATGTGGAAAAAGAAAAAGTAGCAAGCTACAAGAAGGAGTAACTGCGGACACATTTGGTCCAAGAGTTAAGTCAGTAATTGCAGCATTAAGTGGATTTTACAAGAATTCGAAAAAAGAAGTGGCAAATATTATAAAGGACATTTTCAACCTGGAATGGCTTTGTTGCATCGCTCTTTGGATAGGAGGCAATGCATAATAAATTCATGAAGCTATCTCAAATTTAGCCATGCCTATTTCAGTAAATTTGTTCAGCAAATAACACTTGAGTAGCATTTCTTTCTCACGGTTAATCTCAGATTTGTTCCTAAAACTAAACCCAAATGTTTGCTTCAGTCGCGAGAAAAAACTTTCTATATAAGATCTCTTCCCATAATTTATCTCTTTTTTCCACTTCTTCATACCATCTTCACCATATGACTTTATGAGCTTGATTGTAGAATTTCTCTCAGCCATATAATCCAGCTTTGGATGCTCCACTGCATTGTTTTGCAGAGGAATTTTTGTCTTTATGCCAAGCTCATTGCACAATTTGTATAACTTCTTTCGATTATATGCTCTGTCTGCATATAGTGTGCTTATATTGTATTTAGCATTAGCCCTTGCAATAAGATCACAGGCTCCATAGTGGTCAGAATAAACTCCACTACTGTATTTTGCAGCTATGACTTTTTTGCTACCTATCTCCAGCATTACATGCAATTTTCTTGTTTGCTTATAGCCACGGTACTTTCTATCTGTACCGTTTGCCTTACTATGGCCTGGAATATTATTGTAGATGCTTATTCCAGTGCTATCTATGGCGATCTCAATATTTTCCATACTGTTTTTATCATGTCTTCGATCATTAATTTTTAAGTTAAGCTTTTTGAATCTTCTGGAAGCCTGGGAATAGCTGATAACTTGCAAATTTTTTCCTATTTGCTCAAGGTATCCCGCTATAAACCCCACCGTTTGTCTTAGGCCTATTCTAAACAAATAAGTTATTATGTGAATTAGAATTACGACTTTATCACTATAAATATTGTTGCTACCGGCCATTTTGGGACTTTTTTCGTACCAATTTTCTATGGCATCGTTGACGTAATAAAAAATATTTCCTCTTTCTTGGAGAAATTTGTTATATTCGTAGCAGTTACTGACTTTCATTTTGACTGGCATATTTTTCCTTTGTCGGTTAAATGCCTGTTTATAATGAATTTCGTCAGTAACTGCCAGTTCTTTTTACTTTAGCTATGCAACAAAGCCTATCCAGGTTGAAAATGTCCTTTATAATATTTGCCACTTCTTTTTTCGAATTCTTGTAAAATCCACTTAATGCTGTAATTACTGACTTAACTCTTGGACCAAATGTGTCCGCAGTTACTCCTTCTTGTAGCTTGCTACTTTTTCTTTTTCCACATCTTTTGCAACGTCCATGCTCTAGTTAATATTCAACTACATACGGCTTGATTTCCGGCAAATCGACCTTTTGATGAGTATACGGATCTTTTGATACCGCAATTTCTCCTCCGCACTCACACGTATTGGGCAGTTCTATTTTTACCATCTCATCTGCCTCCATTTTAGGGCGGTAACTGCCTTTATGTCCAACCTGTGCTCCTACTTTCCTGTCACTTTTTGGCTTATTTTCCCTCATCTTATATAATTCTTTGGAGCTTGGTATAGATGAATTTTTTGAATTTAAGCCAAGCCTTTCTTTTAACTCAGCGTTTTCGATCCTTAGCGCTTTATTTTCTGCTTTAAGCTCTTCTATTTTTGTTTCTAACTTTTCTATAGTCTGCTTAAACTTTCGCAAAATTCTAAAAGATCAACCATATTACCTCACAGCCACTCTAGTTTACCTTTTTAGCATTCCTTGTCTACTCTTTATTTTACCGCCCGGCTGAATGGATACTTCTTGAGAGGATAATTTTATTGTACTTGACTTGGAGGCAAAAGAAGTTAAATCCTTTTCAAAACCTACTGGCTATTGCTTCTTAAGCCATACCCCTGAATGGATACGAATGGATACTTAATTATTCACTAAACAGAGAAAACATTAACTATAACTTTGCAATTTGAAGTAAAAATCCTTAAATAAAACTTACTATGTCTCGCGACTTTGCACTTGCGGTGAAAGGAATTTTTCAATGCTGCTAACAATAAGCTGAGTTGAATTTTCAGCTATTTTATCAAACTTTGTACTTATATTTTTTCCTATTTCTTCATCTTTTAAATATTCATGTAAAGCTAAAGCAGTGACGGCTGCGCATGCTGCAATCAATCCTGTTTTTGCTATGATCAATAATGATATTCCGCCTACAAATATAGATGCTAATCCAACAGCAAGGTTTATAAATTTGTTTTGTGTTGTTTGTTGTTCTGCGTTATTGTTCTCAAGAGAGCTTGATATGGTTTTTGAAGAAATCTTTATTGCTATTGTAGCGATTGAAATCATCGTTGATCCGATGGCTATTTTTGCCAGAAGAAAAATTGATGGCAGCATCATTGCAAATAGTAGCATGCCAGTTCCTATAACCAGCCACTTTTCGTTTATTTTTTTAGATTGAGCCTCATTTTGTTGAACTCCATTTGCATGCATAATAAACCCTCCACATATTAAAAAACTAGTATATACTTAGTATAGTATGCAGGTTTAGTCAAGCTGTATTTTATTTGGATGAGTATATTATGGATAGATGCGTTAAGAATTTTTTCATAATATTTTTATCACTTAAGAAATGGGTTACCTATTTTTTGAAATTTTTGTACAATATTTAAAATGACTTAGAGAAAATAAAGTGCTAAATGCAGTTTTAGTTTTACAAGATGGTAGACGCTTTTTAGGAAAATCAGTTGGAAAGAAGGGTAAATGTATGGGTGAAGTATGTTTTACTACTGGCATGACAGGCTATCAGCATACCATAACTGATCCTTCTTTTGCTGATCAAATTATAACGTTCACTTTTCCTCATATTGGTAATATTGGAGTAAATCATGAGGATAATGAAGGAAAGAAAATTTTTGCAAGCGGTGTAGTTGTACGTGGGATTTCCTCTGCATCTCATTGTTCTTCATATGTCAGTTTAAATGACTGGTTGGAAGAAAATAATGTAATTGGGATATCGGGAATTGATACCAGGGCTTTAACAAGGTACTTAAGAAAGCATGGATCTCAAAACGGAATGATATGCTCGTTAAATGAAGTGCACACATTGGAAGAGCTGCAAAGCTATCAATCTATTAATGGAATGGGTATAACAAATAAAGTCAGTTTAAGTAATAGTTTGAAGAATGATGCAAGTGCGAAATATAAAGTTGTAATTGTTGATTTTGGTGTAAAGATCAGCATAATTTCGCGTTTAATAGAATTAGGTTGTACAATTGAGTTGATTAAACCAGATGAAGGCTTTGCTAAAAAAATATTAAATATTAATCCAGATGGAATAGTACTTTCAAATGGTCCTGGTGATCCGCAAGAAATAGGGGATAATATAATTTCGGAGTTAGATATGATTGTAAGATCTAAAATACCGATTTTTGGTATATGCATGGGACATCAATTACTTGCGATTACTCTAGGAGCAAAGACTATTAAGATGGATGTTGGTCATAGAGGTAGTAATCATCCGGTTTATAATATAAATAGTGGTAGGGTTGAGATCACAAGTCAAAACCATGGTTTTGTCGTTGATTCAGCTTCTTTGCCAAATAGTATTGAGGTTACGCATGTATCTCTATTTGATAATAGTATAGAAGGGATAATGATGAAGAATCATCCGATCTTTTCTGTGCAATATCATCCAGAGGAAGCTCCAGGTACGCATGATTCGCATTATTTGTTTGAAAATTTTGTTGATAATGTTAAACTATATAAAATGAAATCTGCATAATCTTGAGTTGGATAGAATAATTGCTTGATTTTTTAATTTTAGACATTTAGTATTAAAAAGTTCAAGTTAAGATGATAAAGCAGTGCTCTCTTAACAATTTTTTTTGTGGAAGAGTGACCGAGTGGTTAAAGGTAACAGACTGTAAATCTGTCCGTGAAAGCGTACGTAGGTTCGAATCCTACCTCTTCCATTGTGCGGGTATAGCTCAATGGTAGAGCTTTAGCCTTCCAAGCTAGTGACGTGGGTTCGATTCCCACTATCCGCTCTTTTTTTTGTTGCATTTTTATAAAATCAACATATTATTTATTGATGTATTTGTATTTTGAGTAGAAAAGTTTAGATTATGGCAACAGTAGTAGAAGCATTTGGGAAGCCGCATTTAAATGTGGGTACGATAGGGCATGTAGATCATGGGAAGACGACGTTGACAGCGGCGATAACGAAGCATTATGGAAATTTTGTAGCATATGATCAGATAGATAAAGCGCCAGAAGAAAGAAAGAGGGGGATAACGATAGCAACTGCACATGTTGAGTATCAAACAGAGAGCAGGCATTATGCGCATGTTGACTGTCCAGGTCATGCTGATTATGTAAAAAATATGATTGTGGGTGCGGCGCAGATGGATGCTGCAATATTGGTAGTATCTGGGGTTGATGGACCGATGCCGCAAACGAGAGAGCATATACTGCTAGCAAAGCAAGTTGGGGTTGGATATATCGTAGTATATATAAATAAAGCTGATGTTGCTGATCCTGATATGCTAGATCTAGTGGAGATGGAAGTGAGAGAATTGCTGAGTAAGTATGGATTTCCAGGCGATGATGTACCGGTGGTGGTTGGATCTGCATTAAAAGCGCTGGAAGATGAAGATAGTGAGCATGGTAAAAAATCTATAGATAAATTGATGGAGAAATTGGATGAATATGTACAAGTTCCACCAAGACCTATTGATTTACCGTTTTTAATGCCAATTGAGGATGTATTTTCGATATCTGGTCGTGGTACGGTAGTGACTGGAAGGATTGAGAGGGGAGAAGTAAAGACTGGTGATGAGATAGAGATAATAGGGTTAAAGGCGACGCAGAAGACGACATGTACTGGTGTTGAGATGTTTAAGAAGTTGCTTGATAAAGGAAGTGCTGGGCTCAATGTGGGGATATTGCTGAGAGGTACAAAAAGAGAGGAAGTGGAGCGAGGTCAGGTATTAGGGAAGCCAGGAAGTATTACGCCGCATAAGAAGTTCAAGGCGGAGGTATATATATTAAAGAAAGAAGAGGGAGGCAGACATACGCCATTTTTTGCGAATTATCAGCCGCAATTTTACTTAAGGACGACGGATGTAACAGGAAGTATAAAGTTATTGGATGGAAAAGAGATGGTAATGCCTGGTGATAATGTTAGTATAGAAGTGGAGTTGCAAGTTCCAATTGCAATGGATAAGGGATTACGTTTTGCGATCAGAGAGGGTGGTAGGACTGTTGGTTCTGGCGTGGTTTCAGAGATTTTGGGGTAGATATAGTAGCGAAGATGAATCAAGATATACATGTTAAAATTAGATCTTTTGACTGTTCTGTATTAGAGAAGTGTGTTAGAAAGTTTGTTGATGAATTGAAGCAATTTGGTGCAAAGCTGGTTGGTCCATCTCCACTTCCAAGGAAAGGTTCTAAGTTTATCGTTAATAGATCTCCTCATGTTGATAAAAAGTCCCGAGAGCAGTTTGAAAAAAGAGTTTCTATGCGCTTAATTGTTGTACGTGATGCAACTCCTACTATCATGCAGATGCTTACAGGCTTCTTTTTTCCTTTTGGCGTTGGAGTTGATTTAAAAGTTAAGGAAGGTAAGAAGGGTAAAAAAGGTAAAGAAGGTAAGGGTGGGAAAGTAGGATGAAAAGGATAAATGCATTAAGAAGAATTGGCTTGTTGATGACTAATGTTGGTCATACAACTATGTATTCTGAAAGTGGTCTCGTAGCTGTAACTTTGCTGCATCTTAATGAAACTTATATTGTTGACATAAAGGAGCAAGATAAGTGTGGTTATAATGCGGTTATTCTGGGTACGGGAGATTTCAAAAATGTTGCAAAACCTCAATTAGAGTATTTAAAGAAAAAGAATATAGGTAGTAGATGCAAACTATATGAAAGCAGGTTGAATGATCTATCGGGAATAGAATGTGGTAAAAAAATAGGTATTAATCATTTTGTCGTTGGTCAATATCTTGATATTACTGGTGATTCTGTAGGTAAGGGGTTTGCTGGTGTTATGAAGAGGCATAATTTTAGCGGGCTTAGAGCATCTCATGGTGTTTCTATTGCTCATAGGTCGCAAGGTTCTACAGGTCAATGTCAAGATCCTGGTAGGGTGTTTAAGGGAAAGAAGATGGCTGGTCATTTGGGTAGTAGTAGAGTGACTGTACAAAATATGAAGATATTATCTATTGATCATGAGAATGGTATAATTGCTGTTAAGGGTAATAATGTTCCTGGATTTAAAAATTCTTATGTTTTTGTAAGGGATTCGGTTAAGAAATCTTTACATAAAGATGCTCCCTTTCCAGTAGGTCTGATGCCTGATAATATAAGTGACGATAATACTGGTGGTTTAGTGAGTTAGTTATGGAGTGTAAGTTAGTTAATCTATCTAATAGTGATGTAGGTACTGTTCAACTTAATCCATTAATATTTTCTGTTAAGCAAAAGTTGAGTATTTTACACGATGTGGTAAGGTGGCAGTTAGCAAAAAAGAGAGCTGGTACTCATAAAACGAAAGGTATTAGTGATGTTTCTGGTACAACAGCTAAACCTTATGGTCAAAAACGTACTGGTAGAGCAAGGCAGGGAAGTTTGCGCTCTCCTCAATTTAGAGGTGGTGGAATTATTTATGGCCCTGTTGTTAGGAGTCATGCTTACTCTCTTAACAAGAAAGTGCGCAAGCTTGGCTTAAAAGTTGCTTTGTCTTTTAAATGTGCTAATAATCAATTAATTATTCTTGATAATTTAAATATTGATGTAAAAAAGACATCTGAGATATATAAGTATATTAAAAATTTTGGATTCTCTTCTTTTTTAATAGTTGGTGATTATGGAGATGATTTGCTACGTACTACCAAAAATTTGCATTATGTGGATTTAATCAAGCCTATAGGGTTAAATGTTTTTGATATACTAAATCATGAATGTGTAATGTTAACAAGTGATACTTTGAAGTATCTGGAAGGTAGATTACTATGATTAAATATAATAATATAATAAAATCTCCTATAATTACAGAAAAAGCCTCTTTTTTAAGAGAAAAGTTTAATAAATATTCTTTGTATGTTTTTGTGAATGTAAGTAAGCGTCAAATAAAACTAGCAATAGAATCTCTCTTTAATGTAAAAGTTTCTTCTATAAATGTTGTTAGGGTTAAGTCTAAGGCTAGGCGTTTTAAAGATGTGATTGGTTATGAAAAACAAAAAAAGAAAGTTTATTTTTCTTTAATAGCTGGTCAAAAATTAGATATAATGAGTGTTTAATATGGGTATAAAGTTTCTTAATCCTGTTACTCCATCTTCTCGTGGGACTGTTTTAGTAAGCAGAGTGGGTTTGTCAAAAGATAAGCCAGAAAAGTCCCTCACATGCGGTAAAAAGTCTCGTGGTGGAAGAAATAATTATGGTAGAATTACAACTCGTCATCAGGGCGGTGGTCACAAGAAGACATATAGAATTATAGATTTTAAGCGTAATAGGGGAGGTCAAGCTATTGTAGAAAAGATAGAGTATGATCCAAATAGAAGTGGATTTTTAGCATTAATATCGTATAAAGAAGATAATACCAAGTCTTATATATTAGCTCCTCAGGGTATGAAGCTTGGTGATGTAATTATGTCGGGTGAGGATGCTGATATTCTACCGGGGAATTGTTTATTGTTAAAGAATATACCTGTGGGCTCTTTTGTTCATAATATTGAATTGAAGCCAGGTAATGGTGCTGCAATTGCGAGATCTGCCGGTTGTTATGCGCAAATTGTTGGTCGTGATGGTCAATATGTTTTGTTGCGTCTTAGATCTGGTCAAGTTAGATTGATTTTATCTTCTTGTAAAGCTACTATTGGTGTAGTATCTAATCCTGATCATAAAAATAGAAAATTAGGTAAGGCTGGAAGAAGTAGATGGCTTGGAATTAGACCTACTGTCCGTGGAGTTGCAATGAATCCAGTTGATCATCCTCATGGAGGAGGGGAGGGAAAAACTTCTGGTGGTCGTCATCCTGTTACTCCTTGGGGTGTTTCAACTAAAGGAAAGAAAACTAGAAAGAGAAATAAATCAAGTAATAAATATATAAAGCAATTAAAAGGTTAATTTATGAGTAGATCTGCGTGGAAGCCTCCTTTTTGTCATCCTTCTGTATTAAAGAAAGTAAAAAGTGCTTTAAGTAAGGGGCTTATTCATATGGCTATCAAGACTCATTCTAGGGCATCTGTTATTCTTCCTAATTTTTTAGGTTTGAAATTTGCTGTTTATAATGGAAAGGATTATATTCCAGTTAATGTTAATGATCAAAATATGATAGGTCATAGGTTTGGTGAATTTTCACCAACTCGTAAATTTACTGGACATAGTGGTGATAAAAAGGTGACGAGAAGGTAATTGATATGAGAAATGATTTAATGGTTGAAGCTAGTTCTAGAGTTTTAAAATCTACTCCCCGTAAATTAAATTTAGTTGCTGGGTTGGTACGTGGTAAGAATGTTTCTTTTGCTACAACACAGTTGAAATTTTGTGAAAAGAAAGCTGCTAATCTTATAAATAAAGTATTGAATTCTGCGATTGCTAATGCTCAATATAATTATGGCTTAGATATTGATAATTTATATGTAAAAGAAATCTTAATAGGTAAGTCTTTTACCTTGCGTAGGGTATATCCAAAAGCTATGGGTAGGGCGAATAGGGTTAGTAAGCGTTATAGTAATATAACTATAAAATTAGGAGAAGTGATATGATTTATGAAAGTAAAAATTTGACAAGGAAAGTATAAAATATGGGACAAAAAGTTAATCCTATAGGATTTAGATTAAAGATAGGCGCTAATACCTGGGATTCTATTTGGTATGCTGATAAAGATTACAAGCAGAAATTGCATCAAGATTTATCTATTCGTAGTTATATCAATAAATCTTTCAAGCATGCTGGTATTTCTAAAGTAATTATTGAACGTAAAGTTGATTTGGTATCTATAACGATACATTCATCTAGACCTGGGGTTGTGATAGGTAAAAAAGGTTCTGATATTGAGAAAATAAAGCAGAGAATAGCTGAAGAAGTGAAAAGTAATGTAGAGGTGAATGTGATAGAGGTTAAAAGAGCTGAAATAAATGCAGCTTTAATCTCAAGTAGTATTGCGCAGCAGTTGGAAAAAAGAGTTTCTTTCAGAAGAGCTATGAAGAAGGCTATTCAGAGTTGTTTGAGGATGGGTGGTAGAGGTATTAAGGTTAGTTGTTCTGGGCGTCTTGGTGGGGCTGAAATAGCTCGTACTGAGTGGTATAAAGAAGGTCGTTTACCCTTACACACTTTACGTGCTAATATAGATTATGCTTTGTGTGAAGCGAAGACTATATATGGCATTATAGGGGTTAAGGTTTGGGTTTATATTGGTAGTTAAGGTATATTGAAGTGTTTGTTCCTAAGAAGAGTAGATATAGAAAGGCATTTAAAGGGCGAATAAAGGGTAATACAAAAGGTGGTAGCACATTATCTTTTGGCGATTATGGTTTAAAAGCTATGGAAGCGGGTAGGATTCAGTCTAAGCATATTGAAACTGCTAGACGTGTGATATCTAGAACTTTAAAACGTTCTGGTAAAGTATGGATAAGAATCTTTCCTGATACTCCTGTTAGCAAAAAACCAGCAGATGTGCGTATGGGTAAAGGAAAGGGTAGTGTTGAGTTTTGGGTATTTAAAGCCAAACCAGGTAGGATTTTGTTTGAAATTAGTAATGATGTTCCTATGCATTTGGCAAAGTTGGCACTTGAGAAGGCAATTGCTAAACTTCCTATAAAGTGTAAATTTGTATGTAATTAAATGGAGCAATAATGGATATAGCTGATATTAGATCTAAATCTTTACAAGAATTAGATGAGACTCTTGTAAAATTAAGGAAAGAGTTTGTTAATTTAGCTTTTCAAAGAAAATTGGGACAATGTAGTAATGTTTCGCGTTTTGGTCTGATAAGGAAGAACATAGCTCGTATTTTAACTGTATTAAATGAAAGAAGAAGGAAAAAAAAGGATGTCTAAAAGAGTTTTTTGTGGTATTGTAACTAAAGCTGGATGTAATAAAACTGTAAAAGTTTCAGTATTGAAGGTATATAAAGATAAACTATATAAGAAAATCATCAAAAAGCATAAGCAATATACAGCGCATGATGAGAGTAATAGTTATAAAGAAGGAGATAAGGTTTTAATACAAGAAAATAAGCCTATTTCTGTTACGAAAAGGTGGATTGTTGTTAATAAAGTAATATGATTCAGAAAAATACATTGTTGGAAGTAGCTGATAATTCTGGTGCTCGTGAAGTGCTTTGTATTGGTTTATTGGGTGGTAGAAAATCTGCATCTATAGGTGATACAATTATTGTGTCAACTAAATCTATTAATCCAAAAGGGAAGGTTGAAAAAGGAAAAGTATATAGGGCAGTTGTAGTGAGAGTAAAAAATCGTATTAAGAAGTCTGATGGCTCTTCAATTCGCTTTTCTAGTAATGCTGTAGTTTTGATTAATAATCAAGGTGAACCACTTGGTACAAGGGTATTTGGTCCTATTAAGAAGTTACCATCTGGTTCTTTTATGAAGATAATGTCATTAGCTGTTGAGGTTTTATAATGAGTGCTAAAGTAAGAAGTGGTGATGACGTTATAGTTATAACTGGACAAGATAAAGGAAAGATTGGTAAGGTAATTAAAGTAATTACGCGTGATAATAAACGGAAAGTGATTGTTTCTGGAGTTAATATGTGTAAAAAACATACCAAGCCAAGAGCTGGTAGTAATGGTAGTATATTGAGCAAGGAGTTAGCTATTGATGTATCGAATATTGCTACATTAGATCCTAAGTATAAAACTCCAACTAAAGTGGGGTTGAAAGTTATAGATGGTAAAAAAGTGCGTTTTGCGAAAGTTTCTGGAGAAGTGATAGATTAATGTTTAAAGAATTATATAAAAATAGTATAATAAAATCTTTGAAAGATGAATTCAATTATGGCAATATAATGCAGGTGCCTAAGCTTGTCAAAGTATGCGTCAATATGGGAGTTGGAGATGCTGCTGCAGATAGTAAGGCAATCAATGAGTCATTTGATAGTCTGTATTTAATTTCTGGGCAAAAGCCTGTGTCAACTTCTGCAAAGAAGTCTATTTCTGGCTTTAAAATTAGAAAAGGCGCTACGGTGGGTTGTAAGGTTACTTTGCGTAGAGATAAAATGTATGAATTTTTAGAGAGGTTGGTATACATTGCTTTACCAAGGGAAAAAGATTTTAGAGGATTTAGCATAAAGCAGTTTGATGGTAATGGTAATTTTTCTTTTGGTATAAAAGAACATATTTCATTTTTAGAGATAGATTATGATAAAATAAGCAAAATTAGAGGTATGGATATTAATATTATAACAAGTGCAGCTAGCGATCGGGAAGCAAAGGCGTTATTGTTGGCTTTCAAGTTTCCTTTTTTTGATTGAGAGAAGAAATATATGGCAAAAAAATCTATGATACAAAGAAATCTTCGTAGAATCGAGTTGTGTGGTCGATATAAGGAGAAAAGGAAGGAGTTAAAAGCTATAATAAATAATAAAAATTTATCTATTAGTGAAAGGTTTGCAGCTCAAAATAAATTAATTAAGGAATTGCCTAGAGATTCTTCTAAGGTTAGAATTAGAAATAGGTGTGCTTTGACTGGAAGGCCAAGAGGAGTGTATAGAGAATTTGGTTTAAGCAGGATTGTTTTGCGTGATTTATGTGCTTTTGGGCAAATTCCAGGAGTAATGAAGTCGAGTTGGTAAATGTAGTATGAGGAATATATAGTGGCGTTATCTGATAGTATTGGTGATTTTTTGACAAGAATACGTAATGCTCAATTAGCAATGCATAGGACAACAAAAGTTCTATTTTCTAAGGTGAATTCTTCTATGTTGGAAATTTTGAAAGAAGAGGGGTATATTGCTGATTATCAAAAGGAGATTATAGACAATATATCTTATTTTATTGTAAAATTAAAGTATTTTGAGAAAGCTCCTGTGATTAAGTATATAGTTAGGGTGTCAAAGCCAGGTTGTCGTCGTTATTCTAGATGTAAAGATATTGCAAAGGCCTATAATGGGCTTGGCATTTATATTATATCAACGTCTCAAGGAGTTATGACTGACTCTAATGCTCGTAAATTAAAAGTTGGTGGAGAAATTTTGTGTCGTATATTTTAAATTATAGGAGCAATTCATGTCTCGTGTAGGTGCTGCGCCTATCAATATTCCTACTGGTGTTTCAGTTGAGTATAGTGATGGTAAAATGTTAATAAAAAGTGCTAAAGCAGAAAAAGAGCTTAGTATTTGTAGTGGTGTTATATGCAAAGTTATTGATAATCAATTGTTGCTTTCTATTGATGAAGATCAAGATGAAGTAAAGCCTATGTGGGGCACTGATAGAAGTAATATTAATAATATCATCAATGGTATGGTTAATGGCTTTTCTGTTGATCTTGAAATTAATGGTGTTGGGTATAAAGCAGAGTGTGATGGCAAATATTTGACTTTGTATCTTGGTTATAGTCATAATGTTAAGTATAAAGTGCCTAAGGATGTTGAGATTAAGTGTTTAAAGCCAACTCATATAGTAGTGAGTGGTATGGATAAGCAAAAAGTCTATATGGTGGCATCTGATATATGTAAAATTAGAAAATATGATCCTTATAAGGGTAAAGGTATTGTAATAAAAGGCAAATTTATGTTGCGCAAAGTTGTAAGTAAAAAGAAGTAATTGAGATGAGAAGATTATATAATTTTTTAAGTAATGCTGAAAAAAGAAGGTTACGTAATAGGGGGAGAATTAACAGAGATGGTGAGCGATTGCGTATATCTGTATTTAAATCTAACAAGCATTTTTATGCTCAGTTGATTAATGATGAAAAAGGGGTAACTCTTACCTCAGCTTCAACTTTAGATGGGAAGATTAGAGGTGCATGCAAAGGAAAAGTAAACGCTGAAGCTGTAAAGCAAGTTGCTTCTTTAATGATTGAACGTCTTGCTGATATTAAATTAGAGCAAGAATTGGTGTTTGATCGTGGATCATATAAGTATACAGGGCTGGTTTCTCAGTTTGCTGAAGCTTTGAGAGCTTCTGGGTTTAAGTTTTAGAAGGTTTTGGAGATATGGCTGTAAAAAATTTACAAAATAATAACGATTTATCGGAGCTTTTAGTTTCAGTGCGAAGGGTAACTACAGTTACCAAAGGTGGTAGAAGGTTCTCATTTTCAATATTGGTTGTTGTTGGAGATGAAAAGGGAAGAGTAGGCTGTGGAATAGGTAAACATGCAGAAGTTGCTGAAGCGAGAATAAAAGCTGTAAATGCTGCAAAAAAATCGATGATAAGGGTTTATTTACGTGAAGGTAGGACTTTGCATCATGATATTAAAGCTAAGTTTTGTTCTGGTGAAATCACTTTAAGGGCAGCAAGAGCTGGAACAGGTATTATTGCTGGTGGAGCGATGAGGTCTGTTTTTGAAGTTCTTGGCATAAAAGATGTAGTTGCTAAGTCTACTAGATCAAATAATCCTCATAATGTGATATGTGCGGTATTTGAAGCTTTTAATAGTATGCTATCTCCTCGTCAGGTAGCAGGTAAGAGAGGCAAAAAGATTAGCGAGATAGTTGGAAATAGGTAGTAGGATATGACTAAATTAAATTCTATATTTACTGATTTGCCTAAGAAAAAAAAACCTAAGTTGCTAGGCAGGGGCATTGGTTGTGGTAAAGGAAAAACATCTGGTAGAGGTCATAAGGGACAAAAAGCTAGAAGTGGAGTTTCCATAAATGGATTTGAGGGTGGGCAGCAATCTATATATACTCGCTTACCTAAAAGAGGTTTTAGATCTATACGTAAAAATGTATATTCTATCATCAATCTTGTTGATGTGCAGCGTTTAATAGAAGCTAAGAAAATAGCTGAAGGTTCTGTTATAGATAAAGAAACGTTGCATAAGTTAGGTTTTATAAAATCTGTTAAAAATAAGATTAAGCTTCTTGGCAAGGGGAGTTTAAGTGAAAAATTTGTATTTCATGTTGACTTTGTGTCAGAAGCCGCGAAAGAAGCTGTCGTTTCAGTTGGTGGTAGTGTAGAAATACTATCATAAATCATGAGTAATAAATCAGCATTTAATAGCCTAGATCCTGCGTTATTATATAAAAGTGATTTGTTAAAGCATATATTTTTTACATTAATAGCTTTAATTTGTTATCGTTTGGGTACTTATGTTCCTATTCCTGGAATTAATCTTGATGTAATTAACGATATATTTCCTAAAGAAGGTTCTGGTGTTTTTGGAGTATTCAATTTATTTTCTGGTGGTGCATTAGCTAGAATGACGATTTTAGCGTTAAATGTTATGCCATATATAGTTGCATCTATAGTTATGCAATTGCTGTCTTCTGCTGTTAAAGGAATCAATGAAGTAAAGAATGATGGAGAGTTAGGTCGTCGCAAGATGAATTCTTATATACGCTACATGACCATAGTGTTTTGTATATTTCAATCAATTCCAATTCTAGTTGGATTAGAGGGAATGAATAGGGAAGGGGTATTAGTTGTAATCGAGCCTGGTATTATGTTTCGTACGGTTGGTGTTTTTAGCCTTTTGGGTGGAACTATGTTCCTTATATGGCTTGGTGAGAGAATTAGTGCTAGTGGTGTGGGTAATGGTATCTCATTAATTATTTTTACGGGCATAATTTCAGAACTGCATGGAGCTTTATCATCTCTCTTGGCTTTGAATAAAAACGGCAGCATATCATTGTTTGTTGTTTTATCTATTTTAGCGTTATTTTTTTTTCTATTACTTTTAGTCATTTTTGTAGAATCGTCTTACAGAAAAGTAGTTGTGCAATACCCTAAAAAGCAATTTAAACAACAACATAATGATGATTTTACTTATATTCCACTGAAGATTAATCTCTCTGGTGTAATACCGACTATTTTTGCTAATGCACTTTTATTAACCCCTATTTCAATTGCAAATTTCTATAAAGGGCATGTTGTTGCTGATTTTATTTTAAATTACTTTATGGCGAATAAAGTGGTATATATAATAGCTTACTTGACGCTCATAGTATTTTTTAACTTTTTTTATACTAATTTTATATTTAATCCAGAAGAAAATGCAGGTTTTCTTAAAAAGAACAACGGTTTTATTCCTGGTATAAGGCCTGGAAAACATACTGCTGATTATCTCCAGAATATAGTTTTTAAATTGACGTTTATTGGGTCTGCATATTTAGTAGTAATATGTACTGTGCCTGAAGTGATGAGGTATCATTATGACATACCATTTATTTTTGGTGGAACTAGTTTGTTAATTATAGTGAGTGTAATTACTGATACTATTATTCAAATACAATCTTATATTTTTTCAAGTAGATATGATAATTGGATAAAAAAATATGAATCTAAAAAGGGAAAATTGGTAAAATGATCATTACAATTTTTGGCCCTCCCGGTTCTGGTAAAGGTACTCAGTCAAATTTACTAATAGCGAAATATGATTTAAAGCTAATTTCAGTAGGAGATTTGTTGAGGAACATTATATCCAGCGGCAGTGAATTGGGCAACAAAATTAAGGGTATTGTCGAATCTGGTAATTTAATTCAAGATGAAATTATATGTAAGTTGCTAAAGGATCAGCTTGAATTAATAGGTGATAGGCTTTTATTGGATGGCTTTCCAAGAAATCTTAATCAGGCACGTTTTTTAACGCAAGTTTTGCAAGAAAAATATAATAGGGATGTTGATGTTGTAATCGAGTTGCAGCTTGATGATGATATTGCGATCAATAGATTAAAAAATCGTATTGTTTGTTTGGATTGTAAGAGTATATATAGTATATCTTCTTTTAATGGTGATATTTGTGTTAAATGTAAAAGTACAAGATTGGAGAAGAGGGTTGATGATGCTGATATGTCAGCGATCAATAAGAGAATAAGTGAATATCATCTTCAAATGAAGGGTTTGCGTGATTATTATAAAGAAAAATTGTTAAAAATTAATGCTAATTTGGGTGTTGATGAAGTAACACAAGAGATTGAAAGTAAAATTTCTTATAATTTAGTTTGACTCTAAGTTATTTTATGGTATAAATTAAGAGTTATTATTAATAAAGTATCGGGGTACAAGTGGCACGTGTTGCAGGTGTAAATGTTCCAGTGAAGAAATGCGTTCCTTTCGCATTAACTTATATATATGGCATAGGTATTGCTACCGCAAATACAATTTGCTATGCTTGCGGGATTGATAAGAATAAACGTATTTCAGAGTTGCATTCTGAGGATATAGAGAAGATTAGTGGCTTTATTAGGCAAAATTATACTATAGAAGGTGAGTTAAGAAAAGAAGTTGCCATGAATATAAAGTCTCTGGTTGAAATAGGGTGTTATAGAGGAGTGAGGCATAGGAAAGGTTTGCCTGTAAGGGGTCAAAGAACTCATACTAATGCTAAAACTCGTAAGGGTAGATCTCGTTTGCCTGTTGCTGGAAAAAAATAAATTTGTTGTTGTTGTAAATTTTAATGAAAAGAGTCAAGACGATTGGTAGAAGTGCAAAAAAGTTTATTACTGGAGTTGTTTATATTCGTGCAACTTTTAATAATACTTTTATAAATGTGACTGATGTTCAAGGTAATACATTATATCAAACTTCTGTAGGTGCATATGGTTTTTCAGGTGCAAGAAAATCTACGCCTTATGCTGCAGGTAAGGCTGCAGAATCTGCTGGAAAGAATGCAGTAGACAGGTTTGATATGAAGGTTGTTTCTGTAGTAATTCGTGGTCCTGGTTTTGGTGCTGAAGCTGCGGTTAAGGCGCTTCAAAGCTGTGGATTAACGGTTACCTCAATTGCAGATAAAACTGCTATTCCTCATAATGGATGCAGATTAAGAAAAAAAAGAAGAGTATAGGTTGTTTATGTCTTATAGTGATAATGTTTCTTTCTATGCAGATAAGCTGATTAAGCCTAATGCAGTTAAGGTGATATTGGGAGATTCAAGTGAAAAAGGTGATATAGTTTTAGAGCCATTAGAGAGTGGTTTTGCTTTAACATTGGGTAATGCATTGAGGCGTATCATGCTATCTTCTCTGAGGGGTAGTGCTGTTTATGGAATAAAGATTCAGGGAATAACGCATGAATTCACTTCCATTCAAGGAATTAGAGAAGATGTCACTGATATAGTATTAAATATGAGTATGTTAAGGTGCAAATTATTAGATGGAGTTTCTAATAAATGCTTGAATTTGAGTGTTAAGGGTCCTTGTGAAGTGTTGGCTGGCATGATAGAAGCTGATGATGAGTGTTCTATAATTAATAAAGATTTATTGATATGTACGCTAGGTCAGGGTGCAGAGCTTAATATGACCATATATGTTGGTGCTGGAACGGGTTATCTTCCTGTAACTAAATACAAGGAAAATGAGTTTTTAAAACTGATTAATGAAGAAGATTTAACAGGATTTATACCAGTTAATGCGTTATATAGTCCTGTAAGTAGGGTTTCGTATAAAGTAGAGAATAGTCGTGTTGGTCAGGTTACTGATAAAGATAAGTTAATATTGTCAGTTGAGACTGATGGTACAATCTCTTCTGGTGAAGCTGTTGATTCTGCTGCAAGGATATTACAGGAGCAACTTCAGCCTTTAATTAGTTCTGATGTCAGTTATAAAAAGCCAATTGCTTCTTCATCTAACGTATCTAAGGAACTGGGCTATAGTCCTAATTTATTACTTAAGGTAGAGGTGATGGATTTATCTGTTAGGTCACACAACTGTTTAAAGAATGAAAATATTGTTTATGTAGGTGATCTTGCGCGTAGGACAGAAAGTGATATGTTAAGAACTGCTAATTTTGGAAGGAAATCTTTAACTGAGATTAGAAAAGCTTTAGCGGATCTTGGCTTATCTTTAGGTATGGATGTGCCAAATTGGCCACCTAAAGATATAGATGAACTGGCTAAGCAGTATGTAGATCAAGATTAGGTGATATATGAAGCATGGAATAAAGAAACGTAAGCTATCTCGTTATACTGAGCATAGGTTGTCAATGTTGAAAAATTTATCTATCTCATTAATTAATCACGAGCAGATTGTAACTACTTTACCAAAGGCTAAGGAATTACGTCCATATGTGGAAAAATTTATTACGATTGCTAAAAATAGGAATACTTTGCATGGTAGAAGGCTTTTACTTGCACGTCTTCATAACGATAAGATGGCAGTGGATAAACTATTAAACGTTTTAGCTGGTCGCTATCAGAATCGTAATGGTGGGTATTCTAGAATAATGAAGTTTGGTACTCGAAAAGGTGATTGTGCTCCAATAGCAGTAATAGAATTAGTAGATAGGGACACTGCAGCAAAAGGTGCAGTCTATAATAAAAGTAAAACACAAAATTAATTTATCAGTTGTTAATGATGAATAATTTGCGCTACTTTATAGGCTACTTTGGTGAATTATTAGTTTTGACATATTTGAAGCTAAAGTGGTATAATATTGTAAAGCATCGCTATCGTTGTAAATTTGGTGAAGTAGATTTAATTGCATCTAAAAAAAAGGAGCTTATTTTTATAGAAGTTAAAACGAGTTTATTTTGGCAAGTAATACCAATATCTGACTATCAATGCCGATCTATTGTAAACTCCTCTAAGTATTTTTTAAGTAGGAATCTTAATTTTTTAGATTGTGCAATTAGATATGATTTGTGCTTTCTTTCTTTAAGGAAATGGCCTATTTATATAAAAAATGCTTGGGTTGAAGAGTAAAGATTTATGAGAAGGACTCATTACAATAATTTGGTTTCGTCTTATGCTAGGGTGTTATTTCATGTTGCAGAAGGTAAGCTGAGAGACATAAGAAAAGAAGTAGAATTTTTGTTGGCTTTTTTTGAAGATCATCAAGGTGTTTTAATGCATTTGTATAGTCCTATAACTTCTCTTGCATCCAAAAAGGAAATAATATTTTCTATGGAAGAGCACTTAAGCGGTAGTGTAATGAAGTTTATAATGGTTATGTTTGTAAATAAACGTTCTCGTTTGTTAATCCCTGTGTTAGAAAAATTCTTAGGTTTTGTAAGAGAAAGTGAAAATGAGCTTGAGATTACTATAAAATCAGCAGAGATTTTAACAGAATCAGATATAAAAATAATTACTGAATCTTTGAGTTTTCTCGGTAAAATAGTAAAGGTAAGCTCTGTCATAGACCCTTCTATTCTTGGTGGTTTTGAGATTAGGTATGGCTTTAATTTGATTGATGCTTCGCTAAAAAGCTACTTAGATAGGTTAGTCAATTTGAGTAAAACAGAAATATTGAAAGTAAGGAATTTTGTATGAAAAACGATGTGAATGCTTCTGAAATAGTAAATAAACTTAAGGAGAAGGTTGAGGCATTTGATAACCCTATAAAGCGAGAAAATATAGGTGAAGTTATTTCGGTAGCCGATGGTATTGCTTTAGTTTATGAGTTGAAAGAAGCGAAGTTCGGTGAAAAGGTATTTTTTGCAAGTGGTAGAGAAGGAATAGTTCTGGATTTAGATCATGATACAGCCGGAATAGTAATTCTTGGTAATGAGCGTGATGTAAAAGAAGGAGATATTGTAAAATGTAGTGGCGACGTTGTGCAAGTGCCTGTAGGACATGAATTTCTAGGAAGAGTTGTTAATGCATTGGGTGAGCCTATAGATGGTGGTGAGGAAATTAGCGCTAAAAGCAGAATGGATATAGAATCAAAAGCACCTGGAATTATTGATCGTAAATCTGTACATGAACCGTTGCAAACGGGAATTAAAATTATAGATTTACTTATTCCAATAGGAAGAGGGCAGCGTGAGTTAATTATTGGTGATAGGCAAATTGGAAAAACAACTATCGCGCTTGACACTATTATCAATCAAAAAAAGATTAATGATGAAGTGGATGAAAAGCAGAAGGTTTACTGTGTTTATGTTGCTATTGGACAAAAAATTTCAACAGTAGCAAAAGTGGTGAATAAGCTAAAAGAAAGTGGAGCATTGGAATATACTACTGTAGTTGTGGCTAGTGCCTCTGACTGCGCGTCTATGCAATTTTTAGCACCATATACTGGTTGTACTATCGGGGAATTTTTCCGTGATAATGGAATGCATTGTTTAGTGGTATATGATGATTTATCGAAGCATGCTGTAGCATATAGACAGATGTCTTTATTGTTAAGACGTCCTCCTGGTCGTGAAGCTTATCCTGGAGATATATTCTATGTGCATTCCCGCTTGCTTGAAAGAGCTGCTAAAATGTCTGATGAGAAAGGGCAAGGGTCTTTAACCGCTTTACCGATTATTGAAACTCAAGCTGGTGATGTGTCTGCATATGTACCGACTAACGTTATCTCAATTACTGATGGACAAATTTTCCTTGAGTCTGAATTATTTCATAAAGGGTTCCGCCCTGCGGTGAATATAGGTTTGTCAGTTTCGCGTGTTGGCTCTGCTGCGCAGTTAAAAGCTGTGAAGAAGGTTGCTGGTTCTATAAAGCTAAGTTTAGCTCAATATAGGGAGTTAGAAGATTTTGCAAAATTTGGTTCTGATCTTGATGCAAGTGTTCAATTAGCTCTGAATAAAGGAAAGTACCTTGTGGAATTATTAAAACAGAAGCAGCATTCTCCTATACCAGTAGAGGAGCAAGTGTTACTGATGTATATTTTCTCTAGTTTATATGAGCAATTAAGTAAGGTGCAGTTAAATGATATCAATAAGTTTGAACATGATCTGATAGGTTACTTTCATGCTGCATGTCCTGACGTTTTAAAAAAGTTGTCAAATGACATGAGTGATGATATAAAAAATGAGATTTTTAATATTGTGAGTAATTTTGTTACTCAGTTTAATGATGTTTAGGTGGTGATTATGGCTTCGTCCATTATTAGTAAATTTCCTATAACAAAGGAAGGTTTTGAGCAAATGCAGGCAAAGCTTGAAAAATTAAAGGAAGAAAAGCCTTCAGTGATTCAGGCAATTTCCGATGCGCGTGATCAAGGTGATTTATCTGAGAATGCAGAATATCATGCTGCACGTGAGAGGTTAGGCTTTATTGAGGGTCGTATAATGGAAGTGGAGAATAAGATTTCACATGCAGAAGTAATAGAAGCAAAAGATTTATCTGGTGATTCAGTGATGTTTGGTGCAACTGTTACGCTAAGTATGCTGAATGATGATGATACTGAAGTAGAATATGTTTATAAAATTGTTGGTGAATATGAAGCTGATGTTTCAAAACAATTAATATCTACTAGTTCACCACTGGGCAGTGCTTTAATTGGCAAAAAAGTTGGAGAATATGTGGAGGTTATTGTGCCAAGTGGAGAGAAGTTATATAAAATAGTTAAAATTGAGTTTAAATAAATATATGGCACAAATGGATAGTGATATACTGATCGATGTGCAAGGAATTTCTTCTGTAGAGGAAGTGTTGGAAGATGCAAGAGCTGGTAAGTTATTTATACTAGTTGATGATGAAAATAGAGAAAATGAAGGGGATCTAATTGTTTTAGCTGAAAAAGTAAAGCCAGAGCATATTGCTTTTATGGTAAGATATGGTACTGGTATTGTATTTCTAGCCATGACAGAGCTTCATATGAAAAGATTAGACCTTGATTTTATGAAGAGAAGTAATGTTGATGAAAAGCTTATACCCCATACTGCATTTACTACGTCAATCGATGCACGTTATGGTATTACAACAGGTGTGTCTGCTAGTGAAAGAGCACATACAATACTTACTGCTGTTGATGAAAAAAGCACCAAAGACGATATTATTACTCCTGGTCATGTTTTTCCTATTATTGCAAATGATGGTGGAGTATTAGTACGCAATGGTCATACTGAAGCTAGCGTTGAAGTAGCAAAATTAGTTGGCTTAAGTCATGCAGCTGTTGGATGCGAGTTGGTAAATGATGATGGTTCTATGATGCGCTTACCTGAGCTGCTTAAATTTGCTGAACAACATAAAATTAAGTTAACTACAATTGACAAACTTGTTAGCTACGTTAAAAATTAAACTAGTATTTATAAATTTGTATAGTTTTAGTGCTAGAATGTAGAGTCTTCACAGATTATACAAATACAAAATTTTCATGCTTAAAATTGCTAAATTTTTAATGTTATTGTTCTTTTTTGTTTATTGTAGCAATGCTTATTCTGCTGGTATTATTAGAGATAGTGAAGTAGAAGCAATGGTGAAAGAGCTAGCGCAACCTTTATTTACTGCTGCAGATATTGATGGCGATCGAATAAAAGTTTTCATAATTAATGATAATTCAATTAATGCTTTTGTAGTGAATAATAATAGCATTTTTATTCACTTAGGGCTCTTACGATATTCGACTAAACCTAACGTTCTGCTGGGTATATTAGCACATGAAATTGCCCATATATCTGCTGGTCATGTATTGCAGATGAGAGGAGCTATGGGTTATTTTCAATCAATAGCAATGATTAGTTATATGGTGGGGTTAGTGTCGACCGTTATGATTAATCCCCAAATTGCTAGTGCAATTTTGCTAAGTGGCATATCACTGAGCTCTAGACTATTTTTTAATTATTCCCAGGAACAAGAAAATGTGGCAGATAGCTATGCTTTAAGATACCTCGATGAATCTGGCTATGATAATTCGGGTATGAAGGAAGTTTTTGATTATTTTAAAAGTCTTGAGCATGAGAATACCGATGCATACTTTCGTACTCATCCGCTTAGTGATAAACGCGTATTTGCCGTACAGCATTATAAAGTTAAAAATAATATAAAACCAATTTCTGTGGATAAGTTACTTAAATTTGAGCGCATGCTTGCAAAGCTTGATTCCTTTTTTTCTCCTATTCATGTTCTATCTAGTAAGTATGAGGATAATGAAAGAGTTTCTGAATACGTAAACGCTATAGTTTGTTATAGAAAGGGTAGAATAGAAGAGGCTATTAGCAGAGTAAATTCATTGATTCAGAAGTCAAGCAATGATCCTTATCTATATGAGTTAAAAGCGGAAATGCTATACAAAGTAGGAAGGTTAAATGAGGCGGTAGAAGCATATGAAGAATCACTTAAATATTTATCTGATGGTAATAGTTATTTAGTCAAACTTGCGTTGTCTCACACTTTGCTGTTAAGTGGTAATGCGAAAAAGGCTATTTTTTACCTCGAGAAGATTTTAAGTGCAGAGCCAAATAATGCTTTTATTTGGAAGTATTTAAGTATTGCATATAAGCGTGATGCTAATACGGCAATGCATTATTTTGCTTTGACAAAAAAGGCTTGTATTGAAGGTAACTTAAAGCAATTTGCAAAATATGCTGAATTAGCTGTTCAGACTTTACCAAAGGATAGCCCGTATTTATTGCAAATTGAAGATATGAGGCAATTTTATAATGTACATTCAGCTTTATGGCAAAAAAATAAATAGATAAGAGAGAAGAGAGTGTTACTCGTTGAGTAACACTCTTTTAGAGAAAGTTGGTAGTTTATTTAGATACAACTTGTGGTTGATGAACTTCGGCTGCAACGCTAATGTGCGTGGAAGGCGACACATCATCTGCACGAAGACCTGTTTTATTCAAACTATTTAGACGATCTCGTATAACATGTTCAGAAGGAGAGTTTATGTATACGAAAGAGTTTGATTTTTCCTCTGGAGAAGAACCACGTCCACTATCTAACTCAAATTCAACACGAGATGCGTTATCCCGACTTGATTGCCTACTATGTCCAGCGCTTCTATATCCAGCGCTATTTATTGTTGCAGATGATTTGCTACCTGAACTAGTTAATGATATACTATCCGAATCAGATACACGTTGATATTCTATGCTAGTATCTTTTGCTGCTTTCTTTGGTGTTTTTGTGCCTACAAGCAATGATTTTAGTTTGTTTTTGAAGGAAGAAGATGTTGTTACTTCCGTAGGCTTCTCAGGACTCACTAACCCAGCTTCACTGTTAACAGTACTATCAGCGCTTATAGAACTTACACCTGATAAACTGCTTCCAGACGAGGTGCTAGCAGATCTTTTTTTCAGTGAAGAGAATGATGACGATATAGATCCAGATATCTTCCTAGAAAATGTTGGTTCTTTTGGATATTTGTCTGGATTCTTGCTATAGTCATCCAACACATTTCTTATTTCATCCTTATATTGAGAGAAAATTTCAGTAACTAACGAAAGTTGTTTTGTATCAAGAATGCTACTTGTAAGTGTTTCTTCTAAGCGATCTACCATCCTACTTTGCTTTTTTTGATCACCTTTCACTTCTAAGCTACGATCTTTTCCTGTATCGTCAGGAACATATTTACCTTGTAACTCTTCTGTTTTTGTCTTTATTGCAGACTGTATTGCAGATTTTATTTTGGAAGGTACAGAAGAATTATTCGCTTTAATAATTTTGATTGTATCATTAACTACTTCTTTTATCCCGTGCTTTTCAAGCGAATCTTGTACAAATGCAGACTCCATAGAGTATTCATTACTGTGAGCAATTTCTTTCAGGAAACTGCCAGAGCGATCTAGTGCTCTGCTTGTACCTTCTTTTACCTTATTTACACCATGTCCAACGGCCTCTTTTGCTTTTTGCCCAATTTTCTTTGCACCTTGATATGTTTTTTCTGCTGACCATATTACCATCTTGAATGCATATTCAATTGCTTTTGCAGTAAAAAACAAAGTAAGTGCAGCTACTGCAATAGGTGTAGCAATCGTTAAAGCGGCAACTGAAAGTAAAAGTGCTGCATCAAATATTATAACTGCTGCACTCACTGCGAATACTTTCTTTTGAAGTGGCCATTGAGAAAAACCTTTGATTGATTCTCCGAATAACTTAGTGAATGCATTATTCCTGTCACTTGGATTGTTTGAGCTTTTTGTATCGTTTGAACCTTTAGATGACTCAGTCAATGTATTTTCCTGAGCCTGTTCAGCTTGTTGAATTGTATCAGAATCTATTTGTTTACTACCGTTTATCATTTTAACCTCACTATTAATAAACATATTATAATTGTATATTTTCAATTCTTAACTTAGTATTAAATTGACTGCTAATGCTGTTTATCTATGGAAATTTTTGCTTGACGTGTTAGCTTAGGTAAAGAAGACTTTAAAGTGCATGAGGTACAAAATATTGATTCTAATAATTACTGTAGCATTAGTGGTTTTATCGTTAAAAAATTACGGTAATTTTCATGAAGATGTAGTGCACTTAAAGAATAGCAATGGAGAATTTAAAAAAAAGCCAGAGCACTCAATAGAATCAACCGTGTTACATAGAGAAAAGGAAGTGTATGATCATGTCTTCCATTTTGGCAGTTGATTTGAAAATGGAGAACAATTTGTGTTTGCCTTTTCTTATTAAATAAGTAATATTAAAGTATTAATTATAGAGCGAACAATTATGTTTGATCCTTGGAATCTTGATAAAAAGTCAGCAGCAAACAGTGAAGATGTGCTGAATAAGACTGTATCTGATGTAAAATGGTTCTTTAGTGGATTAACTAAGAATATGGGTAAAAAGCCTTATTTGATCGTGCTTGTTGTTTTACTGCTCTATGCTTGCATGGGTTTTTATATTGTTCATCCTAGTGAAGAGGGTATAGAGCTTACTTTCGGAAAATATTCTAACACGGAAACATCTGGTTTGCGCTATCACTTTCCTGCTCCAATAGGCAAGGTCTATAAAGTAAATGTGAAGGAAGTGAACCGTGAAGAGATTGGAATAAGCGGCTCTTACGGTCGAGATGTAGATCGTGGCGAGGGTGTGATGTTGACTGGAGATGAGAACATAGTCAATGTTAATTTTGAGGTCCAATGGCGCGTTAGTAATGCTAAAGATTATTTGTTCAAAGTCCGTGATTACAGACCTGGTTTCAGTGTTAAAAATGCTGCTGAAAGTGCTATGAGGGAGATAATAGGTAAAAATACAATCTCTTTTGCCCTTGGCCAGGGTAGGCCGGAAATTTCCAGAGATACAAGAGTTTTATTGCAGCAGATTCTTGATGGATACCAGATGGGTATAGAAGTTTTATCTGTGCAAATGAAAAAAATTGATCCGCCAGAAAAAGTAATTAGCTCATTCAGGGATGTTCAAAGTGCTCGTGCAGACAAAGAACGCACTATAAACGAAGCATATGCTTATAGCAATGACATCGTACCTCGAGCAAGAGGTGAAGCGATAAGAATAAAATTAGATGCTGAGGCGTATGAAAGTGAAATAGTCAATGAAGCAAAAGGTAACGCAAATCGCTTTTTATCTCTTTATGAAGAATATAAAGAAAATCCTTCTCTTGTGAAGAATCGCATTTACCTTGAAACTATGGAAAACATTTTTAATAAAGTCGATAAAGTTGTCATCACTGATGACTTGAAGGGCATGTTTTCTTATTTACCTCTCACAAATTTAGGGAAATAATCATGAGTCGTAGTGTAAAAATTATTTTTGCTTCCGTATTTGTTGCATTGTTGGTTGTTTTGTCTGGTTCAATGTTTGTTGTACAAGAGTCAAAACAAGCAATAGTAATTCAGCTTGGTAAAGTTGTAAGAGATGTAAGGGAAAGCGGTTTATATTTTAAATTGCCGTTTATCAATAGTGTGGAGTTTCTCGATAAAAGGGTTTTAGATTTAAGTCCTGATAAAATTCCAAGAGAAGTAATCACTGCAGATCAGAAGCGTATTATAGTGGACGCATATGCGAAATATAGAATTACAAATCCAGTCGTCTTTTATCAGTCTGTACGGAATGAATCAGGTTTAATTAGAAGATTATATCCAATTATGGAAGCTCATATAAGAGAAAATATAGGTAAATTCTCTCTTATTAGTTTACTCAATGAAAAAAGATCTGAAGTTATGCAGTTAATCCAACGTGGAGTTTACTCTGAGGCTGAAAAGTTTGGTATAGAAATAATAGACGTAAGAATTAAGAGAGCAGATTTGCCAGATGAGAATAGCTCTGCAATATTCCGCCGTATGCAAACTGAAAGGGAAAAAGAAGCGAAAGAAATTAGGGCAGAAGGTGAGCAAGCTGGACAAGAAATTAAATCAAAAGCTGATAAATTAAAAAGAGAAATTATTGCAAGTGCAGAAAAAGAAGCTCTTGAAATAAGAGGGCGTGGTTATGCTGAAGCAACTAGAATTTATAATGAAGCATTTAGGGTTGATAAAGAGTTTTATAACTTCTATCGCTCTATGAATGCCTATAGCAAATCATTTTCTGAAAAAAATACTAAGTTTGTGCTTTCACCAAATAATAGTTTTTTGGATATTTTAAATAAGGGATGGAAATAGTTTATGAAAAGTAAGAAGTTTATTTTATCTATTTTTGCATGTTTGTTAATTTCGTTTTCTTCGTATGCTGATATGTTCAATTGGGGTGCGAAAAAGATTGAAGCTCCCTTGGGGGAAGACAAAGTTACAGCGTCATGTAATTGCAATCATGGATTTGCTGATTTAGTGGAAAATCTTATTCCTGCGGTTGTAAACATTTCAAGTGAACAAATTGTTAAACAAGAAAATAATAGCAGAACTAGAATTCCGTCTACACCAAGAAACAATTTTTTCGATGATTTTAGAGAATTTTTTGAACACTTTGATCAGTTTTTTATGGATAAGGGTCCAAGTGTTAATAGAGAAGTAGTATTGCTTGGATCAGGGTTCATTATAGATAAAAGTGGAACTATCGTAACCAATTATCATGTAATTAAAAATGCCAAAGACATCACTGTAACTATGAGTGATAACTCTTATTTCAAAGCAGAAGTTTTGGGTTATGATGCAAGAACTGACCTTGCTGTGCTTAAGATAAAGTCTGACAAAGATCTTTCCTTTGTTGCATTTGGTGATTCTGATAAAGCAAGAGTAGGTGATACTGTTGTAGCAATAGGTAATCCATTTGGTTTGGGTGGTTCTGTTAGCACAGGAATTGTATCTGCAAGATCAAGAGATATTAGCATTGGTGATATGAGTGAGTTTATCCAAACCGATGCTGCAATCAACAGAGGCAACTCAGGTGGGCCATTGTTTGATTTAAATGGAGAAGTTATAGGGATTAACACTGCTATTTACTCACCATCTGAATCCGGTGGTAATGTTGGTATAGGTTTTGCAATACCATCTAATTCAGCTATGACAATTATCGATACACTGAAAAATGGCAAGAAGATAAAACATGGTTGGCTTGGTGTGCAAGTTCAGCCTATAACAAAGGAGTTTGCTGAATCCCTTGGTCTCAAAGAGACAAGAGGTGCATTGGTTGCAAGTATAGTAAAGGATAGCCCTGCGGAAAAAGGTGGGATTAAGGTTGGTGATATACTGTTGGAGTTTGATAACAAAAGAATTGATAGAATGACGCAATTACCTCAAATGGTTTCAAGAGCTGGACCTGAGAAAAATGTGCAAGTTAGACTACTTAGAAAAGGAAAAGAAGTTAGCATCAAAGTCACGGTTGGAGAGTTTACGGGCGGCAGCCAAGAGGTTAATCAGGAAGAGAGCAAATCAACATCTGATTGTATAACCGGCTTAACTGTTTCAAATCTGCCGAATGACCTAAAAGAGAGTAAAGGTGATGTACCTGCAAAAGGTGTGATAGTTACTAACGTGGATAATAACAGTAATGCAACATTACGTGGTGTTAAAAAAGGAGATATAATAATTCAATTAGACGGTGCTGATATAGAAAATACTGGTGATTTTCAAAATCAAGTGGATTTAGCGGCAAAGAAAAATGGTAAAGACTCAATAATGTTGCTTATTTATCGCAGTGGAAATCAGTTTTTTACATCAATTAAACTAAAGAAGTAACTTTATTTGTGCAAATTGGACTTTAAGCAATTTTTATAATATTTAATCCACTTACTTTTCTATTTTCCATATCGTGGTGAGCCTGAATTATCTCATTAAATTTATACTTTTTGTTTATTCGTACAGTTAAAAGTTTTTTTCTCAGCATCTCAAAGATTTCCATTGCAGTAAGCAATAATATGAATCTGTCGTGCTTGTAATGATATATTGAAGTGCCGGCTGCGAATAATGACCGTGAACTAAGTAATGAAAAATTAATCGGGGCAGCTCCAGATATTTGGCCATAGGAAACATAAATACCAAACTTACCTAAGGATTCAAAGGAAATTTTGCTTGTAGCGTAGCCTATGGGGTCATACACGGCACCTAATCCTTGATTTTTTGTAATCTCCATGATTTTAGAAGTGAAGTTTTTATCGTTGTAGTTTATTGCATGCGTACAACCATTCTGTAAAGCTACCTTAATTTTTTCATCATGGCCTACAGAGCCTATCACTACGCCTTTTTTCTCTTTTGCCCACTGGCATATCATTTGTCCTAATCCACCGTTTGCGCCATGAACTAACACAAAAGCGCCAGGTTTGATTTTGTAAGAATGATTGACCAGATAGTGAGCTGTCATTCCTTTTAGCAACACTGCGGCTGCGACTTCGTCTGATATATCATCTGGGATTTTTATTAGGTATTTCAGGTGTATAATTCTTTTCTCGCAATATGCTCCAGGTGGTGCTGTGCAATATCCAACTCTATCTCCAACTTTTAAATCACCTGTTATGTTTTTGCCAAGCTTTTCAACAACTCCCACTGCTTCCATTCCAAGTACTGATGGTAGGTCTTTAATTGTACGTGTACCTTTTCTATGCTCTGAATCATAACGATTTAAACCAATAACCGTATGACGTATTAAAACCTCTTCACCTTTTGGTTCGCTTATATCCTTACTTACAAATTCCAATACTTCCGGTCCTCCGGTTTTTTTGATTTGTACAGCTTTAGTCATAAAGAATATAAAATGAAAACATTGATCATATTATCTAAATAATTGATATCTTGCAAAGTTATTGTCTTTACCATCAATATATTAACCAAACCAATTGAATCAATCTTTAGAATCTGCTAGAGTTAACTGCATGTAAGCACCCTTAGCTCAGTTGGATTAGAGCATCTGACTACGGATCAGAAGGTCGGGCGTTCAAGTCGCTCAGGGTGCACCATATAGCACCGAACAGAAAAATCTGTCAAATCAGGAAAAAACTCCCAATTTAAGTTTTTAGTAGTTTTTAAGTATAATTATAGGAAGCGCTTCTGCAGTTATAACCGTAATCTTCACTGGTGCCATAAGTGCCCGTCGTTTAGCGTGGTTTTGGAGGAACGGTCAGATCATTGATGGAGTCTTTTAGACTACCTCGGTTAGGAGATTGTATTATCAACCGCCCCAAGCTGAAGCGCTTTACTTATTATAAATTATAGGAGCTATCATGAAAAAAGCCATGAAAAAAGCAAAAAAAAGTAAATTAGAAGTAATGAACCCTAACGCAGCAGGAATAGACATTGGTTCAGCTGTACATTATGTATGTGTGCCAGAGGGAAGAGATGAGCAACGTATACAAAAATTTAGCTGCTTTACAGAAGACCTTCATAATATAGCAAAGTGGTTAAAGAAGTGCAAAGTTACTACAATAGCTATGGAATCAACAGGAGTGTACTGGATTCCTTTGTTCCAAGTACTTGAAACATATGGACTTGAGGTAAAGCTGGCAAATGCAAGACATGTAAAAAATGTGCCAGGAAGAAAGTCAGATGTCCAGGATTGCCAATGGCTTCAACAGCTACATAGTTATGGATTGATTCAAGGATCATTTAGGCCAGATGATCAAATGTGTGTATTACGTGGTTATGTTCGGCAACGTAAAAACCTAATTGAAAATGCATCTACACATATCAATCGTATGCAAAAGGCATTAATACAAATGAATATCCAATTACATAAAGTTATAAGCGATATTACTGGTGTTACAGGAATGCAAATTATTAAAGCAATAGTAGAAGGTGAAAGGAATCCTGAAAAATTAGCTGAATTTAGAAGTGTGAATATGAAGAATGATAAGGCTACTATAGCAAAAGCATTAACAGGCGATTATAGAGAAGAACATTTGTTTGTATTAAAGCAAGAATATGAAACATATAATTTTTTTCAAGAGAAAATAATTGAATGTGATAAAAGTATAGAAAATTATTATAAAACATTGGAAACGAAGTCTGATGAAAGTAAAGAGTTAGGTAGGGAAAAAAATAAGTCTAGAAGAGGCAGACCAAACTTCACTTTGCGTGAAGAATTGTATCGGGTAACTGGTACAGATTTTACCAAAATTCCTGGATTTGATGTGTTAACTGTGCAAACTATTATTTCAGAGGTTGGTATTGATCATAGTAAATGGCGATCAGAAAAGCATTTTACCTCATGGTTGGGACTCAGCCCTGGTAATAAGATTACAGGGGAAAAAGTATTAGGAACAAAAACTCGTAAAGTTATTAACCGCGCTACAAATGCTTTTAGAATGGCTGCTTATTCTGTGGGAGGTAGTAAGAGTGCATTAGGTGCGTATTGTAGGAAATTAAAAAAACGACTAGGACCAATAAAAGCAATTACTGCGACGGCAAGAAAATTAGCATGTATCTTTTATCAAATGTTGAAATACGGGCAGGAGTATGTGGAAAAAGGGATGGAATATTATGAAACATGTTATAAAGAGAGAGTTGTAAAAAACTTGGTCAAGAAGGCACGGGAACTTGGTTATATCTTGATTCAACAAGAAGAACTAATTGAGGGAGTTTCTTAGGAGAAGTTAGAACTTCATCTCTCTCCTATTTCTTAAAAAAATATTTAACTCAAAAAAATGCTACTTTAAGTTAAATTTTTTCGCTCTATGCTTATGTGATTATGCATTCATATTTCATTAATGCTATTTATCTTGAAATATAAAATAAAATTTTGTATAATTATTTCAATTGAGATCTATGTATTGAAATAGTGCGCGAATCTGTATATTACCAATATATAGGTAAACTAGCACACTTTGTTCCATATCCATTGCCACCAAAAGATCCTCCCCTTAGTTTTAGTAATAACATTGCTATTCTTCATGGAGAAGCTATGATAAAACTTGGCCAGTTAAATGAGATGGCTGAGCGTTTACCAAATGTAGAAAGGTTTGTCAAAGCTTACATAATAAAAGAAGCACTACTTTCTTCAGCTATTGAAGGTATACACACAACACTACTTGATGTTTTTACTCAAGAAATATCGTTGACAAGACCGAGCAAGCAAACACAATTAGTGATAAGTTATACCAAAGCTCTTAATATAGCGTTAAATTCGATAAAAAATTCAACTATATCACAAACCATTTTAGCTGCTAACAAAGAACTAATGCGTCTTGATGAAAGTAGTGGTGAATACCGTGTAGATTCTGTGCGTGTTGGCGATCTAATTGCTGCCCCTGCATCAGAAGTGATCAATCTAATGAGTAACTTAGAAGACTACATTAAAACTCACAACGAATTGCCTTCACTTATAAAGGCAGGACTAGTGCACGTACAATTTGAAATTATTCACCCGTTTATAGATGGTAATGGAAGGATAGGAAGGCTTCTGATTGTTATACTGTTAATTCATTACGGTTTATTGTCAACTCCAATACTTTATCCATCTTATTATTTTAAAAAGAATCACTTTGATTACTACAGATATTTAGATAGGGTAAGAACTCATGGTGATTTTGAAGGATGGATCGAATATTACTTAAATGCAATAAAAGATAGCTGCTTTGACGCCTACTGTAGAGCTAAAAATATTGAAAAATTAGAAAGGGATTTAATTAATACGATACAAGTAAGCCAACATTTCTCCAACATCCGTGAAACAGCTCTGCAGGCATTAAACATACTTTTTCAACTTCCAATCATAAATATTAAGGAGTTAAGCAAAAAACTAAATAAAGCATATAATACAGTAAATAATCTTATTCTACAATTTATTGAAGCTAGAATATTGGTGGAAGATGACGATAATAAAAAACGTAATAAGCTTTATAGATTTGAGCCTTATTTGGAACTTCTTGAACAAGATATAAAACCAAATAGCTGTCCTTTGCATACTGTCCATTTTCTACTTAAATATTATATATTGTAATTAATATAACATGCAAAATACTTGCAAATTCAACGATTAGTACGTATACTTGTTAATATATTTACTAATTTATAGAGATAAAATTATGCCAGGAAATTTGCGAGGTGATGTTTTACACGGCATTCTTAAAGACTACCATGATGATGAAAATCGATTGACGGATGATGAACGTCTAATATGTGAACATGTCGAAAAGATATGTGACGAAAACTATGAATTTTTCTTACAAAATAATTTTATCTGTCCGATAACAAGGTCTCTTTTGCTAGACCCTGTCAATTTGGAGGATGTGGATGGATCAAAATCATCACAACAGGCATTTGAGAAGTCTGACATTGAAGAACACTTGAAAAGAGACCAGATAAAATCCACTTACTAAAAAGCCTGTAAAAAGAGACGTTGTACCAAACGAGCGTTTAAAACAAGAAATAGGAGAGGTATTATTGGGGCTTTTTAATAAGCGTTTTGGGACATTAGAGGAAGAGGAAAAAGGAAGAATTAACAAAGCAATAAACAATATCTTGCTAGAAAAAGCAAACAGAAGGTTATTTGCTACAATAGGTGGGGGAATTTAGATGATGTAAAGCAGGCACTAGATGATGGTGCTGATATTAATGCTACAAATAAGGATGGCTGGACAGGCTTTGTTGCATAGCTAAAGTAAAAAGAACTGGCAGTTACTGACAAAATTCATTATAAACAGGCATTTAACCGTATCCATTCAGCCGGGCGGTAAAATAAAGAGTAGACAAGGAATGCTAAAAAGGTAAACTAGAGTGGCTGTGAGGTAATATGGTTGATCTTTTAGAATTTTGCGAAAGTTTAAGCAGACTATAGAAAAGTTAGAAACAAAAATAGAAGAGCTTAAAGCAGAAAATAAAGCGCTAAGGATCGAAAACGCTGAGTTAAAAGAAAGGCTTGGCTTAAGTTCAAAAAATTCATCTATACCAAGCTCCAAAGAATTATATAAGATGAGGGAAAATAAGCCAAAAAGTGACAGGAAAGTAGGAGCACAGGTTGGACATAAAGGCAGTTACCGCCCTAAAATGGAGGCAGATGAGATGGTAAAAATAGAACTGCCCAATACGTGTGAGTGCGGAGGAGAAATTGCGGTATCAAAAGATCCGTATACTCATCAAAAGGTCGATTTGCCGGAAATCAAGCCGTATGTAGTTGAATATCAACTAGAGCATGGACGTTGCAAAAGATGTGGAAAAAGAAAAAGTAGCAAGCTACAAGAAGGAGTAACTGCGGACACATTTGGTCCAAGAGTTAAGTCAGTAATTGCAGCATTAAGTGGATTTTACAAGAATTCGAAAAAAGAAGTGGCAAATATTATAAAGGACATTTTCAACCTGGATATCAGCGTCGGTAGTGTATCAAATAGCGAGGCTAGAGTGGCAGAAAAATGCCAAGAAGCATATGAGCAAATTGAGGAAGAGGTAAGCAAGAGCAAAATTTTACATATCGATGAAACTAGCCATTACAACAAAGGTAAACAGGGCTGGTGCTGGATGTTTGCGAGCAAAATAGGAAGTGTGATCAAATTGACAGAGTCAAGAGGGATGAAAGTCCTGGAAAATAGTAAATTTGGAAAGAATAACAACCTAGTAGTGACCGACAGATATGCAGCTTACAACTACTTTTCCAGCAAGAAAAGGCAGGTCTGTTGGGCACATTTAGCAAGAGATTTTGAAAGGTTGTCTCATAGTTGGAATAGCGAAGTGAAAGTTTTGGGGTATTATTTAAGGAATGTTGCTACTGAATTATTTGCATTGAAAAAAGCTCTGTTAAAGGATGAAATAGACACATTAAGGTTCATAAGAAGAGCAAGAAAATTACGCAAGCGAACGAGATATTACTTAAAGAATATATCAAATTTACCCGAGGCAATTGGAGCGTCTCGAGTAGCAAAAAATATCATGAAATCGGATCTGATGATGTGGAAATTTTTGGACGATCCAGAAAATATTCCACTGACAAACAACTATGCTGAGCAACAGATTCGGCATTACGTTGTTTACCGAAAAGTTTCATATTTTACACAATCGAAACGGGGAAATATGTTTCTTGAGAGGATAATTTCATTGTACTTGACTTGGAGGCAAAAGAAGTTAAATCCTTTTCAAAACCTACTGGCTATTGCTTCTTAAGCCATACACCTGAATGGATACCATTTAACCGACAAAGGAAAAATATGCCAGTCAAAATGAAAGTCAGTAACTGCTACGAATATAACAAATTTCTCCAAGAAAGAGGAAATATTTTTTATTACGTCAACGATGCCATAGAAAATTGGTACGAAAAAAGTCCCAAAATGGCCGGTAGCAACAATATTTATAGTGATAAAGTCGTAATTCTAATTCACATAATAACTTATTTGTTTAGAATAGGCCTAAGACAAACGGTGGGGTTTATAGCGGGATACCTTGAGCAAATAGGAAAAAATTTGCAAGTTATCAGCTATTCCCAGGCTTCCAGAAGATTCAAAAAGCTTAACTTAAAAATTAATGATCGAAGACATGATAAAAACAGTATGGAAAATATTGAGATCGCCATAGATAGCACTGGAATAAGCATCTACAATAATATTCCAGGCCATAGTAAGGCAAACGGTACAGATAGAAAGTACCGTGGCTATAAGCAAACAAGAAAATTGCATGTAATGCTGGAGATAGGTAGCAAAAAAGTCATAGCTGCAAAATACAGTAGTGGAGTTTATTCTGACCACTATGGAGCCTGTGATCTTATTGCAAGGGCTAATGCTAAATACAATATAAGCACACTATATGCAGACAGAGCATATAATCGAAAGAAGTTATACAAATTGTGCAATGAGCTTGGCATAAAGACAAAAATTCCTCTGCAAAACAATGCAGTGGAGCATCCAAAGCTGGATTATATGGCTGAGAGAAATTCTACAATCAAGCTCATAAAGTCATATGGTGAAGATGGTATGAAGAAGTGGAAAAAAGAGATAAATTATGGGAAGAGATCTTAGAAGGTGTCTGCAAACTCAAGAATTAGCTAATTTAGTAAGCATAATAGTAGTCATATTAAAGAAAATATTGGTTTCCGAAGTTTGAGGAGAATGCTCATAATCCTTACTCATACGCCTAAAATTGGAAAGCCAAGCAAAAGTTCTTTCAACAATCCAACGCTTCGGTATAACCTCAAATCCCGCAATATTAGGAGCTTTTTTTGCTATTGTAAATAAACATCCTGTTTTTATTAAGCATCTGTTTTTAAGGTTACCTGTGTATCCTTGATCAGCAAAAAACCTCTGTAATGTTGGTATTTTTTGTTTTGCTTTTACCAGAAGATCTAAAGCTCCCTCGCGGTCTTGGATGCTTGCACTGTGTACATCTGCCGTAATCACGAGTCCTAGCGTGTCTACAATAATATGCCGTTTTCGACCTTTTATTTTCTTGCCAGCATCGTAACCTCTGGCCCCCCTTTTTGAGTCGTTTTTACTGATTGGCTGTCAATTATTCCAACTGATGGTGTGGCTCTTTTACCAACTACCTCCCTTACTTTTTTTACTAAAATATCGTGTATTTCTTGCCATTTTCCAGTGTTTTTTAGTCGTGTGTTCCAACTGTAAATTGTCTTCCATGGTGGGAAATCCTTAGGTAATTGTCTCCATTGGCAGCCTGTTCTCATTACGTACCTTATTGCATTAATAATTGTTCTAATATCGTGTTTTCTTGGTCTACCTGTCTTTTTTGGCTCAAAATATGGCTTTAAAATTTCCCATTCACTGTCTTTTATGTCACTTGGATACATGTTAAAGTTATCCTTGTATCACATAATTGTCCTTTTTTCTACTTTTCTACATACTTTGCAGACACCTTCTTATATAGAAAGTTTTTTCTCGCGACTGAAGCAAACATTTGGGTTTAGTTTTAGGAACAAATCTGAGATTAACCGTGAGAAAGAAATGCTACTCAAGTGTTATTTGCTGAACAAATTTACTGAAATAGGCATGGCTAAATTTGAGATAGCTTCATGAATTTATTATGCATTGCCTCCTATCCAAAGAGCGATGCAACAAAGCCATTCTAGCATCACGCGCTGAAATGACACCTACGTAGTCCTTTTATCATACTATGACTTGATTATATGATCAAGTTAAAAGGAAAAGATTTATCTATTTTTATATTCCATAATATATTAATTATAAAAATAATTTTCTATATAATATTTCAGATGTTTTAAAGCTTAAGTTTTATGTTATTATAAATGTAAATTTTAATAGTGAAAATAATATGTTACATATTAATACAAATAAAAAGCTAACAGGATTTTTCATATACATAATAGGTTTTTCAGGAAGTGGTAAACTTTCCACAGCAATTGAGTTATCAAACGCAATAGATGGATTAATTGTAAGTAGCGACCTATCCAGTAATGTTAGAACTTGTTCTATATACGATGAGGCTTTTGAGCATTCTAAGGAAACTCAAGATAGGTTATATAATATTGTGCAGGTTATGCTTCAAGTAATAGAAGCCTACCCAATTGATTCAAAAAATTACATCTTTACTAATGAGTTAATAAAAAATAATGACTATAGTACAGGTATATACAACTCAATAGTAAGGCTTGGTGAAAAAATGAACGCCAAGCTTCTTCCTGTGATACTTAAGTGCAATTTACCTACACTACAAAAGCGTATTGAATTGAAAATGCAAAAGGAAAATAGAAAGATAAAAAACGTTGTAGAAAAATTTAGAAATAAGGACTTATTTATACCACCTGGTGCTATTGAAATAGAAAATTCAAATATGGGTGTGAAAGATGTAGCTGAAAAGATAGTAAGTCATATGCATAAACTTAGGTATCCATTCAGGGGTATGGCTTAAGAAGCAATAGCCAGTAGGTTTTGAAAAGGATTTAACTTCTTTTACCTCCAAGTCAAGTACAATGAAATTATCCTCTCAAGAAACATATTTCCCCGTTTCGATTGTGTAAAATATGAAGTATCCATTCAGCCGGGCGGTAAAATAAAGAGTAGACAAGGAATGCTAAAAAGGTAAACTAGAGTGGCTGTGAGGTAATATGGTTGATCTTTTAGAATTTTGCAAAAGTTTAAGCAGACTATAGAAAAGTTAGAAACAAAAATAGAAGAGCTTAAAGCAGAAAATAAAGCGCTAAGGATCGAAAACGCTGAGTTAAAAGAAAGGCTTGGCTTAAGTTCAAAAAATTCATCTATACCAAGCTCCAAAGAATTATATAAGATGAGGGAAAATAAGCCAAAAAGTGACAGGAAAGTAGGAGCACAGGTTGGACATAAAGGCAGTTACCGCCCTAAAATGGAGGCAGATGAGATGGTAAAAATAGAACTGCCCAATACGTGTGAGTGCAGAGGAGAAATTGCGGTATCAAAAGATCCGTATACTCATCAAAAGGTCGATTTGCCGGAAATCAAGCCGTATGTAGTTGAATATCAACTAGAGCATGGACGTTGCAAAAGATGTGGAAAAAGAAAAAGTAGCAAGCTACAAGAAGGAGTAACTGCGGACACATTTGGTCCAAGAGTTAAGTCAGTAATTACAGCATTAAGTGGATTTTACAAGAATTCGAAAAAAGAAGTGGCAAATATTATAAAGGACATTTTCAACCTGGATATCAGCGTCGGTAGTGTATCAAATAGCGAGGCTAGAGTGGCAGAAAAATGCCAAGAAGCATATGAGCAAATTGAGGAAGAGGTAAGCAAGAGCAAAATTTTACATATCGATGAAACTAGCCATTACAACAAAGGTAAACAGGGCTGGTGCTGGATGTTTGCGAGCAAAATAGGAAGTGTGATCAAATTGACAGAGTCAAGAGGGATGAAAGTCCTGGAAAATAGTAAATTTGGAAAGAATAACAACCTAGTAGTGACCGACAGATATGCAGCTTACAACTACTTTTCCAGCAAGAAAAGGCAGGTCTGTTGGGCACATTTAGCAAGAGATTTTGAAAGGTTGTCTCATAGTTGGAATAGCGAAGTGAAAGTTTTGGGGTATTATTTAAGGAATGTTGCTACTGAATTATTTGCATTGAAAAAAGCTCTGTTAAAGGATGAAATAGACACATTAAGGTTCATAAGAAGAGCAAGAAAATTACGCAAGCGAACGAGATATTACTTAAAGAATATATCAAATTTACCCGAGGCAATTGGAGCGTCTCGAGTAGCAAAAAATATCATGAAATCGGATCTGATGATGTGGAAATTTTTGGACGATCCAGAAAATATTCCACTGACAAACAACTATGCTGAGCGACAGATTCGGCATTACGTTGTTTACCGAAAAGTTTCATATTTTACACAATCGAAACGGGGAAATATGTTTCTTGAGAGGATAATTTCATTGTACTTGACTTGGAGGCAAAAGAAGTTAAATCCTTTTCAAAACCTACTGGCTATTGCTTCTTAAGCCATATACCTGAATGGATACTAAACTTAGCTAATTTACTGCAGTTACTGCACCGTGGCAATGTTTGTATTTTTTTCCTGAGTTACAAGGGCATTTATCGTTTCTTGATACCTTGGGAGAGCTGTTATGGTGTATTTGATCATCTGCTAATTTAAAATGCACCAGACGATGAATAGTAAGCTCCTTCCATTTTTCAAGCATTGACTCAAACATCAAGAAAGCTTCACGCTTAAATTCATTCAGTGGATCTTTCTGTCCCATAGCACGTAAGCTTATGCTCTGTCTTAGACTCTCTAAAACTGAAAGATGCTCTCGCCATAAATGATCAAGTGTCATAATCATCACTTGTCTTACTATCGTACTCCACAGGTCCGTAGTCTGCCCACTATTAAAATATTTTTCTTTTTCAACAAAAAATTCCTGTACCTTGTTGTTTATATACTCAAAAGCTTCTTGCTTATTTAAAAATTTCGTTAGTGTATCTTTATCAAGTGTTATTCCATACCTTGTATGAAATTCTTTTATTATATCCTCAATATAATCTTCATAATAATTACTTTGAACTATGTCCTCTAAAATTATTTCATTTATTTCGCTATATATTTCAGATAAGTCATTAATTTCATCACCTATAATATGATTTCTTTGTTCAAAAATTACCTGACGCTGATTATTAATTACATCATCAAATTTCAGCAAAGACTTACGCACATCATAGTTTCTCGCCTCAACTTTCTTTTGCGCTTTTTCAAGCGCCTTATTTATCCACGGATGGTGAATAGCCTCATTATTCTTCAGCCCGATTCTTTGCATAAAGCTTCTCATTCTGTCTGAACCAAATATTCTCATTAAATCATCTTCAAGCGATAAAAAGAACTTAGAAAGCCCAGGATCACCTTGACGCCCAGAACGCCCGCGCAGTTGATCATCTATTCGCCTACTTTCATGCCTTTCTGTCCCAACTACACATAAACCACCAGCTTCAATGGCTATTTCCTTGTCTTTTTTCACTCTTTCAACTATTTCTTGGTATTTTTTCTCTCTCTCGTCATCATTTCTTATCTTTTTCAGCTCTACCTTTGCAATCATCTCAGCATTTCCTCCAAGCTGAATATCAGTTCCACGACCTGCCATATTTGTTGCTATGGTAATGCCGCCTGGTACCCCAGCTTGCGCTATTATGTATGCTTCTTGCTCATGATAACGAGCGTTTAACACCGAGTGTTTTAGAGAGTGACTATGCAAAAGCGCAGAAAGCTTTTCTGAATTTTCAATGCTAACTGTGCCAACAAGCACTGGTTGCTGACGTTTATGACACTCTTCTATAAACTTTAATACAGCATGATATTTTTCTTTCTCCGTGCCATAAATTTCATCATCAATATCTATCCTTTTTACAGGCACATTGGTTGGAACTTTCACCACATTAAGTCTATATATATCACGAAACTCTTCTGCCTCTGTTGCTGCTGTTCCAGTCATTCCAGAAAGCTTGCTGTACATACGGAAATAATTTTGAAATGTCACAGAAGCTAAAGTTTGGTTTTCATGCTGAATTTCAAGATTCTCTTTAGCCTCAAGTGCTTGGTGAAGACCATCAGAATATCTTCTACCCTCCATCATACGGCCAGTAAACTCATCGATAATTATTACCTTACCACCTTTAACTATATAATCCTTATCGGCAGTAAACAGCTTATGCGCACGCAATGCCTGGTCTATATAGTGAGTCATTATCATGTTATTGGTATCATAAAGCGAAGAATTTTCCGTAATGAAATTATGTGCTTTCAATAACTCTTCCACATGTGAAATACCATCTTCAGTCAAAGAAACCGTTCTACCTTTTTCATCCACTTCATAGTCCAAGTCAGTTAACTTAACGACTATTCTATTTATACGCTTATATATCTGATTATTGTCTTCAACCTGACCGGAAATGATTAGTGGGGTACGCGCCTCATCAATTAATATGGAATCTACTTCATCTACTATGGCATAATTAAAACCTCGTTGTACCATGTCGCCTTTGGAGAATTTCATATTGTCTCGCAAATAATCGAAAGCCAGCTCATTGTTTGTAGAATAGACAATATCGGCACTATAGGCTTCTTTCCTCTGTTCATCTGTCAAGCTATTCGTAATAAATGCAACAGAAACTCCAAGAGAGTTGTACAATTTACTCATCCATTCCGTATCACGCTTTGCGAGATAATCATTTACAGTTACAACGTGAACTCCCTTGCCTTCCAGGGAGTTTAGGTATGCAGCTAAAGTTGCAACAAGCGTTTTTCCCTCCCCTGTTTTCATTTCTGGTATCATGCCATTATGAAGCACCATTCCACCGATTAGTTGAACATCAAAGTGCCTCATGTTTAAGAAACGCCTTGATGCTTCACGTACAACCGCAAATGCAGGCACAAGAAGATTATTTAATGTCTTTCCATTTTTTAATTCTTGTTTAAATTCTTCAGTTTTACTGGATAGCTCTTGATCAGATAAAGCCTGCATATCTGGCTCTAATACATTTATTTGTTCAACAATTTTCCTAAAAGACTTTATTATCTTCTTATTTGCTGAGCCAAACGCTTTTCTTATAAGAAGGAATGACAACGTCAAAATGGAAAATACTGAAATAGCTGCAAAAATTAGCGTAGAATCTAGCATAAGTTAGGTAGTATTGACTTATTATAATATTATATTAATAAATGTAAGCTACGGCAATGATATATTAGAAAAAGCCGCATATTTTATCTGTCTGTATTGCTTATTTTTTAGTAATATTAACAACAGTCCACATAATAGTAAAGTGTTTAAAAGTATCTTCACGTTTAGTTTTTTTACAGGCATTTCAAGAATTTTAGGGCTAATAAGGGATATGTTGATAGCTACGACAATTGGCGCAACTTCCCTTGCAGATGTATTTTTTTCCTCATTTCGTTTTGCCAATCTGTTTCGTGCATTTTTTGCTGAAGGGGCATTTACCACCTCCTTTATACCATTATATTCAGCAGAGTCGCATGATGAAAAAAGAGCATTTGATTTTGCAAGTAGTGTAATATCGTTTACATTTATTTTCCTCGTGATTTTCTGTTTTATTACACAATTTCTTTTTCCTTACGTAGTCAAAATCTTTGCTCCTGGCTTTGATCAGAGTAAGATCGTTCTGACAATTGTACTATCAAGGATTATGCTGCCTTATGTAATCTTAGTGTCAATTGCATCACTTATTGGGGGAATGCTTCAAGTAAAGGAGCATTTTGCTTCAACAGCTATTGCACCAATTGCTCTAAATTTATGTATAATCACCAGTCTATTTCTGCCTTACATAGAAACTCCAGCACACAATCTTTCTATAGGTGTTGTTATTGGAGGAGCTTTGCAGTTGTTGGTAATGCTCTTTGGTGCATATAAGCTCAAGGCAGCTTTTTCTTTTAGCCTGAAGCTAACTAATGAGGCAAAATTGTTTTTTAAACGTGTAATACCTGCAATTCTCAACAATTGTGTAACACAAATAAGCGTATGGATTGACACAATCATGGCAAGTTTCATACCAAGTGCAGTGTCTTATATATATTACGCCGATAGACTTAATCAACTACCACAGGGAGTTGTTGGTGTAGCAATTGGTACAGTGCTTCTTCCTTTAATTTCAAAGCAAGCAGACGATACTGAAAGCATAACGAAAATACAGAACAGAGCTCTTAATATAGGATTGATGCTAATTCTGCCAATAACTGCTGCATTTCTTATCATTCCAGATCTTATTTTGCGTACACTTTTTGCATATGGTGCATTTGATCAGCATGCAATACAGCAAACCACCCCTGCGTTGATGGCGTTTTCTCTTTCTTTACCTGCGTTTATCGTCAATAAAGTATTGCTACCTACGTTTTTCGCTAAAGGAAATTTAAAAATACCAACTATATTTTCGCTAATCTGTCTTGGAATTAATATTGTATTGAACCTATTGTTAATGAACAGATACCAACATACTGGAATTGCCATTGCAACCTCTATTTCAACCTGGATAAATTCTGCTTTATTGATTAATTATTTAACAACAAATAAAATGTACAGAGTAAGTAAAGCACTATTGCTTTACATCGTAAAAATCCTTATAGCTACGATAGTAATGTCTATAGTCCTTTATTTTCGACCAGAAGCACTGCTCTTTGACAAGGCAGTAATACGTTTAACAACTTTAATAGTTTTGAGTGTTATTATTTATTTTGGTACTCTTTATTTAATCTTTAGAGGGAATTTGGATAGCCTGAAACATGTGTAAACTATGAGACTTTCTATATATGCAACACTATCAATCTCTTTAGTATTAATTCTTCTGCAGATTATTGTATCTTTTAAGGATTGGAATAATTATAAGGAAAGAATCATACAGGAACTTGAAAAAACTTATGATGCTAAAGTACATATTGGAGGAAATATTGAAGTTTCATTGATTACTCCAAAGCTCACTGTACACAACGTTTACATACAATATAGCGAAGATAAAGAACAAAAGTTATCAGACTTGATAAGCGCTGACAGAATTGAAATCAGGCCTTCACTTCTATCGCTATTCTCATTTTCATTAAAGGCAAAATCGATCACCTTACTTGGCATGAAAAGCAATAAAGCAAATTTGCTTAATATTATGCGTGCAAAGGCTAACAGCGATATAGTTGACATAATAGTAAAAGACAGCCAACTGCAATATGATTCTGCGAATGTAGTTAATATAAAAGAGATTGTTATAAGGAGAAATAAGCACTTTTTTGGCGAAATTAACAGCTATGATTTTGATGGAAAAGTCTATATCTCAAAAAGCACTGTGCGTGTTGAATCTGATTTTATAAACCTGCTCTTTACAGGCTATGGAGATCAAGAAGGACTACAGGGCAATCTGACAATTGCAATTGAAAATGATTCAAATGTCATTAGTGATATGGCAAAAATCTTCAATCTCAACTTCCTTTCATATATTACTCCAAGCGGGAATATTAGAATATCATCTAACGTAAGTATAAATGAAAATGAATTTACCTTAGCTGATTTAATGATCAGTTCTGATAGCATGCAGGCAAGTGGTGAAATACAGAATGATCGAAAAAATAATAATACTAATGTAAATATTAACTTTAGCAGAGTTGACTTAGGCTCTATGCAAAATAGTTCACAAAGTGGTGCGGATATAAAAGAACTTCTTGAGTGCTTTAGAGAAGCTATACCAAAAGATCTAAGTTTAAACTTTGATATAAAGGCTTCCGACATTCAATATCAGTATAAAACGCTGGATGATTTTCATGCTAAGCTAAAATTCACTGATGGTGAAGTGAAAGTTGATACTCGTCTCAAATTTCTTGGAGTCAATAATGTATCTTACTTGTCAGGAAATGTATCAAATAACAACTCATTATCCGAGTTTAATGGTCACTTATCAGTAGAAGGGAATGATTTTGGATCGTTTATCTCGTGCTTCTTTCCCTCTATCAATATAAAAGAGAATAAAAAAAGTCAATTCACACTACACTCTAAAATACACCTCGCACCAAGAATCTTCACTATTTCAGGGATTAGATTAATAAATGGTACAGAGTTTTTGGAGGGAGCACTGAAGATAAATCACACAAAAAAACGTAATATAATTGATGGTGAATTTAATATAAACAATCTCAATATAGATAAATACGAGTATTCACTATTGAGCAGCTTATCTAAAGTGGAGTGGCTTAAAAATTTTATATATGATGTAAACATAAAAACTAATATTGATAACTTTACGTTAAATGATACTAAAATAGAAAATTTAGGCTTTTTATTCACAGTAGAAAAAGGAAAGCTAGCTACAGATAAAGTCAAATTATCAGGAAAAGATTTTGATATTACCGGTAATGCACAAGTATTAGTCGATCAAAAATATGCAAAACCTCTACTGGATGTGAATCTTGCAGGCAACAAATTCAATGGAAAAATCTTTAGATTGCCAAATTTAGTAAACGTAAAAAAAGACTCAAGAAATGAAATAAATCAAATGCAGTGGTCAGTAGAACAATTTAACTTATTGGATGATAAAGAAGATTTCGACGCAAATGTGCAAATAAGTGCAGAAAAATTTACCACTGAGCAGGATGTTTTAAAGGATTTCAATTTGGATGCAGTGATGAGAAATAACACTATTACTTTCAGACAGATAAATTATACGCTAGATCAAGGACAAGTATTTTTTCAGGGTTATCTAAAACCAGATTCAATTTATACAAAATTTTCTATTTTAAATTTAGATGCTAAAAGAATTAGTAAAGTTTTAAATATCAAAGATATAAATGGGCAGGTGAGTTTAAATGGTGAGATTAAAGCCCAAGGAAAGAGCTTTCGAGATTGGGCTAATAGTTCATCAGGAGAGATTAATTTGCAAGCACAAGGAGTGGTATTCACTAACGTGAACTTTAACTCATTTATCACTAATTTATTAAGCAGCAAAAATAAATCTGAAATTTCCACACTTGCTAATACTGACATATATAATGGCAGCACGCTTTTTAACAGTGCTAGCGGAAAAGCAAACATTAGCAATGGTATAGTCTCTACTAGTTTGCAATTTGGAATTGATCAAGCTTCAGGATCAGCCTCTTCTAACTTTACTCTATCTGACTTTTCTTTAATTTCTGTGTTTAGGTTCTTTTTTATCCCTATGGGCCATAGCAATCCGCTCTACATTGATATGCATCTAGATGGCCCTATTTGGCACCCTAAGATGAGTTTTGATATAGATCAGATATTTATCACTCTGATTGGTAAGAGGAACAGCTAATTTCTACCAAAAGGTATTTTCTCGTTAAATAAACATACCGTACTTGATCCGTTCCTTAAAGTAAACACTGAACCTACTCTTTCAATAATAAGATAATCATCTACTGTACGGAAATTTATTAAAGATTCATATCCTTTAGAATCAACCATAAAAACTGCTGGAAAATCAGAATTAATTCTATCAAACTGCAGATAGGTAAATTTTCCATCATCAAAAACCTTAATTGGCACTATTGACTGACTACCATGAACATGTGAAACAGAGTAGTTAAAATTTAATCCTTTTTTTATAACTTCAATGTCACTTATATCTGGAACTATGGTATGGCTCATCTGTTCAAGGATGTCACCATTATTAGTTGTATAAACCTCATCACTATTAAACAGTGGATAGAGAAATCTCACTTCATATGCTAACCTTGGATCATCCAATCCATTTGCTTCCTCAGCGTGAAATTCAAAATAATAAACTCTTTTATTAGTGATTATGGTTGCATTAGTATCGGCAATATCATCTATAGGCTTGATAAATAACCTATTGCCCTGAGGCGTAAGTTGCCAACCAGTTGAATCACCCATTGAAAGATTTTGTATCACTTCTCCGGGCTCGAACAATATGCTAGATTGATAACCATAAAAGCCTGTATACTTATGCACAGCCTGCGGATTGTAATTTATCACTTTTATATGATCATTTGCAGCTATTGAACGTGGCTCTTGTTTTGCAAGCACATCACCACCATAAAAAAATAATAGTACAGCAAGTAGCAGACCAGTCATAATATTCAATATATACTAACTTCTAATGTTTTATCATCGATAAGAATGAACTGCAACTGTTAAGGCATTTTCATTTCTATATCCCACAATTTAAAGCATTTCTCTCTCCTTATTAATTTATGTTGAGTAACGTTGAAAAATTGCTTGAAAGAAAATAATTTATCTATATTCTAGTTTGATAATATTCTCATTTAGCAATAATGGAGGCTTATATGCTAAAAAGCGCTGAAACTGTATCTTTAATTGGAACTTCTCCTGATCTAAGCTTAACATCTACAACTTCAAGCGTTACAGGTGAAATACCAAAACGCGAACCTGTGACTATTAATAGTGAAGAAGAGTGGCGTAAATTCTTCACGGAACAAAGCAATCCTAATACTAACACTACTAATAAAAAAGAAACAAAACGTGAAGTTAGTAAGGATGATAATGGAGCAAATATATTTACTGCCCGTGGTGAGCATAAATATAACGGCAATGATATTGTAGGCAAAGTTGCTGAGGAAGTTAAAACAGAGATATCTCAAAGTATAGGTGAAAATACTGTAAAATCTATAAGACTCAAAGAAGCAAAACTCCCCGGGAGAAATAACGTCGTTACACCATCAGTAAGAATCATGCTGGATGACAATAAAAAAGCATTCAATATGGCAACATGCTGAGTGGCGGTGCATGCAAAAAATACGATGTAAGGTCAGTCACATTTATGTTGTCTGATAAAGTAAGGGGGATACGTTGTGGAATTGATAAAGATGGAACAAAAATTTATGAAGTAGCTAATGGCTCATACCAAATGGCTCTCACATGGTATGTTGGTGGACAAGAATGTAAAATTAAAATTAATATTCATGATAATGGTTCTGTAGAGCGTATTGAGGGTCATGATATTACCGATGAGCAGTTAAAAGCAAACACTGTAAAAGTAGGAAAGCAATATGAAGCAAAGAATTTTTATGAAGCTTTAAAATCACAAGTGAAACAAGAAAAACCGCAACAAAGCTCTGAAATAGTAACACCATTAACAAATGTGACAAACGTTGATACACCCAGCAGCACCAGGCTCCTGCTCATACGGTGTCTTGATTTTAAAGAGCTTTTCTGGTGTCATTCAAGCACCCAATACTGTAATGACACCACTTTAACACAATGTAATATAGTAGTGTTGATCTTTTAAAGTATAGTTTAGCTCAAATACTTATAATGATTTACCATCTTTTAATTTATTTAGTATAATAGGCTTAAGTTTATAAGAGAATAAAGTTGAAAAAATTGGCAAAGCCAAACAAAAATTGGATCGTAAGAACAGGAAGATCTTTATCTTCACTGTTCTTTCTATTGCTCATTGCACTCTCAATACGCAGTTTCTTATTTGAACCATTTCATATACCATCTGGTTCGATGAAAAGTACTCTACTTGAAGGTGATTACATTTTTGCCAACAAATATTCATACGGTTACAGCAAGCACTCCTTGCCATTTTCTCCAAATATTTTCATTGGTAGAATTTTTTATACTCCACCAAAAAGCGGTGACATAATAGTTTTCAAGCCCACAGGGAAAGACATTCGATTTGTAAAGCGAGTAATAGGTGTGCCAGGTGATAAGGTGCAGATGATAGATGGAGAATTATACCTAAACGATAAAAAGATAGAACGAAAGCTGATTAAGAACTTCTTTGATCATGACTCAAATCGCAAGATACCTCAGTACATGGAAACGCTTTCAAACGATAAAAAACATGAAATTTTAATAGATAATACTCCTAATAAATTTTCATATGACACTCCAGTTTATCACGTACCTGAAGACCATTTTTTCGTTATGGGAGATAACAGAAACAACTCCTTAGATAGCAGATTTCCTGAAATTGGTTTTATACCAATGGAAAACATTATTGGGCGTGTGGGTATGGTTGGGTTATCATTCAAACTTGAAAAGGTTGATTGGCTACCATTTAACTTTAGACTGCCCATTGCTTTAAGACTAGACAGAATACTGCACAAAGTTGTGTAAAGAAAAGAAAAAAGCTGCTATAACTTCAGAAAAATATCACAGATGAAATGAAGGTCTTATTAGCATTCCTAATGCAAATCGTGTTCAGTTTGTCATTGTTTGCAGCCGATCCTATTTTACTAAACTGCATCGAAACTCCAGAGATACAAGATCTTGATGCAAGGCCAAAAACTTTTAATCCATCAAATAATTTAAGAAGAAAATCCGGCTCTCCAGAAAGTGCTGCAGGAGAACTAATACACATAGTAGGCAGAATTACTGATGTAAATTGTTTACCCATACAACACGCAGTAGTTTCCATATGGCATGCAAATTCACGTGGTTTCAATCATCATGATGAAAATATTGGTAAAAATAAGTTTGATCCCAACTTTACTGGATCCGGGAGATTTGTAGTGAATAATCTTGGCTATTACAATTTTATAACAATAGCACCTGGCAGAAGTCATGATAGAGCGCCACATATTAATTTTTTAGTACAGCACCCAGATTTTCCAGAATTTACGACACAAATGTTTTTTTCTGATCATAATTGCAAAAATTGCACTGACCCTGCTCTTACAAATCTTATTGAAAGTGGATTTGCAAGCCTACTCATAGTGCCCTTTACTTATAATGATCAAGCTATAAAAACTTATACGTTTAATATTACCTTAGGTGGATATAATAAATTTTCTGGTAAGAAATAAGACTTGCATTTTTCTGGCCAATTTGGTAAACATTACCCTAAATAAAATACGGAGCTATAAATAATGAAGGTAATAATTTCTAAAATTTCATCAGATTTTAAAACAATTGTCACAGGCCTCTTTGAAGACGACAAATCTATAAGTGATTATGGAATTTTGCAAGGAAAGCAAGTTATAGACAACATAAAGCAATTCAGTAATTTCAATGGAAGCTTCGGTGAGTTTTTCTCTATCACTTCGCCAGAAGGAAAAAATATTATCGTCGTTGGACTGGGCAAAAAAGACGAGTGGAATGAAAATAAGGAATTAAATATTGGTGGTAAAATATATTGTGAGCTTAGCAGACTCAAAATCAAGAAAGCAGCAATTTTAATAGAGGGCAACTCAGCAAATATTGCATATGGCGCATTTTTACGTAGCTTTAAGTTTGATAAATATAAAACCAAAAAAGATGAAAAAATTGTAGAAGTAGAGGAAATCGCAGTACTGGCAAAGGATGAACAGTTGAGTGATGCAGAAAAATTATTTGAATGTTTAAGACAGGAAGGAGAGGGTATATTTTTTGCACGCTCCTTAATAACAGAACCACCTAATGTTTTGTACCCAGAATCTTATGCTGATCGCATTAAAGATGAACTAGCCAAGTTAGGATTGGAAATTGAAGTGCTAGATAAAAAGCAGATGGAAAAGGAAAACATGGGAGCACTGCTTGGAGTTGCCCAAGGTAGTAGTAAAGAGCCAAAACTAGTGATCATAAAGTGGGATGGCACAGAGAAAAAAGAGAAGCCGATTGCTTTTGTTGGTAAGGGTATAACGTTTGATACTGGCGGAATATCGCTCAAGCCTTCTCGCGGTATGGAGTCGATGAAGTATGATATGGCAGGTTCTGCTGCTGTAGTTGGTGTAATGCATGCTCTTGCAGGAAGAAAAGCAAAAGTGAACGCTATAGGTGTGGTTGCACTTGCAGAAAATGCAGTAGATGGAAATGCGCAAAGGCCAAGTGATGTAGTCACTTCAATGTCCGGACAGACAATAGAGGTATTAAACACTGATGCAGAAGGCAGATTAATACTCGCAGATGCTTTATGGTATACGCAAGATAGATTTTCGCCAAAATTCATAATAGACCTTGCCACTTTAACTGGTGCCATCGTTGTTGCACTTGGTAATAATGAATATGCTGGTCTTTTTTCAAACAATGATGAATTGGCAAACAATTTAATTGACGCAGGAATTGAAGTAAATGAAAAATTATGGCGTTTTCCTATGAATGAGGCTTATGATAAAATTATAGATTCGCCAATTGCTGATGTGCAAAATATTGCTCCTGCAGGCTCAGGTGGCGATAGCATAACGGCTGCACAATTTTTGCAGCGTTTTGTAAACAATGTTTGTTGGGCACATTTGGACATTGCTGGTTCCGCATGGCATGAAAAAGGCACTGACATTTCTCCAAAAGGAGCAGTAGGCTTTGGTATCAGACTGCTAAATAAGTTAGTTGAAAAATATTATGAGGTGAATAGCTAAAGCTTTCATTACAGATAAATGTATAGATCTTTTACTGTACTTCCGTTATAATAAGTGTCTTGCCAAAATTGAGTATTAATGAACGAATTAAGAAAGTTAAGTATTACACAAATGCATGATGGACTCAAAAAAAAGAGTTTTTCTGCAGTTGAATTAGTGAAAGCACATATTGATGCAGTTGAAAGTGAAAAATTAAATGCATTTATAACAAAAACTCCAGAGGTAGCAATAAAAGCTGCAAAAGTTGCAGATGAGTGTTTTTCAAAACAAACAGATAGAATCTCGCCACTCATGGGCATACCAGTTGGTGTTAAAGATTTATTTTGCACAAAAGGAATAAAGACAACTGCGTGTTCAAGAATGCTGGAAAATTTTGTTCCAACTTATGAATCCACAGTTTATGATTTGCTCCTAAAGAGTGGAGCAGCAATGCTCGGCAAGCTTAATATGGACGAGTTTGCTATGGGCTCTGCAAATACAAATAGTTATTTTGGCCCTGTTGAAAATGTTTGGACGCGTAAAAGCGATGGAGAAAAAGTTGTCCCTGGCGGTTCATCCGGCGGTTCTGCAGCATCAGTTGCTGGATTTTTGTGTGCAGGAGCACTTGGAAGTGACACTGGTGGATCTGTGCGTCAACCGGCAGCTTATTGTGGAGTGGTAGGAGTCAAACCAACTTATGGCAGGTGTTCACGCTATGGCATGATTGCATTTGCAAGTTCTCTTGATCAAGCGGGAGTTATTACACGTTCTGTTTCTGATTCAGCGCTAATTCTGGAAGCAATTTGTGGTTATGACAAAAAAGACTCAACATCCAGTGAAAGACCTGTACCTAAATTTTCTAATCTGATAAATGGTGATATTAAAGGCAAGCGTATTGGTATACCAAAAGAATACAGGATGGATGGCACTTCAGATGAAATCGTTCATCATTGGGAAAAAGTTACTTCCTATTTAAAAGAAAATGGAGCAGAAATTGTAGATATTACTCTGCCACACACTAAATATGCCATACCTGTTTATTACCTAATTTGCTCTGCTGAAACTTCGTCTAATCTTGCTCGTTATGATGGTGTACGTTATGGATTTAGAGTTGATGCTGATACTCTTGAGGAAATGTATTCACTGACAAGAGCAGAAGGTTTTGGAAGAGAAGTAAAGAGAAGAATTTTAATTGGCGCATATGCACTTTCTTCAGGCCATTACAATGAATACTATGAAAAAGCGCAATGTATTAGAGCGCTAATCAGGAATGATTTCGTAAAAGCATTCGAAAAAATAGATTATATACTTGTACCATCTGCTCCAACGGAAGCTTTTGGCTTGAACGAAAAACCAGATCCACTGATGATGTGCATTAATGATGTATTTACCGTACCAGCAAGTCTAGCAGGACTGCCTGCAATGTCCGTTCCTGTTGGACTTTCAAACGAAGGACTACCTCTTGCACTACAAGTTATTGGTAACTACTACGATGAGGCTGGAATATTAAATGTAGCAAGTGTGATAGAGCAGAACTGCGGTAGGGTAGTTGAGTCGCGATAGATTATAAGCTTGTATTTTCCTCAACTTATATTTATAATTAAGCTAAATTTACTAATAAACTATCAAATAATGCTAAGACTTTTATTTGTATCCATTCAGCCGGGCGGTAAAATAAAGAGTAGACAAGGAATGCTAAAAAGGTAAACTAGAGTGGCTATGAGGTAATATGGTTGATCTTTTAGAATTTTGCGAAAGTTTAAGCAGACTATAGAAAAGTTAGAAACAAAAATAGAAGAGCTTAAAGCAGAAAATAAAGCGCTAAGGATCGAAAACGCTGAGTTAAAAGAAAGGCTTGGCTTAAGTTCAAAAAATTCATCTATACCAAGCTCCAAAGAATTATATAAGATGAGGGAAAATAAGCCAAAAAGTGACAGGAAAGTAGGAGCACAGGTTGGACATAAAGGCAGTTACCGCCCTAAAATGGAGGCAGATGAGATGGTAAAAATAGAACTGCCCAATACGTGTGAGTGCAGAGGAGAAATTGCGGTATCAAAAGATCCGTATACTCATCAAAAGGTCGATTTGCCGGAAATCAAGCCGTATGTAGTTGAATATCAACTAGAGCATGGACGTTGCAAAAGATGTGGAAAAAGAAAAAGTAGCAAGCTACAAGAAGGAGTAACTGCGGACACATTTGGTCCAAGAGTTAAGTCAGTAATTGCAGCATTAAGTGGATTTTACAAGAATTCGAAAAAAGAAGTGGCAAATATTATAAAGGACATTTTCAACCTGGATATCAGCGTCGGTAGTGTATCAAATAGCGAGGCTAGAGTGGCAGAAAAATGCCAAGAAGCATATGAGCAAATTGAGGAAGAGGTAAGCAAGAGCAAAATTTTACATATCGATGAAACTAGCCATTACAACAAAGGTAAACAGGGCTGGTGCTGGATGTTTGCGAGCAAAATAGGAAGTGTGATCAAATTGACAGAGTCAAGAGGGATGAAAGTCCTGGAAAATAGTAAATTTGGAAAGAATAACAACCTAGTAGTGACCGACAGATATGCAGCTTACAACTACTTTTCCAGCAAGAAAAGGCAGGTCTGTTGGGCACATTTAGCAAGAGATTTTGAAAGGTTGTCTCATAGTTGGAATAGCGAAGTGAAAGTTTTGGGGTATTATTTAAGGAATGTTGCTACTGAATTATTTGCATTGAAAAAAGCTCTGTTAAAGGATGAAATAGACACATTAAGGTTCATAAGAAGAGCAAGAAAATTACGCAAGCGAACGAGATATTACTTAAAGAATATATCAAATTTACCCGAGGCAATTGGAGCGTCTCGAGTAGCAAAAAATATCATGAAATCGGATCTGATGATGTGGAAATTTTTGGACGATCCAGAAAATATTCCACTGACAAACAACTATGCTGAGCGACAGATTCGGCATTACGTTGTTTACCGAAAAGTTTCATATTTTACACAATCGAAACGGGGAAATATGTTTCTTGAGAGGATAATTTCATTGTACTTGACTTGGAGGCAAAAGAAGTTAAATCCTTTTCAAAACCTACTGGCTATTGCTTCTTAAGCCATACACCTGAATGGATACTCTAGCGCAGCAAAAATGGAAGAAGAAGGTCTGGATGCACCACTTGCTACAACATATTCTACCCCCATATCAATTTCTGATACAGTCCTGTCATAATAACGATAAGCAAGGTATTCAGCTGTTTTATTTCTTTTATTTTTAATGTCAACATCAGCACCATTACGGTATAGCAGCTTTATTACATCTGTACATCTGGATGCAATAGCCAAATGCATAGGAGTGTTACCCTCTTTATCTTGACCATTAATTTCTGCACCATATTTTATGAGAAGATCCACCATTGATACACTATCTCTTACAGCAGCAAAGTGTAATGGTTTATAGCCTTTTATGTTGAATCTCTTGCCATCAATATATGCATTTGGGTTAATGCCGTGTTTCAGTAGAATTTCTGCTTTTTCCGTACTATCGTAATATATAGCCAAACCCAAAAGGCTATAGCTATCATGCCCAAACGTACCACTAATATTAGCACCCTTGCTAGCCAGCAGTTCCACCATTTCTTTAGAGCCATCCCTAATTGCATAATATATAGGCGGTTTATAACGATAACCCTGTAAGTTAATGTTAGCACCATTCTCAATTAAAACTCTTGCTATCTCTACGTTTTCACCTTTGACTGCGTATACTAAAGGTGATCCCAGATCTCCATCTTTAACATCAATAACCCTGGAAAGAACACCTTGACTTTTTGCCTTTTCAATGCAGTCTTTAACCTCCTGAAGATCATTCCTTAGTACTGCGTCGCGTAGCTCCCACCATTTTATAGTTTCTCTAGTTTCTACCATAAAAGCCTCCATTATAGTAATCACCCGATTATACCATAATACATTAATACATACTAGTAAATTTTATGCAAAACATATGCGATTTACAGACTTTTAATACTTTGAAGATGAAAAGCAAGAAAATCCTGTGCTTAAGCTGATTGGGATTTTCCTCACTTTTCCATTCTTTGCTAATTCATAGTTACGGTATTATTTCTAGCTACTTTAGATATTGTTGTACTACTTAATGAGCTTTTAGGGCCAAACTTATCAATTGCTGCCTTGAATGTCCTCTCTATAGCATCAAGTTTTCTTTCTTGGATTTCTTTTTTAGTTAGAGGCAAGTTGTCTACTTGCCTTGAGTATTTTACTCCTGTAAAATATCCCACTACTAAGCTAGCAAATTGAACCATTCCGTTAAAGTTATCCTGTAGAGCACTGAACGTGCTTTCGCTTAAAGTAGTAAACTGCCGATTGAAAGGCAAAGCAGGAGTGTTTCGAAATAAGCTATTGAGTGCAGAAAAAGTTGAAGTTTTAACTGTACTTAAGATAGAAGAAGATCTAAATGAACAATTTGGTACAGCTTTTGTCTGTACAGAATGATCTGAACTAACATCTGCCCCTTCTGCAGCAATTTCCTTTACGGTTTTGCCATGATAGTAATCATGAGCAAGGTCTGCAGCTGTTTCCCCTTTGTTATTTTTAATATTATCAACATCGGCACCATTCTGGTATAGCAGTTTTATTATATCTGTATATTCGTATGTAACAGCATCATGTAGAGGAGTGTCACCCCATTCATTTTGAGCATTAACTTCTGCACCATATTTTATAAGAAGGTCCACCATCTGTGGATTCTTTTTTGCAACAGCAAAGTGTAATAATGTATCGTCTTTTCTGTTGTTATAAAAAATAATTTTTGAATTTGCAATAATCTTTGCATTTTGACTAGTACGGTGCTTAAGCAACACTTTTGCTTTTTCCGTATTACCGTCATTTACAGCCCACCCCAAAAGACTATAGTTATTATAACCATTTGTAAACTTACCAGTAATCTTTAGCACCATTGCTAACTAGCAGCTCTAACATTTCTTTAGAACCATTTCTAACTGCATAATATATAGGTGGATGGCGAAGATAATCCTTGAATATTAATGTCAGCACCATTTTCAATTAAAAATCTCGCTATTTCCAAATTTTCATTTTTAACAGCCCTTTCTAGAGGTGATTTATCATTTCTATCTTTAAAATTAATAATTCTAATAACCCCCTTACTTTTTGCTTTTATAATGCATTCTTTAACCTCTTGAAGGTTATTTTCTTTTATTGCGTTATATAGCTTATTGCTTAATTGCATAGTTTCTCTAGTCTCTACCATAACAACACCTCTATTATAGTTATTACATAATTCGATTTTACCATAACATGCCAACATATGCTAGTAAATTTTATGGAAAGTCGATGCGGTTTATAGAATTTTAATACTTGGAAGATGAAAAGCTTAAGCAAGCCAGCGGTATAGACAAATTTTTGAAAACTTTTACTAGAGATTCCGTTAAATGTTCTACCATTTCATCGGTATGATAAGGTGTAGGGGTAATGCGAAAACGCTCAGTTCCTCTTGGAACGGTTGGATAATTTATATGTTGAACATAAATTTCATATTCATCAAACAATAATTTTGACGCTTCTTTTGATAACTCTGGATCACCAATTATTATTGGAATTATGTGAGTTTCTGTTGCAATAAAATTAATTCCTGCGTTTTGTAGTGAGTTTTTTACCTTTTTTACCACTTGCTTTTGTTTCTCTCTTTCAGCATTGCTAGACTTTAAATGCTCAATGCTTGCTTTTGCTGCTGCTGCCAGGACGGGTGACATAGCGGTAGTAAAGATAAATCCCGGAGCTGAGCTTCTAATTACGTCCACCAAATTCTTTGAAGATGCTATATATCCACCCATCACCCCAAAAGCCTTTGACAACGTTCCTTGAATAATTGTTACTCTGTTCATTAAATTTTCTCTTTCTGCAATACCACCACCACGTGGGCCATACATACCAACTGCATGTACTTCATCCAAATAGGTAATTGCATTGTACTGATCTGCAAGATCGCATATTTCTTTAAGTGGTGCTACATCACCATCCATTGAATACACAGACTCAAGAGCTATTATTTTTGGTGTTTTTCTATCTACGGAGTTTAGTAGCTGCTCCAAGTGACTAACATCATTATGTTTAAATATATACTTTGGTCTTCTTCCTGCTTTGATACCTTCTATCATTGAGGAATGGTTTTTTTCATCAGAAAAAATGACTACATCAGGAATAACAGATGACAAAGTGCTAAGTGTAGTCTGATTAGCCAAATACCCACAAGGAAAGGTTAAAGCAGATTCTTTTTGATGAAGGTCTGCTAAAGATTTTTCGAGTTCAACGATTTCTTTTGTTGTGCCAGATATATTCCTTGTACCTCCTGCACCAACAGGCGCATTTTGAATAGCAGCAGTAACATTTTCATTCTGTGACATTCCCAGATAATTATTACTGCACCAAACGATGACTTCTCTATTTCTTTCATAGTCCATAATATAGGGAAGTCTGCCAGGTAATGAAGCAAAGTGCGTAAACTCACGATAACGCCCTTCGTTTTTTATATCTTTAATTTTATTTAAGAATATTTCTTCGTAACTTACCAAGGCTTTATCTGTCAATAATTGACATAATTATAACAAATTATTAAATGGTAAACTACAATATTTATCCTTTAGTACTAATAGCAACTTTAGGCACAACTTCTTCAACTTTATCGTCTTTAATTAAGGTTTTAGGCTTACAGCAATACACAGCTAAAGCCAAACAAAAGAGACCCACTCCTGCTGCTATTCCTGTTGCTAGTAAAGAAACTTCAAATACATATAGGCCCAATGCAAGTGCTACACAACCCGAGCCACCTACCAGAAGCGATAAAGAAGCTGCATTATAAAATTTAGTGCTTTGTGGTGCAGTATTATTTGGATCAATAGACTGGCCGACATTTGTTTGAGTATCATTTTTCCGGTCAGCTTCTTTGTTAACTGTTAAAGTCGTTGGTGCTGGCCCCGGCGCTTGACCCTCACTAATAGGTGATTGTGTAGTGACACCTCCAGCACAAGAATTATTATGCTGCTTAGTATTGACTTTTATTGCTGAATTTATAGGCTCTCCCGTATTCTCATCAATATCTTCAATAGCAGCCTCATCTCCATTAGGAAAATTAACAATGCGAACACCTAAATCACCATTGTTAACAGCGCCTGCATGTAGCACTTCTGATTCTTCATTATAAAGTGTACTTATTTGTATTGCTGCATGCTCAGCAGCTTGTTCATCATTAACAACATAATCAACCATATCACCCATAAGTTGAAGAACTTCTGGATCTATTGATTCACTCAATATAGCCTGATTATCGACTGGAGTTGACTGACCGCTTGTGCTTGTAGATGCTGAATCGTAACCAGAATCAGCAGTTTTAATATCCAACACTCTACCCTCACTACTATTATTACCTAGAGGTTCCTGAATTGGAACCTCTTTACCAATTATACTATTTTCACCATTTCCTACAAGCTCTTGTTGCTTACTATCAATACCCTTAGGTTTTAAATCCTGACTGTCACTACTAGCTGCTTGGCTTGAAGTATTAACTGTTGTAGTAGCTAATACTTCGTCTTTCCTTGCTAAATCAGATTTAATCTTACTTAAAGCACCTTCAAGATTTATAAGCTTATTAAAGTCTTCTTGAGAAATATAGCCACCTAAAATTTCCGTTACGTATTTTACCAGAGGATACAACTGTGGTGTAAAAAGCACAGTAGGGTAAGCATCACTACGCCCAAAAAATTCTTCACTCTCATGAAATTTAGTTAATATCTGTACCAATTCATTAACTTTTGATGCGCCTTCCTTAGGCGGTACACTAATTACAGCAGCTTGAACAATATTTATGTAAGTGCTTAAAGCCTTAACATCTTGAGCAATTGCTGCTTCTTCCACTAATCTTACTGCACTATCTAGCACGCTGAGTGCTGCCTGATCCTTAATCTCCTTACTTTCTAATGCACGGGTAATATCTTCACTATATTTCTTAAGCAAACATTCAATAACCGGAGAGCTTTTTGTGCTACTCAAAACAGTAGTTAGACTATTTTGAAAGAAAGCTTGTCTATTTTTATCACTTGCAAATTGAGGGTCACTTGTAGTGAGATCCAATACCCTTGTTATAAATTCTACATTTCCAATATACGCAGCAGCGTTTAAACATACATTATAAATGTTTTGTTTTTTTACTTTGCGCCCACCTTTTGCACTCTGGATACTTTGTACAACCTGTTTTCCAATTTGCTCGATTATTTTATCATTTGCTAACTCTTCTCCATAAATCTTCCGAATTTCTGGATTTTCATTTTCAGTACATTTTTTGCACAAATACTTAACAATGAGATCATGTTCCTGGCTTACTGCAGGTTCTAATAAAGTAACAAAACTTTTCTTTAATAACTCTTTTTTAGCCGGATCATTAATGCGTCTTTCAAATGCATCTAACATTACCGTAATAAATTTTTCATTTTGAACCAAAGATGCTGTTTCAAACACTCCATATAAAGAATCATTTATTTTTAATGCTTCCTCAAGATCGTTCAAAACAAGATCAATCTCTAATAAATCATATTCCTTTTTCGGTGCTATAACTGAACCTAATAGATCATATTCCTCTCTCAGTGCTATAACTGAAAAGAAGCCAATCTTGCTAAACTCGTCAAACCGTATAGACTGATTTTTTAATTTTTCATAAATCCCATCGATACTATGAAATTTTTCCATAAAAATCCCAATGCATTTTTTGCTGCCAACAAGCAAAGGTAAAAGACTTAAATTATTTTCAGCAAGAAGCACATTCTGGTATTTTTCTGTAAGCGTATCATTAGCTGCAATTGCTAAAAGCATAAGCTCTTTTACTGAGTAATCATGATTGAAACTATCTGTATTAAACTTACATCGAGAAAGTATATTTGAACATATATATTGATGGTCACTTCTTTTAAAATTGGATTGAAGATCATCTAATTCCCAATCGAATTGTTGTAAGCAGAAATTTTTGAAATTTTCAGCATCCAAATCAGTAACATAAGCATCTTCATAGTCTCGTAATTTTTCTATAATTTCATCAATTTCTTCATAATCTCCACCTTTTGCTTTGTTGAGAACATCGGTTATTTTATCAAAAGTGAGACCTTTAGGAGTAATAACAAATGAACCCTTAGCATTACTACCTTCTACAATAGCTGACTTTGGTTCATTTGTGAAGTATTCATACGATTGATCAACAGTAAATGAATCAGTCATAGCTTGACTGTCCGGCTGGCTTGTTAAATTTGGATCTAATGGAGAACTCAGTTTAGTTGCTGAATTGAGCTCTTCTTGTTGAGTTTCCTCGCTTAAATCGACAAAGCTATCTACTGAACTAGCCATAGCTTGATTGTCCGGCTGGTCTGTTAAATTTTGATCTAAAGAATTATTCATGTATTACCTCGCTCATAAATGGCGTTAATTTAGTATATCTCTAAACAAGAATGCTGTCAAGTAAAATGCAATATTAGATTGTGATATTGCTAAGTAAATTGTTTAACCTTTTAGCAAATAAGCTAGCATCATCCATCTCTTCACCTTCGGTAATACAAGCTTGATAGAACAATAGGTGCACCATATCCTCCAGCGTGGAGCTTTCACCACTTTCAGCATGTGAATTCATTATGGTTTTTATTATAGGATGCTTAGTGTTAATTTCCAGAACTTTCGGAGTGCGATAATTTAGTTGCTTTTGCTCACGCAAGAAACGTTCCATACGGAGGTCCATAGCACCTTCCTCAACTGCCAAACATACTGGACTGTCAGTCAATTTTTTAGAAATTTTTACGCTTTTTACTAAATTTCCTAATACGTTAGTGAAATATTGTATTATAGAGTCTGTATCTTCTTTAGATTCCTCTGTGTCGGACTGACTTTCTTCGTCTTTTTTGTCGTCATTAGAGGAGAATTTTTCTAAATCAACATCTGCGCGCGTGACAGACTTAATTTTCTTGTCTTTGTATTCATTGATAACACTGGTCCAGAAATCATCAACTGGATCAATAAACAATAACACTTCTAACCCCTTACTAATGAACCCTTCAAGTTGCGGACTATTTTTCACTGACTCAAGGCTGTTACCAGTAAGATAATAGATGTGTTCCTGCTCAGGCTTCATTCTGCTTATATAATCGTCAATGCTGACTAACTTATCACCGTTTGTGCTGTGGAATCTGCAAGCGGCAAGCAATGCTTCTCTCTCGTCAGTTGGCATAGCTTCACACAGACCCTCTTTTAAAACTGCACCAAAATTAGTCCAGAATTTTGTATATTCCTCCAAATCCTCTTTTGCTTTTTTATTCAGTTCTAATACCACGCGTTTAGTGAGAGATTTTCTGATTTGCTCAACAACACGGTTATTCTGCAAAGTTTCTCTGCTAATATTCAAAGGTAGGTCCGGTGAATCAACAACTCCTTTTAAAAAGCGCAAATATTGCGGTATAATTTGTACATTATCTTCAGTAATAAAAACTTTATTCACATACAGTTTAACAGAGCAGCGTCTATCTGGATGAAATAAATCAAAAGGTTTAATAGAAGGAACGTAAAGCAAGTTTGTATATTCTATTGCACCTTCATTTTTGTTATGTAATATCATACAAGGCTCACCACCAACGTGTGCAACACCACGGAAAAAGTCATTATGTTCTTCTTGGGTCACTTCATTTTTAGGTTTTGTCCAAATTGCAGCCTTGCTATTTAATTTTTCATTCTCTCCTTTTTCATTTACAAATTCAACAGGAAAATTGATATGATCAGAGTATGTAGTAACGATGTTCTCAACGCGAAATTTATCTAAAAATTCATTTTCTTCAGGGCGCATAATCAACGTAATTTTCGTTCCTCGAAGAATTTGATCATCCAGTGCACTAATTGAATACTCACCATCTCCTTTTGACTTCCATACCCAAGATTCTTCTTCCCCTGCTTTTCGTGACTCAACTATAACTTCTGAAGCAACCATAAAGCTTGAGTAAAAACCAACGCCAAATTTGCCAATCAGTTCTACAGCTTGGCTTGAATCTTTATTATTCTTTATTGCATCCAAAAATTTCTGTGTGCCAGAGCTTGCAATTGTACCAAGATTGTCTATTAAATCCTGCCTATTCATTCCAATGCCATTGTCGGTAATATATAGTGCGTTTTTATCTTTATCAGAACTAATGGTAATTTTTAATTCATCACTTGAGTCAATAAGGTTTGGATTCAATTGAGATTCATAACGCAACTTGTCGCACGCATCTGATGCATTTGATATTAACTCACGTAAAAAAATATCTTTATTGGTATATAAAGAGTGAATAACTATATTTAATACCTTACCTACTTCAGCATCAAATTTTAAATTCTCAGTTTTTTGTACGTCGTGCATTTTGAACTCCGTTATTTATTTTGTAACCATAGTAGATTTAAGCATTGGCATGAGAATTTTCAAGATCGCACTGTAAATGATAGCTAATGATAATTAACTGTTAATAACGATTTGTTATAATGTAAATCCGTTTTATTAAAGGAGCAATAACTATGCAACAAGGCTATCTTACTGCAGAAAATATTAAAAAGTATGATTTTTCAGATATTTCAGCTATTAATCCATATAAAGCCAAATTTGGGTTTGAGCTGAGCAATGGTGCAAAATGTGATTTAGATGGAGATATATTAAGTTGCACATATAGTGCTAAAAGTAATAACCCGTTCCACCGGCCAGCTGGTAATTCAGATGAAGATTATAGATTTATGGACGAAATTCGGTTGGAAGGGATCAAATTGAAAAAAGCACCACAAATTAACTGTCCTGCAAATGACCCAGAAAAGTGTTTATTGAATAAATTAAAGTTTACGTTTAATGGTAAAGTGGAATATAAGGCTCTGTATCCAACTTATTCAAATACTATAGGTGAGGTAAGCACAACTACCAATGCCAATGGAATCTCCACTGTATACGTAAAAAATTTTTCTGAAAAAACTAATACTAAGGAGATTGATGAAACCAACAAAGGTATTTTTAGCTTCGTTGATGTTGAAAAAGGTGGAACACAAGCAATAATAAAATTCGAGGAAGATACTTTTCGTGTGCAAAATCAAGGATTTGGCAATCTAGGTAGTAGGTTTATTATCGAAAGTGTAGAGCAACCTGTAAAGAAAATTACTGAAAAAGATGCAACACTGGAATATGAAGACACATATCAGGTGGTGTACCAAATAGAACCAGACTCTCCTCAACATAACTTGGAGATTAGCGTGATATAACGTATCCATTCAGCCGGGCGGTAAAATAAAGAGTAGACAAGGAATGCTAAAAAGGTAAACTAGAGTGGCTGTGAGGTAATATGGTTGATCTTTTAGAATTTTGCGAAAGTTTAAGCAGACTATAGAAAAGTTAGAAACAAAAATAGAAGAGCTTAAAGCAGAAAATAAAGCGCTAAGGATCGAAAACGCTGAGTTAAAAGAAAGGCTTGGCTTAAATTCAAAAAATTCATCTATACCAAGCTCCAAAGAATTATATAAGATGAGGGAAAATAAGCCAAAAAGTGACAGGAAAGTAGGAGCACAGGTTGGACATAAAGGCAGTTACCGCCCTAAAATGGAGGCAGATGAGATGGTAAAAATAGAACTGCCCAATACGTGTGAGTGCGGAGGAGAAATTGCGGTATCAAAAGATCCGTATACTCATCAAAAGGTCGATTTGCCGGAAATCAAGCCGTATGTAGTTGAATATCAACTAGAGCATGGACGTTGCAAAAGATGTGGAAAAAGAAAAAGTAGCAAGCTACAAGAAGGAGTAACTGCGGACACATTTGGTCCAAGAGTTAAGTCAGTAATTGCAGCATTAAGTGGATTTTACAAGAATTCGAAAAAAGAAGTGGCAAATATTATAAAGGACATTTTCAACCTGGATATCAGCGTCGGTAGTGTATCAAATAGCGAGGCTAGAGTGGCAGAAAAATGCCAAGAAGCATATGAGCAAATTGAGGAAGAGGTAAGCAAGAGCAAAATTTTACATATCGATGAAACTAGCCATTACAACAAAGGTAAACAGGGCTGGTGCTGGATGTTTGCGAGCAAAATAGGAAGTGTGATCAAATTGACAGAGTCAAGAGGGATGAAAGTCCTGGAAAATAGTAAATTTGGAAAGAATAACAACCTAGTAGTGACCGACAGATATGCAGCTTACAACTACTTTTCCAGCAAGAAAAGGCAGGTCTGTTGGGCACATTTAGCAAGAGATTTTGAAAGGTTGTCTCATAGTTGGAATAGCGAAGTGAAAGTTTTGGGGTATTATTTAAGGAATGTTGCTACTGAATTATTTGCATTGAAAAAAGCTCTGTTAAAGGATGAAATAGACACATTAAGGTTCATAAGAAGAGCAAGAAAATTACGCAAGCGAACGAGATATTACTTAAAGAATATATCAAATTTACCCGAGGCAATTGGAGCGTCTCGAGTAGCAAAAAATATCATGAAATCGGATCTGATGATGTGGAAATTTTTGGACGATCCAGAAAATATTCCACTGACAAACAACTATGCTGAGCGACAGATTCGGCATTACGTTGTTTACCGAAAAGTTTCATATTTTACACAATCGAAACGGGGAAATATGTTTCTTGAGAGGATAATTTCATTGTACTTGACTTGGAGGCAAAAGAAGTTAAATCCTTTTCAAAACCTACTGGCTATTGCTTCTTAAGCCATACACCTGAATGGATACGATTATCATTAATACATTATCAGAAATTAAAGAAATGCAAGAGTTTGCAAATGAAATGGCAGGTTTTACACAGACAAAAAATGAAGAGAAAACACAACAGACAGAAATTCCTCCTATAAACTCTACTACAGATAGAAAAAATTCGCATGTTCAAAACCATGGTAGTACTGCTACACAGTCCTGTAAGGAAGGTTCTGACGATAGCACTAAAGAGCACAAAGCACTAAGTGATGATCCGCAAACATCTGAAGAATCATTAAATTCTGTTAATGTACATAATGATAAGAGCAATCAAAATTGTACAGCACCAATTATGCAGTCAACAAACGAATTAGCACAAGAACAATCTACCAGTAGCGTTACTGATGATGATTCATTACATGAAACAGGATCTATAAATTATTTCATTCCTAATATAAGCGGTAAAAATGATAATAACAGTAGCAGTCTTTTTACTCCACAAAACAGCAAAAGAAAATACTATGTTGCTTGTGCAGTAGCTGGCTTGTTAGTAGGTGTAGGCACAGGTTTCTTAATAGGCGGCCCACAAGGAGCTGTCATTGGTGCTATTATCGTATTGTTGTGTATAGCTGCTTATTATGGCATTGCAAAATCTTGTTGCTCAACCACATTTAATGATACACATGTCACTCAGCAAGGATCTCAGCCAGGGCTTAGTAAATCACCTTAAGTTGTAGGGCGGGACAAAAACCTACCGCCCAATGTCACCCGGCTTTGTTGCATCGTTCAGGTAAAAAGAACTGGCAGTGACTGACGGATTCAACTTTTTTTGACCCTGGATACTATGACTTGATCCATAAGTGTACGAACATCGCATTTTAGGCCAGTTACCCACAAAAGGGTATCATACCAGTGCTCACCCTTTGTTACCCCAGTGCTCGACACTGAGGTCCAGTAAAAAGGATATCATTTTTTAATTACTACTAATAATTGAATTTTTATGTATATTTTTTCTCATCTATGCCTACAAGAATGTTTACGTTACATTAACATTTTTGTCAACGAATTACTTGACCTTTACAAGGATAACAAGAAAGACTGCATAGGTGTCATTCTAGCGCTTGACGCTAGAATAGCTTTATTGCATCGCTCTTTGGATAGGAGGCAATGCATAATAAATTCATGAAGCTATCTCAAATTTAGCCATGCCTATTTCAGTAAATTTGTTCAGCAAATAACACTTGAGTAGCATTTCTTTCTCACGGTTAATCTCAGATTTGTTCCTAAAACTAAACCCAAATGTTTGCTTCAGTCGCGAGAAAAAACTTTCTATATAAGATCTCTTCCCATAATTTATCTCTTTTTTCCACTTCTTCATACCATCTTCACCATATGACTTTATGAGCTTGATTGTAGAATTTCTCTCAGCCATATAATCCAGCTTTGGATGCTCCACTGCATTGTTTTGCAGAGGAATTTTTGTCTTTATGCCAAGCTCATTGCACAATTTGTATAACTTCTTTCGATTATATGCTCTGTCTGCATATAGTGTGCTTATATTGTATTTAGCATTAGCCCTTGCAATAAGATCACAGGCTCCATAGTGGTCAGAATAAACTCCACTACTGTATTTTGCAGCTATGACTTTTTTGCTACCTATCTCCAGCATTACATGCAATTTTCTTGTTTGCTTATAGCCACGGTACTTTCTATCTGTACCGTTTGCCTTACTATGGCCTGGAATATTATTGTAGATGCTTATTCCAGTGCTATCTATGGCGATCTCAATATTTTCCATACTGTTTTTATCATGTCTTCGATCATTAATTTTTAAGTTAAGCTTTTTGAATCTTCTGGAAGCCTGGGAATAGCTGATAACTTGCAAATTTTTTCCTATTTGCTCAAGGTATCCCGCTATAAACCCCACCGTTTGTCTTAGGCCTATTCTAAACAAATAAGTTATTATGTGAATTAGAATTACGACTTTATCACTATAAATATTGTTGCCACCGGCCATTTTGGGACTTTTTTCGTACCAATTTTCTATGGCATCGTTGACGTAATAAAAAATATTTCCTCTTTCTTGGAGAAATTTGTTATATTCGTAGCAGTTACTGACTTTCATTTTGACTGGCATATTTTTCCTTTGTCGGTTAAATGCCTGTTTATAATGAATTTCATCAGTAACTGCCAGTTCTTTTTACTTTAGCTATGCAACAAAGCCATTGCCTCCACACTTTATTACACCTCTTACGTATGAAAGGATTTGTCTTTTACCCAACTCACTTGTTGACCTAAGATAGCGCCCAGTTAGCACAGTTAAAGGGCTTTTTTTATACATTGCACTTGCTGTACTATCGCTAGAAACACCATTTGGATCCGCTCCCGCTTTTACTAATTCTATTATTCTCCTTATATTGATAGAGTTTTCAGAACACGATGATACTAATATGTTAGTAATTCTACCATCAAACCTTTGCTCTCCAGCTACTCTTTCCTTCTTACTATTTGCCAGATACTTTACAATCATTGATAATAGTTCTATATTGCAACTTCTTTCAGCAATGGTAAACATACTATCACCATTTTTGTCTTCCAAAAGTGGATCTGCACCTTTATGTAACAAATAGCTAATGGTATCTGCATCATCACAGTTTCCATTAACATAATTTCTGACTACTATGGTTAATATACTTTTACCGTTAATCCTGTTCGTTCCATTGATATCTGCACCATTGTCCAAACTACGCGCGATAGAATCTTTGGTTAATGTACAAAATCCAAAAGTTAAAAAGTCAGTTTCTACTACTTTATCATTATTAATTAGCATAATTATCCTCACAGCCTAAAACGCTTCTTATACTATAAATAATGCTTTATGTAAAATACTAATTCTTGATTATGTGAAATATTTATCTGCTTTTATCGTCAGCAATAAACCTATGCATATTAAGCTCGCAGCAGTTGTGCTACCCCCATAAGAAAGAAAGGGTAGAGGATCACCTATTACCGGTAAAAGTCCTATTGTCATTCCGAGATTGATTAGAAAATGAGCACTAAAAAAAGCAAAAACTCCAATGGATACCAGCTTAGAAAAATGATTTTTTGATTGATAAGCAATGGAAAGTATTATAGAAAGCAACGTAGTATATAGTAAAATCAAAGTCATACTACCCAAAAATCCCCACTCTTCGCTCAGCACTGCAAAAGCAAAATCTGTATGCCTCTCTGGCAAAAATCCAAGCTGCGTTTGGCTTCCATTTACAAAACCTTTACCCAACATTCCTCCAGAACCTATAGCTATTTGAGATTGTTGTGCGTTATAGCCTATACCAAGTGGATCAACTGAGTTATCTAGAAATGATAATATTCTTTGTTTATGATAAGGGCGTAAAAAAGGCCAGATAGCCGGCACCGTAAGGCTACCTAGTGTCCCACAAATTACAACATGGGATCTTTTGATTATTACTGTCAATATAATTGATCCCCCTATAAATAGCATTATTACAGCCGTACCTAAGTTAGGCTGCTTTAACACTAAAAGTACAGGTAAGAAAATTATTACGAACGCCTTAAGCAGGGTTCGAAATTCCATTGCTTTATAAATACTTTTACCCTCAAAGTAACGAGCAAGTGCAAGTATCAAGCCCACTTTTGCAAATTCTGATGGTTGTAAACTAACTGATCCTATTCTAATCCATCTTGTTGCACCCATCACATTGGATCCAAGAAAATTTACCACTAATAATGAAATTACGGCTGCTATATAAAAGAAATAAGCGTACTTCAGATAAAAATCCAGATTAATAAATGACATGATTACAGCCAATAAAAAAAAAGCTGAAAACATGATTATCTGGTGAATTGCAAATGGCGCCCATTTTCCACCAGCAGAAGAATATTGCACAACTATGCCAATGGAAAATAGAGCAATAACATTGACTACCAATAGCCAGAATATCGTTTTCAATTTTGTTACAGTTAATATTTTTTATTATATAGTTTTACTGGCTAGAGTGAATAGAAGAAATGTTTCTCGTACTTGAAAGTTTTCGTAATCGCAATAATGTTTGTGGCCCAACTTTCTTGCTTTCTTTTTTATAGCTCGCTCCCTGAGAGAATGATCTTATTCTAAAACTACCTTCTTTCTCTCTTTCTTCTTTTAATCCAAAATCAACTTCTTTCTCTACGCGTATAAGTATTGGAACAGATGCTGTATAAACTAAAGATCTCTTATTCACATGAGAATTTTTCAATTGCAGATTCAAAGACGATCCGCTTTCTGTTTTATGATTATGATTTTGCAGATCCGTTTCTAATTTTGCGATTCTTTCCTTGTACTCAATGTCTTTCAATATGCTTCTTAGCCTTTCCGCTTCTACTTCATTTTGCTTCCTATCGTTATCCAGCTGACAACACTTTTTATTATGAGAAGATGAACTATGATGCAGTGCCATTGCTGTAAGCAAAAAACCCGCGGGGTAAGGTACTATAGCTAAAGCCTTAATCACATGTGAGAAATGCAATGCATGGCGAGCAATATTGTATTCATATAATGCATTAGAACACTCAGATACTATAGCAGACCCTACTGCAATTTTGCTGTACTTTTTGGATTGATTCTCTCTAACTTGCGCTTTTTTACTAAGTCTTTTAAACTGCTCATCCAGGTATTTCTTTTGCTTCTTATTATGCTGAATAAGTGAATAAATTAATTTTTTATCCTTAAATCCTTCAACTTTCTTGATATAGTCATATATACTTTCACCGTCATTATCTTTGATTTCAGTGTCTGCACTTTTAGCAGTCAATAGTTTCTTTGTAATATCGTAGTCATAAGCATTTTGAGATGGCTTTTCCTGATTCATTACATGTAAAACAGCTATATGTAGAGGTGTGTTTCCTTCATCATCCTGCACATTAACGAGTTTATTTAAGTACTTATCAGGGAAAGCTTCGACAGATTTTATATGTCTCTTCTTAATATCGTCAAAACTTTCATCTGTGATACCCTTTTTGTGCTTTTCTTCAATATCTTTACGGTCATCCGTTACGCCTACCAGATGTTTGTTTTCAACGGCTAAGTGTAATAGTGTTTTACCCTGTGCATTTTTATCCAATATATTTCGTACTTTAATACTTGAATTGCCTATGTCATACGCAATTACCCTTGATAAGGATATTTGCATAATATCATAATGAGCAAACTCGGCAGCTATGTGTACGAGTGTGTTGCAATCTTTACCTATATGGTTAAGAAAAGAAATATCACAATCCTGAAAAAATTCTTTTACTTTTTCGTGCTCACCTTTGGATAAATATTTCTGCGCAAGGATTTTACGAAGATGCCTAACTATTTCTTCAGCTTCTCCGTAAGATAAGCGTTGTCTCGTGCGAATTCTATTACGCAAAGTACCCATTTCTCTGCCTCCTACAATCCCCAAATCCGCCAAGTAGTCCATTGAAGTACTTTTACCGACTATAGGATATTCCTCTGCTACATTAGCACTTGTGCTCGCACCATAATTCAACATAACCCCACCTCACTTTACATAATATATTATAAGAAATATGTATCCATTCAGCCGGGCGGTAAAATAAAGAGTAGACAAGGAATGCTAAAAAGGTAAACTAGAGTGGCTGTGAGGTAATATGGTTGATCTTTTAGAATTTTGCGAAAGTTTAAGCAGACTATAGAAAAGTTAGAAACAAAAATAGAAGAGCTTAAAGCAGAAAATAAAGCGCTAAGGATCGAAAACGCTGAGTTAAAAGAAAGGCTTGGCTTAAATTCAAAAAATTCATCTATACCAAGCTCCAAAGAATTATATAAGATGAGGGAAAATAAGCCAAAAAGTGACAGGAAAGTAGGAGCACAGGTTGGACATAAAGGCAGTTACCGCCCTAAAATGGAGGCAGATGAGATGGTAAAAATAGAACTGCCCAATACGTGTGAGTGCGGAGGAGAAATTGCGGTATCAAAAGATCCGTATACTCATCAAAAGGTCGATTTGCCGGAAATCAAGCCGTATGTAGTTGAATATCAACTAGAGCATGGACGTTGCAAAAGATGTGGAAAAAGAAAAAGTAGCAAGCTACAAGAAGGAGTAACTGCGGACACATTTGGTCCAAGAGTTAAGTCAGTAATTACAGCATTAAGTGGATTTTACAAGAATTCGAAAAAAGAAGTGGCAAATATTATAAAGGACATTTTCAACCTGGATATCAGCGTCGGTAGTGTATCAAATAGCGAGGCTAGAGTGGCAGAAAAATGCCAAGAAGCATATGAGCAAATTGAGGAAGAGGTAAGCAAGAGCAAAATTTTACATATCGATGAAACTAGCCATTACAACAAAGGTAAACAGGGCTGGTGCTGGATGTTTGCGAGCAAAATAGGAAGTGTGATCAAATTGACAGAGTCAAGAGGGATGAAAGTCCTGGAAAATAGTAAATTTGGAAAGAATAACAACCTAGTAGTGACCGACAGATATGCAGCTTACAACTACTTTTCCAGCAAGAAAAGGCAGGTCTGTTGGGCACATTTAGCAAGAGATTTTGAAAGGTTGTCTCATAGTTGGAATAGCGAAGTGAAAGTTTTGGGGTATTATTTAAGGAATGTTGCTACTGAATTATTTGCATTGAAAAAAGCTCTGTTAAAGGATGAAATAGACACATTAAGGTTCATAAGAAGAGCAAGAAAATTACGCAAGCGAACGAGATATTACTTAAAGAATATATCAAATTTACCCGAGGCAATTGGAGCGTCTCGAGTAGCAAAAAATATCATGAAATCGGATCTGATGATGTGGAAATTTTTGGACGATCCAGAAAATATTCCACTGACAAACAACTATGCTGAGCGACAGATTCGGCATTACGTTGTTTACCGAAAAGTTTCATATTTTACACAATCGAAACGGGGAAATATGTTTCTTGAGAGGATAATTTCATTGTACTTGACTTGGAGGCAAAAGAAGTTAAATCCTTTTCAAAACCTACTGGCTATTGCTTCTTAAGCCATATACCTGAATGGATACAGAAATATTATATAAAAGTGAAAAATGTATTAAAGATATTGTGAAAAAATCTACAGGGTGGTTATTTAATTATTAATCAAATACTATTCTATACTGGGCCCTTGGTTAGAGCATGGAATAGTATTTGTACTACCAAGTACAGCTGAGCTTTTTTTGCTTGATTTACAGCATTCTACAATTCCAAGCACTAATATCGCAACCATAACAACTGCCATAAATACTCCTCCAATAATAGGATTACCTGTAACAAAACATGCTATTCCTGCTCCTGCTATCAGCAAAATAACCGCCATACCGCCGCCAATATAGTATTTTCTACTGCTGTTGTGTGGAGTAGAAGGATGATTGTACCCATTAGTACTTATATCTGGTTGTGCTGGTGTAGTATGATTCTGATTATTCACATTACCATGCGTGTCAGCTGGTGCAGTATGATTCTGATTATCTACATTACTATGCGTGTCAGTAGAGTCTTGTAATGCTATACCATCTGTACTTTCTACAGTAGGTTCTTCTTTCTTATTAGTTTGATCAGGGACTGAGGGTCCAAACGTTCCATGATCAGTATACATTGTACAATTTGGAAGTTTTTTGTGCAATTCTTCTATGTCTTTAAGACTGATCCGACCACACGACGACAAGCCAAGCTCCTTAAGTTCGGTAAGCGCAGTTAATGCTTTTGCACCCCTGTTTCCAAAAAAATTACCACTTAGGTCAAGATCTTGAAGATGGGAAACTTCTTTTAGGTCTGCAATTATCACTTCTATATCCTTACTACCGTGCTCACGACTACCATTATTACAGATGTTGTTTCCATTTAAATCAAGGATGCGAAGTTTAGGCATTTCTTTTAAGGTTGCAGTTATGGCTGCCGTACCTGTATTTCTAAGGTTACTCTCGCTTAAATAAAGTTCCTGAAGATTAGAAGCTTCTTTTAAGTGTTCAGCCATGGCCTTTGCACCTTCCACTTTAAAATTGTTCCTGCTTAAACTCAAGACACGAAGATTAGGGATTTCCCCCAAGTTTACAGCTATTGCTTTCACTTTTGCCACTTCTTCCACATCTTCCTCTCCTTTCATATTTTTACAACTGATGTTGTTTCCACTTAAATCAAGGGTGTGAAGCTTAAGCATTTTTTTTAACTTTACAGTTATAACCACTGTACCGTAATTTCCAATATTGTTTCCACTTAGATCAAGAACCTGCAAATGAGGAACTTCTTTTAAGTGCGTAGCTATATCTTCTGCACCTTCATATTCAATGTTATTTCCACTTAGATTAAGGACTTGTAAATGAGGAACTTCTTTTAAGCGTTTAGCTACGATTTTTGCACCTTCATTTCCAAGATTGCTGGATGTTAAATGAAGTTTTGTAATGTCAGGTCTATCTTTTAAAAAATCAAATAATGCTTCTAAAAAATTTAATAATGCTTTTTCATCCAAATCAAGCACACTACGTATATTTAAAATATAACCTTCAACGTATTGATTAAAATCCACTTTATTCCCCTACAAGAATACTATTACTAATATATAAATATTACTTAATATTTTAATTTTTGTGTATCCATTCAGGTGTATGGCTTAAGAAGCAATAGCCAGTAGGTTTTGAAAAGGATTTAACTTCTTTTGCCTCCAAGTCAAGTACAATGAAATTATCCTCTCAAGAAACATATTTCCCCGTTTCGATTGTGTAAAATATGAAACTTTTCGGTAAACAACGTAATGCCGAATCTGTCGCTCAGCATAGTTGTTTGTCAGTGGAATATTTTCTGGATCGTCCAAAAATTTCCACATCATCAGATCCGATTTCATGATATTTTTTGCTACTCGAGACGCTCCAATTGCCTCGGGTAAATTTGATATATTCTTTAAGTAATATCTCGTTCGCTTGCGTAATTTTCTTGCTCTTCTTATGAACCTTAATGTGTCTATTTCATCCTTTAACAGAGCTTTTTTCAATGCAAATAATTCAGTAGCAACATTCCTTAAATAATACCCCAAAACTTTCACTTCGCTATTCCAACTATGAGACAACCTTTCAAAATCTCTTGCTAAATGTGCCCAACAGACCTGCCTTTTCTTGCTGGAAAAGTAGTTGTAAGCTGCATATCTGTCGGTCACTACTAGGTTGTTATTCTTTCCAAATTTACTATTTTCCAGGACTTTCATCCCTCTTGACTCTGTCAATTTGATCACACTTCCTATTTTGCTCGCAAACATCCAGCACCAGCCCTGTTTACCTTTGTTGTAATGGCTAGTTTCATCGATATGTAAAATTTTGCTCTTGCTTACCTCTTCCTCAATTTGCTCATATGCTTCTTGGCATTTTTCTGCCACTCTAGCCTCGCTATTTGATACACTACCGACGCTGATATCCAGGTTGAAAATGTCCTTTATAATATTTGCCACTTCTTTTTTCGAATTCTTGTAAAATCCACTTAATGCTGTAATTACTGACTTAACTCTTGGACCAAATGTGTCTGCAGTTACTCCTTCTTGTAGCTTGCTACTTTTTCTTTTTCCACATCTTTTGCAACGTCCATGCTCTAGTTGATATTCAACTACATACGGCTTGATTTCCGGCAAATCGACCTTTTGATGAGTATACGGATCTTTTGATACCGCAATTTCTCCTCCGCACTCACACGTATTGGGCAGTTCTATTTTTACCATCTCATCTGCCTCCATTTTAGGGCGGTAACTGCCTTTATGTCCAACCTGTGCTCCTACTTTCCTGTCACTTTTTGGCTTATTTTCCCTCATCTTATATAATTCTTTGGAGCTTGGTATAGATGAATTTTTTGAATTTAAGCCAAGCCTTTCTTTTAACTCAGCGTTTTCGATCCTTAGCGCTTTATTTTCTGCTTTAAGCTCTTCTATTTTTGTTTCTAACTTTTCTATAGTCTGCTTAAACTTTCGCAAAATTCTAAAAGATCAACCATATTACCTCACAGCCACTCTAGTCTACCTTTTTAGCATTCCTTGTCTACTCTTTATTTTACCGCCCGGCTGAATGGATACAATTTTTGTCAAGATTTTAAGGTTAGCAACCAGGCTATACAAACAACGTCATCGTTAAATCCTCTATCCAAATGACCATGCACTCTATTTGTTTATCTGGATACAATTCTTGCACTAGGGTTTTGTAGGTAAGCATTTGCTTTTCTATTTCATTTAATAAAGAAGCGTGAACATTGCGATGGGATTTATAGTCAATTATAATTGCCTTATCTTCCGTTATGCAAAGCCTATCCAGTCGCACTAGCACTGGTTCATCATCTATAATACCGCTGAGTGACACCTCTGACTTGCCCTCTAAATCAAACAGATAGTCGTACTTTTCACTAAAGGCTAGTATTTTATCGTAGATTTCATTCTTATCTTCTCTGGTATTTAGACTCTCCAAGTATTTTTTTACCCAATTCTTTCTTCTTTCTTTTTTTACTTTAGGTATATATTGCAATACGCTGTGAATTATTAGACCCCTTGCGTAGCTGTCTTTCATTTCAGTGCTACTTCTTGTCGCTATAATATCCTTATTTGTCATCCCAGTACTAGATTCTATGTCATTCCAGCGCGTGACGCTGGAATCCACGTTCTGGATCCCAGTATCAAGTACTGGGATGACAGAGTTAGGTATTGCTATAGATAAACGCTGAAACAACTCTAATAAGTTAGGAGGAATTAAAGTCACAGGAGTGTCAAAATAGTCACGCTTCTTATAAATGTCAGGGTAGTGTGCATTGATGCACAACACTTCGGCTTTCTCTTTGAATATTGGCTGTAAATCTTTATATTGTTTTTTATATGGTTCACCATATTGAGTGATTAAATCATACCAAGAGCCTTTTTGCACCGGTTCTTTACTCAAAATATATAGCTCATCCTCAGCACGCGTGAGAGCCACATAGAGTAAACGTAAATATTCATTATAATCCTCAATTTTTTTCTCTCTTTTTACTTGATCACAATATGCATTGCTATTTTTTCCACACCAAAATGGCATTTCTGCTGCATCAAAGATAATGCTCTCATTGCTTCGTGGCACCGTATTTGTATCAACTAGAAACACTATAGGAGCTTGCAGACCTTTTGATTTATGAATCGTCATTATCCTCACTGCATTGCGCTCTGATTGCATGTCATTTTTAACTTCTGGGTTATTTTCTTTAATCCACTGAACGAATACTTGCAAAGATGGATTTTCAAACTGCAGCACAAGGTGCATAAATTCATCTAAAATTTCAAAGCATTCAAGACCAAGCCTTGCAGCGAATTTCTTCTTACCAGTTCGCAGTATATGCGAAAATAATACAAGAGGGGATTCTCTACTGGACAGGTCAATGAGGTTGTTCAACTCGCTGTAAATGCCTTCAGAATAATGTTCTAGCCTATTCCACAGTGATTGCTCTTTGCGATCATATGCAATATTAAACAAATCATCTTCAGTAAAATTAAATAGCGGTGACTTTAAGACATTTGCAAGAGCTAAGTCATTTGCTGGCAGGAGTAAAAACTCAGCCAATGCGATTAAATCCTGAACAGCTATATAGTCCATAATTTTAAAATAATCCCGCCCTACAACTGGAACATTGGCTTTTTTGAGCTCACTTATTATGTAATCAATCAGCACATTTCTCTGTCGCACAAGAATCATGATGTCTTTTGGCTCTATATGGCGATCTTTAGCAACTAAAATGCGTCCTTCACTCAACCAATTGTGAATTTTTCCTGCTATTGCCTGAGCAAGTAACCGATCCGCTACGAAATGGCCTTCTCTGCATGTAAGGTGAGTCTTTAAAGCTTGCTGCACCTCTTCATTCTGCTTTGGTAATGCTGGCCAAATTTCAACGTAACCTTGATCACTCTCTCTGTGCGGTATATGTTTTATTTCATTATCGTTAAAGGATATTTCCTCACGGAAGTTGCAAAGTATTCTATCTACCAACATTAAAATCTCAGGAGCTGAGCGAAAGGATTTTTCGAGCTGGCACGATATCAATTCAGTTTTTGTATAAAAATATTCTTGTATATAATTAAACAAGTAAGGATTTGCTCCCTGAAATCTGTAAATAGATTGCTTGACATCGCCAACTACAAACAAGGTGCGTTTTTCCTCGCCACCAGCAAAAAATTCATCGCAGAGGTGGGTGATAATTTTCCATTGATTTATGCTATTGTCCTGTGCCTCATCAACTAAAATATGGTCTATTTTTTGATCTAAATTGAATAATACCCAATCTTTATAGTCTTGATTGCCTAAGAGGCCCATTGCTAAATCAATTATGTCGTTATAATCAAGTAGAGCATTTTTTGCTTTTTCATCACTATAAAGCCTGAAGTATACTTTGAATATCTTGAGTAAATTGCTAGCTCTCTTGAATATTTGATAAGAATTTGTATCTCTTATGTAGGTAAAAACCACATTCTGAATACTATTGATTATTTGTTCTGCATCAGGAAATTTTTCCAATGTACCCTTCGTTATAATGGATGATATGCTCTTTTTTTCGTTTGATTCTAGTTTAAGAAAGACTTTGGCTAAGTTCTCTATCTTGATGTCATTCGAATAGCTGACATCGGAATCCATAAGTATTTTACCATAACTTTGATCTCTTTTACTGCCCCTATTTAGTATTTCAGCAAATCTTTTAACTTGCTCAAATACTTCCTCTGGCAGATCACGCACTTCATCTGGAGCATTGAGCTTCTCTTTTATGTATTCCAAATCGCTTACTGGTCTTTTTGCGCATAATGTATAAAGCAAATCACGTAATTTATTTTCGTCAATTTCAGTGGCAACAGAGTTGATATCATCCTGTATATCCTCATCATGTAACACTTTATCAAATACAAGTGAATGCAACTCTCTACATTCATTCAGCGTACAATTTGGAGCAATTCCAGCTTCTACAGGAAAGCTTGAGATTAATTTATAACAAAAAGCATGGATTGTCTGAATAGTTAAACCAAGGTTTTCCAGCTCAGAGAAAAGCCTTCTTGCTTTGTCTTCAATCTTACTGGATCCCAGCGTCATGCACTGGGATGACATAGTGTGGTGTTGGGGTGACGGGGTAAAGTGTTGAGATGGCAGGGCAGGGTATTGAGATGATAGAGTTGGACGTTGAGATGACGGAGTAGGGTACGTAGTATGCTGAGGCAATAGGGTAGGGCGCAGAGAAGTTTGTTGGGATGAGAGAATAGTGGAGAGGCCCAACTGTTCTAAAGATGCAATTAACTCATTATCAGAGCATACCGCCCATTTGCTTAAAGTATTGTGAATTCTACTCTCCATTTCATTTGCTGCAGCATTGGTAAATGTTAAGCAAAGTATATTTTTTCTACCCTCTAGTAAAAGTCTTAATACTCTATCTATTAAAATCTTTGTCTTACCTGTACCAGCAGATGCACTTACCCATGCAGAAAAATTTGGATTTATGGCTCTTACTCTCATTAAAAAAAGTAGAAAAACAGTATAAAAGTTGACCAAAATGACATTATAAATATAATGTAAAAGTAATTTCAGTGAAAATATACAATGAAAAGTTTTTGTGTGAAAGCACCAGCAAAAATTAATCTTTTTTTGCACGTTGTAGATAAAAAAGAAACGGGATATCATGTAATAGAAGGTTTATTTGTATTTGCCAATCTTGCTAATTTTTTAGAGATAAAAGTAGGAGAAAAGGAGTCCAAGTATGACAATTCTATGGTTGAGTTTGTAAATTCTGAATCTAAGATAGATAGACAATATAATACTATAACAAAAGCAGTGAATCTACTGCTTCGATACGCTCCACAGCGCACTAAAGTTTCCATAAAGGTAGTAAAAAATATACCAACTGCTGCAGGCTTAGGTAGCGGATCCTCTGATGCTGGAGCTGTTATACGTACACTTGGAAAATTTTGGGGAGTTGATATGCCAGCTTTAAATGAAATAGCTTTAAGTGTTGGCTCTGATGTTCCAGCAAGCGTAGAAAGTAAGCCGGCTTTTGTTACTGGTATTGGTGATGAACTATACCACATCAAAAATTTTTCCTTGCCAACTAATATAGTGCTCATAAAGCCGAAGAAGAAGTTTTTAAGTACACCAGAAGTATTTTCCAAGCATGATGGAAATTTTTCCCAATCAATTAAATGGAATACTGAAGCTGAGAAAAACTTATCAAAATTTATTAAAGAAGTAAAAAATGATCTCCAAGAAATAGCAATAAGTCTTGTCCCTGAAGTAAAAGATGTGATATCATCACTGGAGTCACAAAAGGGCTGCATACTTTCTCGTATGTCAGGCAGTGGTACAACATGCTTTGGCATGTTTGATAATAAAGAAAATGCAAAAGCTGCTGCAGTTCGAATAAGAGAGCAGCAGCCAGAATGGTGGGTGTGCGACACTCAGTTAATAGTTTAATTTATGAATATAACCCCTTCAATTCTAGAAAATAAAAATCTTATCAATAGTTATAAAGAAGGAAAATTTCTAGTGAATGATAAAGAGTATTGTAGCTGTATTATAGTTTTTCCCGAGAAGGTGATTGAATTAAAAAAAGTTGACATTGATAATCAAAAACATTTTGAGTCTTTTTTAACAAAAGAAGTAGAAATTTTGTTAATAGGCACAGGTAAAACGCGAAATACGCCAAACCCATCAGTCAAAGCTTATTTAATGGAACGAAAAGGTCTGAATTTTGAATTTATGACAACAGACGCTGCATGCAGAACTCATAACGTTTTAATATTAGAAGATAGGTTTGTAGTGAGTTACCTGGTAGCCTTATAGTATGTTTGAGATATTTACCCAGGATTTTTTCATCAATAGCCTTATTGCGGTAGTTATAATCAGCTTAGTAACTGGTGCTTTAGGATCTTTCATGATATGGCAAAGATTGTCATATTTAGGTGATAGCTTATCACATTCTTCGTTACTTGGTATTGCATTAGCTTTAATTTTAAAAATTAGTCCATCAATCAGCATAATGCTAATAGCAATCATGTTTGCGTTGCTGCTTTCTCTGAATTTTAACAGGCTATATTCTGCTGACACGATATTAAATATCGTTACCAATGTAGTTTTGTCATCCAGCTTGATAATTATGTCCTTTTTACCATCTGGCAATGGTGGCATTATTAACTCATTATTTGGTGATATATTAACGCTGGAAAAGAGCGATATATTATTGATTTTATTAGCTTCAGTAGCAGCTGCTCTGACGTTAATACTTAGATGGCGTTATTGGCTCATGATTTCAATCAATCAAGATTTAGCAACAGTAGAGAAAATTAACGTGAATCTAGTCAGATTAGAATTCCTTATCACCCTTGCTATATTCATAGCAGTTGCTGCTCAACTAATAGGAATATTGCTCATTGCTGCATTTTTGTTGATACCTGCTGCATCTGCAAGACTGATCTCAAAAACACCAATGCAAATGATTATCGTTGCCACAGTCTTTTCAGTGATTTCTGGCGTATCAGGACTAATATTATCTGCAAATTTTGATCTGCTCACAGGACCAGCAATTATACTAACCTCAGCTCTTTATTTAATCGTTGCTTATTTTATAAGGTTGGCGTTGAGTAAGCTTGCTTGACTTGCATTAATTACACAAATACTTCTGTTTGTTTTACGACATGTTTGTAAATGTTTTTTCTATGTCCTACTTTAGTAATAAGTACTTTACGTTCCAAATGATCTATAGAATAAATGATACGGTAGTTGCTAACTCTTATTCTATACTGTCCTTTAAGTATCCATTCAGGTGTATGGCTTAAGAAGCAATAGCCAGTAGGTTTTGAAAAGGATTTAACTTCTTTTGCCTCCAAGTCAAGTACAATGAAATTATCCTCTCAAGAAACATATTTCCCCGTTTCGATTGTGTAAAATATGAAACTTTTCGGTAAACAACGTAATGCCGAATCTGTCGCTCAGCATAGTTGTTTGTCAGTGGAATATTTTCTGGATCGTCCAAAAATTTCCACATCATCAGATCCGATTTCATGATATTTTTTGCTACTCGAGACGCTCCAATTGCCTCGGGTAAATTTGATATATTCTTTAAGTAATATCTCGTTCGCTTGCGTAATTTTCTTGCTCTTCTTATGAACCTTAATGTGTCTATTTCATCCTTTAACAGAGCTTTTTTCAATGCAAATAATTCAGTAGCAACATTCCTTAAATAATACCCCAAAACTTTCACTTCGCTATTCCAACTATGAGACAACCTTTCAAAATCTCTTGCTAAATGTGCCCAACAGACCTGCCTTTTCTTGCTGGAAAAGTAGTTGTAAGCTGCATATCTGTCGGTCACTACTAGGTTGTTATTCTTTCCAAATTTACTATTTTCCAGGACTTTCATCCCTCTTGACTCTGTCAATTTGATCACACTTCCTATTTTGCTCGCAAACATCCAGCACCAGCCCTGTTTACCTTTGTTGTAATGGCTAGTTTCATCGATATGTAAAATTTTGCTCTTGCTTACCTCTTCCTCAATTTGCTCATATGCTTCTTGGCATTTTTCTGCCACTCTAGCCTCGCTATTTGATACACTACCGACGCTGATATCCAGGTTGAAAATGTCCTTTATAATATTTGCCACTTCTTTTTTCGAATTCTTGTAAAATCCACTTAATGCTGCAATTACTGACTTAACTCTTGGACCAAATGTGTCCGCAGTTACTCCTTCTTGTAGCTTGCTACTTTTTCTTTTTCCACATCTTTTGCAACGTCCATGCTCTAGTTGATATTCAACTACATACGGCTTGATTTCCGGCAAATCGACCTTTTGATGAGTATACGGATCTTTTGATACCGCAATTTCTCCTCCGCACTCACACGTATTGGGCAGTTCTATTTTTACCATCTCATCTGCCTCCATTTTAGGGCGGTAACTGCCTTTATGTCCAACCTGTGCTCCTACTTTCCTGTCACTTTTTGGCTTATTTTCCCTCATCTTATATAATTCTTTGGAGCTTGGTATAGATGAATTTTTTGAACTTAAGCCAAGCCTTTCTTTTAACTCAGCGTTTTCGATCCTTAGCGCTTTATTTTCTGCTTTAAGCTCTTCTATTTTTGTTTCTAACTTTTCTATAGTCTGCTTAAACTTTCGCAAAATTCTAAAAGATCAACCATATTACCTCACAGCCACTCTAGTTTACCTTTTAGCATTCCTTGTCTACTCTTTATTTTACCGCCCGGCTGAATGGATACATTTCATTGTACTTGACTTGGAGGCAAAAGAAGTTAAATCCTTTTCAAAACCTACTGGCTATTGCTTCTTAAGCCATACCCCTGAATGGATACTATCTATCAGTTAAAAGCGATAAGCCAACCCAACTTCTAAACCATATATACCAAATCTATTTGTAATGGTTGCAGTAGTGGACTCAACGCGTGTGGTTTCATCAACTTCGCTGCCTCCTTGAGGAGGGGTGTATTTTTCACCTGCTGGTATCTTGATTGTAGGTACAACCCCTTCAAATTCATCATCGAGAATACCGAAATAGCGCAAGCCAGCGAATGCTTGAGTTTGTTCTGTAAGCAGATAATTAACACCAAGTTTTGCTTGATAAGCAGGTGCATATTTTGTTTTGCCTAAAAACTTAATTTTAGACAACCCTACACCAATTCCAACATATGGAACAAGCTGCATTCCTTCTTTATTAAAGTCATGATATACATTAACCATTCCAGCTAAGTTATTAAAGCCTTCATTCTTCATTTTAAATGCAGCCCTAAACTTTGCTCCAACTTCACAGTTTTCATTAATGGTAAGGTCAACTTTTCCACTTCTCCAGGGTGAGTCGCATTTTGCCCCAGTAGAAGTAGCCTTATCGCGGCGAAGCTCAATGTATGTCGCTTTATTTTTGTTCGAATATTCTTCATCGTATAAATTAGTTTGAGAATGCAAATATTCAAGCTCAACTCTAGTGTTTCCAAAAGAACGCCCTATTGCAGCACTGCCTGCAAATCCAGGAACATATTTAGGGTTATATCCTTCTTCCATTTTTTCAGTTTTATTGAAGCTAAATATTCCTTCTGTTATATCTTGATATACATCTTCATTTCCATCAAAAGGTCCTATTGCGTTAAATAGCGCTCCAAAATAATTGGCTTTGACATAAAAGTTTTGTGAATTATTTATCTCTCTCGATGAACAGTTAAGTGATAAGGTAAGCGAAGCTACCAATAAACATACAAATTTCTTACTCATAGTTACAATCCTCATATTAAGCTATTTACATATATATGTGAATTTTTTAACCATCAAGAACTTTTTACACTTGCAAAAAGTAGTGTATACTTTAAATTGAAAAATTACTTTTTTTGATATGCAGGATTTTAAAATACTAGAAAGCCTTAAAATTAGGGCACAAGAAGCTGAAATGGGGGGTGGTGAAGGTAGGATTAGCAAGCAGCATGAGAAAGGGAAATTAACTGCTAGAGAAAGGCTCAGTATATTGCTTGATGAAGATTCATTTGAGGAATATGACAAGTTTGTAAAACACCATGAAACTGACTTTGGCATGCAAAATGCCAATTTTTTAGGTGATGGAGTTGTCATTGGACATGGAACCATTTATGGCAAAAAAGTTTTTGTTTACTCGCAGGATTTTACCGTTTTTGGTGGATCGCTTGGTGCAGCACATGCAAAAAAAATATGTAAAATTATGGATATGGCAATCAATGCCAGAGTTCCAATCATTGGACTGAATGACTCTGGTGGGGCTAGAATTCAGGAAGGAGTGAATTCTCTTGCTGGTTATGGAGAGATTTTCCAAAGGAATGTGAATGCTTCAGGTTTAATACCACAAATCTCCTTAATTATGGGACCATGTGCAGGAGGTGCGGTCTATTCTCCAGCATTAACTGATTTTACCTTCATGGTAAAAAATAGTTCATATATGTTTATAACTGGACCTGATGTAGTAAAAAAAGTTACATATGAAGATGTAACTCATGAGGATTTGGGTGGAGCAAAAATTCATACAAGTAAAACTGGAGTGGCAGACTTTGCATTCAGTAATGATGTTGAAATGTTAAGAGAAATACGTGAATTCTTTACTTTTTTACCAGCAAATAATCAAGAATCACCAAAAACTGTGCCACTTTATAACTACGTTGATGATGTTGATGAATCTTTGAACACTCTGATTCCCAATAATCCTAATACTCCTTACGATATGTATGAACTCATTGAGAAAATCTGTGATGATAAGAGATTCTTTGAATTAAAACCAGATTTCGCTCGTAACATTATTACTGGTTTTGGTAGAATTGGAGGTAGCACTGTTGGTATTGTTGCAAATCAACCTTTGCACCTTGCGGGGTGTTTAGATATTGACTCTTCAAGAAAAGCTGCAAGATTTGTAAGGTTCTGCGATGCATTCAATATCCCTCTCATCACATTGATTGATGTTCCGGGGTTTTTGCCAGGTACAGATCAGGAATATAACAATGTGATACAACACGGGGCAAAATTGCTTTATGCTTACGCTGAGGCAACTGTGCCGAAGATTAGCTTAATTACCAGGAAGGCATACGGTGGTGCGTATATCGTCATGAATTCAAAACATTTAAAGGGTGATATAAATTATGCATGGCCAACTGCTGAAATAGCTGTTATGGGTCCTGAAAGTGCAGTTGAAATTATATTCCGCAATGAAAAAGATCAACAACAAGCACTGATTAAAGAGTATAAAGAAAAATTTGCCAATCCATTTTTTGCTGCATCGCACGGGTTTATTGACGATATTATAGTGCCAAGTAAAACTAGATATCACTTTCATAAAGCATTAGAACTGCTCAAGAATAAGAAAGTAGAAAAATTGTGGAAGAAACATGATAATCTGCCTTTGTGATTTTATGTTAGTTTATGAAGTGTGCCGTTACCAAGACTCGAACTTGGGACCTCGTCATTACCAATGACGTACTCTACCACCTGAGCTACAACGGCAAGTTATGATAATGGATAATACACAAAAGAGTAAAAAAAAGGAAGAGGAGAAGAAAAGGTTGGCAAAAGCTCTAAAGCAAAATATTCTCAAGAGAAAAAAGCAACAACAGAGTAGAAAAAATGCCAGAGTTACCGGAAGTGGAAGTAATTGCTAGCTTTCTGCTTAATAAGATCAAGAACAAACAAATACGTAATGTCATAGTTAATAATTGGAATTTACGCATACCAGTGACAAAAAATATTGACAGTATGCTGAAGGGTAGGGCGATAAACGATATTGAGCGTCGAGGTAAGTATATGATCTGGGATATAGGCGATATAGCGGTAATTATACACCTTGGCATGAGTGGAAAGCTTATATATACTGAGCGTGCGCAGAGTAAGCATGATCACGTAGTATTTTTGTTTTCTGATGATACTTCAGTAATATTTAATGATCCAAGAAGGTTTGGATTAGTTATTGTTTTAAATAAAGAAGAGCAGGTAAAATTTTTTGATAATTTTGGTATAGAACCCCTCTCAAATGAATTTAATGGGGACTATTTGCAGAGAGTATTAAGAAATAAAAAGATGAATATAAAATCAGCGCTAATGGATAATAAGTTAATAGTTGGCATAGGCAATATATACTCTTCTGAAAGTTTGTTTAGGGCGTGTATATCTCCACTTAGGCCAGCACAAGATTTAACTTCTGGAGAATGCGCAAAACTTGCTGCTGAAATAAAAAATACTCTAAATGATGCAATTATTGCCGGTGGCTCAACGCTTAAAGATTATGCACAACCATCTGGATCTACTGGATATTTTCAAAATAGCTTTTGCGTATATGGCAAAGCTCAAAAACCTTGCAAAATTTGCAATAATACCATAACGCTTTTACGCCAAAATGGCCGCAGTACTTATTTTTGTGGCGTATGTCAGATTTGATACATAATCTTTTATATTGGAATTAATATATTATTAAAAACCCGTATCCATTCAGGTATATGGCTTAAGAAGCAATAGCCAGTAGGTTTTGAAAAGGATTTAACTTCTTTTGCCTCCAAGTCAAGTACAATGAAATTATCCTCTCAAGAAACATATTTCCCCGTTTCGATTGTGTAAAATATGAAACTTTTCGGTAAACAACGTAATGCCGAATCTGTCGCTCAGCATAGTTGTTTGTCAGTGGAATATTTTCTGGATCGTCCAAAAATTTCCACATCATCAGATCCGATTTCATGATATTTTTTGCTACTCGAGACGCTCCAATTGCCTCGGGTAAATTTGATATATTCTTTAAGTAATATCTCGTTCGCTTGCGTAATTTTCTTGCTCTTCTTATGAACCTTAATGTGTCTATTTCATCCTTTAACAGAGCTTTTTTCAATGCAAATAATTCAGTAGCAACATTCCTTAAATAATACCCCAAAACTTTCACTTCGCTATTCCAACTATGAGACAACCTTTCAAAATCTCTTGCTAAATGTGCCCAACAGACCTGCCTTTTCTTGCTGGAAAAGTAGTTGTAAGCTGCATATCTGTCGGTCACTACTAGGTTGTTATTCTTTCCAAATTTACTATTTTCCAGGACTTTCATCCCTCTTGACTCTGTCAATTTGATCACACTTCCTATTTTGCTCGCAAACATCCAGCACCAGCCCTGTTTACCTTTGTTGTAATGGCTAGTTTCATCGATATGTAAAATTTTGCTCTTGCTTACCTCTTCCTCAATTTGCTCATATGCTTCTTGGCATTTTTCTGCCACTCTAGCCTCGCTATTTGATACACTACCGACGCTGATATCCAGGTTGAAAATGTCCTTTATAATATTTGCCACTTCTTTTTTCGAATTCTTGTAAAATCCACTTAATGCTGTAATTACTGACTTAACTCTTGGACCAAATGTGTCCGCAGTTACTCCTTCTTGTAGCTTGCTACTTTTTCTTTTTCCACATCTTTTGCAACGTCCATGCTCTAGTTGATATTCAACTACATACGGCTTGATTTCCGGCAAATCGACCTTTTGATGAGTATACGGATCTTTTGATACCGCAATTTCTCCTCCGCACTCACACGTATTGGGCAGTTCTATTTTTACCATCTCATCTGCCTCCATTTTAGGGCGGTAACTGCCTTTATGTCCAACCTGTGCTCCTACTTTCCTGTCACTTTTTGGCTTATTTTCCCTCATCTTATATAATTCTTTGGAGCTTGGTATAGATGAATTTTTTGAATTTAAGCCAAGCCTTTCTTTTAACTCAGCGTTTTCGATCCTTAGCGCTTTATTTTCTGCTTTAAGCTCTTCTATTTTTGTTTCTAACTTTTCTATAGTCTGCTTAAACTTTCGCAAAATTCTAAAAGATCAACCATATTACCTCACAGCCACTCTAGTTTACCTTTTTAGCATTCCTTGTCTACTCTTTATTTTACCGCCCGGCTGAATGGATACGAGTGTGTGCCCATAAACGGCTACTAACTCTCTCCTAAGAAACTCCCTCAATTAGTTCTTCTTGTTGAATCAAGATATAACCAAGTTCCCGTGCCTTCTTGACCAAGTTTTTTACAACTCTCTCTTTATAACATGTTTCATAATATTCCATCCCTTTTTCCACATACTCCTGCCCGTATTTCAACATTTGATAAAAGATACATGCTAATTTTCTTGCCGTCGCAGTAATTGCTTTTATTGGTCCTAGTCGTTTTTTTAATTTCCTACAATACGCACCTAATGCACTCTTACTACCTCCCACAGAATAAGCAGCCATTCTAAAAGCATTTGTAGCGCGGTTAATAACTTTACGAGTTTTTGTTCCTAATACTTTTTCCCCTGTAATCTTATTACCAGGGCTGAGTCCCAACCATGAGGTAAAATGCTTTTCTGATCGCCATTTACTATGATCAATACCAACCTCTGAAATAATAGTTTGCACAGTTAACACATCAAATCCAGGAATTTTGGTAAAATCTGTACCAGTTACCCGATACAATTCTTCACGCAAAGTGAAGTTTGGTCTGCCTCTTCTAGACTTATTTTTTTCCCTACCTAACTCTTTACTTTCATCAGACTTCGTTTCCAATGTTTTATAATAATTTTCTATACTTTTATCACATTCAATTATTTTCTCTTGAAAAAAATTATATGTTTCATATTCTTGCTTTAATACAAACAAATGTTCTTCTCTATAATCGCCTGTTAATGCTTTTGCTATAGTAGCCTTATCATTCTTCATATTCACACTTCTAAATTCAGCTAATTTTTCAGGATTCCTTTCACCTTCTACTATTGCTTTAATAATTTGCATTCCTGTAACACCAGTAATATCGCTTATAACTTTATGTAATTGGATATTCATTTGTATTAATGCCTTTTGCATACGATTGATATGTGTAGATGCATTTTCAATTAGGTTTTTACGTTGCCGAACATAACCACGTAATACACACATTTGATCATCTGGCCTAAATGATCCTTGAATCAATCCATAACTATGTAGCTGTTGAAGCCATTGGCAATCCTGGACATCTGACTTTCTTCCTGGCACATTTTTTACATGTCTTGCATTTGCCAGCTTTACCTCAAGTCCATATGTTTCAAGTACTTGGAACAAAGGAATCCAGTACACTCCTGTTGATTCCATAGCTATTGTAGTAACTTTGCACTTCTTTAACCACTTTGCTATATTATGAAGGTCTTCTGTAAAGCAGCTAAATTTTTGTATACGTTGCTCATCTCTTCCCTCTGGCACACATACATAATGTACAGCTGAACCAATGTCTATTCCTGCTGCGTTAGGGTTCATTACTTCTAATTTACTTTTTTTTGCTTTTTTCATGGCTTTTTTCATGATAGCTCCTATAATTTATAATAAGTAAAGCGCTTCAGCTTGGGGCGGTTGATAATACAATCTCCTAACCGAGGTAGTCTAAAAGACTCCATCAATGATCTGACCGTTCCTCCAAAACCACGCTAAACGACGGGCACTTATGGCACCAGTGAAGATTACGGTTATAACTGCAGAAGCGCTTCCTATAATTATACTTAAAAACTACTAAAAACTTAAATTGGGAGTTTTTTCCTGATTTGACAGATTTTTCTGTTCGGTGCTAAACTCCTAAGAAACTCCCTCAATTAGTTCTTCTTGTTGAATCAAGATATAACCAAGTTCCCGTGCCTTCTTGACCAAGTTTTTTACAACTCTCTCTTTATAACATGTTTCATAATATTCCATCCCTTTTTCCACATACTCCTGCCCGTATTTCAACATTTGATAAAAGATACATGCTAATTTTCTTGCCGTCGCAGTAATTGCTTTTATTGGTCCTAGTCGTTTTTTTAATTTCCTACAATACGCACCTAATGCACTCTTACTACCTCCCACAGAATAAGCAGCCATTCTAAAAGCATTTGTAGCGCGGTTAATAACTTTACGAGTTTTTGTTCCTAATACTTTTTCCCCTGTAATCTTATTACCAGGGCTGAGTCCCAACCATGAGGTAAAATGCTTTTCTGATCGCCATTTACTATGATCAATACCAACCTCTGAAATAATAGTTTGCACAGTTAACACATCAAATCCAGGAATTTTGGTAAAATCTGTACCAGTTACCCGATACAATTCTTCACGCAAAGTGAAGTTTGGTCTGCCTCTTCTAGACTTATTTTTTTCCCTACCTAACTCTTTACTTTCATCAGACTTCGTTTCCAATGTTTTATAATAATTTTCTATACTTTTATCACATTCAATTATTTTCTCTTGAAAAAAATTATATGTTTCATATTCTTGCTTTAATACAAACAAATGTTCTTCTCTATAATCGCCTGTTAATGCTTTTGCTATAGTAGCCTTATCATTCTTCATATTCACACTTCTAAATTCAGCTAATTTTTCAGGATTCCTTTCACCTTCTACTATTGCTTTAATAATTTGCATTCCTGTAACACCAGTAATATCGCTTATAACTTTATGTAATTGGATATTCATTTGTATTAATGCCTTTTGCATACGATTGATATGTGTAGATGCATTTTCAATTAGGTTTTTACGTTGCCGAACATAACCACGTAATACACACATTTGATCATCTGGCCTAAATGATCCTTGAATCAATCCATAACTATGTAGCTGTTGAAGCCATTGGCAATCCTGGACATCTGACTTTCTTCCTGGCACATTTTTTACATGTCTTGCATTTGCCAGCTTTACCTCAAGTCCATATGTTTCAAGTACTTGGAACAAAGGAATCCAGTACACTCCTGTTGATTCCATAGCTATTGTAGTAACTTTGCACTTCTTTAACCACTTTGCTATATTATGAAGGTCTTCTGTAAAGCAGCTAAATTTTTGTATACGTTGCTCATCTCTTCCCTCTGGCACACATACATAATGTACAGCTGAACCAATGTCTATTCCTGCTGCGTTAGGGTTCATTACTTCTAATTTACTTTTTTTTGCTTTTTTCATGGCTTTTTTCATGATAGCTCCTATAATTTATAATAAGTAAAGCGCTTCAGCTTGGGGCGGTTGATAATACAATCTCCTAACCGAGGTAGTCTAAAAGACTCCATCAATGATCTGACCGTTCCTCCAAAACCACGCTAAACGACGGGCACTTATGGCACCAGTGAAGATTACGGTTATAACTGCAGAAGCGCTTCCTATAATTATACTTAAAAACTACTAAAAACTTAAATTGGGAGTTTTTTCCTGATTTGACAGATTTTTCTGTTCGGTGCTAAACTCCATCTGTAAGCCTTTCATCTTAATACACTGTTTTCAACAGGTTTTAAGTTCTCATTGGCATTACTATATATAGCGCACTAGGGTCATCTTCATCAGTAATAACTGCAGCACTATTGCTATCTGAAAGGTCAAGCTTACATTTACTTTTAATGCAAGATAAGGCATCTAGTAAATAACGTGCATTAAACCCTACATCTATAGGGGCATTATCATAATCCACCTCTATAGACTCGGTTGCATCACTGCACTCTTGGGAATTTGAATGCAGAGTTAGTTGATTTTTTTGTAGAGAGAGCTTTATGGATTTAACTTTGTCAGATACTACAACTGAAACTCTATCTATAACGTCCGAAAGTTTTTTGCTTTCAATGATTATATGCTTGTCTTGGAGTGCTGGAATAACGGCTTTATAATCTGGAAAAGTTCCGTCTATTAATTTTGATATGAGAATGTACTCACCACACGTAAATTTAATTTTCCTATCTGAAAGCTTTATATTCACTTCACTGCAATCATCCAGTACTTTTAGCAATTCCATAACGGTTTTACGCGGAATTATTACACCAAACTCGCCTTCAACGTTAGCGGATTTAAGTTTCTTTATACATGAAAGGCGATGACCATCTGTTGCAACACAATATAAAAATTCTTCATCTGTGTGCATGTATATACCATTCAGGTTATACCTCGTGTCATCCAACGATACGGCAAACTTTGTTTTAGTGAGCAAGCTTATTAGATCTGTATTTAGTAAAGTGAAATCGGATTTATAATCATCTTCTTCCAGAGCAGGAAAATTGTTTGAAATAACATTTGGCAAGGAAAAATTTGCATTTCCACAGGATATTAGTAACCTTCCCTGATTATTCACTTCAAAATTGACATCCAAATCAGTTGGTAATTTTTTTACTATATCATGCAGAGTATGCGCTGAAACCTTTACTTCCCCAACTGCTGACACATTTGCAGCAAGTGAGGCAAATATTGAAATATCAAGATCAGTAGCAATCAATCTTATACTGTCCGCTTGTACTTTAATATTTATGCATGCTAGCACATCTATTGCGTTACGCCTTTCAACTACCCCACTTACTTTGGACAATATATTTAAAAGACTTGCACGACTTACGCTAAAGCGCATTTTTTCACTTACAATATCTTTGATTTCTATACCTGCAACTTCTGACATCAACTTGGGCCCTAAAAAAACAACATCTTAAATGATATCTATGTCATGCTTAAAGTAAAGTTTTATTAGACTTCTTCATATATACTAATATATTCACTATTGCAGCTGGGGTAATGCCTTGTATCTGCTTCGCAATGCCAATGGTTGTCGGCTTCACTGCTTGCAATTTTTCGACAACTTCACTTGATAATCCTTTGATTTGTGAATAATTAAAATTGAGCGGAATTTTAGTCTCACTTTCCTCTTGCAGAAACTTCATATCTGCTTCTTGCCTTGCCAAATAAGGTTTATACTTTGCTTCGATTTCAATGATCTGACACGCTTCACTTCTAATTTCATTTAATTCTGGCCATATTTCTCTTAATTTACTCCAATCAATGTTTGGATAGCTTAACAAGTCTAACGCTGTTTTCCTTATACCATCATAAGATACCTTAACGCCGTAGGAAGTAAGTTGTTCTGGAGTAATGGCAAAACTCTCTAGTTTTTCCTCAAGTTGTTTGGTGGATTGAAGTTTGCTCTGCAAGGCAGAATACCTATTACCAGATACCAGGGAAATATCATAACCTTTTTGTGTTAATCTTCTATCTGCGTTGTCTGACCTAATTGTTAGCCTATATTCTGCTCGTGAGGTAAATAACCTGTAAGGTTCAATCACCCCTTTAGTCACTAAATCATCTATCATCACACCAATATATGAATCTGTGCGGTGAAGAACGAAGCTTCTGCCCGAAAAAGATAAAGCTGCATTAATTCCTGCAACAATTCCTTGCCCGGCTGCTTCTTCATATCCTGTGGTGCCGTTAATTTGTCCTGCAAAATATAGACCTTTAATTTTCTTTGTTTCAAGAGTATGAAGCAACTCTCTTGGATCTATATAGTTATACTCTACTGTATACCCAGGTCTTAGTATCTCTGCATTCTCAAGCCCTTTGATACTCCTTATCATTTCAAGTTGAACATCAATAGGTAGTGAATTTGAGATTCCATTTGGGTATATAGTATTGTTATCCAGCCCTTCTGGTTCCAAAAATATTTGATGACTATTTTTTTCTGCAAACTTATTAACTTTCGTTTCAATGGATGGACAATATCTTGGCGCAGTAACACCATCTAAATATGAAGAAGCAGACCTATGAAGGTTTTCTCTGATTATTCTATGTGTATTTTCATTAGTGTGAGTAATGAAGCATGGAACCTGAGTTTGGTTAATTTTTTCTGTTAAATAAGAAAATGGTATAGGTGGATTATCTCCTACTTGCTCCTGCAACATTGACCAATTTATAGTGTTACGATCAAGCCTTGGTGGAGTTCCAGTACGCAGCCTACCAAGTTTAAAATCATACTTTCTTAGTGTATTTGCAAGTTCTATTGCAGGCTTATCTCCCATTCTCCCTGAATGGGTTGTCTGTTCTCCAATATGGATCACACCATGTAAAAAAGTTCCAGTGGTTAAAATAACTTTTTTTGTAAGTATTCGTTCACCTGAGCTTGTTACCACAGCTTTTATATGAGCTTCACCGTTTTCATTATTCTCTATATGGAAATCATCAACAGATTCTTCTTTTACTGTTAGGTTTGTGTAACATAAAATCACTTCCTGTATTGATTTTTTGTATAACTTCCTATCCGCCTGCGCACGTGGCCCCCATACGGCTGCGCCCTTACTGCTATTTAGAACAACTGAGTGGATGCTTGCATTATCAATTGCTCTACCCATTAGTCCATCCAACGCATCCACTTCTCTCACTACAACACCTTTAGCAATTCCTCCAATTGCTGGATTGCAGGACATCTCCCCAATAGTCGAAATTTTATGAGTTATGAGAAACGTATTGGCACCAAGGCGAGCTGAAGCTGCAGCCGCTTCGCACCCTGCATGGCCACCGCCTACCACCACTACATCATATTTTTGCATACTTTAAAGCAATTACTTACCTTCTAATATTCTCATGATCAGCAGTTAGTGTCAAATAAAGGTAGCTATGCTCCCTATAAGACTTAATGCAGGCAAAGATTCCAGTTTTCTTCCCTCCAAAGCTAATCTTATTTCTTCTTACTCTCACTCTTTACTAGAGATGTTTAACAACAACACATCTTTTCATTCCCGCTAAATCATATACATATTCCTGAAAGGATAGCTCGTACGATGGTATGATTTCATCAATATTGTCTTGATCTTCACCTATCTCCAATATTGCAAACCCATTTTTTTTTAGGCACTGTTTCAATATTGGAAAAATACTCAAGTAGCAGCTCAGGCCATCAATACCACCTTCAAGTGCAATTCTTGGCTCATTTTGTACTTCAGCTTGTAAGTCTTTTAGCTTACTTGTTTTAATGTATGGAGGATTGCTAATTATCAAATCAAATGAACCTTCACACTCTGTCCACGATTTTGGAAATACTTTAGCTCTATCAAGTAGATCGTGTCTCTCTACATTCTGGCATGCAACTTTGTATGCTTCAAAGCTCTTTTCAAAACCGATACCACAGGCATACTTATACTCATTTAGTATAGATATTAACAAACAACCTGTACCTGTACCAAAATCTGCAACTTTTAGTTTTTGCCCTTTATCTGGGTAATATTTGAGTGTTGTTGATATTAATGTTTCACTGTCTTGCCTTGGATCTAAAACATGTTGATTAACAATAAAACAACTGTTCCAAAATTCGCGTTTACCTACTATTTGTGACACTGGATGCTTTGCTGCTCTTTTTCTTATTAAATCCCAAAACAGTGATTCTTCTTCTGCTGATATTTGATTAGCATGATTCATAATTATGAATGATCTTTCCACATCAAGCACATGCTGCATAATAACCTCACAGTCAAGATATGGAGTATCAACTTCATGCAACAACAATATCTCTGACCCCTCTCTAATTAATGTACTGATTGTTTTCAATATATAAGGCCTATCAATAAAATAAGATTATACCATAATTACAGTGGGTTTTATAGGAAATGTGAGAGTTGAATAAACATAAAACCCTCCCTTACATATATTGACTAGCTACCAATATCATACCTGAAAAAACCACCAGGCCACTCTAGGAAGTTTAATGCTGAATATGCTTTACTCTTGGCTTCCTCTATTGTATTTCCCTCTGCTACTATGTTTAATACTCTTCCACCATCGGAAATCCAATTACCGCTTGCATCCAATTGAGTACCAGCATGAAATACTAGTACATCTGGCATGGCTTCAATTTTATCTAACCCCTTTATTACTTCGCCCTTTTTGTAATCACCTGGATAACCTTTGCTGGCTACAACAATACAAACCGCAGACTTATCGCTTAATTCTATCTTCTTGGTATCTAAATTTCCTTCTGCAACTGATAATATCAATTTTAGCAAGTCACAATTGGAATCAAGCCTGATTAATATAGATTGTGCCTCTGGATCGCCAAATCTAACATTATACTCAAGAAGTTTTGGGCCATCTTTACAAATCATTAACCCAGCAAATAATATTCCTCTATAAGGTGTGCCCATATTAGCTAGCGCCTGAATCGTAGGATGTATTATTCTCTGAATAATTTTCTGCTCCATATCTTTGCTAATAATAGAAGGTGATGAGTATGACCCCATGCCTCCAGTATTTTGACCTTCATTATTTTCATCAGATCTCTTGTAGTCTTTTGCATACCCAAATGTTGCTACTTTCAATCCATCAATAAGCGCAAAAAAGCTTACTTCTTCTCCTACTAAAAATTCTTCTATAATTATTTCTTCACCTGATTCACCAAATTTCTTTTCTACCAGCATCGTGTCTATTGCTGAAAAGGCCTCATCTTCTGTGTTGCATATTATCACACCCTTGCCTGCTGCAATACCATTTGCCTTAACCACAAGAGGAAATTTCATTCTATTACTTTTTACGAAATTTTTTGCTAACGTTTCGTCGATAAAACGCTCATACTTAGCGGTTGGTATGCCATATTGCTTACATAATTCTTTAGTAAAAGATTTTGATGCTTCAAGCTTTGCAGCCGCCTGATTCGGGGCAAAAACATTTATTCCTTCTGCAGCTAAATCATCAGCAAGTCCATTGATTATTGGCTGCTCTGGACCGATGATCACTAATTCTATGTCTTCTCTTTTGCAGAATTGTATAATATCCATTGAATTGTGAATATTGATATCAACAAGAATTCCAAGATTTTTCATAGCTGGACGACCAGGAGTGATATATAACTCAGTCAACATAGGAGATTTTTTTAAAGCCCAAAGCAGAGCATGTTCGCGTCCACCAGAACCTATAATCAAAACCTTCATCTTTATTTCCTCAATTTTTTAATATGTTATTTAATTTGTAATATTAACATTGCCCATGTATTTTTGCAATACGTTTGGTATTGAAATTGATCCATCAGAGTTCTGGTAATTCTCTATTATAGCAATTATAGTTCTTCCTATAGCCAATGCTGAACCATTCAAAGTGTGAACATATTGCTTAATTTTCTTATTAGCGCTTAAAGAGTATTTAGTACCCATTCTTCTTGCTTGGAATGCACCACAATTTGAACAACTTGATATCTCCCTATATTTGTCTTGCCCAGGTAGCCAAACCTCTAAATCATAAGTTTTTTGTGCAGCAAAACCCATATCGCCGCTGCAGAGCAACATTACCCTATACGGCAGCTCTAATTTTTTTAGTACCTCTTCAGCAGCGTTTGTCATACGCTCATGTTCGTCGTGCGATTGATCCTCAGTTGTGATGCTCACTAATTCAACTTTACCAAATTGATGTTGTCTGATCATGCCTCTGGTATCTTTTCCTGCACTTCCAGCTTCTTTACGGAAACATTCTGAATATGCAGTAAAACGGATAGGTAATTCTTTCTCCTCTATTATTTTATCAGCAATCAAATTTGTCAAGACTACTTCACTTGTTGGAATGAGTCTTAATCCATCAGTAGTCAAATACGAATCATCAGAAAATTTTGGTAGTTGGCCAACATTGTACATTGATTCATCTTTTACCAAAATTGGATGATATACCTCAGTATAGCCAAATTCATTGACATGAGTATCAAGCATAAAACTTGTTAGTGCTCTTCCAAGTTTAGCTAATTGTCCTTCTAGCATTGAAAACCTTGATCCGGAAATTTTTGCTGCTCGTTCAAAATCCATCAGACCTAATGCTTCTCCAATCTCATAATGCAGCTTGGGTGCAAAGTCAAATTGTCTTTTCTCTCCATTTTTCCTCACTTCTACATTATCGTTCTCGTCTGCTCCGATTGGCACATCTTGTGCAGGAATATTTGGCAAATTAGATAAAATATTAACTAATTTATCCTTTTCTACTTGCTCTTTTAAGCTGATTGATTCTATTTCATTTGTGATGCTCTTTGACGTCTCTATTTGCCCTTCGCATGGGCTTTTGTTCATCTTGAGCTTCTTTATTTCCTCCGTGATTTCATTGCGCTTTCCATTCAAGCTTTGCAATTTAGTAGTTAATAGCCTCTTCTTGTTATCAACATCCAGTATATCTTGTGCAGTAAACTCTTTCATTCCTCTGCTTTCCATTGCTTTTTTAAATTCTTCAGAGTTTTTATGTATATATTCTATATCGTGCATTATTATTTCAGATGATGACTGCTCAACTGTACTTTAAAAACTCCTAATACTCAACATTTTCTCGCTAATATGCTTATATAACCAGCCCGTAGTTCTTGACAATTATTAATATATAAGATATTATTATATATACTAATAATATTAAATAGGTAGGAAAATGCCAGCAGAATAAGTTACAGCAAATTTAATGGAGCCAGCGTTAAAGGCACCTGGGAAGTCAATATTAAAGAAATCAAAAGCATCTGTAAAAAAGAAAGTACAATTTGCTGACCCTGATTTAGAACAGTAACAGCAAAGCAACTCAGACAGAAATGTCGAGCAAATCTCATAAGATCAGCTTTTTTATCATCAACAAGGTATGTAACTACATCCAAGTTACCAGAATAAGCAGCCCTGTGTAAAGGAGTCCAGCCATAATTGTTCTCAACATTAAAATCAACAAAATCAACCTTTTTTTCATCAATAAGGTACTTTACTACATCCAAGTTACCCCAATAAGCAGCCGCATGTAAAGGAGTCTGGCCATAATTGTCCTTAACATTAAAGTCAGCCTTTTTCTCATCAATGAGGCATTTAACTACATCCAATTTCCCTTTTTCAGCAGCACAGTGCAAAGGAGTCCAACCATCATCGTTCTTAACATTAAAATCAGCCTTTTTCTCATCAATGAGGTATTTAACAACATCCAATCTCCCTTCTCCAGTAGCTAGGTGTAAAGGTGTGTTGCCATTATTGTCCTTAGCATTCAAATCAACCTCTTTAACTTCAATTAGGTACTTAACTACATCTAAATTACCTTCTTTAGCGGCCAAGTGTACAGGAGTGTTGCCATCATTGTCAGAAGAGTTAATATCAGCTCCTTTCTCTATGAGATCTTTAACCCTATCAAGGTTACCCTTTCTTACAGTATCAAATAGTTCATTGTTTAGGTGTTCAATAGATGAAAGAAACTCAACAATTTGTGCATAACCTTTTGTCCTTGCAATATCTAATGGCATCTTATCGTCTTTATCTCTAGCATTCATATCAGCACCTCGATTGACGAGAAATTTTACTACATCAAGATGTCCAAAACAGGCAGCCCAGTGTAGAGGTGTACGCCTCCAGCTATATTGCTTATTGCCTTCAAGTTCATTGACACTTATTCCTTGCCTCATAAGGAACTCTACAATATCTCTATGACCTTCTTCAGCAGCCCGATGTATAGGCTTCTTACCAAAATTATCCTCAGCATTAATATTAGCACCTCTCTCTACAAGTAACCTTGCAGCATCAAGACTTCCCTTAGCAGCATAATGCAAAGGTGTCCAACCATTATTATCAACTTCATTAGGATTTGCTTCTTTATCCAGATTGAACATTACAGCATCTACATCATTATCTTCAGCTGCGAAATGAATAGCCTTTGCACCATTACCGTAAGCATTCCATTTTTTCTCTAAGTACTCAATAACATTAGAACGTTCCCACCTTCTAGCAATATCTAAGGAGGTCTTATCATCTTTGTCTCTAGTTCTTATATCAGCACCTCTCTTTACAAGGTACTTCACTATATCCAAATTACCATCTTCAGCAGCCAAATGTAGAGGATTATTGTCAGTAGCCTTAAAATCCGCTCCTTTTTCTATTAGTAGTTTTACTACATCTAATTTACCCTCATTAGCAGCAAAATGCAGAGGAGTTCTGCCATCTTTATCTACTACATTAACATCAGCTCTTTTTTCTATAAATAACTCAACAATCTTTTGCTCTCCTTTACGTACAGCAATATGTAACGCTGTATCACCACTGGCATCTTGAAAATCAAGGTTTGGCTTTATTTCTCTCTCAAAAAGCCTTCTTACACTTTCTAATTTTTCTTCTTCTGAGTCATTGCTTTTTATAGCATTAATTAGCTCTTCTTCAGGTGTGATCTTGTCATCATAATCAAGAGAGTCAGATCTGCGATAACGTTTAAGCTGAAGAAGCCTCTGAGCTTGTCCTGCTTCTACTTGCTCATTAACTTGTTCTTCTTTTTTCAAATAATCTGCTGGATGCTCTGTCTTTAGCATAAGAACCCTCTATATCAATTTGAACATATTCAATACCAAAAATATTTTTTAATGCAACAACAATTTAGTAAGCAGTGTTATGGAAAAATTATTTATTTACTTTTGACAACAACTTTCCTAAAATTGAAAGAACTTTTATTGCGCATTCTCTATTGTAGAGGGTATTTTTCAACTTTTTATGTAAAGAAAAGTACAAGGAATTATGGTACTTTCAAGTACCTTTCGTGAAAATTTATAGAACGAGTTCGTGGAGTAACCTAACCACCACACTAAAAAGTTAGAAGTTCTCTATATTCTAGCTATATTATGGGTTTCAATCTGCCACAATAGCTCACTTTTACATTATTACCACTTACAATATATTAGCTATGCAACATATGTTATAGATAGTTGATTTTATTAAGAATGCTAATATTAATATTGACAAATTAACTATTTTGTAATATCATTATTATTATATAGTTTAGCACTAATTATGAATCAAGTAATAGATCAAATAATAAATCCAAAATCTTTATTACACCATCATGTTGAATTTATTCATGACATGAAAGAAAAAAGAGATTATGTAAAAGGTTTGGAAGATGAAATAAAAAAAGGAATAGAAAGTATAAAGGACAACTCGCCAGGTATATTCGAGCATGAAGAGATAAGGTTTAAAGTTACACCTTCAAATGGTGAATATTTTATTGAATTTGAAGATACAGATAGAAGGAGCAAAGAGTTTGAAACTCTAAAAGGCATTACACTCATTGCAAAAAAAGAAGGTGATGTTTATAAATTTGGAGCTGAATTTGGAGAAGGAGATAGAAAATTTCGTATAGGTGAGTCTAATCCTAAGTTTCCTTTTAGATCGCAAGTTAGCGCTCTTGAAGAATTTCAGAAAAATTTAATATTAATTGCAACAGCAACAGGATCTGGAAAAACCATAACAAAGTTGATGTTTGCTCTTGTGGCAAAATTGTATGGTATAAAGGTTGTATCGGTAAATCCAAGACCAGACTTAGTAGGGCAAGAGTATGAAGACCAACGAACAGCAGTTGATAAGTTATCAGATGTCTCTTATCACAATCAGTATAATGGGACTGGTCATACTATCTTAAGCTTTGATAAGTTTTTTGGGAGTTCAAAGGATATAGAGACCTTTCAAAATTTGCAGAATTGATCAAGAAACATGAAGCTCAAAATGAAGGATTTAAGGTAGATTTAGACAATAAAAGGGTAGTTGTAGGTAATATCGAAATTTATCAAGACCATTATAAAGTTAATGGAAAAGAGGAAAAAGGTAGTTTGTTTGAAGAGCAAAAGTTGCTTGTAATACTCGATGAAGTACAAGATATGGTAAATCAGGGAGAGGCATACTATTCTTATATCAGACTTCTCTTGCTACTTGCATACTGGGGAAAGATTAAATTAGTTATTACAACTGCTACTCCACCTATATGGATTAAAGAGCTTTTAGAAGAAGCACAGAAATATGGAATAGGAGAGATTAAAGCTCAGACATTAAAGGAAAAGATCGCGGATGGAGTAGGTGGCAGGATTGATATTACTGTTCATGCTAATAAGAGGGATAAGGATTTCATAAAAACTTATGAAAGAGATTTAACATCTGAGGTATTGGAAAGGACAGAAGCAGAAAAAACATGGTATAAAATAAGCGAAGAAAGTGATGTAAAAAAGAAAATAAAAGAGCACATTGTATATAATTTACAAAGTCCGAAGAACAGAATGGCTCTATTTTGTTCTGATTCTAGAGAATCCAAGGAAGCATTTAAAGAGAAAATAGAAAGCCCAGAAAAACAGCTTATTAGTGGCAAAAGTATTTCTTTAACTAAAAATGAAAGTACATTGTACGATAAGATAAAAGAAAAATTAATTGAAAAATTTGGAGATGATAAAAAGGAAGATATTGATTCTGTTTTAAATGAGTTTGATCTTACAAGCAGCATGGCAGAAAGTGGTATTTTTGCAGTTGCCCATGGATTCATTGACAATGTTATATCCTGCATTACTGGTATTCCGCTGGATGAATTAAACAAAAAGAGGTTTTCAGGTTTAGATGGGCTAATACAGCGAGTTAAAGATGAAGTAAGTAACTGCGAGGAAAGTAAAATCACAGAGTATGTTAATAACTTAGATCTTGATGATAGTGATAATAGAGTACAAGTTATACAAGGGATGAAAGTAGTTCTAAAGCTTTTTCAAAGGACTAAAGATAATAATGAAAATGAAAAACTGGAAGAATTAGTAAGTAATCATAACCTCAGTAACACTATACACAAAATGTTGTTTCCTGATTTTCGTGAATTATCACAATATAGATGCGGATTAATAAGTGATGCATGCTTATTTTCCAAGGATATACATAAACAAAAAGAATATGTTATAGGTTCTTACAATAACATATCACACAGTGGCATTTTTGATTACCTAAAATCATACGGCATGGAGGTCGAAAGTGAAAAACAAAAAGAGCTTGAAGATCTATACGAAAAATCAGATAAAGCGCTAGAAGCAGCGCTGCTCGCAAGGAAGAGACTGGATCCACAAATATCGGAAATAGATAGTGAAATGCGCAAGGTCGCTTTATGTCTTAAAAATGATAGAACGGAAAATAATATAAGTGAAGAAGAACGTCAGGAGAAGATGAGGATTCTAAGGGATCTGAAAAGAAAGCGTGAAGGTTACGAAAAAGAGTGGGAAGAGGAAGAGAATAAGTTTAAGAAATGCAAAGAAGAATTTTTAAATGAATTAAAATTTATAACAGAATATGAACCAGATGCTGATAAATATCCTCTGTATGAGTTAAGAAAAATCTGTAACCCATTTGCAATTCGTGAAGAAGAATCTGAGGAAGTTTGGGCTTTGTTGCATCGCTCTTTGGATAGGAGGCAATGCATAATAAATTCATGAAGCTATCTCAAATTTAGCCATGCCTATTTCAGTAAATTTGTTCAGCAAATAACACTTGAGTAGCATTTCTTTCTCACGGTTAATCTCAGATTTGTTCCTAAAACTAAACCCAAATGTTTGCTTCAGTCGCGAGAAAAAACTTTCTATATAAGATCTCTTCCCATAATTTATCTCTTTTTTCCACTTCTTCATACCATCTTCACCATATGACTTTATGAGCTTGATTGTAGAATTTCTCTCAGCCATATAATCCAGCTTTGGATGCTCCACTGCATTGTTTTGCAGAGGAATTTTTATCTTTATGCCAAGCTCATTGCACAATTTGTATAACTTCTTTCGATTATATGCTCTGTCTGCATATAGTGTGCTTATATTGTATTTAGCATTAGCCCTTGCAATAAGATCACAGGCTCCATAGTGGTCAGAATAAACTCCACTACTGTATTTTGCAGCTATGACTTTTTTGCTACCTATCTCCAGCATTACATGCAATTTTCTTGTTTGCTTATAGCCACGGTACTTTCTATCTGTACCGTTTGCCTTACTATGGCCTGGAATATTATTGTAGATGCTTATTCCAGTGCTATCTATGGCGATCTCAATATTTTCCATACTGTTTTTATCATGTCTTCGATCATTAATTTTTAAGTTAAGCTTTTTGAATCTTCTGGAAGCCTGGGAATAGCTGATAACTTGCAAATTTTTTCCTATTTGCTCAAGGTATCCCGCTATAAACCCCACCGTTTGTCTTAGGCCTATTCTAAACAAATAAGTTATTATGTGAATTAGAATTACGACTTTATCACTATAAATATTGTTGCCACCGGTCATTTTGGGACTTTTTTCGTACCAATTTTCTATGGCATCGTTGACGTAATAAAAAATATTTCCTCTTTCTTGGAGAAATTTGTTATATTCGTAGCAGTTACTGACTTTCATTTTGACTGGCATATTTTTCCTTTGTCGGTTAAATGCCTGTTTATAATGAATTTCGTCAGTAACTCCCAGTTCTTTTTACTTTAGCTATGCAACAAAGCCATTCTAGCGCCACGCGCTGGAATGACACCTTTTGGAACAACGTTCGTACAGATGTAAATATAAGCTCAGTAATTTTTTTTATTCAAGAAATAGGATAGTTATGGAAAAAAAGTACTTGCATAACTTTGAACACCTACTTATTATGCAAAGCAATATTGTAGTTTAAACAGTTGACTATTGTTTAAAAGCATATTAGATATGGTATAAGTGTGATAAGGGGGTATATTATGGCAATAACAAATCCTACAAATTCTTCAATTTTTTCAGGAACTGCTTCTTATATAAGCAGTTCAAAACCTGTTACTTTTATAAAAAACAGTTTGTTTCCTAAAAAAAGCAATAAAGGAGGAAAAGTAAGTAATAAATTAACAACAGAAGATAAAAATATTATTGCAGATGTTATTTCTGCAATGGAAAGTTTATTGCAGAGAAATTCTGCTGATAAAGAAAAGTTTGATAGGGAGAAGTTGAAAAAGCTCGCATCTCTTAGAAGTAGGATAGAAAGCTCTCTTACTAAGGATAGAGCAATAATGAAATTTTGTCATTCCATTATAGAAAATGAAGATTTATGTAAAGCATTCAATGATCTTTCTGAAAAGAATAATGATAAGGAGTTTTCTGCTAAATTAGATGAGATCATTGAAGAGTTTGGCATACACCAACTGCAAAGAAAAATGCTGCTCCTTAAGAAGATTCAGGGAAAAAGTGACTTCAATTCTATAAAAAATAGTTATGGTGACTGGGGTTTTTATAATCTGTTAAGAGATTTGACGCGTGATGAAAATTTTAAGAAAGAGTATCTTGATAAAGCATTCAGTGAAAGAAGTAAGTCTTTTATGGATGATGTGAATAAGTATATAGAACTAGCATATATAGGAAGGGGAGTTGCAAATAAATATTTTAGCGCAAAATTAGATATTCAAGCTTATTATTCGGTAACGGGTGATAATAACAGAGTTTTGAATATAAATCTTGTTGATCACGGTAACAATGAGCCAATAGAAGTTAGTGATATTTTAAAGAAGGAACAAGATACTGATGCATTGAATATCTATCACAATGGAAAGCTTGAGGTTTATGGTCGTCAAGATAAAGAGAAGAAAAGATATTACACATTTGAAGGAAATGCATCTTACGAGATGACAAGCACTTGGCCTGTAAGCTGTAAAATGGTTATGCATGTGAATAAGGATGGTATAGCTAAAGTGTTGAGCTTTGATGATGGTACAGATTCTAAGTTGACACAAGAAAAGTGGTTTGAGTTATTGAAACAAAACCAAGAGTTGTACATTCAAGGCCTGCCTTTACATGAAGCTGTAGCAAAATACTTGGGACTAAGATCTGGAGAAACATTACAAGCAACAACAAAGGCTGAGAAGCAGCTACCTGACGTTATACCTACTTCTCAAAAAAGTAAGGAAATTGCTAAAAGTTCCAGTTGTGAAGGACCTACGAAGAAAGGTCCAGGTGGGAACCCAAAAGATTCTGATAAAGATAAAGATCCAGGTCCAGATAGTGGAGCTAGTCCTGCAGCTAGTTCTCCTAGTACACCGGATAGTCAACCAGAGACTGTTTCTCAACCTGGTAAGGTTACAACACAGAACTCTACAACCAATGTCACGCAACAAGCTGAAGCTCATACTGAAACAAAAGGAGTTAACTCGCAATCAATTGTAACTCAAGCAGAAACTACTTTACAAGATGAGTTAAATGGCAAGATAGTAGAGCTATCTGGAAAAAATAGTGGTTTGCAAAGTAAGCTTAAAGTACAAGAACAAAAATTTATAGAAAAAGAAGAGTATGAGGAGTTAGTGAAGTTGCTTTTTAAGGAAAGTGAAGAATTAAAAAGAGAGTTAGATGACACTGAAGAAAAGAAAGAAAAGCTAAATAGGAAGTTTGAGCAGGTTATTCAAACAAATGAAGAGTTAACAGGTGAGGTAAAAAGATTATTTGGAAAAAATAGCGATTTGGAAAATGAGCTTAAAGTACAAGAAACAGGTAAAGAAGAATATAGAGAGTTAGTGAACAAGCTTATTGAGGCAAGGAGTAAATTAGAAAAAGACTTAAATACTGCTACAAAAGAGAAGAATGAGTTTGAAGGCAAGGTAGAAGAGTTATCTGGAAAAAATAGTGATTTACAAGCCGAGCTTGAAGCACAAGAGCAAGGATTAAAAGCAGAGAGAATAAAAGGACATGAAGAATTAATGAAAGTTAATACAGAACGAAAAAAGCAAGTGCATGGTCTTGTTGAGGCAACATGGAAATTAAGAAAAGCTTTAAGTAACGCTATAAAAGAAAGGAATGCGTTCGAAGATGAATCAAAGAAGTTAAAGATAAAACTAAAAGAAGACGAAGAAGAATTAGATCTTATACTAGATAAACACTCTAATACTGTAGACAAATTAAATTCTCAGCTATGTGAAAAAGATGATGAGATTAAAGATTTAGAGGAAAGGGTAAAAGAACAGCAGTTGAAACTGCTGGAAAAAGGTGATGAGCTTAATAAGCTAGTTGAAAGTTATAAGGAAATAATAAAAGAAAAATTTCAGCTTCTGCAGCAGGAAAAAGATAACAAAATTGAAGATTTAGAGTCTCAGCTGCAGGGAAAAGATAATGAAATTGAAAATTTAAAGGAAATAATAGAAGATAAGACAGAGAGAATTGAAAGAATGAAAGAAGACTCTCTTATTGATAAAAAAGAAATAAAAGAGTTAAGAAATTATGTAGAAGATTTGAATAAAACTGATGATAACAAAATAGACATAGATGAGGTCTTCAGTAATGTAACGTCATATCGGGATTTATGTACTATAGTTTCAGGACTTGGTGGTCTTATTGAGCCAATAACGGAACAACTGTCACCTAGATCTAAACGACCTAGATTTGGAAGTATCACTACTGATGATGGGTTTGATAGTGAAAGTGATAGGGGAAGTGATATAGATGACGATAGAGGAAGTTATGGAGGAAAAAGTGATAATCGCCCTAACTCTGCTATTAATTCTTCTTGGATAGAAAACGTATCCATTCAGCCGGGCGGTAAAATAAAGAGTAGACAAGGAATGCTAAAAAGGTAAACTAGAGTGGCTGTGAGGTAATATGGTTGATCTTTTAGAATTTTGCGAAAGTTTAAGCAGACTATAGAAAAGTTAGAAACAAAAATAGAAGAGCTTAAAGCAGAAAATAAAGCGCTAAGGATCGAAAACGCTGAGTTAAAAGAAAGGCTTGGCTTAAATTCAAAAAATTCATCTATACCAAGCTCCAAAGAATTATATAAGATGAGGGAAAATAAGCCAAAAAGTGACAGGAAAGTAGGAGCACAGGTTGGACATAAAGGCAGTTACCGCCCTAAAATGGAGGCAGATGAGATGGTAAAAATAGAACTGCCCAATACGTGTGAGTGCGGAGGAGAAATTGCGGTATCAAAAGATCCGTATACTCATCAAAAGGTCGATTTGCCGGAAATCAAGCCGTATGTAGTTGAATATCAACTACAGCATGGACATTGCAAAAGATGTGGAAAAAGAAAAAGTAGCAAGCTACAAGAAGGAGTAACTGCGGACACATTTGGTCCAAGAGTTAAGTCAGTAATTGCAGCATTAAGTGGATTTTACAAGAATTCGAAAAAAGAAGTGGCAAATATTATAAAGGACATTTTCAACCTGGATATCAGCGTCGGTAGTGTATCAAATAGCGAGGCTAGAGTGGCAGAAAAATGCCAAGAAGCATATGAGCAAATTGAGGAAGAGGTAAGCAAGAGCAAAATTTTACATATCGATGAAACTAGCCATTACAACAAAGGTAAACAGGGCTGGTGCTGGATGTTTGCGAGCAAAATAGGAAGTGTGATCAAATTGACAGAGTCAAGAGGGATGAAAGTCCTGGAAAATAGTAAATTTGGAAAGAATAACAACCTAGTAGTGACCGACAGATATGCAGCTTACAACTACTTTTCCAGCAAGAAAAGGCAGGTCTGTTGGGCACATTTAGCAAGAGATTTTGAAAGGTTGTCTCATAGTTGGAATAGCGAAGTGAAAGTTTTGGGGTATTATTTAAGGAATGTTGCTACTGAATTATTTGCATTGAAAAAAGCTCTGTTAAAGGATGAAATAGACACATTAAGGTTCATAAGAAGAGCAAGAAAATTACGCAAGCGAACGAGATATTACTTAAAGAATATATCAAATTTACCCGAGGCAATTGGAGCGTCTCGAGTAGCAAAAAATATCATGAAATCGGATCTGATGATGTGGAAATTTTTGGACGATCCAGAAAATATTCCACTGACAAACAACTATGCTGAGCGACAGATTCGGCATTACGTTGTTTACCGAAAAGTTTCATATTTTACACAATCGAAACGGGGAAATATGTTTCTTGAGAGGATAATTTCATTGTACTTGACTTGGAGGCAAAAGAAGTTAAATCCTTTTCAAAACCTACTGGCTATTGCTTCTTAAGCCATACACCTGAATGGATACATATTCTCATGCTAAATTGACCATTTTATTTATAGGCAATATTTATGGATTTGTTTAGTGATTCTGATACTTATAAGGATACAACGGTAACGTTTGAAGCACAATTGGACAGGTGTAATCTTACAGCTGATTATGATAGCGGCGGTAAAGGCCTTAGCATGGATTTAAAGGATAAGACAGGATTGGGAGGTAGTATTTCGTATGCAAACCATATGCTAAAGTTCTTCTCACCTGATAAGAATTATGAAGTGTCATTAGGTACAATGGAATTTGATGAGAAAAGTAATACAGTCAGAATTGGATTCCAAGCGGCTTTGTTGCATCGCTCTTTGGATAGGAGGCAATGCATAATAAATTCATGAAGCTATCTCAAATTTAGCCATGCCTATTTCAGTAAATTTGTTCAGCAAATAACACTTGAGTAGCATTTCTTTCTCACGGTTAATCTCAGATTTGTTCCTAAAACTAAACCCAAATGTTTGCTTCAGTCGCGAGAAAAAACTTTCTATATAAGATCTCTTCCCATAATTTATCTCTTTTTTCCACTTCTTCATACCATCTTCACCATATGACTTTATGAGCTTGATTGTAGAATTTCTCTCAGCCATATAATCCAGCTTTGGATGCTCCACTGCATTGTTTTGCAGAGGAATTTTTGTCTTTATGCCAAGCTCATTGCACAATTTGTATAACTTCTTTCGATTATATGCTCTGTCTGCATATAGTGTGCTTATATTGTATTTAGCATTAGCCCTTGCAATAAGATCACAGGCTCCATAGTGGTCAGAATAAACTCCACTACTGTATTTTGCAGCTATGACTTTTTTGCTACCTATCTCCAGCATTACATGCAATTTTCTTGTTTGCTTATAGCCACGGTACTTTCTATCTGTACCGTTTGCCTTACTATGGCCTGGAATATTATTGTAGATGCTTATTCCAGTGCTATCTATGGCGATCTCAATATTTTCCATACTGTTTTTATCATGTCTTCGATCATTAATTTTTAAGTTAAGCTTTTTGAATCTTCTGGAAGCCTGGGAATAGCTGATAACTTGCAAATTTTTTCCTATTTGCTCAAGGTATCCCGCTATAAACCCCACCGTTTGTCTTAGGCCTATTCTAAACAAATAAGTTATTATGTGAATTAGAATTACGACTTTATCACTATAAATATTGTTGCCACCGGCCATTTTGGGACTTTTTTCGTACCAATTTTCTATGGCATCGTTGACCTTTACAGGGATGACAAAGGGAGAGCACTGTAATTCAGTTCTTTCCATAAGTAAGGGGATCTGTTGTTTTTTCTTGCACTAAAAATTCCTGAATCCCAGATGCTATTTTGGTGCCTAAAGCACTAGCAAAAGTGCAAAACGCCCTATTAAAAAAAGCTCACAGGATCAATATCTATTGTTACTGTTACGTTTGAATTACCATTTTTAACCAAATCTTTCAATTTTTCTTGCATAAAGAAACTACGATTGTTGTGTACTTTAAGTAATATCCTATAACGATATTGGTTTTTTAAAAAGTTTATTGCTGCTGGTGATGGGCCAAAGGTTTCGCACATGTCACCTTCACACGAAATGTTTCTTATTATTTCATTTGCTACTTTTTGCGCTGCGGCTTGATTTTTACTAGATGTTATCAATGCTATTAATCTACTAAAAGGTGGCATTTGAGCTTGACGCCTTGATTCAAGTTCAAATTCATAGAACAAGTCTCTTTCTTGACTTTGTAGTGCTTTTATAATTGAATTGTTAGGATTATTGGTTTGTATTATTGCTGTTCCTTTTTCACTAAATCTTCCTGATCTGCCTGCAACTTGGTGCAGTAATTGGTAAGTCTTTTCTGCTGCTCTCAAATCAGCGTTCTCTAAACTTAAATCTGCATTAATCACTCCAACCAGAGTTAATTTAGGAAAATTGTGCCCTTTAGCAATTATTTGCGTACCAATTATAATATTAACTTCTTCCTTTAATATTGAATCAATTACTTTATTAACTGACTTTTGATCACTGCTTACAATTGCAGTTTTTGCGTTTGGTATTAGCTTTACTATTTCCTCAAGCAGTCTTTCGATTCCTATGCCGTAAAGAGATAATGACTGCTCTTCTTGACAGTTTGGACATCTTTCAGGAAGTGTTGACTGATAAGAACAATGATGACACAAAAGAGCATTTTTTTTCTTGTGGTATGTAAGCCAAACAGCACAATTTAAGCATTGTATTTTATATCCACACTTTCTGCAAACAGCTAGTTGTGCATATCCTCGGCGATTTAAAAATAGCATAACTTGCTGATTCTTTTCTATAGTTTGTCTAATGTGCTCAAATAGTTCAGGAGAAATCCATTGCTTACTGTTTCTCATATCCACTACTTTAATCGATGGCAACTCTGCGCCACCAAACCGCTTAGTTAACTTCACATGGCTGTAGTTTCCATTTTTAACGTGATAAATGGTTTCAAGTAATGGCGTTGCTGATGATAAAATAACTGGAATATTCTCGATTTTAGCTAACATTATTGCCATGTCTCTAGCGTTATATATAATGCCCTGTTCTTGCTTGAAAGATGAGTCATGCTCTTCATCAATCACAATTAGTTTTAGATTTTTATATGGTAAAAAAAGTGCTGATCTTGCACCAATGATTATCTGTGCATTGCCATTTGCTATATTAAGCCAATTATTTCGGCGAGTTTTTGGAGTAAGTCCTGAGTGCCATTCCACTATGTTTCCAGATATTTGTGAACAAATACGATTCACCAATTGTGATGTTAAAACAATCTCTGGTAGAAGAATGAGAATTTGCGCGTCACAACTATCTTTAATTAGCTGCGCAATTACAGAGAGATAAACTTCCGTCTTACCAGAGCCTGTCTCCCCATCAAGAAGAGTTACTGAATAACAACCCAAATTACTTATTATTTCACAACTTGCTGCGCTCTGTTCATGATTTAATTGATAGCTTATTTTGCTTACTTTTTTCTCTTGTTCAGTGCAAAACAGCTTGCTTAAATCATTTACCTTTAGCACCCCTCCCATTATCATTTTTGCAAGCATGCCAATTGGTATTAGATTATATTGTGCAGCCCACTTTGCAAACGTGATAAGCTTTGGCCTTATGCTTGGTAAATTAATTTTTTGTTCAATGGATTTCAATTCTCGATTGGTTTTATTGCCGTGCTTCCAAACGATACCTATTAAACGCTTTTTGCCAAATGGTACTACAACATAACTTCCATCTATAACTTCATCATTAATTATATATGAAAATAACTGATCAATTGGTAGTGGTAGTAGTACGTCAATCATAATAGCTTAGTAGAATAGACCATCTTATGAATAGTCTAATTTTTGTTCGATTTTTTTAGTTTTGCAATGCAGCAATTCCTGGCATTTCATCGCCGCTTAGCCAGCTTAAAAATGCTCCTCCACCTGTAGAAACATATGTAAAATCCTCGTCAGTGAGGTTTGCAGCATTTATTGCAGATAGGCTATCCCCACCCCCTATTATGCTAGTTAATTTTCCTTCACTTGTTAAGTTACTAACTATTTTCATTACTTCTATTGTTCCATTTGCAAAAGCTGAATGTTCAAAAACGCCAATGGGCCCATTCCATAGCACAGTTTTACTGTTTTTGATTATATTGCTTACTGTATGCAAAGTTTGTGGACCAATGTCCAAAATTACATCATCATCCAAAATAGATCCAGTTTCTCTTAAAATGCTGGCACTATAATCAGAATTCACTGCAACCAATACATCTTCCGGCACAATTATTTTACAGCTATTTTTACTTGCCACTTTAACAATCTCGTGCAAAAAATTATCAACACCATCCTGGAAAAAAGATTTGCCTATATTTATTTTATCAAATAGTAAAAAGTTATTGGCTATAGCGCCACCTAAAATTAGGTAATCAACCTTTTCTGCTAGCTTTACAAGCATTTTTATCTTGGTTAATATCTTAGCTCCCCCAACTATTGCAGTAATCGGTTTTGCATCAAAAGATACAGCTTTTTCAAGATACTTTAGCTCATCTTGCAAGCAAAATCCTGCATAAGAAGGCAGGAGTTCTGTAATACGTGAAATAGAAGCATGAGCTCTGTGAGAGCAAGAGAATGCGTCATTTACATATACATCAGCCAAAGATGCTAACTGCTTGGCAAAATTTAAGTCATTTTGTTCTTCTTCCTTATAAAATCTTAAATTTTCAAGTAATATTATATCACCTGGACTCATGGCATCTGCTGTTTCTTGCACTTTTGCACCAATGCAGTCATCAATAAACTTCACTTCCTTATTTAGCAATTGAGATAAAGTTTTTACTATATGTTGCAATGATAAACCGTCATCTTTGGCTTTCGGGCGCCCAAAATGCGATATGATTAAAATTTTTGCATTTGTGCTTACTAAATATTTGATTGTAGGCAACGCTCTAAGAATACGAGTAGAGTCGCGAATCTCTCCAGCTTTTATAGGAACGTTGAAATCAACTCTAAGTAAGACAATCTTATCATTAAGATTACAACTTTTTATATCAAGTATTCTCATCATAAAATTAAAGCTATAGAATCAGTATACGATAACGCTGTCAAAAGTAAACCACCTCATGAAATAAGCCATAGGGGGAGGTTTTCATAAAACTTACATAATAAGAATGTTATTTAATGAATAAATTTACTAAAATATAGTTGATTTTAATAGTTTGTTTGTTATACATTAAGATAATATTTAATCAATTTTAGAGGTTTTTGTATGCTTCCTACTTTATCACCTGAACAGTTAGCTGATTTTCTTAAGAATGGAAGAGAAGAAGGTTGGGATATAGGGCCTTTTGATCCAGTAAACACGAAGTTACTTAAGGTCGGCGAGATCACTTATGGACTAGATTATCAAGATAGTGGTGATGGAAGTAGCGAAGTAATATTACTTACTAATCCTCAATCAGAACTATACAGGACGGGTATAAGTATAAAAAATGAATTCAGAAATAAGTTATCCCTCGTATCACTTGGGGAGGGCAAAATTGGAATTATTTCTCCTGCAATAGGGAAGAATAAGAAAGAGGAAGAATACGTAAAAAGTTTTTTATTTCATACTTATGATATTACGCGACTGGATTCAGATAAATGCTTCTTAGGTAAAGCAGCATTAGAAGAGAATGCTGATGAATTCCATTCTGCAAATAAGGGCAATAGTTACAGTGAGCCAAAAGCAGAAAAGCTGAGCAATGGTGATGGAATAGTAACTGCATTTGTTATTGGTAGTTATGGGCGGAAGACTCTCGTTGCTTGGTATTTAGAGCAAAATAAAGATGGAGCATTTGAACCAAGACTTGGAGCAAGTAATTTTATACAACGCACATTATTAAAAGCTCGGAAAGAAGATCAAGTATCACTCCTTAAAGATCCAGAGACTGGTGAAGTGAAAATAATTCTATCACGAGAATCTACTGACGATAATCAAAAAATAACAACAGAATTCTATGAATTTCCTGTAACACAAGAATTAATTAGAGAGTTGAGGAGCGGAAATAAGATTGATGAATGCCTTCTTGGGGCATGTATACTAACTAATTCAGAATATTCAATAGAGGAATCATCATTATTTGCTAAAGTTGAAGGGAAAATAAAATTTCTACAGCCCTTGCCTGAGTTGGGTAGTATTTCCTATCTTAAGATAGAATTGCTTTGTTGCATCGCTCTTTGGATAGGAGGCAATGCATAATAAATTCATGAAGCTATCTCAAATTTAGCCATGCCTATTTCAGTAAATTTGTTCAGCAAATAACACTTGAGTAGCATTTCTTTCTCACGGTTAATCTCAGATTTGTTCCTAAAACTAAACCCAAATGTTTGCTTCAGTCGCGAGAAAAAACTTTCTATATAAGATCTCTTCCCATAATTTATCTCTTTTTTCCACTTCTTCATACCATCTTCACCATATGACTTTATGAACTTGATTGTAGAATTTCTCTCAGCCATATAATCCAGCTTTGGATGCTCCACTGCATTGTTTTGTAGTGGAATTTTTGTCTTTATGCCAAGCTCATTGCATAATTTGTATAACTTCTTTCGATTATATGCTCTGTCTGCATATAGTGTGCTTATATTGTATTTAGCATTAGCCCTTGCAATAAGATCACAGGCTCCATAGTGGTCAGAATAAACTCCACTACTGTATTTTGCAGCTATGACTTTTTTGCTACCTATCTCCAGCATTACATGCAATTTTCTTGTTTGCTTATAGCCACGGTACTTTCTATCTGTACCGTTTGCCTTACTATGGCCTGGAATATTATTGTAGATGCTTATTCCAGTGCTATCTATGGCGATCTCAATATTTTCCATACTGTTTTTATCATGTCTTCGATCATTAATTTTTAAGTTAAGCTTTTTGAATCTTCTGGAAGCCTGGGAATAGCTGATAACTTGCAAATTTTTTCCTATTTGCTCAAGGTATCCCGCTATAAACCCCACCGTTTGTCTTAGGCCTATTCTAAACAAATAAGTTATTATGTGAATTAGAATTACGACTTTATCACTATAAATATTGTTGCCACCGGCCATTTTGGGACTTTTTTTGTACCAATTTTCTATGGCATCGTTGACGTAATAAAAAATATTTCCTCTTTCTTGGAGAAATTTGTTATATTCGTAGCAGTTACTGACTTTCATTTTGACTGGCATATTTTTCCTTTGTCGGTTAAATGCCTGTTTATAATGAATTTTATCAGTAACTGCCAGTTCTTTTTACTTTAGCTATGCAACAAAGCCGTATGAAGATCACGTTTCGTATGATCGTCGTAGAGTTGCTCCGCCTACAGAGGGACGATTTGAACTAAGTAGTTTAAATTGTGTAGGTCATAAATTATATTCAGCTGATGATGCAGAGATTGGTTCAGCTCGCTCGACTGATACAACATTAACAACTGTGTCAGTAGAAGGTCCTAGTCGACCAAGTAGCCTATTTCTTTCAAGTAATTGTAGTACTAGACTCTAAGTTTTAAGGCTGGGCTATATATTAAGTTTTGTAAAGATAGGTTTTTAGCTCTAGTGTTTACTATTATAATGATAATAGTAAACACTAGATTGTGGTATGATATCAAACTTAAAGAGCAACATAGAAAACATACCTAAGTTTCATTTCACATTGTTGCTTAAGCTTTGTGGTGGAAATAGAGTGATGGATCTTCTATTTTACAGGCCACTTAGTTATGTTGATAGGAATAAGTCATTGCTTGATGCACAAGTTGGGGAATATACAACCTTTATTGCAAAAGTTTACGAACATCAACCACCTAATTTCAAAGGAAGGCCTTACAAAATAATTGTTGAAAGCGAAAACCAGTACATATTCATAGTATTTTTTAACTACTCAATTAAATATTTACACAAGTTATTTCCTATTAAATCTTCAATAATCATAAGCGGCAAACTTGAAAAATTTGCTGAATATTGGCAAATTACTCACCCAGATTATGTATCATCTAATATCAATCAATTTAAAGAAATTGCGTGCATAGAACCGGTTTATCAATTATGCCGTGGTATTACTAACAAGAGCATAAGAAAGATGATAAGCTCTAATCTGGAAAAGCTTCCTGACTTGCCAGAATGGATTGATGATGCGTTAATTAAACAAAAAAGATGGTTAAGTTGGAAAGAAAGTTTAATAAAGTTACATAGGCCAAGCTCACTGCTTGAGGCTGAAGTCTGTAGAAAAAGGCTAGCTTACGATGAATTACTTGCATATCAGCTAGCATTAAAAATCGCACGAAAAGATCATATAAAAAGAAGAGAGGGAACGTTTACAATATCAAATAAGTATAAAGAGCAAGTTCTCAAAGGATTACCATTTCAGCTAACTGAAGATCAAATTCGCGCAATAGATGAAATTTCAAATAAGCAGAAATCTGAGTATCGCATGGTAAATTTGCTACAAGGTGATGTTGGTAGCGGCAAAACTGTTGTTGCGCTTTTTGCAATGTTAAATGTAGTAGAAAATGGTTTGCAAGCAGCTTTAATGGCACCAACTACCATCTTAGCGGAACAGCATTATAATTGGATAGAAGAGACTTTGTCTTGCACTGATATAAAAGTCGCTCTGCTTACTGGTAAAACTACACGCAAGGAAAGAAAGAATATTATGAATGAACTTGCAAATGGTGTTTTAAATATAATAATTGGCACTCATGCGCTATTTCAAGCTAATGTTACATTTAAAAATTTAGGACTTGCAGTAATAGATGAACAGCAGCGTTTTGGAGTGATGCAGAGGAATCGTTTAATAGGAAAAGGGGAAAATACTGATATACTTTTTGTCACTGCAACGCCAATTCCCAGAACTTTACAGCAAGCAGTATATGGCGATATTGATTGCTCAATCCTGAAAGAAAAACCGAAGTCCAGATTACCAATAAAAACTGTAGCTATGAGCATTGCAAAAATAGAGGATATTGTTGAAAAGCTGAAAGATGCTATAAATCGAGGTGAAAAAGCATATTGGATTTGTCCTTATATAGAGGAAAATGAAGATATTAACGTTGCTGCAGCCGAAATGCGTTTGCAGGAGTTACAGAAGACGTTTTCTGATAAAGTTAACATCATACATGGCAGATTAAGCCAAGATCAAAAAGATCAAGTGATGTTTTCTTTTAAAAGGAATGAGTTTGCTCTGCTTGTTGCAACAACTGTCATAGAGGTTGGCATAGATATACCAGATGCAACTATTATGGTTATAGAAAATGCAGAACAATTTGGCTTATCGCAATTACATCAACTAAGAGGCAGAGTGGGACGGGGAAGTAAGCCTTCCTTTTGCGTCTTGTTGTATAGTAATCTCAGTAAGAGCTCGTCTGAAAAATTAAAAACCGTATGCGAATCACAAGATGGGTTTTATATTGCTGAGAAAGATATGATGATGAGAGGTAGTGGAGATATTCTAGGAGTGAAACAGTCAGGATGTATGGAATTTAAGTTTGCCGATTTGTATAAAGACAGAGAGTTGCTAGACCTTGCATGCAAGAATGCAAAAACTGAAAATGAATTTTTTGAATTGCTACTTGAGATATTTGAATATAATGCTTGGGGAAGTACTGTATCTGCTTAATTTCAGGCGTATCCATTCAGGTGTATGGCTTAAGAAGCAATAGCCAGTAGGTTTTGAAAAGGATTTAACTTCTTTTGCCTCCAAGTCAAGTACAATGAAATTATCCTCTCAAGAAACATATTTCCCCGTTTCGATTGTGTAAAATATGAAACTTTTCGGTAAACAACGTAATGCCGAATCTGTCGCTCAGCATAGTTGTTTGTCAGTGGAATATTTTCTGGATCGTCCAAAAATTTCCACATCATCAGATCCGATTTCATGATATTTTTTGCTACTCGAGACGCTCCAATTGCCTCGGGTAAATTTGATATATTCTTTAAGTAATATCTCGTTCGCTTGCGTAATTTTCTTGCTCTTCTTATGAACCTTAATGTGTCTATTTCATCCTTTAACAGAGCTTTTTTCAATGCAAATAATTCAGTAGCAACATTCCTTAAATAATACCCCAAAACTTTCACTTCGCTATTCCAACTATGAGACAACCTTTCAAAATCTCTTGCTAAATGTGCCCAACAGACCTGCCTTTTCTTGCTGGAAAAGTAGTTGTAAGCTGCATATCTGTCGGTCACTACTAGGTTGTTATTCTTTCCAAATTTACTATTTTCCAGGACTTTCATCCCTCTTGACTCTGTCAATTTGATCACACTTCCTATTTTGCTCGCAAACATCCAGCACCAGCCCTGTTTACCTTTGTTGTAATGGCTAGTTTCATCGATATGTAAAATTTTGCTCTTGCTTACCTCTTCCTCAATTTGCTCATATGCTTCTTGGCATTTTTCTGCCACTCTAGCCTCGCTATTTGATACACTACCGACGCTGATATCCAGGTTGAAAATGTCCTTTATAATATTTGCCACTTCTTTTTTCGAATTCTTGTAAAATCCACTTAATGCTGTAATTACTGACTTAACTCTTGGACCAAATGTGTCCGCAGTTACTCCTTCTTGTAGCTTGCTACTTTTTCTTTTTCCACATCTTTTGCAATGTCCATGCTGTAGTTGATATTCAACTACATACGGCTTGATTTCCGGCAAATCGACCTTTTGATGAGTATACGGATCTTTTGATACCGCAATCTCTCCTCTGCACTCACACGTATTGGGCAGTTCTATTTTTACCATCTCATCTGCCTCCATTTTAGGGCGGTAACTGCCTTTATGTCCAACCTGTGCTCCTACTTTCCTGTCACTTTTTGGCTTATTTTCCCTCATCTTATATAATTCTTTGGAGCTTGGTATAGATGAATTTTTTGAATTTAAGCCAAGCCTTTCTTTTAACTCAGCGTTTTCGATCCTTAGCGCTTTATTTTCTGCTTTAAGCTCTTCTATTTTTGTTTCTAACTTTTCTATAGTCTGCTTAAACTTTCGCAAAATTCTAAAAGATCAACCATATTACCTCACAGCCACTCTAGTTTACCTTTTTAGCATTCCTTGTCTACTCTTTATTTTACCGCCCAGCTGAATGGATACGTCTATTGCAGCTCTTGCATAATCATGTCTAGTTCCCACTTTGACCTTGGTGCAAAGTTAAGTGAGTCTATGTAATTTCTCTCCAGTCTTTCAATACCTGCCCAGGCAACCATTATTGCATTGTCCGTACATAGATTATTAGGAGGGCATAATATATTTAAATTTATATGTTTTTGTAATTTTTTTCTCAAGAAATTATTTGCTGCAACTCCACCGGTAAGGACGAAATCACTAACTTTAATATTTAAGGATTCAGTCATTTGAATTGCATTCTTAACTCTATCAAGTAATACGTCACTGACACATTCCTGAAATGAGGCACACATATCACACACGTCCTTCTCATTCATTTCAAGCTTTTGCACTAGATTTTTTACTGCTGTTTTGATTCCAGAGAATGAGAAATCGCATCCAGTGCGCTTTATCATTGCTCTTGGGAGTTTAAATCTTGTACCATCACCTTTTTGTGCTAGCCTTTCAATTATTGGACCACCAGGATAGCTTAGGCCAAGCGTTTTAGCAACTTTATCAAATGCTTCTCCTAATGAATCATCGAGTGTTTCTCCAAGTTTTATGTATTTACCTACATCCTGCGCAATTAAGAATTGGCAGTGGCCACCTGATACTAACAGGACTAAGAAAGGAAATTTCACTTCTTGTAGTAATCTGATGACAAGTGCATGTGCCTCCAGGTGATTGACTGCAATAAATGGCTTTTGTGCCGCATGTGCAATACCTTTAGCCATCATCGTACCAACTATTAATCCACCGATAAGCCCTGGCCCTGATGTTGCTGCAATTGCGTCTAAATCGCGAAAATTGAGATTAGATTTCTCCATAGCACTTTTTATTAGACCATCCAAATGATCCATATGTGCACGAGATGCTATTTCGGGAATTACGCCACCGCGTGTTCTATGTTCTGCTTGAGAGAGAATTTCATGAGCGAGAACTTGTTTATTGCTATTTACAGCTGCAACTGCAGTTTCATCGCAGCTTGTTTCAATAGCTAAAATAGTTTTCATTTCAGGCTCGTTAAAATTGCCTCCTGTTGCTGAGCATGAACGCTAGTATAACCACATGCAGGAGAGGCAGCAGCAGGCCTTGCAACGCACTGAGGCCTTTTTGCTTGAATGTTTAGGCTAGATAACGCTTCTTCTATCAATGGATTGACAAAAGACCATCCGCCCATATTTTTTGGCTCTTCTTGGCACCACACTACTTCAGCATTTTTGTATTTTTTAAGCTCAACACTTAATTTATCAGAGGGGAATGGATAGAATTGCTCCAAGCGTATTACCGCTATGTCATTAATTTTTTGCACTTCACACATTTCAATGATGTCATAATAAACTTTGCCGCTGCATATTACTACTTTGCGTATTTTATCATTTGCAACCAATTCTTTCCTGCTTTCTGGAATCACCGCTAAAAATTGCCCTTCAAAGTCAGATAGATTAGAAACTGCCCTTTTGTGACGCAGCAGTGATTTAGGTGTGAATGCTACTAGAGGCTTACGAAAATCCCTGTGGATCTGCCTGCGCAAAGCATGAAAGTAGTTTGCTGGTGTGGAGCAATTAACTATCTGCATGTTATCTTCTGCACAGAGCTGCAAAAACCTTTCTATACGGGCAGAACTATGCTCAGGTCCTTGGCCTTCATAACCGTGAGGTAACAATAAAACTAAACCACTTGATCGTAGCCATTTTGTTTCTGCAGATGCGATAAATTGGTCAATCATGATCTGTGCACCATTTGCAAAGTCTCCAAATTGTCCTTCCCAAAGCACCAGCGAATATGGAGAATCAAGGCTATATCCATACTCAAATCCCATAACAGCATATTCTGACAAGGCGCTATCTATAACCTCAAAGCGAGCCTGCTTTTCATTTATATTGTTGAGTGGAACAAATGTTTCTTCTGTTTCTTGGTCAATTAATTTTGAATGACGATGAGAGAAAGTTCCGCGGCCAGAGTCTTGACCTGATAAACGCACTTCTGTTCCTTCTGCAAGCAATGATGCAAATGCAAGGCTTTCTGCAGTTGCCCAATCTATATTACTGCCAGAATTTATGGTTTCTATTCTTCCATCAAGTATTTTTCTAACTTTATTATTAATATTAAAACTGCTTGGAATATTGCTATTTATATGCACACCTAACTTTTTTAATTCATTCTGGGGGGCGCCAGAATCTGTGTAGTATTCACTGAGATCATTTAGCTTTGCTCTTCTTAGTTTTGACCACACTCCATCAAACCAATCGGCTTTTTTTGGAGTGTAATTCACTGATTCAGCAAGATTTTTATCCAATTTTGCTCTAAAATCACTGCGTAATTTGTTTACTTCATCACCGCCTAATACTTTTTCTGCAGTTAATTTTTCTTCATAAAGTGTTCCAGGGGTTTTGTGTTTTGATATTGCTTTATACATAAGTGGCTGGGTGAAGTTTGGTTCATCACCTTCATTGTGGCCGTATTTGCGGTAGCATATTATGTCAATTACTACGTCTTTTTTAAATTTTTGTCTATATTCTAGCGCAAGGCCTGCAACAAAACTTACTGCCTCTGGCTTATCTCCATTAACGTGAAACACTGGTGCTTCTATTGATTTTGCCACATCAGTGCAATAAAAAGAAGACCGCGCGCAGCATGGGTTAGCAGTGAAGCCAACTTGATTATTAATGACAATGTGTACAATGCCGTCAACTTTGTAGCCTTCAATGTTACTTAAAGTTAAGGTTTCAGCAACCACTCCCTGGCCTATAAAAGCCGCATCACCATGAATTGATATTCCAATGCTTTTTTCCTGTCTTGCTTTTAATCTTCCAGCTAACACTGGATTTACCGCTTCAAGATGCGATGGATTAGGGCACAAACTTAAATGCATTTTCTTGCCATTTGCAACTACTCTATCAGAAGAGTAACCAAGGTGATATTTTACATCACCAGAAACCTCAAGATCGCTTGGGTATGCAAGATTTCCCTGAAATTCAGAGAGCATTGCAGCATATTCCTTTCCCATAACTTTAGTGAGAACATTTAGTCGTCCACGATGGGCCATGCCAAGTACTATCTCTCCAATACCAGAAGCTGCAGAATCGCTAATAATTTTTTCAATTGCAACAATAGCTGACTCTCCACCTTCTATGGAAAAGCGCTTATATCCAGGGAATTTCATGTGAAGAAACTGCTCAAACATTTCAGCTTCAATCAAATGTCGCAATATTTCTTTTTTATCTTGCGGGCTTAATGTGTAGGTTTGATTTTCGATTTTCTCTTGTAGCCACATTCTCTCTTCGTAGGAGGAAATATGCATAAATTCAAAGCCGATATTTTTACAGTAAATGTTTCTGTAGAGTTCAGCATCATGCGCTGAAGATAAATTCGAATATTTTTGATAATCTATCGCTAGGTTTTCATTTAATGATAAGGGATTTAAGTCTGCAAAAAAATGACCATAAGCTCTAAAGAAACTTGCTGAACTAGAAGCAGAGCCATCTGTTTTAGCTGCACTGCAAGGTTCTGCCTTACTAATTTCTGCCTTGCTTGAGAAAACTTTAAGCCAATCCTCTCCGATTGATTTGTCACCCTTAAGGTAACGGCTATACATTTCCTCTATGAACTCCGCATTTTCACCATGCAGGCAGCTTAAATCTGACATAATCACTGTATTAAAGACCAAGTAACTATAAGTATAACTTAAGTTTTTTAAAAAAGAACTTTTTTGATCTCCAGAATTAAACTACTCCATGTGATTTATTACTAGCTTCAAGTGAATCAACACTAGTGTATGGATAATCTCGCTCCTCTGGTCTTCTGCAAGTTTTCATAGCAATAAATGTTAATGCAAAACAAAGTACAGGAGGTACTCCAAAAGCTGACCCGATTTCTGGTCCTAAACCAATGCCTAATAGAATTCCCATTAATGCACAACATGCGCTAAGACAGCCGAAAGCGCAATATATGTCACCATAATATGTACGGCTAGAGAATTTTAAGTATTTATTGGTGTCTATTATTGCCAATTGAGCATTTTCAAGGCTTAGTTCTTGATTTTTTAATAATTCTCCATTCTTTTTAATTTTAATATTCTGCGCATCAATATGCAATATTTCTGGATATTTTGAATCATAATCGCTGTCAATTATCTTACCTGCAAATTCATATACGTCATATTTGTCATTTTTATTGTTGGAATCATCTTGTATCCTTACCACAGCAGATAGTAAGTCTTTGTGTTTTCCCAACTCTTGACATATTGCATCATGATTAGTACTTGTGATTGTAATGTGTCCATCAGCATGCGTCGTTAACTTTTGAATCGGAGACTCGTATGACACATATCTGAACTTGCCATCATATTGAATATATTTATCATTATTATGTATAATCATGTTTATTACCTATCTGATATTATTAATATATATTTCAATATTACGTATCCATTCAGGTGTATGGCTTAAGAAGCAATAGCCAGTAGGTTTTGAAAAGGATTTAACTTCTTTTGCCTCCAAGTCAAGTACAATGAAATTATCCTCTCAAGAAACATATTTCCCCGTTTCGATTGTGTAAAATATGAAACTTTTCGGTAAACAACGTAATGCCGAATCTGTCGCTCAGCATAGTTGTTTGTCAGTGGAATATTTTCTGGATCGTCCAAAAATTTCCACATCATCAGATCCGATTTCATGATATTTTTTGCTACTCGAGACGCTCCAATTGCCTCGGGTAAATTTGATATATTCTTTAAGTAATATCTCGTTCGCTTGCGTAATTTTCTTGCTCTTCTTATGAACCTTAATGTGTCTATTTCATCCTTTAACAGAGCTTTTTTCAATGCAAATAATTCAGTAGCAACATTCCTTAAATAATACCCCAAAACTTTCACTTCGCTATTCCAACTATGAGACAACCTTTCAAAATCTCTTGCTAAATGTGCCCAACAGACCTGCCTTTTCTTGCTGGAAAAGTAGTTGTAAGCTGCATATCTGTTGGTCACTACTAGGTTGTTATTCTTTCCAAATTTACTATTTTCCAGGACTTTCATCCCTCTTGACTCTGTCAATTTGATCACACTTCCTATTTTGCTCGCAAACATCCAGCACCAGCCCTGTTTACCTTTGTTGTAATGGCTAGTTTCATCGATATGTAAAATTTTGCTCTTGCTTACCTCTTCCTCAATTTGCTCATATGCTTCTTGGCATTTTTCTGCCACTCTAGCCTCGCTATTTGATACACTACCGACGCTGATATCCAGGTTGAAAATGTCCTTTATAATATTTGCCACTTCTTTTTTCGAATTCTTGTAAAATCCACTTAATGCTGCAATTACTGACTTAACTCTTGGACCAAATGTGTCCGCAGTTACTCCTTCTTGTAGCTTGCTACTTTTTCTTTTTCCACATCTTTTGCAACGTCCATGCTCTAGTTGATATTCAACTACATACGGCTTGATTTCCGGCAAATCGACCTTTTGATGAGTATACGGATCTTTTGATACCGCAATTTCTCCTCCGCACTCACACGTATTGGGCAGTTCTATTTTTACCATCTCATCTGCCTCCATTTTAGGGCGGTAACTGCCTTTATGTCCAACCTGTGCTCCTACTTTCCTGTCACTTTTTGACTTATTTTCCCTCATCTTATATAATTCTTTGGAGCTTGGTATAGATGAATTTTTTGAACTTAAGCCAAGCCTTTCTTTTAACTCAGCGTTTTCGATCCTTAGCGCTTTATTTTCTGCTTTAAGCTCTTCTATTTTTGTTTCTAACTTTTCTATAGTCTGCTTAAACTTTCGCAAAATTCTAAAAGATCAACCATATTACCTCACAGCCACTCTAGTTTACCTTTTTAGCATTCCTTGTCTACTCTTTATTTTACCGCCCGGCTGAATGGATACCTCTTATAATTTCTTCTAATTCTTGCCGCAGACCCGTATTAGATAACCAATCTGCCAATTTGTTTGCGTCGTGCTCAAATAAGAATTCGCGTAATGATACATTACTGTTAGCAATTTTCTTATCAATATTGCGCAATAGATCGAGTATTCTCTCATTACCAGGTTTTTGCATTTTCAGCACTTCATTCTTGCAATCGTCCCAAAATTTATATAACTCATCCAGTACTTCACTTTCGCGATCCCAAATATCGCATAACTCAGCTTTATTTGGCTTTTCTGCTTCAGGATTATGTAATAGAATATGTTGAGTTATAGCTTTAGCACATTCTATACGGTCAAAACCAATAGCCATCTGTAAAGGAGTGTATCCATCGTTATCTCTTTCATTAAGATTAGCTCCATTGTTAATTAGAAGCCTCGATATATCCAACTTACCGTCCCAACAATTAATATTATTGTGCACTATTCCTGATGTCAAACTGTTCAAATAAGCCGCACCGTTCCAATAATTAGCTGTATGTAAAGGAGTATGTCCCTGGTCATTTTTTTCATTAACATTAGCTCCATTGTTAATGAGAGTCTTTACCATTTCCACATTGCCGCTATCAGCAGCATAATGCAAAAGAGTGCGTCTCCTCTTGTTATATATTTCCTCAAATTGGTGGTCTATTCCGCTGCCATAGGCAATATTTGGATATTCTCTTATAATTTCTTCTAATGTTTGCCATAAACCCGTATTAGACAACCAAACAGCCAGCTTGGTCAGATAGCACTCAAATATGAATTCGTGTAATGATACATTACCATTAGCAATGTTCTTATAAGGATCGCGTAGTAGATCGAGTATTCTCTCATTACCAGGTTTTTGCATTTTCAGTACTTCATTTTTGCAATCATCCCAAAATTTAAATAGCTGAGGCTTATCTTCCTGAGTGATGTAACCTGGCTTTTCTGCTTCAGGGTTATGTAATATAATGTGCTGAATCATAGCTCTAGCACGTTCTATATGGTTACCTTCAACAGCCAACTGTAAAGGAGTGCATCCATCATTATCTCCTCCATTAACATTAGCTCCATTGTGAATTAAAAGCATTACCATCCCTATCACCCCCAACTCGCCGTACTGAGTAGCATCATGCAAAGGAGTGCGTCCATTCTCATCTTTCTCATTAACATTAGCTCCTTCGCTAATTAGAAACTTTATGCAAAAAAGTGCGTCCCTCGTTATTTCTTACATTAACATCGGCTCCGTTGTTAATTAGAAGCTCTGCTATCTCCGCATCACTGTTCTTAACAGCAAAACATAAAGGGGCGTTTCCATCTTCGTCTCTTATATTAGAATTTGCTCCTTCTCTGAGTAGCATTTCTACAATGTCTAAATGTCCATGCATAACAGCAAGGTGCAAAGGAGTTCCTGCGCTACTTGTTGCAGAAATATTTGCTCCTTCTCTGAGTAGTACTATTACAACTTCTAAATGGCCTTTCCAGGCAGCACAATGCAAAGCGGTAAACCCATTTATACGTTCTACTGCATTAACATTAGCTCCTGAGTCCAGTAGAATTTCCACAATCTCTGCATAACCACTGTCAGCAGCCCAATGCAAAGCAGCCCATCCTTCTATACTTTCTGCATTCACATTAGCTCCACGCTCAATTAAGAATTGTACTATTTCTGTGTTATAGGGTACACGTCTATCATAAGCATCAGGCTGAGCAAGCAAACGCAAGGCAGTATCACCATCAGCAATATGATTAACATCTGCTCCACTTTCTACTAAAAATTCTGTTACCCTTCTATACCCATTTGTAGCCGCAATGTAGAATAGTGTATAGTCTACAGAGTAATCACCATCATCGTAAGAAAATATATGGTCAACTTTGAACCCATCGTTTTTCCATTCTTCATATCCAGCTGGGTATTGAACTTTCAATTCATCTGCTATTTTCTTAATTACATCTTCTCTTGTTAAATCTTGAGAATTTTCTACTTTTTCTAATACACTACTTAACATTTGTGGTAATCCTCGCAAATACATTACTTTTTCCAATAAGATAATTTTTATTATGAAATATTTTACTAAAAACTCAACACACTTTCTTGATAAATATAATTGTGCATAAGTATGTCAGGCAGCTCCACACGTGGGAGCTGTGCATCTATCGTTTCGAAACTAACTTATATCCCTTGCTCAGGTGTTTTAGCTGACTCAACCCTTTTGATCTCGTCAATGTCACTGTCTGGCATGCTTCCCCATGTTGGTGATGTAGGAGGACTACCTGCCTTTGAATTTGCTAAACGTACTTCATCCCAAATAGCAGAAAATTGGTTGTGATTAGCTATATAATCTGGTTTTTCTGTTTCATAAACGTGTGGAATTATAGCTCTAGCACATTCTATCTTGCCTTTTAAAACAGCATAATGTAAAGGAGTTTCTCCCTTTTTATTTATTTTATTAACATCGGCTCCTGCGTTAATTAGAAGCTTTACTACCTTAACATTACCTCTCGAAATAGCAAAATGTAAAGGAGTATCTCCATCGTCATTGATTTTATTAACATCAACTTTTGCGTTAATTAGAAGCTCTACTACCTTAATATCGCCTGTATAAATAGCATAATGTAAAAGAGGACGTCCAACAATTATTTCATTCACATTAGCTTCTTTTTCAATAAGAAACTCTATAGCCTTCTTGTTGTTACTCATAACAGCATAATATAAAGGAGTGCGTCCATAGCTATCTCTTTCATTCACATTAGCCTTTTTATTAATGAAAAGAAGCTTTGCGACCTCCACATTGCCTACAAGAGCAGCATAATGTAAAGAAGTCCAGCCATAACAATTTCTTGCGTTAATATTAGTTCCTTTTTCAATGAGAGACTCTATAGCCTTCTTGCTGTTGCTCATAACAGCAAAATATAAAGGAGAGCATCCAAGGTCAGTTCTTGCATTAACATTAGCTTCTGCGTTAATTAGAAGCTCCACCATCTCCATATCACCTTTTGCAGTAACATAATGTAAAGGAGTCCATCCTTCACTATTTCTTTCATTAACATTAGCTCTTTCATTAATGAGAAGCTCTGCTACCTTCACATAACCTTTTCCAGCAGCATAATGTAAAGCAGTCTGTCCATAAGATTTATCATCTTTTACATTAACGTCAGTTCCTCTTTCTATCAGCCGTTTAACTGGACTTACATAGCCTTTTTTAGTGGCATAAAAAAACCTTTCTCTGTCATCTTTACCAAAAAAATACAGTACTATATCTAGTATTTTATTATATATAGCATTGAATATATTTGCCATCACTTATCCCAATAAAATAACTTTGATTTTTATGCACTATATTAAAAAGAATCAATATATTTATTTAATAAATTTATCACTTAAGTACAAAACAGTAGGTTAAAGTAAGAAAATCAGATTTGCTAACTTAAAGAGAACCTGGTAAAGCTTTTTTAATTTATTTCTTATACCCTAGCTTTTTTGTAGTGTTGTGGTTATGTCGAAAATAGTGAAATTAATTTTATGCTCAATAATACCAGTAATAGGTTTTATTTTTTACATTGAAAGTCATTATCTTAATAAAAAAGTTAAATTTGAGCCATTCTTTAAAACAGATTCCTCAGGTCCAAGCTACATGCCACAACTTCCAGAGCTCACTGACTTTGATAGAAGCACACTGGCAGTTTGTGGAGAATGGGGAACAGAGCCGACTGTAGAAGATTTCAAAATTCTACTTGATTGCCCACAGCATAAAGAAACAGTGGAAAAAATATATGAAAAGCTTGACCATCAGGTAATCACACCAAATGCAAGCTTGGAATTATTTAAGGATGAGTTGGCTAAGATCTGGTTTACGAATAGCGGAACTGAAAAAAGTACTATCGGATTTGGACATATCTTTTGTGGCGAACCAGATAAATTAGGACTAGGTGGTATGCATTTTGTCGGCAGATACGTCGAAGCCCAAGAAGATCAATGGGCAGGCGCAGTTTGAAACGATAAATCTCTATGCAATAAATCAGATATTACACCACCAGTTTATACATTTGGCATGAAATATTTAGGTAAAGATGGAGAAGTGAAAGTTAAATGTCCTAATGGATATGCTTACAATCTTCATGCTGATGATATTTTAGTTTCTGCAACTAAAGCATTTAAAGAACTGGGAAAAGATGGAATGTGCCTATATAAAATGGAGGAAGATGGTTATCAATCAGTGTTTGTGAGAAAGAATGATGCAATACTCACATTCTACCCTGATTTAACACCAAAATGTAATGATAAACACACTGATTGCGATTGCAGCAATCAATTATAGGAGGCTACTTTTACGCAATATTGATTGTCCTTAAGTAGCAGTCTAACATTTTTTATTCCTTGTCTGCGGAGCTTTGACGCAGCTGATTTAGCAGCCTGGGCATTTTTAAAAAATGCGATATATCCAGTGCTTTTTGCAATATTTTGTTTTGGATGATGTTTTTGCATCTCTCTCTCATATTGCTTTCTATAATGAGGAGTACTTTGTATAAGCTGCTCCGACATCTTTCTTAAATATTCAACTTTTACCTTCGTAATACCGGATCTATGAAATCCTAAAATTATTGCTGCTTTTTCTGACAGATCTATTATTCTGCCCTCGATAAATGGCCCTCTATCATTAACTCTGATCACAAGACTGCTGCCATTTTTTAAATTAGTAACGCGAACAAAGCAAGGTAGCGGTAATGTTTTATGTGCTGCAGAAACCAGGTGGCGGTTAAATATTTCTCCATTTGCCGTTAGTGTGCCATGATCCTCTATTCCATACCACGAAGCTATTCCCACTTCTTCGTAGTGAGTGCAGTTTTTTGGATGATAAGTTACACCATTTACTGTGTAGCTATTGCCAATTTTATAATGGCCTGCAGTGCTATTATACCTGTCTTTCAAGCTACAACTGCTCGTTAAAGCGAATATCAGACATAAAAAGACTAGGTTCTTTATCATTTTTTCGGTAAGAGGCTATGAGGATTTTAAATTATACTATAATAAATTTAGTAATGAGTAAATACCTGTTGTAAAATATGAACGACTCTCAAACAATACATATTATTGGCATAGGTGGAATCGGAATGAGTGCTATTGCTGAAATTCTTCATAATTCTAATTATAAAGTTCAAGGTAGTGATGTACGATTAAACAATAATATAGAAAGACTACAAAAGTTTAGTATTAAAGTTTACATTGAACATAATGCTGATAACATTGAACAAGCACAAACAGTTGTGTATTCCTCTGCAATTAAGCCTGATAATGCGGAACTAGTTGCAGCAAGAGAAAGCAATAAGACTGTTTTGCATAGATCAGATATACTTGGTGAAATCTTAAAAAATAAATATGTAATAGCAGTTTCAGGTTCAAGTGGAAAGACAACAACAACGGCAATGATTGCCTCTATTTTTGATCACTCCAATAGATCTCTTTCTGCAACTTCAACACTCTCCACTGTCATCCGAGTAGCCGACACTGGGATCCATGGAAAAAATCTGGATTCCAGCGTCACGCGCTGGAATGACACCAGTACGGGTATTGATGCAACTGTCATTGTAGGCGGCATACTAAACTCTTACCAAAGCAATTTAAAGATTGGGAAAAGTGGTATTTTTCTCATTGAAGCTGACGAATCAGACGGCACCATGCTTAAGATTCCTGCAAACATTGCCGTCATAACGAGTGTGAATGATGACCATATAGATCATTATGGTACATTTAATGATATCAAAAATGCGTTCTCTCAATTTGCAAGTAAAGCAGACTTTGCAATCTTACCTGATTCTTCAGGCATTAATTGTAATGCAAGTAATTTTATCACATTTGGGTTTGAAGCTGATGCTGGGATTAAAGCAATCAATATCCAGCAACATTCCAGCAGCATAGAATTTGATGTATTGATTGATGCAGATGAATGTCAAAGTAACTGGATTCCAGCGTCAAGCACTGAGATGACACCCTTCTCTTTGTCAAGCACTGCCACTGTTTCTTATAACTGGATTCCAGCGTCACGCGCTGGAATGACAGAGGAAATGGTGTCATCTCAGTGCTTGACACTGGGATCCAGAATGAAACAAACTGCACTAGAATACAGGATTATAAAAAAAATAATATTATCAAATGCAGTAGGAATTCACAAAGTCAGTAATGCCTTAGCTGCAATATCAGTGGCATTAAAACTTGGAATAAGTATTGAAGAAATTAAAAAAGGACTTTTAGAATTTAAAGGAGTTGCAAGAAGATTTTCCTTGATTGCTAATATCAATGGTGTAAAATTTATTGAGGATTATGCACATCACCCCAATGAAATATTAGCAACTTTAACAGCAGCACGTACGATTTCTCAGGGAAAAGTAATAGGTATTATTGAACCGCTTCGTTTTGCCCGTATCCGCAATTTTTTCGGCGAATTCACACGTATTTTTATGATGTTCAATCACATAATACTCACTCCTGTTCACCCTCCAGAGGATCAGCTCATACCTGGCTATGGAATTGATGATATACAAAAGGCTTTAATTGAAAGTGGATTTAATAATGTAAAGCTAATGAATGATTCCTTACTTATTTCACATTTTATTAACGATTCTGCAAATCCTGGTGATGTAGTATTATTTATTGGTGCTGGTAGCAACATAGCTAGGTTAATGAAAGAAACCATACAAATACTTACTTAGGTCTTCAGCGCCCTTACGTTCAGATAATGTTTGAATTTTGTATTAACAATTATACAATAGCTATTATTAATTTATCAATTAAGGAGCTCTTATGACGTTAGAAAATTTTTAAAAAAAAAGCGGTAACACTTTTCAAGTAAAAGTAGCTGATATAGTTGAGCAAAATGGTGGAGCAATGACATGGTACAAAATTCCACATGCCAAGGAAGCTACTGTAAGAATAACAATTGATTCACAGGAAAATAATATACAAATCTCCAATGAGTCAATCAGCACAGTTAAAAATGAAGGTAAGACTGTTATTGAGTTTAACTACATGCATGGAGAACATTACCCATATGGCCAAGGATTATACTTTGATTTCTTGTCGGAAAAGATCAACATAGAAGCTACAAATTGTCCTAATTCAAATGGCATTCACTTTGAAGTTGACATAGAATTTCAAGGCCAAGATGGTTCTGATTGTATCCATTCAGCCGGGCGGTAAAATAAAGAGTAGACAAGGAATGCTAAAAAGGTAAACTAGAGTGGCTGTGAGGTAATATGGTTGATCTTTTAGAATTTTGCGAAAGTTTAAGCAGACTATAGAAAAGTTAGAAACAAAAATAGAAGAGCTTAAAGCAGAAAGGATCGAAAACGCTGAGTTAAAAGAAAGGCTTGGCTTAAGTTCAAAAAATTCATCTATACCAAGCTCCAAAGAATTATATAAGATGAGGGAAAATAAGCCAAAAAGTGACAGGAAAGTAGGAGCACAGGTTGGACATAAAGGCAGTTACCGCCCTAAAATGGAGGCAGATGAGATGGTAAAAATAGAACTGCCCAATACGTGTGAGTGCGGAGGAGAAATTGCGGTATCAAAAGATCCGTATACTCATCAAAAGGTCGATTTGCCGGAAATCAAGCCGTATGTAGTTGAATATCAACTAGAGCATGGACGTTGCAAAAGATGTGGAAAAAGAAAAAGTAGCAAGCTACAAGAAGGAGTAACTGCGGACACATTTGGTCCAAGAGTTAAGTCAGTAATTGCAGCATTAAGTGGATTTTACAAGAATTCGAAAAAAGAAGTGGCAAATATTATAAAGGACATTTTCAACCTGGATATCAGCGTCGGTAGTGTATCAAATAGTGAGGCTAGAGTGGCAGAAAAATGCCAAGAAGCATATGAGCAAATTGAGGAAGAGGTAAGCAAGAGCAAAATTTTACATATCGATGAAACTAGCCATTACAACAAAGGTAAACAGGGCTGGTGCTGGATGTTTGCGAGCAAAATAGGAAGTGTGATCAAATTGACAGAGTCAAGAGGGATGAAAGTCCTGGAAAATAGTAAATTTGGAAAGAATAACAACCTAGTAGTGACCGACAGATATGCAGCTTACAACTACTTTTCCAGCAAGAAAAGGCAGGTCTGTTGGGCACATTTAGCAAGAGATTTTGAAAGGTTGTCTCATAGTTGGAATAGCGAAGTGAAAGTTTTGGGGTATTATTTAAGGAATGTTGCTACTGAATTATTTGCATTGAAAAAAGCTCTGTTAAAGGATGAAATAGACACATTAAGGTTCATAAGAAGAGCAAGAAAATTATGCAAGCGAACGAGATATTACTTAAAGAATATATCAAATTTACCCGAGGCAATTGGAGCGTCTCGAGTAGCAAAAAATATCATGAAATCGGATCTGATGATGTGGAAATTTTTGGACGATCCAGAAAATATTCCACTGACAAACAACTATGCTGAGCAACAGATTCGGCATTACGTTGTTTACCGAAAAGTTTCATATTTTACACAATCGAAACGGGGAAATATGTTTCTTGAGAGGATAATTTCATTGTACTTGACTTGGAGGCAAAAGAAGTTAAATCCTTTTCAAAACCTACTGGCTATTGCTTCTTAAGCCATACACCTGAATGGATACGACGCAACTGCGAAAAGAAGAGGTTGAGTCTTAGCCTCTTCTATATATCCACATCATGCACATTAAGTGCGTTATTATTAATAAAGTCTCGGCGTGGTTCAACTATGTCGCCCATTAATACTGAGAATATGCTATCTGCTTCTTCGCAATCTTTTATTTCAACTTTAAGTAGAGTTCTAGTTTCAGGGTTGAGAGTAGTTTCCCATAGCTGATCAGCATTCATTTCACCAAGACCTTTAAATCTCTGTAGAGTGAGACCTTTTTTACCATATTCCATTACCGTATTTGCTAATGCGCTAGGGGAAGTAATTTTTATCTCAGTGTCTTGTGACTTTAAGAATGAATCACCATTAAATAAATTAACTATATCGTCAAGCAAGTTGAGAATATTCTTTATTTCTTTACTCTCGAGCATACTAAGCGAAAATACATACTTATCTGCCAGCCCTTGAAAGAGTTTAGAAATGTGAATTTCGCCTTCTTTTACTTCTACTTCCCAGGTATATTCACTGTACATTAACTTCAAGTATTTTATTATCTCATCGGCAAATGATAAGGCATTTTTTTTGCTTAATATCAGCATTGATTCTAAGAGATTTTGTGGTATTTCTCTATCATAATTTTTACTAATATTAGAAATACTTACGCATTTACTTAAGATAAAGCGTAGGTCTGCAATTGTACCACTTAATGTCAATCTCTTTACTGCTGAATTTATTATATACTCTTCAAATGTTGCATCATCTTTAATGTAAGTATCTTTAGCATTTTTTGTCACTTTATAAAGAGGTGGCTGAGCTATATATAAGTAGCCTTTTTCAATAACTTCGCGCATATATCGGAAGAAGAAGGTTAAAAGTAAAGTTCTAATATGCGAACCATCAACATCTGCGTCTGTCATGATAATTATCTTGTGGTACCTTATTTTCTCAATATCGAAATTATCACTGCCTATTCCAGCTCCAATTGCTGTAATTAAAGAGCCAATTTCTGCAGACGAGAAAATACGATCTAGCCCTGCGCGTTCTACATTTAGAATTTTTCCTTTTAAAGCAAGCACTGCTTGTGTCTTTCGATCACGACCCTGTTTTGCAGAACCGCCTGCAGAGTTACCTTCTACTATAAACAACTCGGACAACTCTGGAGCCTTTTCTTGACAATCAGCGAGTTTTCCAGGTAGGGTTGCAATATCAATATTATTCTTACTTTTAACCAGCTCACGCTCTTTTCTTGCTGCCTCTCTTCCTTTTGCTGATCTAATTGCTCTTTCTACTATACTCGTTGCTAGTTTTGGGTCAGTTTCAAGTATTGTGCTGAGCTTATCAGAAACTATGCTTTCCACAACTGTACGCGCTTCAGAGCTAACCAACTTGTCTTTCGTTTGTGAAGAAAATTTAGGGTCAGGCATCTTAAGAGAGAGAACGCAAGTCAAACCTTCTCTCACATCTTCTCCAGTTAAACTTACTTTTGCCTTCTTTAGAAATCCTTCATTAGTTGCATAAGTATTAATGCATCTGGTTAGAGCAGATCGAAACCCTGCCAAATGCGTACCACCATCGCGCTGTCTAATATTATTTGTGAAACATAACATATGTTCATAGTAGGAATCATTCCACTCCATTGATAATTCTAAACCTATGCCAAGATCTGCTGCTTCGCCTCTCATGCTGGCAATTTTAGTTACCGGTGTCTTATTTTTATCTAAATAGCGTACAAAACTTGCTGTACCAAAATTATCATTAGACTTTTGTTTATTATCGTTAAAGTGAGATTCCGTGCATGAATCGTTACGTAAATCACGCAAAATGATATTGATATTTGAATTCAAAAATGCTAATTCCCTTATACGATTTTCAAGAGTTGAGTAACTAAATTCAATACCACTAAAAGTATCTGTTGATGGCATGAATGTAACTCTCGTGCCTCTCTTATTTATATTCTCATTAACTATTTTCAAAGACTCAAGAGATTCACCGTCTTCAAAACGCATGAAATGTTCTTTTTTATTGCGCCAGATAGTAAGTTCTAGCCAACTTGATAATGCATTTACCACTGATATACCAACACCGTGCAGTCCACCAGAGACTTTATAAGTATTGCTATCAAATTTACCACCGGCATGCAGTTGGGTCATTATTACTTCTGCCGCTGATATCCCTTCTTCTTCATGGATATCGGTTGGAATGCCGCGACCGTTGTCAGTTACAGACACTGAGCCATCTGCATTGATATTAATTTCTATTTTATCACAGTATCCAGCTAAGGATTCATCTATTGCGTTATCAACAACCTCATACACCATATGATGTAAACCAGATCCATCATCGGTGTCACCGATGTACATACCTGGACGTTTTCTTACTGCCTCAAGACCTCTTAAAACTTTTATCGAATCAGCGTTATAGTTACTTTCCATGCAATTGCTTCATTTATAAATGTTTATTAATGTTATATTGAGATACACCAATTAGCAACATTTTTAAATCCTTGGGTTGAAATTTAAAAATTTGCTAATTTTAATAGACTGCTTGCATAACTCTCAGTGCATAGCTCCAAAACGGTACTATTCTAGCGCGTGAAGCTAGGATCCGGTTGTTTTACCAGATTCTAGATAGATGACAAAAAGGCTATGAAAACAACAACCAATTACGTTTTTGATACTCCGCTTTTTTCACAATGTTGTTTTGTTTCTGTATCACCTAAATTTGTTGTTGGTGGTGTTGCTATTACCGTTTCGTTCGAATTTATGCTTTTTGATTTACTAAGCGCAACTACCTCTTTTAAAGTCATGTTTTTATATTGAGGAACAATTTTAGCATAACCAAGTCTGATTTTTACATCTGTATTTTTTTCCAGATCTTCAAAAGTTAAACCTTCACTTGAATTGCTATAGTTTACTGAAATTTTTGGCTTGTTCTTTTCTGTGTTATCAACACTCATAGTTACTGTAATGCTGCACTTTTTACCATCTACTTCTCAATCAAATTTTATGGTTGAAGATCCATTTGTTATCTCGTACAGCCTTACCCCATTATTGTCTTGTGAGAGACGTAATAGTCTTAAGTCTTCTTTAGATACTAAAACAGCTGATGTAACCCTTTGATTGGAGGCTTCATAGAGTCCACTAAGAAATGATTTATCAATGCGCAGTTCTTTTGTATTATCTTTTAGTGATACCCATGCGGCAAATGATTTATCTTCCCTCGCTCTTAATCTTACATCTGCTATTGAGTCATTACTAATATATTTAGCAATTTCTTTTTGAATTGAGTCAATAAACTTCTTAGTTTTTGTGTCATTTTTATTAAAAAAAAGTTTGCATCTGAATGCTCTTTAGATGGTTCTCCAAAGCTTTCTGATGCTTCTCTAAAACGTTTTAATGCTTCCTCAAGAGTTACATATATGTATTTACCACGTGTATTCTTGGTGTAAGGCCCACATAACTCTGTAGGACTTGGTTGAGTTGTAGTACTTACTATAGTTTCACTTGCGTTTAGGTTATTCTTTGCAGAGTGTGTTTTTAATTTTTGATGTGCTTTTATTTTTCTAGCTTTAGGCATAATCCCCCCTATTAAATAATTAAAATACTTAGCATGTTGATAGTGAAGAAAATTTAATGCGTCAAGAGCCAATAAAGGTATTTTAATTTTACTGTTCATAGCAAAGACCTCTTTATTTTGGAATTAGCAGAGCTAATACGTTGATAAGAGCAAAAGAACTTAACGGTAAAAATCACTACCTAACTATTTCACTTGGATGCTACAACGCGACATAAGATAAATTATTTATGCATTCCCTGCATACTTCTTCTCTTTTTTCATTATTTAGTCTGCTCTTGAACTGCTTACACCTTTTTTCAAGGGCTGTACTTGTAGTAACAACAAACCTTACTGTCTCAGGTGACAATTGCGGCAATTCATCTCGAACTTTTTCCTGTTCTTCTGCAGAAAAATTATTAAGGTTTTCTCTGGCCAAATCAGGGAATCTTTGAGTAATTGTTTCCTTTATCATTCCACTTGCTTCTTGCTCATCAAGTGTAATTATTACTGATGGATGTAATGAAGATAAAGATTCAACCATCTTATTATACGTTCCACCTGCGCAGCTCTGACCACGGTTACCGTAAGTTGTTGCTGCATCAATCAGTCCTTTAATAAACATATTTTTTCTATCTTTTATATTCTCATCACTTAATGGAACTCTCTGACCATCCATTCCAGTATTTCTATCATTACAAGCCTTCCAGCATAAAATGGCCATTTGCTTTAATGTTAAGTTACTATAATTGTCTTTAAAGCTATCTCCTGTTGTTTTGTTAACAAATTCTAAGCATTTACGAGCATGAGATTTCTCATCTTCTGTAAATTCATTTGATTCTCTGATGTATTCTTCAATATCAGTTGTATTCCCCTCATTTAGCTGCGCATAAAACTCCTCTTTACTTAGAGCTTTTTTGTACTTTTCTACCAGCCTATCAACACTTAGGTTTATACTAGATACTGCACTTGGATCGTGAGTGGTTTGCTGTACAATTACAGGAAAAATGTCAGCTAAGTTTTGAAAGAAATTCTGCCTTTCTGCTTCTGGAACTGCTTGTATTGCATTCATATACTCTTGTACTGCTGCAATAAATGCACGATTTAGGATGCATAACCCAAATATTAGAAGCGTTACAAATGCAGAGGAAACAATTATACGCACTAATAAAATGGCACTTAGCGTAAACCTTACAAAGTTCTTAGGCCATGCTAACAACTTTATTTCATTTTCTTGGGGTGTTAGATAGTAATTTATTATTCCTAGGTATATAAAAAATGGTGCAAGTAAATAAAATGAACAGATTATTTTTGCGGCTAGAATTATGTTAATAAATCTTTTAACTCTGCCAATATTAGCAGCATCTTGTATCCTCTCCATCGCTGCCCTAAGCCTCTGTTCTTGCTCAGTATTTGCTGCTCTAGCTTGATTACCTATCTAGCTTGATTACCTAACATATTATTACCTCTAGCCTAATTATTATATAATCAGTGCAAGGCCAGCATCTTTCAAGTAAAGTTGAATTAAACTCTGCTCTTCCGAAATGTCTATTACATCCATGCCATTATTGGTTTGAGCATAAAGATTAGCTCCATTCTTTAGCAAAACATGTGCAATCTCTTTTCTATTGTTTAGAGCAGCAGTGTGTAGTGGAGACAAACCATATTCTTTTTCATTTAGATTTACACTTGCATTATATTTCAATAATAAATTATTAATATCTATATTTCCATTTCTAATGGCGAAATATATAGGTGTAGTGTCATAATCGTCTGCGGTATCAGCAAATGCTCCATTCTCTAGGAGTAATTCTACTTTCCTTGTATCATTTTCTTTTACTGAACGAAATAGGCGACTTTCACCATTTACTTTATTTTCAATATCAGCTCCATATGATCTCAGAACTTTAATTACTTCTTCATTTCCACTATTAAGCGCAATATCCAAAGCATCCACACCATCTACATTTTTGTGATGAAAAAAATCCTTCAGCTTGCCTTCACCAAAATTTTCTTTAAATTTCTTAATAATAAGCTCCACTACCTTCCCAGGGCAATTATTAGCAGCAAAAAAAAGAACTGTGTTGTTATTATTATCCTTTTTAGTTACATCTGCTTTAAGCTTATTGATTAAATACTCAATTACTTCTACTCTACTGTCATTTTTCTGTTCAGTGCATTGCCTCAAAGCTAAAAATAAAGCTATACGACCATTATTGTCTACATCTTCAATATTTTGACCTTTACCAACCAATGCTTGTAGCACACTCGTGTTGCCATATAGAGCAGCAAGATGAAGAGGAGTATGTCCTTCAATGCTTTCTCTTTCATTAATCAATGCATTATTGTTAATCAGTAGTTCTAGAAACTCTGTCGTTTTTGCAAACACTGCAAGATGCATTGGCGTTAGATCATCTTTGCCATGATGTTCAATTTTTGCATTAACATCTGCCCCTTTTTCTATTAGGAATTTTGCTATTTCTAACCGTTTGAATCCAATGGCGATGTGTAGTGGTGTGCGATTGTGTTCATACTTCTCATTAACATTTGCACTATGTTCTACAAGAAATTTTACTCTTTTCAAATTTCCTTGCTTTATGGCTTCACGCAAGATGTGCGTCTCTTTTTCGTTTTCTATAAGTAATTTAATAAATTCAATATTTTTTTGTTCTATTGGGCTTTGTTGCATAGCTAAGGTAAAAAGAACTGGGAGTTACTGACGAAATTCATTATAAACAGGCATTTAACCGACAAAGGAAAAATATGCCAGTCAAAATGAAAGTCAGTAACTGCTACGAATATAACAAATTTCTCCAAGAAAGAGGAAATATTTTTTATTACGTCAACGATGCCATAGAAAATTGGTACAAAAAAAGTCCCAAAATGGCCGGTGGCAACAATATTTATAGTGATAAAGTCGTAATTCTAATTCACATAATAACTTATTTGTTTAGAATAGGCCTAAGACAAACGGTGGGGTTTATAGCGGGATACCTTGAGCAAATAGGAAAAAATTTGCAAGTTATCAGCTATTCCCAGGCTTCCAGAAGATTCAAAAAGCTTAACTTAAAAATTAATGATCGAAGACATGATAAAAACAGTATGGAAAATATTGAGATCGCCATAGATAGCACTGGAATAAGCATCTACAATAATATTCCAGGCCATAGTAAGGCAAACGGTACAGATAGAAAGTACCGTGGCTATAAGCAAACAAGAAAATTGCATGTAATGCTGGAGATAGGTAGCAAAAAAGTCATAGCTGCAAAATACAGTAGTGGAGTTTATTCTGACCACTATGGAGCCTGTGATCTTATTGCAAGGGCTAATGCTAAATACAATATAAGCACACTATATGCAGACAGAGCATATAATCGAAAGAAGTTATACAAATTATGCAATGAGCTTGGCATAAAGACAAAAATTCCACTACAAAACAATGCAGTGGAGCATCCAAAGCTGGATTATATGGCTGAGAGAAATTCTACAATCAAGTTCATAAAGTCATATGGTGAAGATGGTATGAAGAAGTGGAAAAAAGAGATAAATTATGGGAAGAGATCTTATATAGAAAGTTTTTTCTCGCGACTGAAGCAAACATTTGGGTTTAGTTTTAGGAACAAATCTGAGATTAACCGTGAGAAAGAAATGCTACTCAAGTGTTATTTGCTGAACAAATTTACTGAAATAGGCATGGCTAAATTTGAGATAGCTTCATGAATTTATTATGCATTGCCTCCTATCCAAAGAGCGATGCAACAAAGCCAGATTGGATTAAGATTTAACATCTAATTCAGTTCATTTTATATCAAAAGGGTTACTTATTTTATTAATTTATTTATGATATGCTACTAATAATATAATATATCAAAGATGCATGAGTATATTAAAATCACTACTCAAAACAGCGATTGCAATATTATTGCTAATCTGTGTTTCAAGTGCATCTTTTGCCTCTGAAAGCAGTAAGAACAGCGTTAATAGTAAACGTACAGGAAACTTCTATATAGGTCTGAGTCTTGGCCAAGTAATCCCTATTAATGACTTATTGAGCAAATCAATTAGTGCCTCTGTCGGTTATAAAGTTAAATATCTTAACGCGGAGATTGATAGTACTCTTGCATCATTGAATAATGCAGACAGAACAAGCATCATTTTGACATTGATGGCAAATGCTTACTTTCATTTTTATAATAGAAGTAATTTTACTCCGTACATTGGCTTTGGTATTGGATTCTCCGAAGCATCTATTGCCCCTTAAGTGTGTATGGGCTGAATGCTCTCCAAGGAAAAGCGGGCTTCAGTTACAGGGCTGGTAATGCAACTGAGATATTTGCTGGTTATAGATTGTTTAGTATTCCATTGTATACAGGTAGAAGTAATGTTGATCATGAGACTCTAGAAATTGGATTAAGATTTTATATATAATTTAGTTCATTTTATATCAAAAGAGTTACTTATTTTATTAATTTATTTATGATATGCTACTAATAATATAATATATCAAAGATGCATGAGTATATTAAAATCACTACTCAAAACAGCGATTGCAACGTTGTTGTTAATCTGTGTTTCTAGTGCATCTTTTGCATCTGAAAGCAGTAAGAGCAGCATTAATAGTAAATATGCAGGAAACTTCTATGTAGGTCTGAGTCTTGGCCAAATAGTTCCTATTAATGACTTATTGAGCAAATCAATCAGTGTCTCTGCTGGTTATAAAATTAATAAAGATGTTAGTGCGGAGCTTGAAGGTGTTATTTCATTTATTGCAGAAAAAGATAGAGAGAGCTTAATTCCTGCATTAATGGCAAATGCTTACTATCATTTTAATAATAGCAGTAATTTTACTCCGTACGTTGGCTTTGGTATAGGTTTAGCCCAACCACTTTTCTATCACTTCGATGGACTGAAAAGCGCTTATCAAGGAAAAGTTGGCGTAAGTTACAGTGCAGGTAATGCAACTGAGCTATTTGCTGGTTATAGGTTTCTCAATGTTCTAAATGCTAAAAAACCAGATCCACGTGAAGTTTTTACTCATAAGGCTATAGAAATTGGATTAAAATATAATATATAATTCATAAAGTGGCAGTACGCTATCTGCCACTTAAAAACTCACCATTTCCTCTGGCTTTACTATCTTTTCAAATCCTTCTTCAGAAAGTAGCTGCAGTTTTATCGCTGCTTCTTTCAGAGTGATATTCTCTTTATAAGCAAGTTTCGCTATTTTCGCTGCATTGTCATACCCTATATGTGTATTTAATACAGTGACTAACATTAGTGATTGATTTAGTAAATTCTTTATTCTCTCTTCATTTGCTTTAATACCGGTAATGCATTTCTCAGTAAAGTTTAAACTTGCATCAGCCAATAGTCTTATGGATTGCAACACATTGTAAATTATAACTGGCTTAAATACGTTTAGCTCAAAGTGACCATTTGAACCGCCAATAGTAACTGCAACATGATTTCCCATAATTTGAGTACATACCATAGTTACTGCTTCACATTGAGTTGGATTTACTTTACCCGGCATAATCGAAGAACCAGGCTCATTCTCTGGCAATATTATTTCTCCAATACCACACCTTGGACCAGAGCCAAGCAACCTTATGTCATTTGCGATTTTCATTAAACTTACTGCTGCTGTATTTAGTGCACCGCTTAGCTCGACTAACGCATCATTTGCTGCTAATGCCTCAAATTTATTGTCTGCTGAAGTAAATGAAAGATTGGTAATTTTTGCCACTTCTTTAGCAAAATCTTCAGCAAAACCCTTTTTGGTATTTAATCCCGTACCAACTGCAGTGCCACCCTGTGCAAGTTCATATACGTTGCCTAAGGTTGACTTTACCCTATCTATTCCCTTTTTAATCTGTACTGCGTAGCCAGAAAATTCTTGTCCCAAGGTTAAAGGTGTTGCATCTTGTAAATGAGTGCGCCCTACTTTTATTATCTTCTTAAACTCTTCCGCTTTACTATTTAACACTTTGTATAATTCTTCCATATTTGGAATGAGTAAATTATTTATCTGCTCTGCTGCTGCTATATGCATTGCTGTTGGAAAAGTGTCATTGGATGATTGACCATAATTTACGTGGTCGTTTGGATGAACTGGAGATTTGCTACCTAAATTACCATTTAGAATTTCTATAGCACGGTTACTAATCACTTCATTCATATTCATGTTAGTCTGCGTTCCAGATCCAGTTTGCCAAACCACAAGTGGAAACTCGTTGTTAAATTTTCCATCTATGATTTCCTCTGCGACTGTGCAGATTGCGTTTCCAACTTGGTTTTCAATGCTACCATTCCTTATGTTAACACGTGCTGCTGCAAGCTTTACTATTGCCAATGCTTTAATTAAAGGCTCTGGCATTTTTTCCGTGCCAATTTTAAAATTCTCTAAAGAGCGCTGTGTTTGTGCTCCCCAATAATGTTCACTTGGTACTTTGATTTCTCCCAAGCTATCTGACTCTGTTCTAGTTTGTTCCATTTTTTTTTAATTTTCTAAAAAATATCTTGCAGTGAGTAAAAAGTCAATTACAATCAGTCTTGTATAAGCTTTCTAAAAAGAGAGCGAAGTACCATTTGAAAATTGCGCAAGACTCTCCTTTTTCCTGTAATGTAGCTTGCGCATCATTTATTTAAACTCACATACTTATACATAGGAGGCAATCATGCAGAGTACATTGAAAAAACATTTAGCTGGTGAATTACTTACCATTGCTACATGTTGGAAGTTAACACTCATCGATAAAAGAGTGAAGGGGTTTACTGATTGTGATAATGATTTAAGCATTGGCAATACAACGTATAAATCTTCAAGTGGATTTACAGCAAGTCACGTTATACTAAATGGCAATTTAAGGACTGATAATCTGGAAATTGAAGGAATATTAAATAGTAATGATATTAAAGAAGAAGAAGTTTTGGCAGGGAAATACGACTTTGCCAGTATTGAAATATTTCTTGTAAATTACAATGATTTGAACCAGGGAAAAATGATTCTACGTTCAGGAACTTTTGGTAAAATAACACTGAATAATGGTAGATTTATTGTTGAGATCAAAGGACTTTCAGCACAGCTTGAAAAAAGCATAGGAGAACTGTATTCTCCAACATGCAGGGCACAATTTTGTGATGATAAGTGTAGAGCAGATACTAAGAAATTCAATAAGATAAGTGTAATTACTAAAGTAATAGATGAAAGAAGTTTCGAAGATAGAAATTTAACTGAGAGTGATGGGTATTATAAACATGGAATAGTAAGATTCTTAGCATACAAAGAATTCGAGTGTGTTGTTAAGGAATACAAAAATAAAATAGTTACGTTGTTTATTCCGCCCCCGTGTCAAATTTCTGCTGGGAATCGATACTCAATACTTGCAGGTTGTGATAAAACATTTTCAACGTGTAAAAATAAATTCGACAACGCTATTAATTTTCGAGGTGAACCTTGTATACCAGGCTATTATAGTTAATAGATTTCTTGTATATTATTCGCCGACGTGGGTGTTATCATATGACATGACTTTTACAGGAATAACTTATGTATTATCCGTTCCCTGTTCTTGTGACTTAAAGCACTTAGGAACAAACATATCGCTTAACACGCTTCCAGCAGCTTTACGCTTACTTGTGCCATCTTGTGCTGCTCTTTCACTAATTGAACTACAAGTCATTGCGATTGCCATTGTTAATGACATACATAATAATGTTGCTCCTATGACCATTACAGCAATAGCCGATTCAGGAGGAAGGATGTCAGGATAAAAGACAGCAATAATTCCATATGCTATAAATCCAATATCCACAGCGAAAAAGCCAATAATAGCTGCTGCTCCGTGCATGTTGAAGAAGGTCGGGGTTTTTTTAGTTTTTTTATCTTGTTGATCAGGTGTTGAAATAATGGCCGGATAACTTAAATCCCTCTCGTCTATATATATAAGAGGACCAAGGTCTTGTTGTTCGTTCGTTTCAGAGCTTGCGTTTTGTGGCTCAAGTGTTGAAGTAGTAGCCTGCTCATTTAAATCTTCATTATTTGTCTGTGTCGGCACTTGAGAATCAAAGCCTTGTATTATTCGTCTGATAATTTCAAAGCTTTCGTCGTGAATAGTTTCAGCGTAATCAAGTGGTTTGTAACGAGATATTTCCCCATTTTTTGTTATAGTATAACAAGTAGTAGTAAGAACTTTTTTGGGCACTCCTGCCTCTTTAGCATGACATAGTATATAATTAGCAAGCGTAATATTATTTTTGTGCAAAGCATATGCAAGCGGCATGTAATTGTATATTTCCCCATTTTTTTCTCTAACTGCACAATAAGAAAAAAACATTTTTTCTAATATACCTACCCTTCTAGCTCTACCCAGTACATCGCCAATAAGCCGAGGATCATTTTTTTCTATAGTATATTCAAGAACGCCTGCAAGTGGCGTGGTATTATATATTTCCCCATTTTCTTTTTTAGTATAACAAGTAGTAGTGAGAACTTCTCTTAACTCTATTGCCTCTTTAGCTTTATCCAATATATCACAAATAATCTGAGGATCTTTTTTTTCCTTAGCATAATCAAGAGCACATTCAAACGGCGTGCGACTAGTTGTTACCCCATTTTTTTCTAGAGTAGTAACACAGTGGGAAATAAGAATGTTGTTTAATATATCTACCTCTTTATCTTTATCCAATATGCCGTTAACAAACTCAATAATACGGTAATCTTTAGCAAAAACATAAATAATTCCAAGCAGTGATCCAATACCGTCTAGATTGCCGTTCTTTGTTGGAATTTTTATTTTTCGAGTAGCTGTGAGAACTGCCTTTATATCTTCTGGCCTGTGGATTGCCAATGTCGGATTAATTTCATCATTATTTTCTATTTGATGTTGTAGCGTAATAAATAATGATTTTTGCTCTGGTGTTAAACTATCGTATGACACACTTTACTCCTTAATTTCAAAATCAATATAGTTAATTATTGCATAATTTTATGAAAAAGTCAATTATTCTGGTAATTTATGCTTAATTAAATATAATGTTAATAAGTAAATAAAATTTAATATAATTTTATTATACTTGGTGAATGCATTACACAAGATAAATGTATGGAAGAGTCCATAACTGCAAGAAGAAAAGATGATGCTGTGATCTCTGTCTGTCAGGATAATGAAAAAAAAACTTTATTGATTTTAGGGTTAAATCAAGTTGCAAGTGATTTATTAAAATATGAAAAAGAAAGTCTTCTTAATAGGCCGTTAGTTGATATTTTAAATGTAAGGGTGGCTGATAGTATAAAAGATAGTTTAGATTATACCGAAGATGGATATGATTTATTAGATATATTACATAAAGTGATAGATTTTTCTTTAATTGACGCTAAATGGCAGATTATCAGGGTAAAAGTTAAAGTTTTTCGCACTACACAATTCGTTAGTAATAAAATAAATTACGAGCTACTAATACGGGATATTAGCTTATTCTATAAATTAGGAATCTTTAGAAGGTGTCTGCAAAGTATGTAGAAAAGTAGAAAAAAGGACAATTATGTGATACAAGGATAACTTTAACATGTATCCAAGTGACATAAAAGACAGTGAATGGGAAATTTTAAAGCCATATTTTGAGCCAAAAAAGACAGGTAGACCAAGAAAACACGATATTAGAACAATTATTAATGCAATAAGGTACGTAATGAGAACAGGCTGCCAATGGAGACAATTACCTAAGGATTTCCCACCATGGAAGACAATTTACAGTTGGAACACACGACTAAAAAACACTGGAAAATGGCAAGAAATACACGATATTTTAGTAAAAAAAGTAAGGGAGGTAGTTGGTAAAAGAGCCACACCATCAGTTGGAATAATTGACAGCCAATCAGTAAAAACGACTCAAAAAGGGGGGCCAGAGGTTACGATGCTGGCAAGAAAATAAAAGGTCGAAAACGGCATATTATTGTAGACACGCTAGGACTCGTGATTACGGCAGATGTACACAGTGCAAGCATCCAAGACCGCGAGGGAGCTTTAGATCTTCTGGTAAAAGCAAAACAAAAAATACCAACATTACAGAGGTTTTTTGCTGATCAAGGATACACAGGTAACCTTAAAAACAGATGCTTAATAAAAACAGGATGTTTATTTACAATAGCAAAAAAAGCTCCTAATATTGCGGGATTTGAGGTTATACCGAAGCGTTGGATTGTTGAAAGAACTTTTGCTTGGCTTTCCAATTTTAGGCGTATGAGTAAGGATTATGAGCATTCTCCTCAAACTTCGGAAACCAATATTTTCTTTAATATGACTACTATTATGCTTACTAAATTAGCTAATTCTTGAGTTTGCAGACACCTTCTTAGAGGTGAATATCTTGCTGGCAAAAAATATAAAGACCACTTTTTATTTGGCATACCAGACGATGAATCTACTATTTTGGAGTTATATGTCATATTAAATTTCTCTCTTAAATATAAAATCGATGCAGCAGTAGGATTAATTGGCCTAAACAGTAGCTGTGAGACAGATGATGCGCTCAAAACTGTAATAGAGCATTTTCAAAAAAATTGCCGTATTGATGATTTTCTTGGTTATACCGATAGGAACAAAGTGCTTTTCATTCTGATCAATTGTGATAAAAAAAGCACACCTAAAATAATTAAGCGTATTCACTCTGCTATTAATAAGCAATTACTAAAGCAAAAATTACCAAGTATATCGATAACTTACGGTAATATAGCTCAGAAGCTATAAACATAATACAAAGAATTGGAGTTTTCTATGGAAAATGAATCTAGGTATAGCCTTCTTTCTGCCCTGCTTGCAATAAACCCCAAGTGTGAGTCATAAGATTTCGTCGCTTATAAAATAAATTTAAAGTTTTTTTAATAAAACGCAAAAATTATCTATTTACTAATTATTTATTACTTGCATGCTATATTGATAATACTTTAATTGGTAGGGTAGGATATGAGAAGTAAAAGTTTTTCCAGTGATTTCAAGGCTGGTGCAAAATTTGGTATTTATGTCTATATTGCGAGTATAATCTTTGGGCCAGCACTTCTTGTTATTGCTCCTCCTTTATTTTTACCAGCCGCCTTACTTGTTATGAATCCCATAGCTTGTATAGGTTTGGGGGTAGTCGTTGCACTAATATCTGGAATAGGTGGAATTATTGTGAAACCCTTAGCTGACCCCTTTACGGATTTTGTTAACAAAAAAATACGCAAACCTTTAGTCAATTTAGCCAGTTCAGTTAAAAATTTTATTAATGAAAAAGTAAGAAAGCCTTTAAGTAATCTGATGACAAAGATTTTTAGCGAAGAGGAGGAGAGCAAAGGAACTACTGCCTTAGGCAATACAGCAAGAGTAGCGTCAACAGTGCTAGCTTTTTCATTGTTTGGCCCTATAGGTGGTTTAGTAGTTGGAGCTTTAGCGCTAGTAGATTATGCATCAAAAGGTAAGCTCTCTGTAGCAGGAAAAAATATTTCGCTCGGTATAGGAAGTGTCTTAAAAAGTACGTTAGAGCCATATGAGAAAAAGCAAGAAATTGAAATAGATACTGCAAAGAAAGATTTGGATGTAAAAGAACATAGTAACTTCAAAAATTTAAATGACAAAGTCAAAGTGCAGGCTAAAGAGCTTGGCAAGGAGTTTAAAGAAGCAACAGTAAGCGATGAAGCGACTCAAATCACTAACACTTCAAAGCAACAAGGTATAGGATGTTGATAGTTAATATACCTGCTAAATCCCTGACAAGAGCAAGGAAATAGGAAAGCTTGTTAGATGGGTGCACTATTTATGAAGCTATGGAAGGATATTTGAAAGATCAGGGAAATTTTTTCAGCCGTCACCTTCGCCATCTTTCTGAGGCAATAGCTACTTGAAAGTGCTAAAGAGGAAATGGTAGCAGAAATGTATCCATTCAGCCGGGCGGTAAAATAAAGAGTAGACAAGGAATGCTAAAAAGGTAAACTAGAGTGGCTATGAGGTAATATGGTTGATCTTTTAGGATTTTGCGAAAGTTTAAGCAGACTATAGAAAAGTTAGAAACAAAAATAGAAGAGCTTAAAGCAGAAAATAAAGCGCTAAGGATCGAAAACGCTGAGTTAAAAGAAAGGCTTGGCTTAAGTTCAAAAAATTCATCTATACCAAGCTCCAAAGAATTATATAAGATGAGGGAAAATAAGCCAAAAAGTGACAGGAAAGTAGGAGCACAGGTTGGACATAAAGGCAGTTACCGCCCTAAAATGGAGGCAGATGAGATGGTAAAAATAGAACTGCCCAATACGTGTGAGTGCGGAGGAGAAATTGCGGTATCAAAAGATCCGTATACTCATCAAAAGGTCGATTTGCCGGAAATCAAGCCGTATGTAGTTGAATATCAACTAGAGCATGGACGTTGCAAAAGATGTGGAAAAAGAAAAAGTAGCAAGCTACAAGAAGGAGTAACTGCGGACACATTTGGTCCAAGAGTTAAGTCAGTAATTGCAGCATTAAGTGGATTTTACAAGAATTCGAAAAAAGAAGTGGCAAATATTATAAAGGACATTTTCAACCTGGATATCAGCGTCGGTAGTGTATCAAATAGCGAGGCTAGAGTGGCAGAAAAATGCCAAGAAGCATATGAGCAAATTGAGGAAGAGGTAAGCAAGAGCAAAATTTTACATATCGATGAAACTAGCCATTACAACAAAGGTAAACAGGGCTGGTGCTGGATGTTTGCGAGCAAAATAGGAAGTGTGATCAAATTGACAGAGTCAAGAGGGATGAAAGTCCTGGAAAATAGTAAATTTGGAAAGAATAACAACCTAGTAGTGACCGACAGATATGCAGCTTACAACTACTTTTCCAGCAAGAAAAGGCAGGTCTGTTGGGCACATTTAGCAAGAGATTTTGAAAGGTTGTCTCATAGTTGGAATAGCGAAGTGAAAGTTTTGGGGTATTATTTAAGGAATGTTGCTACTGAATTATTTGCATTGAAAAAAGCTCTGTTAAAGGATGAAATAGACACATTAAGGTTCATAAGAAGAGCAAGAAAATTACGCAAGCGAACGAGATATTACTTAAAGAATATATCAAATTTACCCGAGGCAATTGGAGCGTCTCGAGTAGCAAAAAATATCATGAAATCGGATCTGATGATGTGGAAATTTTTGGACGATCCAGAAAATATTCCACTGACAAACAACTATGCTGAGCGACAGATTCGGCATTACGTTGTTTACCGAAAAGTTTCATATTTTACACAATCGAAACGGGGAAATATGTTTCTTGAGAGGATAATTTCATTGTACTTGACTTGGAGGCAAAAGAAGTTAAATCCTTTTCAAAACCTACTGGCTATTGCTTCTTAAGCCATACACCTGAATGGATACCTGGCCTACCTTTGAATTATGCTATATCAGAAAACAATATTCCGGCTATTGAAAGTATCTTAGAAACGTGTAATGACACTGATAAGTATTGTAGCTTGGGAAGAGGTTTTTTACAACGATATTGGTAAGGGTGAAGCTGATGGTAGTAAAAAAGATGCATGGAAGTACCTTTTCGACAAGCATAAAGATGTTACTAGCTCAATTCTTGAAGCAGGTGTATTTAGGTATAGGTTTAGTAAAAAGGAGCTAGATAAATTAATTGAAAAAGTTAATAATGGAAATTATAAGGAAGTGGTATATACGATTCAAAAAAGGCAATTACATTTACAGTATGCACAGTTTGCTATGGGTGTTGCATTGTCAGGTGCTTCGACTTGTATGGTTTCTAGTAGTTTTGTATGGCCAGCAACTATACTTTCTACACCTGAAGAAGCGCTTGCAGCTGCTTGTATTACAATATTAGTAGGCTTATTATTATTAGGAGGGGGGATATTCGTTACTTTTAATGCTTTTAGTAAGTTGGACGACATTAAAACTTCTCAACATAAAGAAACAGTAACTTGTGTTAGCTAGAACCAAAAGTTGATACCCTGAAAGCAGAGAACAATAAATTAAGAGCAAAAATAATTGAGCTATTGCTTTCACAAGGGCACTAAGGTCTTAATGGTCTTGTGCCCTTGTGAAAGCAATAGCTCATTTTGAGTGAGCTTGATTATTTACTTCTATAACCATGGCTCTGTATCTCAGTACTACTTAAATTACTGCTAGGAACTTCAATATCCCAGTCACGAGCTTTACCTGTCTTTCATGCTTGGATAAATTGCAAATGAGTATTATCCACTTTTTCCTTAGTAAATTCCTCTTTGGGCAGTGATTTTTCATGAGATGCTTCTTTTTTTCCTGTAAGCAATCTTGCAATTACATTCAACAAGGACAAATTACTATCCACATTTACTGCTACAGAATGCTGTAAAGATTTAGGTTGCTCCGTACTTATAGCTGGCAAACCTGCTACAGGATCTACTGCTGTATGTGCGATTGTATTTATCAATAATGATGGCTTACTTGCTCCACTTACGGCATTTGAAGCGTCAATACTGCGATGTCTACGACCACTATTTGCTTCCCGTTGATTCAATAGATCTGAAGGAGCTTTACCAGAATTGTCTTCATTAACGGCATTAACGATAGCTCCTCTTTCTACAAGGTACTCAATTATATTCTCTTCACCGCTTTCAGCAGCAGAGTGTAAAGGAGTTATTCCAGCCTTATCGGACAGCATTAATGTCTATTCCTTTGCAAGAAAGAAGTAATTCTACTATATCTTTTCGGCCTTTTTCAGCAGCCAAGTGTAGAGGAGTCTTACCACTTCTTTCCTCAGTTACATTAACATCAGCGCCTTTATTTATCAAAAAGCTTGCTACCTCCAATTGATCTACCTCAATTGCGTATAATAAAGGCGCGCTATGATATCTTCCTCCAACATTAATGTTAGCACCGCTATTCAAGAGAAGTTCTACCATATTTAAGTTTCCCTCTACAATTGCTGCATGCAAAGGCTTACCAAAACGTTCTACATCAGAATTAACATCAGCTCCTTTTTCTATAAGGTACTCTGCTATATCTAAGTCACCTTGGTAAGCAGCAGCATGTAAAAGTGTCTCGCCAATATGGTTCCTAGTATTAACATTTGCACCTTTCTCAATGTATTCTTTAACCTTTTCAAGATTAGGCTCTTCTACAGCATCAACTAGTTCTAAGTTGAGCTGTTCCGGAAATATCGTTGTGCTAGTAGTTTCTTGTAATTCTATAATTTGCTGCTCCGTTGTAACTTGTTCTTCTTCACTAGCTCCTTTTTCTATAAGGTACTCTCTAATGCCTGAATGAGGATACCAATTAGCTATATGCAAAAGTGGCTGTCCATACTGATTTCTAACATTAACATCAGCACCTTTCTCAACAAGCTCTTTTACTTTCTTAAGATCATTTTGTTCTACAGCATTAATGAGCGATAAGTCGAGTCCAGGATCTAGGTCATGAGATATTGTAGTACTAGCTTGAGTAGTAACTTTTTGATCATTCCACTTTCCACTTACCAGCTCATGTTCACTTAACCATAAATTAAAAATAAGTTCTCCTATATCAAATATACTCCGCTTTGAACGATTTTCACTAACTGTTGTACTGTTAAAATTTAAAGACTGTGATTGTTCACCAGTACTATTTTGTTGAGTTGTATTTTGCTTACTTAATCCCATTTTCACCCCCTTAAGTTGAGACAATTAAACTATTTATGCTTAAAATTAAATAACTTATATAAAATTTTAAGTACGCATATATTTTACATAAGCATTTTTAATGTCAACAGATTTTTATGTAAAATGTTTATAAATAAAAACTTATATGTCAGATGTGTAGTCCAAGAGTATAATGGTATGGATTAAGCATAAATAATTCAGCACCCTTACTTGGATGCAGTAGTTCTCAAGGAATTACCCTTCTAAACTCCAAATTGTTTTTTGTAATGTTGTCTATGTTGTTCGTACAGTCGTGCATCACACGCTGTAATGACAGCTTTTGGAGCAATAAGAAAAATGGGGCAGTTTGCCCCATTTATTATTAGAATCCGCCCATGCTGCCCATTGCACCTGCACCCATAGGAGATGTAGCGTCTTCTTTATTTGGCACATCAACTATCATGGATTCAGTGGTAATGAGAACACTTGCAACAGACATAGCTGTTTCAAAAGCAATACGAACTACTTTTGCTGGATCAATAACACCAGCGGTGAATGCATTAGCATAATCCATAGCTTCAACATTGTATATAAGCTCTCTGTCGTTTTGTTTAATTAGATGATTAATTATAACAGCAGGTTCAAGACCAGCATTTTTAACCAATCTCTTAATCGGAGCACTCAGAACTTTTTTGATAATATTTATCCCTATTTGTTCCTCGTCGTTTGCACCTTTTAACTTATCAAGAGCAGATGAAGCATAAAGAAGTGCAACTCCACCACCTGGAACTATTCCTTCTTCGATTGCAGCTCTTGTTGCATGCAATGCATCTTCAACTCTATCTCTACGCTCTTTAACTTCTACTTCAGTTGCTCCACCAACTTTGAGCACTGCAACACCACCTGATAATTTCGCTAAACGTTCTCTTAGCTTTTCTTTATCGTAGTCAGAAGTTGAAGCGTCAATTTGAGATTTGATTTGCTCAATTCTAGCTTTTACTGTGTCAGATTCACTATTTTCACTAACAATTGTAGTGTTATCTTTAGTGATTTTAACATTTTTAGCAGTACCAAGATCTTCAAGACTTAAATCTTCCATCTTGATTCCAAGTTCGTCTTTTATGACATATTTAGCACCAGTCAAAGTTGCTATGTCTTCAAGCATTTCTTTTCTTCTGTCGCCAAAACCTGGAGCTTTTACTGCAGCAACTTTTAAACCACCACGCAATTTATTGATAACCAAAGTACTTAGTGCTTCACCTTCAATATCCTCTGCGATAATAAGTAGAGGTCTACCAGATTTAACAATAGCTTCAAGAATAGGCAGTAAAGGTTGAATAATGTTAAGTTTTTTTTCTGTTATGAATAAATATGGATCGTCAAGTTCCACCAGCATTTTTTCATTGTTTGTAATAAAGTATGGAGAAAGATAACCACGATCAAACTGCATACCGGTAGTAAGTTCAACTTCTAATTCTTTAGAGCCCTTACTTTCCTCAACAGTGATCACTCCTTCTTTTCCAACTTTTTTGACGGAATCAGCAATGCTACTACCAATATCTTTGTCGCCATTTGCAGAAATGATTGCAACTTGTGCCACTTCATCCATTTTCTCCAAGGAAATTGTACGAGACATTGATGCAATTTCTTTTAATACCACCTCTTTTGCCTTTTGCATTCCGTTTTTGATACAAATACTATCATTTCCAGCAGCAATTGATTTCATAGCTTCCATTATCATGTTGCTAGTTAGTATTGAACACGTTGTTGTGCCATCACCAACTTTGTCATTGCATTGAGAAGCACTCTGAGCAATAAGATTTACTATGGCAGCCTCTGCTCGATCTTCAGGTTTTATACTTTTTGCTGCTTTATAACCATCTTTTGTACCTTCTGGTGAACCATAAGGCTTATCAATTATAACTATCCCTCCTCTGGGACCCGCAGTTGCTCCGACGGTAAATTCCACTATTTCTGCACCTTTACGAACAACGTTTCGCAGATGCTCGCCTGATATTACCACATTAGTAGTAGTCATTTTATCACCTCTTAATTAATAAAAAAATTTAAAAAACTATAATAAATAATGCGTATTGCTACGCCTTGTTTTAATTTAATCAAAATAAAAATTGCTACTCATTAATAACAGCAAGTATATCTGACTCTTTCATTACAATAAATTTCTGGTCATCATGCTTTATTTCTGTTCCGGCATATGTACGATAAAACACTTTATCACCAGCTTTTACAGTTAAAGATACACGTTCACCGCTTGAATTACGCGAACCTTCACCAGTTGCGATAATTTTACCTTTTACAGGTTTTGCCTCAGCGCTTGATGGTAACATAATCCCACCCTTATTTTCTTCGCTAATAGGCTCTATCAGTACGCTGTCATGCAGCACTTTTAAGTTTACATTTGACATTTACTTTTCCTCAATAAGTTAACTTATTAGTTATATATATACTTGGAAAGTATATTTCAAGGGCTATAATCTATAAATATGCGATTAGAAGCAAATTTTTAGAATTTTTATGAGTTATATACCATTACCAAATCGTGGTGTGATAGCACTATACGGACCAGATACGAAAAATTTTTTGCAGGGTATTATAACCAATGATATCAATAAATTAAATGATCAGAAAGCTATCTATTCTTTATTGCTCAACCCTCAAGGAAAATATTTATATGACTTTTTTCTTATTGAGTATGATAAATACATTTTTTTGGAGTGTGAAAAGGCACATTTGCAGCAATTGATTGAAAAATTAGACTTGCTTAAAACATACCTAAAAGTAAGAATCAAAGATGTCAGTTTGCTATATAAGATTGTGGTTCTACTTGACTCTAAATTAAATGAATGTAGCAGTGAGTCGCAAATCATTTTTCAAGATCCAAGACACTCTTCGTTAGGAATGAGAATAATACATAAAGATGAAATAAAAGAGCCAGTTATGGATTTTTGCGAATATGAAAAAATCAGAATTCAAAATCTCATTCCAGATGGCGCAAAAGATATGGTACAAAATTCGTCATTTCCACTGCAATATTTAATTGATCAGGTAAATGGTATAAGTTTCACTAAAGGGTGTTATATAGGTCAAGAAGTTGTGAATCGTATGAATCGTGTGAGAGTTCAAGAAGGAGCGCTGAGAAGAAGGCTTTATCTTATTAAAGGAGATGATGCACTTCCAAGTATTGGCACAAAAATAACAAATAATAATGATGAAGAAGTAGGGGAGTTACGTTCTAGTATAGATAATATAGGTCTTGCATTACTTAGCAGTGCTAAAGATCATATAGATTTGCGTGTTGGCGGAGTTAAAGTTATAGCCCTTCTTGTAGCAACTGAAGGAGAGCAAGACGAGAAAATTAAGAAGATATGAAACATATATCTGGAAGCGATTTAATAGACCAATTGCCTGCTATAAAGATGCATGGCACTGGTAACAATTTTGTGATTATAGATTCACGCTCACGTCTGTACGAACATTGCAATACGGTACCGACAGTGCGTGCTGTACGAACATTTACGCAAGAAGTGGTGTCATCCCAGTGCTTGACACTGGGATCCAGAAATCTTGATTATAATTACAGAGAGATTGCTAGTAAGAACAATTGCGATCAGGTCATAGTAATAACTAACTCCAGCATAGCAGACTGCTTTATGCATATTTACAATGCTGATGGCAGCAAAGCTGAAATGTGCGGAAATGCAGCGCGTTGTGTTGGATATCTGCTAATGTTAGAAAGTAATACCGAGCATGCCACCATTGAATTAATCAATAAACGCATCTTAGAATGCTTTAGAGTAGGTAATAAGTCCATAAAGGTCAATATGGGCAAACCGTTATTCAAATGGCATGAAATCCCTTTATCTACTAAATGCGATACCCTTCATTTACCTATTGAAGTTGAAGTATTAAAAGATCCAGTGGCTGTAAATATCGGTAATCCTCACATAATTTTTTTTGTTGATAATGTAGATGAGGTGCCACTGCAGAGTTTGGGACCAAAACTGGAAAATCATACGTTATTTCCTCAAAAAGTTAATGTTAGCGTTGCACAAATTGAAAAATCTGGAGAAATAAACTTAAGAACTTGGGAAAGAGGTACGGGCATCACTGCTTCATGCGGTAGTGCGGCTTGTGCGGCACTGGTTGCATCTATACTTCGTGGGTATATTACTGCTCAACAGGCTACAGTAAACTTAGCAGGAGGTAAGTTGTTAATTGAGTGGAAAAATGACATATATATGACTGGCGATATAGGGTTTTAAACAACCTTTTCTTTATTCATCACTTCTAATACTTTTTTACCAATCACTGCAGGCGTTTCTGCAATAGCAATACCAGCACTTTTCATAACCTCAAGTTTTGCACCAGCACTTCCACCACTTGAAGAGATAATTGCTCCGGCATGTCCCATACGCCTTCCAGGAGGTGCTGTTTGCCCAGCGACAAAACCAACAATTGGTTTTTTGGTTTTTTCTGTTTTTACAAAATGCGCTACATCCTCTTCTTCATTCCCACCTATTTCACCAATGACTACAATACCGTGAGTATCATCATCTTTTAAAAAGAGCTCCATGCAGTCAACAAATGTCATACCATGAACAGGATCTCCTCCAATTCCAATACACGTTGATTGGCCAAGACCAACTGCCGTTGTTTGTGCCACTGCTTCATAGGTTAAAGTTCCAGAACGAGACATAATTCCTACATGCCCACGCTTATGAATATGGCCTGGCATAATTCCTATTTTGCATTCTTGAGGTGTGATAATTCCAGGACAGTTAGGACCAATAAGCCGGCTTTTTGAATCCATAAGTGCACGCTTAACTTTTACCATATCAAGTATAGGAATACCCTCTGTAATACAGACTATTAACTCTATTCCAGCATCTATCGCTTCAAGTATAGCGTCTGCAGCGAATTTAGCAGGTACATATATTACTGTAGCATTTGCATCAGTTTTGTCTTTTGCTTCTGCTACAGTGTTAAAAATTGGCAGATTAAGGTGAGTGCTCCCACCTTTTCCAGGAGTTACACCACCAACCATTTTTGTTCCATAAGCGATAGCTTGCTCAGAATGAAACGTACCTTGTGCACCAGTGAAACCCTGGCATATTAATCTCGTATCTTTATTTACTAATACAGACATATTTTTTACTTAACCTCTTTTACTATTTTTTGTGCAGCCTCATCAAGCTCATCTGCAGCAATAATATTTAATCCCGATTCCTCTAAGATTTTTTTTCCTTCTTTGAAATTAGTACCTGATAACCTCACCACTAGAGGAACTTTAATGCTCATCTCTTTTGCAGCTTCAACAATGCCATTTGCAATGATATCGCAACGCATTATGCCGCCAAATATGTTTACCAAAATCCCTTTTACGTTGCTATCAGATAATATTATCTTAAATGCCTCAGTAACAGTTTCTTTGCTTGCTCCTCCACCAACATCCAAAAAGTTAGCCGGCTCAGCTCCATAGTACTTTATTATGTCCATTGTTGCCATAGCAAGACCTGCACCGTTTACCATACAACCAATGCTACCATCCATCTTTATATAGCTTAACCCAAACTTAGAAGCTTCTATTTCTTCTTTTACTTCTTCATCTAAATCACGCAATTCTAAGATATCTGGATGACGATATAGAGCATTGTCATCAAAGTTAATTTTGGCATCAAGTGCAATAAAATCTCCTGAGTTTGTTTCAACTAGAGGATTAATCTCTATTTGACTTGCATCAGTTGCAATAAATGCATCGTATATATTTTTTGCAACATTTGTTATCTTTTCTACTTGTTCTGAATTAAGGCTAAAACTTGATTCTAACTTATTCCTATCAAAGCTTGTGAAGCCAGCGGCAGGATCAATGTCTATTTTCACGATTTTATCAGGAGAGCTTTTTGCTACTTCTTCAATATCCATTCCACCTTCTGAAGAAAATATAAATGTTGGCCTGCTTAATTTTGGATCAACTACTATACTCAAATAGTATTCTTTTTTAATGCTTGAGCCCTCTTCGATATATACTCTTTTTACTTCTTGCCCGCTTGGCCCGGTCTGGTGAGTAACTAAAGTCATGCCGAGCATGCTCTTGATGAACTGTTTAGCTTCTTCAATTGTTTTTGCAAGTTTTACGCCACCTGCTTTACCTCTACCACCTGCATGAATTTGAGCTTTAACCACAAATATATCAGAATTTAATTGATCTATTTGTGACTCTATTCCTTTTGCAGATGTAGTAACAAAACCTTTTGGTACCGGAACGTTAAATTTATGCAAAACTTCCTTTGCTTGATATTCGTGAATATTCATAAAATAACCTAAAATTACCAACCGTAACGCTGTCTTCTACACTCTTGCTGATGCTTCTTTTTTCTTGCTTCAGCTTTCTTTTTAGCTCTCTTTTCTGATTTCTTTTCATGATATTGTTTTTTCATTTTCAATCCTCTCCCTTCCTTTTGAATTGTTTTCTTCAATGCTGGAAAGGCTCTATCTACATCACCATGATGAACTGATACTTCAATCAAATTCTGTACCTCCGTGTGGTTAAAAATCATTTATAAATTAGAAAGTTAACATTGTCAATTATTTTATAAATTTTAGCAAGAAAGCTTACAATAGTATTTGCTTTGTAGTTTTGCTAGCCTTGTCTGAAAAAGCCATATCCAGAGAGTTTTTAATTTTTTTCCGTATTTCTTGATCATTTGCATGGCTTATAGTTGTAGCTTTTTCAATTTTTTCTAATGCTTCCTTATATGAGTCCTCATATATATCAATATCTATCGACTGCAATATTATGAGAAATGAAAATAGGTTCGGGTCGGGTATTTTATTGTAGTTCAAAAAGCATAATAACATTTTCTTTACACAGTATTCTATCGCTTTTAATGATAGAGAAAAGATTTTTACATAAAATATAAAACTTTCCATGATCATATCTTTTGATTTCTTAGATAGTTTAATATTTTTAAACAGTTCTTTTGCGAATTTTTCTATTGGTTGTTTTGGCAGATGCAAAGAGAAATCAGTGAAAGACCTTAAGTCAAAATTTGAGCCAAGTATTGTATTAATGGCCTTAGGAACGTTGCTTTTATCCATGCTTATGGAAATAATGAACACAAGACCTTTTATGCCTAGCATGTATTTTATAGATTCTAGAAAATCAACAATAAATTTAGGACGGCATATATCTAAGTTATCGACCATTATATAAATGTTTTTGCCATTTCTAATTTTACCAATAACTTTTGCTAATTCTGTTTTAAAATCATTAATATTTTCTTCTCTTCTCTGCAGGTTATTCAATTCTCTGAGCACAGCACCTATATCTTTTTTATCGGCCTCTTTAGTGGCATCTAGCAATACAGAAAGCATAGCAAGTGGGGATTTGCTGATCAATTTTCCCAATGTATTTAAAGAAAACAACTCTTGGTTTATATTCTTGAACTGCTGTACAATACTCCCCTTTACTTCATATGATGCAAACAGATCTTCGAATAAAAAATTTAAAAAAGAAGGAAGTGGTTGGTCTAGCGCATTAATATCCCATGCACTGTAATAAGCTGCAATTTCACCTTGTTGTTTTAATTCTTTTACCCATTCTTTTAGAAAAAAGGTCTTACCCCATCCATCATATCCCTCTAGAGATATTATCGTAAAAGATTCTTCAACTGTTCTGATTATAGTGTTGAATTTGTTCGCGATTTGCTTATAGTTTAGAAGATCATTTTCCCAAGCTACTACTATTTGAGGTGGCTCATTTTTTCTACGTTTTACAATCGATATAAGTTTTTTAAAGCACATACCTCATCCTATTTTTCATACTCTTTTCTTGAAGTTAGTGCTGCTTTCAGCGTTCCTTCATCCAAATAATCAATTTCTCCACCCATTGGTATACCATAGGCAAGGTGTGATATTTTCACATTTAGATTCCTAAGTAACTCAATTATATACTGTGCAGTCACCTGACCCTCCAGCGTTGGATTGATGGCAATAATTATTTCTTCAGTTTTAGATTCTGTTACTCTTTTTAAAATGTTATCAAGATTGAGCTCTTTTGGACCTATGCCATTTATTGCAGACAATCTACCACCTAAAACATGGTACATGCCTAAATATATACTTCCCTTTTCAAGCGCCCATAAATCACCTATTTCTTCTACTATGCAAAGCATTTTGTAGTCGCGTTTTGGATTAGTGCAAATAGCACATGGGGATTTTACATCTAAGTTCCCACAAACTTCGCATTCGATTATACAATCTGCTAATTCTTTAATCATAGATGCAATCGGTAGCATAATTTTTTCTTTGTTTTGGAGTAAATATGTTACCAACCTGCGAGATAATGATGGTCCTAGACTTGGCAGTTTAGAGAAAGCATTAATCAAATTTTTGATATTAATGTTCATTAAGTAAATTCAGAACAGATTATTAAATGTAACATTAAACCCTCTATAAAGAAAGTGAGAAATCTGCTTTTATATGCTAATTTAAATATTAAAATTATTAAATCTTTAACTATTATATTTTATAATGGCTTCATGTTACATTTTCGAAGGATTGTTATTTATAATTTTCTGCTGCAGTAGCTGCAAGAACTGCAATAAGCTTCAGCTGGTGAAGTCTTTTGAGTGGTAAATATAATTTAGTATAAAGTTTTAGGAGATTAATATGTTAAAACATAGTGACAAAAATAGGTATTCTGATGAATTCTCTGACAGATATACTAATAAGAGAATAAGTAAGGAAGGTTTAAATACTAAAATTACTGGGAATATTACCGAACATCAAACCTCTACTGAAGAAGGTAAAACTGAGGATCATATCATCAATGATAAAAAAAGAAGTATCGCAGATATAAAGGACAAAATAGAAGAAAAAATAAAAGAACTGATAGGGGGAGGAGACAAGGGAGAGGGAGGAGATAAGAAAGGGGGAGGTGAAGGAGAAGGTGAGGGTGAAGAAGGTAAGAAGGAGGTAGGGGGAGGTGAAGAAGGAGAAGGAGGTAAGAAGGAGGTAGGAGAAGGTGAAGAAGGAGAAGGTGAAGAAGGTAAGAAGGAGGTAGGGGGAGGAGATAAGAAAGATCAGGCAAGCGAAATCGATAAGATGAGAAAAGAAGTTGAACAGGCAAAAGAAGCGCTTACGCAGTGTAAAATTTCAAAGGCAGAGGCGGAAGCTGAAGCTGCATGTATGAAAAAGATGCTTGAGCAATGTGAAAAAGGGGCTAAGGAAGGTGTAACACATCCTAGCATGAATCAAGAAGAGCTTGATAAAATTAAAGAAGATATTGATGCGGTTAAAAAAGACCTTAGAGGAGTAAAAGATAGTCTTGATGGAGTTATAAAAGATCAAGAGCCTGGACCGGCTTTGTTGCATCGCTCTTTGGATAGGAGGCAATGCATAATAAATTCATAAAGCTATCTCAAATTTAGCCATGCCTATTTCAGTAAATTTGTTCAGCAAATAACACTTGAGTAGCATTTCTTTCTCACGGTTAATCTCAGATTTGTTCCTAAAACTAAACCCAAATGTTTGCTTCAGTCGCGAGAAAAAACTTTCTATATAAGATCTCTTCCCATAATTTATCTCTTTTTTCCACTTCTTCATACCATCTTCACCATATGACTTTATGAACTTGATTGTAGAATTTCTCTCAGCCATATAATCCAGCTTTGGATGCTCCACTGCATTGTTTTGCAGAGGAATTTTTGTCTTTATGCCAAGCTCATTGCACAATTTGTATAACTTCTTTCGATTATATGCTCTGTCTGCATATAGTGTGCTTATATTGTATTTAGCATTAGCCCTTGCAATAAGATCACAGGCTCCATAGTGGTCAGAATAAACTCCACTACTGTATTTTGCAGCTATGACTTTTTTGCTACCTATCTCCAGCATTACATGCAATTTTCTTGTTTGCTTATAGCCACGGTACTTTCTATCTGTACCGTTTGCCTTACTATGGCCTGGAATATTATTGTAGATGCTTATTCCAGTGCTATCTATGGCGATCTCAATATTTTCCATACTGTTTTTATCATGTCTTCGATCATTAATTTTTAAGTTAAGCTTTTTGAATCTTCTGGAAGCCTGGGAATAGCTGATAACTTGCAAATTTTTTCCTATTTGCTCAAGGTATCCCGCTATAAACCCCACCGTTTGTCTTAGGCCTATTCTAAACAAATAAGTTATTATGTGAATTAGAATTACGACTTTATCACTATAAATATTGTTGCCACCGGCCATTTTGGGACTTTTTTTGTACCAATTTTCTATGGCATCGTTGACGTAATAAAAAATATTTCCTCTTTCTTGGAGAAATTTGTTATATTCGTAGCAGTTACTGACTTTCATTTTGACTGGCATATTTTTCCTTTGTCGGTTAAATGCCTGTTTATAATGAATTTTGTCAGTAACTCCCAGTTCTTTTTACTTTAGCTATGCAACAAAGCCGCCTGGACCTGACAAAAATGATCCTGATGAGGTTATAAAAGGTCAAGAGCCTGGGCCTGACAAGAATGATCCTGATGAGGTTATAAAAGATCAAAAGCCTGATCTGGAAAAAGAACAAGGTGATAGTGATACATGTGCCAGTGAAAAAAACAAATCAGCAGGTATTATTATAGCTGAAAAAATTACCGAGGATCATACTTCACATTCAAGATGTGGAAAGTACTCTAAAAAATATGACGAGAAAGAGCAAGTCGGTTATGATGGTTTTCATTCGGCGGATATAGCGGAAATACTTTTTTTTGAAATATATAATAATCCTAAAATTATGAACCTTATAGAAGAAGACAAGTACTATCCTACAAATGCTGTGTTTGCTTTTACAGGTCATATTGAAAGTTCAATTGATAGTTGCATAACTTGTAGAGAGTGCGAATTGACAGAAGAGCCTATCTGTCAAAGCGATAGAACTGTTAAGAGCGTTTGCTTTGTTGGTAGTGGCACTCCAGGGAAGTTTTTTACTAAATCATGCCCTAACTTAGTTAACAAGTCTGATAGTAAGGAGGAAATAACAGTAAGACAAGTTGCACCATTAATACTTATTAAAAATATTAGTTATGAAGATAGAAGTGAATATGATCAAATGTTAGATAAGGAGGGTAATACCACTGGAGCGCATTATACTGACCTACTTGCCTATATAGAGAATGATGGTAACATAACAAGCGATTGTGCGGATGATAATAGATGTCTAGAGTTTGTTGAAATCATGAAAGAAGTTGGATGGTATTCTGGTAAGATGTTAACAATCAAGCCTTCCGAGGAGGAAGTGTCCAGTGATACAAGTAGTTACAGTGTATATCCTTCTGAGAGTGAACTTTTTTAGCAGTAAATCCTGTGAGCAGTAAATGTAATTTAATATAAAGTTTTAGGAAATTCGGTATCCATTCAGCCGGGCGGTAAAATAAAGAGTAGACAAGGAATGCTAAAAAGGTAAACTAGAGTGGCTGTGAGGTAATATGGTTGATCTTTTAGAATTTTGCGAAAGTTTAAGCAGACTATAGAAAAGTTAGAAACAAAAATAGAAGAGCTTAAAGCAGAAAATAAAGCGCTAAGGATCGAAAACGCTGAGTTAAAAGAAAGGCTTGGCTTAAATTCAAAAAATTCATCTATACCAAGCTCCAAAGAATTATATAAGATGAGGGAAAATAAGCCAAAAAGTGACAGGAAAGTAGGAGCACAGGTTGGACATAAAGGCAGTTACCGCCCTAAAATGGAGGCAGATGAGATGGTAAAAATAGAACTGCCCAATACGTGTGAGTGCGGAGGAGAAATTGCGGTATCAAAAGATCCGTATACTCATCAAAAGGTCGATTTGCCGGAAATCAAGCCGTATGTAGTTGAATATTAACTAGAGCATGGACGTTGCAAAAGATGTGGAAAAAGAAAAAGTAGCAAGCTACAAGAAGGAGTAACTGCGGACACATTTGGTCCAAGAGTTAAGTCAGTAATTACAGCATTAAGTGGATTTTACAAGAATTCGAAAAAAGAAGTGGCAAATATTATAAAGGACATTTTCAACCTGGATATCAGCGTCGGTAGTGTATCAAATAGCGAGGCTAGAGTGGCAGAAAAATGCCAAGAAGCATATGAGCAAATTGAGGAAGAGGTAAGCAAGAGCAAAATTTTACATATCGATGAAACTAGCCATTACAACAAAGGTAAACAGGGCTGGTGCTGGATGTTTGCGAGCAAAATAGGAAGTGTGATCAAATTGACAGAGTCAAGAGGGATGAAAGTCCTGGAAAATAGTAAATTTGGAAAGAATAACAACCTAGTAGTGACCGACAGATATGCAGCTTACAACTACTTTTCCAGCAAGAAAAGGCAGGTCTGTTGGGCACATTTAGCAAGAGATTTTGAAAGGTTGTCTCATAGTTGGAATAGCGAAGTGAAAGTTTTGGGGTATTATTTAAGGAATGTTGCTACTGAATTATTTGCATTGAAAAAAGCTCTGTTAAAGGATGAAATAGACACATTAAGGTTCATAAGAAGAGCAAGAAAATTACGCAAGCGAACGAGATATTACTTAAAGAATATATCAAATTTACCCGAGGCAATTGGAGCGTCTCGAGTAGCAAAAAATATCATGAAATCGGATCTGATGATGTGGAAATTTTTGGACGATCCAGAAAATATTCCACTGACAAACAACTATGCTGAGCGACAGATTCGGCATTACGTTGTTTACCGAAAAGTTTCATATTTTACACAATCGAAACGGGGAAATATGTTTCTTGAGAGGATAATTTCATTGTACTTGACTTGGAGGCAAAAGAAGTTAAATCCTTTTCAAAACCTACTGGCTATTGCTTCTTAAGCCATACACCTGAATGGATACACGTAATTCGTTGACCTTTACAGTAAGGGTATGGTTTATTAATTGATAAATTCTGGCATATTTAGTACTATATATTTTTCCTTGACATTTACATTCGGAAAAACTTCCTTAGTAAAAGATAGCATGATGCTTCTTTGACTATCTATAACTAAAATTTCTAGTATATCGTCAGAACCAAAGTTATGTATAGACTTCACATGGCCATATAATTCGTTATTTTCTAGTCTTACTTCCATACCTACAAGATCGCTCTGATAAAACTCATCTTCATCATCTAATTCAGGTAGCTTTTCCCTCTCTATATATAATTTCTTATTTCTGAGCAGCTCTGCTTCATTGCGAGAATTTATCCCATTTATTGCGGCAATCACTAAATTATCACCTATAACAGATATTGAATCTATTTGATAACTCTCATTACCACTTACCAACTCACCATATAGAGAAATATTTTCAGGTTTTTCAGTGAAAGTCTTGATTTTAACTGCTCCTTTAATTCCATGAGGAGAGGTGATAATTCCCAAACATACTAACATATTAATATAATAGCCAATATTGGTCTTTCTGTCCAGCACACCAAAGCTTTTTGCGTTACTCTTTTACGAATGTTTACCCTTAAGAAGCCTAACCCATGCACTCCAATCTCTATCACCAAGATTGCTTTCAAATGAGAGAAGATCTTCTACAGCTTTCGAACAAACTTCCTTATTTGGCATTGATAGCCCTTTATTCATCGCTAAGGTTAAACACTGGGTTTTGCACGCTTGCTCTAAGTGATATGTGTAAAACATAGCTTCTTGTATAGTTCTTCCACATGTAATAGATCCATGATTGCGCATTAACATGACAAAATTTTCTTTTAGATCCGCCGTTAATCTCTTTCCTTCTATACCTTCAAGCGCTAAGGAATTATAGTCATGATAGGATATTTTATTATAAAAGTGCAGCGCCCATTGATTTATGGGAAGCAGGCCATCCTTTAGTGAAGAAATAGCTACGATTGAAGGAGTATGTAAGTGAAAAATTGCCTGAATATCCCTTCTTGCTTGATAAATAAAGCCATGAATTATATACCCAGTTCTATTATACTGATATTCCTTACCTTCAATTACATTTCCATCCAACGATACTTTCATCAACGAACTTTCATTTACCTCATCAAAGCGCATGCCAAAAGGATAAATATAAAATGATTTTTGATCTTCAGAATGCACTGAAAGATGTGTATATGTATGATCATCAAGCTTCAGGTAAGATAAGATATGGTAAGCATGGACCAAATCTTTCTTTAACTTATTTCTTGTTAACAGCATTTCTTATTCGCCTTGAAAGCAAATATTATAGGTAATTCTGTCTACTGAATATACAAATTAGTTTATTACACATTTCTTTTCGTGTATAAGTTTATAGCAGATTTTATGAAAGGTTATTTTTATGAGCGAAACTATAGAAATTAGAGCACCGAAAACTCTTGGTGGTGAGTCGGTTACTGAGGGTATAGTCAAAATAAAGAAAAGTATTGGCGAACCAGTAAAAGTAGATGATTTAATCTTTGAAATTGAAACCGATAAAACAGCACTCGAGTTAACTGCTGAAGCTTCAGGGCAAATAGCTGAGTTCCTTGTTAAGGAAGATGATGTCATTAGTCCTGATCAGTTATTAGCAAGGCTTTCCATCGGAGAGATAAAAGAAGAAGTAAAAAAAGAGAGTAATAATGAAACCAAGAAGGATGCTCCTTCTGCTCGTAAAATCATGGAAGAAAATAATATAAATCCAGAAAGTGTCAAGGGAACCGGCATGAGTGGCAGAGTTACCAAAGACGATGTAGTGGATCATATGAATAAAGCTGAGCAACCTGCAGTAAAACAATCTGAGCCAAGAAAAAGTGTAGAAGGCAGAGAACGAAGAGAGAAAATGAGCAAAATAAGGCAAGTAATTGCTGCTCGTTTAAAGGCATCACAAAACACTGCTGCAATACTCACAACATTCAACGAAGTTGATATGAAGAATGTGATGGATTTAAGGGCTCAATATAAGGAAGCTTTCGAAAAGAAATACGGAATAAAATTAGGATTTATGTCATTCTTCATAAAAGCTGCAATACAGGCACTGAAAGAAATTCCTGAAATTAATGCTGAAATTTCAAAAGATGAAATCATATATAAAAATTACTATGATATAGGTGTTGCTGTTGGAACTGACAAAGGCCTTGTTGTACCGGTTATCCGAAATGCTGATCAGATGTCCTTTGCTGAAATAGAGCTTACCTTGGTTGACCTTGGTAAAAAAGCTCGTGATGGTAAATTACAAGTGTCAGAAATGGAAGGTGCAACATTCACAGTTTCAAATGGAGGAGTATATGGTTCACTTCTTTCTACTCCAATAATAAACCCTCCACAATCTGGAATACTTGGTATGCATTCAATACAGAACAGACCAGTTGCTGTAGGTAATTCCATAGAAATTAGACCTATGATGTACATTGCCTTATCCTATGATCACAGAATAGTGGATGGTAAGGGAGCAGTTACTTTTCTTGTGAAAATGAAGAACTACATAGAAGATCCAAACAGGTTGGTTCTGGAAGTATAGTTATTGGCTTGATGCAAAAAGCTAAAAAGGTAGTATTACATAAATTTGCATACTTCAATACAAGCAATGACACCATCCTGAATTGGAGCTACTAAAGTATCCATTCAGCCGGGCGGTAAAATAAAGAGTAGACAAGGAATGCTAAAAAGGTAAACTAGAGTGGCTGTGAGGTAATATGGTTGATCTTTTAGAATTTTGCGAAAGTTTAAGCAGACTATAGAAAAGTTAGAAACAAAAATAGAAGAGCTTAAAGCAGAAAATAAAGCGCTAAGGATCGAAAACGCTGAGTTAAAAGAAAGGCTTGGCTTAAATTCAAAAAATTCATCTATACCAAGCTCCAAAGAATTATATAAGATGAGGGAAAATAAGCCAAAAAGTGACAGGAAAGTAGGAGCACAGGTTGGACATAAAGGCAGTTACCGCCCTAAAATGGAGGCAGATGAGATGGTAAAAATAGAACTGCCCAATACGTGTGAGTGCGGAGGAGAAATTGCGGTATCAAAAGATCCGTATACTCATCAAAAGGTCGATTTGCCGGAAATCAAGCCGTATGTAGTTGAATATCAACTAGAGCATGGACGTTGCAAAAGATGTGGAAAAAGAAAAAGTAGCAAGCTACAAGAAGGAGTAACTGCGGACACATTTGGTCCAAGAGTTAAGTCAGTAATTACAGCATTAAGTGGATTTTACAAGAATTCGAAAAAAGAAGTGGCAAATATTATAAAGGACATTTTCAACCTGGATATCAGCGTCGGTAGTGTATCAAATAGCGAGGCTAGAGTGGCAGAAAAATGCCAAGAAGCATATGAGCAAATTGAGGAAGAGGTAAGCAAGAGCAAAATTTTACATATCGATGAAACTAGCCATTACAACAAAGGTAAACAGGGCTGGTGCTGGATGTTTGCGAGCAAAATAGGAAGTGTGATCAAATTGACAGAGTCAAGAGGGATGAAAGTCCTGGAAAATAGTAAATTTGGAAAGAATAACAACCTAGTAGTGACCGACAGATATGCAGCTTACAACTACTTTTCCAGCAAGAAAAGGCAGGTCTGTTGGGCACATTTAGCAAGAGATTTTGAAAGGTTGTCTCATAGTTGGAATAGCGAAGTGAAAGTTTTGGGGTATTATTTAAGGAATGTTGCTACTGAATTATTTGCATTGAAAAAAGCTCTGTTAAAGGATGAAATAGACACATTAAGGTTCATAAGAAGAGCAAGAAAATTACGCAAGCGAACGAGATATTACTTAAAGAATATATCAAATTTACCCGAGGCAATTGGAGCGTCTCGAGTAGCAAAAAATATCATGAAATCGGATCTGATGATGTGGAAATTTTTGGACGATCCAGAAAATATTCCACTGACAAACAACTATGCTGAGCGACAGATTCGGCATTACGTTGTTTACCGAAAAGTTTCATATTTTACACAATCGAAACGGGGAAATATGTTTCTTGAGAGGATAATTTCATTGTACTTGACTTGGAGGCAAAAGAAGTTAAATCCTTTTCAAAACCTACTGGCTATTGCTTCTTAAGCCATACACCTGAATGGATACTTCTGATTTAGTAAATGAACACCAAGAATTTGATTTCAATCCTTGTTACTTTATATAGCTAAATTTTATAGAGGAAGTCTTCTTCCTCTATATGCTTTATTTTTGTGCAGATAAGCGCTTGTTTATAACCTTTATTTTCTATTTCTTCAGTGTATAATATTAAAATAAAGGTTTGCAACAGAGCTATGCAAAAAATAATTACTAATATATTTGCAAGAGAAATTTTAGATAGCAGAGGTTTTCCAACCGTTGAAGTAGAAGTTGAGCTTTCAGGTGGTGCAAAAGGTAGAGCATCAGTGCCATCTGGAGCTTCAACAGGTAAACTTGAAGCATTGGAGCTCAGAGATCAAGATGAAAAAAGATATTGCGGTAAAGGGGTGCTAAAGGCTGTGCAAGCTGTAAATGGAACAATAGCAGATAAAATCATCGGAATGTATGCAGCAGATCAAGGAACGATAGATGCAACATTAATTGCACTGGATAGCACAAATAACAAATCTAAGCTTGGAGCAAATGCAACGCTAGGAGTATCTCTTGCAGTTGCAAAAGCAGCAGCAAATAGCTTTGAAATACCTTTATACAAGTATTTGGGAGGTGAAAAGGCAAATATTATGCCAGTACCACTAATTAACATAATTAATGGCGGAGTGCATGCAGACAATAAACTTGATTTTCAAGAGTTTATGATTCTTCCTATCGGGGCTGGAACTTTTAGTGAAGCAATTAGAATGTCTGCTGAGGTATTTCATAACTTATGTAAGATTCTTAAGAGCAAAGGCTACAGCACAAATGTCGGGGACGAAGGAGGTTTTGCACCGAATATTGAAAGCACTGAAGAGGCGCTTGATTTAATAATACATGCAATAGAATCTGCAGGTTACTCAATGAAAAGTCACTTTGCACTAGGTCTTGATGTTGCTTCATCTACTTTTTATGACAATAAAGTTTATAAATTTGAAAATAAAGAACTCACCGCAGAAGAATTGACTGAACATTATTGTAATCTCGTGGAAAAATATCCGATAGTTTCTATAGAAGATGCAATGGGTGAAGATGATTATGACGGTTGGAAATTACTTACTGAAAAATTGGGGAATAAAGTCCAATTAGTTGGAGATGATTTATTTGTTACAAATTGTGAGCTAATTAGCAAAGGAATAGAACAGAAAATGGCAAATGCTGTATTAATCAAACCAAATCAGATAGGAACATTAACAGAAACTTTTGCTGCTATTGAAATGGCAAAATCGCATGATTACAAAGCCATTATTTCCCATCGCTCAGGCGAAACAGAGGATACAACGATATCTCATATAGCAGCTGCATCAAATTGCGGACAAATAAAAACCGGTTCGTTGTCGCGTTCTGATAGGCTTGCAAAATATAATGAGTTACTCAGAATTGAGAGTGTTTTGGGAAAAGACGCTGAATATTATCATGGATTAGCATGGCCTTCATCGACGAAGTAAAATTGTATCTAAAAGCAGGTAATGGCGGTAATGGTTGTGTTAGTTTTCGCCGGGAAAAATTCCTTGAATTTGGTGGTCCAAATGGAGGTAATGGAGGAAAGGGTGGAGACATAATTTTCATCAGCGATGCGAATCTTAATACCTTGCTCAACTTTCGTTATATGAAACACATAAAAGCAATGAGCGGGAAACATGGTGCAAATTGGGATAGATCTGGATTATCAGGAAAAAATACTATACTTAAAGTTCCAGTTGGTACACAAATAATCGACGAAGAAAGTGAAGATTTAATAATTGATTTAGACAAACCAGATATGGAATTTAAGGTAGCACAAGGTGGAAAAGGTGGGCTTGGAAACACCAATTTTAAATCCTCCACTAACAAAGCACCAAGGCGCTTTACTTACGGCCAACCAGGTGAGGAAAAATATGTATTATTAAAGCTAAAAATCTTATCAGATGTTGGCATTATCGGAATGCCAAATGCAGGTAAATCAAAATTTTTAACTCGCTGCTCAAATGCAGATACTAGAGTGGGTGATTATCCATTTACCACTATCAGGCCTCATTTGGGTGTTGCAAGAGTAGATGATGGTGAAGTTGTGATAGCAGATATCCCAGGAATAATCACTGATGCTCACCTTGGAGTTGGACTGGGGCACAAATTTTTAAAACATATAGAAAGGTGTAAAATTCTTCTTCATTTAATTGATGTAACTAGTGAGGATATTATTTCAGTTTACAATTGCACACATAATGAGCTAGAGCTTTACAACAGCGAACTTGTTGAAAAAGAAGAAATTATTGTATTAAACAAGTGTGACTTACTGGACGATGCAGAAATTTTAGAAAAAAAGAATAACTTAGCTAAATATCTTAATAAAGAGATATTATGTTTATCAATTACTGATGACCTACAACCTATATTAAGATTATTAAGTAAAAAATTAAGGAAAATTACGTATCCATTCAGCCGGGCGGTAAAATAAAGAGTAGACAAGGAATGCTAAAAAGGTAAACTAGAGTGGCTGTGAGGTAATATGGTTGATCTTTTAGAATTTTGCGAAAGTTTAAGCAGACTATAGAAAAGTTAGAAACAAAAATAGAAGAGCTTAAAGCAGAAAATAAAGCGCTAAGGATCGAAAACGCTGAGTTAAAAGAAAGGCTTGGCTTAAATTCAAAAAATTCATCTATACCAAGCTCCAAAGAATTATATAAGATGAGGGAAAATAAGCCAAAAAGTGACAGGAAAGTAGGAGCACAGGTTGGACATAAAGGCAGTTACCGCCCTAAAATGGAGGCAGATGAGATGGTAAAAATAGAACTGCCCAATACGTGTGAGTGCGGAGGAGAAATTGCGGTATCAAAAGATCCGTATACTCATCAAAAGGTCGATTTGCCGGAAATCAAGCCGTATGTAGTTGAATATCAACTAGAGCATGGACGTTGCAAAAGATGTGGAAAAAGAAAAAGTAGCAAGCTACAAGAAGGAGTAACTGCGGACACATTTGGTCCAAGAGTTAAGTCAGTAATTACAGCATTAAGTGGATTTTACAAGAATTCGAAAAAAGAAGTGGCAAATATTATAAAGGACATTTTCAACCTGGATATCAGCGTCGGTAGTGTATCAAATAGCGAGGCTAGAGTGGCAGAAAAATGCCAAGAAGCATATGAGCAAATTGAGGAAGAGGTAAGCAAGAGCAAAATTTTACATATCGATGAAACTAGCCATTACAACAAAGGTAAACAGGGCTGGTGCTGGATGTTTGCGAGCAAAATAGGAAGTGTGATCAAATTGACAGAGTCAAGAGGGATGAAAGTCCTGGAAAATAGTAAATTTGGAAAGAATAACAACCTAGTAGTGACCGACAGATATGCAGCTTACAACTACTTTTCCAGCAAGAAAAGGCAGGTCTGTTGGGCACATTTAGCAAGAGATTTTGAAAGGTTGTCTCATAGTTGGAATAGCGAAGTGAAAGTTTTGGGGTATTATTTAAGGAATGTTGCTACTGAATTATTTGCATTGAAAAAAGCTCTGTTAAAGGATGAAATAGACACATTAAGGTTCATAAGAAGAGCAAGAAAATTACGCAAGCGAACGAGATATTACTTAAAGAATATATCAAATTTACCTGAGGCAATTGGAGCGTCTCGAGTAGCAAAAAATATCATGAAATCGGATCTGATGATGTGGAAATTTTTGGACGATCCAGAAAATATTCCACTGACAAACAACTATGCTGAGCGACAGATTCGGCATTACGTTGTTTACCGAAAAGTTTCATATTTTACACAATCGAAACGGGGAAATATGTTTCTTGAGAGGATAATTTCATTGTACTTGACTTGGAGGCAAAAGAAGTTAAATCCTTTTCAAAACCTACTGGCTATTGCTTCTTAAGCCATACACCTGAATGGATACTATTCACCAGTTAGGGTTAAAAGTTAAATTGTAAACCAGCTTCAATATTATGAGTCGAGATATCATCTGCTACAGGTATTGGAATGCTGAAATAGCGATAGCCAAGAAAGGTTCTTATTTCTGGAATTATCGAATAACTAACACCAAGTTTTATTTGATAAGCAAACCAAGGAACATTCATTGGCATTAGTTCCTCAGGCGATCCATTAAACTTCTTTAGTCTGAAAACTGTCGGTCCAACACCCAGACCAATATACGGAGTACATTTTGCATCTTTAGTATTAGGATTATAATACAAATTCAATAAAAATGCAAATATACCTGCCGTTTCATCAAATATTTTATTTTCACTACTATCCTTGATTTTTACTTTAGAATACATAGCTTCAAAATCAACTTGACCGTTTTCTCCAGCATAATAACCTAAAGCTATGCTGTTTAACCATTGAAAATCAATTTCACCTTTAAAGTTCTCAATACTCTTAATTTCTTTTGCTGCTATAAATTCTATAATTGTATTTTTAGTTAAAGTTGACACTCTTTTTCCTATTGTCTTTATACCTTCTACAAGTATTTCTGAATTATCGTGATATACTTTACCGCTATTGGCGCTGACATAAAAGTTAAGTTTTTTTGTTTGTTTTTTTTCGGGTAACTTATTGCTAAAAATGTTTGTGAAGTTGGATCTCTTGCGACATCTAGTCTCTGATTGGTGTCGAACACTTTTTAGATGCATTTTTTGCTTGTCTTTTCCTAAACCTTTTTTGCCACAAATTGGTTTTTTATTAATTTTTTTAGGCTCTCGATTCAGTACTTCTTCTGTAAAAGTTTCTTCAGTATCAGTTTCCAATCTTAAATCAGTTGGTTGTTCTGCATAGATATTAGAAAACACAGTTAAAGCCAAAAACAAAGTGATAGATCTTTTAGTCATACTTACAATTTATAGTATAATTACTATGTCATATATTTTACTAGCGTGCAAAATTAATTAAAGAATATTGCCAACAAGATAATTATTTTCTACGCCTTTAACACTAATTTCAACGATATTTTTAGCTTCAGCTTTAAGTTTTACTAGTGCAAAATTTTCTGCTCTACCAATATTATTTTGTTCAACTAGCACATTTTGTTTAGTGCCTATCAAAGATTGATAGAAATCATTCACCATTTCTTTATTTACTTCCCTTAAATGTTTTACTCGCTCTTTACGCACATTTTCTGGTACTTGTGGCATTCGTGCAGCAGGTGTATTTTTCCGTTCTGAATACGGAAAAGCATGCAAGTAAACTATATTAATCTCTTTTAAGAGATCAATTGTATCTTGAAACATCTCATCAGTTTCTGTAGGAAATCCAGCAATAATATCAGCACCAAATGCTATACTAGGTCTAAAATTTTTCACTTTATAATAAAAATCTATAGCTTGCTCTCTGTTGTGACGGCGCTTCATTCTCTTTAGAATTAAATTATTACCAGACTGGAGACTTAAATGTAAATGAGGCATAAACCTTGGTTCATTTGCTATTAAATCCATCAATTCACTGTCCACTTCAGCAACATCAATTGAAGAAAGCCTGAGTCTTTTTAGCTCTGGCACATCTTTTAAAACCCTTCTAATCATAAAACCGAGCGATGGCTTATCAAATAAGTCTATTCCATAATCTGTAATATCCACTCCAGTAAACACCACTTCCTGATAGCCATTTTCTATAAAAACTCTAATTTGTTCTATAATATTACTTATCGGTACGGATCTATTGTCTCCTCTTGCCAAGGTAATTGAACAAAACGTGCAGTTGTGATTACAACCATTTTGAATCTCAATAAACGCCCTTGATTTATCTTCAAATTTATTGAGTAAAACAGGTTCTATTTGACTTGTTTTAGTATCACTTACTAATATTTTTTCGCTGCCATTTAGCAAATAATTTTCGGCCTTGAGTTTATCCTGATTACCCAATACTTTACTTACACCAGGAATATTACTATAGCTTTCAGGATCTAGTTGAACAGCGCAACCAACAACAATAATTTCCTTACTTGGGTCATCTTTATAAATCTTACGTATTTTTTGCTTTACTTGGCGTTCAGCTTCATTTGTTACGGCGCAACTGTGCACCACAATAACATTTTCTCTTTCTACTTTTTTTAAAGCCTCCTTGATCAATTCACTCTCATAAAAATTCAGGCGACAACCAAATGTTATTACTTCATTCATTTTAACATACTTTAATGATTTAATTATTATATCAGATAAAATCATTAAGCCTATTCGTTTACCATTTGAAAATTTCCCCTTTAGAAACTGAAGAGCCTTCAACTTTGCAGAGTTTCGACTAAAAGACCATACAATTTATCTTATGATTATCCTTTTAGCATTTCTTGCTTACTCTTTATCTTACTACTGGGTTGAGCGGATATCTGAGTTTTAATTATATTGTTTGTAGACTTCACAGCTAGAACCTCAAACTTCGAGCTAGTATTCAAAAATGCTTCAATAGATTTACCAAAAAATTCATATCTCCAATTCTCAAATAATCTACCTTTTTGTTCATATATTGATTCGATTAACTCATCTTTTGAAGCAACTAATTTTCTTGATATGTTATTTTCCTTACATTGACTTTCTAAAATAATTGACAGTATATCAAACACAGACTTGTCGTAATTTACTGATGCAACATCGTCCTGTTGCACCAAGTTCCTTTCATTTTCATTAAAAATGTCTATAAATTCCAACAGATCTTCTTCTTTTATATTCTTAGTATTTTTCTTAAGAATATCCAAAACTTCATCAACACGTTTCACGTTTTTTTCAATCAAACGAGTTATTATTGAATTATTGACTACCTTATTACGATTCATATTACAACGCTGTGCTAAAGTCTCTTGCCATTCAGTAACTGCCTTAATAGTTACCGGATTTGCTTCACAATCAAATTTTATTCTCTTCCATGCGTTTTTAGGATTATGTAAATACTTATTTATGTCAGTCACAGATTCCATCTCTTCTTGAAACCAACTGATTCTGTTATTTTCTTCAAGCTTATCGTTCAAAATCTGATACAGGTAGTATAAGTGTGTAACATCATTTATTGCATAGTCTAGCTGGTCTTCAGATAATGGCCGTTTTAACCAGTCTGAATTTTTAGCTTTGATTTTATCTAGTACTACACCTCGATATTTTTCTACTACCTTTGAATAGCCAATGAAATCATGATAATAATAACAAAACATAGCAGCAACCTGAGTATCAAAAATAGGAGCAGGAATACATTTGAATACAGTCAATAAGGATTCTATGTCCTGACGACAACTATGAAATACTTTGATAATATCTTGAGAGAGTAATAGCTCCTTAATTGGTGATAGGTCTATTTCTGGTGCCAATGCATCTACAATGAAATTTCTCTCTCCATAAGAAATCTGTATTAATGATAATTTAGGATAGTAAGCTAGATTATTCCTAATAAATTCCGTGTCAACTGCTATAAACTTAGGTTCTTTTGCCGTTAATTCTTCGCATATACTTTTTAACTTTGGTGTTGTACTAATTAGCATATATCACTTATATTTTATTTTTTAATCAATTGCTATGAATGCTTTAGCTTGAGACTTAAACCACAGCAGAATGCACAGTTTTGCCAGAAACGATAGTGCGTGTTACATATCCCTTTACCTTACGTCCGTCAAAAGGAGAATTCTTTGATTTACTAGCAAAGTTTTCAGTTTTAATTTTCCACTCATGATCCAAATCAACTAAAATTAAGTCTGCAGCAAGATTTTTTTGTATGCGCCCACGTGGCACATGTATAATATCTGCAGATTTATATGTTAGTTTTGCCAGAACATCAAACAAGCTCATTTGTCCACTATGGTAAAGCTCAAGTGAAAGGGGAAGCATTGTTTCAAGGCCAACAATACCAAATGCGGCATTTTCAAGCGGCAGGTCCTTAGAGCTGCGGTCGTGCGGAGCATGATCAGTAGCTATACAATCAATAACACCGGTTTTTAGGCCTTCAACCATAGCTAAACGGTCTTCTTCAGTGCGAAGTGGCGGATTCATTTTTGCAATTGCTCCGTGTTGCTTTACTATATCTTCAGTAAGAGTAAAGTGATGAGGAGTAACCTCACAAGTAACGTTGAGCCCCAAATCTTTTGCCTGCTTGATAGCATCAAGTGAATCTTTTGAAGAAACGTGCAAAATATGATAGTGCACATCTCTTATGTCTTTCATGAGCAAAATATCACGACTTACCATAACTGATTCTGATGCACTTATGATTCCTTTTACTCCTAGCTCTTCAGAAATTTTTCCTTCGTTGATTGCACCACCTGCAGATAGATTTAAGTCCTCTGCATGTTGGGCAATAGGGACGTTCAACATGCTTGAATAGAGTAACGCCTGCCTCATGATCATAGGATTCATAACTGGCATGCCATCATCAGTAAATCCAACTGCACCTGCTTCTTTCAAAAGTGCCATTTCAGTCAATTTTTCTTCTGAAGTGGTAATTTTTGCATAAAATTCAACATTGACGTGTGATGTCTCAAGTGTTCTATATTTCAAGTATTGAGCCAGGAGTACACTATCGATTGCTGGAACGGTGTTTGGTTGACAAACTACGGTTGTAACACCTCCTGCAGCCGCAGATTTACTGCCTGTATATATAGTTTCCTTATGCTCTTGACCTGGTTCACGAAAATGCACATGAATATCAACAAGACCTGGCATGAGCACAAGCCCTTTGCAGTCTATAATTTCATCAATTCCGCTTGGAGTGCCATCCGAAAATAGAGACTCACCAAAATCAACAATTCTATTCCCTTCAGTAAGGAGTGAGCCTTTTATGTCAAGTCTAGATTCGGGGTCAATAATACGAGCATTTGTATAGGCAATTTTATAGCCTTCTTTCTGTCCTGTTTGTAGTAAATTCCAAGTTTGAGTCATTAGATCTTTAAATGTTAAATAAATTTAAAGCCTTTTTTAATAAAACGCAATTGAATTAGAATATAGTCTTCGGCTGTTCACCGATTGTTTATTACTTGCATGTTATATTGAGAATATTTTAGTTGGTAAAGTGGGGCATGAAAAGTAAACGTTCTTCCAGTGGTTTTAAGACTGGTGCAAAACTTGGTATTTATGCCTATATTGCAAGTATAATCTTGGGGCCAGCACTTCTTATGATTGCTCCTCCTTTATTTCTTTTGCCAGCCGCCTTGCTTGTTATGAATCCCGTAGCTTGTATAGGATTTGGGATAGCCGTTACGCTAATGTCTGGAGTAGGTGGAATGATTGGTAAAGCCATTTACGAAGAAGTAGTGAAACCCTTAGCTAACTCCTTTACGGATTTCATTAACGAAAAAATACACAAATCTTTGATCAATTTAGCTAATTCAATTAAAAATTTCATTGGTGAGAAAATAGGCAAGCCTATAGCTAATTTAGCCAATTCAGTTAAAAATTTTATTAGTGAAAAAGTAGGAAAACCTTTAAGTCACCTGATAACAAAAGATTTTTAGTGAAAAGGAGGAGAGCAAAGGAACTACCGCCTTAGGCAACACAGCGAGAGTTGCATCAACAGTTCTGGCCTTTTTATTGCTTGGTCCCATAGGTGGTCTAGTAGTGGGAGCTTTAGCGCTAGCAGACTATGCATCAAACGGTAGGCTCTCTGTAGCAGGAAAAATATTTCGTCTGGTATAGGAAACATCTTAAAAAGTACATTAACAGGAGAGCCTTCATCACATGAAAAAAAGCAGATAGATGCTTTTAAACAGGACCTATATGTGAAGGAACACAATAATTTTAAAGGTTTTAACAATAAAGTTAAAGCTCAGGCTAAAGAACTTGGCAAGGAGTTTAAAGAAGTAGTAGTAAACAACAAAGTAACTCAAAACAAGGTCAATGATACTTCAAAGCAACAAGGTATAGGACGCTATTAATGCTTACTTTCCTACACTCAAAGTTATTTAACTAAGCTCTGGCTTAGGCCCTAGCTGAGTGACAAATAGATCCCTATTACTTGTGTCAGGAATAGGATCACTCACAGATTCTGTTTTAGATAATGCATTGTTTACATAATCAAGTACAACCGAATTAAGCACAGCCTGATCCTTGCCTGGCTCTTGACTACGTTCTCCAAGTATTAATGACGTAAGAACTAGTGCAAAGCCCACTGTAAACACCACAAGAGATCCAATAAGAATCTCCATAATAGCTAATACCGGAAATGATAGCATTAAACTCCATCCTAATATACCTAAAGACGTTATCGTGATACTTTTAATATAGTATTTTCTGTTTTCTTTTTTTATGTAGGAATCTACTGATGGCTTAACGCCTTCTAAAAGTGAGAAATCTACAATAATCATAGCCTTTTCTTCAGGAGTTAGCTTATTACACTTTAGTATCAACTTAGCTCCTGAAAAATTTTCCCTTATTTTCTCAAGAAAACGATTGCGGTCATCTTTTTCTTGAGGTGTGATATTCTTTTTGAGACAGAGGAGTTTTCTCTTTTCTGCAATTCTTAGATTACTTCCAACTATTAACTGAACCTCATCTTTATATGTAGGCGCCCGCGTTATCCAGCTGCTTGCCATTTTACTTAGCTTATCTATCATATCCTCATTCAGAAGAGAAGCAGTACCAGTTGCCGATCTACATGTCACAGCACCTTCCGACAAGTTTTTAGCAGTATCCCTTCGAAAATATCCCCTATTTTCGATTCTTAATGTATTGCTTCTTATACCTTTCAGACATTGACCGTCCATCACACTAGCATATATACGGTTTTCTGCATATGCGCGTGTACGAAGCTCTTGATAAGTATTGTTATTAGACAAGTAATTAAAAAGCTCATCTTCATTTGCAATTAAGAATTGATAGTATGAAATTTTGCTATTGCCGATTTTATTATTTTGCATTTCCTGCAACTCATTTTTGCAATCATCCCAAAAAGCAGAAAGTTCAGCATTATTGGTGACGCTTTTTAATTTTTCTGCTTGAGGGTTGTGTGATACAAAGTATGGAATTAGAATTTTTACTGACTCTCTATCGGCAACATCTACAACAGTATCTCCTTTCTTATCTCTTATGTTAGGGTTCACTCCTTTTGCAAGTAGAAACTTTATTATTCCAATATCCCATCGTCTTACAGCATGACGTAAAATAATTTCTCCATTTTTATCTGTTGAATTAATTGGAAAAGGGTACTTATCAGGGTTTTGTAGTATATCTTTGGTGTCCTGCCCATTATTATCATACGGAACCATTTTGAAAACTAAATTTTTTACAGTCTCTTCATCTAATCTACCAAATTTACCATCATTGTAAGATTTTACTAAGGCATTAAAGACATTAGAATGAAAGTCATTAACTTTAATTTTTACTTGATTTAGAAATTGTAATAGGGCAAGAGCTTCTAAGCCTTCAACTCCAATGTTGTCTGGATGTGAATACAGTGAACTAAAATCCAGTGAAGTAAGATTTACGAGCTTAGCAGCTAATAATGCTTTTATACCTTTATTTCCAATCTTGTTGCCACCTAATTTCAGTTTAACAAGTTTTGAAAGATTAGTTATTACATCTACACCTTCAGCTCTAATGTCGTTTTCATACAAATCTAGCTCAGTAAGTTCTGAGAAATTAGCTAATGCCTTTGCACCTTTAGCTGTAATTTTGTTTCCACTTAACCTCAGTTTAACAAGTTTTGAAAGATTACCATTACCTAGTGCCTCTACGCCTTCATCTTCAATCTCGTTTCCATCTAAATCTAGTTCAGTAAGTTCTGAAAGATTACCACTAGCTAGTTCCTTTACACCTTCAGCTCTGAGTTTGTTTCCACTTAATCTCAGTTTAACAAGTTTTGAAAGATTAGTTAGTGCCCTCGCAGTTGTAATTTCGTTACAACTCAAATCCAGTTCAATAAGATTTGGAAGATTATCAGCTATTACCTTTAAGCCTTCATCTCTAATTTTGTTTTTACTTAAATTTAGTTTAGTAAGATTTGGAAAATTCTTAGCTAGAACTGGAACTAATTCTTTAATATCATCGTCACTAACTCCGCAAAAATGCAAATCGAGCTCTTTAACATTGTGTTTAGTGCTATATTGATTTAAAAATTCTATTAATGCCTTTATATTCCACTTACTACCGCTGCGGCGTATAATTAAAACACTACCTAAAGTACAACTTCTGAAATATCTTTCCATATCATTAAGATTCGTCTCAGTATTCATTCCACTTCTCCATTAAAAATATTATTACTAATATAAATATTTTATCTAATATTTTAACTTTTATCAATCTTTTTAAGTATGTAGAGGATTTTGGATATGCTCAAGTTATTGTAGAAAGGTATGGCGGACGGAATGGGATTTGAACCCATGGTATGCTTATCACATACGTCAGTTTTCAAGACTGGTGCCTTAAACCGCTCGGCCATCCGTCCATTTTTTTTCTATCACAATATTAAGCTTTAGGCAATCTATAATTATTTCTGGGCAAGGCCAAATTCTAGTTTACTTGAAGTCTATTAGCTGTTATTTCTTTTAAACACATTGTGTTTAAATACTTATAACATGTTTAGAGTTTTTTCTAAAATTTTATTTATATTTACAGCTTTAGTTCTTGGTTTTCTGGTGGCATATAATGCTGAAGCTAAATCTAAAGTGCATCTAAGTAAGAGATATATACCACCTGGTAACCCTGGAGGTAAAGATTTTCATACAGATGAAGAGTTTGCTGAGTCATATAAGTTATATGAAAAGCGTAGAGAGCTCCTTAAGAAAAAGAAACTACAAGATCGAGCAAATGCTCGTGTAAGTAAGGAAGATCTAATTGAAAAGTTAAAAGAGAAAAGAATTGCCAGCGAGTTAAGTGATGATGCAGAAGCTTGCGTAGTAGATGATGAAGATGATGATATGGTAAATCAACATGGCATTAATATAGCACGTCTAAAAGGTGCTGTGTTTATAGATCAAGACTATGATTTCCAAGATGAGAATGAGCAGCAATACAGTCAACAAAAAGGAGTTAGGAAAGAAGTAAAGAATGCTGCTTCAACACGAGAAAAAAAAATTTCTCCTGTAAATGTCACTATAAAAGAAACCCCATCAAAGGGAATGTGCTCACATGATTCCATTGCTAATCTAAATAGTACAGATATTGATAAGCAATACAGTTTGAATGGTTCAGATTCATTTAAAAGCGTGATTGACACATCAGAGTAGCCTTTGTATATTGAATTTGTAATATTGGCTGTGTAAAATCTATGTATTATCTAGTAAATGGTGAGGTGTTAACTGTCAATAGACATAGGACTCACGTTGTTGAAGTAGGAAAAGTAAAGATAGGAGGAGATAACCCAATAGTTGTGCAGTCTATGGCGCTTGGTGTGCATATAGATTCTGATAATATAAAAAATGACTCCAAAAAGTATGCAAAAGAAATAATAGAACTGGAACGTGCAGGTTCAGAGCTAGTAAGAATTGCTTTGAACTCAGAAGAAGTGGCAAGAGCGATACCTTATATAGTAGAAGAAATAAGTAAAGAAGGTTTAGATAATAAGATATTGGTAGGCTGTGGGCAATATGAGTTGGATAAGCTAATTCAAGATTATCCAGATAATATCAAAATGCTGGGTAAAATTAGAATAAATCCAGGCAATATAGGTTTTGGCGACAAACGTGACGAGAAATTCGAGAGAGTTATAAAATATGCAGTAAAGCATAATATTCCTATCAGAATTGGAGTAAATTTGGGCAGTCTTGACAAATATTTGTCACAAAAACTTATGGATGAAAATTCTTTGTCTAGTAATCCAAAATCCTCTGATGTCATATTGCGCAAAGCGCTTATTATGTCAGCCTTAAGTAGCGCAAAAAAAGCCGAAGAGATTGGCCTCAGTCCAGATAAGATAATCATTTCTTGCAAAGTTAGCAAAGTACAGGATTTAATCTCAGTTTATACAGCACTTGCAAAATCATCTAACTACGCACTGCATTTAGGTTTAACTGAAGCTGGTATGGGGAATAAAGGTGTGATTAATACAACAGCAGGCCTGACTTATTTGCTGCAAAATGGTATTGGAGATACCATCAGAGCTTCTTTAACCCAGCGCCCTGGTGAATCGCGTACTGATGAGGTGATAGTATGTCAGGAAATATTGCAGTCAATAGGTTTGCGTTATTTTAATCCTCAAGTAAATTCATGCCCTGGCTGTGGACGTACAAGTAGTGATAATTTTCGCATATTAACTGAAAAAGTAAATGATTACATAAAAGATTGCATGCCAATATGGAAACATGATCATCCAGGTGTAGAGCGTATGAGTGTTGCCGTTATGGGGTGCATAGTAAATGGTCCTGGAGAAAGCAAGCATGCAAATTTGGGAATCAGCCTTCCTGGTTATGGAGAGAGACCCGTTTCAGCAGTTTATAAGGATGGTAAATACTTTAAAACCTTGCAAGGTGACAATATTTTTGAAGAGTTTAAGGTGATTATTAGTAAGTATGTGGAAGAGCATTACGCATACAAATAGTAGATCTTTTGCACTATAATCTTATAGTAGAAGTTATAGCTATATAGTAAATCTATTAACTATTAATATGAACAGTAATATGAGTAAATCACAATTAGTTAAAGAGGTATTTGATTCTGTAGCAGGTTGCTATGACATCATGAACGACATAATGAGCATAGGGATGCACAGGCTATGGAAAGAAAAGGTAGTAAATAGCATGTGCTTTTCCAGAGATACCAAGGTTTTAGATGTTGCTGGAGGAACTGGAGATATAGCAGTCAGGATAGCAAAAAGGGAACCTAGTGCTAAGGTTACAGTGTGTGATATAAATCAAAATATGCTGAATAAAGGACGTGATAGGGCAGTAAATTCAAATATGCTAAACCTTGATTGGGTATGTGCGGATGCAGAAAATTTGCCATTTGCAGATTCAGAATTTGATTATTGCACAATAGCATTTGGTATTCGAAATGTTTCTGATCGTAAGAAAGCACTAGGTGAAATATATAGAGTATTAAAGCCAAGTGGAAAATTTCTCTGCTTAGAATTTGCTCCCATGCATTACCAAAATAAGGCATTTACTAAACTTTATGACTTGTATTCATTTGAAGTGATTCCAAGAGTTGGCAGCATAGTTGCAAAAGACAAGAGTGCTTATGAATATTTAGTAAAAAGTATAAGAGAATTCCCAACACAAGTTGATTTTAAAGTGGAAATTGAAGAAGTGGGTTTTAAGAATGTTGAGTTTCATAATATGAGTTATGGAATAGTGGCATTACATATTGGAACAAAATGAAAGTTAAGTTCTGGCTAGATTATTATTTAATCCTTCCAGTAATTTTCCTTCTTATTATAAGCTTTATTCTTGTTTACTCGGCTAGCCCAGCAATTGCACAGCGTCTTTCTTTATCGCAAGATTATTTCATAAAGCGTCATATAATTTACATAGCTTTGTCATTAATTACCTTAATAACATTTGCTTCTTTTAATACACAAGTCATACGTAACCTTTCATTCTTTGGTTTTGTTTTATTTGTTACTTTAATGGTAGCTGCAATTGTTCTAGGTATAGAGGCAAAAGGCGCTAAAAGATGGTTATATATTTTTAAAGTATCAATTCAACCATCTGAATTTATGAGATCTTTCTTTTCGATTGTGATAGCCAGCATTTTGGCAAGTGAAGTAAAATTTAAAGTACATATGTCTACTGCAATATTTCTATTAGTTTTTGTTCTTCTGCTAATGCAGCCTGATTTTAGTATGTCTATGCTTTTGACGTATTCTTTTATCAGTCAGATGTTTATTGCATGTATACCATTTTTATACTTTTTATGTATAGGGGGAATGGTTACAATCGGAATTATATCAGCTTATTTATGTCTTCCACACATAAAACAGAGAATCTATAATTTTCTTTTTTTTGCTCAGCGCGATAATTTTCAGATCACAAAATCATTAGAAGCATTTAAAAAAGGTCAATTAACTGGAGTTGGTCCTGGTGAAGGTAGCGTAAAGATGGTTCTTCCTGATTGCCATACGGATTTTGTATTTTCTGTTCTGGCTGAAGAGTTTGGCTTGGTTATGTGCTTGGTTACACTGATATTATTTGGCATAATCTCTGCCCGCCTTCTTTATCTTATATATAAAGAAGATGAATTGTTTAATCTACTGGTAATTTTTGGTATATCAATTCAATTCATAACACAGTTAATAATAAATATAGGAGTAACATTGAGCATTTTTCCCACTACTGGTATAACCTTACCGTTCCTTAGTTATGGCGGCTCTTCCCTTTTATCTTCAAGTATTGCTATCGGCATTATGTTATCTTTTAGTAGAAAACAAGCCATTGCATTAAATTTTAACGAGCGTATTATTACTAGAATAGCAAAACTTTAGTTACTGAAAATTTTCATTTAGTATAATATGGATACAGAGTAAGAGAAAATCTATGACATTAGTAAAAACTGAAATAGCAAAAATTGAGGATAAAAAAGCTGTAGGGGGATTTTTTAAGATGCTGGGAGGAGTGGCAGACGCAGTTAGATCGTGGGTTGGTAACATTAACCCTGACTTAAATAGCAGTCGCGATATCGAGAGCCTAACTTCAAAAATGAACGAATGTTTAAATCCAAAGGGAGGCGAAGTTTCAGCACGTAAGAACACTGTATCTCTTGGTAATCTATATTTGACTCTATCTGAAGAAGGTAAAGTAAGGTTTTTGCAGACTCTAGCAGAAAAGTTTAACTCACATAGAGAAGAAATAGATGAAAAAATTATAGAATATAAAGAAAATCGAAACTTAGAATTGAGCTATAAATTTGAACAAGATCTTATAAAGGTTCTTGAGTCACCGCGTTCGAAGATATTAAAGCAATTCATATCTTTACCAGAAGGGCTTAAATTTATTGTTGATATGCGCTCTGATGTGCTGAAATTAAAGAATCAATATAAAACTTTGAGTCCACTTGAAAGTGAAATAAAAAACACACTGAATTCTTGGGTTGATGTAGATTTGTTAGATCTCCATCAAATCACTTGGGATTCTCCTGCATCACTACTTGAAAAGCTTATAAAATATGAAGCAGTGCATAAAATTTCCTCCTGGGGTGATTTAAAAAATAGGCTAGATTCTGATCGCCTCTGTTTTGCTTTTTTCCATTATAAGATGCCAAATGAGCCTCTAATTTTCGTGGAAGTTGCATTGGTGAATAAAATTGCCGATAGCATTCAGCACCTTTTGGACGAATCATTACCATCAAATGATCCAAGTAGCGCAAATACTGCAATATTTTATTCAATATCGAATACTCAAGCTGGATTGTCTGGAATTAGTCTTGGTAATTTTTTAATTAAAAGAGTTGTAGAAAAGCTCTCGCAAGAATTTAAGAATGTAAAAACATACGCAACTCTTTCACCGATTCCTGGCTTTACAAAATGGCTAAAAGAGCAAAGTGCTGATCTATTGAATACATTTGACATAAAGCAATCTGGTGAAGAAATTTTAGAACAGCTGAAAGTTAATGCTGAATACGAAAAACAATGTTTACTTAAGCTATGTGCGCATTACTTACTTAAGGTTAAGGGTCATAATGGCAGTGCTTACGATCCTGTGGCACATTTTCACTTAAGCAATGGTGCATCAATAAAGCAGCTAAATTGGATGGCAGATATTTCAGAAAAAGGCATGGATCAGTCAGCTGGAATAATGGTAAATTATTTATATGAATTGCCTAAAATAGATAATAATCATGAAAATTACATGATTAACAAAGTTATTTCTTGTTCAAAGCAGGTGTTATCCATATTAAAGGGATAACGACCCACAACTGTACGAATATTGCATTTTAGGCCAGTTACTCACAAAACGGCGTTATCAGAGTAGCCGTCACTGTGGTCTAGTAAAAAGAATATCATTGGCGTAGCTTTCTGCTTGTTGGCTTGAGGGAAGTGTATTACTTATTTTTCCATTTTTATACGCTTCACTCTCTGCTTCTACGAGGCAGTTTGGAAGTTGAGTGGATAATCCTTCCACGCTTTCTGCTTGTTGTCCTGAGGAGAGTATATTATCTATTTTTTTTCCATTTTTATATGCTCCACTATCCGCTTCTACGAGGCAGTTTGGAAGTTGAGTAGATAATTTTTCCGCATTTTTAGCGCTTATCTTTGGATTTCCTCTAAGACTAATACATTTGAGATTAGGAAGTTTCTCCAAGTGTGGAGCCAGTACTGTTAAATTTGAGTTCCCAAGATGGTTATGCTCAAGATACAAATGTGTAAGCTGAGGAAGTTTCTCAAAGTGTAAAGCAAATGTTTTAAAACTTTGGTCTGTAAACGTGTTATGACTAAGATTAATGCATGTAAGATGAGAAAATTTCTCCAAGTATTTTTCTTCAATTGGGCGTCCAATAAAGCACTTTTGTAAATTAAACTCCTTAATCTTAGATATGTTTTTCCTTTTAGATATCTCTTCTAAAAGCTTTTCTAATGTCTTACCAGGATTGTTTCTCCGTATTTTTAAAACACCTCCGTTAATTTTATAATCATAACCGAGCATTCTATACTTCACTAAAGATTAATATATAAATATTCTATCTAATATCTTTACTTTTGTCAACAAATTAGGTGACCTTTACAAGAATGACACCATTTTCTAATGTATGAAGACCATATTACGTAGAAAAATTCAGTTATTTCCAAAACGGAAATAACTGCTTCAAATCAACCAAATTTAGTGCAACTTACTCTTAATCAGCTCCAGAGCCTTTTTTAGATCTATGCTTTCAATATCTGCATCTTTGCCTAAGGCAACGTTGGTTTTATCGCATTTTATGTAAAATCCATATCTGCCGTTGCAAATGAAGACTTCCTTTCCTTTTTCATTGAACCCTAGGGATTTCAACTCTTTACGTGGGCTATTTGCAATAATTTGTACAGCCTCATCCAATTCTGTGCTCAGCACCCCATTTAAATTCTTCTTAAGGGAAAAATATTTACCATCATGAAAAATATAATATCCAAAGCGTCCAAGACCAACTTTCACTTCTTTGCCGGTTTCAGGGTGCTGTCCAATTGTTTTTGGCAAGGAGAGTAATTGCGCAGCGGTATTTATATCAATATCATTAACATTTACATCTTTTGGTATGGAAACTGCCTTCTTTTTCTCTGGTTCGCTACCAAGCTGCAGGTAAAGCCCATAAGGACCTTTTTTTATCATGATCTCTTGCCCTGTCGCATCATCCAAACCCAAACTTTTTGGATACTCTGATACATCATCATTACGAGTAATTTCTTGCGTGTAATTGCATGTTGGATAGTTAGAGCACCCAAGAAACACTCCTGTCCGTCCGAAGTTTAATTTTAATATACCATCAGAGCAATTTAGGCATTTCTTACCTATTTCTTCTTTTCCTTCTTCTGAGCAAAAGCAGTCGATTATTAAATCACGAATGCCATTAAAAACCTCATCATGAGTCATCTGTTTAACAGAGTTAACATGCGCAAAAAATGGCACCCAAAAATGACTCAGCTCTTTTTTCCAATCTGCATCGCCATTTGAAATTAAATCGAGTTTTTCTTCCATTTGCGCAGTGAAGTCATATTCTATGCAGTTATGGAAAAAGACTTTTAAAAATATAGTAACTATCTTACCGCGGCTACTTGGAATAAACCTTTTATTATCAAGTGTAACATATTCACGGTCTTGCAATACCGAAATAATCGTTCCGTAAGTTGATGGACGGCCGATACCTATTTCTTCCATTTTTTTCACAATGCTTGCTTCGCTATAACGCGGAGGCGGCTGGGTAAAATGTTGTTTTGGATGAGTAGAAATCAGCTTGCACGCTTCCCCTTCATTCATCACAGGTAATAGGCCTTCATTTTCAGTGTCTATATCATCTTTATAGACTTTATAAAAGCCATCAAATAGTATGCTAGATCCATTTGCTCGCAAGATTACTTTCTGATCAGTGGAACTAATTTCTACTACTACTTGATCAAGAATTGCTGATTCCATCTGACTTGCAATGATCCTTTTCCAGATTAAATCATACAATTTAAATTGCTCTGGAGTTAGATAGTTTTTTATGCTACTTGGTGTTCTATTGATGTCAGTTGGACGAATTGCTTCGTGTGCTTCCTGGGCATTTTTGACCTTTTTTACATACTGACGGGGGGATTGCGGCAGATACTTATCACCATATAGCGACTTAATGGACTGTCTAATTGAGCTTATGGCCTCATCTGTAATGTGAAAGCCATCTGTACGCATATAGGTTATTAACCCTACAGTTTCACCGCCAATATCAATACCCTCATATAAATTCTGGGCTATACGCATAACATTTTTAACGTAAAAGTTTAATTTATTTACTGCATCCTGCTGCAAAGTGGAGGTAATAAATGGTGGAAGAGGATTTCTCTTAACTTGCTTACGTTCTATTGTGCTGACGGCATACTGTCTTGATTCAATTTGCTTGACCAAATCTTTTGCTTCTTCTTCATTTTTAATATCAAATTTTTCTAGTTTTTTATTATCATAGTGGCTCAGCATAGCAAAAAAGTTCTCATTTTTGCTGTTTTGCATTTCTGCTTTTATGCTCCAATATTCTTGTGATACGAACTTACTAATTTCATCTTCTCGCTCACATATGAGCCTCAATGCAACAGACTGCACACGGCCTGCAGACTTGCTGCCCGATAACTTTGTCCATAAAAGTGGCGATAAACTAAATCCTACAAGATAATCCAAGGCTCTGCGCGCTTGCTGAGCATGCACTAAATCCATATTTATTTCTCGTGGGTTTTTTATTGCCGCCTGCACCGCTTTCTTTGTTATTTCGTTAAAAACCACTCTATAGATATTGTTTTTATTGTTGATAGCCTTTCTTTCCTTTAATGCCTCTATTACGTGCCAGGCTATTGCTTCTCCTTCTCTATCTGGATCTGTGGCAAGATATATATCTGATGTTTTGTTTGCTGCTTTTACCAGCTTTTTTACATATTTTTCTGCTTTTTCGATGATCTCATATTTTATGGCAAAATCATTATCTGGATCAACAGAACCATTTTTTGCTGGAAGATCTCTTACATGGCCAAAAGATGCAGCCACTTTGAATTCCTTGCTTAGGTATTTGCCTATTGTCTTTGCCTTTGCAGGTGACTCAACTATTAATAACGCCATAATTATTAGTATTTAGATATAATATGTTGAGAAATATACAATGAAAAGTAAAAGAATATTTTAATAAACTGTTCTTATTTTGCAAAATTATAAATATTCTAAATATAATAGAGTAAATATTTAGAATATGCAAGAAAACCATAGGAAGTTTAATTAAAGGTGCAGCTTTGTAAAAAGCCAGGGTAAGTGTTGATATTTAAAACCTTAGATTTCTCGAGTTTGTCCCACTTGAGCAGCTCGACGGTCCATGACCATATTTCTAAATTTTTGCTCCTTTATAGGGTCTGTTATAGGTTCTATCTTATTTTCAGGTATACTTACTAAGGCTTCACTAATACCTTCACTAAAAATTTTATTACATTTTTCTTTTTCCTTTTCATCTTCAGCTTTCCTAGTCTCAGCTTCATGCTTTGCAGCCTGATCAAGTATGTTTTTCTCAGTAGCTGAGAAATGCGGACTTTTATCTTGAGGAACGTCCTCCTTCTTAAATGAAAAAAGACCCTTCACCTGCGTTATTGGAGTATAAATAAGAAAAAGAATAGTAGTAGTTAGAATCAATGGGTTAGCGCCAACAAATGCTATTGTAATGCCGGAAATGACAAGACGAGACGCAGGTCCTGTAAAAAAACTCATTACCCTCTTATCATCACTAGGCAAAGGTTTTTTATTTTCATCCTTAAAATGTTTTCCAATTATTGGAATGTTTGCGAGAAACTCTGTTCCGGGCATAAATTTTTTAGCGAACTTTTTAATATAACCCCAAGCTTCAGAACGTGTTCCACCTTTTACATCTTCAACTACAATATCCGTTGAACTCCTTTCTTTGTATTCATCTACAATTTCTTGTATTGCATTATCTGTGAAATTCCTTTTTTTGCATTCAACTACAGTTTTTTGTGTTTTACTACCTATTGAATTCCAATTTGTAGCTAAATCTTTAACTACGGTAGATAAAAATTGGCCAAAATTCTCTTTGCTTAGTGAGTTTGCTCCTTTTATAACTATGGTGTTTTTAAATATCTTTTCATGATTGTTTAAAATAAAAGTAAGGAATTGCTCTTGATTTGGATTCAATTTACCACAGTTCCTATACGCTTCAATCTTCTTTAAGAACTCCTCATAAATTAACAGGTGTTCTTTCTTCATTGATATAGCTTCCATAACTTATATTTACATTATCTACTCTTTAATTGTAGCACATTTTTCACACTAATTCAACTAAATTGTAGCTTTTCAAGTTATTCTATGAGCTTTTCTGCTATGGCTGACTTTAAACCACGAACGAAATCTGCAATACTACAAGGGTTTCTCCCTTCCATCTGTACAATTTTAGGAATTAAAATGCCGCCCTTTAAACTTATATGCATATTATCATTAATGACCTTTCCTTGCTCTAAATAAGGCGTATTTGCTTCAAAGTCAGCATCGAGTATTCTTATGCGCTTACCTTCCATTTTAACAAATGCTTTTGGGTAAAAAGCTTTAATCTTTCTATAAGCAACTTCACAATTATCATTAACATAAATTTGATAATCTTCTATTTTATCAGCATAGCATGTAAGGCTATCATCCTGTTTTACGGGAATTTGTTTTTCAATCTCATTTAGGACCTCCAAAAGCAATTCACTGCCTAGTTTAGATAATTTATCGTGCAACGTTTTGTAATTATCTTCTTTTTTAACAAGAAATTTTTTCTGCTTTAAAACAGGACCAGAATCAAGCCCTTCATCGAGTTGCATAATACTGACTCCAGTTTCTGCATCACCTGCTAGAATTGTATGTTGTATTGGCGCTGCACCACGCCATCTGGGTAGTAGGGAAGGGTGGATATTTATACATCCATACTTTAGAATATTCAAAATTTTGCTTGGAAGTATCAATCCGTATGCAGCAACAACTGCAATATCAGGTTTAAAATTTTTAAATTTTTCTTGTTCTGCTTGAGATTTTAGGGAAGAAGGAGTACAAACTTCTATGTTATTTTCTTCAGCAAGAATATGTACGGGAGACTTTGTCAACTTTTGCCCACGTCCTGAGGGTTTAGGAGGTTTGGTATATACCGCTATTACAAGAAGCCTATTCTGCGACTTCAGCAGCAAGTCTAACGCGCTAACAGCAAACTCTGGTGATCCCATGAAAATAATTCTCATGCTGCTAGCTCCTTTTTAATTTAGCAAAATTTAAGAAACTGCACTATTTTCTTCTAGTTTGCTACCTGCAATTTCTACTAATTTAGCAAAATCATCCTTATAATTCACAGCCATTTCAGCAAGGATTTTCCTATTTAAGTCAATCTCAGCAAGTTTAAGGCCATGCATAAACCTACCATAAGTAAGACCATGCTCACGTGCTGCTGCATTAATACGTATTATCCATAAACTGCGAAAATCACGCTTGCGATTCCTTCTGTCTCTGTAAGCATACTGCAATGCTTTTTCAACTCTCTGCAATGCGATTCTATAGCAGCTGTTTGCACGTCCCCTGTAACCTTTAGCAAGTTTCAATATCTTTTTATGACGAGCGTGAATAGTAACTCCACGTTTTACCCGAGCCATCTTATCTTACCTCCATTTTTAAAGACCATAAGGCATATAAAGCTTAACTATACGCGAATCAGACTTACCAAGGATTGTTGTACCACGCTGATTACGAAGACTAGATTTGCTTCTTTTTGTCATGCCATGTCGTTTACCTGATTGAGTGGCAACAACTTTGCCAGTAGCTGTAAGCTTGAAACGCTTTTTAACAGAAGATTTAGTTTTTAATTTTTTCTTCATATCTAAAATAACTTTAACATTAGTAGTATAAATAATTTTATTAAAGAATCAAATTAAAATTATATATCATCGAATAACTTAAATGTGATCACACCTAATATATGTGTTATACGCTTTTCATCGCCAAGTGGCAGTAACACCTGCCTCATTTTAACACCTTCACTTTCTTCTTCTTCATGAATTAGGTATTTGCTATCTACAATAGTATCGAATTTATCAATAACTGAATCTATCTTATATAATCGCAAAAACGGTGCATCAATTGTATATTTATTATCAATACACATTTTTTTTTTAAAGCCGTAAAAAAAAGAAGCTTTTTCTCCAGCGTTTTCACAGATATAACCTTGATCACTAACTTCAATGATAAAACAATTCTGCCACGATTCCATTATTTCTGCAGTATCTATTTCATGCCTTGCTGGCCAGTTCCTACTAGATCCTTTTATATCGCTCCAGTGTTGAGTAACCACGTTTGCTATTCTTCTCTCTTTGCCTACATAACTTTCCATTCCGATTTTTATATATGAATCACAGATATTAGGTGAATTTATCCTGAATATATTGATTTTTTCTTACCTGAAGATGCATGTTACTAGGGATTTCAGATGACTGACAGTTAAAATCTTGATTCAGAATATTATGAAAAATATCTTGCAGCTGTAGATAAGCTAAATATTATGTAAAATATTATTCTTCAACTGTTAAGTATAATGGATGCAGCGATCATAAGTAACAATTATACTAGAAGATTCTTTTGTAATGTATGCATCTTAATAGGTGAAATATCTGCAAGGCTTTACTGCATTATCCTTGCGAGCAATTTATTAGAGGGTAGGTGGTTTTTTATCATTCCAGCAAGCGTCTTTTGGAAAATGCTCAAAGAACAAAAAACCCTAAAGGATACATTAGAACAAGATATATTAAACATAATAAAACTGCTGCAAAAAGAAAAATGTACAAAAAAACTAGATGAATTGCGTAAGAAGCTATTTTTTCTGACAAAGTTAAAATTTATAATTGAAACGCTAAAATTAATCATCTTCAATCTCTTAATCATACTTATCGGTATAACTTGTTGTGTTGCCAAAACATTTAGGAACAACACAGCGACTTCTGTAAAAAAAGAAGGAAATGAACATTCTGTAAAAAGAGAAAAATCCAATCAAACTGCTAGTAGTAATAGTATTTTAGGAGAAAATATTAAGAAAAACACTCAATATACTACGCTAGATGATAAGAAATCCTTGGTCACTTGTAATAATCAAAAACAACGAGCAGCGTTTGATAGTTATATACATGGGAATGTGTTACCAAAAGTAGTCGCGCATTTAGCTATAAGCTGCCTTGTTAAGACGGAGAGGAGGTTTCATAGAAAGAGGGAAGAGAGCACCTTGAGATATTCTATATATAGATATACATGTGATTATAAGGTTGTTCGAAATGTGGACAAGAAGAATATACGATATATTCACAACAAGAGACGTGAAAGCGGTCTTACTATTACGCCTGAAAGAGCTGATGCATTTATTGCAAACGTGAAGCACCAAAGTAAATGCGATATCAATAATAATGATCTAGAAATAGACGTGTCAAGCAAACTCAAAGAGCTGTTTATTGATCAGGCTGATATTTCAATTGATAAGAAAATTCAGATGATTATGTAAAAATAGTTGCAATAATTTCCCATAATGTACATAAATAAATTTTATTCTGGATAATTGTATGCATAAATATCAAAATAGCAACTTAAACGATAAATTAACTGACGAAGAGCGTGAGTTTCTCAGAAATAGAGGATTAGCAAAGACATATAACATATTTAATATTGCAAATGGTGACATACACAGTAATTTTACTTTAGTACCTAAAGAGAATAAGAAGTATATTGTAGCACCATTTGACTGTATGCATGAAATTAAATTTGAGTATATCCTTCAGTACTTTGAAAAGCTGAAATATAATTTATATTTTCACCTATTTTTGCACGTTAAAGAAAGGGATCGATTTGGTAGCTTTGATGATTATTTCCGTATGATGAAGGGTATAATACCACTCTCTACTTATTTTAGAGATGTTTTTGATGCAGAGTCATTTCCCTTCACAACTAAGGAATTTTTGTTTGATGGAAAAAATTATAAAGTCCTTGTAAATGATAGTATAACACGTAATTTTGAACGTATTATAGCCTTAATGCTAGTGCACCGAACTCTTGAATGTGCATTTGAGCATAGGGATAAAACATATGATGTAAAATTCACTCGTGATGCAAATTATCTACTAAGTTTGTCATTTTCCAGTAGGGATGAAAGAGATGAATTTGCAGGTGATCTCAAGGAGTTTGTAAAAGTTTTTGGACTTGATATTCGACCTCATATTTCTCTTAAGGAGAGCAGGTCCGGTTACTGTGTGTGTATAAAGGATACAGTAGTCGACTGTGCTCAGCTTTTACAAATACTCAAAGGTGCACTACTTAACGCATCTTCAGCCTGCTTTCGTGGGACAAAGGTAAGTAGAAAGTTCGAAACAAATAGAGTGCTGGAGTTATTGTCAAACAGAATGGGCGAAGTAATCGATAGTAAGGTTAAGCTCTATCATGCAAGCAGAAAGGAATGGGCAGGTAGGAGAGATTCTGACGAAAAAGAATTTCTTGTGCCTTATGTAAGCGAGTATGATCAGAGCAGACCATTGACTGCGCTAGAAATTAAAGATATTAACAAAGGTTTTAGGACAGAAACGCATTTTCTTGATATCATAAGTAAATCCGAGAGAAATAGTTACGTATTCTATGATGATCGAGGAAACGAAGTACAGCCAATTTGTATGAATAGCACGCAGCCTATGACAATAAATCTCACTGACCCGTTCGTCTTGTCTCTAATATATGAAAACACAATGTATGGTCTGAGTTGCGCAGTAAACCCTAAAAGTGGTTTTATTAACAGGGAACCACTGTCGGTATTGAAGAACCCGAGGGTAGAACAACGATCAAATACGGTGCAACCTGATTTCCCAATGTTTGAATTTGAAACTAAGGAAGAATCGAGCTGTGTACTATTGTGACTGCTATCTGCTTTTAGCAGGTAGCACTTTTACAGGAAAATTGTTTTTTTGTCGTCCTATGACTTGATCATAGGATCTAGTTAAAAAAGTCTAGATTCTAGCGGGCTTTGTTGCATCGCTCTTTGGATAGGAGGCAATGCATAATAAATTCATGAAGCTATCTCAAATTTAGCCATGCCTATTTCAGTAAATTTGTTCAGCAAATAACACTTGAGTAGCATTTCTTTCTCACGGTTAATCTCAGATTTGTTCCTAAAACTAAACCCAAATGTTTGCTTCAGTCGCGAGAAAAAACTTTCTATATAAGATCTCTTCCCATAATTTATCTCTTTTTTCCACTTCTTCATACCATCTTCACCATATGACTTTATGAACTTGATTGTAGAATTTCTCTCAGCCATATAATCCAGCTTTGGATGCTCCACTGCATTGTTTTGCAGAGGAATTTTTATCTTTATGCCAAGCTCATTGCACAATTTGTATAACTTCTTTCGATTATATGCTCTGTCTGCATATAGTGTGCTTATATTGTATTTAGCATTAGCCCTTGCAATAAGATCACAGGCTCCATAGTGGTCAGAATAAACTCCACTACTGTATTTTGCAGCTATGACTTTTTTGCTACCTATCTCCAGCATTACATGCAATTTTCTTGTTTGCTTATAGCCACGGTACTTTCTATCTGTACCGTTTGCCTTACTATGGCCTGGAATATTATTGTAGATGCTTATTCCAGTGCTATCTATGGCGATCTCAATATTTTCCATACTGTTTTTATCATGTCTTCGATCATTAATTTTTAAGTTAAGCTTTTTGAATCTTCTGGAAGCCTGGGAATAGCTGATAACTTGCAAATTTTTTCCTATTTGCTCAAGGTATCCCGCTATAAACCCCACCGTTTGTCTTAGGCCTATTCTAAACAAATAAGTTATTATGTGAATTAGAATTACGACTTTATCACTATAAATATTGTTGCCACCGGTCATTTTGGGACTTTTTTCGTACCAATTTTCTATGGCATCGTTGACGTAATAAAAAATATTTCCTCTTTCTTGGAGAAATTTGTTATATTCGTAGCAGTTACTGACTTTCATTTTGACTGGCATATTTTTCCTTTGTCGGTTAAATGCCTGTTTATAATGAATTTCGTCAGTAACTCCCAGTTCTTTTTACTTTAGCTATGCAACAAAGCCATTCTAGCGCCACGCGCTAGAATGACAAATTTATAAATTTATTCCGGTATTAAGTTAGCTATATTTTAAAGAAGTATAGATTGACTTCTTGTTGTTAGTATAATACTCTTTCGCTATGTCTGATAATTTTAGAATTCCTTTAATTTTTTTACTCTCTAGCGTTTTTGCTCTTGGTTTTGCATACGTACTAGAATATTTTTTCAATATATTGCCATGTAAATTGTGTATATATGAGCGAATAGCTTACTACGTTGCAGGTCTACTTGCAATAATGTGTATGGTTAAGAATAACAAAGTGTTAGTCTATGCAATGTTTTGCAGTTACCTCATATGTGCAATAATATCTATTTATCATATAGGTATTGAGCTACATTTAATTCACGATGTTTTAGGATGTACAGAGCAGGCAACTAGCATAGAAGATATTAGAAATAATCTATTAAATCCTAATTATTCTCCATCTTGTGACAGACCTAATTATATTTTTGGTATTTCTTTGGTAACCTGGAATTTGCTTTATTTATTGGCAGTGCTGTTTGTATCAAGTAAAATGTACGTAAACAAACCGGACAGGTAGTTATACACCTTTTTCGTATCCATTCAGCCGGGCGGTAAAATAAAGAGTAGACAAGGAATGCTAAAAAGGTAAACTAGAGTGGCTGTAAGGTAATATGGTTGATCTTTTAGAATTTTGCGAAAGTTTAAGCAGACTATAGAAAAGTTAGAAACAAAAATAGAAGAGCTTAAAGCAGAAAATAAAGCGCTAAGGATCGAAAACGCTGAGTTAAAAGAAAGGCTTGGCTTAAGTTCAAAAAATTCATCTATACCAAGCTCCAAAGAATTATATAAGATGAGGGAAAATAAGCCAAAAAGTGACAGGAAAGTAGGAGCACAGGTTGGACATAAAGGCAGTTACCGCCCTAAAATGGAGGCAGATGAGATGGTAAAAATAGAACTGCCCAATACGTGTGAGTGCGGAGGAGAAATTGCGGTATCAAAAGATCCGTATACTCATCAAAAGGTCGATTTGCCGGAAATCAAGCCGTATGTAGTTGAATATCAACTAGAGCATGGACGTTGCAAAAGATGTGGAAAAAGAAAAAGTAGCAAGCTACAAGAAGGAGTAACTGCGGACACATTTGGTCCAAGAGTTAAGTCAGTAATTGCAGCATTAAGTGGATTTTACAAGAATTCGAAAAAAGAAGTGGCAAATATTATAAAGGACATTTTCAACCTGGATATCAGCGTCGGTAGTGTATCAAATAGCGAGGCTAGAGTGGCAGAAAAATGCCAAGAAGCATATGAGCAAATTGAGGAAGAGGTAAGCAAGAGCAAAATTTTACATATCGATGAAACTAGCCATTACAACAAAGGTAAACAGGGCTGGTGCTGGATGTTTGCGAGCAAAATAGGGAGTGTGATCAAATTGACAGAGTCAAGAGGGATGAAAGTCCTGGAAAATAGTAAATTTGGAAAGAATAACAACCTAGTAGTGACCGACAGATATGCAGCTTACAACTACTTTTCCAGCAAGAAAAGGCAGGTCTGTTGGGCACATTTAGCAAGAGATTTTGAAAGGTTGTCTCATAGTTGGAATAGCGAAGTGAAAGTTTTGGGGTATTATTTAAGGAATGTTGCTACTGAATTATTTGCATTGAAAAAAGCTCTGTTAAAGGATGAAATAGACACATTAAGGTTCATAAGAAGAGCAAGAAAATTACGCAAGCGAACGAGATATTACTTAAAGAATATATCAAATTTACCCGAGGCAATTGGAGCGTCTCGAGTAGCAAAAAATATCATGAAATCGGATCTGATGATGTGGAAATTTTTGGACGATCCAGAAAATATTCCACTGACAAACAACTATGCTGAGCGACAGATTCGGCATTACGTTGTTTACCGAAAAGTTTCATATTTTACACAATCGAAACGGGGAAATATGTTTCTTGAGAGGATAATTTCATTGTACTTGACTTGGAGGCAAAAGAAGTTAAATCCTTTTCAAAACCTACTGGCTATTGCTTCTTAAGCCATACACCTGAATGGATACAAAAATGTAGCAATCGATCGGCTTTGTTGCATCGCTCTTTGGATAGGAGGCAATGCATAATAAATTCATGAAGCTATCTCAAATTTAGCCATGCCTATTTCAGTAAATTTGTTCAGCAAATAACACTTGAGTAGCATTTCTTTCTCACGGTTAATCTCAGATTTGTTCCTAAAACTAAACCCAAATGTTTGCTTCAGTCGCGAGAAAAAACTTTCTATATAAGATCTCTTCCCATAATTTATCTCTTTTTTCCACTTCTTCATACCATCTTCACCATATGACTTTATGAGCTTGATTGTAGAATTTCTCTCAGCCATATAATCCAGCTTTGGATGCTCCACTGCATTGTTTTGCAGAGGAATTTTTGTCTTTATGCCAAGCTCATTGCACAATTTGTATAACTTCTTTCGATTATATGCTCTGTCTGCATATAGTGTGCTTATATTGTATTTAGCATTAGCCCTTGCAATAAGATCACAGGCTCCATAGTGGTCAGAATAAACTCCACTACTGTATTTTGCAGCTATGACTTTTTTGCTACCTATCTCCAGCATTACATGCAATTTTCTTGTTTGCTTATAGCCACGGTACTTTCTATCTGTACCGTTTGCCTTACTATGGCCTGGAATATTATTGTAGATGCTTATTCCAGTGCTATCTATGGCGATCTCAATATTTTCCATACTGTTTTTATCATGTCTTCGATCATTAATTTTTAAGTTAAGCTTTTTGAATCTTCTGGAAGCCTGGGAATAGCTGATAACTTGCAAATTTTTTCCTATTTGCTCAAGGTATCCCGCTATAAACCCCACCGTTTGTCTTAGGCCTATTCTAAACAAATAAGTTATTATGTGAATTAGAATTACGACTTTATCACTATAAATATTGTTGCTACCGGCCATTTTGGGACTTTTTTCGTACCAATTTTCTATGGCATCGTTGACGTAATAAAAAATATTTCCTCTTTCTTGGAGAAATTTGTTATATTCGTAGCAGTTACTGACTTTCATTTTGACTGGCATATTTTTCCTTTGTCGGTTAAATGCCTATTTATAATGAATTTCGTCAGTAACTCCCAGTTCTTTTTACTTTAGCTATGCAACAAAGCCCAATCGATCTCATAATAAACAAGCAAGCTAACGTTAATGTAAAAAATGATAACGGCATAGCTCCCTTACATTGCGCTTCTCTAAAGGGTCATATAGATGTAGTCAACATTCTCTTAGGTAATGGAGAAATTGTCGATGTAGAAGAAAATAATAGCAGAACTCCCTTACATTTTGCATCCTCAAAAGGTGTAGTAGAAGCCCTAGTAGCAGCAGGAGCTGAGGTTAATAAAGCAAATGATAATGGAGATACTCCTTTACATTCTGCATCCACAAAAGGTGTAGCAGAAGCTCTAATAGCAGCAAGAGTTGAGGTTAATAAAGCAAATGATAATGGAGATACTCCTTTACATTATGTATTTCAAGAAAACATAGCAAGAATTTTAATAGCAGCAGGAGCTGATGTTGATAAAACAAATAATGATGGAAATACTCCCTTACATAATGTATCCCAAGAAGACATAGCAAGGATTTTAATAAAAGCAGGAGCTGATATTAATGCAGAAAATGAGAATGGAAGTACTCCTTTACATCATGCTATTGAAGATCAAATAGACATACAAATTATAAAGATCTTTCTAGAAGCAGGAGCTAATGTTAGTAAACCAGATAAAAATGGATACACTCCCTTAAAATTAGCCGAACTTTATGGAGATAAAGAGGTAATTAAAACTTTAACTAAAGCATCTGCAGCTAGCAACCTGACAGAGCTAAAAGCTCTAGAAAAATCGACATCATGTATAATACAATAAAACATAAACACGCAGCCTACCAAATATTAAGCTGCGTTTCTTTCCAAAGCTAAAGCTGCGGAAAAGTTACCATGAGTTCACACAACTCATTTCCTACATACTGGTGAGCTCCTGCAGTTGGATGAAAATAGTCAAAAAAGAAGTATTTATTCAGATCTTCTTCACTACACCCGTTACTATAACAAGATTCGAGTTTCCCTTGAAAAATTAATTGAAAAAGCGTTTTCGTAGTTTCTAAAAACCCATAAATTCCATTTGCAATGTCTGATATACATGCATCCTGATAATTTAAGCCATTATCTCTGTATTCATCAACTATATTTTTTACTTTAGAATAAAGATCAAACTGCTCTATTTTAAGATTTGTACATTCTTTCTTAATACTCTCCAAGCTATCGGCCAATTTTGCATTAAAACTCTGCGTGAGCTTTGTTGCTAACTCTTTCTCTTCATTGTTTTTATTAATGGCTGGTATTAATCCAACATCAGGCACATTTGCAACGATAACGTGCTGAACGTTGTGCTCGCTTAAAACTTTAAGTGCATTACATATTTCACTTACAGCCTGATCTAACATCTCCTCTACTACATCAGCATCATCATAAACTGAAGCAAGCATTATATCGTTCCCACCGATTATGATAAGAAATAGATCTTCTTGCCCTATATATGGATTGTGCTCAATCAATGTACCCAATTGATTTGCTAGTCGGAATTTATTTAAAAAACTAGGATAAATAGGATGATCATAATATTCAGATGCAGTAGCATATGACACCGCATAATTTTGGCCTCTCTGCTCAAATTCCATACCAAGAACAGAAAATTTCCACCCAGGCTTAAATTCCTCTATACCTAAACATCTTGCTAAATATTCAACAGCTACAGGACCATCACTGAAAGATCTTCCTTGATAAAATGGTTCATCAAACTTTACATCGCTTGCAAAAGACAAATTTCTACAAATTCCAATACCTGCACCATTGTCAGATAGGCTGTCACCTAACACATAAAGATTCCTATATCTAGCCATGTTTGTCATTACAATTATTATTTGATTATTATACTATTTTTAACATAAAATATATAAGAAAAAATGTATCCATTCAGGTGTATGGCTTAAGAAGCAATAGCCAGTAGGTTTTGAAAAGGATTTAACTTCTTTTGCCTCCAAGTCAAGTACAATGAAATTATCCTCTCAAGAAACATATTTCCCCGTTTCGATTGTGTAAAATATGAAACTTTTCGGTAAACAACGTAATGCCGAATCTGTCGCTCAGCATAGTTGTTTGTCAGTGGAATATTTTCTGGATCGTCCAAAAATTTCCACATCATCAGATCCGATTTCATGATATTTTTTGCTACTCGAGACGCTCCAATTGCCTCGGGTAAATTTGATATATTCTTTAAGTAATATCTCGTTCGCTTGCGTAATTTTCTTGCTCTTCTTATGAACCTTAATGTGTCTATTTCATCCTTTAACAGAGCTTTTTTCAATGCAAATAATTCAGTAGCAACATTCCTTAAATAATACCCCAAAACTTTCACTTCGCTATTCCAACTATGAGACAACCTTTCAAAATCTCTTGCTAAATGTGCCCAACAGACCTGCCTTTTCTTGCTGGAAAAGTAGTTGTAAGCTGCATATCTGTCGGTCACTACTAGGTTGTTATTCTTTCCAAATTTACTATTTTCCAGGACTTTCATCCCTCTTGACTCTGTCAATTTGATCACACTTCCTATTTTGCTCGCAAACATCCAGCACCAGCCCTGTTTACCTTTGTTGTAATGGCTAGTTTCATCGATATGTAAAATTTTGCTCTTGCTTACCTCTTCCTCAATTTGCTCATATGCTTCTTGGCATTTTTCTGCCACTCTAGCCTCGCTATTTGATACACTACCGACGCTGATATCCAGGTTGAAAATGTCCTTTATAATATTTGCCACTTCTTTTTTCGAATTCTTGTAAAATCCACTTAATGCTGCAATTACTGACTTAACTCTTGGACCAAATGTGTCCGCAGTTACTCCTTCTTGTAGCTTGCTACTTTTTCTTTTTCCACATCTTTTGCAATGTCCATGCTGTAGTTGATATTCAACTACATACGGCTTGATTTCCGGCAAATCGACCTTTTGATGAGTATACGGATCTTTTGATACCGCAATTTCTCCTCTGCACTCACACGTATTGGGCAGTTCTATTTTTACCATCTCATCTGCCTCCATTTTAGGGCGGTAACTGCCTTTATGTCCAACCTGTGCTCCTACTTTCCTGTCACTTTTTGGCTTATTTTCCCTCATCTTATATAATTCTTTGGAGCTTGGTATAGATGAATTTTTTGAATTTAAGCCAAGCCTTTCTTTTAACTCAGCGTTTTCGATCCTTAGCGCTTTATTTTCTGCTTTAAGCTCTTCTATTTTTGTTTCTAACTTTTCTATAGTCTGCTTAAACTTTCGCAAAATTCTAAAAGATCAACCATATTACCTCATAGCCACTCTAGTTTACCTTTTTAGCATTCCTTGTCTACTCTTTATTTTACCGCCCGGCTGAATGGATACATAATTGTTACTAATTTCTTAGTAAATTTATTGATATAGTATATTAATTATATTACTATTGTAATAATAAATTAATTTTTAGGGGAATATTATAAGTATGTCCAATACCACAAAAAATGTACTTAGTGCTACAGCTGTTGTATCCACTATGGCATTTACCTCGACTGCATTTATATTAGGCTTTATTTTTTCACCTTTCTATTTCTTACTTCTTATTCCAGCACTTATTTTAGGTATGTGGCTTGTACGTCAAGTAATTATTAACAATAAAATTGCTTTTTTGAACATAGAGATAATTAAAGACCTGAGAGGGGAGTTAAATAATGCAAATAAGGAAGTTGAAGACCTGAGAAAGGAATTAGATAATGCAAAGAAGAAAGTTGAAACGAAAAGTGAAACTATTGCTGAACAAGGAACTAATTTTACTAGAACTTTAGGGGTTAAAGACAGATTGATTTCTGTGCAGGAAAGTAGGATTTCCATAATGGAAGGGGAGTTAGCTGAGAAAGAAGCTGAAATTTCTGAGATAAGATCTGGATATGGAAGAGCTTTAGAAGCTCAAGAAAATGAGATTTCTAAGCAAGGATATGAGATTTCTCAGATGAAATATGATTTAACGTATAAAGACGCTGCTATTTCTTATATACACTCTTGTTATGAAGAAGTGTTAAAAGCTCAAGGCAATAAGATTTCTCTCTTGGAAGGTCAGCTGACTGATATAAAGAGGGAATTGAGAATTAAAGATATAGTAGCTTGTTCACAAGATGGCAAATTGTCGTTGCTTTTTTCTTCAGAGATATCTGACCTTTTGTACGAAAATAGACTGGAAATAGCAAAGCAATTTACAAGGATGCAAATTTATAAAGAAAAAGTACCGGAAGCAAAATTGCAAGATGTAGCTACGCAAAGGTGTTTATTATACTTGAATCAAGTGGATTAAAGCTCCTAACTCGGAAAATCAGCAGGTTTAGGAGGGGTAGCAACTTCTCCTCCTTTTTAAACACTATGAAGCATCAAGCCTCTTAACCTGGCTTGCTAATATCAGCGAGTTGTTCTTCAAATATTTTTCCACAAGACTTGCAAGTCTTTTTGGGTGATTTAAGTAGCTCCATTCTGCTTGTAGGACCTTTATATCACTTTGCACTAAGTTAATTTCATTTTTTATTTTTATTAACTCTCTATTTAATGATTGAACATGTAATTTAATCTGAAATAGCCCAACAACGCTGAGGAGAAATATAATTACTGAGATGATACAGAGGATTTTCATAATAGTCTTTGTATAGCCCTCAGTTTCGCTGAACGTGCACGTGGGTTTGCATTTACTTCTTCTGCATTTGCTGTAATCACTTTTTTATTTAGTAAGGAAAATTTTTTGCAGTTATCTGAGCATAAATCTCTAAAAAAGTTTTTAACTATGCGATCTTCCAGAGAGTGAAAGGTAACGACGACTAATTTTCCACCTTCATTTAAAACTTCAGATGCAGCTTTTATGCCCTTTTCAAGCTCACCAAGCTCATCGTTCACCCATATCCTGATTGCCTGAAATGTTCTTGTTGCTGGATCAATTTTGCTTTTCCCGCGAAAAACCATAGAACGCACGATATTTGCAAGTTCAAACGTAGTTTTAATTGGTTTCTTTTTGCGTGCATTTACTATTGCTCGTGCGATTCTGCGAGAGTGACGCTCTCCGCCATAATTGTAGATAGTGTTTGCAATTTCCTCTTCGCGCAAAGCATTAACAAATGTTGCAGCATTTATATGGGAGGAATTATCCATGCTCATATCAAGTGGCCCGTCATGCAAAAATGAAAACCCTCTTTCTCCATTATCAAGCTGCATAGATGAAACTCCAACATCAAAAACTACCCCATCTACATACTTACCTTCTAATATATTCTTTATGTTACTGAACTTATCGATAAATAGTTTTATTTTATCTGGATATTTTATACTCAAGTCATTATAAAATTTATTAACTGTTTCATCTCTATCGATTGCATATACTTTGCAATCTGCTGAATCCAGTATTCCTTTACTATATCCTCCAGCACCAAACGTTGCATCAACATATGTACCACCATTTTGTGGTGATAGCATTGATAGCATCTCTTTTAGTAAAACCGGAGTGTGTGTCATAGAAGAAGGTTTTGTGTTGTATGTTGGCACAATTGCGCGAACATTGCAATACAGCGCGTATTATACGGGTATTAAAATTTTTATGAATTTTATAGGTAATCCTGAAGTAATTGCCTCTAAAGCTATAATTATGGTTAATAAGATTGACAAAATTAAGAATATAAAGTAAAATTTATATATTAGTAATAATATTTTTAATAGGAGAATAGAATGCCTGGTTGTCATTATGGAACTTATGAAGATGTTTTAAAAATACAGGTAAGCAAGTTTGATAAAACATTCAAAGAGCTTTATGGAATTTATGGAGATGTTTTAAAAATACAGGCAAGCGAGTCTGGTAAGACATTCAAAGAGCTTTTAGAAGAGATATTTGCAATAGAAAAAGATATATTTGCAGTAGAAGGCATATCTAAGATTAGAAAGTTTGATTTAACAAATTGTCAAATTGGAGATGAAGAGATAAAAACTCTAGTGGAATATTTGAAGAAAAGTAAGATTACATCACTTGATTTAAGTGGGAACAACATTGGAGATGAAGGTGTAAAAACTCTAGAAGAAAAGGGGATTCTTAAGAACCTTACATCGCTTAATTTAAGTGGGAACCGAGTTACAGATGAAGGTGTAAAAGTTCTAGAAAAAGCTAAAATAGAAGCTATTAAGAAAAATAAAACTTTTATATTTAATTTAAGAAATAACCCAATTGGAGATGAGTGTAAACAAGCTATAACAGAATCTCTGGAGAAAAATATTGGTTTAAGAAGGAATTCACTCATAATACATGGCACTAGCCGTGGTGCAGAACGTGGCGCGATTGCTGGATTATTAGGGTCAATATTTGGGTTAATAGTATTATATTGTAATGGATTGACTGCTTTAACTCTTGTTAATCTTGCTATTGTGTTATTTGTTCCACTTTTAGTTTTTGCACCTGCTGGAGCTGCAATAGGTTATGCATTTTCAGTGCTTGATAATGTAAATGCTGCTCAACATAATATGAACTGTAAATTTATTCTATAATGACACTATTTTCTAATGTGTGAAGACCATATTACAGCGTTCGTAAAGTTGTGCGTAAGCTACTCAGATGACTACATTTTAGGCCATTTACCAACAAAAGGGTGTCATACCAGTGCCCAGACACTGGTATCCAGCCTTTAAATTCCATTCAAAATAACTTTTATATTCATCATTTATGCCCAATTGAAACTCCTGGATTCTAGCTTCACGCGCTAGAATGACATCATTTTCTAATGTATGAAGACCGTATTACGTAGAAAAATTCAGTTATTTCTGTTTTGGAAATAACTGCTTCTGAGGTATATGGGCTGTAAAATTCATAGAAATCTTGATGGATTAAAGAAAATTGGATCTATAGCAAATCCGTAGAAAATTCAGTTATTTCCGTTTTGGAAATAACTGCTTTTGAGGTACATTATGGGCCATAAAGAAAGGTGTCATTCTAGCGCGTGACGCTAGAATCCAGGTCTTTTTAACTTTATCCTATAATCAAGTCATAGTATGATAAAAAAGCTTTATTATTAAAATATTTCTATTAATTTTGTAAGTATATCTACCCATTCTATTTCCTTTAAGAATATCATAATTAATATATAAATTTTATCTAATATTCTTAATTTTCGTCGACTTTTTAATAGAATTATGGGAAATTATATGAAAGTCAGTTATTTCCAAAACGGAAATAACTGGTCTTTAAAAGTATATTACCGCATGATAATAGCGTTAAAGTTGTAATTTTGAGGTTTGTGAAAACTTTAATGTTTGTACAGTTGTGGGCTATCTTTTACAAATATTAAAAAGTACTTGTACTTTATACTTACCAAGGTAAAATTAGCCTCTAGAGCTTCTTAATATGCTATTTTCTAAATTCTTAGATCCAAAAAATGACCATTTTTACCATAATAATTGTTAATAAAATTGACAAGGTAAAGATATTAAGTATAATTTATATATTAGTAATAATATTTTTAATAGGAGAGTAAAATGAAAGAAACAGATCTTAATCAACATCCTTCAAGTAATCCAGTGAATGATCAAATTAGTATAAAGGAAGAACTTTCTGCAGAGGAAACAGCTACCACAGCATTGCCAAGTTCTGCTGATGCGCATAGTAGTGTAAATGATCAAACTACACCAAAAGTGCAATCAGATATAAGAATTAATAAGCACGATCCTTCTAGCAGCCTAGACTGCTCTACTGGCTGTGTTGTAGCATCCATTGCAGCAATGGCAGGAATGATATTTTGCGCTGCAGGTTATAAAGATATTGGATGTATATTCCTAATAATTTTTGCCATTGTGGGAATTATAAAGTCGCTACCCTCTGAAAAGTCTACAAGTATCGACGCTAAACGCTATGACAAAGGAGTTTGGTAATAGACATTATTGTGATTACCAAAACTTCCAACATTCAATACACTTAACTCTTAACTTTAAGAAAATTATAACCATTGAACATTTCACATCAATGGTGTATAGTTGCTAATAGTCCTGGAGCTTCTTAATATGTCATTTCAAAGTGAGGTTGTTGTTAAAAATTAAGTATATCTTATGTCAGTTTTAAGCTTATCTACTTTGCAGGTGCAGCGTTTGTACATGGCATTATTAAGATTATATAATATTCATACAATGTTTACACTTTTTCACCATATTGAAAAAGTGAGCGATATCATTATAATGTTAAATAAATTAATAGTAGAGTTATGCAGCAGATCACAAAAGTAATACTATCAAGCTTAATTTGTAACACGTTATTATGGTATGATCACATGCTCTTTGGGCATTTAATCAATATTATTGGTAGTACGTTTTTTCCATCTGATGATCAATTAACAAGTGTGTTAAAGGCCTTTGGAGTATTTGCAGTAGGTTTTCTGATGAGGCCAATTGGTGCTGCTGTGTTTGGTCATATTGGCGATAAATACGGAAGAAGAGTTGCTCTATTGCTCTCGATTATAATGATGACTCTGTCGACTGTATTAATCGCCTTTGTGCCAGCATATCAGAGCATTGGCATACTTGCATCAATATTTGTAGTTTGCTTAAGGTTATTGCAAGGTATATCACTTGGTGGAGAAGCAGGAAATGCACCATTTTTGATAGAGCATGCTCCTGAAAATAAAAAAGGATTTTTTGGCAGCATTGAAGTTTTGAGTGCAATTTTTGGTTCAGTGTTAAGCCTTATAGCAGTGCTTATCTGTACAAAAGTGTCTGATTTTGAATCTTGGGGATGGAGGTTACCTTTTACTTTCAGTTTAGTAATGGGATTAATCAGCATATATATGAGATACATACTTGACGAGAGTCCAGAATATAAGAAACAAAAAGAGCCATCTGAGTTGCCACTAAAAGAGTTACTAAGTGGCTACAAAAAGCCTTTGTTTATAGCAATTGGAGTGGATATAGTTGAAAACTCATCTCTTTATATATATTTAGTATTTTTCAATATATTCACAAACTGGGTCAATTCTCATGTCACACACATGGTGGAAACATTCAGTCAAGTTGCACTTGGGGGGCTGACAATATCATTTGCGATTCTTTCTGATAAAATAGGAAGGGAAAAGGTTATGAAATTTGCATTTATAGCTTTTGTAATAGTCAGTTACCCAGTTTTTTCTATGTTATGTAAAGATGATGATCTGCTTACTATTGTAGCACACATCCTTTTTATTGTTCCAATTGCTGCATCACTTGGCCCTGTTAGTGCGCTGATGTGTGAGTTATTTCCAACGAAGGTGCGATATAGCGGATTTGGTTTATCAAGGAACATAGCTGCTGGATTTTTTGGTGGTCTTGCGCCGTTTGTATGTACAACAATTATTAAAGTTACAGGGCAAGAAACTGCAGCAAGCTACTATATGATTTTTTGTGCACTAATTGGGCTGGTCGCTATTTCAAATATAAAAAAGAAAAATCCTGTAAAGGAGTTAGTTTATAGCACATAAAGATATTTACAATCAGCGCTTAGCGTGATAAATTAGGAGCAATTCATTCCTCGGTAGCTCAGTGGTAGAGCAGTTGGCTGTTAACCAATTGGTTGCTGGTTCGAATCCGGCCCGGGGAGCATTTTTCTCTTGAGAATTATATGAACTTCAAGTCAGTTGTTTTGTGTATATTGGACGGCTGGGGAAATGGAGTGAAAAATAGCAGGTACAATGCCATAAGCAACGCAAAACCATCCTGTTGGCAATGTATTAGCTCTCATTATCCAAAGTCTAGTTTATCTGCATGCGGAACCGATGTTGGTCTTCCAGGTGGTCAAATAGGCAATTCAGAAGTGGGCCATATGAATATCGGTAGTGGTAGGGTGGTTATGCAAAGCCTGCAACGCATTAATTTGGAAATTGATGGAGTAGGAGAGAATTTAAAACTTAAGGAATTTATTGAAGATGTAAAAAGTAAGAATGGTGTATGCCATTTAATGGGATTAGTATCAGATGGTGGTGTTCATTCACACCAAAAGCACATTTCAACCTTAGCAAATAAGATATCACAGCATGGGATTAAAGTGGTAGTGCATGCATTTTTAGATGGTAGAGATACTTTTCCAAATTCAGGAAAGAAATGCATTCAGGAGTTTGAGGAGGATGTAAAAGGTAACGATGTGAAAATCGTCACCGTTTCTGGTCGCTATTACGCTATGGACCGTGACAACAGGTGGGAGAGGACAATTGAAGCTTATGAGACCATTGCATTTGCAAATGCACCTAGTCATAGCGATGCAGTGTCATTGATTGATGAAAATTATCAAAACAATGTAACTGATGAATTTATTAAGCCCACAGTAATAGGCGATTATCAGGGTATAAAACCAGAAGATGGTGTATTACTAGCTAACTTCCGTGCTGATCGTATGATACAATTAGCAAATATCTTTCTCAATAGAGCGGATTATAATAAGGCGGCAAAATTTTCTTCAATCTTGAGCATGATGAAATACAGGGAAGAGCTTGAAATTCCTTATATTTTTGCTCCTTTTTCTTTCGATCATACTTTAGGACAGGTGATGGAGGACAATAAGTTGCGGCAGTTACGTATTGCTGAAACAGAAAAATATGCTCATGTAACTTTTTTTTTCAATTGTGGGAAAGAGAAGCCTTTTGCTGGTGAGGAGAGAATACTTATTCCCTCGCCAAAAGTAAAAACTTATGATCTGCAGCCAGAAATGTCAGCTTTTGAGCTGACAGAAATATTAGTTGAAAAGATATATTCACAAGAATTTGCTTTGATAGTTGTAAATTACGCCAATCCTGATATGGTTGGGCATACAGGTAATATAAAGGCGGCTGAAACAGCTGTGCTAGTAGCGGACGATTGTCTTGCAAAAATATTAAGAGCTGTCAAAGAAGTGGGAGATACTGCACTGATTGTCACTGCAGATCACGGTAATGTGGAATGTATGTTTGATGAGGAGAACAACACACCTCACACAGCACACACTTTAAATACAGTTCCATTTATTGTATGTGCTGATAACTTACAATTAAAGGACGGAAAATTATCCGACATTGCCCCTACAATTTTGCAGTTACTTGGAATTAAGCAACCAGATGAGATGAAGGGCAAATCGTTGATTGTGGATGATTAACCACATCATTTACCTGGCTCTGTTTGCCCAGGTGTTCCTGTATCAGGTACTTCTATTACTGGATCAACACTAGGTTTAGCAAAACATGTGCTCACTTTTTCAACTATTGGCGCTATAACAAGAACTGTTGTTAGAAAGAATACAGACAATCCTACAGCTGGTGCTATAGCTCCTATGACTGCACCTACTGCAGACATGTTTGCATCAGGGAAGAGAGCAATTGCAGCTGCAGCAATACCAACCCCAACTGCAGCGCTTGCAATTGTCCATGTGCTCAAAAAAATAGTAGCGTTTACATCATCTTTTTTAACTTTATTTTTACAAAGTTCATACAATACCACTGTAAGACAAACTGCAGTAAATGCTAATGGAATTATAGAACCAGCAATTGCACCTATAGCTAAAGGTGGTAGATTTGCAAGGCCCATCAGTGCTCCTGCTCCAGCACTGATAAGTGCTAATACAACTGTAGTCTTTGGCGATCCTTCACCTGAAGATTCATTATTTTTGCCTATACTTTCGCCCATATAAACTTCTCAAAATTAACTAATAATTAAATATTATTATTTTTATCTTAACTTATTAAATTATTTTATTTACTAAATTTAGCATGAAAATGTAGATATAGCCCTTCTCATAACTTCTGTAAAAGGGAATTCTTGTTTTGACTTTTTCGTTAATTTTGGCAGAATATATAATTAATTATTTAAATCAGACACATGGCAAAAGAGAATTGGGAAGCAGTAATTGGGCTTGAGGTACATGCTCAAGTTTCTTCTGAGACGAAGTTATTCTCTAGTTCATCCACTGAATTTGGCGCTGAACATAATACACAAGTTTCCTTGGTTGATGGAGCAATGCCAGGTACATTGCCAATACTAAATTATTACTGTATAGAGCAGGCAATACGCACTGGCCTTGCACTATCTGCAGAAATTAACAAAAATTCTTACTTTGATCGGAAAAATTATTTCTACCCTGACTTACCGCAAGGGTATCAGATAACGCAGTTTTTTGAGCCGATTGTAAAAAATGGCAAAATATTTATTGGCGACAAAGAAATCAGAATTGGAAGGATTCACTTGGAGCAGGATGCAGGGAAAAGTGTTCATGAAGAAAGCAAGACATATATAGATTTAAATAGAGCAGGTGTTGCATTAATGGAGATTGTTTCTGAGCCAGATCTTAGATCATCAGCAGAGGTTGCGGAGTTCATGAAAAAATTAAGGCAGATTTTACGTTATGTCGGCTCATGTGATGGTGATATGGAAAAAGGATCACTGCGTTGTGATGCAAACGTTTCTGTCCGCCCAAAAGGCAGCAGTGAATTTGGCACTCGTTGTGAAATAAAAAATCTAAATTCAATACGTTACATTGTTCAAGCAATAGATTATGAAATACAGAGGCAAATTGAAATTTTAGAAAGCGGAGGAGAAGTAAGCCAGGATACTCTATTGTTTGATGTTGCTTTAGAGAAAACAAAAGTGATGCGAAATAAAGAAGATGCAAGTGACTATAGATATTTTCCAGAGCCCGACTTATTACCGGTTGAAATAAGTGATGAGAAAATTGACTCAATTAAAGCATCTTTACCTGAGTTGCCAGAGCAGAAAAAGCAGCGGTATATTGAAAAGTTAAGTGTTAACGAATATGATGCAGAAGTTATTACTTCTGACAAATCAATTGCTGATTACTTTGAAGAACTAATAAAAAGGCATGAAGCGAAAATCTCAGTAACTTGGTTAACTGTTGAGCTTTTTGGTCGTTTGAATAAAGCTGGAATTAATATTACTGATTCTCCGATAGAAGCAGGCGAGTTGTCTGAGCTTTTAGATTTTATTGTGGATAACACAGTTTCTGCTAAGCTTGCGAAACAGATACTTGATAGTATGTTTGAAACTGGTAAGTCTGCATCTCAAATTATTGAAGAGCAGGGCCTTAAGCAGATAACTGATAAGGGTCAAATATCTGAAATCATTCAAGAAATTATTGAAACCCATCAAGATAAAGTTCAAGAATATAAGAGCGGTAAAACAAAACTATATGGATTTTTTGTTGGTGAAGTTATGAAACAAACAAAAGGAAAAGCAAACCCTGATGTAGCAAACTTAGTATTGAGTGAAAAGTTGAGTGATTAATTTCATCAGTAGGGCCTGCAAAGGTCAAGTAATAGAGTGATAAATAGGTAGCCTTTTCTGTAAAAGCTGTATAATTCTGGAAAGTTTTGATGCAGAAATTATTAATTTTTTCGTATCCATTCAGGTGTATGGCTTAAGAAGCAATACAGTAGGTTTTGAAAAGGATTTAACTTCTTTTGCCTCCAAGTCAAGTACAATGAAATTATCCTCTCAAGAAACATATTTCCCCGTTTCGATTGTGTAAAATATGAAGTATCCATTCAGCCGGGCGGTAAAATAAAGAGTAGACAAGGAATGCTAAAAAGGTAAACTAGAGTGGCTGTGAGGTAATATGGTTGATCTTTTAGAATTTTGCGAAAGTTTAAGCAGACTATAGAAAAGTTAGAAACAAAAATAGAAGAGCTTAAAGCAGAAAATAAAGCGCTAAGGATCGAAAACGCTGAGTTAAAAGAAAGGCTTGGCTTAAATTCAAAAAATTCATCTATACCAAGCTCCAAAGAATTATATAAGATGAGGGAAAATAAGCCAAAAAGTGACAGGAAAGTAGGAGCACAGGTTGGACATAAAGGCAGTTACCGCCCTAAAATGGAGGCAGATGAGATGGTAAAAATAGAACTGCCCAATACGTGTGAGTGCGGAGGAGAAATTGCGGTATCAAAAGATCCGTATACTCATCAAAAGGTCGATTTGCCGGAAATCAAGCCGTATGTAGTTGAATATTAACTAGAGCATGGACGTTGCAAAAGATGTGGAAAAAGAAAAAGTAGCAAGCTACAAGAAGGAGTAACTGCGGACACATTTGGTCCAAGAGTTAAGTCAGTAATTACAGCATTAAGTGGATTTTACAAGAATTCGAAAAAAGAAGTGGCAAATATTAGAAGGTGTCTGCAAAGTATGTAGAAAAGTAGAAAAAAGGACAATTATGTGATACAAGGATAACTTTAACATGTATCCAAGTGACATAAAAGACAGTGAATGGGAAATTTTAAAGCCATATTTTGAGCCAAAAAAGACAGGTAGACCAAGAAAACACGATATTAGAACAATTATTAATGCAATAAGGTACGTAATGAGAACAGGCTGCCAATGGAGACAATTACCTAAGGATTTCCCACCATGGAAGACAATTTACAGTTGGAACACACGACTAAAAAACACTGGAAAATGGCAAGAAATACACGATATTTTAGTAAAAAAAGTAAGGGAGGTAGTTGGTAAAAGAGCCACACCATCAGTTGGAATAATTGACAGCCAATCAGTAAAAACGACTCAAAAAGGGGGGCCAGAGGTTACGATGCTGGCAAGAAAATAAAAGGTCGAAAACGGCATATTATTGTAGACACGCTAGGACTCGTGATTACGGCAGATGTACACAGTGCAAGCATCCAAGACCGCGAGGGAGCTTTAGATCTTCTGGTAAAAGCAAAACAAAAAATACCAACATTACAGAGGTTTTTTGCTGATCAAGGATACACAGGTAACCTTAAAAACAGATGCTTAATAAAAACAGGATGTTTATTTACAATAGCAAAAAAAGCTCCTAATATTGCGGGATTTGAGGTTATACCGAAGCGTTGGATTGTTGAAAGAACTTTTGCTTGGCTTTCCAATTTTAGGCGTATGAGTAAGGATTATGAGCATTCTCCTCAAACTTCGGAAACCAATATTTTCTTTAATATGACTACTATTATGCTTACTAAATTAGCTAATTCTTGAGTTTGCAGACACCTTCTTATAAAGGACATTTTCAACCTGGATATCAGCGTCGGTAGTGTATCAAATAGCGAGGCTAGAGTGGCAGAAAAATGCCAAGAAGCATATGAGCAAATTGAGGAAGAGGTAAGCAAGAGCAAAATTTTACATATCGATGAAACTAGCCATTACAACAAAGGTAAACAGGGCTGGTGCTGGATGTTTGCGAGCAAAATAGGAAGTGTGATCAAATTGACAGAGTCAAGAGGGATGAAAGTCCTGGAAAATAGTAAATTTGGAAAGAATAACAACCTAGTAGTGACCAACAGATATGCAGCTTACAACTACTTTTCCAGCAAGAAAAGGCAGGTCTGTTGGGCACATTTAGCAAGAGATTTTGAAAGGTTGTCTCATAGTTGGAATAGCGAAGTGAAAGTTTTGGGGTATTATTTAAGGAATGTTGCTACTGAATTATTTGCATTGAAAAAAGCTCTGTTAAAGGATGAAATAGACACATTAAGGTTCATAAGAAGAGCAAGAAAATTATGCAAGCGAACGAGATATTACTTAAAGAATATATCAAATTTACCCGAGGCAATTGGAGCGTCTCGAGTAGCAAAAAATATCATGAAATCGGATCTGATGATGTGGAAATTTTTGGACGATCCAGAAAATATTCCACTGACAAACAACTATGCTGAGCGACAGATTCGGCATTACGTTGTTTACCGAAAAGTTTCATATTTTACACAATCGAAACGGGGAAATATGTTTCTTGAGAGGATAATTTCATTGTACTTGACTTGGAGGCAAAAGAAGTTAAATCCTTTTCAAAACCTACTGGCTATTGCTTCTTAAGCCATACACCTGAATGGATACTTTTTGTCAGCTTCAATACTTCAAACGTAGTATCCTCTAATCCAATTAAATCATCTACAAATACCAGTTGTATTTCAATCTTGCTTTTTTTCCTGTCTGATTTTTCTTTTGCTTCGGACTTATATCCAGCTAAATTACATGCTACATGAAGAATGTATAGTATTGTTGTTAGAGCTCTAATACATGCAATAATATTGCGTATATTAGAAATAATATGCCTATAGCTATCAATGAAGTCACAGGAAAATTGCAGTACAATTCATAAGTTTAGTCTTGTTAATCCCAGTGAAAAGCGAATGACTTTTCTAGGATTAATCTCTCGGTTGCGGGTCTTATATGTGTAATTAAAAAGGAGATGAATCCATATATATATACTGAGAAGTTCATTGCTTGGTTGTGATCTCCTCCACACTATATTAGTATCTTTGTTTTTATCAGTAGATTGTGGGAGAACGCTATTTAATTTATTTTTTAATCTACTTGGCATAAAACAGTTAATTTTATACTAATTCTCCATGGATGTTAACACATAAAAACCTAGCAGACAAGCCTTTATTAGGCACATAAATCTGCTAAACATTTTATGAATAATGGGTCAGTTCTAAGGGTTGGTACACGGAAGTAATATCCATCTTTGATAATTGCTTTGTATTCAATATCAAGTTCTACAAGTGTTTCAGAATGTTCAGAAACGAAAGATATAGGTGATAAGACTACAGGTACATCATCCATTTTTGCGCGTAATAATTCACTTTCAGTGCTTGGCTCTAGCCACTTTACAGGACCAATTTTGCTCTGATAACATATGGACCAATCGAGGTCTTTGATTGCTAACTTTTTCACTATTAGCTCTGCGCTTTTTTCTACCTGCTTAGCGTAAGGATCGCCTTTTTTAATTACGCTCAAGGGAAGACTGTGTGCTGAAAACAAGACTCTTGGTTTATCAATTTTGCTGGCCAGTTTATAGTGCTTAGCTATCAGGCTAGCATGAGCTGCAATGAAGTTTTTATTGTCATAATAATGGTTAATTATTTTTGTACTGCACTTTAAGCCATGTTTTCTAGCATGTTTTTGCCAGTTTTCAATAGATGATAGGGTTGTTGTTGTTGAATACTGAGGATATAAGGGCAGCAGAATTACTTCTTCAGGATCAAGCTGTTTTACACTTTCCACGACTTCACTAGCAAATAGATGCCAGTAGCGCATGCAGACAAAAACTTTAGTAAATTTTTCAACGCATGACACTGGAGCCAGATTTTTATTTCTAGATCCCAGTGTCAGGCTACTCTGGTGACAAAGTTTGTTAATCTCTTGCTCAAGTGCCTCAGCCTGTGCTTTTGTGTTTTCTAAAATTGGCGATTTACCTCCAATTCGTTTATATATTTCTCGTGCAGTTTTTTCGCGTTTTGAAGATATGAGTTTTGCTAGAAGGAACCGGAAGGGATTCGGTAAGTTAATTATTCTTTTATCGCAAAAAAGATTGAATAAAAAAGGACGAATTGCATCCAGTGAGTCAGGCCCACCGAGATTAAGTAAAATAACCGCCTTTTTCATTAGATCTAATGGTATAAACTAGTTATTTATACCATTTCAGTTACAACTGTACAAACACTGTGCTAACAGTGCTCTTGATGAATAAAGGCTTTGATATTTATCATAAAGCTATTTATAATTATGCAGTAATTAAAATGTAGTTATGGCAGAAAGAGCTAATGATATTAGACCTGGCCAAGTATTGGAGCATAATGGTGGGTTGTTTTTAGTTGTAAGTATTATGCATACTCAACCTGGTAAAGGTGGTGCATATATACAAGCTGAAATGAAAAACATTAAAACTGGCTCAAAACATTATGAGAGATTTCGTTCTGATGCAACGATTAGAAGGGCTATTTTAGATGAAGAGGAGTACACTTACCTCTTTACCGAAGGAAATATTGTCAGTCTCATGCATCCAGGCAATTATGAGCAAATTACTATAAATTTAGAGTTATTAGGAGATAAAAAAATTTATTTACAAGACAACATGATAGTTAAGGTAGTGACCTATCAAGATAAAATAATTTCCGCACATGTGCCTGACTACGTAACACTTACTGTAAGGGAAACAGAGTCCGTGATTAAAGGGCAAACCGCCACTTCCTCTTATAAGCCTGCAATTCTTGAAAATGGGATGCGTGTTAGTGTACCTCAGTTTATCAAAGAAGAGGATAAAATTGTAGTTTATACTCCTGACGATAGCTATTACGAACGAGTAAAAGAATAAAAAGATGTCTATCTCATCACCAAGAATTAATGTGATGCTTGACTCTGTGCGCAATGCTTCAAAACAGCTTATGCGTGATTTTAATGAGTTACAGATCTCTAGTGTTAAATCAGCGGATTTTATTAATAAAGCTTATTTAAAATCTAAAAAGACAATACATTATTATTTACATAATTATAAGCCAGATTATGGTTTTATTTTTGAGGATGATATTGACCAAGAAATAAAGGAAGATGAAAATGGTTACACTTGGTTTATTATGCCTATAGAAGCTAGAGAAAATTTTTCTAGCTGCATGGTTTATTTTGCAGTATCAGTGTGCCTGATTCACAAAAATAGAGTTATAGCAGTTGTGATTGAAGCTCCGGCTCTAAAAGAAACTTTTTGGGCAGAAGAAAAGAAAGGTGCTTTTCTTGAAGATTTTAAACTCCGTCACATAAAACTGCGCATGAAAAACCGTGAAAGTGGTTTAATAGATGTAAGTGGCAATCTACTCAATAAACTACAGCCAGGCAATAATAATATACGTTCTATCGGTTCAACACTTTTGGGCTTTGCTTATCTTGCTGCAGGAAGGTATAGTGGAATAATTTATTCTGGAATTAACAGGTATAAGGCTCTAATTGGCAGGCTTTTGCTTCAAGAGAGTGGTGGAAGATTAACAGAGAGTAATAAATTACTTGTTGCGGGGGATATGACATTTTAGACCTTACTCTAGAATAGATGAAATATTGCTTTGCGGATAGTATGTAACGAATCTAAAAAATTATTTTGTTCTTATAGTTTTCGTGCTAATATAATGCTTAGGTGAAGTAAGTAGCTGCTGTTGTGCGGTAGGCATAACAGAGGAAAGTCCGGGCTCCAAGGAAAAATAGTGACGGATAACATCCGCCGGAGGTAACTCTAGTTATAGGGCTACAGAAAATTACCGCCTAATGTTTTTAGGTAAGGGTGAAAAGGTGCGGTAAGAGCGCACCATAGCAATGGTAACATTGATAGTTGAGTAACCAGCACTAGGAGCAAGATTAAATAAGAGTAGGCCTTATGTTTTCCTCATATCTACTCGGGTAAATCGCACGAAGTAAATGGTAATATTTATTCCAGATAAATAGCTACATAAACAGAACCTGGCTTATACTTCACCTAAGATCAATATAAGCCACCATTGTTTATCATGCGTTATCCTTTACTTGTTCTGTTTGATAGCCACCACTACTTTCGCCTATATTAACGCCGGAGTATTCTTCGTCGTCAATATATTCTTTCAGAATATATCCTCTGCCCCAAACAGTTTCTATATGACTTTTTCCATCATTAGCGCTTTCAAGTTTTTTACGCAACTTACACATAAAGACATCAACTATTTTATTATCTGAAGGCTCGTCCAGACCATTGTAAAGATGGTTCAAGAACATTTCCTTCGTTAATACTGTACCTTTACGTAATGCCAATAATTCTATCATAGAATATTCTTTGTTGGTAAGATGCACTGTCTTACCTTTTACTGTGACAACTCGATGATCAAAGTTGATTTCGATATTGCCGATTCTGATCACTGATTCAGGATGACCTTTAGTACGACGCACTATAGCCTTAATACGAGCAAGTAGCTCGCTTTTATGAAATGGCTTAGTCAGATAATCATCAGCACCATACCCGAGCCCTTTAGCTTTGTGATTAACAGCAGACATACATGATAGAATTAAGACCGGAACTTTAATTTTCGCACTTCTTAATCTTAACAATATGTCATATCCGTCAATATCACCAGGTAAGTGTATATCCAGAATAACTAAATCATAATAGTCTCCATTTGAAGAAACCATATTATTGTTATAATCCTGTGCAGAAGTTACAACGTCGCAAAAGTGCCCGTCGGAAGTTAAAGCATTCACGACAGTTTTTGCACTCACTTGATCATCTTCAATTAATAATATACGCATATTTTACACCCCATAAAATAATTTATAATTTTAGTAATATATATAACTAAGGAAAGTAACAAATCAAATCTTTATTAACAAATGATCAAAATTACACTTAATAATTATTAATTAACAGTAAAAATACCATTCCAAAATTATATAAAAATATAATAGATATATCATATACCATAATAATAACACTATTTTTAGTAAATATTGAATTAAAATTGTTATTGCTACAATAATACTTATGTTAATAAATATTTAACTATATTTATATCATGTTTTTAATTTACTTGTCCTTTAGTCTTAAAATATAAGTAATACTTTGGTAATGTTTGTGGTGATATCAATTTTAGGTGCTGGTGCATGGGGTACAGCGATTGCAATTTCATTAAGTAATAAACAAAATATAACTCTATGGACCCGTAATGACACTACATTTAAATCAATTAGTGAAAAAAGAGAAAGTGATAAATTGCCTGGTTGTTTCATTTCTGATAATGTATCAATAAAATTGGCTATTGAAGATGCAATTGACGCTTCAATGGTGATTCTTGCTGTTCCTACTCAGTCTCTACGCGAAGTGTGTCAGCAACTACATAACTACAATCTGAAAAAAGACGTAGCCATCATTTTAGCTTGCAAGGGAATAGAAAAAAATACACTAAAATTGCCAAGTGAAGTAGTAAATGAAACTTTCCCTAGCAATCCAGTTGCTATCTTTTCCGGTCCTAGCTTTGCTATAGAAGTTGCAAAAAAATTACCATATACGATGGTTCTTGCTTGCCAAGATGACACGTTAGGTTTAAAGTTAATATCGGAATTAAAACAGAAAGACATTACATTAAATTTCAGTAATGATGTTATAGGGGTGCAAATTTGTGCAGCATTAAAAAATGTTTTTGCTATAGCATGTGGAATCATTTTAGGTAAAAAGCTCGGGTTTAATGCTCATGCAGCATTGATTACAAAGTGTATGAATGAAATTAAGACTTTATACTCAGTAAAAGTTGATAACAACAATGTAAACATAGATACGCTACTGGGACCATCATGTTTGGGTGATTTAGTTATGACTTGCACATCCTTGAATTCAAGAAACTTGTCTTTTGGATTTAAAATAGGTGATGGCTGTGATATTAAGCAAGTTTTGTTGGAGGGTAAATCGGTAATTGAGGGTTTTAGCACTGCTCAGTCTGCCTTTAATTTAGCAGAGAAATTAAAGATCAAGATGCCTATATGTGAAGCAGTATATAAATTGTTATATGAAAATGCTTCTATAGAGGATACTATATCTGTTTTTACAAGTTAATTTAATGTATTATGAAATTTATATATAAACTAATATCAACCTGGTGGTTGTCTTGCACAGCAACCAAAATGCCAGGTACCGTAGGTAGCTTAGCTTCTCTTCCTCTTGCTCCTGTTATATTGAGCAACAAAATTTTAGGTGCGGCAATTATTTCTTTTTTATTTGTGGTTGGATTATGGTCTACTGGTAACTATGTAAAGCATTATCAAACTTCGCAGGACCCAAAAGAAGTTGTAATTGATGAAGTGGTTGGTCAGCTGCTTACAATACTTTTAGCTTCGGTGTTGTTTAGCAATTACAAAGATGATTATTTCTTACTGTTGTTGTGCTTTCTTTCCTTTAGATTTTTTGATATAATAAAAACGTGGCCTATAAATTTGATCGATAAAAATACCAAAGGTCCTCTAGGTGTTATGCTAGATGATATTATAGCTGCAATTTTGGCTTGTGCTTTTGTAGGAGCTTTGTATTGTTTATTGTCATTGTATGCAGCTTCGTCACTCTGATTTAGTTACTCAAAATCTTCAAGATTATATACTTTATACGGTAAATTTATCCGAATGGGAAGTGCATGATGAATTTGATGATATTGTATTTGTAATAAATGGTACTAAAGAATCGCTATTTAATTTTGTGTTTTGTAAAGACCAATGTACTGAGCTATCTGCACAAAAAACTTTAGATTACCTTAAAGCAAGAAGCGTAGAAGCAACATGGGTAGTAAATTCGCATGCTACAATAAGAAATATTTTAGAAAAAAATGAGATAGATCATGCTAGTACACCAAAGAAAGCTCTATTAAATATAAAAAATTATTTTTTGCCAAATGATGTTATTGCAAATATGGAATTAAAAATCGTAAATAATCACCAATTATTGGAGCAGCTGGATTTACACACTTCTAAAATTTTTTATCACAATATTGGAATTGTTAGTACATTTTTTCGCGGATTATCAAATTATGATTATGAAAACTCAGGATTAAAATTTTTTCTTGTAACACTAAATGGTGAAATTGTTGGCACGTGTGGTCTTTACGTTCAAGATGGTGTGGCTGGTTTTTACAGTGACGGTGTTTTATCAAAGTATAGAAATAGGGGGGTGGGTACTCAAATGATTTTAGAAAGGATAAAGTTAGCGCAACGGCTTAAATGTAAGCATATAATAGCGCATTGTATGAAGCCTTCAGTTAATCTTTATAAGAGGTTAGGGTTCCAAATGTTGGGTAATCTCTATTTGTATACCTCTTCGGCATAATTTATGCACAATTTTGCTTAAAATTTTTACCTTTATTTTAAAAGCACCATGTTTTTTCTGTATGAAATAGTTTTGGTATTAGTTCTGATATTGTTTTATCTTTCTTATTCTAAGTTAAAAACTCTAAATAAAATTAGAAATTTACAACACCAGAATATTATCATCAATAATTTAATCGACACTATAGACGATGGATTTTATATTTGGGATGCAAAGAAACGTATAGAAACATTTTCTCCCAACTTACTGATCTTGCTTAACACTGTATTTTACTCATTTAGTGAATTTGTGAATTTCTTTGAGCAATCAGAAGCTTTAGTCAAAAATTTCAATGAAGCAAAAGAGATAAATAAGTCTTTTGCTTTAGATTTGAAATCAAAAGATGGCGAAGTTTATTGTATATGCTATGGGAGGAGTATAATAAATGATTTTAATAATGTAATTGGTGTACTGCTGTGGATAAGAAATATTTCAGACTATAAAATAAGGGCTAACGGACTTGAATTAGAGAATAATAAACTTACAAAAGAAGTAAAAAACTATGAGGAAGTTTTTAATTCTTTACCATTTCCAGTGCTAAAATATAACAAGCACAAAAAAGTCAAGTTTTATAATTTGTTCTATGATAAATACATAAATAGCTCTCAAAAAACAGCCATCACCACTAGTATCTATAGTGGTAAGTCAGGAAGACACGTTATAACCTGCAATAGTGAGCGAAAAATTTTCGATTTTACTAAAATTCCAGTGCAAGATTCTGGAGCGATGGTAGTATATGGAACAGACGTCAGCAATGAAGAAAAATTACATGCTGAGTTAAATGATTATTTTGCTATGCAGAAAAATCTACTTGAAGAACTATCAATTGCTATAGCAATATACAGTAAAAATCAAAAATTGAAGTTTTATAATAATGCTTTTGTAAAAGTCTTTCAATTTACTCCAGAATTTCTTGCATCTTATCCAACTTATCACGAAATCATGCTTTATCTATTTGAGTCTAAAAAGCTTTTAAAGGAGGAAGATTTTCATATTATTGTTAACCAAAGGCACAAATTGTTTAGAAAATTACTTGAGTCATATAATGGTATACTGCATCTTACTAATGGGAAGAAGATTAGAATGCTAGTTATGCATTATGCCTCGGAGGATTTGCTTTTTTCTTATGAGGAGTGTGAAAAATAATACATATAATCCGTGTAACTTTTCCTAAAGGGTCTTGTAATTAACAAGCTCAATACTTATATATTTTCATATTAGATAACATTCATAAGGGAGTATTCGTTATGGGAAGAGCAATAGGTATAGATCTTGGGACAACAAACTCTTGCGTTGCAATAATGCAGGGTAAAGATACCAAAGTAATAGAAAATAAAGAAGGAGCAAGAACAACTCCATCTATAGTTGCGTTCACTTCATCAGGCGAAAGGTTGATTGGCTCTCCAGCAAAAAGGCAAGCCACTACCAATGCAAGTAACACTTTCTTTGCTACCAAGAGATTGATAGGACGTAAAAATAGCGATCCTGAAATGAAAAATCTGAATGTACCATACAAAGTATTTGCAGCGAAAAGTGGTGATGCATGGGTCAAAACTAGCGACAATAAAGAATACTCTCCTAGCCAAATTGGTGCATTTATACTACAAAATATGAAAGAAGCAGCAGAAGCTTACCTTGGTGAAGAAGTAAAGGATGCTGTGATAACAGTACCGGCATATTTTAATGACTCTCAACGTCAAGCAACAAAAGATGCAGGAAAAATTGCTGGATTAAATGTGCTCAGAATAGTAAATGAGCCAACGGCTGCAGCACTTGCTTATGGTCTTGATAAGAAGCACGGGCACACAATAGTAGTGTATGACCTTGGAGGTGGTACGTTTGACGTTTCAATACTTGAAATAGGTGATGGAGTGTTTGAAGTAAAAGCTACGAATGGAGACACTCATCTTGGTGGTGAAGACTTTGATAACGCAGTAATGAACCATCTTCTTGATGAATTCAAGAAAAGTAGTGGAATAGATCTGAAAAATGATCCAATGGCAATGCAAAGGATCAAAGAAGCTGCTGAAAAGGCAAAAATTGAATTATCAAGTGCAATGGAAACTGAGATAAATCTGCCATTCATTACAGCTGATGCGAGTGGTCCAAAGCACTTAAACATTAAATTAACAAGGGCAAAACTTGAAAGTTTAGTAAATGATCTGATTGAAAGAACTATGGCCCCTTGCAAAAAAGCTCTTGCAGATGCTGGTTTATCAGCAGATAAGATTGGTGAAGTAGTACTTGTTGGCGGTATGACTCGTATGCCAAAAGTAATAGAAAAAGTTAAGGAGTTCTTTGGCAAAGATCCACACAGAGGAGTAAATCCTGATGAAGTAGTAGCAATTGGAGCTGCGATCCAAGCTGGTATAATTCAAGGTGATGTGAGAGATGTATTATTACTTGATGTAACACCACTTTCTCTTGGTATTGAAACATTAGGTGGAGTGTTTACCCCGCTTATCGAGCGTAACACTACAATTCCTACTAAAAAATCTCAGGTATTTTCAACAGCAGAAGACAGTCAAACAGCCGTAACTATAAAAGTTCATCAAGGTGAAAGAAAGATGGCTGTTGACAATAAGCTGCTTGGCCAGTTTAGTCTGGAGGGGATACCTCCCGCTCCACGTGAAGTGCCGCAGATTGAAGTAACATTTGATATAGATGCAAATGGAATAGTACATGTTTCTGCAAAAGATAAAGCCACTGGAAAGGAACAAAAAATACGTATCCAATCTTCAGGCGGATTATCTGATGAAGAAATCAATCGTATGGTGAAGGAAGCTGAGGAAAAATCACAAGAAGATGATAAGCGTAAAAAATTCATTGAAGTGAAGAACCAAGCTGATAGTTTAGTTCACTCTACAGAAAAATCTTTGAAAGAATATGGCGATAAAGTTCCAGAAGATGATAAATCTGCAATTGAAAATGCATTAAATGAACTGAAGGAAGCTAGTCAATCTGATAATCTTGATGATACCGATTCAATACAGCAAAAGGTTAATAACTTATCTCAGGTGTCTATGAAGCTTGGGGAAGCTATGTATAAAGAATCTCAGCAACAACAAACAGAAGAAAGCTCTACAGCAGCAGATGATAAGGAAAAGGTGGTAGATTCTGATTATCAAGATATAGACAGTAAAGAAGATAATAAATAGAGAAGCCTAATGTTTTTATAAACTACGAAAGGCTTTTCTTGCTTATTATTACCTATTTTCATCGATTTTTACCTTGCTGTTGTCGCTTTCTCCTTTAGCGGGAATAATATTTGTTTTAAATAATCCATAGAATGTTTACAATAGAGTAATGTTATCTCAAAATTAACATGAAAATTGACCCTGTAAAGCTAACAAAGGAACTTATCTCCTTTGAGAGTATAACACCAAGAGATGGTGGAGCAATAGAATACATAGCAAAAATTCTCACAAAAGGTGGCTTTGATTGTCAAGTCTTGGAGTTTGGTGATAATGGCACCAAGGTTAAAAATCTCTATGCGAAATATGTAAATGGAGTGCCAAACTTATGTTTTGCTGGACATGTTGATGTTGTGTCACCAGGTCGATTAGAAGATTGGATATCCAATCCATTTAAGCCAGACATTCGAGACGGAATGCTATATGGAAGAGGAGCGGCTGACATGAAAAGTGGAGTGGCTGCATTTATTGCTGCTATGGTGAATCTAGTTGCAGAGAAATTCGAATTTAATGGTTCAATGAGTGCATTGATTACAAGTGCTGAAGAAAGTACAGAAGAATATGGCACAAAAGCTGTTTTAGAATGGATGGAAAGTAAACACAAAAAGATAGATTATTGTGTAGTTGCTGAACCAACCAGCAATAAGAGATTAGGTGATACCATAAAAATAGGCAGACGTGGTTCTGCAACATTTGAATTAATATGCTACGGAAAGCAAGGGCACGTTGCTTACCCAGACCTGGCTGATAATCCTATAGATAAAATGATAACAATATTAGATAAGATAAAAAACACTACCTTTGATAATGGTAATGAGCACTTCCAACCTTCAAATTGTGAAGTTACCACTGTTGATGTTGGAAATAGTACTGATAATCTAATACCTGGTTCGGCAAGTGCACGCTTCAATATTCGCTATAATAACATACAAACACCTGATGATTTGTGTGAACTTATTAATGAAATATGTTCTAGTGTTACTGATGATTATAAGCTTTCTATGAAGAATAGTAGGGATGTTTTCTTATCTACTCCAGATCGAAATATTGATATCATGATTGATGCAATACACAAAGAGACTAATATTGATGCTGTGCTTAGTACAAGTGGTGGTACATCCGATGCTGCATTTATAAAAGATGTCTGTCCGGTAATTGAGTTTGGTATGGTCAATAAAACTGCACATCAGGTAAATGAGAGTATATTAGTAAATGATATAAACAAATTAACAGCTATATATAAAGAATTTATAGAAAATTATTTCACTCCTGCCAATAAAGTACTAAATCAGATCAATATAATTACTGGTAGCCCTTTGCAAACACTTTACTAACATTTACTTTCTTTACAGAAGAGAGGTTCTTTTATATAATTCATCTATCACATTAGTGAAGTATCTTAGCTTTCTGTAACCTTCATGTTTAATGTTGTTATATGACCTACCATCGTTAGGTTTGATAAAAAAGATAGGAGTAGCCGTAATGCCCAATTTATTAATTGCCAGTGATTTATCATTTATGATTTTATCCATTATATCTTTATCATTAATACATTGATTAAATGCACTTTGCTTTAAGTTGCTTAAAGCAGCAACTCTTTGCAATACTGTCAAATCACTGAGATTAGAATAATTCCATGATTCTATAGAGTTAAAAACAGCTTTATTGAAATTAAAATAATCCTCCTGCTTTTCATAGCAATAACTTAACATTGCGGCCTTCAGTGCTCGATAATCCAAAGGAAAGTGCCTAAATATATATAACATTTTACCTGTATCTATATATTTCCTTTTCAGGTGAGGAAAGATATCTTTATGAAAGAGAGAGCAGTGATAGCAAGTTAGTGAAGCATATTCTATCATTAAAATTGGTGCTTTTGGATCACCTAACAATTTGTCACCAGGTAGTGGTGATAGTAGCTCTTCTGATGTAACTTCAGCAATTTTTGCTTTAGTATTAACTGCATTAGCGTTCACGCTAACGAAAATCAATAAAAGCAATAGTCTAAAAATCATTACAATAATAAATACTTAACTTACTAAAAAATTTATGTATTTTCACCTATAGTGTCAAGGCTTAGTGGCTCTATCTTTAAACGCAGCGATTATTTTACTCTGCGTATATTTATACACTGAATTTAGCAGCGTTGAAAATGAGCGAGATTTAAACTCAAATTCTATGTAAAATTTTACCATAGTGTTATTTGCATCTATAGGAATAAACTGCCATTTGTTATAGAGGTGCTTAAATATTCCATTTGATGATATAGCTTTGATCCAGCCTTCACTTGTTTCACTTGGAGGCAAGTAAGTTACTTCTGAAGTGTAACTTCCTTTAATTCCATGGAAAGATGCGAGCAAATCAACAATCATTTTATTATTTGTCTTTTCTTTTATGTAAACTGCTTTGCACCAAGGAACAAAATCAGGATATTTTTCGACATCAATTACAATTTGAAAAGCCTCTTGAGGAGAACAGAGAAAAATACCTTCCTCTCTATATTTATTGAGCATAAATTTAGATTAATTAAAAGAGGAGGATCCGTATCTACCGTTAGCCTTAGTAGATTCCTGAGACCTGAAGTTAAGGTGGGCATCACGTATCAATTTCAACAAAAATGACAGAGGCGATTCCCTTGACTAGAAATTATCGCTCGGGAAATTTGACTTAACTCATAACGCATAAAACAGACCCCCACTAGATTATAGCTAATTTTTACAGCAGATGTCTATAGCTATTCTTGTATACCACTTTTAGCAAATATAATTAGATCTCTGTTTATGCAGTATTGCACAACGGACTAGAAGTGAAAAGGAAATTATTAGACTATTTCCGTTTTATAAGTAGTATTAAGATTTAAAGTCCTTAGTTGTGTTAAACTCATTATTATATGTAAAGATATTCAATATTCCTTTCATAATAATTTGGGTAATTGCAACTGGGGTTTTCTGTACAATTCGGTTTAAGTTTATTAACTTTCGGCTGTTCAAATATGGAATAAAGACACTACTTAACCTAAAATGCAATGGTCATAGTGGCATAATTACTCACATTCAAGCATTTGCAACGGTTATCTTGGGAACAGTTGGTCTTGGGACAATATCTGGAGTTGCAATTGCCATAACAATAGGGGGGCCCAGTGCAATTTTTTGGATGATAGTAACTGGAATACTTGGTATGTCAATAAAGTTTGCTGAAGTAGTGCTTGCATTTACCTATCGCGCCAAAAGTACAACTGGCGGAGCTTTTTATTACATGAAACACGGGATCGCAAAAATTGGATTTGTAAAAACTGGCAAAGTCCTTGCATTTATATATGCTGTTATGCTTCTAATTGCTATGATTTTGGGTGGCATACCATTTCAAGCAAATCAAATAGCAGCATTATCAAGCAGCCTTTTTGAATACAACGCATCTATTATTATATCACTGCTTGTTCTAATAGTAATTCTTGGAGGAATAAAACGTATTGCTTTTGTATCAACAGGGTTAGCTCCAGTTATGATAATATTATACATAGCCATGTGCATATATGTAATTTGTTTGAATGGAAGTAATTTGATGAATGCTTTATCGATAATATTCCAAGATATTTTCAATAAATCAGCTATAAGCGGAGGGATATTGAGCGGGTTAATAGCCGGGGTGAGAAGGTCAGTATTTGCTAATGAAGCAGGCACTGGAACAGCAGCTATAGCACACTCAGCTGTCAAAGAGAAAGATCCAATTAAAGTTGGTTGTGTTGCAATGATTGCACCGTTTATAGATACAATATTAATCTCATTTTTGACTGGTATAGTAATAATAATCACTGGTATGCATAATACTGAAAATGTTGGTGATATTACCTTAATCAGTTCAATATTTTCAACAGCTTTGCCATTGTTTAGCAAATCTGTTTTTCCGCTAATAATGTTTTCCTTTGCATTTTCAACAATAATTGCTTATTGTTACTACTGTGAAGTTGCTTTGCTGTACTTATTTGATAGTAAAAAAGTACTGATATTATTTCAAATTTTTATAGTTGTTTCAGTGTATGTTAGCTGCATGTCAAAAAATATAGAGTTTATATCTTGTTTAGGTGACAGTTTATTTATGTGTCTAATGATTCCAAATGCTGTTGCAATATATTTACTGAGGGGAAAAATCTTAAGTGCGATAGATTCTTTTTACAGTTCTAAAAGGTGCTAAATGATTTATAGATTGCTTTATATAGTGTTATTTTGTCTATTTTTTAATAACGTGTATGCTACAGATTTTTGTGAAAGTTGTGATGTGGTATTAAACGGGGTAAGTACTTTCATGGATGAAGTACTGTTTTTCAAGGTTTTTCACATACCATTTATAATACTTCTGCTAGCATTTGGTTATGTATTTTTAACTATCCGTTTTAAATTTCTCAACATCAGAATGTTGAAGCATGCATTTGCTATTTTATGTGGCAAATATGACACAGATCATCACGATGGTCACATCACACATTTTCAGGCGTTTATAACTGCTCTTTCCAGCACAGTGGGCCTTGGAACTGTTGCAGGTGTTGCAATTGCAGTTTCCATGGGAGGGCCAGGAGCAGTTCCATGGATGATGATCACAGGCTTTTTTGGTATGTCAGCAAAATTTGCCGAGGTAACATTAGCATTTAGGCACAGAACGGAGGGTCGGGAGCAATTATTTAGTGGTCCTTTTCAATATATAAGAAACGGCTTGGAAGAGTTTGGGTTAAAAAAACTTGGTATTGTTTTGGCTGCAGTTTATGCGGTGTTTTTTATATTGTCGGGCCTTGGTGGAAGTGTAGCATTTCAAACTAATCAAATGGTTTCAATCTTATCTGGTCATTCAGATTGGGTAGATAGCCACCCTTGGTTTCTTTCTGCAATAATCTCTGCATTGCTTGCTTTAGTGATTATTGGAGGAATTAAAAGAATAGCAGTAGTGTCTTCTGCATTAGTACCAATCATGTCACTTATATACATTCTTAGTTGTATTACAATTATTATTTTCAACATTCATAACTTTGGTAATGCGTTTAAGATATTATTTTCTAGCATGATAGATTTCGATGCTGTTGGTGGAGGAGTGGTAGGTGCGTTTGTTGCGGGAATTAAGAGAGCAATTTTTGCTAGTGAAGCCGGTGTTGGTTCTGCTGCAATTACACACGCGGCTGTTAAAGATAAAGAACCAGTAAGAACTGGGCTTGTTGCTATGATAGAGCCGTGCTTTGATACTATGTTAATTTGCTGTTTAACGGGAATAACAATAGTCATCACTGGTGCATATCAAACGAGCTCTGGTGAGGGAATATTAATTACCCAAAAGGCATTTGAGACAGTCTCTCCTTGGTTTCCTATACTTTTAACAATCGCAGCACCTTTGTTCGCATTTTCTTCAGTAATTTCATTTGTGTATTGCTGTGAAATGGGATGGTTATATTTATTTGGTGCAAAAAGTGTTGTATTATATCGCATGGCGGTAGTGGTTGTAGCATTTTTCTCAGGTTTATCTAGGGATATAATGACTATTTCAAATATAGGGGGAACTTTATTCTCTTGTTTAGCTCTGATTAACATGACAGCACTTATATTGTTTAGCAATAAAATCCACAATGAAGTTAAGTGCTACCTAGGAAGGCTGAAAGATAACAGGGTTAATTAGAGTGTGTAGCTATACAATGGTGTCATTCCAGTGCTTGACACTGGGATAGCAAAGGGGGGGCGCTCGGATGACAACTCCCACTAAAATGACACCAAGGATGTGTATATAATGGAAAAATATGTAATTCTTATATTATCCTACATATTAGGCTCAATACCGTTTAGTTTAATTATCGCAAAGATAAAAGGTATAAATTTAAGAGAAGTGGGGTCGGGAAATATCGGCGCTACAAATGTTGCAAGAACAGGGAATAAAGCGCTTGCTGCTTTAGCGCTATTGCTGGATTCCTTTAAAGGGTTTATTGCAGTTTATATTGCACAACAGTTTTTTAAATGTAATGGTGATAATTTGTACATATATGCATCTGCTATTTTAGCAGTTTTAGGCCACATGTTTCCTATATGGCTAAAATTCAGTGGAGGTAAAGGAGTTGCAACAACCCTAGGAGTGCTGATAGCATTTAATGTACCTGTAACATTAGTGTTCATATTTACTTGGCTGGTAATATTCTTTACCTTTCGATATTCCTCTCTGGCTTCATTAACTGCAATTACAATGGCTGCTATATCATCCTTATTTCTTCAAAGGGATTCATTCTTAGCTCTATCAATTTTAGCAATACTAATTTTTTTGAAGCACCATAAAAATATTGCTAACCTTATACATGGTAAAGAACATAAGTTTTCACGTTAGCATGTTAACTATCTCTTTTACTTGAGAAAGAACGTGTTCTTTGCTTACACTGGTATCGATGGTAAAATTACTTCGCTCTCTTTTTTTTTCGATGGATAGCTGAGTATTAAGAATTAAGTCTAGTTTTTCTTTGTCAATATTGCGCTCACTAAGTCTTCGCTGTTGCACAGCATCATCTGCATGAACAAAAATAATCAAGTCGCAGTACGAATCAAGCTTTGCTTCCAATAAAAGCGGAATATCTAAAACCAAGAGTTTTTTATTGTCGTTTTTCTCTTTGTCAATAAAGAGTTCTAGCTTATGTGAAACGATAGAATGCACCAAAGACTGGAACTTTATCCAATTCTCATCATGTGCTAAGAAATACTTAGATAGAGCTATCCTATCTATTTCATTATTTACCACTGCTTCAGGGAAATTTTCTTCCGCGTAGCTTATTAATCTTGTGTCTTCCTTGTAGAGTTGATGTACAACAGAATCAGCATCAAATATGGCAGCACCAAATTTTTTAAAGTAATTGGCTACAAAGCTCTTCCCCACTGCAATTCCACCTGTAAAACCTATTATCACGTTTTAACTAGATTTCAATTTAGATAAGAAGAGATAATCCTGATAAAACTTATTTGCAGCAAGCTTCTTTACGTTCTGATTATCGGTTTTTTCTTTCCTGTATCCAAGTTTATATCCTATTGAATCTTTATATGCACCAATCGTTCTGTACATTTTATTAATTTCTCTAGGAAAGAAATCATTAGCAATAATAACACATAACCCTGTTATTACTGTAAAAACCAGAGTAGTAAACACTACGCTTTGCACAAAACTTTTGTTGTTAGTTTTTTTTTCTTCCACTTTATGGGAATTTTCCGCTTTTCTTGGATACTCGTACCATGTATTATTGCAGTTTGTGCACTTTACCTTTTTTCCAGACTCACCTATCTGACCTGGAGATATTAGGTATATCTTAGCACAGTTATTACATTGTATTTTCATCGTATAAAGTGATATAGAGCTACAGTTTAATATTATAACAAGAAATATGCAACTAAAATCAATACAGGACGATATAGAAGATATCTGGAATAGTAAAGATAAATTAAGTAATTGTAGTATAAAAAAAGCGGCAAAAGTAACAGTTGGAAAAGTAATAGAGCTGCTTGACAGTGGTAAAATTAGAGTAGCAGAAAAGCTGTCAAGTGGAGAGTGGATAACGAATACATGGATAAAGCAGGCAATATTATTACACTTTTTTACCGAAGAAAGCAAAATGTTGGATGGGTGGTTTGATAAGATCAAAAATAAGTTTGATGGATGGAGTGAAGAAAGATTTCGTCAGTCAAAAATCAGAGCAGTTCCTGGGTGTTTTGTCCGTCAGTCTGCCTACATAGATGAAAACGTTGTTCTTATGCCAAGTTTTATAAATGTTGGTGCATATATTGACTCAGGAACAATGATAGATACCTGGTCAACCATTGGTAGCTGTGCACAAATAGGAAAGAATTGTCATATTTCTGGTGGAGTGGGAATAGGCGGGGTTTTAGAACCGATTCATGACTCTCCTGTTATTATAGAAGATAATTGCTTTATTGGAGCGCGTAGTGAGGTAGCTGAAGGTGTTATAGTAAAAGAAGGATCAGTTCTCGGTATGGGAGTGTTTATTGGAGCATCAACAAAGATTGTTGATAGAGAAACAAGAGAGATATTCTACGGCAAAGTACCACCTTATTCTGTAGTAGTACCAGGATCTATGCCATCAAAGAATAATATTTCTCTTAACTGTGCGGTTATAGTAAAAAAAGTGGATGAAAAAACAAGGTCAAAAACCTCTATAAATGAGATATTGAGAGAGTATTGCTGACCTTGTTTGTTCTGTAAAGATCACACCAACAATTTACTATCTTTTTAATGTCTTGTTCCTTTGTTTTTGTGCCTATACTAACTCTAATCGAGCATTCTGCCTGTTCTTTTGTTGCTCCCATTGCAAGTAATACATGAGAAGGTTCTACTTTTCCAGAGGAGCATGCAGAGCCAATGCTAACTGCAATATTATTTAAATCAAAATGCATGAGTTGCACATCACTCTTTACTCCAGGCATATAAATAAAGCTAGTGTTTGGCAGTCTATTAGAGCTTTGACCAAAAATTTTTACCTCGTTAGTAAAATTTAATAACTCATGCTCCAATTGATCACGCAATACCTTTATTTCGTTTGTTTTTGATATAAGGTCAGGAATGTCTTGTAAAGCAGCAGAAAGAGCGGCAATTGCCACAATATTTTCTGTGCCGCCACGCAATCCTTTTTCTTGACCACCACCTGTTATAATAGGTTCTATTGCAAGTTTTTTATCAAAGATTAAAACTCCACTACCTGCAATACCACCGAACTTGTGAGCTGATAGAGTAAGTAAATCAACTTTCAAGTCTTCCATATTAACCTCAATCTTTCCGACACATTGAGCGGCATCAGTGTGACAAATTGCTCCAAATTTGTGGGCTAATTCAGCTATTTCCTTAAGTGGCTGAATGACACCAGTTTCGTTGTTGGCCATAATTACCGAAACTAGCATTCTATCTTCCTTGAACTTTGTTAAGATTTTTTCCAATTCTATAAGATTAATAACTCCATCTTGATTAACTGGTATTATGTGGGCGTTACATGCAGAATTAATAATTGAAGGATGCTCTATTGCTGAAATTATATGCTGATAGCCTTTTATTCCTTTCATTACTAGATTATTTGCTTCAGTTGCACCAGATGTGAAAACTACTTCTTTATCATTTTGGACAACAATAAATCTACGTACATTATCTCTTGCATCTTGAAGAATTTTCCTTGCTTCCTGTCCTTTCTTATGCAGTGATGATGGATTAAGTGCTTGTTTTGATAAAACTTCAATTATGCTTTTTTTTACATTTTCGCTAATTGGAGTTGTTGAATTGTAATCGGCATATATATGATCGTTATTTTCCATAGATCTGGGGTTTACAGGCAATTTGACTATATTATATGGTAAATTTATCAATCTTATCAATAACTGCTTTCTTCTATAATTTACTTATGAATTAGCTACATCTAAACTGTAACTTTCGATTTTACCCAGTGGTACAATTTACTGATTTTACCATCTTGTCCTAACATGCCAGAATGATTTTTATAGAAAGTGTCAACTATTAGCTTGATAGAGCCTATAGCAGCGGAAAATACTGGATTTTTATCATATTCACCATCAAGACCGCTGATAGATTCAGGACATCCAATACGTACTTGCTTATTTAACACATAACCTGCAATTTCTTTCATGCCTGCAAGCTGGCTTGTTCCACCTGTAATTACTACCTTATTAATTGGATCTTTTTGTTCTTTAAGTTGATCTCTTACCATTTCAAGTATTTCCTCAATCCTTGGTCTTATTATATTAATAAGCTCAGATTTAAGCACTTGAGTAGAATCATCATTCTCATTGCTTTGCACTGTAATATGCTCATGTTCATCTATTGAAGTGATGATAGTGCTACCATATAATATCTTTACACGCTCTGAGTATTCTATGCTTGTACATAGCCCATAAGCAATGTCTCGGGTGATATGAATACCACCAATTGGAATACTGTTTGCATAGACCAGCTTTCCTCTTTTGAAAATTCCAATTGCAGTACATCCTCCACCTATATCGATAATAGCAGTTCCAAGCTCTTTTTCATCGTAGCTTAAGCATGCAAACCCCGCAGAGCAGGAAGAAGCAATGCAGCCTGCCATACTTAATCCACTGTTATTAGCTATACAATTTTCAATATTGGTCAGTGCAGGGCGCGAAGCAGTTACTACATTGACATCAACGGATAACCTTTTGCCATATAATCCCCTTACTTCCGCTATATCAGCCATATCATCCAAGTGATATTTCAGTGGTATATTGTGAACAATGACGTTCTCTTCAATGTATTTTTCAAACGTTTGAAAGACTACACGTTTTATGTCTCGATCAGAAATTTCATGGTTGGCTGCAATAATTTCGTTATGAACATTAAAAGATGAGATACCACACCCAGCGACGCTTATATATATTTGATCTATTGTTTCCCCTGACACTTGTTCAGCTAAACCTATAGTTGATGAGATTGAATAATTTGCCTGCTTTACGTTAGTAATTGACCCGCCACTGATACCTTCTGCAATCTTGTAACCTATACCTGTTACCTTGCAGCTAAAATTACCACCTATCTTAACAATTAGGCAAATGATCTTTGTTGTGCCTATATCTAAAATGGCAAAAACATTTCTCTTTGGCTTTACTATTACTGCAGAGTACATCCATTAACCTTATTATACAACTTCATTTTAATTGTAGCCCTCTTAATAATTTATATTTCTATTATAAAAATACAACAACACTTTTTAAGCTATGGACAAATGGAGAAGTGAAAACATATAATTATCAAATATATAATTATAATTTTTATGCCTGCATTACCAATTGTAATCGCTCCTGATGAAAGATTAATTACACGTGCCAATGAAATAACAGATATAAACGATAAAGTTAAAGAATTAGTAAATAACATGTTCCAAACTATGTATAAAGCGGATGGTCTTGGTTTAGCTGCAGTGCAAGTTGGAGCGATGGAGAGAGTGTTTGTTATGGATATTCAGTCAGAAAAAGATGAGCTAGCAGGATATGAATCAACAGGTAAGTTTTGCATGATTAACCCTGAGATTACAGAGCTATCAGATGAAAAGGTGATTATGAAGGAGGGGTGTCTTTCAATTCCAGAACAAAGTTATGAAATAGAGCGTCCAAGATATTTGACGGTAAAATATCAAGATATAAATAGTGAAGAACATACTCTAAAGGCTAGTGGCTGGCTTGCAAGATGTATTCAGCATGAACTAGATCACTTAAATGGCATATTATACATTAGACATCTGTCTAAATTGAAGTATGATATGGCCATGAAAAAAGCACAGAAGGTTAAAAAGCATTATGAGCAATGAGGATCTGGAAATACTGAAATTCTATAGTGAAGTTGGCGTTGATTGCACACTTACAGAGGGTGAAGAGGAAAAAAAAGTTGCGTACGAACAAGGGTGTCGTCCGAGTAGCCTGACACTGGGATCCAGCAAATTTGTACCTGTAAATCAAGAAGAGACAATGGATTCCAGTGTTAAGCACTGGAATGACACAAAAGAGCCTAAAGACTTCTTTCCAAGTGAATGGATCATTGAAGCAAGAAAACTTGTAAGCCAGTGTAGTACCATAGATGAACTAAGGGATATAGTTAAATCGTTTGAAGGCTGTGAAATAAAAAAAACCGCAACAAATACTGTGTTTTCTGATGGCAACCCGAATGCGAAAATTATGCTTGTTGGTGAAGCACCAGGGGCTAACGAAGATGCTCAAGGAATACCATTTTGTGGTGCAAGTGGAATGCTGCTTGATAAGATGCTCAATGCAATTAATCTTGATCGCACTAAAGTTTACATAAGTAATACTGTATTTTGGCGACCACCTGGCAATAGAAAGCCAACTGATTTAGAGCTTGATATATGCAGACCTTTTGTGGAGAAGCATATTGCACTTGTTTCACCACAAATTTTAGTTTTAGTTGGTGGAATTGCGTGCTATAGCCTACTTGATAATACAAAGACTATATCTACTCTGCGTGGTAGATTTTATACTTACACTAATCGATATTTATCCAATCCAATTACTACAGCCGCTATATTCCACCCAGCTTATCTTCTTCGTCAGCCAATGCAAAAAAGATTAGCCTGGGAAGATTTAAAGAAGATTAGGGAGTATGTTGACAACAGCATAACTCAATAGGCTTCTTCTAAGGAAGCCAACAATTTATATATTGCATAAAAGCACATATTGCCATACTATTCCAATAGATAGTAGGACAAGGAGTTTGTTGTGAGTTTTACTTTACCTGAATTGCCATATGATAAAGCAGCTTTAGAGCCTTACATATCCGCAAAAACTTTAGATTTTCATTATGACAAGCATCATAAGGGATATTTAACTAAACTCAACGAGTTGGTTGAAAATACAGATTATAAAAATATGGAAATCGATGAGGTGATAACAGAAGTTCATGGCGATAGCAGTAAAGTTCCAATATTTAACAATGCAGCACAGGTTTGGAATCATACATTTTATTGGAACTCAATGAAAAAAAATGGTGGTGGTAAGCCGGAAGAAGGTAGCCTTCTAGCAAAAAAAGTCAAGGATGATATTGGTGGATTTGATAAATTTTATGAAGAATTTTCCAATAATGGAATTGGTCAATTTGGCAGTGGCTGGGTGTGGCTAGTGCTTGAAAAAGGCAAGTTGAAAATTACTAAAACTCCGAATGCGGATTTACCATTAACGCATGGTCAAGTGCCACTGCTCACTATGGATGTTTGGGAGCATGCGTATTATCTTGATTGCCAAAACCGCAGAGTTGACTATATAAAAGTTTTTCTTGATCACTTAATCAATTGGGATTTTGCGGAAGAGAATTTGAAAAATAACACATAACATTATAATAATGAGCATACCTGAGGTAACAACACTAGATAACGGTTTACGTATTATAACTGAGCGAGTTCGTGATGTTGATTCTGTGGCTATGAGCATACGGGTTGGTGTTGGCAGTAGAGCTGAAAATGCAAATCAAAACGGAATATCTCATTTTTTAGAACACATGGCTTTCAAAGGTACGAAAACCAGAACTGCATTTGAAATTGCAAAAGCTTTTGATGACATAGGTGGAGTATTTAATGCTTGCACTGGTAGAGAAAGCACTACTTACTATGCAAAAGTTCTCAAGAAGGATATAAAAACTGGTATTGATATATTAATAGATATATTGATGAATTCTACATTCCCAGAAGATGAACTAGAGCGCGAAAAAGGTGTTGTGATACAAGAAATTTTTCAGACTAATGACTCACCAAGTGATATCATTTTCGATAAATATTTTGAAGCGGCTTATAAAGAGCAGCCGTTTGGTAGATCAATTTTAGGGACGCAAGATACAGTCAAGTCATTCACTAGGGAAAATCTAAATGATTATATAAATGAGCACTACTTTGGTAAAAATATGTTGCTTGCTGTTGCAGGAAATATTGAACATGAGGAAGTTGTTGCGTTAGCTAAGGACTGTTTATCAAAAATTCACTCTGAAGAATTGAAGCAAAAACAAAATGCAGCCTACACCGGTGGTGAATATTTGGAGCACCGCAAACTTGATCAAGTACACCTGCTAATCGGCCTACCTAGTGTGTCTCGCTATGATGATAGGTATTATGCATTTCAAGTGCTAGATGCAATACTAGGAAGCGGAATGTCGTCACGTTTATTTCAAGAGATCAGAGAAAAGCAAGGGCTTGCTTATTCTGTGTATTCATTTAATTCCAGCTATGCTGATACAGGAGTGTTTTCTATTTTTGCTGGTACAGACAACAGCAATTTAGACAAGCTTTTGAGATCAGTGACAGCAGAATTAAAGAAATTATCTACAAATGACTTAAAGGAAGAAGAAGTAAACAGAGTTAAGGAAAGGATAAAATCCCAAGTTTTAATGTCCCGTGAAAGTGTTAGCTCTCGTGCTGAAACACTCGGCCACTATTATGGTAATTATGATAGATACATCAGCAAAGATGAATTAATAGAAAAAATTGGTGCTGTGGGTGTTAGTGATGTAAAAAAAGCAGCAGAAGAGTTGCTTTCTCAACATAAAAAAACCACTTTAGCTGCAATTGGAGAGATTGGTTCATTACCAGGTTATGATAAATTGGTTTCTATGCTTAAATCTTAGCAAATTATGCTGATTGCTGGAGTTTGTTGTAAATGTCACAAAATGGATCAAAAACTCTTTCAATGAAGAGTTTACTTGGCGGTTCCCCACAAGCATTATCTCTGATATGATTGAAAAGTTTTTTTGCAGGCTTTTCATCCTTTTGTAGGAACGAGTAGCTTTCCACTGCTTGCATCATAGACAAAAAAGTTAAAACCCCTCCTACAACCAAAGCAAATACAGAACATGCTGTAGCTCCAATAGCAATAAATGATAACCCTATTAATAAACCAACAGCTGAAGCGCAAAATGCCCACTGATGTTTTTCTCTATTACAACTAACCATAAATGCCTCACACAAATTATAGTTACATCATACCAACATTATCATGTATCGTCAAACTTTTGCACTTGATGTAAGTATTGAAATCTCCAAGCTTATGCTATAACCTTAACTAATTCAGATAAAAGTTAGAAATGAATAAAATAGGATTCCTGGCTATTTTTGCCTTAGTGATTAGCAGTCAAATTGGCTCTGGAATTTTTATGCTGCCGATCAGCCTTGCTCCATATGGTGTTTATAGCGCTTTCAGTTGGATAATATCTGGATGTGGTGCAATATCGCTGGCTTTGGTTTTTGCCTTGCTTTGTGCAAAATTTCCAGAAACCGGTGGCCCTCATGTTTATGTAAAGCATGCTTTTGGTCCAACAGCAGCTTTTTTTGTTGGTTGGACATATTGGGTAATCTCATGGGTCAGCACAACGGCTGTGATAGTTGCAAGTATTGGCTATATTACGCCACTTTTTCCTGGTGATATTCAAAACGTACGTTTATTTTTAGAGATATTATTATTTACAGTCATTACATTAATAAATTTAAGGGGAGCAACCACTGCTGGATCTGTTGAGTTATTGCTAATGATCTTTAAAATTACAGCATTGCTTGCTATACCTATTACAGCATTGTTCTTCTTCAATAGGAATAATTTTGTGACAAGTGAAGAGATATCAAGCCTTGCAACTTCCCAAATTCTTGCTCGCTCTACGTTACTTACCATGTGGTGTTTTATTGGACTTGAATCAGCAACAGCACCGGCCGGATCTGTTAATAATCCAGGCAAAACTATACCAAGAGCCATAGTGCTTGGTACAATTTGTGTTGCTATCATATATTTTATTAATAGCTTCTCAATTATGGGATTAATAAACGGTAATGACTTAGCTCATTCAAAAGCTCCATATGTTGATGCAATAAAAATTATGTTCCCAGGTAATTGGCACTTAATTGTTTCTGTTGTTGCATTTATTGTCTGCATTGGCAGTTTAAATGCATGGGTATTAGCAAGCGGGCAAGTGGCTCTTGGTCTTGCTGAGGAAAAGCTTATGCCACAATTCTTTGCTAGAAGAAACAAGCATGATTCACCTTTTTGGGGTATAACAATCAGCTCAATTGGCACTGCAATTTTACTTATCCTCACTTCAAGCAATAACTTTGCTAGCCAGATTACATCAATTATTGACTTTTCTGTGATATCATTTTTATTTGTGTATCTTGCATGCAGCTTTGCTTTTCTTAAAGTGGCTACGCAAGATAAGAATTATTACAAACTTTTAATTGGCGGAGTAGCAACAGCCTTTTGCTGCTGGATAATATTTGAAACTTCTATTGGTACCTTATTGATTTCCAGCTTATTTACCGCAAGTGGCATACCTATTTATCTATTTTGGTATCGCAGAATAAATATTAAAAACTTCAGCTATAGTGTATGAAAATTTTAGTAGATTATGAACTTTAAGCAAGAGATCAGATTTTTTTCTTTATATTTCTTAATTTTATTTGCTCTATGGATTATATTATCTGGTTATTTTGAGCCATTCTTTATTTTATGTGGAATATCCTCATCAATATTGACATTATTTATCTTTAGAAGGCTAGTAAATGCTGAAAAATCCCTAAATAAAATTTTAAATAGTAAGAAAAAGTTGTCGTTTTGGAGGCTAATTATTTATATACCGTGGCTAATGTACCAAATCATTCTATCAAGTATTTATGTAGCAAAACAAGTGCTACAATTTAAACTTAAACTTGAGCCAATAGTCATTCAAAAGAAATGCAAGGGGCATAATGATCGAAGTATCGCATTATTTGCCAATTCAATCACCATTACCCCTGGAACTCTCACGGTCAATGTTGAAAAAACATATTTATCTACCATATGCATAATAAATAAAAGTCTTGAGAGCGGCATTTCCGAAGTAGAAAACCAAGTCTTAAAAACATTTAAGTGATTGCTTTAAATAAGCTAACAGCATCTTTATATTCTCTTACAAGACTTTCAAGCATTTCTTTTGGAAGACTATTGTCAACAACAGAGCATAGATAGTTGTAAAAATCTTCCAATCTTGCTATATTGTTTTTCTTTCTACTATTAAATTTATATGGAAAAATATCTTCCATAACTTCAATAGTAGTAGCCTTGTTTAAAAACACATTTTCGCTTGTTACACTTACTTTTGCTAGAATCGTGCTAATTTCAGGTTCATCATTTTTATAAAAATCCGATAACTGAGTCATTTTTATAACATACAGAGTTACTATTTTTGACAAGCAATTGTCAGCATATTCACAATTTTTTATTACCTCCCACTGAGTAACCTGAGATTTGCTTACTTTTGCGTTATTTGGTAATTTGCTCATTCAACTTTCTCCATTTAATCCAGTGAACAAATTATACTAATATTTCGTTAAGGAATTGATAACATGATCATGAAAATATATACTATTAATAGTATATATCTTGAAAATCATACAATATTATGGAAATTAACTATTTTAGTTAATTTATTAATAATATATATTAATAAATGGTTAATTCCTTATACAGTACGCTGACGCTTTGCTGCTGCTTGCTCTATTTTGAGATCTTCTTCAATACGCTGGCGCTTTGCGACTGGTTCTGGTGCTATTTCTTCTACGTCTGTTTCATCTACTAAATATTCTTTTATATTAAATTCCCCTGATTCTGGAAGGTGAATATCTTGCTCATCATCGTTTAATGGTTGTAATATAATAGGTGATTTATCAACTATCTCTTCCATATCTTCTGGTGAAATACCGCAAAAGGTGTTTAAATTTAGCTCATCTTCTAGTTCTAATAGTCCTTCTGCTAGTGAGGCTTCGTCTACTAGTGAGTCATCGTCTAACGGTAAGTCTAATAAAGTAGGGTCCAGATCTTCCCAATCACCAGAAGGTTCCGTAGGTTGTGATAAAGCACAAGTTGACGATGAGCCAGGTAAACCAGGATCTAGCTCATCACAACTGTCAGCAGTTTTAGATAGGTCTTTATGGTCTAATTCGTGATAATTAATAATATTATCTATCTCTTCTTCTGATTCTAATGGCTCCTCTGATAGTGAAGCACCGCTTAACGGTGAGCCAGGTAAACCAGAGTCCAACTCAATATAACTGCCAACGATTTTAGGTAGGTCTTCATGGTCTGATTCGTAATAAATTATATTATCTACCTCCTCTTGCTCTAATGGTTCTTCTTCTAGTGAAGCACTGCTTAGCGGTGAGCCAGATAAACCAGAGTCCAACTCAATATAACTGCCAACAGAGTTCCCTTAGGTTGTGGTAAAGCCTCTTCTTTCTCTAATGGTTCTTCTAAATTGCTTTTATTATTTAAGTAATACTTTAGAGCACGCCGATTCTTGAGTATTCCTTTTGTAAATTTCTCATGTAAATATTCCACATAATCTTTATTTTGTTGAGAATCTAATTTACCAAGCAGTTCTGTAAATAAAGTAGAACTATTATCAGCAACAGCATTTAGCACATTACATGCAAACTCTTTATCACTCTGAAACACACTGATAAACGATTCGGCACTTGCATTTAGTATGTAAAACATAGCCGTGACACGTTGGTTTGCTACCGTTAGGTCAATATACTTCATTTGGTCATTATTGTTAAGCATATTAAATTCTTTTGTGAATTCTTCTTTGTGCTTTGTTGTTTTGCTTGCGTTCGCTAATTTATTTAATTTTTCAAAATCTTTGTTAACTTTACTATTTTTATCACTTGGGTAAAAATAATGCTCTAGAATACTCTTAGCCCCAATTATCCCTTTTTTTATTTTCTCTTCTAAGTATTTTCTAAAACCTTCCTTCTGCTGAATATCTAACTGAGTAAGCAGCGTTTTAGATACAGTAGATTTAAGGCTCACACGATAAAGTGCATCAAATGTGAACTCTTTATTATTATTGTGAAGTAAGTTACTGAGTATTTTGTAGCCTTTCGTTTCTAGTATGTAAGACATAGTTTTAACATTCTTACTTTCTACCGTTTTATTGTAATAGTGGTCTTTAAGCTCTCTAGGAAGTTTTTTGAATTTTTCTTGGAATTTGTCTTTTTGGCTTCCACTCACTAATTCATTTAATTCTTCAACTATAACATTATTGGGCATTTCCTTACTACTTTTATTATTTTGGGAAAGGTGCTTTAGAATTTTCTTTGCTCCTTTTGTATTTTTTTTCTCTGAGTATTTTTTACAAACTTTCTTTTGTTGAGTATCTAAATTATTAAGCAGCGTGCGCCATAAAGGCAGTTTCCGATCAGCAGCAGTATATAGTGTATCAGATGCAAACTTTTCATAATGATCAAACAGCTCTTTAAATGTTTTAATCGCCTCATCTTCATCCATTTCATCTAGTATATAACACATAGCTTTGGCATGCTCATTTTCTACCGTTAGACTGATATACCGCTCTTTTTGATAATCGCTCAGTTTATTGAATTCTTCTCTAAATTCTTTTATTTTATCTTTTATTAACTTATTTAATTTTTTAACATATAAGTAACAATAACGTTTTAGAATATGCTGAGCCTGAACTTCTCCTCTTTCTTTTTTCTTCTCTAAGTATTTTTCAAAACCTTCCTCCTGTTGAGTATCTAATATACTCCTAAGAAACTCCCTCAATTAGTTCTTCTTGTTGAATCAAGATATAACCAAGTTCCCGTGCCTTCTTGACCAAGTTTTTTACAACTCTCTCTTTATAACATGTTTCATAATATTCCATCCCTTTTTCCACATACTCCTGCCCGTATTTCAACATTTGATAAAAGATACATGCTAATTTTCTTGCCGTCGCAGTAATTGCTTTTATTGGTCCTAGTCGTTTTTTTAATTTCCTACAATACGCACCTAATGCACTCTTACTACCTCCCACAGAATAAGCAGCCATTCTAAAAGCATTTGTAGCGCGGTTAATAACTTTACGAGTTTTTGTTCCTAATACTTTTTCCCCTGTAATCTTATTACCAGGGCTGAGTCCCAACCATGAGGTAAAATGCTTTTCTGATCGCCATTTACTATGATCAATACCAACCTCTGAAATAATAGTTTGCACAGTTAACACATCAAATCCAGGAATTTTGGTAAAATCTGTACCAGTTACCCGATACAATTCTTCACGCAAAGTGAAGTTTGGTCTGCCTCTTCTAGACTTATTTTTTTCCCTACCTAACTCTTTACTTTCATCAGACTTCGTTTCCAATGTTTTATAATAATTTTCTATACTTTTATCACATTCAATTATTTTCTCTTGAAAAAAATTATATGTTTCATATTCTTGCTTTAATACAAACAAATGTTCTTCTCTATAATCGCCTGTTAATGCTTTTGCTATAGTAGCCTTATCATTCTTCATATTCACACTTCTAAATTCAGCTAATTTTTCAGGATTCCTTTCACCTTCTACTATTGCTTTAATAATTTGCATTCCTGTAACACCAGTAATATCGCTTATAACTTTATGTAATTGGATATTCATTTGTATTAATGCCTTTTGCATACGATTGATATGTGTAGATGCATTTTCAATTAGGTTTTTACGTTGCCGAACATAACCACGTAATACACACATTTGATCATCTGGCCTAAATGATCCTTGAATCAATCCATAACTATGTAGCTGTTGAAGCCATTGGCAATCCTGGACATCTGACTTTCTTCCTGGCACATTTTTTACATGTCTTGCATTTGCCAGCTTTACCTCAAGTCCATATGTTTCAAGTACTTGGAACAAAGGAATCCAGTACACTCCTGTTGATTCCATAGCTATTGTAGTAACTTTGCACTTCTTTAACCACTTTGCTATATTATGAAGGTCTTCTGTAAAGCAGCTAAATTTTTGTATACGTTGCTCATCTCTTCCCTCTGGCACACATACATAATGTACAGCTGAACCAATGTCTATTCCTGCTGCGTTAGGGTTCATTACTTCTAATTTACTTTTTTTTGCTTTTTTCATGGCTTTTTTCATGATAGCTCCTATAATTTATAATAAGTAAAGCGCTTCAGCTTGGGGCGGTTGATAATACAATCTCCTAACCGAGGTAGTCTAAAAGACTCCATCAATGATCTGACCGTTCCTCCAAAACCACGCTAAACGACGGGCACTTATGGCACCAGTGAAGATTACGGTTATAACTGCAGAAGCGCTTCCTATAATTATACTTAAAAACTACTAAAAACTTAAATTGGGAGTTTTTTCCTGATTTGACAGATTTTTCTGTTCGGTGCTAAACAGTGTTTTAAATAAATCAGTAGATTCATTATAAACACAAGCTAGTGTATCAAATGCACGATCTCTTTTTTCCTTAAGCAGCTTTTCAAATTTTTCAATAGCTTTATCTTTTTTTGCTGCATGCAATAAGCGAGACATAGCTGTTGCAGGCTTATTTTCTACCGTTTCATTATAATATTGCTCTTGAATCTTAGGAGGAAATCTTTCGAGCTCTTCTCTTAGTTGTTCTATTCGGCATTGACGTCCACTCACTAATCTATTTAATTCTTCAAATTTTTTCTTATCAGCAGCACTAATCATTTCCTTACCAAAATTATTAATATACTAATATTATACTAATAATTTTAAATAAAAATACTAAAAAATTAACTAAATTGCAGATAAATCTGGATAATGCAAATTTATTTAGTAGTAATAGTATAAAATCTTGATATAATTCTATAGGGTGAGTAAAAAATCTACCCGGCGCGTAGAGAGCTATAATCCAGTTGACTGGGTCCTATAATCAAGTTATAGGATGGCAAGGGATAATTCCCTTCGAAAGCTATATCTCAAGATCTACAACTAAATACAACGGGACAAAGGTCCTTTCATTATTAAATAACTAGGAGGCATATATGAATTTCAATATTTTTAAAGAGAAAAAAGCATTTAATAAGTATTCCGCTTTACAGCTGATGATGGAGCCAAGCTGGAGTAGGCGAGATTATGTAAGTTTCGCTGAGGAAGGCTATATTAAAAATGTTATTGCTTTTCGTGCGATTAACATGGTTGCAAGTGCTGTAGCTTCAGTGCCTTTTATTCTCTGCCGGTTCACTGATCAGGGAAAATCACAACTGAAGATCCATCCATTATTAAAGTTACTTTCTGCTCCCAATCCAATAACATCAAAATCAGAATTTATAGAGGGTATTGTGACTTATCGATTGATAAGTGGTAATGCTTATATACTAATAATTGAATCGCAGAATCTGCCCAGAGAGCTTTATCTTCTACGTCCTGACCGAGTTGAAATTATTCCTGGGAAAAATAACATTCCTTATATGTATCGCTATACTGTCAATAACAACAGTTATGATTTTAAAGTTGATAAATTCACTGGACGCTCAGCGGTGCTACATCTAAAGACTTTTAACCCTTTAAATGATTGGTATGGGCTGTCACCAATTGAGGCGGCTTCGTATAGTATAGATCAGCATAATCAATCTGGTGCTTGGAACCAGGCAATGTTGCAAAATGGAGCCAGGCCAAGTGGTGCAATAGTTGTGAAGCCTGCAAAAGATGGCAGCGGTGGAACTTTAACTCAAACGCAATACCAACGCATAAAAGATCAGATAGATTGTTACTATTCAGGTCCAGAAAATGCTGGAAAACCAATATTGCTGGAGGGAGGGCTTGAATGGAAAGAAATGAGTTTATCACCAAGAGATATGGATTTCATTGAGTCCAAATATAGCTCAGCTCGCGACATTGCCTTAGCATTTGGGGTGCCGCCACAATTGCTTGGCATACCAGGTGATAACACTTACAGCAATTTAGTTGAAGCGCCGCCTATCACTCTGGGAGCAAACAGTTTTGCCAGCTCTGGAAAACATAGTCTGCCACTTAAACTCTTGGCTGGTACCAAAATTTGGTAAGGATTTGTGTTTATCATATGATAAAGATGCAATAGAAATTCTCATGGAGAAAAGGCAAAAAATGTGGAAATACGTAGAAAATGCAAGCTTTATGACACTCAACGAAAAAAGAGAAGCCTTCGGCCTACCACCACTGCCAGGTGGTGATGGGTTGGATTTGTAGCGTCACAATTTATTAATTTAAGCTGTTCCAGGTAACGCTGTAAACCCTCTAACTGGACTATACAATGAAGCCTCAGAACTACAAGTAGAAGGTGTATTGTTTGGCTGAGTCTTTTTCTCTGCATAATGCTTAATTACAGGGCATGTAAATTCACCATTACCATTAATAATATCATCTTCAGACAGTGGGTCTACTTTATGTAGTTCATTGCTGACTTCCTTAGCGGTCTTAGCAGCTGTTTCTATATCTGTAGTCTTCGCCTGATTTGCCATATATTCTAGCTTGTTACAATCATCAATTTGCTTGTTGAAATTAATTGATCTGAATTTTTCTGGATAAGCAAAAATAAAAAGTATAAATGGAATGCAACCAAAAGTACTTATAGCTGATGATGCGAATAGACTTATACTTTCTGGGAATAAATATGGAACTTGTGGCAGTACTACAAGCAACGGAAACCATTTTATGACAAATATAAACACTTGTAAACCTGTACTGCCGTAACTTTTTCTATGATTTCTTTTTTCTGTATTCTCTATGTTTGGGTGACGGAAAATATAAAGTATCAGTGGTAAAAAAATTACAGCACTTATAATAAATACTATCGGATTATTTGTGAACAGGTATATAATTAGTGTAGAAACCACAAATAATAGAGTAAGTTTTCCAAAATTCTTCTTGAGAGAAATCATGCTAGCATCCTTAGCGCTCAGAAGAAATTCTGTTGAATTGCCAACATTCCTAATATGGAAAACCTTTTTATCTTTGCTATAGTTTTTTAATGCTGGTTCATCTTTGGCACTAATTATCTTGTTAGAGTCATGATACCAAGCATGAGCGGCTACAATTTCTTTACTGATTTCTAGGATATCATTAACAATTCTCCTATCAGTTATTATTTTTCCTTTATTTTTTACCTTATCCAAAAGCAATCTAATTCTTTTTACTTTTTTATTATTTTCCTCATTATTGTTTCCTTTATTATTTTCTGAATCAATAGAGTTTAATATTGTTAAAATGTGTGCATCTTGTAATGGTGATATGATCTTTTTAAGCACTTTTTTGCCTACTGAACTGTTTATCAATGTCTCAAACAGATTATCCTTATTTTCTGATAATTTTAACAGCTTATCTAGCGTCTTTTGATTTTCAATACTACCCATAAAGGTATAGTTTTTAATAATGTGAACATAAGTTGCTTCAGCGCTTGCAACACCATCTTTTATTTTATCTTTACCAATTGTTGCAAGACAAAATATTAAATAATTAGGGGAAGTCCATAAGTAGTATAGAGCCATGCTAAAGGTGCGTGCAATGTAATATGGAACTGCATACAATGCACTTGGTTTACCTTGATTTTTTATGTTTTTTTCATATGAGTTAAGCTTCTTTTCTAGGTCTTGTAAAACACGAGAGGATTCTTTTTTTGTTTTGTCTAGATCATGATCATTTTTGTTGTGTAAATCATGAAGTTTTTTAACTATAATATCTTGACAAAACTCATGGTTAACCTTTTCACCCTTATCTATTCTATCACTGATGTACTGAATTATTTCCTCTGAGGTTTCTTTTCCAAGTGTTTTTAGTGATCCTTTATTATATTGATTTCTAGCTTTAAATAGCAGTGAGGTAACATTTGCTTTTATTAGATTTTTTACATCAAAGCACAATTTTACACCTTTACGTGTAATTATCCTAAAGAATGGCTGTTGAGTGTTGTCTAGTCCCCTAAGTCTACCATATATTTGATAAATATAATCTGGATTATTAATTATATCATCGCTTTTGCCTACGAGAAGAGAAACGTTCTGCAAATCAAGGTCGTTATATCCTGCGAATTTTAATGGGTCCGCAAGTATTGCTATCCAGCCTTCCTTGAATGCTAGCGTCACTTCTTCCGAAGTATATTGATATGCTATAGGTTTTCCTTCCTTATCAAAGCCAATAAATGGCCCGTTTATTTTTAAATGGCTATAGTTATCAAAAACTATTTTATTTCTCTGACATATCTCTCTTAATTCATATAAAGAAAATTTAGCTGAATTTTCATTTATCTTATTTATAAGGTTATGCTTTCTAAATAATGCAGCTATGGCTGGATAATCTTTAGATTGCCAATTGAAAGCTTTGTCACCTTTCTCATGTTTCAGTTTTTCATATGTCTCTTTTATAAATTCATCACTTTTTAGCCCAAAATTCTCTTTTAGGTACTTCTCTAGCTTATCTTTATACACATCGTAAGTAGGAAGTTTATATTGTTTTTTATCTAAAAGACTACGATTACCAAACTTTGTTATCTCTTCAAGTTCAGCGCATATATCATCTAATACCTGATATTCATCTCCTATTTTCATCATATTATGGAGTTTTTTATCAAGCTCCCAATTTTTTACTATGGTATTTAGGTCTCCAGTCTTTAAGGCTTTAACTACATATTCAATGTTTCCTGTCATCTCAGTAAGTAGACCACCTTTAAACTCTTTCTTTGTAAGGTATTCCTTTATATTTTCCTGAATATTGCTATCTTTAAGTGCATTTTTAACTTCTTCACATAATTCTTCTAAATTTTCTGCTCTTGCTTTATTTAATACGATAACATTAGGATATTTTGCATCACCTTTTTCATCACGACATCCTTGGAGTAATGCTAAAAGAGTGCTATTAATTACACCGTGCATTATTCTATATTCTGAGTAAGTTGCTGTGTCGCTGAAGTCTATTTTATTTACTTCTTCATTTACTTCCTTTTCTCTATTATCCCAACCCCAAACGGCTTTGTTGCATAGCTAAAGTAAAAAGAACTGGGAGTTTACTGACGAAATTCATTATAAACAGGCATTTAACCGACAAAGGAAAAATATGCCAGTCAAAATGAAAGTCAGTAACTGCTACGAATATAACAAATTTCTCCAAGAAAGAGGAAATATTTTTTATTACGTCAACGATGCCATAGAAAATTGGTACGAAAAAAGTCCCAAAATGACCGGTGGCAACAATATTTATAGTGATAAAGTCGTAATTCTAATTCACATAATAACTTATTTGTTTAGAATAGGCCTAAGACAAACGGTGGGGTTTATAGCTGGATACCTTGAGCAAATAGGAAAAAATTTGCAAGTTATCAGCTATTCCCAGGCTTCCAGAAGATTCAAAAAGCTTAACTTAAAAATTAATGATCGAAGACATGATAAAAACAGTATGGAAAATATTGAGATCGCCATAGATAGCACTGGAATAAGCATCTACAATAATATTCCAGGCCATAGTAAGGCAAACGGTACAGATAGAAAGTACCGTGGCTATAAGCAAACAAGAAAATTGCATGTAATGCTGGAGATAGGTAGCAAAAAAGTCATAGCTGCAAAATACAGTAGTGGAGTTTATTCTGACCACTATGGAGCCTGTGATCTTATTGCAAGGGCTAATGCTAAATACAATATAAGCACACTATATGCAGACAGAGCATATAATCGAAAGAAGTTATACAAATTGTGCAATGAGCTTGGCATAAAGACAAAAATTCCTCTGCAAAACAATGCAGTGGAGCATCCAAAGCTGGATTATATGGCTGAGAGAAATTCTACAATCAAGCTCATAAAGTCATATGGTGAAGATGGTATGAAGAAGTGGAAAAAAGAGATAAATTATGGGAAGAGATCTTATATAGAAAGTTTTTTCTCGCGACTGAAGCAAACATTTGGGTTTAGTTTTAGGAACAAATCTGAGATTAACCGTGAGAAAGAAATGCTACTCAAGTGTTATTTGCTGAACAAATTTACTGAAATAGGCATGGCTAAATTTGAGATAGCTTCATGAATTTATTATGCATTGCCTCCTATCCAAAGAGCGATGCAACAAAGCCATTTTAAGTCAAGAAGAGACACTGAAGCATTGCAGAGAAAGTCTTTATTGAAAATTGTGCCAGGTGCTGAAAATACGAAAGAGGCAAAAATTGTCCTAGAAGTAGAGGGAGAAGAAGTGACTGTCGCAAAGTTTTTAGAAATTGGATATTTTTTCAAAGGTGATAATCTTTACATAAGAAACCACGTAACTGGTAGCAATACATTAATTCCAAAAGATTTTCACTTTCTCAAAGTAATTCAAACTGGCCTAAGTGAGTATAAACTAGCTTTTTGTAATCATTTGGGAAATTTATGTATCCATTCAGCCGGGCGGTAAAATAAAGAGTAGACAAGGAATGCTAAAAAGGTAAACTAGAGTGGCTGTGAGGTAATATGGTTGATCTTTTAGAATTTTGCGAAAGTTTAAGCAGACTATAGAAAAGTTAGAAACAAAAATAGAAGAGCTTAAAGCAGAAAATAAAGCGCTAAGGATCGAAAACGCTGAGTTAAAAGAAAGGCTTGGCTTAAATTCAAAAAATTCATCTATACCAAGCTCCAAAGAATTATATAAGATGAGGGAAAATAAGCCAAAAAGTGACAGGAAAGTAGGAGCACAGGTTGGACATAAAGGCAGTTACCGCCCTAAAATGGAGGCAGATGAGATGGTAAAAATAGAACTGCCCAATACGTGTGAGTGCGGAGGAGAAATTGCGGTATCAAAAGATCCGTATACTCATCAAAAGGTCGATTTGCCGGAAATCAAGCCGTATGTAGTTGAATATCAACTAGAGCATGGACGTTGCAAAAGATGTGGAAAAAGAAAAAGTAGCAAGCTACAAGAAGGAGTAACTGCGGACACATTTGGTCCAAGAGTTAAGTCAGTAATTGCAGCATTAAGTGGATTTTACAAGAATTCGAAAAAAGAAGTGGCAAATATTATAAAGGACATTTTCAACCTGGATATCAGCGTCGGTAGTGTATCAAATAGCGAGGCTAGAGTGGCAGAAAAATGCCAAGAAGCATATGAGCAAATTGAGGAAGAGGTAAGCAAGAGCAAAATTTTACATATCGATGAAACTAGCCATTACAACAAAGGTAAACAGGGCTGGTGCTGGATGTTTGCGAGCAAAATAGGAAGTGTGATCAAATTGACAGAGTCAAGAGGGATGAAAGTCCTGGAAAATAGTAAATTTGGAAAGAATAACAACCTAGTAGTGACCGACAGATATGCAGCTTACAACTACTTTTCCAGCAAGAAAAGGCAGGTCTGTTGGGCACATTTAGCAAGAGATTTTGAAAGGTTGTCTCATAGTTGGAATAGCGAAGTGAAAGTTTTGGGGTATTATTTAAGGAATGTTGCTACTGAATTATTTGCATTGAAAAAAGCTCTGTTAAAGGATGAAATAGACACATTAAGGTTCATAAGAAGAGCAAGAAAATTACGCAAGCGAACGAGATATTACTTAAAGAATATATCAAATTTACCCGAGGCAATTGGAGCGTCTCGAGTAGCAAAAAATATCATGAAATCGGATCTGATGATGTGGAAATTTTTGGACGATCCAGAAAATATTCCACTGACAAACAACTATGCTGAGCGACAGATTCGGCATTACGTTGTTTACCGAAAAGTTTCATATTTTACACAATCGAAACGGGGAAATATGTTTCTTGAGAGGATAATTTCATTGTACTTGACTTGGAGGCAAAAGAAGTTAAATCCTTTTCAAAACCTACTGGCTATTGCTTCTTAAGCCATACACCTGAATGGATACGCTACACAAAGCCATGCATAGGCGTAGTATTTTCCATTGCCTGGTGTATTATCTATTTTTTTCCATTTTTATATGCTTCACTCTCTGCTTCTGTGATGCAGTTTTGAGGTTGATTAGATAATTTTTCTGCGCTTGCATTGCTTATATTCGGGTTTCCTCTGAGATTAATACGTTTTAGATTATCTGTGGCAAGTAATGCTGTTCCTGCTACCGCTATAATAGCTGCTACACCAAGGCATGCATAACTGTACGAATGTTGCGTTTTAGGCCATTTACCCACAAAATGGTGTCATACCAGCGCCCAGACACTTGTATCCAGCCTTTAAATTCCATTCAAAATAACTTTTATATTCATTATTTATGCTCAATTGAAATTCCTGGATTCTAGCGCGTGACGCTAGAATGGCTTTGTTGCATAGCTAAAGTAAAAAGAACTGGGAGTTACTGACGAAATTCATTATAAATAGGCATTTAACCGACAAAGGAAAAATATGCCAGTCAAAATGAAAGTCAGTAACTGCTACGAATATAACAAATTTCTCCAAGAAAGAGGAAATATTTTTTATTACGTCAACGATGCCATAGAAAATTGGTACAAAAAAAGTCCCAAAATGGCCGGTGGCAACAATATTTATAGTGATAAAGTCGTAATTCTAATTCACATAATAACTTATTTGTTTAGAATAGGCCTAAGACAAACGGTGGGGTTTATAGCGGGATACCTTGAGCAAATAGGAAAAAATTTGCAAGTTATCAGCTATTCCCAGGCTTCCAGAAGATTCAAAAAGCTTAACTTAAAAATTAATGATCGAAGACATGATAAAAACAGTATGGAAAATATTGAGATCGCCATAGATAGCACTGGAATAAGCATCTACAATAATATTCCAGGCCATAGTAAGGCAAACGGTACAGATAGAAAGTACCGTGGCTATAAGCAAACAAGAAAATTGCATGTAATGCTGGAGATAGGTAGCAAAAAAGTCATAGCTGCAAAATACAGTAGTGGAGTTTATTCTGACCACTATGGAGCCTGTGATCTTATTGCAAGGGCTAATGCTAAATACAATATAAGCACACTATATGCAGACAGAGCATATAATCGAAAGAAGTTATACAAATTATGCAATGAGCTTGGCATAAAGACAAAAATTCCACTACAAAACAATGCAGTGGAGCATCCAAAGCTGGATTATATGGCTGAGAGAAATTCTACAATCAAGTTCATAAAGTCATATGGTGAAGATGGTATGAAGAAGTGGAAAAAAGAGATAAATTATGGGAAGAGATCTTATATAGAAAGTTTTTTCTCGCGACTGAAGCAAACATTTGGGTTTAGTTTTAGGAACAAATCTGAGATTAACCGTGAGAAAGAAATGCTACTCAAGTGTTATTTGCTGAACAAATTTACTGAAATAGGCATGGCTAAATTTGAGATAGCTTCATGAATTTATTATGCATTGCCTCCTATCCAAAGAGCGATGCAACAAAGCCTGCTGGGATCCAGCTCTTTTCATAAACAAAAAAATGAACTTATACTAAAGCATTCTCGGAAAATTCAAAATTTTTAAGTACAATAACATCTTGTCGCTTTGGGCTTGTCGAAATAAGGTGAATTGGCACACCAACCAATTCTTCTATTTTTTTTATATATTTGATTAAATTAATAGGTAATGTCTCAGTTGACCTCTTACCTTGAGTGTCCTCTTTCCACCCAGGAAACTCTTCATATATTGGTTCTAATTCTTCTTGTACTGAACTTAAAGCAGGCAGGTAATCATATTTTTTACCATTGTGAATATACCCAACACATATTTTAATTGTATCAAAAGAGTCAAGAATATCTAATTTTGTCAATACGATACCTGAAACTCCAGAAAGTTGCACAGCTTGACGCACTAAAACCGCATCAAACCACCCACAGCGCCTCCTTCTATTACTTACTGTTCCAAGCTCTTTACCTATAGTAAATAAATTTTCCCCTATCTCATTTTCTTGTTCAGCTGGAAATGGACCGTTACCCACTCTTGTTGTGTAAGCCTTTGCCACCCCAACAATATGAACATTAGAAAACAAACCTGACCCTGTAATTGCTTGCGACGCTATAGTATTACTTGAGGTAACAAAAGGATATGTCCCGTGGTCAATATCCAAGAATGTACCTTGTGCGCCCTCAAAAATAACCTCTTTATTCTCCTCTATAAGGTCATTTAGCACCTTCCATACAGGCTTCTTATATGGTAAAACTTTCTCTGAAATCTCTTGAATTTCTTTTAATATCTCTTCTTTCGTCACTGCAGGATAGTTTAGACCTCTTCTAATCGCGTTGTGATAGTTTAGAAGGTTATCTATTCTTTTATTTAATTCATCTGCATGTTCCAGATCACAAAGGCGTATTGCCCTTCTTCCAACTTTATCTTCATAGCATGGCCCAATACCCTTGTGTGTTGTGCCAATTTTATTTAAATTTTCAAATAAATTCTCCTTTTCTTTATGTACACTGAGTATAAGCGGGCAACTTTCGGATATCATCAAATTATTAGGATTTACATCTATACCTTTTATTTTTAATGATTCTATCTCTGAGATCAGAGCATGTGGATCAAGAGCAACACCATTTCCTATAACAGATATTTTATCTGGCCTTAAAACAGAAGAAGGCAGCAGATTTAATTTATAGACTTCATCATTTACTACTATTGTGTGCCCAGCGTTATTGCCCCCTTGGAATCTCACAACCACATCTGCATTTTCAGAAAGGTAATCCACTATTTTACCCTTTCCTTCATCGCCCCACTGCAGACCAATAACTACTATATTACCCATTATTCCCTTTATATTAATGATTTCGAAAGAAGTCTATTTAAATATTAATACAACATACTATAGATGACAAGGCCTATCTTAAAAAACCTGCTGCGAAAGAATTATGTGAAATCACGATTTATGGATTCTATTGGGCTTTGTTGCATCGCTCTTTGGATAGGAGGCAATGCATAATAAATTCATGAAGCTATCTCAAATTTAGCCATGCCTATTTCAGTAAATTTGTTCAGCAAATAACACTTGAGTAGCATTTCTTTCTCACGGTTAATCTCAGATTTGTTCCTAAAACTAAACCCAAATGTTTGCTTCAGTCGCGAGAAAAAACTTTCTATATAAGATCTCTTCCCATAATTTATCTCTTTTTTCCACTTCTTCATACCATCTTCACCATATGACTTTATGAGCTTGATTGTAGAATTTCTCTCAGCCATATAATCCAGCTTTGGATGCTCCACTGCATTGTTTTGCAGAGGAATTTTTGTCTTTATGCCAAGCTCATTGCACAATTTGTATAACTTCTTTCGATTATATGCTCTGTCTGCATATAGTGTGCTTATATTGTATTTAGCATTAGCCCTTGCAATAAGATCACAGGCTCCATAGTGGTCAGAATAAACTCCACTACTGTATTTTGCAGCTATGACTTTTTTGCTACCTATCTCCAGCATTACATGCAATTTTCTTGTTTGCTTATAGCCACGGTACTTTCTATCTGTACCGTTTGCCTTACTATGGCCTGGAATATTATTGTAGATGCTTATTCCAGTGCTATCTATGGCGATCTCAATATTTTCCATACTGTTTTTATCATGTCTTCGATCATTAATTTTTAAGTTAAGCTTTTTGAATCTTCTGGAAGCCTGGGAATAGCTGATAACTTGCAAATTTTTTCCTATTTGCTCAAGGTATCCAGCTATAAACCCCACCGTTTGTCTTAGGCCTATTCTAAACAAATAAGTTATTATGTGAATTAGAATTACGACTTTATCACTATAAATATTGTTGCCACCGGCCATTTTGGGACTTTTTTCGTACCAATTTTCTATGGCATCGTTGACGTAATAAAAAATATTTCCTCTTTCTTGGAGAAATTTGTTATATTCGTAGCAGTTACTGACTTTCATTTTGACTGGCATATTTTTCCTTTGTCGGTTAAATGGTATCCATTCAGGTGTATGGCTTAAGAAGCAATAGCCAGTAGGTTTTGAAAAGGATTTAACTTCTTTTGCCTCCAAGTCAAGTACAATGAAATTATCCTCTCAAGGTATCCATTCAGGTGTATGGCTTAAGAAGCAATAGCCAGTAGGTTTTGAAAAGGATTTAACTTCTTTTGCCTCCAAGTCAAGTACAATGAAATTATCCTCTCAAGAAACATATTTCCCCGTTTCGATTGTGTAAAATATGAAACTTTTCGGTAAACAACGTAATGCCGAATCTGTCGCTCAGCATAGTTGTTTGTCAGTGGAATATTTTCTGGATCGTCCAAAAATTTCCACATCATCAGATCCGATTTCATGATATTTTTTGCTACTCGAGACGCTCCAATTGCCTCGGGTAAATTTGATATATTCTTTAAGTAATATCTCGTTCGCTTGCGTAATTTTCTTGCTCTTCTTATGAACCTTAATGTGTCTATTTCATCCTTTAACAGAGCTTTTTTCAATGCAAATAATTCAGTAGCAACATTCCTTAAATAATACCCCAAAACTTTCACTTCGCTATTCCAACTATGAGACAACCTTTCAAAATCTCTTGCTAAATGTGCCCAACAGACCTGCCTTTTCTTGCTGGAAAAGTAGTTGTAAGCTGCATATCTGTTGGTCACTACTAGGTTGTTATTCTTTCCAAATTTACTATTTTCCAGGACTTTCATCCCTCTTGACTCTGTCAATTTGATCACACTTCCTATTTTGCTCGCAAACATCCAGCACCAGCCCTGTTTACCTTTGTTGTAATGGCTAGTTTCATCGATATGTAAAATTTTGCTCTTGCTTACCTCTTCCTCAATTTGCTCATATGCTTCTTGGCATTTTTCTGCCACTCTAGCCTCGCTATTTGATACACTACCGACGCTGATATCCAGGTTGAAAATGTCCTTTATAATATTTGCCACTTCTTTTTTCGAATTCTTGTAAAATCCACTTAATGCTGTAATTACTGACTTAACTCTTGGACCAAATGTGTCCGCAGTTACTCCTTCTTGTAGCTTGCTACTTTTTCTTTTTCCACATCTTTTGCAACGTCCATGCTCTAGTTGATATTCAACTACATACGGCTTGATTTCCGGCAAATCGACCTTTTGATGAGTATACGGATCTTTTGATACCGCAATTTCTCCTCCGCACTCACACGTATTGGGCAGTTCTATTTTTACCATCTCATCTGCCTCCATTTTAGGGCGGTAACTGCCTTTATGTCCAACCTGTGCTCCTACTTTCCTGTCACTTTTTGACTTATTTTCCCTCATCTTATATAATTCTTTGGAGCTTGGTATAGATGAATTTTTTGAATTTAAGCCAAGCCTTTCTTTTAACTCAGCGTTTTCGATCCTTAGCGCTTTATTTTCTGCTTTAAGCTCTTCTATTTTTGTTTCTAACTTTTCTATAGTCTGCTTAAACTTTCGCAAAATTCTAAAAGATCAACCATATTACCTCACAGCCACTCTAGTTTACCTTTTTAGCATTCCTTGTCTACTCTTTATTTTACCGCCCGGCTGAATGGATACATATTCGTACAATTATGGATCAAGTCATAGAATGACACCGTTTTGTGGGCGATTGGCCTAAAATTCAATATTCGTACAGTTAGAGCAGCTGCTACCCTATTGTTATTGTTTTTTTAGAGTTAGTCATTACTCAGTTCTTGTGTGCTACTACGTAGATGCTTTATAGACGGTGCTGTAGCATTACTTGATGGTAAAAAATTCCTTGCTGATGCACTTTGCATTAGTGTATCCATAGCACTTCGTCTATCTGCTCCAGTACGCACTCTGTAGTCAAAATTAAGATCTATTCCATTTACTTTGCCTTTGCCATCTTGGGTAGTGTGACACGACAGAATAAAGCCACCAGCAGCATAAGCTCCATTATTAACATCCCCGGTGAAAACACTACGAGCAGTAACGTTATTATCGTCTCCTTCTGTTCGCATAATCATTTCACCATTTTGTAAACCATCACCATTTATGTTTCTTAGTATAATAATCTGATCTACACCATTAGCACATTCATTATCTACTCTCGATATTACTTCCACAGTTGGTTGCTGGTTATTTCTTACTAATGGATGACTTGTATAATTAGTACTTGACTGATGATCCAGATCTGCATTTTTCTGTTGCCTTAAATTATCAACTTCTTCTTCAACACGTTTACTATATTCTTCTTTATTGTTTATCTTAGTTTTGGTTGCTTCTTCATTTTCTACCTCAGTGTTTGCTACATTTGGATTATTAATAGCCATAAAAATAAGACCTGGTACTAATGAAATTGTCACATTTAATAGAAAGCATGGAACTATTATTGCAACGGCAATAATATAGAATAAAAATCTAAGTATACTTTTTATTACTTTAGATAATTTAGAATCGTTATCTTTAGCACTAACGGCATTTATAAAGCTTTGGCACAGAAAAAACGCTGTTAATGTGAGAACAGTAAATGGAACTATTAGAACAAGTAAAAAAGCTTTAGTTAATTTTTTTGCTGAACTAATATTTTCTAATGATATAAGATGATTATTACGCTGATTAACAAATAATTTTACACCACACATCAATATTTTACTACTTTTTTCTGACGTTCCAATATGCATTTTTATTACCAAATATACTAATGTTATTATTATAGAAATTTTTTTTATTTTATCAAGCAAAAATTTCTCTTCCATTATTTTTATTACTGATTATAATGTGGCTGCTGGTGTATGGTTTCTTCATACACTTTTTTAATCAAGTATTTTAATTATTCATCGTAAGTCATTGAGTTTTTTAGCTTATTGAAGAGCTTTAATAAAAAACTTATCAAATAAAAATTTATCAAAGGAGGGTTACGTTATGTCTACAATCATTTTATCATCAATTTTAGGTCAGGCCGGTAGTGTTTTTGGTCCAGTTGGTCAAATTATTGGTTCTGAGCTTGGCGCATTGATTGGTGCGCAGCTAGATAGCGCAATGTTTGGCCTTGATGCCGAGCAGAAAGTAACACATGGAGCAAGGCTAAAGAATCTGCAGGTGCAGACATCTGCTTATGGTAGGACAATTCCAATTATTTATGGCACTGCTCGAGTTGCAGGAAATATCATTTGGTCCAAGCCGCTTAGAGAAGAAGCAGTTACTGATAAAAATAAAATCACGTATAACTACTATGCAACACTTGCAATTGCCATCTGCAAGGGAGAAGTAAAAAAATTAAAGAGAATCTGGGCAGATACAAAATCACTCAATTTTGATGAGATAGATTATACTTTTTATCCAGGTACGGAGGATCAAGAGCCCGATTCACTTACGGGGGAGGGTGCTGCATACAGAGGAATATCCTACATAATAATCAAGGATTTTCCTTTAGCAGACTACAACAACCGCGTTCCGGTGTTTACATTTGAGGTACAGGCTGCATTAAAATCCAGTGAGTTTTCAGTGGCAGATAACATTAACAATATCAACATCATTCCAGGTTCGGGAGAGTATGTGTATGATACAAAAATACAGAAAAAAATCTCGCGAGAGAAAATTAGCAGTAATCAATATATTCCCTATGGAGCAGCAAAAAGGATAAATCACAACAATCATACTAAAAAAAGTGATGCCATGCTTTCTTTGGATCAATTAAAGGAAGATTTGCCAAATGTTGAATGGGTATCAGTGGTAGTAAACTGGTTTGCAGATGATATAAATATAGAAGACTGCAAAATATATCCCGCAGTTGAATTTCAAGATGATTCAAGAACTGTTCCTGATGATTGGAAAGTAGGTAATATAACCAGAGACAATGCTCGGGTGATTTCAAAAGATAGTAATGAAAACATCAGATATGGAGGCACTATTAGTGACTCAGCATTGATTGGATATATAGAGGAGTTGCACAGCAGGGGCTATAAGGTAATGCTTTATCCTATGCTGCTTCTTGATACAGAAAATAAAGAATGGCGAGGCCGAATTGCAGGGTCACCAGAAAGCATCAGTAGTTTTTTCCGCAATCAATATAACAAATTTATAGGGCACTATATCAGCATTGCTAAGCAGACTAAAGTTGAAGGATTTATCATTGGCTCTGAGTTTGCTCAACTAACTAGAGTAACAAGTTCATGGGATAGTTATCCAACAGTTACAGCACTTAAGATGTTAGCTTCTAAAGTAAAACATGAACTTGGAAAGGAGGTGACTGTAACCTACGCTGCAGATTGGAGTGAATATCACTCACATGATGGTTGGTATAACATGGATGAGCTATGGTCTTCAGAGCATATTGATGTTGTTGGCATAGATGCATACTTTCCGCTAACTGATGGACCTGAGCCTTCTCTTGGATATTCTGTGCAAGATGTAATCGATGGTTGGAGTAGTGGAGAAGGGTATGATTATTTTTATGATTACTCCAAGAATGAACCTGAAAAGGTAAAATATAATGACAGCAAATACGCATGGAAAAATATAGAAAAATGGTGGAGTGAAGTCCACATTAATCCTGATGGCAGCCAAACAAAATGGCGACTGAAAATGAAAAAGATATGGTTCATTGAATATGGGTTCCCCAGCGTAAATGGCTGCACTAATGAGCCAAATGTATTTATAGATAAAAGTAGCACAGAAAGTAAATATCCAAAGTATTCAAACGGAGAGGTGAGTTTTCTTGCACAGAAAATTGCAATCGAAGGCACATTAAAAAAGTGGAAAGATTCAGAAATGGTGGAGAAAATGTTTCTCTGGGCATGGGATGCCAGACCATTTCCTTACTTTCCTAATTTGTGCAATATGTGGGCTGATTGCCATAATTGGCAGACGGGACATTGGGTGCAGGGAAAAATTTCGCAGTTCAATATAGCTGATGTTTTATCTGATCTACTGCAGAAAGCAGGCTTAAAAACTGATCAGTTTGATACAAGTGGTGTTAAAGGATTATTGTCCGGATATGCAATAAATGACCAGCAATCGGTGCGTTCAATTATTAGAATGTTGCAGAATTATTATTTTTTGATGTGGTTGAGAAAGAGTCAAAGCTGAAATTCGTCCAAAAGGGGACAGAACATAAAGATGATGTGGCTGAAATACCAATCGGTGATGTTGTTATGAAAGGCAATTCAAGGCAAATGCAGCTGATAAATATAAGCCAGTTGGACTTAAACAATAAAGTTAGTGTTGTCTATTTTAACCGCAATTTTGGCTATCCAATTGATGTTAAGTATGCAGAACTTCCAAAGCAGGGAAAAGCTTCAGTAGTTGAAGTGCCGCTTATTATGGAAGAGGATGAAGCGCAAAATATCGCTGAAGTTTTGCTTTATTCTGCTTGGCAAGAGAGGAATATATATAATTTTAAGTTGCCGATTAAATACGCATGGCTTTTACCAAGTGACATAGTAGCAATTTTAGATGGCAAAAAAAAGCACACGATAAGAATTACAAAGACAAAACTTGAAAGTATGTCTATTCAGATAAGTGGTGTTGGCTATGATCCTTCTATTTACAAGCTTTCTTTTCCTTCAGCTGAGTCGCTTATGCTTAAAGAGCATCCTCCATCTCACATTGGTAAAACCATCATAGAAATAATAGATTTACCAAATATTAAAAATGATAATATAAGTTTTACTTTAATTACTGAAGAAGAAAATTGGAAGGGAGCAACACTCTTTATTTCATATGATAATAAAGATTACCAACTAGTTGCCAGCTCGAGTAAGCAGTCCACTTATGGACATGTAGTAGAGTCTCATTGTAAAGAGATTATAGTTGCATTGCGCTCTGGTAAATTACCAGGTTCTTTAAATTCAGCACTGATTGGAAAAGAAGTAATAACATTCCAAAATGCTGAGCTTATAGAAAAAAATAGATATAGGTTAACAATAACAGGGCAGGGGATAATATAGAATATACAGGTGAAAAATTCACCCTACTTGATGATTCAATAATATCTTTTGCAGTGCAGCGTGGGAGGAAAATTTACCTCAAGGCAGTAACCTACGGCGATTCAATTGGTAACACGGAAGCAAAAGCTCTAAAAATTGACAATCAACAAAATATGTGTTAATATTAATACATATATAATGAAGAATTTAGTATGACAGACGCAATGGTTAATGCACTCATAGAGAGAGTGGAAGGGTTTGGGTATTATGACTTGAATGTTAAGAAAATAAGCGAGAGTGGTTGGAAGAAAATAATTTCTGGTGAGCAGACAAATGAGGATATTTTCGATAGGTCTGAAAGGATCTATGTAAATAGACAAAAAATAACTCGGAAATTTATTAATGATTTAAAATCAACACATGAAAACTTAATTTCAAAAGATGAAAATGGAAAAAAAGATTACCGTCCATTTTTGAGAGAAGCTTTTACAGAAATATTTAAAAATACAGGTGCAGCAGTTCCAAATGATTTTATTATTGCAAAATTAATAGATAATTACCATCAAGGTGGATATATTAACTTTTTTTGTGCTGCATATTTTGAAGTACTTTTTTCTTTTAACTTACATTCAGATTTTTATAAAAGAAAATTTCATATAAGTTGCGATGATCCTAATTGCCTCAAGTTTAGCTTTAGCTCAAAAATAGGTATACATGAGACCAATGATACTGGCCGTCCTGTACGAAAAATATGCAATTTATCCAGCTCAGTGGAATTCACACTGAGATGTAAGGATGGAAATGTAGAATATGAGGAAGGTAAAGTGTTACTTATTATTCCTAAGAAGCTAGAAAATTATGAACAGAACGGTAAAAGCTTGAAGGACATTATTATCGAATATTTTCAGAGATTTTGTGAAATATTTGGTTTTATACTGGGGATAAAAATAGAACATGATCTTGACACGCTAACAACGAAAGTAAATGGGGTGGTTTTATCTTCTAATAATAATAAAAACCAAGAAGAGTCTAAAAGTGTAAGTTAAATAATTCATTGTAATACACTGAGATTCCTATTTTTAATGTCATACGAGTAGCTGATACTGTGATCCAGCTTTATGCTGTGCTGGCGTTATTTTTGTAATGAAATAAGTATCCATTCAGCCGGGCGGTAAAATAAAGAGTAGACAAGGAATGCTAAAAAGGTAAACTAGAGTGGCTATGAGGTAATATGGTTGATCTTTTAGAATTTTGCGAAAGTTTAAGCAGACTATAGAAAAGTTAGAAACAAAAATAGAAGAGCTTAAAGCAGAAAATAAAGCGCTAAGGATCGAAAACGCTGAGTTAAAAGAAAGGCTTGGCTTAAGTTCAAAAAATTCATCTATACCAAGCTCCAAAGAATTATATAAGATGAGGGAAAATAAGCCAAAAAGTGACAGGAAAGTAGGAGCACAGGTTGGACATAAAGGCAGTTACCGCCCTAAAATGGAGGCAGATGAGATGGTAAAAATAGAACTGCCCAATACGTGTGAGTGCGGAGGAGAAATTGCGGTATCAAAAGATCCGTATACTCATCAAAAGGTCGATTTGCCGGAAATCAAGCCGTATGTAGTTGAATATCAACTAGAGCATGGACGTTGCAAAAGATGTGGAAAAAGAAAAAGTAGCAAGCTACAAGAAGGAGTAACTGCGGACACATTTGGTCCAAGAGTTAAGTCAGTAATTGCAGCATTAAGTGGATTTTACAAGAATTCGAAAAAAGAAGTGGCAAATATTATAAAGGACATTTTCAACCTGGATATCAGCGTCGGTAGTGTATCAAATAGCGAGGCTAGAGTGGCAGAAAAATGCCAAGAAGCATATGAGCAAATTGAGGAAGAGGTAAGCAAGAGCAAAATTTTACATATCGATGAAACTAGCCATTACAACAAAGGTAAACAGGGCTGGTGCTGGATGTTTGCGAGCAAAATAGGAAGTGTGATCAAATTGACAGAGTCAAGAGGGATGAAAGTCCTGGAAAATAGTAAATTTGGAAAGAATAACAACCTAGTAGTGACCAACAGATATGCAGCTTACAACTACTTTTCCAGCAAGAAAAGGCAGGTCTGTTGGGCACATTTAGCAAGAGATTTTGAAAGGTTGTCTCATAGTTGGAATAGCGAAGTGAAAGTTTTGGGGTATTATTTAAGGAATGTTGCTACTGAATTATTTGCATTGAAAAAAGCTCTGTTAAAGGATGAAATAGACACATTAAGGTTCATAAGAAGAGCAAGAAAATTACGCAAGCGAACGAGATATTACTTAAAGAATATATCAAATTTACCCGAGGCAATTGGAGCGTCTCGAGTAGCAAAAAATATCATGAAATCGGATCTGATGATGTGGAAATTTTTGGACGATCCAGAAAATATTCCACTGACAAACAACTATGCTGAGCGACAGATTCGGCATTACGTTGTTTACCGAAAAGTTTCATATTTTACACAATCGAAACGGGGAAATATGTTTCTTGAGAGGATAATTTCATTGTACTTGACTTGGAGGCAAAAGAAGTTAAATCCTTTTTAAAACCTACTGGCTATTGCTTCTTAAGCCATACACCTGAATGGATACGGCTGATAGAATAGCTGAGGAAAACAAAAACAGAAGAGCTAGTCAGCAGAGGGGAGTTTTTGGGCATAAATAACCAACTCATCCCTCGTTAAGGTATAGGAGCTATTTTCCCAGTGTTGCCTCAACAATTCTAAGCTTTTGCCTAAGTTTTTTCCTGGCTGATATCCTATATTTATCAAATCATCACCAGATAGAGGAAATTTCGGGATATCGAACGTGCTTGCAAATGAAATGTACTGTTCTATTAAATCAATGTTTGTTCCGGACTCAACGCCACAGATTTTTATTAAATCGCAATAGAATTCCTTACCATACAGAGAAATGTATTTTTTCTGTTCCTGTTCTGATAATTCTGTTTTAATGTTGTTGGATGATAAAAATAGTAGTTTTTTACTTTGCTTATTTGAAAGACGTAAAAATTTACTGATGTACTTTCCAATACTCGCCTTTTCGTTTTCAGTAGTTCTAAGGAGTAATGCTAGTTTTACTAGTGCATCAGCACCAATAAGAAGTGAAGAGGATAAAATTTCACATTTTACTTCTCCTGGAATAATTTGCTGTAATACACTGGATTTTTGCATGCTTTTAAGCGTTGGAGCAGGATCATCACATTCCAGCAATTTAAACATTTCATCTCTAATTCTCTCTCCAGATAAGTTTTGAATCATATGGGAGTGTTTTTTGCATACGTTTAATATTTTGTCACTTAAGTTTCCTGTGCATATTTTTGCATGAAAGCGAAATGCTCTTAAGATGCGTAAATAGTCCTCCCTAATTCTGTCTTCAGAATTACCTATAAAATTTAATCTTTGTGCTTTTAAATCCTGAACGCCACCAAAATAGTCATATATTTGGCCATGCCTATCTGCATAGAGAGCATTGAATGTAAAATCACGCCTTGAAGCATCAGCTTTCCAATCATCAGTAAATTCTACCTCTGCATGCCTACCATCACATTGAACATCATGCCTGAGTGTGGTAATTTCGAAAGATCTGTTATTTAAAATTGCAGTTACAGTACCATGTTTCAAACCTGTTGGAATAGTTTTTATATTGCAGGATTCTAATGCCTTAATAACTTTCTTGGGTAGTAAATTGGTGGCTAAATCAATATCATGGACATCGCGCTGCAAAATTGAATCTCGAACACATCCACCAACAAGCCTTGCCTCACCACCTGATTTCTCTATGGCATCAATGATTAAATTAGTTTCAAGGTCAACTTGCATTTGAGCTCACAACTGTACGACTGGGATGACACTGTTTTACAGATAATTATACAATTTTACGTTAAAATACAACATTTGAATGTGATTAGACGAAAGCTATATTTTAACGTAAAATTGTATAAAAAATTTTAGTTTAATCAAAGGCAACACATGGTATATTATTTAAAGATTTCTTTATAAGTTTTATGTCTAGAATACCATTTTTATTCATTTTTATAATCTTAATAGCAAGCTTACCGGTAATAAATAATTGGCTTTCAAATCGTGGTCAAACATTGAGCGATGATTACATAGGTGAAAGGGTAGATAGTTATATAAGCAGAAATTTCGATAGAATTATCAATGCTCTACAAGAAAAAAATAACCGTACCAATGCATTTAGAAATAAAATTTTGCAATATAAGGATCAAGTGTTTGATCAAGCCTACCCTCACGCTGGAAATGAGAATAGCGATATCATAGCTGTGGGATTTTTTGACTACTCTTGTGGATATTGTAAGGCGATAAAGGATGATGTAAAACAATTAATTAATGATGGAAAAGTTAAATATATTTTTAGGGATTCTCCAATTTTTGGCAATAACTCTCTTAAAGCAGCAAGAAGCGCTTTAGCTGTTTATTTTATCGACAAAGAAAAATATCTTGATTTTCATTATGCTGCTTTAAAGCACACAAGAGAGTTTTCTGATAATGTTATATTGAATATAGTAAAGAGTATAGGGATTAGTGAAAGTGATTTTAATTCTTCTATGAAAGACAATGCAGATAAAATCGAACAAATGATCGACAGCAGTAAGCTTTTGGTTAGAGATTTAGGTGTTGGTGGTACACCTTTTGTGGTTATCGGTGATAGTCTGTTCATCGGAGCAACTGATTTAAGTGTGCTACGTAATAAAGTAAACGAACTGAGTAAAAAATAGATGACCTTTACGATGCAACAAGCCTTTTAAAAAAAGCTTTTCATGGGAGGTGATAAATGATAAGTTGTTAACGATAAGTTATTGTAAGTTGGATTATGTGTTTGAATTTACCTAATATAAATAGGGAGGGTTATTTATTTATAGTAATTGCCTTTATAGTTACATGTATAGCATTTTCTATATCTTGGGGATCTGGTGTTACATGCTTATTTCCAACATTATTGTGCACTTACTTTTTTCGTGATCCGGCAAGAGCTGTACCAAACAATGAGGATCTAATAATCAGTCCTGCCGATGGTATAGTCACGAAAATTGAAGAAGATGTATCAGTAGAAGATCAAAAGTTCACGCTTGTTAGTATATTTTTAAGCGTTCTGAACGTTCATGTAAATCGCGTTCCTATATCTGGTAAAATAAAAGAACTAAACTACAAAAAAGGAAAATTTGTATCTGCAATGAGCAATAAATCTAGCAATGAAAATGAAAAACAGGTTATTGTAATTGAATATCAAGAAGGAAAAGAAATTATTGTAGAGCAAATAGCAGGATTGATTGCACGTCGTATAGTGTGTAATTTGAGTGTGTCTCAAAGTGTAAAAGCAGGTGAAAGATTTGGAATTATTAGATTTGGCAGCAGAGTAAACCTTTATATTCCAAGTAACGTAGAAGTGAGAGTTTCAGAGGGTCAAACTGTTGTTGGTGGTGAAACAATTATAGCAAGCTTAAGTAAAGAGGGTCTTCAAGAGAAGCTTACTTTTGATGTTATATGAGTCATGACAGTAGGTTTCTGCCTGTTGCAAAGCTATTTCCAAACTTTGTAACATTGCTCGGCTTATGTGCTGGCCTTACTTCGCTTAAGTTTACATTTAATGAACAGTGGGAATTATCAGTAATTTTTATCATCATTGCTGCAATAATAGATGGAATGGATGGTAGGCTAGCTAGAATTCTAAAATCAACTAGCGATTTTGGAGCTCAGCTTGATTCCTTTGCAGACTTTTTAAATTTTGGTGCAGCACCTGCATTTCTTCTGTATTTCTGGAAATTAAAAGAAATTGGAGTAATAGGGTGGATTTTAGTGATGATATACGTAATCTGCATTTCAATAAGGCTTGCAAGATTTAATGTATCATTGGGTACAGAACAAGAATATTGGGAAAAATTTTTCTTTTCTGGTGTTCCATCACCAGTATGTGCATTATTTTCTTTACTTCCACTTATTGTTACTTTTCAGTCTGAAGAGAGTGGGTGCTTGCTTTTTATGGAACAGTTTTTTAATACAAGAAATGTAGCTTGTTATTTTTTAATCATTTCATTTTTTTCAGTTAGTCATATTCCAACTTTTTCTGCGAAGCATATCTATGTTCCCAGAAGCGTATCTTATATATTTGTATTACTTTTTGGAATATTTATTATATTTTTCATCAGTAAACCTTGGGTAACTCTGCCAATTGTAGGTTTGGTATATGTGCTTACTATTCCAATAAGTATTGGGCTGTACATATATTATAATTACAGAGCTCGCTAAAGAAGATATATGAAAGTTAATCCAATCATATGCGCACTTGACACTCAAGACTTGAATGAGGCTATTTCTTTAGCTGACTCCTTGCGTGATAAGGTTGGTATGGTGAAACTTGGGTTAGAATTTTTTACTGCTCATGGCATACCTGGGGTGCAAGAAATTGCAAAACGCAATGTGCCAATTTTTTTGGATCTGAAGTTGCATGACATTCCAAATACTGTAGCTAAAGCGATCGAGGTGGTAAAAAACCTCAATGTTGAGATGTTAACGCTACATATTAGCGGTGGAGCTAAAATGCTAGAGAAAGCACTGAGTGTAGTGCAAGGTACGAAAATAAAACTAGTAGGAGTAACAGTATTAACTAGCATGAGCAATGAAGACTTAAATGAGCTTGGCATAGAAAAAGAAACAAAATCTCAGGCGGTTTTACTGGCAAAGCTTGCAAAAAAAATTGGACTATATGGGGTGGTTTGTTCCGCGCTGGAAATTCAGGAAGTGCGAAAAGAATGTGGTCAAGATTTTAAAATTATTACTCCAGGGATTCGCATAGATACTTGCCATGATGATCAAAAAAGAACAGCAGCGCCAGAGGAAGCAGTGGAGCTAGGAGCAGATTATATTGTAATTGGCAGACCAATCACGAAAAGTGACAATCCTGCAGGTAGTGCAGTCAATATCGCTAAAAAATTGGGATTGCTGATTTAAGTAGGATAGGGCCTGTAAAAGCTATTAAATATATTGACTCCTATATTTAATTGTGCAATAATTAATCATAAATATTTAATTTTTAGTGGGAGAAGTTTATGCCAAGAAACACATCACCATATAACGATAATTTTCCTTTGTTCGGAGAGACAACGAACATGCATATATATCCTCCTTCATACAAACAGGTGCTAAAAGAAAAGCAGAATAAATTTTTTGATGCTGTTCAAGCAGGTAAAATAGATCTAGTGGAAAAATTCATAAACGAAGATGCTAATATTATTAATGCACGAGATGAAGATGGAAACACTCCTTTACTTTGGGCTTATAAAAATGATAAAAAAAAAGCATTAAGCATTCTTCTCAAAGCAGGGGCTGACGTGAATGCGAAAAATAAATATGGAAGGAATATTTTCTTAGATCATATACGTGATGACGCAGCTGTAACCGGTATTTGTGCATTTGGTGGGTTATCTCCGCTTTTTCCGACGATATCTTTTGTTTACCTTTTTAATAGTAAAATATTAGTAACCTATTCAGCAAGTGTTGTTGGAGCTTGTTTTGCGATAGGTTTGTTTGTTAGCCTTATTGTACAGATTGCAGGAATAGTATGTTTCCGCTCCATTAGAGCGGAAGCAGAAGGATATAAGTCTGCAGATGGGAAGGGAAATCCCCCTCCATATGAGCTTATCTGTGGAGCAGTGCAGGTGATAAATGAAAAGCCTGCAATTGATCAACCTGCTCCTTCTGTCAGCTAAACTGGCTCTTTTCTTGAGTTCCAGCGCATGACACTGGGAAGTTTAACAGCTGTATGTTTTCATAATTCAATATATTGACTTTTATATTTAATTATGCAATAATTAATCATAAATATTTAATTTTTAGTGGAAGAAGTTTATGCCAAGAAACACATCACCATATAACGATAATCCTCCTGCATACGATGAAGTAATGGAATTAAACACACCTCCTCCTTCATACAAAAAGGCAACGAGCCCTCCTTCATATGAAGAGGTGCTAAGAGAAAAAAAGCAGGAGGCATTTTTTTGATGCTGTTAAAGCAGGAGAAATGCTTCTAGTAGAAGAATTCATAAACGAAGATGCTAATAGTATTAATGTACGAGATATAAATGGAAATACTCCTTTACACCTTGCTGTTAAAAGAAATAACGAAGAATTAGTACGATATCTGATTAAATGTGATAAGGTAAACCTTAACATCAAAAATAAAGCAGGTGACACTCCCTTGAAAATGGCTAGGGACTTTGAACGTACAGAAATAGCAAACATTTTCAGTGAACAAGATAAGTTAAATAAAAAACTTGTTAATGCTATTAGAAACAAAAATAAGTACTTAGCTAGGAAGGTCATAAGAGAGGGAGCTAATGTTAATGCAATATATAATGATAATGGAGATACTCCTTTATTTTTGGCTTATGAAAGTGGTAAAGAAAAAGCATTAAAAATTCTTGTTGAAGCAGGGGATAATGTCAATATAAAGGATAAAAATGGAGACACCCTTTTACACTTAGCTATTAAAACAAATAATCTAAAATTATTAAAATGCCTAGTAACATTAAAGGGAATAGATTTGAATGCGCGAGATGGATATGAAGATACTCCTTTACTTTGTGCTTATAAAAATGGTAAAAAAGAAGCATTAGAAATTCTTCTCAAAGCAGGGGCTGATATGAATATGAAGGATAAAGATGGAAATACTATTTTAGGTGAGATGAGAAATCAGGCAATTCTTCTATGCTTTGGTATATTTGTTGTGTCATTAGTAGTTCAGTTTATGATTTTGGGGGTTGTATCTTTAGAATCTACTATAGGTGAGTTTTCTATTCCTCCATTGAAAACCTTGGTATGCATTTTTGTTGCAGTTGCTGCTGCGGTAAGTATTATTGGTAGTTCTATCCTATATGCTGGAGCAAGATCATATATCCACTTTATTAAAGTGGAAGCTGAAGCTGAAGCAGGAAAGTTTGAGCCTACAGATGATAATCCCCCTCCATATGAGGCCTAGTTGTGGAGTGAAGGATGTGTATGTATATGAAATGCAGAATGAGCCTGCAATTGGTCAACCTGCTCCTCCTGCTCATTAATGTCAGCTAAACTGGCTCCACTGGGATGACATCCTATCTGGAGAAAAATACTATGCGCTTGCCAAAACATTGTATCTGCAGTACCATTAAATTATAAAAAGTTATTTTGTTCAGTATGAAAAAGGCCTTTATATTTACATCTTTAGCAGTAGTTGTATTAGCAATTGTTGTGTACTTATTTAAAAATGATATCACTAATGATGCACAAGTAGTGAATGTCTATTCTTCACGCAAAGAGGAGCTGGTACGCACTCTATTTGATGAGTTCACAAAAGACACTGGAATTAAAGTACGCTACATAATTGATGATTATTCGCAGCTGCTTTCACGCATAGAAAATGGCGGTGAAGCTGATCTGTTTATTACTGCAGATGCAGTGAATCTGATTCTTGCAAAAAAAAGGAAGCTTTTGTCTCCAGTAGATTCAGAAGTTTTGAAAAACGCCATACCTGCAAAGTTTAGAGATAACGAAGATTATTGGTTTGGTCTTACTAAAAGAACTAGAATGTTGGTCTATAATAAAGAATCAGTGGATCCTAAAGATTTAGGGACTTATGAAGATCTTGCAGATGAAAAGTGGAAAGGAAAAATATTGGTGCGCTCGTCTACCAGTCCATATAATCGCTCATTGATTGCTTTTATGGTTGCAAATAATGGTTTTGAGAGGACAAAAAAATGGGTAAATGGAATTGTAAGCAACATGGCAAGAAAGCCAAGCTGCGGTGATACTGACCAAATTTATGCAGTGGCGGCTGGTGAAGGAGATGTTGCAATAGTAAATAGTTATTATCTTGCACGAATTCTTTCATCAGAGAAGAAGGGTATTACAGATAAACTTGGAGCTTTCTTTCCAAATGATGGTGTGATGGTAAATATTAGTGGTGCAGCGGTAACAAAAAATGCAAAGCATAGAGAAAATGCTATAGCTCTAATGGAGTTTTTAGTAAGCAAAAAAGCTCAGGAATCATACGCTAAAAAGAATCAAGAGTATCCTATAATTGAAGGTATTGAAGCGTCTGATATACTGAAATCTTGGGGCAATTATTCACAAAGCAATCTATCTTTAAGCGAGCTTGAAAAGCACCTTTTTGAAGCTGTGATGATAGCAGATGAATGTGGGTGGAAATAAAAAAATAAAAAAAAGTGCTTGACAGCATTTTGAGGGATAGTTAATATTGCATCGTAAATATTCTAATTATTGGGGAACATTGCCGAAAGGTGGTGTTCCTTTTGAATTCTCTAATACAAAGGCTGTTAATCTTCTACTTTTTCTGTTGCAGAGGTTACAGTCGAAAAATCATAACTTTTCAAAGGAGGCTAGTATGTCACTTTCTGATATTGCTCACCGTGTCAATGAGCTCGCTTCATCGTGGGAGCAATTTAAACTAATTAACAATCGCAGATTAGAAGAAATCGAAAGCAAGGGTCATGCCGACTCTTCAACGGTCGAGCAGCTACACAAGGTAAATGATGCCATTGATAGCTGTAAAGAGCGTTTAGATTTAATAGAAACTGCAGCACAACGTCCGGGAGTAAACACGGATTTTAATACAAATGATAAAGATTTTTCTGATTATCTTCGCAAAGGAACAGAGAATGGTTTATCACAAAAAGCCTTGAGTGGAGATAGGGGAGGTGGTGGAGAGTATCTTGTTGCTCCACATATTTTAAAGCGTATAAATAAATATATAACAGATGCATCTTTGATGCGTCAGCTATGCTCTCGTCAAAAAATCTCCACCGAGACATTTGATTACATTATAGAAGATGGGGAAGCCGGCGCTGGTTGGAGTGGGGACATAAAGAATAGGCCTGATTTCACAAAGGATACAGAAACACCCAGGGCCCAAAGGATTTCCATTACAACGTATGAATTATACGCCCAACCACAGATATCGCAGAAGTTACTCGATGATGCATTTGTTGATGTTGAAAGTTGGCTAGTGGGTAAGATTGTTGAAACTTTTGGTGCAAAAAAAAATCAGGCATTTATCAAAGGTAAAGGCACTTTTGAACCAAAAGGAATTTTATCTTATGACCCGGGAGAAAGCTATAACACAATAGAGCAGTTTACAGAGGAAAACCTATATAGCGATGCAATAATATCACTATATTATGCTCTGAATGAACATTATTCTAAGAACGCATCATTTTTAATGAGTAGAAGGAGATTAAAAGATATTAGACTGCTAAAATATAGTGGAACGGGCCAATATATGTGGCAGCCGAGTTTATCACTTGATGAACCAGATACTCTAATGGGAGTGCCAGTATATCAGTCTATCGACATGCCAGATGACACAATTGTAGTCGCAGATTTCAAGCGAGCCTATAAAATCGTAGATGGTAGAGGAATGCGAATATTAAGAGATCCTTATACCAACAAACCTCATGTAAGATTTTTCATCACCAAGCGCGTTGGTGGAGAGGTTGTCAACACCAGCGCTATTAAGATATTGAAATCTACTAAGAAAGAACCCTAGGCTTTTTATACTGGTGCGTTAACATCAACTCCTTGTGCACTTGCCGTGTGCTTAGTAGGCTCGCTTAGGTCTTGCATTGGTATCCATTCAGGTGTATGGCTTAAGAAGCAATAGCCAGTAGGTTTTAAAAAGGATTTAACTTCTTTTGCCTCCAAGTCAAGTACAATGAAATTATCCTCTCAAGAAACATATTTCCCCGTTTCGATTGTGTAAAATATGAAACTTTTCGGTAAACAACGTAATGCCGAATCTGTCGCTCAGCATAGTTGTTTGTCAGTGGAATATTTTCTGGATCGTCCAAAAATTTCCACATCATCAGATCCGATTTCATGATATTTTTTGCTACTCGAGACGCTCCAATTGCCTCGGGTAAATTTGATATATTCTTTAAGTAATATCTCGTTCGCTTGCGTAATTTTCTTGCTCTTCTTATGAACCTTAATGTGTCTATTTCATCCTTTAACAGAGCTTTTTTCAATGCAAATAATTCAGTAGCAACATTCCTTAAATAATACCCCAAAACTTTCACTTCGCTATTCCAACTATGAGACAACCTTTCAAAATCTCTTGCTAAATGTGCCCAACAGACCTGCCTTTTCTTGCTGGAAAAGTAGTTGTAAGCTGCATATCTGTCGGTCACTACTAGGTTGTTATTCTTTCCAAATTTACTATTTTCCAGGACTTTCATCCCTCTTGACTCTGTCAATTTGATCACACTTCCTATTTTGCTCGCAAACATCCAGCACCAGCCCTGTTTACCTTTGTTGTAATGGCTAGTTTCATCGATATGTAAAATTTTGCTCTTGCTTACCTCTTCCTCAATTTGCTCATATGCTTCTTGGCATTTTTCTGCCACTCTAGCCTCGCTATTTGATACACTACCGACGCTGATATCCAGGTTGAAAATGTCCTTTATAATATTTGCCACTTCTTTTTTCGAATTCTTGTAAAATCCACTTAATGCTGCAATTACTGACTTAACTCTTGGACCAAATGTGTCCGCAGTTACTCCTTCTTGTAGCTTGCTACTTTTTCTTTTTCCACATCTTTTGCAACGTCCATGCTCTAGTTAATATTCAACTACATACGGCTTGATTTCCGGCAAATCGACCTTTTGATGAGTATACGGATCTTTTGATACCGCAATTTCTCCTCCGCACTCACACGTATTGGGCAGTTCTATTTTTACCATCTCATCTGCCTCCATTTTAGGGCGGTAACTGCCTTTATGTCCAACCTGTGCTCCTACTTTCCTGTCACTTTTTGGCTTATTTTCCCTCATCTTATATAATTCTTTGGAGCTTGGTATAGATGAATTTTTTGAATTTAAGCCAAGCCTTTCTTTTAACTCAGCGTTTTCGATCCTTAGCGCTTTATTTTCTGCTTTAAGCTCTTCTATTTTTGTTTCTAACTTTTCTATAGTCTGCTTAAACTTTCGCAAAATTCTAAAAGATCAACCATATTACCTCACAGCCACTCTAGTCTACCTTTTTAGCATTCCTTGTCTACTCTTTATTTTACCGCCCGGCTGAATGGATACGTTAATATTAAGAGATTATGTTAAATGGCGGGAGTGATGAGACTTGAACTCACGACCTCTTGCGTGACAGGCAAGCGCTCTAACCAGCTGAGCTACACCCCCATTTACTTTTTAATGACTTTTTTATTTTAAAATTAATAAATATGCTACTCCATGTCAATATTTTTTGTTTGCGCTTTGTAGCATTTTCTATTACTATGTAAGTAATTTGATTTCACACATGGCTAATACAAGTAGTCCCATTGGGGTTGTGCCATGGAGGATAAACTATTTGGAGGATAAAATTATGGCAAATTTGCCTGAAGTAACAATACGTGATTTGGCTGGGTCTGGTGTACATTTTGGTCACAAGACTAGTCGTTGGAATGCAAAGATGGCTCCATATATATATGGGGTGCATCAGGAAAATCGTATACATATAATAGACTTAAGGAAAACATTACCATTGCTACTGGGAGCAATGAAAGCTTTATATGATGTTGCATCTCAACGCGGTCGTATCTTATTTGTTGGAACAAAGTTTCAAGCCATGGACATTATTGCAAGTGAAGCAATTCGTTGTGGTCAATATTATGTGAATCATAGATGGCTCGGTGGTATGCTGACTAACTGGGGCACTGTTTCTTCTTCAATAAAGACTTTAATGCAATATGAAAAAATACTAGGCAACGAAGATAGTATTTTAACGAAGAAAGAACTAGGCAATATTGATAAAAAAAGGCAAAAACTTGACAAGGCTTTAAGTGGTATTAGAGAAATGGGAGCAGTTCCCGATATCTTATTTATTATTGACACTAACAAGGAGCATACTGCAGTTGCAGAGGCTAAAAAATTGGGAATTCCAATAGTTGCAATACTTGATACCAATTCTGATCCAGATGACATTACTTACCCTATACCTGGGAATGATGATTCAAGAAAATCAATAGAACTTTATTGTAAATTAGCAGCTGATTTTATATTAGCTGGAATAGAGTCCAGTTTAGCAAGGTCTGGAGTTAAGATTGATGAAATCAAAGATGATGAATTTATTCAGGAAAAAGAAGATGGTATTGTGGAAACCAAAAAAAGGCGTAGTAAAGTTATAAAAGAAGAAGAAAAGGAGGTAGTAACAAATGATAGTGAATCCAAGTAATATAAGAGAATTACGTGATAGAACAGGGCTTGGCTTAAGCGACTGTAAAAAGGCACTAGAAGAATGTGATGGTGATATCAACAAGGCAGTTGATAAGTTGCGTGCAATAGGCCTTGCTAAGGCAGACAAGAAGTCTGATAGAATAGCTGCTGATGGGCTTGTTGCTATGCATTTATCTGAAAATTGTGGTGTGTTGGTTGAATTAAATTGCGAAACTGATTTTGTTGCACGAAATGATAAATTTATAGAGTTAGTTTCAAATTTAGCATCAATTGCTCAGAAAGAACGTTGTGTCAGTATTGATGAGCTAAAAAATGCTCAATATAATGGCACTGGCACAGTAAAGGAAGCTATTATGAACGGCACATCGATTCTTGGTGAAAAGCTAGAGTTAAGTAAAGTTTGTTACTTAGAAGCTAAAGATGGAGTGATCGCTGGTTATGTACATGGCGATATACATGGGTTAGGAAAGACTGGTGCTTTGGTTGCATTGCAGTCATCCGGTGATAAGGCAAAGCTGCAAGAAGTTGGAAAGCAAGTAGCAATGCATATTGTTGCTATGAAGCCTGAAGCCTTGTCCATAGATGATTTAGATCAAGCTAAATTAAATAATGAGCGATCTATCGTTGAAGAACAGGTAAAAAGCTTAAATAAACCTGAAGAAGTAACAAAAAAAATAGTGGATGGTCGTATGGCTAAATACTATGAAGAAGTTGTCTTGTTAGAGCAAAAATTTATAAAGGATGATAAGATAAAAATTTCTGATTTTATAAAATCAATCGAATCAAATGTAAGTTCTCCTGTTAAATTATCTGATTACAAGTTATTTGTTTTGGGTCAAAATAATTAAAGATGGAAATCTCACCAGATGAAGTAAAATACTCTAGGGTATTATTTAAAATTTCTGGTGAAGCTTTGATGGGGCTACAGCCTTTTGGCCATGATATGGAAGTAATAAGCCGATTATGTAAGGATATAGCTGATATTCATAAACTTGGGGTTCAAGTCTGTATTGTGGTTGGTGGTGGCAATATATTTCGTGGTTCGTCTGCGTCTTTGAATGGTTGTGAAAGAGCAAGCAGTGATTACATTGGCATGCTTGCAACTATAATTAATGCTTTGATTTTGCAAAATTTTTTAGAGGAAAATTCAGTGGACTCTAGGGTAATGTCTGCAATACCTATGGCTGCTATATGCGAGCCTTACATTAGGAGAAAAGCTATTCGTAATTTGGAAAAAGGTAGAATAGTAATATTTGCAGCAGGTACAGGTAATCCATTTTTTACTACAGACACAGCTGCAGCTTTACGTGCAGTTGAAATGAATTGTGATGTTATTCTTAAAGGTACGCAAGTAAATGGAGTATATTCCTCTGATCCTAAGAAAAATGAAGATGCTGTAATGTACGATAAACTGTCTTATACAGATTTATTAGCTCGTGATTTAAAAGTGATGGATGCATCAGCAGTTTCACTTGCACGAGAAAATTTGATTCCAATTGTAGTTTTTTCTTTGAAAGAGGAGAAAATAGTCAATATCATTAAAGGTAGAGGCATTTATACTATAGTGTCAAACAGTAGGTAATTTATGTTAAGTGAAGTAAAAACTAAAATAAAAGAGAGGATGCTAAAAACTATTCAGTCCTTTCATGATGATATTAAAGGTGTACGTACTGGAAGGGCTAGTGCATCGTTACTTGACGGTGTGGTGGTGAATGCCTACGGTGGACATCAAAAGTTAAGTCAAGTTGCAGGCGTTTCAGTTACAGACAATAAAACTTTATCAATCAAAGTTTGGGATGAGGGAATTATAGGTGAAGTTAAAAATGCCATACTGAATGCTAATCTTGGTTTAAATCCTGTTATTGAAGGCAATACAATACGTGTAACGCTTCCAGATTTAACAGAAGAGACTCGTAAGAAACTAGTTAAGCTGTTGCACCAATTTGCTGAAAATGCACGTATTGCTATCAGAAATATACGCAGGGATACTTTAGAAGAAATAGAGAAGATGAAGGAGGATAAAGAAATCTCAGAAGATGAGTTTCATAGTGCTAAAAAGGAAGTTCAGAGCATTACTGATGAAAATATCAAGAAAATTGATGAAGAATTATCCATAAAAGAAAAAGATGTATTGAGTCACTAAATGACAAACATATTAAGCCCTGAACTTTTGCCGAAACATTTAGCAATCATAATGGATGGCAATGGTAGATGGGCAAATAATCAAGGAAAGGTAAAACTTGACGGTTATAGAAAGGGTAGTGAAGTTGCATATGATATTGCTAAGTATTGCACAGCTCTCACTATACCTTATTTAACCTTATACGCATTTTCTATGGAAAATTGGCTAAGACCTGTAGATGAAACTAACTGCTTATTTGATTTATTTTATTCTATTTTAACTGATAAAGATAAAGTTAATTTCATTTGTAGCTGTAACATTAAATTGAACTTTATCGGCAATTTAAGCATGCTACCAGCCAGAATATTTGATCAAATTAAAAAGGCAGAGGAAGTTACACAAAAGAATGAAGGTTTATTACTTACTGTAGCAGTAAGCTATGGAGCAAAACAAGAAATCACACAAGCTATAAGCAATATCATAAAAGAAAATGTTGACTCTGTATCAGAAGATGAATTTGAGAAGTTTCTTTATACTAAAGGCTTGCCAAAGTTAGATTTGCTAATTCGCACGGGAGGAGAGAAAAGGTTAAGTAATTTTTTATTATGGCAAGCAGCTTATGCAGAGTTATATTTTTGTGATACTTTATGGCCTGATTTTTCTTGCCAAGATTTAAGCAAGGCATTAGAAGATTATACAAAAAGAGAGAGAAGATATGGTGGATAATAATTTTATAGTTAGGATGCTGTCTTCAATAGTAATATTGTTTATATTTTCTTTTGCTACATATTTTAGTGATTTATCGTTCTATTTATTGATCTTTTCAATAGCGGTTTTATCTTCCTTTGAGTGGTATAATTTAACCAAAGGGAATAAAATTTTATATATTTTTGCGCTGTTACTTATTGCATTGCCAAATGCCTCATTGATATATTTATATAATTTACCACAGGGAAAATACGCATTAGTATGGATAATTCTAACTATTTGGAGTATTGATATCACTGCCTATTTATTTGGCAAGAACTTTGGTGGACCAAAGATTTGTCCGATGATTAGTCCTGGTAAAACTTGGTCGGGGCTTCTTGGTGCTATCCTAGCTGGGATAGTGTGTACAATCTTTGGGTCAATATTTTTTGGTCTATTTTCAATTCTTTACTCTCCTTTTATTGGCTGTGCAATTGCTATACTAGGACAGCTTGGCGATTTCACTGAATCACTTATTAAAAGAGTTTATGGTGTGAAAGATAGCGGAGGCATAATACCTGGTCATGGAGGAATACTTGATCGGATGGACAGCTTTATCTTTACTGCACCTTTTATTGCTATTTATGTGAGCTAGCTACAGTTTGTCTTCTTTTAGTAGTTACCAATAACCCTTATCTCCCACTCAAGTTCGACATTAAATTGATCTTTTACGATATCTCTAACTCTATTGCCAAGACTTTCAAGATCAGAAGCAGTGGCATTATTGCAATTAAGTAAAAAATTACAATGCTTCTCAGAGATTTTAGCTCCACCAACATTTAACCCTCTACAGCCAGATTTATCGATCAGCTGCCATGCTTGGTAGTTTTGTGGATTTTTAAATATGCAACCGGCAGTTTTTCCCCTTGTTGGTTGGCTCTCATTTTTTTTATCAATGATTTCTTCCAATCTTTTCGAGATGATTTCGTATTCTGAATTTACTCCCTTGAACTCAGCTTCAATGAAAACCCATTTTCCTTTTAAACTATGCCCTCGATAAAAATAACCCATCTCTCTGCTGGAGAATTCATATATATTTCCGTCTTCCAAGCTAATTGCTTTTACAGACTGCATAATACTCGCGATATCACTACCATATGCACCAGCATTCATTTCTATTCCGCCACCCACTGTCCCTGGGATTCCAGCTAAAAATTCTAGTCCACCTATTTGCCTTTCTCCGGCAAAGTAAGCAAGATTACTAAGCAGTGCAGCACCACCTATAACAATAGAGTTGTTTCCCTTGTACTTTATATATGCAAATTCTTTACCTAACTTTACTGTTATCCCTCTAATGCCGCTATCTCGCACAATTATATTGGATGTTGCACCAATAACACTAATTGGTAATTCAGCATTTCTAATTAAATACCTCAAATCGTCAATATCATGAGGTTTAAATAATACGTCAGCTTGCCCGCCAACATTTAACCACGTCATTTTGGACATTGAAATATTATAACGATATGCCCCACGTACTTTAGGTAAGCTTATAAGCATTTTGATTTCAACTCTAGCCCTGCATCTATGCCCATTTTTTCTGCATCTTCTATGCAGGAAGTACGCTCCGTAAAGTATATGTCCTTCTCATTAGCTAACATACAGCGAAGGTATAACATATTTTCATTTACATACTCAGCTAAAGCTGCAAGTGGTGTAAAACATGAGCCATTTACCGTTTTCATAAAACTACGTTCTGATTTAACCCTTATATAGGACATATTATCATTAAATTTCTCTAAAAGATCGATAATTTTTACATCATTTTTTCTACATTGAACACAAATTGCCCCCTGTCCAACCGCACTTAACATGAGTTTTGGTGGCAATATCTCTGTGATTAAATGGTGTTTTTCTAATCTTATCAATCCAGCTTCAGCTAGAATTATCCCATCAAAACTCTGATTTTGTAATCTAGTTGTTACATTCCCACGTAGCGGTACTATGTTTAAATCTGGTCTAAAATGTAATAACTGAACTTTCCTTCTTATTGCAGAAGTAGCAATTGTGGCCTGCTTTGGTAAAGATTCAAAGCTGCTATGCTTATGAGAAACAAATACATCATATGGACTTAGTCTTCTCAGAACGCATGGAATTATTAAATCATCTGAAAAGAATGCGGGTACGTCCTTTAGAGAGTGAACTGCAATATCTATCTTGCTCTCAAGTAATTCATCTTCAATTTCTTTAATAAATAGCCCTTTACCCCCTATTTCAGCAAGATTCGCATTGGCATATTTGTCTCCAGAGGTTTTAATTTTAATAATCTCAATAGATAAATTAGGAAAAGAACTAAGTAACTTCTTTTTCACTTCTAAAGCTTGAGCAACCGCAAGATCGCTTCCTCTAGTACCTATTCTGATTAACATGTGTGAAATTAAAATATTAGCTTAATTAGTTACCTAAGTGAAGTCTATTCTAGCTATTTGTACAGTCCCACAATATCATTAGATGTACAACCTCAACTCCTCTCTTGGGATTGTGGTTTATCATCAGATTTTTTAGAACCACTAGTAGTTGGAAGTGACGTAGTTCGTGGCTTAGGTTGTGGTGTACTATCAGGTCTTATAGAATCACCAGGTTCGACAGAATCTTCAAGAGTGATTTCTACAGGACCGGGAGCGACTTGTGTTGGTATTGTTTCTGATAATTTTGTTCTCGGTGGCAGTTGTTGGAACTTCATTCTTGAACCAAAAAAAGTCTTGCTTCTTTGAGAAGTTAACTCTGTTTGAGTAAATGAGTCCATTGTTTTTGCACCAAGTGGCATCGTTCGTGGCTTGGGTTGTGGTGGTGTCTGGTTAGGTTTTTGAGAATCACCAGCAATTGGGGGGAAGGACTCCGTTCGTGGCTCGGGTTGTGGGGGTTCATCAGGTTTTTTAGAACCACCAGTAGTTGGAGATAACGTTGTTCGTGGCTTGGGTTGTGGTGGTTCATCAGATTTGATAGAACCGGAAGTGACTTGTGCTGACGTTGCTCCTGATAATTCTGTTTTCGATTGCATTAATCTCGTTCCAACAATTGTTCCATGAGTCCTTCTTGGAAATTCCTGAAGAATTGCATCACGATTCGCGTGTATGAAAACTTTACAGTCCCTTGCTAACTCCCATATCTTGAAATCTCTTCTTGCAATTTCACTACTTCTTTTTCCATCTAAACTTTCTTGTTTAATTTTCTTACTTAATAACTTATCTTTTTCATGTAACTGTTTGTACTTTTTTTCTAACTGTTCTATCTTTGGATTTTTTTGTTTAGTTTCCTTACTTAAATCTTCTTTCTTGCCAGTGAAAAAATTTACGATGGAATTTGCGATGTAATTTTTAAAAAAAATCATAACATTCGATGCTAAATTCATAAGTCTTGATCGTAAGGGGACTTTTTGTTTATTAAATACGGAATCATTTGCACGTTCCAATATTTCTTCACCCTTTCCTACCATTCCATCTTTTTGTTGGTCGGTTACACGTTCTATCTGTCTCAAAAGGTCCGTGAACTCTTTTATTATTTCATCTTTCTCTTTTACTAATGGATGAGTTTCCTGCTTAGCTTGAGCTACTTCTTTAACCCCTGTTTGGTCAGTGGGAGACGACTGTTTGAGCATTTTCTCTGTCTACTCTACACTTAAACCTCGTCTAGTAAAAAGATTCATGAAATAATTTATAGAACGAGTTATGAGACTAAATCCGGGAAAATTCATTAAATAATTTACAAATCTTAATTGTAAGGAGGGGTTTTCTTTTAACTGTTCTATCTGCTTCTTTGCTATAGTAACATCGTCGGGGTGTACACTCATTCTGGGTACTTTAATTTCATTTTCAACTTTAGTTTTAGTTGATACCACTTTGCTTTCATCAGCTTGAACTACTTGTTTGACTTCTGTTTGGCCAGTGGAAGGTGACCGTCCTACCTGTTGAGTTTCCTGTTCAGCTTGAACTTCTTGAGTCTTTTGTTGAAGTTCCATACGAGTCAAATCTATGAGAGTTTGACAGGCAGGTACAAACGACCGTATCCAGATATCTTTCAATTCAATTTTCTCTCTTGTTTCTTCATCTAACTTTTCTCGTTTAATTCTCTCATCTAATGACTTATTTTCTTCTTGAAGATGTTTGAACTTTCCTTTTAACTGCTCTATACTTGGAGCTTCCTGTTCAATGTTTTCGGTTACATGTTTTATCTGTCTCCTAAGGTCCGTGAACTCTTTTATTATTTCATCTTTCTCTTTTACTAATGGATGAGTTTCCTGCTTAGCTTGAACTACTTGTTTGACCTCTGTTTGGTCAGTGGGAGACGACTGCTCTACCTGTTGAGTTTCCTGTTCAGCTTGAGCTTCTTGAGTCTTTTTTTGAAGTTTCTCACGAGTCAAATCTATGAAAGTTTTACAGACAGGTACAAGCCACCGTATCCAGATATCTTTCAATTCAATTTTCTCTCTTGTTTCTTCACCTAACTTTTCTTGTTTAATTCTCTCATCTAATGACTTATCTTCTTCTTGAAGATGTTTGAACGTTCCTTTTAACTGCTCTAGCTCTTTATCCCCTACTACCATTCCATCTTTCTGTTGGTAGTATAAATCTTGTGCCTGTGTCCGAAGCTTCTCGAACTCTTCCATTATTTGACCTTTCTCTTTAACTAACGGATGAGTTTCCTGCTTAGCTTGAACTACTTTTTTAACTTCTGTTGGTGTATCAATAACTTGTGCTTGTGTAGTCCCTGTTTGGCCAGTGGGAGATGACACATAAAAAACTGATTCACCAACTTTATATTCTGCTCCTGTAGTCTTTTTGGGATCAGTGGAAGACGGCTGTTCTACCTGTGTCATTTTATCCAAATCATCAATTAACTTTTCGCAGTTCTTTTTAAAATCCAATGTCTCGACTCTTAGCCTTTCAACTTCCATATTGTTTGCTATCTCTGGATACTGTCTAATTCTCTTACTCAATAAATGATCTTCTTTTTGCAATTTTATGAACTTTTTCTTGAAGTACTTTGGACCTCTGAAAAAATTTGCAACTCTTGATGGTAAGGATGTAGGTAGGGTGCCATTTTTATGTTCTAACTGTTCCACAAGATTCTTGAACTCTTTTTTCTTTTGACCTCTCTCTTCAATTGCTTTATTCAACTCCTTCTCTATAGCGCCAGCTTCGTGTGGCACGCTCGTCTGAGTAGCTTTATGTTCTAGTAGCTCATTTTCTTGTGATGACACAGTCATCGTTCCTGCTTGTTTAGTTGAAGGTGATTCAGTAGCCTTTTGCTTTAGTAGCTCATTTTCTTTTACTTTCCTTTTTAACTCCTCAATTTCTCTTTTTAACTCCTTATTTTCTCCTACTTTCCTCTTTAATTGGTCAGATATAGCGGAGTTATCTCTCTCTAATCTTATCTCTTTTTTTCCTTTTTTCCTTAACGCATGCACCAGATTCGAGTTACTACTTACGGCTTGCTTACCTTTATCTTGATGATCTTCTTTCTGCTGCAATGCTCTTTCCAATTCCTGCAATGCGTCTACCAATTTCTTCTCAGTGTCTCTAGCAATTTTTATCTCATCGTCCCTACTTGCTACCGTAGCTTCAAGCTCTTTTATCTTATTATCCTTCATTTTGTCTAGCTCACCTGCAAGACTCACACCAGGTTATTGATTCGGCAAATTTCCTCCTGAGCCCTTCTTTATTTTATTTAATTCCTCAGTTAACCCTTTCTCTCTGTTCTGCACATCCATTAATTCACTTGTTGTCTCAGTCAATCTCTTCTCTGTTTCCAACAACCGTTTTTCTGATTTCTCTAACTCCCTTTTATGACCACTTACTAAGCCTTCCACTACTGCCTTCATATCGCTCTCTAGCTTTGCCTGCGCTTCTGTCATTCTAGCTAGCTTTGCTTCAACTTCATCCAATTTTTTCTGCAGTCCGTCATTTGCAGCATCTGATAATTTAGTGTCGCTCTCTTTGTCCTTTAACTGATTATTTAATTTTTTGATAGTATCGTCTCTATCCTTTAGCTCTTTCTCTAACGCGTTTATATCTTGCACCGATTGTTCATTACCTTCATCTCTTTGGGCTAAAATTTTCCTCAAAATTTCCGATTCAGCTTCAGATTTCTTAACTTTTTCTCCTAACTCTTCTTTTTCTTTAACTAATCTCTTTCCTTGTTCATCGCTTTCTTCTATTAGCGCTTTATTACGATTTTCTAATTCTCCCTTATCTCTCTAATTGCCTTACTCTATCCTTTAATTCTTCCTCTCCTTGCTCATGAACTTCTTTAACTCCTTTCTCTAACCCTTCTCTTTGTTCATCGTCTTTTTCTATTAGCGCGTTTAATCTTACATTTTCTTTCATTATTTGCTTTACTGCCTCCTCTAATCCTCCCTATCCTTGCTCATGTACTTTTTTACTACCAGGTATACTATTTACTTCTTCACGAGCATTACGTGGAGGCGTAGGAGCGCTGCTATAGCCTCCAAATGTTTCATCACCAGCCTTCCCAGTACCTTTATCCATATTAGGAAAAGCTCGAAGCAAATCTTGATACAGAGTTTTTCCATTAATATAAACTTCTTCATTCTGCTTAGCTAATTCTAGGATCTTATCTAGCGATAGACCACCAAAGGTTGGCTTACTCACGAAGTCCTCGATACCATTAGGGCCAACCTTTACCTCCATGCTACAGTCTATATCTTTACCGTCAGAGCCTTTAGCTTTCCAGCTGATGGTCATTATACATGAACTTGAATCTGGACCGGTAAAAGTATAGTATCTTTTGTTACCTTCTCTCTTCGTAGCTACTTCAACACCACCTCCTAAATGTATATAGTAGACTTTACCCTCGTCACCGTTCCTTAAGACATCACTGATTGCTATTGATTTCCCTTCTTTAGGTCTAATGTAAACATCAGTACCATCTAGACATATCAAACAATCTTCCTTCTTTAATTTCAGTTTTGTATATATTGCCTCGATGACGCTATTAAACGACCGTAACTCACTTTTCCATTTTGCTAGTTTTTTCTTAATGTCTTTGTCCTCCAAGAAAGAATCAACAAAATGCCAAATTAAATTATCTTCTCCTAATTTCTTTGTGAATAATTTCTCTATGAAGTCCGTGAAAGACTGACTCTCTTCAGCAATTTTAAGAATACTGTTTTTGGTTTCTTCACTTACATCTAAACTTTCATTTTTACTTACTAACCCTTCAAAACTTTTCTTTTTAGGTGCTGATATTCCTTCTGGCATAGCTTTAATACTTTTAAAATATAATTATATATAAAATGTAAACAATTTTTATTAAAAAATTAATAAATAAGGATGCAAATTAAATTGAGTGTTTTCGAATTGTCTATGTATACTTACAGTGCAGTGATTACTTAAGAAGCAGCATGATTATAAGGAAATATGATATTAGAGGCGTGGTAGGAAAAGATTTACAAATTAGTGATGGATATGAAATTGGCAGAAAATTCGGTCAAACTGCAAATAAAGTATGTATTGGCTATGACAGTAGAATTAGCTCACCTAGCATAGAAAGAGAGTTAATTAGAGGGCTAACTTTATCCGGAGCGAATGTTTTGCGCATTGGACTATGCTCCTCACCGATGCTTTATGCCGCAACGCAGACTATGCAGGCAGATCTTGGTATCATGGTTACCGCTTCTCACAATCCGAGTGAATATAACGGTTTTAAGTTTTTCAGTAATGAAAAAGTCTTTTCTGATCAAGAAATAAAGGAAGTCATAAACAGCAAAATTAAAAGTAGTGAAAAAATTGGCAGTGTGATTAATATAAATATATATAGACAATATATTGAGATACTAAAAAACTCGGTAAAAAACAATACATCACGAGAATTGAAAATAGCCTGGGACTGTGGTAATAGCCCAGCAAGCGGAGTGATAAGATATATTGAAGAGGTTTTACCTGGTCATACGCACATAGTTACCAACAATTCAATAGATGGAACGTTTCCACTACATAATCCCGATCCAATAGAGGAGAAAAATCTTGCTCAATTAATTGATATTGTGAAGAGATCTGGATGTGATCTCGGTATTGCACTTGATGGTGATAGCGATAGGGTGCGTCTTATCGATAACAAAGGCAATGTTGTTTCTAATGATCACCTATTCATGATCTTCGCACGTGAAGTTTTGGAAGGTCATCCAAATAGCAAAGTCATTGCTAATGTAAAGATGAGTATGAAAGTGCATGAATTTGTTAACAAATTAGGAGGACAAGTTATTACCTGTGCTACTGGGCACTCATTAGTTAAGAAAAAAATGCAGGAAGAAAAGGCAAAATTTGCTGGTGAGTTGAGTGGGCACTTCTTTTTCTCTGAACTTGGGTTTGATGATGGGCTATACTCTGCAATTAAGGCTATTGATATTTTACTTAAAAAGGACCAAAGTTTATCTGAGATGATAGAGAGTTTACCAAAATTATATATTACACATGAAATGAAGATCGAAGTTGATGAAGAAAAGAAGTTTCAAATAGTAGAATCAATGAAAAAAACGCTAAAGCAAAAAAACATTGCATTTTCTGATCTTGATGGAGTTAAAGTAGTCAATGATGACGGTTGGTGGCTGCTTAGGGCATCAAATACACAAAACTGCATCACAGCAAGATGTGAGGGAGATACCTCAGAAGGTTTTAAGCTCACTAAGAAGGTTTTGCTGAATTATATTGATAAGCTGCAAATAGCTTAAAAATTGTAAAAATTAATTTGACTAAAACGCATCGTTGTATAAAATTATATAATATATGAATAAAGATTAACATGGCAGTTAAAATAAGGTTGGCAAGATTTGGAGCAAAGAAGCGTCCTTTTTATAGAATAGTTGTGGCTGACTCGCGTGCACCAAGAGATGGGCGATTTATTGAGAGAATTGGACAGTATGATCCGATGTTACCAAAAGATAATAAAAATCGTGTTGTAATAAAGGTTGATAGATTAAAACATTGGCTCAGTGTAGGTGCTCAAGCAACTGAACGAGTGCTTTGGTTCATCAAAAAAGGTGCGATAAATTTAAATGCAGAAGCAGAAGTTAAAAAAGCAGAAACACAGAAAGTAAAAGAAAAGAAAGTAAAAGAGCAAGAGGCGTAAATCCCTTTAATGCTAAAAACCAGCAACAAAAAGTTAGATGATATAGTATTTTCTGATTTATTAATAATGGAGGATTTTATCTCCAGAAATGTAGCTTACGAACATTCTGAACTCGCTGCAAATATTATATCAAACCTAATCAAGTCAGGTGGAAAAAAAATAAGGCCTAAGCTTGTTTTTATTGTATGTAAGATGCTTAACTATTCTGGGGAGAATAGGATCAATGTTGCAGCAGCAGTAGAATTTATACATAATGCAACTTTGCTCCACGATGATGTGCTTGACGACGGTGAAGCACGTCATGGTGTTAAAACGGCAAATAAAATCTGGGGGAATAAATCAAGCATCTTGGTTGGTGATTTACTGTTAACTTTGGCATTCAGGTGGCTCATAGAGTGTGGAAATTTAAATATTCTTTCTATTTTATCTGAAGCATCGCACTCACTTGTAAAAGGTGAGATTAAGCAGATGACAACGCAGTTTAGTCATAAGACAATGAGGGAAAATTATTTTGGCATCATTGAAGAAAAAACAGCATCTTTGTTTTCTGCGTGCTGCGAGACTGCTGCTGTAGTTTCTGGTGCTACAAATGATGAAACAACTAGGTTGAAAAATTTTGGTTTTAACTTTGGTATGGCGTTTCAAATAATTGATGATGTACTTGATTACACTGCAAGCACGTCTGGAAAGCAAATTGGAAAAGATTTTTTTGAAGGTAAAATTACCTTGCCTGCCATTATAGCATATGAGAATGGTAACAATAAAGAGCAAGAGTTTTGGCAAGAGTGTTTTTCTTCCATAAATATTGAGCGTGATTTTAACCAGGCATTACGTTACATTGAATACCATAATGCAATTCAACTTTCCATGGAAAAAGCAAAACATTACATTGATGCAGCACAAAGTAATATCATTGATTCTCCTTACAAAACCGTTCTTATTAACTTTTTGAATGAGAGCATAGAAAGGCGGGCATAGGTAATGCTTGATATTTTCGGATTAATTGCTATATATTTATTAGGTTCTTAAGGATAACAAAATGTCAGACAGAAGCAAAGAAACAAAGAAAAAGTTTGCCGATATGGTAAACAGGAATAAAGTTGATGACTCACAACACGTAAAAACCGATGATTTAAATGAAGAGCTAAATGCACTGAAAGAGCGTGCAGCTCAACTTGAGGATCATTTACGTCGTGCTGTTGCAGACAACGAGAACATAAAACGAATAATGCAAAAGCAAATTAGTGATGCAGGTGATTATGCAGTCACGAAATTTGCACGTGATATGATCGATTCGTGCGATAATTTAAAAAGAGCAATGGAAAATTTACAAGACAGTGATCCTATACATGAAGGAATCAAAGTAGCTCATCAAAAAATAGTTAATGATTTAAAAAATCATGGAATAGAAGAAATAAATCCAATAGGGGAACCTTTTGATAGCAATCTACACCAAGCTGTTGTAGAAAAAGAGGATAATGAAAAAGAAGCTGGCACTATTGTAGAGGTATTACAAACCGGTTATACCATTAAAAGTAGATTACTTCGCCCTGCAATGGTTATTATTTCTAAGAAATCTAGCAATGCTGAAGAAGCAACTGAATAATTACACATGACAGATATTGTCTTCTCAGGCATTCAGCCAAGTGGTGTGTTGCATTTAGGCAATTACCTTGGTGCAATCAAACAGTGGGTGGATTTGCAAAAACAATATAAGTCCCTTTTTTGTATCGTTGATCTGCATGCAATAACAGCCAATAAGCTTCCTGCAGATGAATTAAGGAATAATATTTTTAAAGCAGCAGCAACTTACATTGCCTGTGGCATAGATCCAAAACAGTCCATTATTTTTAGTCAATCTACAGTTAGTGGTCACGCAGAGCTTTGTTGGTTACTTGAGTGTTATACGCCTATAGGCTGGCTCAATCGCATGACTCAATTTAAAGATAAAGCTGGCAGCGATAAGCAAAAAGCCTCACTTGGGCTATATAGTTACCCAGTGCTTATGGCTGCAGATATATTGCTTTATCAAACTAAATATGTTCCTGTTGGAGATGATCAAAAACAGCACTTGGAGCTTGCACGTGATATTGCATCAGCATTCAACAATCATTATAAGCTTGAGCATTTCACTATACCTGAAATCTTAATTTTGGATCAAACATCAAGAATAATGAGTTTAAGAGATGGTACGAATAAGATGAGCAAGTCTGATCCTTCAGAATACTCATGTATTAATCTTGATGATACAGATGATCTTATTATCAAGAAAATAGAAAAAGCTAAGACGGATTCAGAACATGGCTTTACTGACCTCAAAGGTCGCCCAGAGATAAATAATTTAGTAAATATTTATTCAGCACTAAGTGGTTCAAGTGTAGAAAAAACATGTGAAGAAATGAATAAACATGATATGAAATACTTCAAAAAAGAGCTAGCAGAACTGATTATTAGCATAGTGTCACCGATACGCGAGAAAATAAACGATTTACTGAAGGATCAATCCCATTTGCATGAAATACTAAAAAACGGCACAGAGAAAGCAGCAGAAATTGCAAACCAAAATTTAAAAGAAATTAAAAACATTATAGGATTTGTTCAGTAAATTTTTTGCATATTATGCACAACAACTTACTCCAGGAGTGCCTATAAAATTAGCAACAGGCTCATCAAGTTTAGTTATAGGTATCAAATTTCTAAAACTACCATACAGTAAGTGACCTGATTTTTGTATGTTACTTTTAGTAGATGTAAAACTTCTATCACGGACTGCGTCAACTAAAAGACTTAGTGCTGCTTCTAAGATTTCAACAATTGCTAAGGATAATAATATGCAACTCTGTAGAACCTTAAGAGGAAAAGCTAAGAATACAGCAAGGTAAGGTATCCATTCAGCCGGGCGGTAAAATAAAGAGTAGACAAGGAATGCTAAAAAGGTAAACTAGAGTGGCTGTGAGGTAATATGGTTGATCTTTTAGAATTTTGCGAAAGTTTAAGCAGACTATAGAAAAGTTAGAAACAAAAATAGAAGAGCTTAAAGCAGAAAATAAAGCGCTAAGGATCGAAAACGCTGAGTTAAAAGAAAGGCTTGGCTTAAATTCAAAAAATTCATCTATACCAAGCTCCAAAGAATTATATAAGATGAGGGAAAATAAGCCAAAAAGTGACAGGAAAGTAGGAGCACAGGTTGGACATAAAGGCAGTTACCGCCCTAAAATGGAGGCAGATGAGATGGTAAAAATAGAACTGCCCAATACGTGTGAGTGCGGAGGAGAAATTGCGGTATCAAAAGATCCGTATACTCATCAAAAGGTCGATTTGCCGGAAATCAAGCCGTATGTAGTTGAATATCAACTAGAGCATGGACGTTGCAAAAGATGTGGAAAAAGAAAAAGTAGCAAGCTACAAGAAGGAGTAACTGCAGACACATTTGGTCCAAGAGTTAAGTCAGTAATTACAGCATTAAGTGGATTTTACAAGAATTCGAAAAAAGAAGTGGCAAATATTATAAAGGACATTTTCAACCTGGATATCAGCGTCGGTAGTGTATCAAATAGCGAGGCTAGAGTGGCAGAAAAATGCCAAGAAGCATATGAGCAAATTGAGGAAGAGGTAAGCAAGAGCAAAATTTTACATATCGATGAAACTAGCCATTACAACAAAGGTAAACAGGGCTGGTGCTGGATGTTTGCGAGCAAAATAGGAAGTGTGATCAAATTGACAGAGTCAAGAGGGATGAAAGTCCTGGAAAATAGTAAATTTGGAAAGAATAACAACCTAGTAGTGACCGACAGATATGCAGCTTACAACTACTTTTCCAGCAAGAAAAGGCAGGTCTGTTGGGCACATTTAGCAAGAGATTTTGAAAGGTTGTCTCATAGTTGGAATAGCGAAGTGAAAGTTTTGGGGTATTATTTAAGGAATGTTGCTACTGAATTATTTGCATTGAAAAAAGCTCTGTTAAAGGATGAAATAGACACATTAAGGTTCATAAGAAGAGCAAGAAAATTACGCAAGCGAACGAGATATTACTTAAAGAATATATCAAATTTACCCGAGGCAATTGGAGCGTCTCGAGTAGCAAAAAATATCATGAAATCGGATCTGATGATGTGGAAATTTTTGGACGATCCAGAAAATATTCCACTGACAAACAACTATGCTGAGCGACAGATTCGGCATTACGTTGTTTACCGAAAAGTTTCATATTTTACACAATCGAAACGGGGAAATATGTTTCTTGAGAGGATAATTTCATTGTACTTGACTTGGAGGCAAAAGAAGTTAAATCCTTTTCAAAACCTACTGGCTATTGCTTCTTAAGCCATACACCTGAATGGATACTAATAAGGGAGCGTTCAAGAGCAGAAAATGATACGAGCATCGTAATTTAAGGAAGTCTTTTAGTTACAATTAAATAGCGCTTCAGCGAATTCTTTGCTGGTAAACTCTCTTAAATCCTCTATACTTTCGCCAATGCCTATGGCGTATAATTTTACCTTATAGGCTTCTGCAAGTCCGATTACCACTCCACCTTTAGCAGTGCCATCAAGCTTTGTTACGATTAAACCTGTGACGTTTACCATTTTGCTAAATGCTTCCAATTGACTATAAGCGTTTTGACCTGTTGTGGCATCAAGTACTAAAATGACATCATGAGGAGCAGTATCGTCCAGTTTTTTTATCGTCCTATAGATTTTTGACAATTCTTCCATAAGATTCATATTATTTTGCAATCTTCCTGCTGTATCAATCAGAACAATATCTGTTTCATCTTTTATAGCCTGACTTACAGCTCTATATGCTACGCTTGCAGAATCGGCTCCATGTTCCCCGGTCACAATAGAACAGCCAGAGCGCTCTGCCCAAATGTTTAGTTGCTCACTTGCTGCGGCTCTAAATGTGTCACATGCAACAAGCATAACAGATTTTCCCATTTTCTTATATTTATGTGCAAGCTTACCTATAGTTGTAGTTTTACCATTACCGTTCACTCCGCATACCATTATGATATGTGGTTTTTTATCTAAAATGAGCGGCTGCACAACTGGATTTAGCATAGTTTCTATTTCGTTTATCAGCTGCTGAGTAATCGCATTGTGCTCAACTTCTTTTTCAAATCTGACACTTGCCAGCTTATCAATAACTAATTTAGAAGTTTTGTGACCAATATCCATGCTAATTAGCAATTCCTCTAGCTCATCTAAAAGCGGCTGATCCAGTTTTTTTTTAGTAGAGAAAATACTTTTTATCTCATTGCTAAAGCGAGAAGAAGTTTTCAACAGACCTTTATAAAGATTATTAAATAAGCTCAAGAAATCCTCCTTAAATTTACATTATTAAGTTTTAATTATAACACAGAGAATACTAGCAAGCAGCTACTTTTTTCTCCCCGTTACTTAAAATACAGGGGAGGGGTGTTATTTCAGTTACAATTGTACAAACATTGCATTTTAGGCCAATTGCCTACGTATTATACCAGTGCGTGTAATACACAACTGTACGAACATTGTAATATGTTCTTCACATACTAGAAGATAGTGTCATTACAGCGCGTGAAGCTGGAATCCAGTTCTTTTCATAAACAAAAAAATCTGTTGTTTTTGTGCTAAAAACCATGGATCCCAGTGACTAGGCACTGGGACGACAGATGACATAAAAAACTCAAGTGTTTTTCTGAATTTTCACATTTATCATTTTGTTAGGTGATGAGTGTGCTGTGAATGTTATTTCGTTATCTTTATTATTAAATGATTTATTATCTATCTTGTACATCACGTGATAAGCGCTTGGAATGCCTTCAATAGCTCCAGATTCAGTAATTTTTAAGCCCTCCAAGTCAAAAGATATAGATTCTCTTTTTATCTTATCATTTGGAAGAGTATACTCATGAAAATGTGAAATATGTGGAGCTTTAGAATCTCCTACAATTCTTCCAATAGCATCCATGCAATTATAACCTACATCGTTTTTTTGTATGCACATAGTATAACTTGCGCCTTCTTCAAAGAAATAAATGTCGTTAAGGAAATTTATAGAATTTACCATATATTACTTACCATTATTGATATAATATACTGGTGTAGTTAATTCTGTAGTATAAGTCAACATAGTAAATTAATTGTGTGTAATACTTTTTCTTTCCATAATATATATTATGTAATTATTTCATGTATCCATTCAGATGTATGGCTTAAGAAGCAATAGCCAGTAGGTTTTGAAAAGGATTTAACTTCTTTTGCCTCCAAGTCAAGTACAATGAAATTATCCTCTCAAGAAACATATTTCCCCGTTTCGATTGTGTAAAATATGAAACTTTTCGGTAAACAACGTAATGCCGAATCTGTTGCTCAGCATAGTTGTTTGTCAGTGGAATATTTTCTGGATCGTCCAAAAATTTCCACATCATCAGATCCGATTTCATGATATTTTTTGCTACTCGAGACGCTCCAATTGCCTCGGGTAAATTTGATATATTCTTTAAGTAATATCTCGTTCGCTTGCGTAATTTTCTTGCTCTTCTTATGAACCTTAATGTTGTCTATTTCATCCTTTAACAGAGCTTTTTTCAATGCAAATAATTCAGTAGCAACATTCCTTAAATAATACCCCAAAACTTTCACTTCGCTATTCCAACTATGAGACAACCTTTCAAAATCTCTTGCTAAATGTGCCCAACAGACCTGCCTTTTCTTGCTGGAAAAGTAGTTGTAAGCTGCATATCTGTTGGTCACTACTAGGTTGTTATTCTTTCCAAATTTACTATTTTCCAGGACTTTCATCCCTCTTGACTCTGTCAATTTGATCACACTTCCTATTTTGCTCGCAAACATCCAGCACCAGCCCTGTTTACCTTTGTTGTAATGGCTAGTTTCATCGATATGTAAAATTTTGCTCTTGCTTACCTCTTCCTCAATTTGCTCATATGCTTCTTGGCATTTTTCTGCCACTCTAGCCTCGCTATTTGATACACTACCGACGCTGATATCCAGGTTGAAAATGTCCTTTATAATATTTGCCACTTCTTTTTTCGAATTCTTGTAAAATCCACTTAATGCTGTAATTACTGACTTAACTCTTGGACCAAATGTGTCCGCAGTTACTCCTTCTTGTAGCTTGCTACTTTTTCTTTTTCCACATCTTTTGCAACGTCCATGCTCTAGTTGATATTCAACTACATACGGCTTGATTTCCGGCAAATCGACCTTTTGATGAGTATACGGATCTTTTGATACCGCAATTTCTCCTCCGCACTCACACGTATTGGGCAGTTCTATTTTTACCATCTCATCTGCCTCCATTTTAGGGCGGTAACTGCCTTTATGTCCAACCTGTGCTCCTACTTTCCTGTCACTTTTTGGCTTATTTTCCCTCATCTTATATAATTCTTTGGAGCTTGGTATAGATGAATTTTTTGAACTTAAGCCAAGCCTTTCTTTTAACTCAGCGTTTTCGATCCTTAGCGCTTTATTTTCTGCTTTAAGCTCTTCTATTTTTGTTTCTAACTTTTCTATAGTCTGCTTAAACTTTCGCAAAATTCTAAAAGATCAACCATATTACCTCACAGCCACTCTAGTTTACCTTTTTAGCATTCCTTGTCTACTCTTTATTTTACCGCCCGGCTGAATGGATACATGATACACCCATTTTAAGTAGATTTTTTGCCACCTCAATTTTTCCAGCTTCTCTTCCTTTCTCTATCCCCTTCTCTTCACCAATTTTAATTCCTTCCTCTCTGCCTTCTTCTCTTCCTTTCTCTCTACCCTCCTCTCTTCCCTTTGCAGTAGCAAGGTCAATTCTGTATTCAATAATGGCTTCTTCCTTGTGTAAGTCCATTATTCTCTCTTCATAGGCTAACAAATCTTTTTCATCCCAGTGGAATTTATTTAACTCTTCATAAGCTTGCTTTATTACTGGTGCTCTTCTTGCAATCTTTTTTAGGTCTTCGTCTGTGGTGTCCTCTGCATATTTAAAGAAAAAACACCACTTTTCCACAATATTTTCCAACTGTTTCACTTCATTTTTAGGAAATTTTAGCAGCTCAATAAAGACAAATTGTAAATCTTTTAAATAATTTCCATTAGTATTAATATCCCGTATGTTATGTGTGGATATGTAATCTACTTCTTCAGGAAATAGATTACAATTAGCAATGGCGATGAAGTAAACTTTTTGTAAATCAACATAATTGCCAGATCTGTCCAATTGCCTTGAATATGCCCTTGCAGCGTACAATTGAGCGCGTTTTTCAAAGCCTTTGTCACGAGCCACTTGCATTTCAATGATGAATCTATTGTTGGCAGAATCTTTGCATAAAATATCGACAATACTTTGCTTATCAGAAGCAATTTCTGGGTCCATGATAGTGCTTAAAAATTCAACTTCTTGTATCTTGCTTTCTGCAGTAAAGCCTAAAATATCGTTCAAAAAGTGAATGAGAATATTTTTGTTCTTCTCTGAGCCGAAAATCCTCTTGAAAGTTAAATCACATTTTGGATCAAGGAATTTTGTCAGGGCCATAATTTTGATATGCTATATAAACAGATTGTATAGTGTTTTAAGTGTAGTTACAAGAAAGCTTATAGAAACTGTATTTTACATCAAAATCAGTAAATAAAATAACCTGATAAATGATGATTCTATGTCACCTATCCTTTACCTTCTATCATCTATTCTGTCCGTAGTTTAGGTTCATAGAAAGCTCTACCTCATCAAGTGAGCTGCCGGGTTGCTGGTCAGAAGGGCCCGAAGGATCAGAAGGGTCCTGCATTAAGCTATAATACAATGACCGCAAAAAACACACATCTCTAATTCTATTTAACACATTAGGTAGATCAAAATCATATGTAATATCCTCTGAGATTGATATTTTTCGGCTAGACATCAGCTCATAGCCTAAAGTTTCAGTAAGAAAAATTGTTAAATCCAATATTAAAAAACATACACGTTTAAAAAACGGTTTTTTCTCTTCCTCTGCACTGCTGTATGCTTTATTGTAAGCAGAGTAACATCTGATCATACTTGAAACTAAAAATAAAGTTGCAGCTATGAGAAAAAGATAATGAACTACCAATGGATCCAATAATGGTACATGATAATCATCTTCATTAGCTTTTTTATTAGGAATAAATACTTCTTCAAAGAAGAATTTTACGCGAGAATTTACACTTATGAGTATAAAAAGGCATAAGCCGATTATTGCTAACTTTTTAGCTATAACTTCTATTTTTTCTATATTTTGTTTAGAACCTTGACCATTTTTTAGCAAACTATCTACTGAATCATATAAATAGAGCACAGTGGCAGGTAGGATAAATAGCCTAAAAATGTTACTTGTAACTCGTAATTTATGTATGTTATTAATGGTAAAATTGCAATTAAACTTTAGTAATATCTCAATACATAAAACCCCTACCCTCAAACCTAGTATTAATATATCAAAAGCAATTCTCTTTTTTGTTTTTTGCGTCACCCCACACTCATTTAAAATAATCCCACTTATAGAATAACGGAATTTCGCACTAAAATAAATTTTTCTTTTTAGCTATTGTGATAATATTAATCTAGGCACTAAGTTAGATGTACATAATAGAGCTCTTATATAACCATGAAGAGCTCTATTATGCTCGTATAGCTATGCAGGAATGAAAGTAAACGCATATGAAAGAAATCTAATGGATTACATAGATATTATAAAATCAAAATTATCACTGTCTGATCTAGTAGGTAAAAAAGTTAGACTAGTCAAAAGGGGAGATAGTTTTATTGGATTATGCCCATTTCACAATGAAAAAACGCCATCTTTTTCGGTGAGTAATACAAAAGGTTTGTATTATTGTTTTGGCTGTTCTGCTTATGGTGATGCATTTGAATTTATTTCACGCACTGAAGGTTTAAGTTTTAAAGAAGCAGTGGAAAAATTAGCGCCCATTGCTGGCGTTGAATTACCTCAGAACCTCAATCTAAGAGAAGATAATAAGCTATTTTCAGCACTAAATTTGGCTGCTAGTTGGTTTTCACAGAAAAATCATGGAGTTATGGAATATTTAAGGCAGCGCAAAATCTCGTTTGAAACAATAAATAAATTTAAGATAGGATACGCACCAGCTTCTGGCTTGAAGGAATATTTAAATTCATCGGGCATTGAAGATAAGACCTTGATAGATGTTAGGTTAATAAATAAAAACCTTCATGATTATTTTTACGATCGGTTGATATTTCCTATACATAATATTACAGGTAAAATTATTGGTTTTGGTGGACGTGCACTGAATTCCACACAACAGCCGAAATATTTAAACAGTTCAGAAAGTCTACTCTTTAAGAAAAAGGAGAATTTATATGGATTAAATCTTGCTTTAAGTGAAATACGTAAAAAACAACATATCTTTGTCGTTGAAGGATATATGGATGTTATAGCACTACATCAAGCAGGAATTTGCAATACAGCTGCTCCTCTTGGAACTGCAATCTCTTCAGAGCAGGTAAAAAATCTGTGGAAATTTGCTAAGGAAATATCCATCTGCATGGACGGTGACAGCGCTGGACATAAAGCTGCTATTCGAGTTGCAGAACTTGCATTGCCCATATTGGAGCCTGGATACACGCTGAAATTTGTAACTTTACCAAAAAGTAAAGATCCTTACGATATTTGTAACGATTTGGAGTACAAGGAAGAGGATATATTAAAGATTTTTGATCATTCAACAAAATTACATTCTGAGTATTTATGGCACCATATCATTAACAACAACTTGCAAAGCTACGAAAGACTTGCTCCGGAGCAATTTTCAGTGATTGAGCATAAGTTTATGCAGTATGTGAATGCCATTACCAACAGCAGCATAAAAAGATACTACAGAGATTACTTTTACAATAAAGTTAATGAATTAAGAGGTAATTTTAAGAAGCATATTTTCAATGCTAAAGCAACAAGAGGTGAGTACTTTCGTAATAAATCCCCAGAATTAATTGAAGCAGAGCAAAATCAGGCTATAATTCTACGTATAATCATAGAATTTCCTGAGTTTTTAAACGATCCTATGTTTTTTGAGCAATTCTCTCATTTTGAGTTTACTAATCCAGAAATGAAAAAGTTGCAGCAGCATATAGTTCGTTTAGCAAGCGAGAAAAGTGAATTGAGTAAAGAATCTTTAGAATTGGAACAGTTTGATCTTAGTGGAACAATATTTAAAAGAACTAGAATATTGAGTGGTCAATTAAATAATAAAAGATCTGCAGAAATTGTTTGGAATAACATAGTATTACTAAAGGAATTAAATTCATTACAAAAAGAAAAAGTTGAGGCAAGGTTAATTGGTAATCTTGATTTAGAGGAAAGACTAGTAGATCAAATAAAGCGGATAGAAAATGATATGCAGGAAATGCAGATGGAATTTATCCAAAAGTGAAGAAATCTCACAAGATATATAATTGCTGAATAGTTGAGCAAAATGTAATGCGGTACAAAATAACGATAGAATATAATGGAAGAAATTTTTCCGGTTGGCAGAAGCAGCAGCATTCTACTAACTCGATCCAAGAAACCATAGAGAGTGCTATATTTAGCTTTAGTGGTGAGAAAATTATGCTATACTGTGGTGGTAGAACAGATGCGGGAGTTCATGCTTTTGGGCAGGTTGCTCATTTTGATATGCAAAGAGAATTTGAGCTCTATAGAATAAGAAATGCAATAAACTATCATTTAAAATCAATTCCTATAGTTGTACTTAACGCAGAAGTTGTAGATGACGCATTCCACGCTCGCTTTTCAGCAAAAAAAAGACACTATGAATATAGAATAGTAAATCGCTATGCTCCTGCAGCACTGGAATATGGATATGTGTGGCCAGTATTTAATCCGCTTGATATAAATATCATGCAAGAGGCTGCTAAATACCTGATTGGCAGGCATGATTTTTCAAGTTTTCGCTCAAAAGATTGTCAAGCTGCAAACCCAGTAAGAACAATCGACAGTATTGATATAATACAAGATGGTAATCGCATACATATAAAAATATCGGCTCTCTCTTTCTTACATAATCAAGTGAGAATTATCGTAGGCACTTTGGTGGAATTTGGAAAAAATAAAACTGATCCACGAGAAATGCTCAATATATTGAACGAATGTAAAAGAGCTGCTGCTGGAGTTACTGCACCATCTTGTGGTTTATACTTGGTAAAGATAGACTACTAGCCACCATACTTAATGGAAGTAATAAGTAAACTGCATTTTAATACAAAATTTACCATAAGAAAAACATAATACCAGTATGTTATTAATTTATTATGGTAAATGCTATGCACATAAACAACAATGAACCACCTATCAATGAAGGAGCTAGTACAAGTAGAGGTTCTTCTGGTACAGAAAGTAGCGGTCTTCTTAATGTTGCAGAAGTAGCAGGAGGTATGCGTAGATCTGCAAGTAAATTGCTCGTATGGAAATCTGGAAAAAAAGAAAGCACAAGCGTAGGCTCAAGTAAAAACAGCTCACAAGATTCAGGAATCTTGTTAAACAAGGAAGATATCGGTTACATATATGATCATATAATACAAGAAATCAAGGAAGGAAAATGTGAAATATGGGACGATAATTTCAACCAATTAGTAGAAAAAGTTCTGGATGATGTAGATAGAAAAGCAAGAGAAAAACTTCGTCAAGATAGGTGGAATATAACTAGTGACGATGGCTCTTCACTACTAACTGTTGCTATAGAAAGAGCTGAGCAAAATAAAGATGATGATGAATATGACATTCATATTTGGAATACTATATTTTTAATACATCATTATTTTCAAACGAATAAAACAGAATTAATAAAAGGATTAAAAAATTTTACAAATAATCAAGGTAAAACACTTTTACACTATGCAATTGAGTCAGGTAATAATGAATTTTTAGGAGCAGTAATTAATGGGTTACGTAGCTCTATTAGTCATGACATTAAAAAAGAAATAGATAGTAAAGACGAAAATGGTAAAACGCCATTACATTATGCAGCCGAATTAGGCAATAAAGAGTTCTTTAAGCTGCTCGTAGAAAATGGGGCACGATTTACTGATACTATCCACTGCAACAGTGAATTGCACTATGCTGCTGAAAGCGGGAAGCTTGATCTTTTAGAATACATAAAGGAGAGACTAACAAAAAGAGGATTATTCGAAAGTGAGAAAAGTAAAAAAGATGCAAATGGAGATAATGCGCTACATTATGCCGCTCAATCTGGCAGTGGAGAATGCATAAAATTTTTGATTGATAATTGTGTACAGTTTTCAAGAAATAAACATGATGAAAATCCTTTACACAGAATTGCAAATGCTAAGACAGTAGATGAAAAGGCAATAGACTATTTTATCAATGACCTGAAATTAGCAGGTAGACTACGCAGCGCAATAAACAGACAAGATAAAGATGGCAACACTCCGCTACATAGAGCAGCAGAATGTGGCAACAAACTATTTATAGAAAAACTAATTCATTTGGATGCTGATATTAGTATTAAAAACAATAAAAATAATACCCCTTTACATAGAGCTATTATAAAGGGTCACTCAGATTGTGTTAGGGTATTCTTCGATAGCTATGAAAGAAGTGGAAAAATAATTCAGGAGACTGAAGGTGGATATGGAAGAGGTCTTGTACACCTGGCTGCAATGTATGGGCAATATGATTGCTTAGAATTCTTACTTGGAAAATTTTCTAATTATGACACAAATAAAGAAACAGATTTAGGAAATACAGCATTACATTTAGCCGTATCAGGCGAAGGTGACAAATCATTACCCGATACAGAAGTGCAACACAGAAAAGCTTGCATAAATTTACTAATCAAAAAAGGTACAGAGGTAAATAGACTCAACAATGAAGGAAACACCCCTTTGCATCTTGCTGCTAGATTTAGTGATAGTAGAGCAGAGCTTCTTAAATGCGTAATTAGCAACATAAGAAAGAAAAAAATTGATTTGAATAACGAAATTTTTCACAAAAACAACGATGGTGATAATGCATTTCACATGGCAGCTCATTCAGGTAATAGAGCATGCCTTAAATACTTTTTTACCCATGTAAAAAAAAATAAAAATAATAAAATACCAGAGATATTAAATAAAAAAATTACAAAGGAAAGACCTTACTGCATTTAGCTGCAAAAAGTGGAAATACAGAGTGTGTTGAATTTTTGCAAAATGAGGCAGAAGCGGTATGGGGTAACTTTTATTGCCCCAATCGATATAATTTAGATAAAATACAAAAAGAAATATTATTCTCATCTGCACTCCTAAGAAACTCCCTCAATTAGTTCTTCTTGTTGAATCAAGATATAACCAAGTTCCCGTGCCTTCTTGACCAAGTTTTTTACAACTCTCTCTTTATAACATGTTTCATAATATTCCATCCCTTTTTCCACATACTCCTGCCCGTATTTCAACATTTGATAAAAGATACATGCTAATTTTCTTGCCGTCGCAGTAATTGCTTTTATTGGTCCTAGTCGTTTTTTTAATTTCCTACAATACGCACCTAATGCACTCTTACTACCTCCCACAGAATAAGCAGCCATTCTAAAAGCATTTGTAGCGCGGTTAATAACTTTACGAGTTTTTGTTCCTAATACTTTTTCCCCTGTAATCTTATTACCAGGGCTGAGTCCCAACCATGAGGTAAAATGCTTTTCTGATCGCCATTTACTATGATCAATACCAACCTCTGAAATAATAGTTTGCACAGTTAACACATCAAATCCAGGAATTTTGGTAAAATCTGTACCAGTTACCCGATACAATTCTTCACGCAAAGTGAAGTTTGGTCTGCCTCTTCTAGACTTATTTTTTTCCCTACCTAACTCTTTACTTTCATCAGACTTCGTTTCCAATGTTTTATAATAATTTTCTATACTTTTATCACATTCAATTATTTTCTCTTGAAAAAAATTATATGTTTCATATTCTTGCTTTAATACAAACAAATGTTCTTCTCTATAATCGCCTGTTAATGCTTTTGCTATAGTAGCCTTATCATTCTTCATATTCACACTTCTAAATTCAGCTAATTTTTCAGGATTCCTTTCACCTTCTACTATTGCTTTAATAATTTGCATTCCTGTAACACCAGTAATATCGCTTATAACTTTATGTAATTGGATATTCATTTGTATTAATGCCTTTTGCATACGATTGATATGTGTAGATGCATTTTCAATTAGGTTTTTACGTTGCCGAACATAACCACGTAATACACACATTTGATCATCTGGCCTAAATGATCCTTGAATCAATCCATAACTATGTAGCTGTTGAAGCCATTGGCAATCCTGGACATCTGACTTTCTTCCTGGCACATTTTTTACATGTCTTGCATTTGCCAGCTTTACCTCAAGTCCATATGTTTCAAGTACTTGGAACAAAGGAATCCAGTACACTCCTGTTGATTCCATAGCTATTGTAGTAACTTTGCACTTCTTTAACCACTTTGCTATATTATGAAGGTCTTCTGTAAAGCAGCTAAATTTTTGTATACGTTGCTCATCTCTTCCCTCTGGCACACATACATAATGTACAGCTGAACCAATGTCTATTCCTGCTGCGTTAGGGTTCATTACTTCTAATTTACTTTTTTTTGCTTTTTTCATGGCTTTTTTCATGATAGCTCCTATAATTTATAATAAGTAAAGCGCTTCAGCTTGGGGCGGTTGATAATACAATCTCCTAACCGAGGTAGTCTAAAAGACTCCATCAATGATCTGACCGTTCCTCCAAAACCACGCTAAACGACGGGCACTTATGGCACCAGTGAAGATTACGGTTATAACTGCAGAAGCGCTTCCTATAATTATACTTAAAAACTACTAAAAACTTAAATTGGGAGTTTTTTCCTGATTTGACAGATTTTTCTGTTCGGTGCTAAACGGAAGGTTTTTTTGCGTAAAATACAGAAAACATTGAGCGTATCAGATGACGCCCCTAAAAGAGGTAAACTTGCAAGACAAGAAGCTACGTTGAAAGTACCAATTTCTTCTTCACGAGGATCACGAGGATCAATAGCTTCAGTTATTTTACCATTTATCACCAAAAGTGATTCAAAACTTTCTTTAACAAGAAGAACTCCAGATCAATCTGGCTCTAGCGAGAATTTGCTATCTATACACTCTCCCCCACCCTCTACTTCTAAAGGACAAATTCCACATTGCCCTGAATTTAAAGTCAAAATCACCACTGATGAAAAAAGTAGTAGTACAGATAAAGGAAGCAACATATCAAGAACACCTTCTAATTCATCAAGTTGTAGATTGTAAGATTATACAGGCAAGGCTCGCAGTCTTGCCTGTAAAGATTTTTTTATTCACATTTATCAATATTTCATTATTATCTTAACTTATAGTCATCGTTAATATTTTCGTAATAAAAATAGTATACGGTGCATTAATCAGAACGAAGAGGAGAGTTGTGGAAATTTCGCCAGCCATACAAAAAGAATTTAAGCAAAGCTTGCTATATACTTGCTTTCAGAAGTGCAAAAGCGCACTTTGGTTCATTTTTTGGTTTAGTTCAGGAATTAATTTATTAATGCTATTCCTGCCACTTTATACGTCTCAAGTGCTGGATCGAGTAATATCAAGCGAAAGTGTATCAACACTAACTATGCTTACGATTATCACCTTATCCGCATTTGCCTGTTCCGCAATGCTTGAAACCTGTCGATATTTAGCAATGGCAAAAATTGGTGACTGGATTGATAAAACCGTCACACCAGATTTGATAGTAAAGTCAATCAGATTAACATCTGTACAGAGCTCAACTTCAAGTGGTGAGGCAATTCGTGACCTTGGAGTAATAAAAAATTTTATTATAGGAAATGGCATATTCTCATTATTTGACACTCCATGGTCAATAATTTACTTGGTTATTATCTTCATGATACATACCTCAACGGGATTTATAGCCATTGCCGGAATTATTATATTGGTCTCTATGGCAATATGGAATGAGATTGCTACTAAGCAAATATTACAAGAAACTAATGAAGAAACCATACGAAATATTAATGCTATTGACGTTGCAACAAGGAATGCAGAAGTAGTTGAAGCTATGGGTATGTCCGAGTTCATAGTTTCTGACTGGTGTACAAGAAATGATCAAAATCGTGAGATGCAAATTAAGGCTCAGAATCGCTCTAATGTAATTACTGGAATAACAAAATTTTTACGTTCAACTTTGCAGATATCAGTCATTGGAACAGGAGCGTTGCTTGCAATCACAGCTCATAAAACTGCTGGTAGCATCATCGCCGCTTCAATTTTAATGGGTAGAGTGCTGGCTCCATTTGATGCAGCAGTTCATACTTGGAAGTTTTTAAATCAGGCAAGAATATCATATAGCAGGCTGCAAAGATTGATATTAACTTCACCAAAAAGAGAGCAAACAATGTCTCTACCAGAGCCCGAAGGGAGATTAGAGTTTGATAGGGTATTTTTCACTCCCTATGGAAGCAATAAACCGACAATAAAGGGAATATCATTTATGATAGAGCCAGGAGATGTAGTAGGCGTAATAGGTGCTAGCGCTTCTGGTAAGTCAACTATTGCAAAGCTAACTGTTGGTGTGTGGAGACCAATATCTGGAGTAGTAAGACTGGATGGTGCTGATGTATATACTTGGAATCGAGAAAATTTTGGCAGTTACGTTGGTTATTTACCTCAAGACATCGAGCTATTTAACACTAGCGTTAAAGCAAACATCGCTCGTATGAGGCCAAATCCAAACCCTGAAGAAATAATAAGAGCAGCAAAAATTGCAGGCATACACGAGTTGATATTAAGCCTGCCAAGTGGATATGACACAACAGTTGGAGGAATGGGAGGAGTAACACTTTCTGGTGGTCAAAAGCAGTTACTTGGTCTTGCAAGAGCTTTTTATGGCAATACAAAGCTCTTAGTGCTTGATGAACCAAATGCCAACTTAGACAGTAATGGAGAATCATGCTTGATTAATGCAATCAATATTGCAAGACAACAAAATACTACCACGTTAATTATCACCCATAAGCTACCATTATTATCAGTGGTTGATAAAGTAATCCTCATGTCAGATGGCGTAATCTATGCTATGGGTCCAAGAGATGAGATTCTGAGCAAATTAGTTGCCCCTCCACCAAGTGCTGCAGAAGAAGCTTCAGCAAACGGTTAAGTTGCTTAGGTGTACAACTCTCATCTTTAATCGTGATATAAATATTACCCAACTATTGTTCTATTTTATTAAAATTTTAACGCATTACTTCATGCCGGAATAATAATAAAATTATTAGTTAAATATATTGTTATTTTCATAAAAATATGTAATAATTGAATTATATTTTGTTGGAGAAAGTTATGACACTAGAAGAGAAAAAGGCATCACATAGAATACTTCTAAGACAGGTTGTTAATAAGCGCATAAAAAAAGGTAAAGTTAATCATAAAGATATGAAGCATGGACAAACTATTTTACATTGCGTTGCTTTGGATGGTGATCTAGAATCAGCAAGAAAGCTCTTATCAGTAGGAGCTAAACTTAATATAGAAGATGATTATGGGCGTAACCCTTTATATTATGCCGCCTTACGTAATCATAAAGAATTATTAAGCTTTTTTATAACAGCTAATTCAAAGATAAATAACGATAGGGTAGAGCTTCTGAATGTATTAGATAAACTTTTTACTTACGGCTATTGGCTGTCCCCATTAACGGTAGGAGAAGGTGAAACATCAGGAGTCATAGATCCATCTATTAGAAATGATGAATGCAAGGAATTTTTAATTCAGCGCATCATATTAGATGATCCTAATACAGTAAAACCATATTATATCCGTAATCATCCTGAATTTTCTAAATTTTGGGATGAATGTAAAAATCAATATAATAATAAAATACCAGCACAAAACAGCAACAGAAAATACCTTGTTATAGATAATGGTTATATGACAATTGGCCTTATAATTGGTGCAATGATTATAGGTTATTTCATAGGTAGTATATGTGGTCCTATAGGAGCTATTGTTGGCTCTGTTATCGGCGCTATTTGTCTTGTAGCTGCAGTATATGGTGCCGAAAAATTTCATAACAAGGTAAATAAAGAAAAAGCTAATGATCCAACCATTAGCACTGGAGCTGCTGTTACAAAGGTGTTGTCCAAAATATTCATCACCACTCAGCACTCTGATCCATTCCATCAACCAGGCCAGTAATTTAAGATACAAGGGTAACAACTAAATGGGCTACTTACCCTTCAAAGCCTGCTTGTATTTTCTATAATTGCTATACATAACAAAATTTGACAATTACTAAGCACTGTGCATAATTTAATTATTAGTATTAAAGGATTAAAATCATGCCTTCTAACTTCAAATTAAATGGTTTGCAAGGTAAGGAAGATCCTATGAATAATCAACAGCCAATCATTGCGCCGACAGAAAAAGATCCTAATCAAGCAAAGGGTAGTAGTTATAATGCAACAGTAAACGCTCAAAACTCAGGAACTAATCTCCCCACTATTGCAGAAAAAGAACTGAACGGTCAATTACCAAGTTCAATAGCGGTAAATGCAAAAAATCAACTACCAGCACAAAACAGTAACAGAATATACCTTGTTACAGGTATTTGTATGGTAATTGGTCTGATAGCTGGTGCAGCTATAGGTTTTGTAATAGGTAGTATAACAACAGGTAGTCTAACAGGTGGTCTACAAGGAGCTATTGTTTGCGCCGTTTTGGGCCTAGTTATTGGAGCTATATTAAGTCCTTGTGTTGCAAAATTTCGTGAAGAGAAGAAAGCTAATGATCCAAAAAACATTAGCACTGGAACTGCTGTTAAAAAGGAACTATCAAATACATCCACCACTCAGCACTCTGGTCCATCCCTTTCAACACAGTAACCTTAGGTTCTGTGGTAAATATTATACAATTAAATTATTTTGGCCGTATTAATTCCCGTATCCCACTGGTCTTATAAGGAGTGCTTTTTCTCCATTACTCAGACCTCCATTCGGCTTTGTTGCATCGCTCTTTGGATAGGAGGCAATGCATAATAAATTCATGAAGCTATCTCAAATTTAGCCATGCCTATTTCAGCAAATAACACTTGAGTAGCATTTCTTTCTCACGGTTAATCTCAGATTTGTTCCTAAAACTAAACCCAAATGTTTGCTTCAGTCGCGAGAAAAAACTTTCTATATAAGATCTCTTCCCATAATTTATCTCTTTTTTCCACTTCTTCATACCATCTTCACCATATGACTTTATGAGCTTGATTGTAGAATTTCTCTCAGCCATATAATCCAGCTTTGGATGCTCCACTGCATTGTTTTGCAGAGGAATTTTTGTCTTTATGCCAAGCTCATTGCACAATTTATATAACTTCTTTCGATTATATGCTCTGTCTGCATATAGTGTGCTTATATTGTATTTAGCATTAGCCCTTGCAATAAGATCACAGGCTCCATAGTGGTCAGAATAAACTCCACTACTGTATTTTGCAGCTATGACTTTTTTGCTACCTATCTCCAGCATTACATGCAATTTTCTTGTTTGCTTATAGCCACGGTACTTTCTATCTGTACCGTTTGCCTTACTATGGCCTGGAATATTATTGTAGATGCTTATTCCAGTGCTATCTATGGCGATCTCAATATTTTCCATACTGTTTTTATCATGTCTTCGATCATTAATTTTTAAGTTAAGCTTTTTGAATCTTCTGGAAGCCTGGGAATAGCTGATAACTTGCAAATTTTTTCCTATTTGCTCAAGGTATCCCGCTATAAACCCCACCGTTTGTCTTAGGCCTATTCTAAACAAATAAGTTATTATGTGAATTAGAATTACGACTTTATCACTATAAATATTGTTGCCACCGGCCATTTTGGGACTTTTTTCGTACCAATTTTCTATGGCATCGTTGACGTAATAAAAAATATTTCCTCTTTCTTGGAGAAATTTGTTATATTCGTAGCAGTTACTGACTTTCATTTTGACTGGCATATTTTTCCTTTGTCAGTTAGAAGGTGTCTGCAAAGTATGTAGAAAAGTAGAAAAAAGGACAATTATGTGATACAAGGATAACTTTAACATGTATCCAAGTGACATAAAAGACAGTGAATGGGAAATTTTAAAGCCATATTTTGAGCCAAAAAAGACAGGTAGACCAAGAAAACACGATATTAGAACAATTATTAATGCAATAAGGTACGTAATGAGAACAGGCTGCCAATGGAGACAATTACCTAAGGATTTCCCACCATGGAAGACAATTTACAGTTGGAACACACGACTAAAAAACACTGGAAAATGGCAAGAAATACACGATATTTTAGTAAAAAAAGTAAGGGAGGTAGTTGGTAAAAGAGCCACACCATCAGTTGGAATAATTGACAGCCAATCAGTAAAAACGACTCAAAAAGGGGGGCCAGAGGTTACGATGCTGGCAAGAAAATAAAAGGTCGAAAACGGCATATTATTGTAGACACGCTAGGACTCGTGATTACGGCAGATGTACACAGTGCAAGCATCCAAGACCGCGAGGGAGCTTTAGATCTTCTGGTAAAAGCAAAACAAAAAATACCAACATTACAGAGGTTTTTTGCTGATCAAGGATACACAGGTAACCTTAAAAACAGATGCTTAATAAAAACAGGATGTTTATTTACAATAGCAAAAAAAGCTCCTAATATTGCGGGATTTGAGGTTATACCGAAGCGTTGGATTGTTGAAAGAACTTTTGCTTGGCTTTCCAATTTTAGGCGTATGAGTAAGGATTATGAGCATTCTCCTCAAACTTCGGAAACCAATATTTTCTTTAATATGACTACTATTATGCTTACTAAATTAGCTAATTCTTGAGTTTGCAGACACCTTCTTAAATGCCTGTTTATAATGAATTTCATCAGTAACTCCCAGTTCTTTTTACTTTAGCTATGCAACAAAGCCGGCTGGAGGTAAGGCTGATAGGTATCCATTCAGCCGGGCGGTAAAATAAAGAGTAGACAAGGAATGCTAAAAAGGTAAACTAGAGTGGCTGTGAGGTAATATGGTTGATCTTTTAGAATTTTGCGAAAGTTTAAGCAGACTATAGAAAAGTTAGAAACAAAAATAGAAGAGCTTAAAGCAGAAAATAAAGCGCTAAGGATCGAAAACGCTGAGTTAAAAGAAAGGCTTGGCTTAAATTCAAAAAATTCATCTATACCAAGCTCCAAAGAATTATATAAGATGAGGGAAAATAAGCCAAAAAGTGACAGGAAAGTAGGAGCACAGGTTGGACATAAAGGCAGTTACCGCCCTAAAATGGAGGCAGATGAGATGGTAAAAATAGAACTGCCCAATACGTGTGAGTGCAGAGGAGAAATTGCGGTATCAAAAGATCCGTATACTCATCAAAAGGTCGATTTGCCGGAAATCAAGCCGTATGTAGTTGAATATCAACTACAGCATGGACATTGCAAAAGATGTGGAAAAAGAAAAAGTAGCAAGCTACAAGAAGGAGTAACTGCGGACACATTTGGTCCAAGAGTTAAGTCAGTAATTGCAGCATTAAGTGGATTTTACAAGAATTCGAAAAAAGAAGTGGCAAATATTATAAAGGACATTTTCAACCTGGATATCAGCGTCGGTAGTGTATCAAATAGCGAGGCTAGAGTGGCAGAAAAATGCCAAGAAGCATATGAGCAAATTGAGGAAGAGGTAAGCAAGAGCAAAATTTTACATATCGATGAAACTAGCCATTACAACAAAGGTAAACAGGGCTGGTGCTGGATGTTTGCGAGCAAAATAGGAAGTGTGATCAAATTGACAGAGTCAAGAGGGATGAAAGTCCTGGAAAATAGTAAATTTGGAAAGAATAACAACCTAGTAGTGACCGACAGATATGCAGCTTACAACTACTTTTCCAGCAAGAAAAGGCAGGTCTGTTGGGCACATTTAGCAAGAGATTTTGAAAGGTTGTCTCATAGTTGGAATAGCGAAGTGAAAGTTTTGGGGTATTATTTAAGGAATGTTGCTACTGAATTATTTGCATTGAAAAAAGCTCTGTTAAAGGATGAAATAGACACATTAAGGTTCATAAGAAGAGCAAGAAAATTACGCAAGCGAACGAGATATTACTTAAAGAATATATCAAATTTACCCGAGGCAATTGGAGCGTCTCGAGTAGCAAAAAATATCATGAAATCGGATCTGATGATGTGGAAATTTTTGGACGATCCAGAAAATATTCCACTGACAAACAACTATGCTGAGCGACAGATTCGGCATTACGTTGTTTACCGAAAAGTTTCATATTTTACACAATCGAAACGGGGAAATATGTTTCTTGAGAGGATAATTTCATTGTACTTGACTTGGAGGCAAAAGAAGTTAAATCCTTTTCAAAACCTACTGGCTATTGCTTCTTAAGCCATACACCTGAATGGATACCTGATCGGGTGCTAGAGAGAAGGACTTTAGCGTTAGATAAAGAGGACGGAATGTCTAAGTAACGCTCTCTAGTAATTTAAAATAATTACTTAGTAAGCAATAAGTCTCATGCAGCGGCAGTCCAATAACGGAAGAATAGGAACCACGCAGGAATAATACAAACATTCCTGCAAGGCCTTGCATATTGCACCCCCCTGCCCTATTCTTCCATTCTTCTGATTCTAAGTAGTACTTAATTTCTAGCTCACTTAAACGTTTAAATTTTACTATTGTTACTACAGTTTTAATATGTTGCTTTAATCGATTAGGAGTAAGTAGACAAATGCTGGTATATACTCTGTGCCTTCTTCCTGATAATAAACGAAGGCATTTTTCTGCTTGTTCGATGTTTTCAGCTTTAGGTAATATTCTGCGTCCACAGGCAACAACTGTATCAACACCAAGCACAAAGCAGTTTGGATTTGAGCTGTGCACCTTATCAGCTTTGTTCTTTGCCATACGAATTGAGTAATCCTTTGGCAGCTCATTCTTTAGAGGAGTTTCATCTATATCTGCAGGTATAACTAAACCAGGTTGGATATTTATTTGCTTTAGTAAATCCAAGCGTCTCTTTGACGATGAAGCAAGAATGAGATCTTTCACTTAAGCCTTCTAGTTATTCGGCCTTTTTTTGCATTTCTATCATAAATGCTCATCTCAACTAATACCCTATCTCCAATAACAATACGTATTTTACTCCTTCTTACTTTCCCCGAAACATGACAGATAATTTCATGCTCATTATCTAATTTCACCCTAAACTCTGCTGCAGGCAACAAAGCAGTTACTGCACCTTCTACCTCAAAAATTGTCTTCGATTTATCGTCCATATTATAATTTAATAACCTTTTTCAGTCTATCACAGATTTAGCACAATACACAAGGCCTTTACAGCAACTTCACGCATAAGGCCTTTTGCACATTGTTATTTACTATATTTTAATAAGTATGACGTAATTAACGCAGCATAGTAATTAATTTTGGAGGGTACTATGCCAAACGGCGGAAATAACGTCTCAACACCTTTTTACAATCAAAATAGTGATAAACCACAAGCTCCACCAAGAACACAAGCATCTCAGTAGATAGTGGTAATTCACCATCTACATCCCAAAACCCGTTTAATGGAGATGGAGATGGATATGGATATGAAGACGAAGATGATTTACAAGAAATGACAAATGTAGTTGAGAATTTAAGTAGTGGACCTTCAGAAAATGGATCTCCAGAGAAATTTAAAACAGGAATGACATGGCCAGATGGCAGCATAAACCTACTCTATAAGCCAAAAGCACCTCATCCTTCTCAAACGAGTGGGCCAATACGTGCTTCGCTTTCAGAAATAGAAAACAGAAGCTTAGGAACTGGAGAATCATCGGACGATGAACTTACTAATACAGATGTAGATGAAACTCCCGGAAAAAAATCAAGAAGTGGCAGTGAAGGATTCAAAACTCCAGATAACACTCCAACTAAACCTAATTTTCAAGATATACCTCGTAGTACATCTTCAAAAAGTAGTGTTGTTAAGAATTTATTCGATACGTCATCTATAGCAACATCTTCAATCACTCCACCTTCATCAGGAAGTGATTATAACAGTGAAGCTGGCTCACAAACCCCTTTAATAATAAAGGCAAATCCAGAAAGTGATAGTAAAGTTGGCCTACAAACCCCTGTAATAAGTTCAAACAGAATTTGGCCAAGAATAAAATATGCATTGCAGGTATCCATTCAGGTGTATGGCTTAAGAAGCAATAGCCAGTAGGTTTTGAAAAGGATTTAACTTCTTTTGCCTCCAAGTCAAGTACAATGAAATTATCCTCTCAAGAAACATATTTCCCCGTTTCGATTGTGTAAAATATGAAACTTTTCGGTAAACAACGTAATGCCGAATCTGTCGCTCAGCATAGTTGTTTGTCAGTGGAATATTTTCTGGATCGTCCAAAAATTTCCACATCATCAGATCCGATTTCATGATATTTTTTGCTACTCGAGACGCTCCAATTGCCTCGGGTAAATTTGATATATTCTTTAAGTAATATCTCGTTCGCTTGCGTAATTTTCTTGCTCTTCTTATGAACCTTAATGTGTCTATTTCATCCTTTAACAGAGCTTTTTTCAATGCAAATAATTCAGTAGCAACATTCCTTAAATAATACCCCAAAACTTTCACTTCGCTATTCCAACTATGAGACAACCTTTCAAAATCTCTTGCTAAATGTGCCCAACAGACCTGCCTTTTCTTGCTGGAAAAGTAGTTGTAAGCTGCATATCTGTCGGTCACTACTAGGTTGTTATTCTTTCCAAATTTACTATTTTCCAGGACTTTCATCCCTCTTGACTCTGTCAATTTGATCACACTTCCTATTTTGCTCGCAAACATCCAGCACCAGCCCTGTTTACCTTTGTTGTAATGGCTAGTTTCATCGATATGTAAAATTTTGCTCTTGCTTACCTCTTCCTCAATTTGCTCATATGCTTCTTGGCATTTTTCTGCCACTCTAGCCTCGCTATTTGATACACTACCGACGCTGATATCCAGGTTGAAAATGTCCTTTATAATATTTGCCACTTCTTTTTTCGAATTCTTGTAAAATCCACTTAATGCTGCAATTACTGACTTAACTCTTGGACCAAATGTGTCCGCAGTTACTCCTTCTTGTAGCTTGCTACTTTTTCTTTTTCCACATCTTTTGCAATGTCCATGCTGTAGTTGATATTCAACTACATACGGCTTGATTTCCGGCAAATCGACCTTTTGATGAGTATACGGATCTTTTGATACCGCAATTTCTCCTCTGCACTCACACGTATTGGGCAGTTCTATTTTTACCATCTCATCTGCCTCCATTTTAGGGCGGTAACTGCCTTTATGTCCAACCTGTGCTCCTACTTTCCTGTCACTTTTTGGCTTATTTTCCCTCATCTTATATAATTCTTTGGAGCTTGGTATAGATGAATTTTTTGAATTTAAGCCAAGCCTTTCTTTTAACTCAGCGTTTTCGATCCTTAGCGCTTTATTTTCTGCTTTAAGCTCTTCTATTTTTGTTTCTAACTTTTCTATAGTCTGCTTAAACTTTCGCAAAATTCTAAAAGATCAACCATATTACCTCACAGCCACTCTAGTTTACCTTTTTAGCATTCCTTGTCTACTCTTTATTTTACCGCCCGGCTGAATGGATACCTATCAGCCTTACCTCCAGCCGGCTTTGTTGCATAGCTAAAGTAAAAAGAACTGGGAGTTACTGATGAAATTCATTATAAACAGGCATTTAACTGACAAAGGAAAAATATGCCAGTCAAAATGAAAGTCAGTAACTGCTACGAATATAACAAATTTCTCCAAGAAAGAGGAAATATTTTTTATTACGTCAACGATGCCATAGAAAATTGGTACGAAAAAAGTCCCAAAATGGCCGGTGGCAACAATATTTATAGTGATAAAGTCGTAATTCTAATTCACATAATAACTTATTTGTTTAGAATAGGCCTAAGACAAACGGTGGGGTTTATAGCGGGATACCTTGAGCAAATAGGAAAAAATTTGCAAGTTATCAGCTATTCCCAGGCTTCCAGAAGATTCAAAAAGCTTAACTTAAAAATTAATGATCGAAGACATGATAAAAACAGTATGGAAAATATTGAGATCGCCATAGATAGCACTGGAATAAGCATCTACAATAATATTCCAGGCCATAGTAAGGCAAACGGTACAGATAGAAAGTACCGTGGCTATAAGCAAACAAGAAAATTGCATGTAATGCTGGAGATAGGTAGCAAAAAAGTCATAGCTGCAAAATACAGTAGTGGAGTTTATTCTGACCACTATGGAGCCTGTGATCTTATTGCAAGGGCTAATGCTAAATACAATATAAGCACACTATATGCAGACAGAGCATATAATCGAAAGAAGTTATACAAATTGTGCAATGAGCTTGGCATAAAGACAAAAATTCCTCTGCAAAACAATGCAGTGGAGCATCCAAAGCTGGATTATATGGCTGAGAGAAATTCTACAATCAAGCTCATAAAGTCATATGGTGAAGATGGTATGAAGAAGTGGAAAAAAGAGATAAATTATGGGAAGAGATCTTATATAGAAAGTTTTTTCTCGCGACTGAAGCAAACATTTGGGTTTAGTTTTAGGAACAAATCTGAGATTAACCGTGAGAAAGAAATGCTACTCAAGTGTTATTTGCTGAACAAATTTACTGAAATAGGCATGGCTAAATTTGAGATAGCTTCATGAATTTATTATGCATTGCCTCCTATCCAAAGAGCGATGCAACAAAGCTGTTCTATTGCCACATCTAAAGGATCTTCTCCTGCATCGCTTCTTAAATGTGGATTTGCTCCATTACTTAGTAATAGTTTTAGGATTTTTTGGTATTCTTCTCCTTCTTTATTGTGCTTAGCATCGTTAGCAACGATATGCAGTGCTGTTTTACCGCGGTTGTTTTTTACGTTAATATATTCTTCCTTTTCTTCTGCTGCATTTATCAGTATTTCAGTAAGTGCAAAGTTATTGTCACAGGCTGCAACGTGTAAGCACGTAGTGCCATCGTCATTTTTTGGATATTCTGGATATATGCTTGCTTTCCTTGCGAGCACTGACTCTAACATATTCATGTATTCTGATGAACTAAATGATTGTGAAGGATTATTTATAACAGCTATTTTCTTCATCGCTCCATGCTTTATCAACAGTTTTGCAATCTCTATGTTTTTGCTCAAAGTAGCTAAAAGCAATGGTGTATTGTTTGCATCACCTCTTACATTAACGTTTGCACCGCGCTCTGTTAGCAACTCTACAATTTTAGTATTACCTTCCTGAACTGCAGAATATAAGGGGGTAATTCCGCTTTTTGCGCTATTTACTGAGTTAACATTTGCTCCATATGTGAGTAATAGCCGTGCAAACTCTATATGGTTTTTTTGTGCTGCTATGTGTAGTGCAATATATCCATCTTTAGATGTGGCATCAATATTTGCTCCACAGCGTATTAGAAGCTTTGCAGATTTAATATCGCCTGTTTGTGCTGCAACATGTAAAAGAGTACATCCATTTTGGTATGTATCAATGTTCATCCTAATTTCTGGCAAAGTGAAGAATTTGATTGCTATAATGTCTTGTTTTTCTAGAGCCCAGGAAAGCAGATTGTATGCATAATTGTTTGGATCTTTAGCTCTCTCTTCATTTATGTCAATTTCTTTACCATCTATTTCATAGATTAGCTTTCTTTTTCGTTCTACTTCTCCTGTCATACATAAAATATATAAGTTAATATATTATTAATAATTTTTATTAATTTTTTATTAAAATGTAGGTTAAAATTTTAATAAAATAAAAGTGTTTATGCTCAATATAAGTTTGATACAATAGGCATTTATTGCGTTCAAATGGGCAGAATTTTTACTATTAACGTAAATGAATCCTTTTTCGATGAGCTGGTTCAGTATATATTGTCTGAATATGAGAAGGAGAAAATCTCTGAATTGAAGATTATCCTGCCTTGTAAAAGAGATGTGATAGCATTACTAAATGCATTCAAGAATTGCAGAGCAGAAAAGTGCATAATGTTACCAGAGATAATCTCACTAGAGAATATCGATGAAGAAGACCTAATATTAAATATTGATAGGGTAAAGGTTATCAATCCAAAAAAGAAAATATTGCTGTTGATGCAATTTATATTGGAGTGGAATAAGCAGAATAATGATAATTTTCCCATTGATCTAGCCTATAGCCTGCCAGCATTGCTCGATAAAATTCAATATAATGACAATTATCTTATAGGTAATAAATATTCACAAAAAATAGAGAATTTCGTAAATTTACTTATTAAAACTTGTAGTAAAGCTTTAAGTAATTTAGGAGTAGTAGATATATTAGAACATAAACGTAATTACATAAATGACATGATACTTTCGCTTAAAAAAGATCAGCAAATAATCTTTGTTGGCATTGGAAAAGATGAAATTTATAAGTCACTTATTAAGGCTATATATGATCTGCCGCTTGGAATAATAATTTTAACTAATCTTAATTTAGATATTGAAGAGAAAGATTGGCAGCTGCTTGATAAAAAACATTATCAATATTGCTTAAAGAGTTTACTAGATTATTTAAGTATTGAGCGGAAAGATGTAGTCTGTTTGAATGCTAAGGAGGAAAAAATAATTGATTACATTTTTGATACAACTGCTGATCTAAGTAAGATTAATAGTGGTCAGGATTGCAATATTGAGGTTATTACCTGCGATTCCGAGGAGGAAGAAGCGCAAGTGACGTCGTTAATTATAGAAAATGAAAGTTATGAAAAGGTTTCTTTAGTTGTCATTAATAAGTTGCTTGCAGCTCGCATAGCGTGCTTATCTGGACAGCATACAGAAGATATCACGTTGTTAACTTATACTATCGAAGTTTTAATCTCAAATTGGAATAGTGTAGCTTTGCTCTCTCTACTTAAACACAGGTTAGTGAATTTTGGTTACGCTAAGGAAGAATACAGACAAATCTTGTCCGAGTTTGAAATAGAGATATTACGTAACTTTAATACGATTGGTCTGAAAGACATTATCAGAGCTATTGATGGCCATAAGCAGCTAAAATATAAAGATGATATATTAGAGATTATCAAAAAATTAGATAAGATATTCAATCTATTACTTAAATGTATAAATTGTAATATTGCAGAAGTTACTGCAGCTCACTTGCAATGCATTAATATGCTGTATGGTGTAAATTTTTTAGAATTAGATAGTGAAATAGGTGATTTTATTTGTAATTTTTCAAATGCATGTGAAGGTATAACAATAAAGTGTTCATTGGAGTTATATAGCAAGATCCTAACGTTATTTTTAGAGAGAGATTTTTTCTCTGCAACAAATGATTTAAATAGATTCAGTTTATACCATAATAAGGTTGTTATACTTACTGGATTTAATGTTGGCAGTTATCCTCCAAACTTTCAGAATCCGTTTTTAATAAGAGAGCTCTCTGCCATACAAGAAGAGCAGGGGTATTTTCTATACAATTTACATAATTTGTTTTGTGCAAGTAAGGTATATATTACACGTTCATCAAATCAGAGAAAGCCAATTTTACTACAGCGTTTAGAAGTTTTGCTGAATGAGAATAGACTTCTTTCAAAACCGATTTATGGTGAGAAATTTTTAGGAGAAGCGCAAGCGAGTACCACAGAATACTTGGATGTATTTGAGGAACGCAGCTCAGCTTCGACAACGAAATTGCCATTAGAAATTGAGCTTCGAAAGAAGTCTGATGTATCAAAGCAGCCGTATCGCGAGTGGCTCAGAATGTTGAATACGCCGGAATGTGTAGTTCCATGTACTCAACCCATGCCAAAACCTAATGCTGAAGTGAGAAGAGAAAAAATGCAGGTAATATCTTGCAGTGCAGTGGAAAAGCTAATTCGTAACCCTTATTCATTTTATGTTGAGTATATATTGGGCCTGAAGCAACTTAAGGATCTGAATTTTAAGCCGTCAATTTTGGAATTTGGTACTATGGTGCATGACATTCTTGCACACAACGAAAAGTCGCTGATGACAATTGCGCAAAAAGAATTCTCATCTGGTCGATTTAATTTTTCAAATATGTGGTGGGTAAGGTTAGAAAAGATAATACAATCTTTTCTTCAATTAACTGAAACTAGAAGTAAACATTTTGAATTGGAAAAAAGTTTTTCTTATCCCGTTTTGCAGGAAGTGTTACTTACTGCAAGATGCGACCGGGTTGAACACCTTTCTGATAATCAACTGGCAATAATAGATTATAAACTCGGCTCACCACCTTCCAATGAAGAAGTCATGTCAGGATTTTTTCCCCAGTTAATTTTACAAGCTTTAACAGTTGAGCATATTACAAAAAAGCAAATCTCAGAGCTTGCTTATTGGAAGCTTGATTATGATAAAATAAAGGTTGTTTCTCTGCAAAATTATAGAGAAAAAATGCAGGAATTTCAAAATGATCTACCAGATTTTTTATCTAACTATTTAAAAGATACCACTCCCTTTGTAGCCTCTCCATATTTTGATAAATTCATGAGATTTAATAGCTATAAACAACTGGAGAGGATGGGGAAGTGGTAGGTAGCTCAACCTGAATTTCTTGCATGTCATATTGCTCTACATTAGCTTGCTCTATAAAAGAGTTTTCCAAAATTTTCCTATTTTTAACTATTGAACATGACACTATTAAGCCTAATATAGAAATTAATAATCCAAATGTCATGAAAGGCATGACAATTTGAGCTGCAGAACGTGTGACTACAAAGATCATGAAACTACATGATGCTGCTGACCCTAATGCTATACTAGGAATGAAAAGCAAATATCCATCACTCTTCAAATTGCAATTTAATCTTATGATACAGTCAGACTCCTCATCTCCAGTATATTTTCCTTTTTTTACGGTTTCATTTTTATTGATTGTACGATTCAGCTGCATGCAAATAAATAATAAGAATATAGACATACATGCGGAAGGCACAACATAAGCTCCGTATAAAGAGCACACAAAAAAATGACACATGCTCAAGTACGATAGCATTATCATTGGACGAAGCGCATAAATTGAATATTTGGTTTTGGGGTTGATAATTTTTCCACCAGATCTTTTGATTGTCTCTTCTAGTTCTTTTAATGCTTTTATATTTTCTATTGCATTGCCATTTTGATTTTTAAGTTCAATTACGTAGCCTAGAATTGTCATTCTAGTATTTCCATATTTTACGTAATCATTAATATAATATTTTAATTTATTAATAACTCTTAAGGCTTCTTTCTTCTCTTCTTCCAATTTTATACCATAAGAAGCTGGAATGTTAACGATTATACCAAATAATTCTGCTTGTAATTCTGTTACGCTCACAACCTGAATAAAGTCTAATGTACTTTACATAATACCATAAATAAACTTACTTGTAAATATCTTTATATAACTCATCAAAGCTTGGCTCTTTGCTACTTTTAGCAAAATCTTCTGCTTTTTTCACTGACTCGCGTATTTCTTTATCAATAGTTTTGCATTCTTCCTCTGAAGCAATTGTTTCTTTTATTATGTACTTCTTCAAGGTATCTATAGGGTCATGATTTTGCTTCATATCATCTACTTCTTCTTTTGAACGATAAGTTGCAGGGTCAGACATTGAGTGGCCACGATATCTATATGTTTTCATTTCAAGCAGGATTGGTCCCTTTCTGCTACGTACATGTTCTGCTGCTTCTTGAGTGGCTTCATAAGCAGAAAAGAAGTTCATGCCATCGACTTGTTTTCCTGGAATGCCAAAGCTTTCTCCTCTTTTATATAACTCAGTTGCTGCAGTTGATCTTTCTACGGAAGTGCCCATTGCATATCCATTATTTTCTATAATATAAACTACAGGTAACTTCCACAAAGCTGCCATATTAAACGATTCATATATTTGTCCTTGATGTGCAGCACCATCACCAAAATATACAAACACTACGTGGTCTGCTTTCTTATATTTATTAGCAAAAGCTATTCCTGTACCAATTGGGACTTGTGCACCAACTATTCCATGTCCGCCGAAGAATTGTTTCTCAACATCAAATATGTGCATAGAACCACCTTTGCCTTTTGAACATCCTGTTTCTTTGCCTTTCAGCTCTGCCATAACGACATTTGGATCAGAATCGCACGCTAGCATTAGTCCATGATCTCTATAACTTGTAATAAATGCATCACCAGGCTTTGATGCAGCATGAGTTCCAACTGCAACTGCTTCTTGTCCTATTGCCAAATGACAAAATCCTCCTATTAATCCCATTCCATAAAGTTGCCCAGCTTTTTCCTCAAATCTTCGTATGAGCAGCATTTTTCTGTAGAATCCTATAATCTGTTCTTTAGTGAAATTTTCTGCTTTCATATTAATTTTTTTTCATTAGACTAACATAATATCAGAATTTTTTCGCATTTTGTAACAATATCTGCATGTATCACTGGATTGAGGCTTTTCATATTATTTCTGTCATTATGTGGATGGCAGGTATGCTTTACTTACCAAGGCTTTATGTTTACCATACAACTGCAAAGCCAAAGTCAGAGACTGATGAATTGCTTAAAATCATGGAGAAAAGGCTACTCAGATACATTATAAACCCTGCAATGTTTTTCTCGCTTGGTTTTGGAATTACATTGATGATAATACGAGAAGCTTATCATGAAAGGTGGTTTCATGTAAAAGCACTAGCGTTATTTTTTATGTTTATTATTCACGTATTACTTGCAGTACATAGAAAAAAATTCGAGAAAAATGAGAATGAAAAAACTCATATTTATTTCCGTGTTTTAAATGAGATAGTTACAATATTAATAATAATCATAGTGATTATGGTTGTTGTGAAGCCATTCTAAATTTTTTATCATACAACCTCTTCATCCTGTAGTTGCTTCACTTTATTAACAGGTAAGCCTGTTATTTTAGCTGTAACATCCACAGGGATACCAGCCTTAAGTGAGTTTATTGCCACTTCAATTTTTTCTTCAATTTTTCCTTCCTCTCTGCCTTCTTCTCTTCCTTTCTCTCTACCCTACTCTCTTCCCTTTGCAGTAGCAAGGTCAATTCTGTATTCAATAATGGCTTCTTCCTTGCGTAAGTCCATTATTCTCTCTTCATAGGCTAACAAATCTTTTTCATCCCAGTGGAATTTATTTAACTCTTCATAAGCTTGCTTTATTACTGGTGCTCTTCTTGCAATCTTTTTTAGGTCTTCGTCTGTGGTGTCCTCTGCATATTTAAAGAAAAAACACCACTTTTCTACGATATTTTCTAGTTGCTTAACTTCATTTTTAGGAAATTTTGGCAGCTCAATAAAGACAAATTGTAAATCTTTTAAATAATTTCCATTAATATTGATATCCCGTATGTTATGTGTGGATATATAATCTACTTCTTCAGGAAATAAATTACAATTAGCAATGGCGATGAAGTAAACTTTTTGTAAATCAACATAATTGCCAGATCTGTCCAATTGCCTTGAATATGCCCTTGCAGCGTACAATTGAGCGCGTTTTTCAAAGCCTTTGTCACGAGCCACTTGCATTTCAATGATGAATCTATTGTTGGCAGAATCTTTGCATAAAATATCGACAATACTTTGCTTATCAGAAGCAATCTCTGGGTCCATGATAGTGCTCAAGAATTCAACTTCTTGTATCTTGCTTTCTGCAGTAAAGCCTAAAATATCGTTCAAAAAGTGAATGAGAATATTTTTGTTCTTCTCTGAGCCGAAAATCCTCTTGAAAGTTAAATCACATTTTGGATCAAGGAATTTTGTCAGGACCATAATTTTGATATGCTATATAAACAGATTGTATAGTGTTTTAAGTGGGGTTGCAATTACAGTATGTTGTTTTGAGACTTAAATCTATGAAAGCTCCACAGCCAATGCTAACACTGCTAATTTACTCACTATGTTCCAAAGTTTTTCCTCAATTGTTCTACCAATATCATAAAATTCACAATCAGTGGAATTTAAGCTGGAATATACGTCTTTTCTATCGTTGCATCGGTATAAGTAACAAGCAGGTGTGTCGCCTATATAATATATTAATGGTTCTGCAGGGCTGTTTTTAAACACATCAATGGTGGGTATACCCTCTTGTATAATAACACTATTGATTTTTACTCCTTCTTTTATCTTGTTCATCTTATTACGTTTTTTTTTATTTATGTTCAATATCTCATCGCCATTCTCTGCTGTTATAATGCCCATGCCGTATGTTCCATTACTTGCTTTGATAAACACATAAGGTTGTGTTTCTATCCCGTATTCTTCATATTTTTTTCGCATCAGTGACAATACATGGTCAACTTTAGCTGCAATTCTTTCAAGTGATAGATTATCGTTAAAATCAACTTCATTACAATTTTCGGTAAATGCAAATATGAGCCATGGATCTATTGCAAGTTCATTACAGAATTCAAGCGCTAATTTTTCGTAGATTTCAAAATACTTTAATTTATGCCTACTGTGCCATCCATATAATGGATTTGGTGTTATCTCTTGTTTTACGTCTTTTAACGTGTCTGGAATGTGGCTTGTCATATCACGATTTAGTATGACAACGTCTGGTACAAATCCTGATTTTGTTTTTAACAAAGAACCTTCTTTTATAATAGTTTCATACGATTCTATTAAGTTGTAAGTTTCATCACTTAGGAGGCCAATTCTAGTTTCAAAACCTGCCATTTGTAGTATTTTCTCTATGGCAAATACGTTTTCTATATACATTTTATTTCGTGTATAGTTCTCCGGTATTATAAGGACTTTCCGGTATTGCTGCTTTTCAAAATAGCTTTTTACCAGTTTAGCTGCAGTTACTTTTGACTCCTCACTAAAGTTGTTAAATCCTGCAGGAAATAAGTTAGCGTCCACTGGGGCAATTTTATAGCCTGAATTTCTGAGGTCTATTGAGCTATAAAATGGTAATTTAAGACCTTGAAATCTTTCCTTCAACCAATCATTTATACTTTTTTCCAATTTTGGGTGAATTATATTTTGCATCTACACTTTAAATGTTATAAGGAAGGTATTATATTATAAATTATAATTAAATATATTTATCAAATTTGATTAAAGATTAAAGTATAACAACATTATTATAAAAAAGATGATTAATCACGACGACAACAAAATGTATGGTACTACTATACTGTCAATAAGGAAGGGTAAAAAGGTGGTAGTGATAGGTGATGGGCAGGTTTCACTGGGCCATACTGTTATAAAATCTGGAGCAAAGAAAGTTAGACGTCTGTCAAATGAGTCTGTAATTGCTGGTTTTGCTGGGGCAACGGCTGATGCATTTACTCTTTTTGAAAGATTAGAAGCTAAGCTAGATAAACATCCAGGGCAATTAATGAGGGCTTGTGTTGAGCTTGCAAAAGACTGGAGAATGGATAAGTATCTGAGAAAATTAGAGGCAATGATGATTGTTGCAGACAGATCCATTTCACTGGTGATAACAGGAACGGGTGATGTACTTGAGCCTGAAGATGGGATTGCAGCTATTGGCTCTGGAGGAAATTTTGCATTATCTGCAGCAAAAGCTTTGATTGACGTGGAGGGGATATCAATAGAAGAAATTGCTGAGAAGTCTATGAAAATAGCTGCTGATATATGTGTTTATACGAATCATAATGTAATTATTGAAAAGATAGAGGAGTGATATGTCTTCTGAACGAAAAATTTTATGTGCTAATCAATTTACAGCTCTTTCGGAAGGGCAGTCTTGTAGTTATAATGAAAGTGAAAAGGATGATTCTCATAAAAGTACTAAGAGCAGCCGTAATCTAAATGGTAGCAATGCTCAATTTACACAGATGTTACTTGATGATTTACCGCCACAGAAAATAGTTAAAGAATTGGATCGGTTCATAATCGGGCAAAATGATGCAAAGCGTGCTGTTGCTATTGCGCTCAGAAATCGTTGGCGTCGCAATCAGGTTCCACTTCCACTACGTGATGAAATAATACCTAAAAATATATTGATGATTGGTCATACAGGGGTTGGTAAGACTGAGATAGCTCGCCGTTTAGCGAAACTTGCTGGTGCACCATTTATAAAAGTTGAAGCAACAAAGTTTACTGAAATAGGATATGTGGGGCGTGATGTTGATTCGATAATACGTGATCTGGTCGATGCTGCGATAGTTTTAGTCAAAGAAAAAGCTCGCAAAGCTTTAGCTAAAAAAGCTTTAAATCTTGCTGAAAAGATTATAGTTAATTCCATGGTAGGTGAGGATGCAACTGAAGAAAGTAAAAAGATCTTTAGAGAGAGGCTAAGAAATAAAGAATTTGAAGATGGAGAAGTTTCGATCAACGTCAAGGAAAGCAAGGGTATAGTACCTACTTTTGACATACCTGGTGTACCAGGAGGTCAGGTTGGTGTAATGAATGTAACGGAAATAATGGGCAAAATGTTCAATGGAAACAAGAAAACAAAAACCGTTACTGTTAAAGTTAAAGAAGCACGTGAAATACTGATTAATGAAGAAAGTGAAAGATTAATGGACGAAGATAAGATTATCAGGGAAGCCATTGATCTGGTTAGCAATGATGGTATAGTTTTTCTGGATGAAATAGATAAAATTGCAGCACGAACAGAAGTAAAAGGTGAAGTAAATAGGGAAGGGGTGCAGCGTGATCTGTTGCCGCTGATTGAGGGTACAACTGTTTCAACTAAGTATGGTCCTGTGAAAACAGATTATATATTATTTATCGCATCTGGCGCCTTTCATCTATCTAAACCATCTGATCTCTTGCCAGAGTTGCAGGGTAGGCTACCAATTAGAGTTGAACTGAAAGCGTTAACTCAAGAGGATTTAATTAGGATATTAAAAGAACCAGAATCTAGTTTATTAAAGCAATATATAGCTTTAATGAAAACAGAAAATGTAACACTTGAATTTACTGAAGATAGTATAAAAACCATAGCTGAAATAGCATTTACAGTGAACAGAGAGGTGGAAAATATAGGTGCAAGAAGGCTCCACACTGTCATGGAGAAGCTTTTAGATGAAATAAGTTTCATTGCTTCTGAAAAAGGTAGTGAAAAATTCGTGATAGACAGTAAATATGTCAAAGATAAGCTCGAATCTATTTCTAAGCAGCTAGATCTATCTAAATTTATACTTTAGTGAAATATCTTGCTAAATTTATATTTTAGTTAAATATCTTGACATATCCTGATATTTTGATGTATAATATTAACATAAGGTAAATAACAGGGGATGAAGATATGGCAGCATCATTTGTAAATTTTTTAGCAGGTAAGTTATCGTCTTACAGGAAGAAAAAGAAAAGTACTGAACATGAATCACAAGAGGAACCCGAGTCGATAGAGATGTATGAGCTATCATCTGACGCAAAAAGAGTACCATCAACACAGAATGCTCAGACTACATCTACAAAAGTAATTCTGCCTGGTCAACGGGAAGGCAATAAGTCTGTCAGTGAGGCAGATGATGAATTTCTTGATGCAGTAAGTCATTTTAGTGAAGATGATGGTCTATATGATCCATCAAAGCACGGTCCTCAATATGTGCCTGTAGAGTACACTGATTTAGAGAAGGAAGCTGAAGTAGAGTTAAAAAAGTATATAGAAGGTGATGATATTGACACAGTGTCAATCGAGGCAAATCAACGCGGTAACGGTGGCCGTCATATAAAAGTAAAATTAGGAGGTAACGGCACAAGTGTTAAAATAGCTGAGCTTTTCAATTAGCAAGTTCTGTGAAGAGAATAAAATCACTAGTTTTTCAATATTGAATAGCAATAATAAAGAAGTTATAAATGGCTATGTTGCCAACGACAAAGGTGGTAAAAAAATTAGATATTATGACTTTGACCATCCTTCTTTATGTGAAAGAAAATTGCAGTTTACGTGGTATGTCAGTGGGGAAGAGCGTAATGTTGCATTCACTACTGATGCTAACGGCAATATTGAGATAGTAGGTAATAAACCAAGTGATAAAGATTTAAAGAAAAATAAAGATGTGAGAATCATATTTGGTGGTAAGGAGTTAAGCCTTGCAGATGCTATAAAAAAAATATCAAAAATGCCAAAAAGCAAGGTTAATGAGGTATCACAAGAATCTATTCGTCCGTATAAGTGTTCTATATTATAGCATATAGGTCTTATTTACTTATCTAATCATTTCTTCTATCATTAATCATCGCTTTAAACAATGGAGGAGTGAATTGTCAGCAATTGCTATTATTGATTTTGGTTCGCAGTTTACGCAGCTCATCGCAAGACAAATTAGAGAAATGGGCGTATATTGTGAAATATTTTCAGACAATGTCAATTTTGAAACAATATCGAAATTTAATGGGTTCATTCTTTCTGGTGGTCCGCAATCTGTAAATGCTGATAAAGATGGTGGAATAGCCTATGAAATTATAAAACTTAATGAAACAGCAAATGTTCCTATACTTGGGATATGCTATGGACAACAGTTAATTTGCCACTATTTTGGAGCGAAAGTAAAAGAGGATTTCAATCAGGAATTTGGCAAAACTAAAATTAAAATATTACAAGACTCCTCTATTATAAAAGATGTATGGGATGTAAATTCTGAAGTGGATGTCTTGATGAGTCACTCCGATAGTGTTGATACTATACCAGAAGGGTTTACTGTAATAGCATCAGGTGTGATAAATCACACAATTGCCATAATCGTCAATGAACAGCGAAAAATATACTGCACTCAATTCCATCCTGAAGTAAAGCATACGATAAATGGCAGTAAGCTACTTTCTAATTTCTTGGATATCGTAAATTGTGAAAGAAACTGGACGATGAAATCGTTTATTGATGAGCAAAAAGAAAAAATCAAGAATTTACTAGGGAATAAGAAAGTAATTGCTGCAGTCAGTGGTGGAGTTGATTCAAGCGTTGCAGCAGCACTTATGAATAAGGCTATAGGAAATCAATTAAACTGCATTTTCATTGACACTGGTTTATTGCGCAAGAACCAGAGGCAAGCTATTGCTGCTATGTTGAAGGACATCTCAATGAATTACATTGATAAGTCAGATTTATTTTTGCAGAGATTAAAAGGGGTAACTGATCCAGAAGAAAAGCGAAAAATTATCGGCAACACTTTTATTGAAGTGTTTGAAGAAGAAGCAAATAAAATAGGGGATGTTGATTTCCTTATGCAGGGTACCATTTACTCTGATGTGGTTGAATCAGGACATGCTTCAGGTAACACTAGTACAATAAAATCTCACCATAATGTTGGCGGATTACCAGAAAAGATGAACCTCAAATTAATAGAACCATTGCGCTATCTCTTTAAAGATGAGGTAAGAAAGCTTGGGAAAGAAATTGGACTTTCTGATGAAATAATATTTCAACATCCATTTCCTGGTCCTGGGCTTGCAGTGCGGATTATAGGAGATATTACAGAAGAAAAAGTTAAAATATTACAAGAAGTAGATGAAATATATATCAATACAATGAAAAATTATAACCTATATGATAAGATATGGCAGGCTTTTGCTGTATTATTACCGATAAAAACCGTGGGTGTTATGGGAGATGGCCGCACATATGGACATGTTTGTGCTTTACGAGCCGTTACATCATCAGATGGCATGACTGCTGATGCATTTCCATTTGAAGATAAGAGTCAATATGCATCAGTATTTTGGGATTTTCTGCAGAATGTGAACAGTATTATCGTTAATAACGTTTCTGGTGTAAATAGAATTGTATACGATATTACCTCCAAGCCACCTGCAACAATTGAGTGGGAGTGATTATTTAAAAGGGTATCATCCAAGTAGCTCCGTCACCCCAGTGCTCGACACTGGGGTGGCTTTGTTGCATAGCTAAAGTAAAAAGAACTGGGAGTTACTGACGAAATTCATTATAAACAGGCATTTAACCGACAAAGGAAAAATATGCCAGTCAAAATGAAAGTCAGTAACTGCTACGAATATAACAAATTTCTCCAAGAAAGAGGAAATATTTTTTATTACGTCAACGATGCCATAGAAAATTGGTACGAAAAAAGTCCCAAAATGACCGGTGGCAACAATATTTATAGTGATAAAGTCGTAATTCTAATTCACATAATAACTTATTTGTTTAGAATAGGCCTAAGACAAACGGTGGGGTTTATAGCGGGATACCTTGAGCAAATAGGAAAAAATTTGCAAGTTATCAGCTATTCCCAGGCTTCCAGAAGATTCAAAAAGCTTAACTTAAAAATTAATGATCGAAGACATGATAAAAACAGTATGGAAAATATTGAGATCGCCATAGATAGCACTGGAATAAGCATCTACAATAATATTCCAGGCCATAGTAAGGCAAATGGTACAGATAGAAAGTACCGTGGCTATAAGCAAACAAGAAAATTGCATGTAATGCTGGAGATAGGTAGCAAAAAAGTCATAGCTGCAAAATACAGTAGTGGAGTTTATTCTGACCACTATGGAGCCTGTGATCTTATTGCAAGGGCTAATGCTAAATACAATATAAGCACACTATATGCAGACAGAGCATATAATCGAAAGAAGTTATACAAATTGTGCAATGAGCTTGGCATAAAGATAAAAATTCCTCTGCAAAACAATGCAGTGGAGCATCCAAAGCTGGATTATATGGCTGAGAGAAATTCTACAATCAAGTTCATAAAGTCATATGGTGAAGATGGTATGAAGAAGTGGAAAAAAGAGATAAATTATGGGAAGAGATCTTATATAGAAAGTTTTTTCTCGCGACTGAAGCAAACATTTGGGTTTAGTTTTAGGAACAAATCTGAGATTAACCGTGAGAAAGAAATGCTACTCAAGTGTTATTTGCTGAACAAATTTACTGAAATAGGCATGGCTAAATTTGAGATAGCTTCATGAATTTATTATGCATTGCCTCCTATCCAAAGAGCGATGCAACAAAGCCACCCCAACCCTGGCTTAAACAACTTCTTATTTTTGTTTTAAATTGTTCTATGCAATAACGTCTCTGCGATTCTTTATAGGAGAAATCATATTTCTCACCAAAATCTTTTCCGAGTTTGTACTTATCATGAGTGCCACTGTAGCTAAGTAACTTGCCATTTTTATATACTTCATTTTTCTCATCTCTATAGAGAAGACTTAAATTTCTAATCACATCATAGTTAGATGCCAAAATTAAGTTTTTTTTGCCTCTGGAGCTTTGAGTAGTTATTGTACCTTTAGAGTTCTTTTCGCATATAAAAGTCTCCTCAGTTCTGCAAATGTCTTCATGTGCTGGACTAGAAGCTCTATCATCTAATAAATTTGCTATAAGTCTACTTGATACATCCCTATCAGCTATTTTATCCACTACTAGGTTGATAAGTGATACAATAGGAAGGGCAATGAGAAGAAGTGAAATCTGCCCTATGATGGGGTGGTATATAAATGTATTAATATAAAAGTTATAAAAAGTGTATAAGAGGGAGAAAGCGATAAATTTTTCTGTAACAAAGGAGTTTAAAGAGATTTTAAATAATACAGTAAACATATATGAGATTACTACAATACAAGCATATGGTACAAACCCAGATCTCTTGTTAGTTCTTTTCATAACACTACTTGCAGTAGCACTTATCGAATGTGCTTTAATAATCCTCATTTCTTCTATCTTCCTTTGCATGGAAATGGTGATTATACCTGTAATTTCCTTGATGCTTTTGTGTAGCCACTCATGTGGTGTGGCACTTAAGCTGATACATGGATATTCTTCTTTTAAATCTTTAAAACGCTCTCTGTGTAAGGGCTCTTTTGTTGCTGAATCTACTTCATCAATCATTAAAACTGTTGATTTTGGAAGTTGTTGAGTGTTTTGCCAGTCTGTTATGAAAAACTCTTCATATCCTCTTATTTGCTTTTTTATATGCTCTGCTATTGGGTTTAAAGATGATTTTTTAATACCCTCTTCTGTTGGGTTGGAAGATGATTCCTCAATACCACCTTCTATTGGATTGGGAGATGATTTCTTAACACCACCTTCTTTGCCATAAAAGAATTTATCAACCTCTTTTTGAAACTGCGATACTAAATGATCAGGGACTATTATTCTATAATCAATGTTAGCGATTTTTAAAACACTAGCGAACGATATTTGCATGAGTGATTTACCAAATCCTGTGGTTATATCCAATAGCATGTTAGGGTCTTTGCCTATTTCTATATGCTTCAGCATGTCTCCAAAAACGCTCTTTTGTATTGTATGTAATGTTTGATATAGCTTTTTAATCTTTTGGATTTCTTGATTACTATTTTCTCCATCACTATCAGAGAGGAGTGATTTGTAGGTACCCAAAATCGCTTTTTTATTGTTTACATCTAGTTTATTAGCTGCATCTAACGTATTAGTTGTATCTAGTGTGTTAGTCGCACCTACCATTAAAACCTCCTATTGTATCATGTTAAAGCTTTTCTATGTAAAATAGATTTAAAACTATATTAATATAGTATGTTAAAAATGTTACCAAATGTCAATTTAATTTGTTAGTTTTTAACACAGCACGTTTTAAGTCCGACTCTGAAAGATTAGAGTAATCTAGATTAGAATTTATCAAATTTGTACCAATGAGAGAGGAGCTATCGAAAATAGCATAACACAAATCAGCTTTTTCAAGATTTGCCTTATTTAAGTTAACATTTTTAAACTTTGCTCTGCTGAGTATTGAATTGGAAAAGTCAGCGTTTTCTAGATTCATGTCTTCAAACTCAAAATAGGAGTAATTTACATCGAATTTTTCACCTTGTGATATTTTTTCCTGTAGATCTTCAACTGAAGTTATAGCGTTCTCAAGGTCTTCAAGCTTCTTCTGTCCATCGTTTCCAATAAAAATTGAATTGTCAAATTTGCAATCTGTTAAATGAATATCAGCAACTGAGTTTTTATATATGCTTGAGGAATCAAAGGACACTTTATTAATTGTTGAGTTACTAAAATTATTGCGAAAAAAACTAGTTTTCTTAAAGATGTTATTATTAAGTGAAGAAGAAGTGAAATCGCTTTCTATGAAATGTGAATTAGCTACTGTTAAATTAGACCAACCTAAATTGTCAGCTGTTAAATTAAAGAATGTTGACCTTTCTATTTCACTGGAATCGATATTATGGTGAGAAAGTGTGCTGTTATAAATTTGAGAATCTTGCATTTTAATCTTGTGCATTGAAGCTCGAGCAAGATTTGCCTCTTCTATCTTTGTGTGAGTAAATAGTGAGTAGTCAAAAAACGAGCCACTTAAATCGGAATTTGCCACTTTAGTGTTGTGAAACTTTCCGCTTCGAATGTCGGAGTCAGAAATGTCAACTTGATAGAGTTCACTATAGCTAAAATCAATGTTGGACAGATCAGCATCATGTAGATTTACCTCAAAAGCGTATGAGTGCTTTATTTTAGAGCCATTTAATACAGAATGAATGAAAGTTGAGTTATTACCATTAACATAAGAGATTTGCGTATTGCTTAAATTAGCTCTGTTAAAGTTGCTATCAACTATATTTGAGGCATTAAAACAAGCGTGAGAAAGATCGCTTCCTGTAAAATCCGATTCTTTTATCTCAGCACCGTATATATTAGCGTTTTTCAACGAGGAAAATTGTACTTTTAGCTTATATGAATCCACACCAAAGAAGTTGCCGTTATCAAGATTACTTTTTTGAACAATAGTATTACTTATTTCACTATCGTTAAAATTTACATGACTGATATTTGAATTAAATAGGCTGGCGAAGCTTATTTTCATACTCGAAAAATTGGTGTGTAATCCAGTTACATCGTGCATAGTCACGTTCTTGAGGTCAGAATTGATGAATTCAGAGTAGCTAATGTCAGATTTTTCAAAGGTAATATCGACTAGACTTGCGGAAATAAATTTTGCAAAGTTTAAATTTGAGTCTTGTATTTTAATACCTTGTATACTAGCATTGGAAAAGTTAGCTCCGCGTAGATCAGCATTGATAAACGATACATCAGATAAATCAGTGTTAGAGAAATCAGCACCAATTAAGCTTACCCCGTCAAAAACTGATCCCTTTAGGTATAATTGACTAAAATCAGCTCCATTTAAGTCAGAACCAAAGCCTGTTTTAAAATCTTCTTGTACTCCATCTTTGTGACATTGTATTAAAAATTTAGCAAAATCTTTTTTAGTATAAGACACATGTTTTTTATCATGTAAAGCGTTTAAAAAATCACTAACTGCATCATTTCCATAACATAAATGACCAACCAAAATTAATATTAAAAACCTAATCATTTTGTTCATCACATAGCGACTTTTTTGTTTTCCAAGCCCAGTCATACATTTCTGAATTCTCTTTACTCTCAATTTTTGTGTGTCCTAAAATCTGTGGCATCATCTCAGCAATAGCATTAACTACATCAATTTGCCTTCTTTCAATTGCTATATCAAGGGGGGATTGAGAATCATCATTCATTGCGCTAACATCAGCTCCTTGGAGGAGAAGAAAGCGTACTACCTCTACCTCACTGTGTTTGGCTGCATAAGTTAAAGGAGTGTCACCTAATTTATTTTTAAGCCTCAGTGCTTCTTTTATAGTTAATCCAAGTTTTTCCAATTTACTGATAATTCCCCTAAGGCAAGGTAAATTGTTCTTTTTAATGCAATAGAAAAACTGCTTACTGTAATCATCAACAAAGATGGTTGTTGGCAGGTGCTCATTAAGGCTGTCATACTGACGTTTGTGTATTAACATGCTTTGTTCGTTTTTATGCGGCCATTCATTTGTTGGCTTTTTCTCTGTAGGTGTTTGCAAGTCTTTTTTTTCTTCTTGATCTTCTTTTTCAACTATAGGTTTTATTTGTATTTTCTTGCTTTTACTTGTTTCTTTTACTTTCTTTACTTCAGCTTGATCTTCTAATTCTTCTATTTTTTTTACCTCAATTTTTTCTTCTTTTTCCTCCACTTCTAAAGATTTATCTTCTTTTACGTCAATTTTTTGATCAGCCTGATTTAAAGGACTTTCATCGATTTTCGTGTCGTGTACATCTGTCTCTGTGCTTTTTTCTGGCGCATCTTTCTTTAGATCTATAGACTTTTCATTAATTTTTTTACCTTCATCTGCAGTCTCTTTTATTTCATGCTCTTTATTATCAACATCTTGTGCTTTTTCTCCAATTTCTGCTTTTGCAGCATCACTTTCTGGAGGTTGTGGTTTATCTTCTTTTATGGCCTCTTTTACCTCGGGTTCTTTATTGATTTCTTCTGCTTTCTCTTCAGTTTTTAGCGTTTCTTCTTTACCTTCTGAAGTCTCTTCTTTATCTTTTAGTAAATCTTTTTTAGGTTTTCTCCTTATTTGAATTCTATAGTTCTCGTGCGTAAAATCAACCACTTCATCATCTTCTATTGCTTTCTCTTCAATCTGCTCTGCGGTAAGTAGACAAGGTATTAGAGCTAATAATAAAAAGTATCTCATAAGTATCAAAAGCGTAAGTAAGATTAATTAAGATGATACTATAACTAAAGAATTAAGCTATAGTAAAAAGCTTTTTGCATTGAAAAATATTAAAGTAAAAAATAGATTTGTTTTAGAATAAATTTTATTGATTTTGTCTCAATTTTATGCCATGCTTGGCAATATTTGATATATGTGAGGTATAATCAATGACTAAAAAAAATAATGTACTAAATTATGTGGTAATTGGTGCTGGTACTGCAATTCTACTTGGATCTGGAGTGTTGACTGTGGTACCTTATGTTGGGTTTTTAGCTTCAGTTGCAGCTTTAAATATAAGTCTTCCATTTGTTGCAATTTGTGCTGTATTTTCTGTTGTAACTATTGCACTTTCTTACAAATCTATTCGTGAGAGTAAAGTTCTTGCTGAGAAAGAAAATAAAATTTCCGAAATGGAAAAGCAGTTAGCTAAGAAAGAAAAAGTGATAAAGGACAAGACTGAGCTTATCGTTGAATTTAATGAAGAAGGCAAGCAAAGGCGTCAAGAGCGTAAAGAAAAACAAGCAGGAGCTTGCGAGATGGACCTAAGGAGCCTATTTAAGGAGGAAAAGCAAGCAGAAGATTCAGATATGGATTTTAGTAACCTGTTTAGTGAAAATGCTAAAAACGGCAATAGGACTTCTAGTATAGAGAATCAGATAGTTGAAAAGAAAAAATCATATGCAGGAAAAGTTGTTTTTAGAGCGCTGCCTGTGGTAGCTTCTATACTCTTTATTAAGGAAGGTTTACAAGTTGCTAGTAATGTAGTAAGTAACCCTATTGATAGCACAGTAGGTCAGAGTTTACCACTCGATATTCCCTATCAAGTTGCTGGCAATGTAATAGATAATCCTATTAATAGAGTAGCTCTTCCTTTTAATTCATTTTTGGAAAATAGGGTAGATGAATATAATGATACACTAATATGCGCTCTGGGTAGCTATAACCATAATTTTAGCATACCTGAAAAAAGCAGTAGGGGTGTACTTTCAAACATGCTCAGTAGGTTTATGAGTTATAGTAACGATACATGCGCTCTGGAGAATCCTGAACATGATTTCAGTGTATCTTCTAAAAAAGCTGATAATTCAAGCATGTTTAGTAAAGCTAAAAATTTTGTACCTAATGCTATAAGTGATATTACAGGTTGTGAGGGTCATTATGTAGACGAAGAGTATCCTAATGCTACTTTATCAAAGCCAAGAACTATGAATAATTTGGTTTCTTTGGAGCAAGTGAATTATTGCCCTCTAAATATATACGCTTCCTCTCTGTAATCATTGATCCAACTATGAACTATGCGTGGCTCATAGTTGGGTGTATGTATCCATTCAGGTGTATGGCTTAAGAAGCAATAGCCAGTAGGTTTTGAAAAGGATTTAACTTCTTTTGCCTCCAAGTCAAGTACAATGAAATTATCCTCTCAAGAAACATATTTCCCCGTTTCGATTGTGTAAAATATGAAACTTTTCGGTAAACAACGTAATGCCGAATCTGTCGCTCAGCATAGTTGTTTGTCAGTGGAATATTTTCTGGATCGTCCAAAAATTTCCACATCATCAGATCCGATTTCATGATATTTTTTGCTACTCGAGACGCTCCAATTGCCTCGGGTAAATTTGATATATTCTTTAAGTAATATCTCGTTCGCTTGCGTAATTTTCTTGCTCTTCTTATGAACCTTAATGTGTCTATTTCATCCTTTAACAGAGCTTTTTTCAATGCAAATAATTCAGTAGCAACATTCCTTAAATAATACCCCAAAACTTTCACTTCGCTATTCCAACTATGAGACAACCTTTCAAAATCTCTTGCTAAATGTGCCCAACAGACCTGCCTTTTCTTGCTGGAAAAGTAGTTGTAAGCTGCATATCTGTCGGTCACTACTAGGTTGTTATTCTTTCCAAATTTACTATTTTCCAGGACTTTCATCCCTCTTGACTCTGTCAATTTGATCACACTTCCTATTTTGCTCGCAAACATCCAGCACCAGCCCTGTTTACCTTTGTTGTAATGGCTAGTTTCATCGATATGTAAAATTTTGCTCTTGCTTACCTCTTCCTCAATTTGCTCATATGCTTCTTGGCATTTTTCTGCCACTCTAGCCTCGCTATTTGATACACTACCGACGCTGATATCCAGGTTGAAAATGTCCTTTATAATATTTGCCACTTCTTTTTTCGAATTCTTGTAAAATCCACTTAATGCTGCAATTACTGACTTAACTCTTGGACCAAATGTGTCCGCAGTTACTCCTTCTTGTAGCTTGCTACTTTTTCTTTTTCCACATCTTTTGCAACGTCCATGCTCTAGTTGATATTCAACTACATACGGCTTGATTTCCGGCAAATCGACCTTTTGATGAGTATACGGATCTTTTGATACCGCAATTTCTCCTCCGCACTCACACGTATTGGGCAGTTCTATTTTTACCATCTCATCTGCCTCCATTTTAGGGCGGTAACTGCCTTTATGTCCAACCTGTGCTCCTACTTTCCTGTCACTTTTTGGCTTATTTTCCCTCATCTTATATAATTCTTTGGAGCTTGGTATAGATGAATTTTTTGAATTTAAGCCAAGCCTTTCTTTTAACTCAGCGTTTTCGATCCTTAGCGCTTTATTTTCTGCTTTAAGCTCTTCTATTTTTGTTTCTAACTTTTCTATAGTCTGCTTAAACTTTCGCAAAATTCTAAAAGATCAACCATATTACCTCACAGCCACTCTAGTTTACCTTTTTAGCATTCCTTGTCTACTCTTTATTTTACCGCCCGGCTGAATGGATACCTTGGTCTCACTGTTATGTTATTAGTAACGTACGTTACACCATACAGATCTTGTACAGCCTTTTTAGCCCGCTCTTTTTGGTAATTATATTCAACATCACCAGTTAAAGTTAGATGCCCATTCTCCACAGCTACTTTAATCCGCTCATGTGGTACGAAAAAACTCCACTCTAAAGCGTTAATAGCAGCTTTTACTATATCAGCATCACTTTTCTTGTAAGTTGAAATAAGCTCCACATCAAGCTCATTAGCTACACCCTTGACTTTTGCAACCCTTTCTACAGCCTTTTCAGCAGTATACTTTTCTGCGTAGCTCTTAACCTTACCACCTAACACAACTATCCCATTATCTTTAATTGCAACAGTTATGTTTGACTCATCAAGGCTAGGTTCAAACCTTAATTTATCCATGACGTTAGTATATAATTCACCACTTGTTACCATAGATACCCCCACAAAAAACTTGCTTTATCTTCTACACTCAATCAAGCATAAAAGATAATTGCAGGTGTTTTAGAAATAAATTTTGACTTGTCAAGTACATTTTTTTATTTTTTTTATTTTGTTTTTACAGAAAATAAATTAACATAACTCTTGTCCTAAGTAATATGGACTAGGCAGAGTAAAAATACCCTGCCTAGTCCATATTTATTTTTTTACAGAAGCTATAGCCCCAGAATTGGAAGATTTCTCATAGTATTGAGCGTATCATAATCCGTAAAGTCTAGCTTTATTGGTGTAACAGTGATAAATCCTTCTTTAATCTTGCCTATGCTTCCGCTGCCTGAGTGCTCTCGAGACCAGTTTAAACTTAGGGAACCGTTTGAATCTTCATCAAAAGTTAAGTCACCATCAATATCATACTCACCTTGTTCTGCAAATTCCATACCTTTTACTTTTTCCGTGGCAGGAAAATTTACGCTCATCACTACGTTTTTAGGCCATCCGATCTCAATTAACTGAGTAATGACTCTTAGTGCAAAATTCTTTGTATTACTCCAATCTATTTTGCCATTACATACCTGGCTTAGTGCAATTGAAGATATAGACCTCGCAGCTCCCTCCATTGCGGCACCAATAGTACCTGAATAGCAAACATCATCTCCAACATTTGAGCCAATATTCACTCCAGACAATATTAAATCTGGTTTTTCATTCATAATTTTATTTAGTGCAATAATAACACAATCTGCAGGAGTGCCAGATATGCTAAATTCCCTTTCACTGTGTTGATTGACTACAATAGACCGTTTTGCTGGATAATCAAGAGACCTTGCTGCTCCACTTCTATCTGCATCTGGTGCTATTACCCACACTTCTGACGTAAAATTTTGTGCAATTTCTTTTAATAATTTTATACCCTCACTTTTGAAACCATCATCATTTGTTATTAGTATCTTCATATAAATTTATTTACTCATTCGACTTATATTTAACCAAGACTCACCGAAAAAACTGATTCAGCAATTTATTGTCATTTTAGTGTGAGAAGCCGTGTCATCTGAGTAGCTGATTCACAGCTATACAAGCGTTGCATTTTCCTCTAGGCAGAATGTCATCCCAGTGCCCAGACACTGGGATCCAGCCTTTAAATCCTATTCAAAATAACTTTTACATTCATCATCTGTGCCCAATTAAAATTCCTGGATCCTAGTGTCAAGCACTAGGATGACACCCTTCTGTGGGCAACTGGTCCAAAACACAATGTGCATACAGTTGTGCATCAGTTACTTGGATGACATCATCATATAACAAAGTTACCTGCCCTTCTAATGAACTAAAATCACAATGTTCTTATCTTACCACATCTAATCAAAAATAACAGTCTTTATCTATTTACCATATTCTATTTATATAATATTAAACAATTTTATGTAAATATGCTGCTTTAAGCATTTGGTTAAGGGATTATGACAAAGATATATCCATTCAGGTGTATGGCTTAAGAAGCAATAGCCAGTAGGTTTTAAAAAGGATTTAACTTCTTTTGCCTCCAAGTCAAGTACAATGAAATTATCCTCTCAAGAAACATATTTCCCCGTTTCGATTGTGTAAAATATGAAACTTTTCGGTAAACAACGTAATGCCGAATCTGTCGCTCAGCATAGTTGTTTGTCAGTGGAATATTTTCTGGATCGTCCAAAAATTTCCACATCATCAGATCCGATTTCATGATATTTTTTGCTACTCGAGACGCTCCAATTGCCTCGGGTAAATTTGATATATTCTTTAAGTAATATCTCGTTCGCTTGCGTAATTTTCTTGCTCTTCTTATGAACCTTAATGTGTCTATTTCATCCTTTAACAGAGCTTTTTTCAATGCAAATAATTCAGTAGCAACATTCCTTAAATAATACCCCAAAACTTTCACTTCGCTATTCCAACTATGAGACAACCTTTCAAAATCTCTTGCTAAATGTGCCCAACAGACCTGCCTTTTCTTGCTGGAAAAGTAGTTGTAAGCTGCATATCTGTCGGTCACTACTAGGTTGTTATTCTTTCCAAATTTACTATTTTCCAGGACTTTCATCCCTCTTGACTCTGTCAATTTGATCACACTTCCTATTTTGCTCGCAAACATCCAGCACCAGCCCTGTTTACCTTTGTTGTAATGGCTAGTTTCATCGATATGTAAAATTTTGCTCTTGCTTACCTCTTCCTCAATTTGCTCATATGCTTCTTGGCATTTTTCTGCCACTCTAGCCTCGCTATTTGATACACTACCGACGCTGATATCCAGGTTGAAAATGTCCTTTATAATATTTGCCACTTCTTTTTTCGAATTCTTGTAAAATCCACTTAATGCTGCAATTACTGACTTAACTCTTGGACCAAATGTGTCCGCAGTTACTCCTTCTTGTAGCTTGCTACTTTTTCTTTTTCCACATCTTTTGCAACGTCCATGCTCTAGTTGATATTCAACTACATACGGCTTGATTTCCGGCAAATCGACCTTTTGATGAGTATACGGATCTTTTGATACCGCAATTTCTCCTCCGCACTCACACGTATTGGGCAGTTCTATTTTTACCATCTCATCTGCCTCCATTTTAGGGCGGTAACTGCCTTTATGTCCAACCTGTGCTCCTACTTTCCTGTCACTTTTTGGCTTATTTTCCCTCATCTTATATAATTCTTTGGAGCTTGGTATAGATGAATTTTTTGAATTTAAGCCAAGCCTTTCTTTTAACTCAGCGTTTTCGATCCTTAGCGCTTTATTTTCTGCTTTAAGCTCTTCTATTTTTGTTTCTAACTTTTCTATAGTCTGCTTAAACTTTTGCAAAATTCTAAAAGATCAACCATATTACCTCACAGCCACTCTAGTTTACCTTTTTAGCATTCCTTGTCTACTCTTTATTTTACCGCCCGGCTGAATGGATACATTGATTAATAGCTTTGCCTATTGAATCCAATTATTCTGTTCATCACTCAGCCTATCTTCTAATATTGCTTTTCTTATTGACTCCATCAACTTATTCATAAAGAAAACATTATGAATAGTGATGAGCGTGTGAGCTAGTATCTCTTTTGCTTTTAATAAGTGATGTATATAAGCTCTTGAATGTCTTTTGCAAGTAAAGCATAAACAATCGCTTTCAATTGGGTTATCATCAAGTTCAAATTGCCGGTTCCGCAAGTTAATGTGCTCTTTACATTTTGAAGACAGGGAATTTCTGTTCTTTACTTTGACTAGTGCACCACCATGCCTTGCCAAGCGAGTTGGATGTACACAATCGAACGTATCAATGCCGAGACTCACTCCATAAAAGATGTCTGCAATTCCACCAATACCCAGTAAATGAGTAGGCCTATCTTTTTTTAGATGCTCTATAGTGAAAGAAACCACATCGTACATCTGTTCTTTACTTTGACCAAGTGACCCACCTATTGCCTGACCAAAAAACGGTAGATTATTGATGAAGTCACAGCTTTCTTCGCGCAAATCTTGATATATACCGCCTTGGCTAATTCCATACAACTCTTGTTTACCAGAGTTATTTCTTTCAAACTCTCTTAATGAGCGTTCAGCCCATCTATGGCTCATTCGCATTGATTTTGCCGTATATTCTTTGCTGACATGAAATGGAGTGCATTCATCCAAAACCACAATTAAATCTGCACCTAATTTCTGTTGAATTTGTATTGATCGTTCAGGTGTGAGACAATAAGTTTTGCCATTAATATAAGAGCGAAAAATTGCTCCATCTTCATTGATTTTGATTAATGTCTTCTGCTTTTTTCTTATTCCTTTAATCTCTTCTGAAACTGATCCATGACCCAAGCTAAATATTTGATATCCACCAGAGTCAGTTAACATCGGCCCATTCCATCTAGTCATTTTGTGCAAGCCACCAAGCTTTTCAACTGTGTCCTCTCCAGGCTGAAGCATGAGATGATAGGTATTGGAAAGTATAATCTGAGTTCCAGCTTCTTTCATTCTTTCAATATCAGCACCTTTTATTGCAGCTTTTGTTGCACAGAATATAAATGCTGGTGTTTCCACAATTCCATTTGGAGTTTCAATTTTTCCAACTCTTGCAGAGTCAGATTGCTTAATTACCTCAAATGCAAACATTTATTTACTCGAAAGCTCTGCTATAATGTTTTCTACCTTTTCAGGGGTTAGATCCTCATAAAAGTCATTATTTATCTGCACAACAGGAGCATTAACACATGCACCGAGGCATTCAACTTCTTTTAATGTGAAAAGATTATCTTGAGTAGTTTCACCGATGTTGATGCACAGCTTCTCTTTAAAAGCATTTAAAACCTCCTCACTATTACATAGCCAACAGGGAGTGGTTCTGCAGATTTGTATTAGGTATTTACCTACCGGTTTTAAGTTATACATGGTGTAAAAATTTGCCACTTCATATACGCGAATATGTGGAACGTGCAGCATGTCAGCAACATAGCGCATAGCGGACTCAGGCACCCATCCACACTGTTCCTGCACCAGATATAATAACGACATAACAGCACTAGCTTCTTTACCTTTTGGGTACATTTTTATCGATTTTTCTGCTTTCTTAAGATTTTCTGGCGTAAAACTAAACTGCTCTTCCTTCTCTGTCATTTAATGGGACTCATGTAATTTTTAACAGAGTATACCTATAGAATTAATAATTGCAATTATTGTTAATACCAACAATATGAACTACATGTGAAAAACAGAATTGATTCTCATAGTAGTGAACCCAATTGAAGGTAAATACTCTCATATATCTTATCTGCTATAAGAAAGTCCTGACGTGGAGATTTGCCATGCTCTATAAATACAGAAACGGCATAACGTGGATTATGAAAAGGTCCATAAGCAGTAAATAATTTGTGACTTTTATCTTTAGCACTCATCTCTGGTGTGCCAGTTTTTCCAGCGATTTTCATACTACTGAATCTTTTTTTATAGTTGAATGCCGTACCAATTCTAGAATTAACTACATCAAACATGGCTTTTTGAATTATGTTGAGGTGCTCATGATTTATGTCAATATCAGGAAAGTCTTGTATTATATTACTCATCTCTATGCATGGCATTACTTCTTTACCTGTTGCAAGCCTTGCTGAAAGCACAGCAAGTTGTAGAGGTGTTATCAGAATGTATCCTTGCCCTATAACTAAGTTAATAGTATCACCTAACTGCCATAACTCCTTCATACGCCAACTTTTGTTAGGTAGTAATCCAGATGATTCTTCTTTGAATGTTTTGGTTAGTGCTCCATTTCCAATACCAAACTTGCTGGACATTTCAACAAGAGAGTCCACATCTATTTCCTTTCCTATGTTGTAAAAGTAAACATTGCATGAAGAAGCTATAGCTTCATTTAGGGAAACATATCCATGACCACTACTTTTCCAACAACGAAAATTTCGCTCGCCTATTTTCATGTGACCTCTGCATAAAAACTCTCTATCTGGTGTTATTATGCCATCTCTTAAGGCTGCAAGCGCAACTATCAGCTTAAAGATTGAGCCAGGAGGAATTTGATGTGATAGTGCACGATTTACAAGCGGCAGCGAAGGAGAATTTAAGCTTTCCCAAGTCTCATTTGATAATCTACTAGTAAAAAGATTATTATCATAAGCAGGTGAATTATATAGCGCTAAAATTCCACCATTATTTATATCAATCGCTGCAACTGAACCTTTATTATTTCCAAAGATTTCGGCTATTTCTTTCTGCAGATTAATATCGATTGTTAGTTGTACGCTTTGTCCATCTTGTTGCGGTATGCTTGATAGCTCTTTTGTAATCTGTTTTCTTGAATTTATTTCTTGTTGAGATTTTCCTGGCCTGCCTTTTAATATATCATCATATGTGTATTCAATGCCGCTTACTCCCACTTCACCGATATTCTGTTGTTTTTTTGTATATCCCAGTATGTGAGAACATATTGAACCAAAGGGGTAGTAACGTCTATAAAGCGCATTTATTTTTGCTTCTGATGATTTTGATGCAACTTCAGACCAGTCAATCTCCCTATTCGTAGCCTTTTGTCCGTCAAATAAAACAAAATATGAAATTTTGTTTACTGCAAGTTCAACATTATTTCTGTCTAAAATTTTACCTCTTTGAGGCATGATAACAGTGACTCGCACCCTGTTTTTATTGGATAGTATTTCGTATTTTTGTTTATTTTTTATTTGTAGATTATATAGTCTATAGCTGAAAACGGCAGAAATAGTTAGCTGGAAACCACCTAGTAAGAATGCTCTGCGGTTAAAGACTTTGTTTTTTTTCCGCATAAAATTTCTACACTCTCATTTTTTACTGCATTACATACTCTTCTTTCCCATTCACTTAAGGTAACAAACTTATAGCCTAACTTTTTTAATATCTTAATAATATAAGGTAAAGCTTCAACTGTATTTGATTTATTTTCATGATCGTGAAACAGTATAATTGCTCCATTATGTACATTACTTACCACTCTTTCAACTAGAGTTTCTGATTTATCGCCACGCCAGTCGAGAGAATCAACAGTCCATAATATTGAATACATATTGAGCTGCTCAGTGTTTTCAATTAAATTATCATCATGACACCCATATGGTGGACGAAATCATTTTACATCTTCTTTCGTGATACTTTTAATTGCCAAATTTGTTTTATCCAGCTCTTGCATTTGCTCTTCACTGGAAAGCGATGTCAGCTTTCTGTGTGACCAGGAGTGATTACCAAGCTCATGGCCAGCTTTGTGAATTTTTTCTATTACATTAAAAGTTCTTGCATTTATACGCCCACCAAGCACAAAAAATGTCGCTTTTGATTCATGTTTTTCAAGAGCATCAAGAATATTATTTATCTTGCTATAAGATGGTCCATCATCAAACGTAAGGGCAACAAACTTATCACTTCCACTCAGTAGCTTCTTTATACTGTTCAAGCCTTTATATGATAAATCTAAATCACAACTAAGCCCACAATATTGCAAATTAAAACCGCAACTGTTACTGAAAGCTATACTTGAATATAATAAGAAGAAAAATATTACTAATTTTCTGAATTGTATCATCAGTTATCAATGTATACAAAACTTAACTTTGTTACTTATCAGATAAAAGTCAATAAAAGGGATGAAATCCATCCCTTTTGTTAAAAATTACTATTCACTATGGCCTTGTACTGGTGATAATTTAAGTATGCCTCTAAGCCCATCTAATATAGTTTGTGGACCTGAGTTTGGGTCAACTTCATTCACAAACTTACCTACCTCATCAAGCTTACTTGCTTTATCATGATTCTTATATGTAAGAGCACCAATAATAACTGCTGAAATTAGTAAACAACTAGCCAGAATTGTTATTTCTTTATTGGCCTGTATCCATTCAGCTGACTTACCGAATACAGCTACAATACCAGAACCTAAATCATTAATCAATCTTGCATACCCTGAATCTGGACACTTATAATAATAACCTGTAAGCGCAAGTGCTACAATCAATAACGATGTACCAGCTATCCCACCACCTGTTTTCCATGGATTTTTTTTTGCCAAATCCCAGCCTTGAACAGGAACTTCTTTAGTTGCTGCCCAAAAACCATCTTGATTATATTTATCCTTTATTGCTTTTATTCTTAGTCCCATAACTCTACCTCTTAAATAGAATATTAAAATTTCATTAGGCGGAGTATATAATGAGAAAAGTAGCCTGTCAACCATGCTAATTTATTAATATGTCCTTATTCTATAATTCAATGCTTCGGCAATGTGTGCTCTCTTTACTCTCTCGCTTTTTGCAAGATCGGCAATGGTTCTTGCAACTTTTAATACCCGTGTGTAACCCCGATTGGAAATATAATTTTCTTTTAGCACATGCTTTAATAATTCTAATCCTGCTTGATCCGGCTCGGTAAATTTATTCAATGCTTCACCACTTACTTCTGCGTTACAGCGAATATTTAATTTACTATAACGCTCAGTCTGGATTTTTCTCGCTGCTATCACTCTTTCCCTTATTACTTCAGTACTTTCTCCTTCCATAGAAACTTCAGGAGAAAGTATGCTGACATTTGGCATTTCGATCGATATATCTATTCTATCAAGCAGTGGTCCTGAGATTTTATTTTTATAATCTGTACCACATTTTGGTGCTTTATTACATGAACGATTATCATCACCTAAATAACCACATCTGCAGGGATTCATTGCCGCAATCAATTGAAAATTTGCTGGGTAGGTGATGTGCGAATTCACTCTCGCTACGGTGACTTTTCTATCTTCAAGAGGTTGTCGTAGAGAATCAAGCACCAACCTTGGAAATTTTGGCAACTCATCAAGAAATAGCACTCCATTATGTGCCATTGTGATTTCTCCAGGCTTTGCATTTTTTCTACCTCCAATCATTGCTGGCATGGAGCACGAATGATGAGGTTCGCGAAAAGGGCGAGTTACCTTAAATATCTCATTACCAGCTTTTATTATGCTTGAAATAATATTCACGTCAATCATTTCCTGCTCAGTTAAATCAGGCAATAATCCTACAAAACGCTTGGCGAGCATCGACTTTCCAGTGCCAGGAGGTCCAATAAGCAGCATATTATGACCACCTGCTGCTGCAATCTCTGCTGCTCTTTTTGCAACCACTTGACCTTTGATATCTTTCATATCGGGAATTGATTTATTTTCCTTGGGTAAATCACTATAGTTAAAAACCACTGGCGTAATTGATCGCTCGCCTTTGCAGTGTTTTATAATGTCAGTTAATTTCTCTATTGCTAAAACTGAAACGTCTTTTACCCAAGCAGCTTCCATACCGTTTCCTCTTGGGCAAATTACTCCTTTCTTTTCTCGCTTAGCACTTATTATTGTTGGTAGCACTCCTGAAACTGGTATTACCCTACCATCAAGCGCCAACTCACCCATGATTATATAAGACTGAACTTTTTCAATTGGTACGACATCCATCACCACAAGCAATCCAATGGCGATTGCAAGATCATAATGACTACCTTCTTTCAACAAATCTGCAGGAGAAAGATTAACTGTGATTCTTTTTGGAGGTAAAAGCAAATTAATTGAATTTAATGCAGCTCTGATGCGTTCTCTAGATTCTGCAACAGTTTTATCTGGAAGGCGCCTACAATGTTAAAAGCAGGAACTCCGTTTGCCATGTGAATTTGCGCATTCACGTTCACTGTACTAATTCCTTGAAGCGCAACGGTGTTGATGTTTGCTATCATTATATATCATGTTAATTTATTAATATGATATATAAAAAGGTTAATACAAGTAAGTATCCATTCAGATGTATGGCTTAAGAAGCAATAGCCAGTAGGTTTTGAAAAGGATTTAACTTCTTTTGCCTCCAAGTCAAGTACAATGAAATTATCCTCTCAAGAAACATATTTCCCCGTTTCGATTGTGTAAAATATGAAACTTTTCGGTAAACAACGTAATGCCGAATCTGTCGCTCAGCATAGTTGTTTGTCAGTGGAATATTTTCTGGATCGTCCAAAAATTTCCACATCATCAGATCCGATTTCATGATATTTTTTGCTACTCGAGACGCTCCAATTGCCTCGGGTAAATTTGATATATTCTTTAAGTAATATCTCGTTCGCTTGCGTAATTTTCTTGCTCTTCTTATGAACCTTAATGTGTCTATTTCATCCTTTAACAGAGCTTTTTTCAATGCAAATAATTCAGTAGCAACATTCCTTAAATAATACCCCAAAACTTTCACTTCGCTATTCCAACTATGAGACAACCTTTCAAAATCTCTTGCTAAATGTGCCCAACAGACCTGCCTTTTCTTGCTGGAAAAGTAGTTGTAAGCTGCATATCTGTTGGTCACTACTAGGTTGTTATTCTTTCCAAATTTACTATTTTCCAGGACTTTCATCCCTCTTGACTCTGTCAATTTGATCACACTTCCTATTTTGCTCGCAAACATCCAGCACCAGCCCTGTTTACCTTTGTTGTAATGGCTAGTTTCATCGATATGTAAAATTTTGCTCTTGCTTACCTCTTCCTCAATTTGCTCATATGCTTCTTGGCATTTTTCTGCCACTCTAGCCTCGCTATTTGATACACTACCGACGCTGATATCCAGGTTGAAAATGTCCTTTATAATATTTGCCACTTCTTTTTTCGAATTCTTGTAAAATCCACTTAATGCTGCAATTACTGACTTAACTCTTGGACCAAATGTGTCCGCAGTTACTCCTTCTTGTAGCTTGCTACTTTTTCTTTTTCCACATCTTTTGCAACGTCCATGCTCTAGTTGATATTCAACTACATACGGCTTGATTTCCGGCAAATCGACCTTTTGATGAGTATACGGATCTTTTGATACCGCAATTTCTCCTCCGCACTCACACGTATTGGGCAGTTCTATTTTTACCATCTCATCTGCCTCCATTTTAGGGCGGTAACTGCCTTTATGTCCAACCTGTGCTCCTACTTTCCTGTCACTTTTTGACTTATTTTCCCTCATCTTATATAATTCTTTGGAGCTTGGTATAGATGAATTTTTTGAACTTAAGCCAAGCCTTTCTTTTAACTCAGCGTTTTCGATCCTTAGCGCTTTATTTTCTGCTTTAAGCTCTTCTATTTTTGTTTCTAACTTTTCTATAGTCTGCTTAAACTTTCGCAAAATTCTAAAAGATCAACCATATTACCTCACAGCCACTCTAGTTTACCTTTTTAGCATTCCTTGTCTACTCTTTATTTTACCGCCCGGCTGAATGGATACATATATATACCTTATAAAACTTGTCAATTAATTATACTAATCAAATTATTATATATATTATAAAATTTGTCAATTTTTATCGCTATTCTTGCTTAGTTGAAAAACATTCCGTGAACGGAGTTATAATTTCCCAAAGATAAGTGATGCATTAGTGCCACCAAAACCAAATGAATTGGAAAGTGCATATTTAATCTTATGCTCCTGAGCTTTAAACGGTACAAAATTTAAATCACACCCTTCTGAAGGTTTGTGTAGATTTAAAGTTGGTGGAATTATTCCATTATTTAATGCAAGAATGCTGAATATCGCTTCAACACTTCCTGCAGCACCAAGTAAATGCCCTATAGAGGATTTAGTTGAAGAAACTGGTATCTTATAAGCTTGATCACCAAACAATCGTTTCATTGCTACAACTTCAACCTTATCTCCAAGTGGAGTGGAGGTTCCATGCGCATTGATATACCCTATTTGATCTAGATCAACTTGTGCACTCTTTAAAGCCAGTGCCATTGCTGTAAATGCTCCCCTACCCTCTTCATGCGGCGCAGTTATATGATAAGCATCCCCCGTTAATCCATAACCGATAAGCTCAGCGTAAATTTTTGCTCCTCTTTTTTTTGCGTGCTCATATTCTTCTATCACGAGAACTCCCGCACCTTCACCCATAACAAAACCATCGCGCTCTTCATCCCATGGTCTTGAAGCTTCTTCCGGTCTGTCATTGAATTTAGTTGATAATGCTTTCATTGAGGCAAAACCTGCAATTCCAACCCTGCATAGAGCACTTTCTGCACCACCTGCAATCATTACATCGGCTTCATTAAGCTTGATAGCTCTTGCCGAATTTACAATTGCATGTGCACCTGTTGCACACGCAGTTACCGCTGAGTCATTGGGACCTGTGAATTCATACTTAATAGAAATATGCCCAGATATTAAATTTATTAAACTTGCAGGAACAAAAAATGGACTAACGCGCCTTGGTCCCTTTTCCTGCATAGTGATAACATTTTCTTGAATTGCAGGCAACCCTCCTATTCCAGAGCCAATAGTAACGCCGATACGCTCTTTATTTACCTGTGAATCATCCTCTAAAGATGCATCTCTTACGGCTTGCATTGCTGCTGCAATACCATAGTGAATAAAACGATCTGTTCTCTTTAAATCCTTTTCAGAAACATACTCTATGGGATCAAAATAGTTTTCAACATTATCAGATTGGTAAGGAACCTGCCCTGCAGCTGTACAAGCAAGGTCTGAAGAATCAAACCTATCTGCATTAATCGCCCTTATGCCAGATTCACCCTTTATTAGCTTTGACCAAGTATCATTAACATTTGCTGCAAGCGGAGTAATCAACCCAACACCAGTCACTACTACTCTTCTGCTCATTAGAATGATAATTGTTAGCCTTTTTTATCAACAACGTACTTAACTATATCCCCCACAGTTTGCATCTTTTCTGCATCTGTATCAGGAATTTCTATACCAAACTCTTCCTCTGCAGCCATGATTATTTCAACTGCATCTAAACTATCTGCACCATGCTCTGAAAGTTTAGAAGAGTTAGTGAATTTCTCCACATCTTTATTAATATGATCCAGCACAATCTTCCTAACTCTTACTTCTATGTCTTCTCCAGTACTATTTGCTGCAATATTCATTTTTTACCACAAAATAACCTATTTATTTATGTTATAAAAATAAAAATATGTTTGCAATATCTTTTATAATTGATAGGATTTAAGTAAAATTTCTTTGTTCTTTCAACCTTAAAGAATGCTTGATAAAGCAACAAAAAGTCTGCTTATTGCAGAGATAGATAAATTCTTACCTAAAAATAACCAAGATGAGCTGGTATCAGCTATGCGTTATATGCTTTTTGCCCCGGCAAAATATATACGTCCATTTCTTGTTATAGCTTCATCTCGAGTATTTAATATAGAAGCAGTAAGAACAATACCAATTGCAGCAGCGATTGAATGTATACACACTTACTCCCTAATTCACGATGATTTGCCATGCATGGACAATAGTGATATTCGTCGTGGACAGCTAAGCTGCCACAAAAAATTTAACGAAGCAACGGCAGTACTTGCCGGAGATGCATTACTTACCATTGCTTTTGAGATATTGTCTTTGCTAAATGAGAAATACTGTGAAATAGTAAAAGTATTATCCAAAGCAATAGGCTACAGGGGAATGATCAAAGGACAGGTTATGGATATTCATGCAGACTCTGACAAAATAAAAGAAATTCATTCACTTAAAACCGCAAAGCTATTTGCAGCCTCATGTGAAGCAGGAGCAATAATTGGTGATGCAACAAACGAGCAAAGGGAAATATTACATGATTATGGAATGAATCTCGGACTAATTTTTCAGGCTCAGGATGATATTGAAGACTATGAACAAGATGAAACAAATAATTTGGTATCAGTGCTTGGTAAAAGCGGAATTAAAGATTATATAGAAGATCTATTCAACAAAGCTTCAAGTAATTTAAATGATCTTCCAGGAAATACGGATTATTTGTATACTGTATTAAATAAAATAATGAAGAATGATTAGAAAAATTGTATTACAGTTGTTTGTATCTCTAATACTAATTCTTTTTTTAACCTCTTCTTTTGTACTAACTGTTGTCTATATTAATAAAAGTAGACCAGAAAAAAAGGATAAACTTTATGAAGTCAATTCTGCACCGGACAGTTTTGTGCAGACGGTAGCATACTACCTTGTGAAGCCAATAATTGAATCAGCACTTGATCGCTATATTGAAAAGCATGGACTAGCAGAATACTTACAAACACAACAAGAAGCGGAGCAAATAAACTTCTATGAGATTACTGAAGGCCAAGGCAGCAAAGCTTTCTGCGGTCAGGAAGTTGTATTACAAATATATAAAATTTCTAACAAAGGCTTGGCAACACCATTTGCATTTTCTAATCAAGTTTCCGATACTATTATGAAAATAGGTCAAGGTGACTTACTGAGTTTAGGAATAATTGGAATGAAAGAAGGTGGGGAACGTGTAGTTACCATAACCAATAATGATTTTAAAACCTATTATGTAAAATTAATCGAAGTAAAAGATCCATATCTAAGTTCAGTGGATAACTTAATGATTTTCAATGATTTAACTAATAAATCAGGAAAACAAATAACATGTGGTGATGAAGTATCCGTTAAGTATAGCGTTAGAGAACATAACGGAGAATATACATCTAAAAACCACACAGTAAAGTTTAGAGTTGGCGATAAGAAAGTACCACTCGCTATGGAACTTGGAGTAGTTGGAATGAAGGTTGGCAATAATAGAACTATTATCTCTCCACCAGAACTTTTGCGTGTTACTGATGATACGCTAATGGAAGATATAGGCTTTGATGAGGAAAATATTTCAATAATTGATTTAGTGATCGAAGAATAGTGCGGTATTTGTTGCATTTTAAACAATAAATATGAAAGATTTACATAATGTTATATCTAAAATCATTAACTATGAATTTACAGATAGCGCAATACTAGAAGAGGCATTAACTCATCCAAGCGTCAATAAAAGGAACGATAAAAACCAGATTGTAAGCTACGAAAGGTTAGAATTTTTGGGTGATAGTGTTTTGAACATGGTTATATCTGCCATGCTATTTAAATTGTTCCCTGACGAAAAAGAAGGAGCTTTAGCAAAAAGAAAAACAGATTTAGTGTGCGGCAGCACAATTACTCATGTGGCAAAAGAGATAGAATTAAATAATTTTATCATTATGAATAATAGTGAACGCTGCAACGGAGGAAGGTCCAATGCAAAAAATCTGGAAAATACACTTGAAGCATTAATAGGTGCAATTTATATTGATGGCGGATTTGCAAGTGCCGAGAAGTTTGTCACTCAGCATTGGGAAGAGCTAGCTAAAAACATACAGACTCCCCCTCAAGATCCCAAAACCTCATTGCAAGAATGGACGCAAAAAAATAAGCTACCTTTACCAGAATATGAACTGATAAAACAAACCGGACCAGCACACAATCCTGAATTTACTATCTCAGTCTGCATAGAAAACTACGGCAAAGCTTCTGCCCGTGCAACAAGCAAAAAAGTTGCAGAGCAAAAAGCTGCCGAGTTAATGCTAGAAAAAATTGAAAGAAGTGGTTCAGTTTAAATAACAGAAACTGCTAATCAAACTACATAACCCACTCACTTTCAAGATTCGTATTGGGAAGACTCCTTGACAGCGTTTCATTCACTTTACCAATCTCTTCTTGAAATTTAGAATCCATTGCTTGCATTTCAGCATATACTGCATCAAGTCTATCATTTACATTACTTATTAACTCAACATTAACTTTTCTTACGACTAAATCTCCTAAACCCTTTACCCAGTTTTGAGAAGATGCTCTCTCAGAATCAAATTTTTCTGGAGATGGAATAGGACTTAAATCACTTATTTTACTTTGTAATTTTTTGAAATCCTCTGTATGAACAGTAGGTTTTTTTACTACAGTAGGAATAGATACTTCATTACTCATATAATTACCTTAAATTAATATAAAATATACTTAAAATATTAACATGTATCCATTCAGGTGTATGGCTTAAGAAGCAATAGCCAGTAGGTTTTGAAAAGGATTTAACTTCTTTTGCCTCCAAGTCAAGTACAATGAAATTATCCTCTCAAGAAACATATTTCCCCGTTTCGATTGTGTAAAATATGAAACTTTTCGGTAAACAACGTAATGCCGAATCTGTCGCTCAGCATAGTTGTTTGTCAGTGGAATATTTTCTGGATCGTCCAAAAATTTCCACATCATCAGATCCGATTTCATGATATTTTTTGCTACTCGAGACGCTCCAATTGCCTCGGGTAAATTTGATATATTCTTTAAGTAATATCTCGTTCGCTTGCGTAATTTTCTTGCTCTTCTTATGAACCTTAATGTGTCTATTTCATCCTTTAACAGAGCTTTTTTCAATGCAAATAATTCAGTAGCAACATTCCTTAAATAATACCCCAAAACTTTCACTTCGCTATTCCAACTATGAGACAACCTTTCAAAATCTCTTGCTAAATGTGCCCAACAGACCTGCCTTTTCTTGCTGGAAAAGTAGTTGTAAGCTGCATATCTGTCGGTCACTACTAGGTTGTTATTCTTTCCAAATTTACTATTTTCCAGGACTTTCATCCCTCTTGACTCTGTCAATTTGATCACACTTCCTATTTTGCTCGCAAACATCCAGCACCAGCCCTGTTTACCTTTGTTGTAATGGCTAGTTTCATCGATATGTAAAATTTTGCTCTTGCTTACCTCTTCCTCAATTTGCTCATATGCTTCTTGGCATTTTTCTGCCACTCTAGCCTCGCTATTTGATACACTACCGACGCTGATATCCAGGTTGAAAATGTCCTTTATAATATTTGCCACTTCTTTTTTCGAATTCTTGTAAAATCCACTTAATGCTGTAATTACTGACTTAACTCTTGGACCAAATGTGTCCGCAGTTACTCCTTCTTGTAGCTTGCTACTTTTTCTTTTTCCACATCTTTTGCAACGTCCATGCTCTAGTTAATATTCAACTACATACGGCTTGATTTCCGGCAAATCGACCTTTTGATGAGTATACGGATCTTTTGATACCGCAATTTCTCCTCCGCACTCACACGTATTGGGCAGTTCTATTTTTACCATCTCATCTGCCTCCATTTTAGGGCGGTAACTGCCTTTATGTCCAACCTGTGCTCCTACTTTCCTGTCACTTTTTGGCTTATTTTCCCTCATCTTATATAATTCTTTGGAGCTTGGTATAGATGAATTTTTTGAATTTAAGCCAAGCCTTTCTTTTAACTCAGCGTTTTCGATCCTTAGCGCTTTATTTTCTGCTTTAAGCTCTTCTATTTTTGTTTCTAACTTTTCTATAGTCTGCTTAAACTTTCGCAAAATTCTAAAAGATCAACCATATTACCTCACAGCCACTCTAGTTTACCTTTTTAGCATTCCTTGTCTACTCTTTATTTTACCGCCCGGCTGAATGGATACGCATGATAAAATTATAAAGGTACTACACCAACTCGGGGGAGAGTTGGTGTAGTTTGAAAGAAAACTAACTAATAGTGCAACTAGAAGGTTCCTCCATGTTTACTTGCTTCTGTTGCTTTGGTTGTTTTATTTCCTTCACTTTGGTTGAAGGAGGTTCTTTCTCAGAATGCCCAGAGCTAGACCATGAACTACCTGAACTGCGTCCATCAGAAGAGCGTTCAAGTATAGTTTTCAAATGACTGTTAGACGTACTGCTACCTGGAACAGCATCCACCTGCTTCTGTTGCTCTGGTTGCTTCATTTCCTTCACTTCGGTTGAAGGCTCATTATCTTCTGATGGACATGAGTCGATAGTCGATAAAGGGTGGTTCAACATAGAACATGTAGAACTAGCTCTTCTCATACTTGCTGGAAATGAGCTTAGAGCAGAATCTCCAAAGCCATACGGATATACACTACTGGAAGAACTAGTACTAGATAAACCACAGCGAGAATTACTAGAGTCAGAAGAAGAAGAGCGATAGCTAGAACCATGAGAACCAAGGCTAGAACCTTTTCCAGTAGCAAGATTTTGGACAGCAAGCCGATTTTGTGGACGAGAAATATGAGCATTAACCTCCTCAAGGATATTTAAAGGATCTGTTAAATTTTTAACAGTATGCAACTTAGAACGCGTGAACTCAGATTCTTCCGTAGTAGTGTATTCAACAGGAAAATCATTAAATGTACTTTTAACTGGATAAGACAGCAAATTTGAAACACTTCTTTCGGTAGCAGTTCCTTTTCCTCTAAGGCCAAACAATTTGCTCACCACACTACGTTTTGGTTGAACTGACTTTTTACTTTCCTTCTCTCGCTTCTGACCTGAGCCAGTGTTAGCTTGCCGTAGGCTTTGCAACGGCTTTTCAAGAGGGCCGCTTTGAGAGGCAGTAGAGACAGAAAAAGAGCTAGTACTAGCGCTAGCAATGCTAGAACCATTACTTCCAAAGGGATCATTAGCCCGATACTGATGAGGACAAGGAGGAACCAACCCACTATTTTCCTTCTCTTGCTTCTGGCCTGAGCCAGTGTTAGCTTGCTGTAGCCTCTGCAACAGCTTGTCAAAAGGAAGCGACTCACTACTTTCCTCCTCTGGCTCCTGATTTGGGACAGTAGGCAGATGATAGTTAACCATATGCTTGTTAGGCTCAACTTTCCATTCAAAAAATCCTCTACTATGATTATATGCAATAGGTGATTCCATCAGTATGGGAAGTAACTTAGCTAGACTCTTGTTAGAAAAAGCAAACACTGGCTTTTTGGCGTCAGCTAATTTTTTATTTTCAGCCGTTTCTCTGTTAATCTTTTCTCTAATATCAATAATAAAATCGCCTAATTCTTCTTTAGCCTTTCCTGTAGTGTTACTAATAAAATTGTCCTTTAATGCTTTGTTAATTCTGCTGGCATCTCTGCTGCTCAGAGATTCACATAGGACACCATTTACTTCTTTTGATGGCGTCCAAGCAAAATGATCACCATTTTCTTTCGCTGCAGCATTAAAATTATGACGATCAAAACCATCAATAATGATCCCTTCTTCACTTTCCGTTTTTGTTGAGTTGTAGATTAAATTTTTAAGAGCATTTTTTAGAGCTGCAATCTTAAACTCTTGACTAGCTGGGGTGTCAAGGTCACATGCTGCAGATCGTGCAAAGTACTCTCCCATTTTTCTAACTACATTAATGTCAGTTATATCTTTAATATATAACTTATCACCTCGATCCTCATAAAAAACTGGATGGCCAATGCCACACCTTCCTAACATCAAGTTAATATATTCCATATATAATTTCTTCAAAAATTCAGGCAGCCCTGGCACTGGATATTTACTTCTAATATATTGATCATCAAAAGATATACAATATAAATAATACTTATTATTAGGTGAAGGTTCTATCTGAGCAAACTTACTTACGCATTCACGAGTGTCTCTTATGTTCATTGATAATTGTTTATTCAATTCTTCCAGCCTTGTAGCTAAAGACATTTCCCCATCTTTTTGTAATCTCATAGCAGTGTGAACTTTTAAATTAAAAATTACCTCAGGATCTATGTCGATCATAAGCTCTTTTATTCTTCCACCCTTATCAAGTCTATATTTTACCGTATAAACATTAAATGGAAAAAATCCTGTATAAGAGGATTTTTCTTCTGTATCTTTATTATAAGGACCCTTTGTATTTTTATTGTCAGGATCCTTATCATTATACCATTCCCTTGTCTCACTGTTAAGTTTTGCAAGATATTTGTTATCAACATTACTGTAATGTGCACTGCAGATTTTCCCATCTTTCACAGTACAATTAGTGCTAGCATTGTAAATACGATAACCAATTAAATTAAACGATTTAACTAGCTCCTTATTTAAACTATCTTCATTATTTAAACTATTTTCATTAGTCATAACCACTCCTATTAAAATTACTATTAAATTGTTTGTTACTAATATTTATATAATACCTATTTTGTCCTCTTATTTATCTTGTACAAAAGAGCTTGTATTCCTACGTGCAAAAGAGCTTGTATTGCTGCCCTGTACGCTAGATCTAGGACCGTCACAAGGCTCATAATTACTACTGGGTTTAAAGATAACACCTCTGTCTTCTGGTCGTCTTGTATCTTTACTACTACTCTGATTACTTTGACTACTATTTTTCTGATTATTACTACTGTGCATAATATCCTCCATAAATTAAAATTATTTAACCTGTATATTTAGAATAAATTGTCAGTGCAAGCACTTATTTAAATTTTTTTAGTATAATTTCATGTGGCTCTTTATGTGCTAAATCGGGCATTATACCTTATTTTAGTATAAGACTTTGTTGTTAAGAATTTCTATATTTCAGTATCATATAATTGACGTGAATAATATTTACCATAATAGACTTACAATTGAATTTAAAATTAGCATCTACTGTACAAACATTGCAAAATGGTGTTATACTAATGCTTGACACACAGTTGTACGAACGTTAGGTTTTAGGCTAGTTGTCTACAAAAAGGTGTCATCCTATGACTTGATCCATAACTGTACGAATATTGCATTTTAGGCCAATCGCCCACAAAAGAGTGTCATCCCAGTGCCCAGACACTGGGATGGCTTTGTTGCATCGCTCTTTGGATAGGAGGCAATGCATAATAAATTCATGAAGCTATCTCAAATTTAGCCATGCCTATTTCAGTAAATTTGTTCAGCAAATAACACTTGAGTAGCATTTCTTTCTCACGGTTAATCTCAGATTTGTTCCTAAAACTAAACCCAAATGTTTGCTTCAGTCGCGAGAAAAAACTTTCTATATAAGATCTCTTCCCATAATTTATCTCTTTTTTCCACTTCTTCATACCATCTTCACCATATGACTTTATGAACTTGATTGTAGAATTTCTCTCAGCCATATAATCCAGCTTTGGATGCTCCACTGCATTGTTTTGCAGAGGAATTTTTGTCTTTATGCCAAGCTCATTGCACAATTTGTATAACTTCTTTCGATTATATGCTCTGTCTGCATATAGTGTGCTTATATTGTATTTAGCATTAGCCCTTGCAATAAGATCACAGGCTCCATAGTGGTCAGAATAAACTCCACTACTGTATTTTGCAGCTATGACTTTTTTGCTACCTATCTCCAGCATTACATGCAATTTTCTTGTTTGCTTATAGCCACGGTACTTTCTATCTGTACCGTTTGCCTTACTATGGCCTGGAATATTATTGTAGATGCTTATTCCAGTGCTATCTATGGCGATCTCAATATTTTCCATACTGTTTTTATCATGTCTTCGATCATTAATTTTTAAGTTAAGCTTTTTGAATCTTCTGGAAGCCTGGGAATAGCTGATAACTTGCAAATTTTTTCCTATTTGCTCAAGGTATCCCGCTATAAACCCCACCGTTTGTCTTAGGCCTATTCTAAACAAATAAGTTATTATGTGAATTAGAATTACGACTTTATCACTATAAATATTGTTGCCACCGGCCATTTTGGGACTTTTTTTGTACCAATTTTCTATGGCATCGTTGACGTAATAAAAAATATTTCCTCTTTCTTGGAGAAATTTGTTATATTCGTAGCAGTTACTGACTTTCATTTTGACTGGCATATTTTTCCTTTGTCGGTTAAATGCCTGTTTATAATGAATTTTGTCAGTAACTCCCAGTTCTTTTTACTTTAGCTATGCAACAAAGCCCACTGGGATCCAGTTCTTTTTGTAGGTAAAGAAATCTGTTGTATTTGTGCTAAAAAATCCTGGATTCCAGAGGTGTTTGTTTTGTTAAGATCTCTCTTCAATCCAAGCTGCCTGAATGGCCTCTAGTATTTTCTCATTGCAGCGTTTTTCATCATCATCAAATTTTTCTAAATTCAAAACCTTTTTTTAAGCTCAGTAAATCTAATGATCCACACATAAGTTTTGCGCTCAAGGATCAGATTCTTAGCTCATTGCGTGATTCCTTTGATTACTAACGGGTTGAACATCTGCTTTTTCAATTTTCGAAGAAACCTCTACATTTGACTTACTTCCAGAATGGAGAAGTCCTTGTGCGAATTTGGCACAGAGATCCTCTATTTTTTGTTCAGCTGCTGGCACCTCTTCTTTTGCACAAACGTTGACTTTGTTCAAGCTCCTTTCATTTCTGAAAGGCTTTGAGGTGCTAGAGGCATTCTGCACTGGCTTCACCTCTTGCGGCTTAGGTGGTTCAGCAACAGGCTTGGCTTGAGCAGGTTCTGCTTGCTTTGGCTTTTCTTCTTTCTGCACAGTCTTTGGATCAATTTCAGTGATAATAGCTGTATTCTTTAATATCTCAGTGAGATCAAACCTTATAGGAGTAATTAGTTTCTCCTCTACTGTTACTATTGGTATTAGCATTGGTATCAGCGTTACAGGCTTTTGAGGAGCTTGAACAGACTCCATCTGGTTATCACGCTGTTGTTGAAATTTCCCATTTATTTCTTCTGCTTTTTCTTTCACATTTTCACTGACTTTTTCTGGCGCTAATACTTCCTTTATTTTTTCATATAGATTATCAACAGTTCTATTACTTTCTATAATTATAGAATCAATCTCTGAAGCCAAAACCGAAACACAAACTGAAAATGCTAGCCCTGCTAAAAAGAGCCCAAGCTTCATCTTTACCTGCCTTAATAAAGCCAATCTCTTTATAGCTTCCATTTCATCTTTTTCGGACAGCAGGCCACTGCCTATTTTTTCTTCCAACTCTTTTATTTCCTTATCTAACTCTTGATCCAAAGTTAAATTCGGATTCGTAAAAAACTCTGCAAACTTTTTGAGTAATTTTTTAAGCAATGAAATAGTCATTTCGATTAGATTCTTCTTATTCTTCTTCTCCTTGAACGCAAAACTTATGTGTGGATCATTTATATCCATTCCAAATTCGTTGAAAAGAGATTCAAATAGCTTATGAAGCGCTTTTAATATTTCTGCTTCATTTTCACCTGACTGATCATCTTCAAAATATGATGCTATATCAGATAGCAGCTCTTCAAAATTACTGGAAACTTCTTCATTTACTGCTTCATATTTTTGTTCTGCAGCTTTTCGTTTTAATTTTTCAATAATCCTCTTAGCTTCACGCCTCTTTTCTGCGGCTAATAAATCCTCTGCTCTCAATTTTCCATAAAAGAACGAGTTGCTATTGCTATCATCACTACCTGAAAATTTGTCTTTCATAACCTTTTACCTCAGTAAATATCACATTATTTTACAATATAAAATATTTAATAACTATTAATTCTAATAAAAGCATGACACCTTTACCCCATGCTTGATATACCATAATGTTATGTGCCATGCAACCTCTCTATAACATTTTTTATTTTTGTTGCTTCCTCAAACTCTAGATTTTCAGCATGCTGAAGCATTTGCCTCCTTAGCTCCTTTATACTATCTTTACTCACGTCCACTTTACCCTCCTTTGCTTCTTTGTCTTCTAATGTATTAATTACTGGCTTGATTATAGTCTTTGGTACGATATTGTAAAGCACATTATGTTCTGCTTGTTTTTTTCTTCTTCTTTCAGTCTCTTTTAGTGCACGATCCAAGGATCCAGTGATTTTATCTGCATACAAAATCACTCTGCCTTCGGCGTTGCGTGCAGCACGTCCGATTGTTTGAATAAGTGAAGTTTCTGACCTTAAAAACCCCTCTTTATCAGCATCTAAAATTGCAACCAAGCCACATTCTGGAATATCAAGACCTTCTCTTAATAGATTTACACCCACTAAAACATCGATCTCTTTAGACCTTAATTTGCATATGATTTCTATTCTCTCCAAAGCACCAATATCAGAATGTAAATAACTGACTTTCATATTTAATTCATTCATATATTCAGCTAAATTTTCAGCCATTTTTTTTGTCAATGTAGTAATTAGAACACAAAATCCTTTATTTATCGTAACTTGTGCTTCATGAACCACATCATCAACCTGGCTCTCTATTGGCTTTACAATGCAAGTTGGATCTATAAGGCCTGTAGGGCGAATGATCTGCTCCACAAATACATTGTTAGTTTTTGCTAACTCATATTTTCTAGGGGTGGCTGAAATATAAATAGTTTGTGGTCTCATTCTTTCCCATTCTTCAAATTTTAATGGACGGTTATCAAAAGCAGAAGGAAGTCTGAAGCCGTAATTGACTAGTTTTTCTTTACGCGCCTCATTACCACTATGCATTGCACCAATTTGAGGAACGGTAACATGGCTCTCATCAACAAATAAAATTACATCTTTTGGTAAATATTGAAACAAAGTGGGCGGTGGATCTCCAGCTTCCATTCCATATAGATAACGTGAATAATTTTCAATACTTTTACACGTTCCAGTTGCTCTCATCATTTCAATATCAAAATTAGTGCGTTGCTCGAGGCGCTTTGCTTCAACGATTTTGTTTTGTGAATAGTAATAATCTAAACGCTCATTCAGCTCCTTTTTGATTAAATCAACTGCTTCTAGCAAAGTTGTGCGTGGCGTTACATAGTGGCTATTGGGGAAAATGGTAATTTTATTTACACTTCTGTTAACACTCCCTGTTATTGCGTTAATCTCAAGTATTGCTTCTATTTCATCACCAAATAATGACAAACGCCAAGCTTTATTTTCATAATGAGAAGGAAATATATCGATGATATCCCCACGTACTCTAAAGTATCCTCTTTCAAATCTAGTATCAGAACGTTTGTATTGTAAATCAGCTAAATTATTAAAAAAATCATTCGCACGGACTTTATCACCAACATTTAAAGATATAGTCATGCTGAGATAGCTTTCAGGTGAGCCAAGACCATATATGCAGGAAACACTTGCAACTACAACTGTATCTCTACGCTCCAAAAGAGAACAGACAGTGGAGTAACGAAGTGTATCAATTCTCTCATTGATTGCGGAGTCTTTTTCAATGTAGGTATCAGTTTGCGGTAAGTACGCTTCAGGTTGGTAGTAGTCATAATAGGAGATGAAATACTCAACAGCATTATTAGGAAAAAAACCTCTCATTTCCTCATAAAGCTGTGCTGCTAGGGTTTTGTTATGAGCCATGATTAGTGCTGGTCTGTTTGTTCTGGCTATCACGTTTGCCATGGTGAAAGTTTTTCCAGAACCAGTTACACCGAGTAAAACCTGATCTCTTTCATTGTTGTGCAGCCCTGCAACTAAACTATCAATTGCCTGAGGCTGATCACCTGCAGGCTGAAAGTGGGTAGTCAATTGAAATTCCATGAATTTTACCTACTATTTTTAACTTATTAATATTATATTATTTCCAAAATAAATTATACAATAATCTGTATGAACATTTCGTAAAGAAATGAGACGTTAAACTCCTGAAAATTGGCCACTATTACGCATATGGAGCTTTTATAATATATTGATTATTAATGATTTTTATGTTATAATTAATTATTGAAATATGAAATTAGGAGAACACATTATGACAATAGATGATTTAGAAATTGCGTTAAAGGTAAGAGCCGGCGCGCTTATGCCTAGCGACTTGGAAGCCGAAGAAAAGAACGAAACAGCAAATTCTGGTAAGCAAATGTATAGAGACTTTGGCAGAAAGGCCTTTGTTGTTAATGGAGAAGAAGTAGATACAATCCTCTTTCATGCATTTAAAGAAGGAGTTGAGTACGGTAAGTTTTTTAGAGCGGCTGAACCTAAAATTTCAGGTCAACGTACGAGTGATGAGCTTAATAAAAAGGGGGGACAGATCTTAGGCGATGTAAATAAGAGTATAGAGGAGGCGTCTAATATGCATAGGTTTGATAATGTTTGGAAAAAGCATTGTGAAAAGCGTGAAATTGCTGATCATCAAAAGACTGAAGAATATGAGAGAGATTTTAAGAAATTTTATAATGCAGGAAAAAAGTGTAGTTATTCATTACCAATTGGTAATGAAGACTATCAACTAATTGTAGAAGAAATGTTTAAAGTAATGTTTAAACATGCCAGGGCAGAGACTCCAATGCCACTTATTATGGAAAAGTTAATAAAGGGTTGTCATCAAGCTGGGTATGAATTTGTTCAGTTTAGTCAGTTTCATGAAGCCAAATCTGCACGGCTTTGTTGCATCGCTCTTTGGATAGGAGGCAATGCATAATAAATTCATGAAGCTATCTCAAATTTAGCCATGCCTATTTCAGTAAATTTGTTCAGCAAATAACACTTGAGTAGCATTTCTTTCTCACGGTTAATCTCAGATTTGTTCCTAAAACTAAACCCAAATGTTTGCTTCAGTCGCGAGAAAAAACTTTCTATATAAGATCTCTTCCCATAATTTATCTCTTTTTTCCACTTCTTCATACCATCTTCACCATATGACTTTATGAGCTTGATTGTAGAATTTCTCTCAGCCATATAATCCAGCTTTGGATGCTCCACTGCATTGTTTTGCAGAGGAATTTTTGTCTTTATGCCAAGCTCATTGCACAATTTGTATAACTTCTTTCGATTATATGCTCTGTCTGCATATAGTGTGCTTATATTGTATTTAGCATTAGCCCTTGCAATAAGATCACAGGCTCCATAGTGGTCAGAATAAACTCCACTACTGTATTTTGCAGCTATGACTTTTTTGCTACCTATCTCCAGCATTACATGCAATTTTCTTGTTTGCTTATAGCCACGGTACTTTCTATCTGTACCGTTTGCCTTACTATGGCCTGGAATATTATTGTAGATGCTTATTCCAGTGCTATCTATGGCGATCTCAATATTTTCCATACTGTTTTTATCATGTCTTCGATCATTAATTTTTAAGTTAAGCTTTTTGAATCTTCTGGAAGCCTGGGAATAGCTGATAACTTGCAAATTTTTTCCTATTTGCTCAAGGTATCCCGCTATAAACCCCACCGTTTGTCTTAGGCCTATTCTAAACAAATAAGTTATTATGTGAATTAGAATTACGACTTTATCACTATAAATATTGTTGCTACCGGCCATTTTGGGACTTTTTTCGTACCAATTTTCTATGGCATCGTTGACGTAATAAAAAATATTTCCTCTTTCTTGGAGAAATTTGTTATATTCGTAGCAGTTACTGACTTTCATTTTGACTGGCATATTTTTCCTTTGTCGGTTAAATGCCTGTTTATAATGAATTTCGTCAGTAACTCCCAGTTCTTTTTACTTTAGCTATGCAACAAAGCCAATCTGCACTGAAAAAGTTGTGCACAGAAGACCAATTTGCGCTGGTAAATTCACTAGCAATAGAAAATCCTGAAAAAGAAATGCATATTGACTGCAATAACCAAGGTAGTGTTAAGATTAGATCTTATATGGTGTCACCAATAAGATCTTCGCGAAATGATGTTGAGATATGTGTGCTAGCCAGCTCACTTGAATTTGAACTGAAGTCTAGAGGTGATAGTGCAGAGTATGAGAACATTAAATTATCATTTAATGTACCTAAAGAGTTGTATGATATTGGTGAAAAAAAGCAAGGTAATACTGTAAAGAAAAGCGGTTTTGATGTTATCGTTGATCTTTTTTTGGAAGTGCTTGCAAATTTTATTAAAAAATTTCCAGATAGTCCAGATAGACAGGCGATTTTGGATGATATACAAGATATACTAAATCGCAGCAATAGTTTAGAGGGAGTTAAAGTGATAGAGGTTGGCTCAGAGAAGCAGTCAGAAGTGAGTAGTCGTGGCAGTGTAGATAGTGTGTCTACTGAGCACCCTATTGGGCGTTCTTCTAAGCATCCTATTAAACGTACTCCTGGTTAAGATTTTCTGATATACTACCTATAAAACGTAGTATTAAAATGATATCTAAAGTAGTAAGCGCGATACAAAGTAATTTGTTGGTGTGCTTTCCAACGGAGACGGTGTATGCGCTTGCTTGCAATGCGCTGAATAGTGAAGCTATAGAGGAAATATACAAAGTAAAAAAACGCTCTCAAAATAAGCCACTATCCATATTTGTTAGTAGCGTTTGCGATCTGATGAAAATAGCAGAAGTGAAAAAAGAATATATCAGCTTAGTTAACCATTTTTCTCCGGGGCCAATTACCTATATTTTGCCACTGAAAAACGGAGTGTTACCAAGCAAGTTCTTTAAAAATAGCATAGGTATTAGAATACCCAATCATTGGACAGCGATTTCAATACTAAATCAACTGAAAGCTCAGATAATTGCAACTAGCATAAATATCTCAGGAGAAAAGAGCGTATGCAGAGCCGGTGATATACCACAAGATATTAGGCAACATTTATCTGCGGTAATTGAAGATGACGAGTTAGTTTCTGGTATGGAATCAACTATTATTGACTTAACTAAAGATGAAATTAGGATTATAAGGAAAGGTAAAATTTCGCTGCAGACGATAAATAATGTATTAAGAAGAGAAAATGAAAAAAGTTATAGGTCATACTCAAGCCAAAAAGAAATTAATGGATAACTTATCTGTCCAGTCTTGGCTAATTTGTGGTAAAAAAGGCATAGGGAAGGCAACACTTGCAAAATCTTTTGCCAACTGGCTACTTATAAAAAGCTACGATGAGGAGGCATTAGACTTGCATGTTGTTGATGGAGATACAATTGGAGTTGAGAAAGTCAGAGAAATGAAAAATTTTCTGTACCTAAGCCCTATTCAATCAGAATATAAAATAGTTGTGATAGATAGCTTAGAAGAGATGACCAATAATGCTAAAAATACAATATTAAAAATATTAGAGGAGCCGCCGAAAAATTCTAAAATACTTATCATTAGTCACAAACCATATAATATACAAACTACAATCCTATGTCGGTGCTTTCAGTTAAATTTGATGCCATTGACTTTAGATGAAACGAGGGAAGTTATTTCGTCTCAGTGCAAATTAGATGAGCAAACATTTAACGAGGTAACAGCACTGTTTCCTGGTGTGCCAGGCGTGATAATAAATGCAATAGATAACAATTCTTATGAGTCATATAAATATTTTCATGCGCTCTTTCAAAATCTAAATAACTATGAAATAATTAATAAAGTAATCAGTAGCGAAATTGAGCTGGAATTGGCATCTCATATGATTCAGATTTTCATTTTAGAGAGTATAAAAAAGAAAGCAGGTAATGCTGAAATTCTGCTACATCAATGGAGGCAGATAGACGAGCTCTTTATTGCTGCAAAGCAATTTCATTTAGATAGAAAGCATGTCTTAGCCAATGCGGTGAACATTATAACTTCAGCTTTTTAAGTATAATACTTTTGACATAATTTTGTGATAAAATCCTGTCAATTTAATACTTAAAGTATACAAATTGACTGATTCATTAACCGTATGGCAATCAATAGAAATTCTGACAAAAGCCATATTAAATATGCAAGAAGAATTGAGCTTAATTAAGAATATAAATCCAGATCAGAACGTAACCTTAGAAAAGGGAAAGGAGTTATCAAACAACATTTATGAAGCAAAACTTAAGCTGAATGGTGAATTTTACATAGCTACTTTGTCAAAAATTGGCTATCGAATTTCCAATGGCGCGCTAATTGTGCGCAATCATGTTACAGCAGAAGAAATAAAAATTCCTAAAGAATTCCGTTATCTTAAAGTTGTAAGTCCAGATAATGGTGATCGTAAGTTAACGTTTTGTAATGTATTAGGTAATGAATTTTTTGAATATAAAAAGTATGATCCACAGTTTTCTAGCATTCCAAATGATTATAAATTTGTAGATTTTGGTAGTATAAGTAAGGCTCACAATGCAAAGTTTAAAGAGCATATTGGTCATGCACCCTCATTTTTCGCTGCAGAATGGCCGATTGAACCTGGATCTCAAAATCATTCGATTGTTTTGTTTGGGCTAAATAAATGCGGTAAAGGTAAAAAAATTGAGATGTTGACCGATGAATTTGGTTACTTTGATGATCAAGGTAATTTCAATTATTGTAATTATCATAAAAGTGCAACAAGTAGCATTTATGATCCTGGAAAATTCGATGTGAAAATGATAAGCTTAGATGTGAGTAAAATTGATAAATTTTACCTGATTGCAGAGCAGGGTAATATTGTTCTTAACCCTATCTTAGAAAATTTAGGTATATTCTAAAGTTTTTTGGTTATTTGATTTTACGTTATGGAAAGTAAATTGCTTGAGTCAGTAAGAAACAAAAGCTATTTCAATAAAGGAGTTGAATGGTACTGTCATAGGTATCTGTTCTGCGTGGCGGAAAGGTCCTGGCTTGCACTAATAACATCATCTCTTCTGGTATGCCTGTGTTTATTACTGCTTAACATATATTTATTATTTCCCATGAAGAAGGACTTAAATTTTGTGAAGTATATGAATCACACGGAAGATGAGTTTTCTATAATGCATAAAATTGAATCTAATAAAAAAGATGATGAATATACTGCTACAGCAAGGTATTTAATAAGCAAATATATTGAAATATATGAATCTAGTAAAATTGTTGAGCAAGAATATCAAGAAAATTTCATACGAAACAATTCTATACATAAGATTTATCAAAGCTTTCAGGATAAGAGGGGTGATTCATTAAGAAAAGTTACCAACATAAACGTAAAGGAGCTTTTGATCGATCGATCTGTTAAGAGCTTGGTGACATTTGCTGGCAATGCTACTGTAACTTTTATAACTGAGCAAGATAAGGATATGAAGAGCTATACCGCTGAGATTAGCTTCACTTTATCCAACCTTAGAGCAACAATGAATGGTGTTATACCATTTAAATTTATTGTTAGTGGTTATAAGTTGATGAAATGAGTTGAAAATTTATCAATCTGCATAAGTGATTAATATCATATTAATCATATTATGCTAACATACTAAAATAATAATAATTAATTATATGTCACACTATTCTCCATATTATCAACTTAGAGATGTACCATATGGATATCATAGCATGCACCGCTACTCACCAACTCAACAATCATATAGTAACAAACCAGAGGGTTATTCAGTGCTCCAAGATACTCTTGTAAAATTGGGTTACAATGAAGCAAAAAATCTACTGCAGAGCTCAATAGTTAGCATGGTTGCTCCTATGATGGAAAAGATAACGCAGAAAGTTGCGGTATTGGTAATTGAAGAGCTTAGAAATGAGCTTCTAGGTCCAATTCAAGATCTGATTAAAATGCACACAGAGCAGACTAAAGGATTAATAAATTCATATACAGAACAAATACAAACATTAACAAAATTTGTAGAAAGTACTACAGACATGCCTTCTGTTGCATATAATACTACTGATTTATTGTAAATAGCCTCACAAGCTGGTTTTTGTAAGATCTCTCTTTTACTGAAGGTTATATCGTATCCATTCAGCCGGGCGGTAAAATAAAGAGTAGACAAGGAATGCTAAAAAGGTAAACTAGAGTGGCTGTGAGGTAATATGGTTGATCTTTTAGAATTTTGCGAAAGTTTAAGCAGACTATAGAAAAGTTAGAAACAAAAATAGAAGAGCTTAAAGCAGAAAATAAAGCGCTAAGGATCGAAAACGCTGAGTTAAAAGAAAGGCTTGGCTTAAATTCAAAAAATTCATCTATACCAAGCTCCAAAGAATTATATAAGATGAGGGAAAATAAGCCAAAAAGTGACAGGAAAGTAGGAGCACAGGTTGGACATAAAGGCAGTTACCGCCCTAAAATGGAGGCAGATGAGATGGTAAAAATAGAACTGCCCAATACGTGTGAGTGCGGAGGAGAAATTGCGGTATCAAAAGATCCGTATACTCATCAAAAGGTCGATTTGCCGGAAATCAAGCCGTATGTAGTTGAATATCAACTAGAGCATGGACGTTGCAAAAGATGTGGAAAAAGAAAAAGTAGCAAGCTACAAGAAGGAGTAACTGCGGACACATTTGGTCCAAGAGTTAAGTCAGTAATTGCAGCATTAAGTGGATTTTACAAGAATTCGAAAAAAGAAGTGGCAAATATTATAAAGGACATTTTCAACCTGGATATCAGCGTCGGTAGTGTATCAAATAGCGAGGCTAGAGTGGCAGAAAAATGCCAAGAAGCATATGAGCAAATTGAGGAAGAGGTAAGCAAGAGCAAAATTTTACATATCGATGAAACTAGCCATTACAACAAAGGTAAACAGGGCTGGTGCTGGATGTTTGCGAGCAAAATAGGAAGTGTGATCAAATTGACAGAGTCAAGAGGGATGAAAGTCCTGGAAAATAGTAAATTTGGAAAGAATAACAACCTAGTAGTGACCGACAGATATGCAGCTTACAACTACTTTTCCAGCAAGAAAAGGCAGGTCTGTTGGGCACATTTAGCAAGAGATTTTGAAAGGTTGTCTCATAGTTGGAATAGCGAAGTGAAAGTTTTGGGGTATTATTTAAGGAATGTTGCTACTGAATTATTTGCATTGAAAAAAGCTCTGTTAAAGGATGAAATAGACACATTAAGGTTCATAAGAAGAGCAAGAAAATTACGCAAGCGAACGAGATATTACTTAAAGAATATATCAAATTTACCCGAGGCAATTGGAGCGTCTCGAGTAGCAAAAAATATCATGAAATCGGATCTGATGATGTGGAAATTTTTGGACGATCCAGAAAATATTCCACTGACAAACAACTATGCTGAGCGACAGATTCGGCATTACGTTGTTTACCGAAAAGTTTCATATTTTACACAATCGAAACGGGGAAATATGTTTCTTGAGAGGATAATTTCATTGTACTTGACTTGGAGGCAAAAGAAGTTAAATCCTTTTCAAAACCTACTGGCTATTGCTTCTTAAGCCATACACCTGAATGGATACGGTTATATCAAAGTAAGCAAGCTAAACTCTGTGGACAAAATTACGTTATGCAAGAGTCTTCAAAAGTCCAAGTCAGCATAATGCTTTGGAGGAGTTAAACCAGGAATTCTTTCCAACAATATTTCGCGGAAGCAAGGTCTTGATTTTACAATAGAATACCATTCCTTTAGAATGTTACTTCTCTCCCAAGGAAAGCTATTTGCATAATCCATTACGGAAATATGCGATGCCAGGGTAATATCAGCTAAAGTGAATTTATCGGTTGCAAGCCAACCGTTTTTATTAATTAAGTACTCAATGTACTCTATATGGCAGGATAGATTATGTTGAGCAGCATGAAGAAACCTGGAATCAGGACTGCGGTTAATTATTACTTTCTCATTCATAATATACTTAGTAACTTCATTGTAAAATTTATTATCAAACCAGTTAATTAAAGCACGTATTTTAGATTTGGTTATGGCGGATGAATCAAGTAACCTAACACCACTATTGTAAGTTTCTTCTAGATACTCGCAGATAGCGCTGCTGTCTACTATAGTAGAATTGTTGTCTATCAACACTGGTATCTGACCTGTTGTATTAATTTTCATGAATTCCGAACGCTTTTCCCATGGATTTTCGTGTACTAGTTCACAGTCCAATTTTTTTTCCTTAAGAAGAGCTCTAACCTTTCGCGAGAACGGACAAAGAGAAAAGTAATATAAAATCATACATGCATAACCTGTAAAACCTAATGTAGCTTGCCAAACAAAAAAATAAAGTATATATTTTATAAGGTATGCAGGCAAAAACTCTGTAACTTGGTCAGATCAGAAATGAAGCAGCCACATCAGAATCTTTTTGGGTTGCATACCTATTCTTTATTTTTTATCTTAAGCTATGAACATAGCATTAAAATATCGTCCCAATAATTTTAAAGATTTAATAGGTCAAGATGTGTTGGTGCGTATACTAGAGAATGCTTTTTCTCTAAATAAAATACCACAAGCTATATTGCTTTCGGGCAGCAGTGGGGTTGGTAAAACCACAACTGCAAGGATAATAGCCTTGTGTTTGAATTGCTCACAAGGACCAACTTTTAAGCCTTGTGGATCTTGTAAAAATTGCTTGGCAATAAAAAATTCAAGCCATCCAGATGTTATTGAAATTGATGCAGCAAGCCACACTAGTATTGACGATGTTAAGGTGATTCTTAGGGATATCTGTTACTCGCCCATAAGTTCTAAATTTAAAGTTTATATTATAGATGAAGTACATATGTTATCCAATAGCGCATTTAATGCGCTGCTTAAAACCTTAGAAGAACCACCATCCAGTGTAAAGTTCATTTTAGCAACTACAGAAATAAAAAAAATACCAATTACTATTACTGCGCGTTGCCAAAGGTTTGATTTGCATAATATCTCTACTGATAAGATAGTAGAGCGCTTAAGAGATGTTGCACAAAAAGAAAATTATTTTATTGAAAATGAAGCATTAGAGTTAATAGCACGCCACTCTGGAAATTCAATGCGCAATGCTTTATTCCTCATGAATCAAGCAGTGCTATATAGTAAAGATGGAGCAATATCCACCGCAAATATAACCAACATACTTGGTTTGGTAGATAAAGACATTATATTTGACTTGTTGGAAGCAGTATTAGATGGTGATTTGAAGAAAGGATTAATGATCTTTGATAAAGTAGCAAAAACAACCAATCCGCTTAATCTTTTTGAAGATTTGCTGCATACAATCCAGTCGGTGTGCCGTTTTTCGATAACAAAGGAAATTAATGAGACAAGTAGAATAAAAAGTTTAAGTGAGAAGAAGTCTTTAATATTCTTTTCACGGCTGTGGAGGGTATTACTTAAGGGAATTCAAGATATAAAGGCTTCAACGTGTAGCGATATTGCTGCTGAAATGATATTAATTAGTCTTTGCCACATCTCTGATTTACCCTCTCCTGAACAAGTTGTTAAAAAAGTTCTTTTACAAAATGCGCAGCAAAAATCTTCCATGCCAATTGCTGTTTCATCTGATAATACAGCACATTCTAATATATCTGTAACATCAGGAGATCCAAGGCAGCAAAGCTATGATTTTGACAGGATCTTACAACTGCTGCGACAGAAGAACCAAATTTATCTTTACAAACAACTGTGCAGTAATATAAAATTAATGAGTTGCAAACCTGGGTATTTAAAGTTAAAAGCTGTATCTAAACTAGACAGTGATTTTTGTAATAATTTAAAAAATTACTTAAATCAAGCTACCGAGAGGGAGTGGGTTGTTGAGATTGAAGCTATAAACAGTCAGGTTGGTAGCTGTAATTATGTGCCTGAAGTTAAGGATATACTTGACGCTTTTAAAGGTGCAGAAGTAGTTAATATAGAGAATATGGAGTAAGTTGTGGATTTTAATCAAATAATGAAACAAGCGCAAGAAATGCAAAAAAAACTTGCGGAAGCTCAAAGTAAATACATTGGACAAGAATTTCAAGGTGTTTCTGGGGGTGGTGATGTTTCTGTTGTAGTGGTGGTAGTAAAAATAGGTAGTTATAAAGTCAAAAAAGTGAGTTTAGACGAAAAGACTATGAGAAACGAGGAAAAGGATGTAGTGGAGGATCTGGTTGTTGCAGCATTTAATGATGCTATTAAAAAAGCAGAAGAAGCTATGGCAAATGCAACCTCGGATCTTGCAGGAATGATGGGTCTACCACCTGGGTTTAAGCTTCCTTTTTAAGTCTATATAGCTTTTAGCTATATTTTTTTTGGAATTTTCAGTGAGAGGTGATGAAAATGAATGTTGATTATTTAGTTGATGGAAAAGTTATACCCCACCCTATAGATATAGAGGTAGGGAAAAGAATAAGAGAATTAAGACTAATACGTGGCATGAGTCAGGATGACTTAGGGAAAAAAGTAGGCATTACTTTTCAGCAAATACAGAAATACGAAAAGGGAATAAATCGTGTACTAGTAAGTAGATTACACGATTTAGCGATTGCACTTGGTGTAACAGTAGACTATTTCTTTGCAAATATTTCTGCTTCTTCAAGTAACTCATCAGCGGCACTGCATGAAGATGGAGAAGATTTTGAATATGGTGAAGAGGATGCAGAAAGCAAAGAGATGTTAGGATTAGTTAGAGAGTATCGAAAAATTAAGAATAGAAAATCGCGAAATGCTGTTTATTCATTAATAAAGTCTTTATCTTCTCCTGAAAATTAGTTTAAATATCAAATATTTTGTGTTATGATTTGACTGAACTTTAATTTTTAGTTAAAGTCACAGGATGAAATTTTAATTTTTTTTAACGAGGGCAATTATGCATTATAAAATTTTTTTTTCAGCGGCTGCTTTAGCAACGTTGCTGAGCTTATCAGTATCACACTCTGCTTATTCCGACCCTGTTGGTATAGTAGACAGTGAGGAGTCTAGCTACTACGTTCGTTTGCAATATAACGGTGAAATTTTACCTTACAAAACAAAAATTGACGGTTTTGAAGCTAAGAAGAACAGTGCTGTTACTACTGATGCTTATACATCTTCTTTCATCTCTGGTGGAGGTGCATTTGGTTACAGAATGGATGAATTTAGAGTGGACTTTGAAGGGCTTTATTCACAGTTAAATAAGGCTGATGGTGTTATTTTTCAAAAGCTAAATACTGCTGCTACTCCTGTTGGCGATGGAACTGATGTTGATTTGGATGACTCATTAACAGCAATCGCAGGGCTAGTTAACGTTTATTATGATTTAGCGCTTGATGACATGCCTATGACTCCATATGTTGGTGTTGGTGTTGGTGCAGCGTATATCAACAATCCTTTAAAAACAGCAGTGAGTGGTGATAAAGATTCTGGGTTTGGTTTTGCTTACCAAGCAAAAGCTGGTGTTAGCTATGACGTGAGCCCGGAATTTAAGCTTTTTGCTGGTGCTCGTTATTTTGGTGCTTACGGCGCTAACTTTGATAAGGCAGCTGCAAATGACAAAGGAGTAAAAGTTCTCTACAGCACTATTGGTGCAGAGGTTGGAGTAACATTTAATTTCGCCTAGTCTTTTTCTTGTACATTCCAGCGCATAACGCTGGAATGGCTTTACTGCACAGTAGTCAGTTTATTAAACAGTAAGTAACACCTTTGTATCCATTCAGCCCGTATCTACTCAAAGGTGTGGTAAAAAATAGTTAAATAAATAAAATTGTTGAGATAAAGCAGGTTAAATATGGCATAATCTGGTCAATTTTTTAATGTTACACAAATCTTAAAGAGAAAACAGACACACTTAAACCCCGCAAACTTGTATTTTAACTACACCTCTGAACAGATATCACTTCTAGTATTAATTATAATTGCATGTTAATTTTAGAATATTATAATTACATTACATAATTTTATTATAGTTTTATAATAGGGGGTTGATATGCTGAGAGGCAGTAAAAAATCAAGCATTAGCGGTAGTAGTTTTGAAGTACTTGGAAGTAATACCCATAAAAAGTCAAGCGTAAGTGATAGCAGTTTTGAAATACTTGACGGTAATTTGCTATCAGAAAAGATAGCACAATCACTGGTTGAAGCTTTTGAAAAAGATGTAAAGGAAATAATTGGTAAAATTAATCAGAATAAAGAAATCATAGGCTTAGAGGAACTCTGGCACGACGTTAGAAAAAGTCAAAAAGTAAAAGTTGAAGGTAAAGACGAAGAAATAAGGAGCCCATTTGTAACTCTGCAGGCAGTTGTTGAGAGTGAAATAGCTTCGTGCTTAGGTGATAATACAATTAATAGCGCTGTTGCTACAATCCACACGCCAACACCTGCCACTCCATTAAGAAGCGAAGCGCTAACTCCTCTTACTTCGCTCACAAAAGCAAAAGTAGAAAAGGGATTAGTAACGAAAGAAATAGAAAATGATCCTAAACGATTAAAAACTGTTACTGATAGGACAACAATCGTACGCGAATATTTAGATGCGGGCGGGAAGTTATTTTCTGCATATAGCACAGATAAAGATTCTCAAGGTAATGAACTAACTGGTATGAACGTTTTTCGTAACTGTTTGGAACAATATAAGCCTAACCTTCGTGCTGTGCAATTGAAAAGCTTTGAGCAAAAATACACTGGCGCTACTTATATTTTTGGTAATAGTAATGAGGATAATCAAGTATTTTCTTTGAAAGCTTATCAAGCAAATCAAGAAGAGCTTGGCAACAAAAAATGGTGTGTTTGGTTTGGATCTATACCTGTACAATTAAAGGAATCAAGTGCAGCATCAAGTGACAAGGTTGAAAAGCGTTTTGCAAAAATAAATAACTTCTTACTTGAGAATGGTAATATTGATATGGTAAAAACACTGAACGATAGCAGAAAACCAGAATCAAGCCTATCTGACCTAGATACTGTGCAGCACTCTCTCAGTAGCGTTAGTATTGGGCACTAAAGCAGAGGTCTTAATAGACCTCTGAATTTGCTGAGATTATGAGTATCTTATTTTCCCATCTTAAAGGTTTTTATGCTAGTAGTATCTTTGTACTGTTCATAACGTTGTTATGTGATTTTTCTGAAGCTCGAGTGTGGTTGCAGGTTATGCCTGGAGATATGCTAAGTGTGCGCGCTGTAGTAGATAGTAAAGAAAAGTGCCCATCTGCATGTATTGACGGCAAAAAGGTCGAAATGACAGAACGAGCATTAGAAGAAGGCGAGAATTTTCCCGAGAAAGTTTATGAATTGTTAATTCCAAGAAATATACAAGATATTAAGATTAATGGTAAAAAAATTCCTACATTGCCAAGTAAAATCAATAAAATTGTGATGATAGGTGATACGGGATGTAGAGTAAGCTGCTCTGAGCAACAAACCTGTAATAACCAAGTAGAATGGCCCATTAAAGAAGTGCTAAGCTCAGTAGCAAAGCACAACCCTGACCTCATCATACATGTTGGTGACTACCATTATAGAGAATGTGCATGCAAAGATGAAGAAAAATGCGGCAAAAGTGTACGGTGATAATTTTGCCACCTGGGAAGCTGAGTGGTTCAGTCCAGCACAGGAAATTTTATCGCAATATCCGTTTTTATTCATGCGTGGTAATCATGAAAATTGTGATAGAGCACACAAAGGATGGTTTAGATATTTAGATGCCTATCCCTTTGAAAGCGGAGCATGCAAAGAATTTACTAAAAGTTGGACATTTGATGCGAGTATCATGCAATTTTATGTCTTCGATTCTGCATATAGTACTGATCTTAACTATTATACAAACACTGAGTTAATAAAAAAGCAGCTTACTCCAATTAAGCAACAGAATAAACCTACTTGGTTTTTGACTCACAAGCCTTTATGGAATTTAACTAAGGAATTGATATTTCAATACGAAGGTAATGTTGCTAATACTAAGGTTTTTATTGATTATTTTAATAAATACAAAATACCTGTTGTCATCTCAGGACATGCGCATATCGCACAGATTCTTTTCATGGCTAATAACTTGCCAACCCAAATTATAGTCGGTAACGGTGGATCATCATTGCATTCTCAGGATCAAAAAGCTGTACAGTATGATGTTGGATTTGATTATGTTGAGAACATCCCTAGCTTTACTGCTGAAAAAGTTAACAATTTCTTCGGTTTTGGTTTTGCTGTTTTAGACTTACCAACTCGGAAATTTTCTTTCTACAGCAAGGATAACAAGGAGCTGTACTCTGTGGTTTTAACAAAAGATTTTCAATGGAAAAAGGAAAAAACTGTTTGCTCTGTTTTTGAAGTGTTAAGTAAAGAATGGTTAAAGTAGACTAACCTAGCCATTTGTCAAAAATATATTTACATTTACTTGCATTAGTATTATACTATATTACGCATATTGCTGGAGGTGTGAGGTGACTAATTTAATAGTATCTGGAATGGATTTTAGTGGTGCGTATGAACGTACAGCTGTAATATTAGCACTTGCTGACATTATTTCGCAAGATAACGAGGATAAACCAATAATTGCATTACACCCTGTCGGTAATAATGACGTAGATTGTCTTAGCTTCTCTGATTAAGGAAATAAGGGAATTTACTAAGACTACAGACGAACCTTCACATCTTGAAGAGGAGCTTATAGAACTTGCAAAAGGTGCGCTAAATGTTGAATTCAATACAATGTTTGCACTGCTAGATGAAAAAAAAATGTCCTGTATTTTATATTAGGTGGATACCAAAAGATGATGAACTTTTTACATCACACAGACCAGGAAGAAAGGGGCATTTTATCTGTATTTCTTTCTTCTATGACCATACCGGAAAAAAAAGTATTTTGATTGCAAATCCTAACGCACATGACATAGAAGATGGTCATGAAGTTGCAGCAATAAGCTCATATGTTGAAGAAAATGATGTTAATGTTTACCACACAAGAGATTATTTACAATTTGACGATACCTTTTGTTGCCCAAGTAGCCTTTTAGTTCTTAGAGCTCTTTACAATATAGATCAAGACACATTCGAAAGTATTTTGCAAGAAGGTCAGCAAAAAAACGTGGGCAATTTAAAGTACATATCAGTTCAGCTTGGTTATGATGTTATGCATAAGGAAGTAGGCAAGATCTCAGCAGAGCTTGTGCAGGCTAAGGGAAAAGGAGAAGAGGAACAAGATAAACAAAAACAGATAGCGGAGTTACATAGGCAAATTAATTATGAAACTGCCTTAGTTTGTGCAAAGAATCATGGAACAGATGATATGTTGCCATTTGTCTTAAATGACCTTCATTTTAATCAAAGATTAATTGAGGGAAATTTTAGTAAGGATCAAAAGGAGTATTTAAGCAAGGTTTTGCTTAGCGGAAAAAAGTTATTAACTCCAGAGCAAATACAGCAAGTTACGCAGAACAGACAAGTGAAACTTGCAAGGCTGTCTCAATTCCTTCCTAAGCAAACGTATGAAGGTAAATCACAATTAAATTCAGTGAGTACACCAGTTCGTAATAATAATGCAACAAACTCACCACAAGGTTTGCAAAAACCTAAAGCTGAATATGGATATTACTATATAAGCAGTGCAGTAATTGGGTTAATTTCTGGTCTGGTAGCGTTGTATCTTTTTGCACCTTATGCCTCTATTGCAGCGCCCATTACAGCCACAATAATTGGTGCATTGGTTGGAGTAGGTATATGCTATGGAATGATCAAGCTTAGCGAGAAAGGAGACCGAAATATAAGTACCATACTTGATGATAGCACTACTGTGGTTCTCGTATCCATTCAGGTGTATGGCTTAAGAAGCAATAGCCAGTAGGTTTTGAAAAGGATTTAACTTCTTTTGCCTCCAAGTCAAGTACAATGAAATTATCCTCTCAAGAAACATATTTCCCCGTTTCGATTGTGTAAAATATGAAACTTTTCGGTAAACAACGTAATGCCGAATCTGTCACTCAGCATAGTTGTTTGTCAGTGGAATATTTTCTGGATCGTCCAAAAATTTCCACATCATCAGATCCGATTTCATGATATTTTTTGCTACTCGAGACGCTCCAATTGCCTCGGGTAAATTTGATATATTCTTTAAGTAATATCTCGTTCGCTTGCGTAATTTTCTTGCTCTTCTTATGAACCTTAATGTGTCTATTTCATCCTTTAACAGAGCTTTTTTCAATGCAAATAATTCAGTAGCAACATTCCTTAAATAATACCCCAAAACTTTCACTTCGCTATTCCAACTATGAGACAACCTTTCAAAATCTCTTGCTAAATGTGCCCAACAGACCTGCCTTTTCTTGCTGGAAAAGTAGTTGTAAGCTGCATATCTGTCGGTCACTACTAGGTTGTTATTCTTTCCAAATTTACTATTTTCCAGGACTTTCATCCCTCTTGACTCTGTCAATTTGATCACACTTCCTATTTTGCTCGCAAACATCCAGCACCAGCCCTGTTTACCTTTGTTGTAATGGCTAGTTTCATCGATATGTAAAATTTTGCTCTTGCTTACCTCTTCCTCAATTTGCTCATATGCTTCTTGGCATTTTTCTGCCACTCTAGCCTCGCTATTTGATACACTACCGACGCTGATATCCAGGTTGAAAATGTCCTTTATAATATTTGCCACTTCTTTTTTCGAATTCTTGTAAAATCCACTTAATGCTGCAATTACTGACTTAACTCTTGGACCAAATGTGTCCGCAGTTACTCCTTCTTGTAGCTTGCTACTTTTTCTTTTTCCACATCTTTTGCAACGTCCATGCTCTAGTTAATATTCAACTACATACGGCTTGATTTCCGGCAAATCGACCTTTTGATGAGTATACGGATCTTTTGATACCGCAATTTCTCCTCCGCACTCACACGTATTGGGCAGTTCTATTTTTACCATCTCATCTGCCTCCATTTTAGGGCGGTAACTGCCTTTATGTCCAACCTGTGCTCCTACTTTCCTGTCACTTTTTGGCTTATTTTCCCTCATCTTATATAATTCTTTGGAGCTTGGTATAGATGAATTTTTTGAATTTAAGCCAAGCCTTTCTTTTAACTCAGCGTTTTCGATCCTTAGCGCTTTATTTTCTGCTTTAAGCTCTTCTATTTTTGTTTCTAACTTTTCTATAGTCTGCTTAAACTTTCGCAAAATTCTAAAAGATCAACCATATTACCTCACAGCCACTCTAGTTTACCTTTTTAGCATTCCTTGTCTACTCTTTATTTTACCGCCCGGCTGAATGGATACGTGGTTCTCAATGGTAGAGAACTTTAATGGAAAAAAATAGTTAACCTGGCCATTCATCATAGAAAAATATTTCCTCTATCGGCCTTCTTTTTTTCTCTTTAATTTCAGCACCTTCCTCTTCGTAACCAATGGCTATAACTGACATCACATTAAAATCGTCAGGTATATTGAAGTTTTTTACTATTTTATCCTTATCAAAACCGCCCATTTGATGTGCCATTAAGTCCATAGATGCAGCCTGCAACATCAGTGCATAATTTGCTGCACCAGTGTCATGCTTGGCCCAGAAATTTTCTCCACTGCTTAATTTACGAAAATTTTTAGCACTTAGAGATATGATTAATATCTGTGCATCCTTTGCCCATTTTTGATTGGATTCATCAAGACAATTCAGCAGTTTTTCCCACGAGCTTTGATTATTGTATTTATTGCAAATTATGTATCTCCATGGTTCATCACCAAAGCATGAAGGAGTGAGCCTCATAGCTTCTATCAAAACATTTATTTCTTCTTGAGATATTGTCTTTGCGGAATCGTATGAACGCCCGCTATGCCTAAATTTTATTAATTCCAATAGATCTTTACTTATCATTTTAAATCTAATAATGTATAAAGTATAATAGCAAAATTTAAATTGCAAAACCATCTGTATATATTAACATTGGTAAGTTACTTAGCGAGAGAGTATGTTTACAACGGAATCTAGCAATAAATCAACACTAATTGAAGTATTTTTTTGTGTTTTTCTCTTATTTTTAATGGCTTAAGTAAGCATACCACTGCAGCCTGTGCCGATCACACTGCAGACCCTGGGAGTCATGTTGATCGGGCTGAAATTTAATCGCAAAACAGCATTTCATTCAGTGCTTACATACTTATCACTTGGTGCAGCAGGATTTCCTGTGTTTGCAAATTTTTCTGGTGGTTATCATATTTTTCTTGGGCCAACAGGTGGGTATTTAATTGGTTGTTTAGCTGCCATTATGGTGATGAGCAGGGTAAACGAGATATTAAGATTTAAATATGGGCTGCTTATGCGCAATTCTTTAAGTTGCCTCGCTAGTACAACTGTGATTTTCATTTGTGGTGTCAGTTGGCTCGCTATTTGCGTAGGGCTTGGGCAAGCAATATCAGATGGAATGTTACCTTTTATCCTTCCTGGTTTAGTGAAAATCTTTCTTCTGGTAGCAGCTCTGCAATATCTGGAAAAGTGATAAAGTTTCGTTTTGCCCTCATCACTTTATGTGCACCATGGCATTTAAAGGGTATGGCTATTCTCAAGATTTTGTGGAAAATTATAAAAAGATAGCAAGTACTATAGCTAGTGATCCTAGTACTCAAATTGAAGTTATAGGCAGCCTTGATAGCATATGCAGTGCCTGTCCAAATCAAACAAAACAGGGTAAGTGCAGTACACAAGCCAAAGTTTTAGAGTTGGATAGAAGGCATATGGAAGTTTTAGAGATAAAAGTCGGAGAGGTGTTAACCTGGAATGAAGCGACAAAAAAGATCAGGGGTGAAATGTCGATAGAAAAATTTGAGTACGCGTATCAGGGCTGTAGTTGGCAACAATATGGTATATGCAAAAACGCTCTTTCGATTTGACTTAAATAGTTTATTTATTAGATAATTTAGGGCACATGCGCTTGTAGCTCAGTTGGATAGAGCGTTGCCCTCCGGAGGCAAAGGTCGCGGGTTCGAATCCCTCTAAGCGCGCTTTGTAAATTAAGACTTGATTTTTTTCTCAAAGATTAATATATTATATATGTATAGAATTCTTTATCATGTTAGCAAACTTATACGTTGATAGTAGCACTGATCTCATGCAATATATTGCAAAGGTGCAAAAATTTCCTATGCTATCACAAGAGGAAGAGGTGCAACTAGCGAGAAATTGGCATAAACATCAAGATATTGCTTCTGCTCACAAGTTGATTACTAGTCATTTGAACTTGGTAGTAAAAATTGCAATGAAGTTTAAAAACTATGGGTTATTGCTCATGGATCTGATTATGGAAGGCAATATGGGTCTTATGCATGCAGTAAAGAAATTTAACCCTGACTTAGGGTTTCGCTTTTCAACTTATGCAGTTTGGTGGATTAAAGCCTCAATAAAAGACTTTGTATTAAAGTCTTGGTCATTTGTGAAAGTAGGTACAACGCAAGCACAAAAAAAGTTGTTTTTCAGTTTACGTAAGATCAAGAAAAGAATTTTACAATATACAAGCAGAGAATCTTTAAGTAATGAAGAAATAAAAGCTATAGCTAATGAGCTGTCTGTTTCTGAAAATGATGTCGTGCAAATGAGTTACCGCTTATCTTGTAAGGATAAGTCATTAAATGAAAGTGTAAGAATAGGTGAGGGTTCTAGAGAGTTACAGGATATGATTCCATGCAATTCAGTAAGCCAAGAAACAACTTATCAAGCGCGTGAAGAAAAGGAATTGAAAGAAACGATTTTAAACAATGCGCTAGCAAATCTCAATGAAAGAGCAAGAGATATCTTCATTAGCAGATATTTATCTGAAAATCCTCAAACTTTGGAAGAATTGAGTAAAAAATATTGCGTTTCAAGGGAAAGAATAAGACAACTAGCTGAACAAGCAATGAGTAAGGTAAAACAGTATATACAATCGGAAAGTTTAAAATATGCGTAGTTTTTTTGTACTTCTACTTCTTTTCTCTACAGGTATTTTAGCATCAGTTAGTGATGTGCAATTAAAAGAAAAATATAAAGATTGGCTTGTATATACTGCACTGGAAGATGGGGATAAGGTTTGTTACATTGTGTCTTACCCCAAGAAAAAAAGTGAGCATTATACATCCAACCGTAAGCCTTATGTAATGGTTAGTTATGTTGACAAAAAAGCAGATGAGGTAAGTGTCACTTCTGGTGTGAGATATGACAACGAGCCTGTTGCTCTCAATATTGACAAAAAAGTTAAATATGAGTTACCTGTAATACAAGGAAATTTTGCTTGGGCAGATCGTGTAGAGGTGGATAAGGACCTAATTTTAAAAATGAAGCAGGGATTATCAATAATAGTCAACGGAAAAATAAAAGAAGAAGATATTGATGATACTTACTCTCTTCTTGGGTTTCAAAAGGCTTACCAAAAAATGCATGATTTGTGTAAAGATGGTAAAATTATCGAAAAATGAGTTGTACAAGAAGAAAAGTTGGCCTTACGCAACTGGGGTTTCTAAATTTTATTCATAGAGCTTAGTAATTTCAGCATCGCTAAATTCAAAAGCTTGATCACCTATAATTTGAAACTGTTCATGACCTTTACCTGCAATCAGTAGAACCATATCTTCATTGTATGCTATGCTCATGCCTTTTTTTATAGCCTCTCTTCTGTCTCTTATTTCCAATGCATTAGGGCAATGTGATAAAATATCATGGCGGATTTTTGCTGGATCCTCATTACGCGGATTGTCATCAGTAATTATTACCTTATCTGCATAAACTTGCGCTATTTTGCCCATTTCTGTGCGCTTACTTTGATCACGATTACCACCACATCCAAATACCAAAACTATTTTTTTGTTAAAATGCCATTTCAATGATAATAGTGCCTGCTCCAGTGCATTAGCAGTGTGAGCATAATCCACAAATATAAAAGAATTTACTTTTTCCATTCTACCGGGTGGAGAGGTAAGCTTTTGCACACAAATTTGCCTATAATCCATTCCAGATGAAATAACTATGCTCATTGCACATAACAAATTATACGCTTGAAATTTTCCCATAACTGGAAAGAATGTGTCGAGAACCTCATCCTCAATTTTTATTGTAAGATGCTGACCATCTGTCGTTGGTATTTGTCTCAATAGAATAATGTCAGAGTCTATCTTTCCATAAGTTATAACTTTGTTGCCATGTTTCTTTGCGATTCCAAGTAAGGTGCTATACCCATCTATATCAGCATTTAAAATTGCCGCTCCTTCTGCCTGTAATACCTCAGAGAATAACCTCTTTTTAGCATTAAAATATTCATCAATATTGCCATGATAATCTAAATGATCTTGCAACAAATTAGTAAAAGCGGCAGCATTTAATTTCAATCCGTGAATTCTATACTGATCAATTCCATGGCTTGAGGCTTCCAGTACTAAGTATTCTATATTCTTATCATTAATATCACGCAACGTAGAATAAAGATCTTTTGCACTTGGAGTGGTAAGGTTGCTATTGCTATCCACTTTCTCATCATTAATATACGTTCCAAGCGTGCCAACGGATGCTACGTTATAACCAGCATTTCGCCAAATTTGGCGGCAAAAATCCACCACTGAGGTTTTACCATTGGTACCGGTCACTGCAGCAACATATTTTGGCTGCTTGAATTGATAAAACCTGCTGACTATTTTGCTATATATCTTTTGGGGATGTAGATGGTCAAGTACTGCAATGCTTGGAGTATCTGTCATTCCAGCGCGTGACGCTGGAATCCAGCTCTTTTCGTAGGCAAAGAAGTCTATTGTTTTTATGCTAAAAACCCTGGATCCCAGCGTCTGGGCGCTGGGATGACATCCTTTTGACACTGGGATGACAGATGCCTTTTTCAGCGCATCACTTAAGTATTTCTTGCCCTCATCTGACAAGCAAACAAAAAGGTAGCCTTCCTTAACTCTCCTCAGATTACATGTAACACCCTTAACTTCAAAGTCAAAGTCAACATCAATAATGTCACGCAATAACTCTTTCAGCTTCACATTCTACTTCAACATTTACAGATGGCAGTCTTGCCAGCGCTGCATCCAAATCAAAAATTAAATCTTCAGGATCTTCTAATCCGCAAAATATTCTTACGCAACTTCCACCAAAATCTGAACTCATGACGGATCTTTCCATAGATTTGCGGTCTATTGGTAATATCAAACTATCACACCCTCCCCAAGAAGCACCAATACTAAAAATTTTCATGTAATTAACCATAAAGCTCAGTTCATCACGTGAGTATTCTTTGTCAAGTATTATGCTAAATACGCTGTTTGCTCCTTTAAAGTAACTTTTCCACAATTCATGCTGAGGATGAGAAGGCAGTGCTGGGTATAAAACTCTTCTAATTTTCGGATGTGCTTCTAACCACTTGACCACTTTCATTGTCGTGTTCTGATGCTGCTTCATACGTGCGTTCAGTGTTCTAAGCCCACGATGCGCGAGATAACAGTCTTGCGACTGAATAGTTACTCCATAATTTTTATAATTCTCATAAAGCAACTTAAAAACCTCACCTTCTGCAATCATTGCTCCCATAATTAAATCTGAATGACCTGCAATATATTTTGTTACTGCATATAGTGCAACATCAACACCATAATCAAGAGGTTTAAATAATAAGGAAGTGGCCCATGAATTGTCACAAACTGTTATTATCCTGTGCTCTTTAGCAACTTCTACTATGTGCCTTACATTTGAAATTTCAAACGTTACGGAACCAGGAGTTTCAATCATTATTAGTGAGGTATTATTCTTAATAAGATGAGATATATCTTTTGTTGGATCATAAAAAGTTACTTCTACACCTCTTTTTAGTAGCTCATTTTGAGCAAACCTTTTAAGTCGATAATAGCTATTGTCTTGAATTAAAACATGTGAACCAGCTTGAGCAAAAGTTAAAATTGCAAAAGTAAGCGCAAAAAGTCCAGAAGGATAGATTAACGCTTGCCCTTTACCTTCAATTTCAGCAAGTGCATTAGAAAAATAATGAACGGTGGGAGTGCCCACATTGCTATAACTGTAATCTCTTGCAACACCATCATTTATTACATCATATATACTTTCCCCATTTGCTGCACTTAAGTAGTCATTGTAAGTAGGAAATAATATAGTTGAGGAGTGATAAATAGGTGGATTCATAGAACCTTTGTAATCTGCAAACCTTCTTCCGGCTTTAACTAATAAAGACTCTTCCTTCACGTTTTCGTTACTTGTTTTTCAAATTGTATTCGCTTTGCGTATACAAATGAAGAGAAATTGCATGGATTAGCTCTATCTCACTATTTAATAGATCATAGATTAACTTATGCCTCTTTAGAGTACCCATTTCGTTAAAATCATCAGATATTAATATCAGTTTTATATGCGAAGATGATGCAGATGAAGTAAAATGATGACCTGCATGTCTTGTAGATTCATCGATCACATCGATATTAACTACGTTTATTGAGCTGCGAATCTTTTCTTCTATTGTTCTTATAATATCCATACACATTTAATATACCTAATGTAATTATAGCAGTAAGAGAGACATTTTACGAGCTCAAAGTTTATTTTCATATTTCTAAAGCAGTTATTTCCGAAACGGAAATAACTGCTTTTTCTATAATTTGCCATAATTATTGTTAATAAGCTTGATAAAAGTAAGAATATCAGATAAAATTTATATATTATTAATAGTATTTTTAATAGGAGAGTAAAATGATCGAATATGTTTATGCTTACGGTTATACTTATGATGAGAAGGGTTCGATAAATGGTGTTTCCATATCTTTAAAAGAGAAGAAAAACAAACCTGATAAGACACTAGAAAATATTTTAAAAGACAAATCTGATGAGACACAAGAAAATGTTTTAGAAAACAAACCTAAGACACTAGAAAATATTTTAAGAGAGATATTTGAAATAAAGTGCCAAGATGAAAAATTTGAGATTTCTAAGTTAGAAAAGTGTTTCTTAGTAGGAGAAAAGATTGGAGATGAAGATCTAAAAAAATTAGCTAAGTATTTGAGTCAGTTTAAAAAGCTTTGGGAGCTTGATGTATCAAATACTTCGATTGGTAACATCAGCCCTCTTTATGATATAAAGCTTTGGAGGCTTAATATATCACATACCCAGATTAGTGATATCAGCCCCCTTATTAAATGTACAAAACTTTGGGAGCTTAATGCGGTCACGCACCAAAGTTAGTAACATCGAGCCTCTCAAGGAGCTAAAAGGTCTTAGGTGGCTTGATTTATCACACACCGAAGTTAGTAACATCGAGCCTCTCATGGAGCTTGAAGGTCTTAAATGGCTTGATTTATCACACACCAAAGTTAGTGACAAAGATGTACTAGAACTAAGAAAGAAGCTTCCAGAATGTGTAATTAACGGTTACTATGATCCTCCTGTTCAACCAAAAACTAATAGAAGTTACTGCATTACTGGCATTGGTGTAGGAGGTGGCGTGGCTACGGGGTCAGCAGCAGTATATTTTATAGTAACTGCTTCATTAAAACCCTATTGGTGCTGCTTCAAGTCCTATTGGTGCTACTATTGTAATTTGTGCTGTGTGTTTCATTGCTTGTGTAATGGCTGGAACTATAATGAGTCTTGTTATTAACACTTGTCTCAATAATGCAAATGCCGTTCCAGCCATTACACAAGCAGGTATCCATTCAGGTGTATGGCTTAAGAAGCAATAGCCAGTAGGTTTTGAAAAGGATTTAACTTCTTTTGCCTCCAAGTCAAGTACAATGAAATTATCCTCTCAAGAAACATATTTCCCCGTTTCGATTGTGTAAAATATGAAACTTTTCGGTAAACAACGTAATGCCGAATCTGTCGCTCAGCATAGTTGTTTGTCAGTGGAATATTTTCTGGATCGTCCAAAAATTTCCACATCATCAGATCCGATTTCATGATATTTTTTGCTACTCGAGACGCTCCAATTGCCTCGGGTAAATTTGATATATTCTTTAAGTAATATCTCGTTCGCTTGCGTAATTTTCTTGCTCTTCTTATGAACCTTAATGTGTCTATTTCATCCTTTAACAGAGCTTTTTTCAATGCAAATAATTCAGTAGCAACATTCCTTAAATAATACCCCAAAACTTTCACTTCGCTATTCCAACTATGAGACAACCTTTCAAAATCTCTTGCTAAATGTGCCCAACAGACCTGCCTTTTCTTGCTGGAAAAGTAGTTGTAAGCTGCATATCTGTCGGTCACTACTAGGTTGTTATTCTTTCCAAATTTACTATTTTCCAGGACTTTCATCCCTCTTGACTCTGTCAATTTGATCACACTCCCTATTTTGCTCGCAAACATCCAGCACCAGCCCTGTTTACCTTTGTTGTAATGGCTAGTTTCATCGATATGTAAAATTTTGCTCTTGCTTACCTCTTCCTCAATTTGCTCATATGCTTCTTGGCATTTTTCTGCCACTCTAGCCTCGCTATTTGATACACTACCGACGCTGATATCCAGGTTGAAAATGTCCTTTATAATATTTGCCACTTCTTTTTTCGAATTCTTGTAAAATCCACTTAATGCTGTAATTACTGACTTAACTCTTGGACCAAATGTGTCCGCAGTTACTCCTTCTTGTAGCTTGCTACTTTTTCTTTTTCCACATCTTTTGCAATGTCCATGCTGTAGTTGATATTCAACTACATACGGCTTGATTTGCGGCAAATCGACCTTTTGATGAGTATACGGATCTTTTGATACCGCAATTTCTCCTCCGCACTCACACGTATTGGGCAGTTCTATTTTTACCATCTCATCTGCCTCCATTTTAGGGCGGTAACTGCCTTTATGTCCAACCTGTGCTCCTACTTTCCTGTCACTTTTTGGCTTATTTTCCCTCATCTTATATAATTCTTTGGAGCTTGGTATAGATGAATTTTTTGAACTTAAGCCAAGCCTTTCTTTTAACTCAGCGTTTTCGATCCTTAGCGCTTTATTTTCTGCTTTAAGCTCTTCTATTTTTGTTTCTAACTTTTCTATAGTCTGCTTAAACTTTCGCAAAATTCTAAAAGATCAACCATATTACCTCACAGCCACTCTAGTTTACCTTTTTAGCATTCCTTGTCTACTCTTTATTTTACCGCCCGGCTGAATGGATACAAGAGCAAAAAGTAAGGAAGCCTAATCAACAACCACCTTATTTCTGCCGCTATTTTTTGCCTTATATAGGTGTTTATCAGCACGCATTATGAATTGCTTTGTATTATATAGATCAGAACTTTCCATTTCCGCTACTCCAATGCTTACAGTTATTTCATGCTCTGTATCTTGACCTAAAAGTTTAAATGGCGTCTTAGCAATAATTTCATGGACTCTTTCTGCAATGAAACATGCACTTGATATATTTGTATCTGGCATTACAACAACAAACTCCTCGCCACCAAATCTTGCCAGTAAATCTGTTACTCTAATATTTTCAGAAATTCTTTTTGAAACTTGCTTTAAAAGCTCATCTCCAGCATTATGTCCAAAATCATCATTAACTGCCTTAAAATGGTCTATATCAATCATCATAAGGGATAGATTTCGACACTTCTCTACAGAATCCTTAACAATATTTTTTAAATGCGTGTCAAAATATCTTCTATTGTAACAATTAGTTAGAGGATCCTTTATAGACATTTCTGCATTATTGAATAAGTTCATCCTCAGAGCATCTTGATATCTTTTGCGCTTTACCTGCAGATTAACCCTTGCTATTAACTCACCTTCATCTAGAGGTACTGCTAGGTAATCACTTGCACCCACATCAAGTGCTTTAACTAGGTTATTTTTGTCATAATCCTCAGAAAGAATCAGAATTGGTGTATAACGTGTTTCCACCTTGCTACGAAACTCAGAACATAGGCGCAAACCATCAGTTTTTGAAAAGTGTATATCAGAAATAATCAAATTGTAATTGTTTTTAATACCAACCTCTAGAGCTTCCATCGGATCATTTAATATTTTAATTGATTTAAAACGGTGCTTCAAAATATTATTTATTTGTTCTGCTTGAAAAACATCCTCATCAATTACAAGTATATTAGCATCAAAAATCTGATTGGAATAATCCATGATGCTACTTCCCGCTATTCCACCAATCTCAGCATTAGTTTCTCCTCTCAAGCGCAATTCATCTATAATCATTTTTAGACGTGTAAGTGACTTGATGCGCGCAGACAAAGCAGTTTCATCTATTGGTTTAGTAAGGAAATCATCTGCACCAGCATTAATACCTTGCACTCTATCGTGAGTGTCATGCAGTGCAGTTACCATAACTATTGGTATATGGGTCGTTGAAGGGTCACTCTTTAGCTTTTTACATACTTCAAAGCCATTCATTTTTGGCATCATAATGTCAAGCAATATGATGTCAGGTTGCTGGCTTTCTACTAAATCCATAACCTCTTCACCATCGTGGGCTACAATAACTGTATAATATTCTGCTTTCAGCCTAACTTCTAAAAGCTTTACATTAGATGCTATGTCATCTACTACCAGTATCTTTGCTGTCATTTTGCCTCTTTTGGAATTTAGCTTTTGATAAAGATTCTGTTTCGTAAGCAGGATAAAGCTTACCATCTTCACCAACTATATAATTTATTTTTTCAGTATCACATTCCTTATATAAATCTTCAATCCCAGCATCTTTCAGCAATTTTTTAGCTTTAGATTTTATAATTAGAAAATATCTATATATACCTTTAATAAGATCAATAAATACAGGCACCTTACTTTTATCAAGAGCAATTATGCTAACTAACCCTACTACCAAAATTTCTGCAAAGCCTATATTAAACATTTTCCTACAAATTTAATTCTTCTGATTATGAATATTAATTTGCTTAAATCAAGCTTAGAGGCGACCATCTCATCTAAAAAATTATTGTAACTTTCTATGTAACCATTGTCATTGTGTGCCCAAATCTGGACTTTATTTTTCTTATCACCAGCAGCTTTTATGACTTCAACAGTCAGCTTATGGTGGTAATCGCTCAGATCGTCTAACGAATCATTGATCAAGCTGCGATCCCAATAGGAAGAACGACTTTTCATTTTGATAGCGATATTTCTGATCAGATCAAATCTTAGCAGTGATTGCAATTCAAAGTATATTTTGCCAGTGTCAAGAATAGGCAAAGATGCCTGCTCAGTAACAGCTATAACATCTAGCGCATAAACAAGAACATACAGATCAGCAATTTTCTCTGCTAAGTCTTTACCTATATTGAGCTCTAATAAGGAAGTAAGCTCACTGCTGTAGACTTTCTGTAGGCGCTCATCCAAAACATCAGTCAAATTTTGTCGCAAAGTTTCAATTACATCTCTGAACTTTATTACATCATCTAGTTCTGTGAGATTTAGTTTACCAAGATTTTTTACCAACCAAAATGATACTCTACCAATAAACTTCTGCATATTCCTTACTATTTGCAGATATGAATTAACATCAATTTTTCCATCCAATTCGTCAATTTTCTGCCATAGACTATTCAAATCATATAAGTGACTAATAACAATATATATATTAACCGCCTCGTGCACTTTCACTCTAGTATTCTCAACAAGATTATTAATAAATACACAACCCATTCTATTTACTACATCGTTTGCAATGCAAGTGGAAATAATTTCCTTACGAAGCTGATGTTTTAATATGGAATCTTTGAACTCCGTTACCATCTTCTGTGGAAAATAATTTAGTAAGTAGTCACTGCATAATAAGTCCTTCTCAGGCAAGTCAGAGTGTATAATTTCGTTTTTTATTGCGGTTCTAGCATAAGACATAAGGACGGAAAGCTGAGGAGAGCTAAAACCACCACTTCCGGTGAGCATTCCGGCTATTTCTTCGTCTGTTGGAAGAAATTCTACAGCGCGATTTAACAGTCCAGATTTCTCTAAATTGAGTAATAATCTGTGATGCTGCTCCACTCTTTCTTTAGTTTGCAAACATTCAAGAAGTAATGCCTTTGTCTCAATTCTGTTGTGATCCTCAAGCACCTTGAATGCGACCTCATCCACCATGCTGGCCAGTATTTCATTTCTTTTTTCTAAAGAAATGCCGCTATCTTTCATAGCTGAAACAAATGCAATTTTGATATTAACCTCAAGATCAGAACATATAACACCTGCTGAATTATCGACAAAATCTGCGTTTATATACCCACCTTTTTCAGCATATTCTATTCTTCCGAGCTGTGTACATCCCAAATTTCCGCCTTCTATAAACATAGAAGCTCTAATATCCTTACCATTTATCCTTAACTCATCATTTGCTTTGTCACCGACCATACCATGACTCTCGTTTTTTGCCTTGATAAATGTGCCAATTCCTCCATTCCATATGAAGTCCACTTCCGCCTTGAGCAGATATCTGATTAATTCACTAGGAGATAATGTATCTTCACCAATGCCAAAACACTCCTTCATTTCTTGAGAAATATTTATCTGTTTGCTACTGCGCGCGAAAACCCCGCCACCTTTAGAAATTAGATCTTTATTATAGTCCATCCAAGTTGAAGATGGTAATTTAAAGAGACGTTTGCGTTCTGTGAAACTTTTTTTTGCATCAGGGTTTGGATCAATAAAGATATGCATATGATTAAATGCGCCGACTAAACGCATATTCTTTGACAGCAGCATGCCATTACCAAAAAGATCACCTGCCATATCACCGATTCCAACGACAGTTGCCTCTTGGTAGATATCTTTATTCATTTTCCAAAAATGCCTCTGTGCTGCAATCCAAGCACCTCTTGCCGTTATGCCCATTTTCTTGTGATCATAGCCTGCTGAGCCGCCTGATGCAAATGCATCACTAAGCCAAAAATTATACTCAGAGGAGATCTGATTAGCATAATCAGAAAAGGCAGCAGTTCCTTTATCTGCCGCAACTACTAAATATGGATCATCTTCATCATAGCGAATTACGTTTTCTGGTAAAACTATCTTACCATCTACTACATTATCGGTGATATCAAGCATACCCCTAATGAAATTCTTATAGCATTCAACACCTTTCTCTCTTAAGGTATTCTTATCTTTATAAACATGCTTTATTACAAATCCGCCTTTTGCACCAACAGGCACAATAACTGCATTTTTTGTCATCTGGGCCTTCATTAATCCAAGAACTTCAGTGCGAAAATCTTCTGTTCTATCCGACCATCTTAAGCCACCACGCGCTAATTTCCCTCCTCTTAAGTGTATTCCTTCAAAGAGACTTGAATAAACATATAATTCGCGATAAGGCCGAGGATCAGGTAACCCGCTGATCTTACTCGAATCAAACTTTGTCGATAAATATGGCTTTTCATCCTGATAATAACTGGTTCTCAAAATAGCCATTATTAGATTAAACATTGAGCGCAAGACGTAATCATGTGATACATTGCTGATTTCCTTTAAAAGCTCCTCTATTTTTTCTTTAAAAATTTCCGTAGTTTCCGCTCTATCAATGTCTATACTAGGATCAAATCTTACATGAAATAGTTGCACTAAATATTTTGTAATTTTTGGATACTCTGCAACTACTTTCTGAATGTATTCTTGATTATAGTTAAATGATATCTGTTTTAAATAAGCACTTAATGTTCTAATTAAGAGCACTTCTTTCCACTTCAGTCCAGCAATAATGATCAAACTATTAAAATAGTCATTCCTAATTTCTCTGCTAAATACTTTGGTAAGCGTTATTTCAAATTGCTCCTTCAGAGTGATGTTATCAACTAGTTCATCGACCCTTGATAATACGAAATGATGTATCCATATCCCACCATTGATATCTATGTAATAGCCATTATGAGAAAGAATCTTAGCTCCCAAGTTTTTAGTGATTTTTAATATCTTCGACAGCTCAAGACCTTCGTTATTTGGAGTGTAAACCTTTAACTGATAGTTCAGATTATCGCGAGTAAGGCGCAAATCCACTTCGCTGCTTTTTTTCTTTCTAACTATTTCCAATTTCTTCATATCATAATATGCATCTTGAGGTTCAAAACTATCCTGATAGCTTATCGGAAATGCTTTAGAGTAACGGATGAATATATTGTCAACAGTACTGAAGGTATTGTATAAATTTTCTATAAAGCGATCTTCCCACTTTTCTGTAATATTTCTCAATTTATTTTCAATACGCAAGACTTCATCTTCAGTAATGCTAGCATCCTTTACTTTAAGCACTACATGAAGCTTCATTAAGTCATATTCATTAATAATGTGATTGTTATAAATATCTGAGCTTTCTGCACCTATTTCATCTTTCAATATATCACGTACTTTAAACATTAACCTAGCACTAGCATAACGCATTGGTATAAGCACTATAGAGCTAACAAAAACTCCTACCTTTTTTAAGAACAACTTGACTCTTGGCCTTATTGCAAGAGACATAATTGCAATGCAGATTTGAAATAATTCTTCTTCGTTGGATTGAAACAACTCATCGCATGAGAATGCTTGCAGAATGGCAATTAATGCCTTGTTATTATGACCTCCTGTTACAAATCCTGCATTTTTTTCTATGATTTTCACTTTATCTTTTACTATTGGAATAGTGCGAATATCTTGCACTTCAGCTACAGAGGTAAATAATCCAAAAAAACGCCTTTCCTTTACAATATTTTGCTGATCATCAAATTCCCTTATTCCTATGCAATTCATATATGTACGCCTATGCACTATCGAAATTAAATCTGATCTTAATATGTATAAAAAACCAAGATCCGCAGAAGGAATTAACATATTTTGGTATTCTTCACTTGCTCTAATCAGGCCAAGATTTTCCTTATCATTAGGGGCAAGCTTTCCATCTTGACCGGCAACACACTCTTGATAACCTAAAAACACAAAATTGTTGTTTTTAAGCCAGCTTAAGAAATTTCTTCCTTCACTTGGGTTCATTTCCATCTCAGCGCTTAATGTTGGAATCTGCATCTTTTCCTCTTTCTGGAGCTCAGTATCAAGTACAACAGACAGGCTTGCCTCATCAAGCTTATGAAGCATCAATTGCCAATCTTTTACCGTACAATTCACTGCCTGTAGAGTCTTTTGCAGAGATTGCTCCAGTGTATCAACAAAGCTATCACTTATACCCTTGATAACTATATATATAACTGATTCCTTAACTCCACTATCTTCTTCTAGTGGATAAATTTCATCAATTAGGCTGTTTTTCCTTTGAATATTGACTATGCTATTGCTATAATAGCATATAGTTAAATCGTGTGCCTTAACAGTGCCAATTATAGAGTCCACTAGAAATGGCATATCATCATTTGCTACTTTTATTGTAGTGAAATTGCCTTCTATTCCTGGTATATCATTTACATTACTAATTGCTAATTTACTTTCTTCTTTCTCTTTTTTAAGAACAAAGTCATATGCATCCTTTGCAATATATAACAAAAATTTATCATTGGCTTTTAGGTCGCTTTTATAAACAAAACTATAAAAATATTTAATAAATTCTTTGATATTTTCTTGCTGGCCTTCTTGATCAGCTAACTTAAATAGAGACTCAGTATCAACATTATGATCTACACACATTTTTAGAAATAAAAATACACAATTAACTTAAACCTTCTTAACTAAGATTTCATTATTAAGAGCGTACACTATTAAATTATCATTTTCCACTACTTCCCCTGATAAAACTAACTTAGCTAGATTATCTTGAATATGTTCCTGTATTACTCGTCTTAGAGGCCTTGCCCCATACTCAGGATCATAGCCAATTTCTGCTATTATGTCCTTAGCCTCTGGTGATAAACTTATGCTAAGTTTACGCTTAGCCAGTATTTTTTGCAAGTAAGAAAATTGTACATCAATAATTTTAGAGATATCATCTTTCGTCAAATTATGGAACATTATAATCTCATCTAACCTGTTCAAAAATTCTGGGCGGAATGCTAATTTTACTATTTGCATAACCTGATCTTTTGTAGAATCAGAATCTCCTTTCAGCATTATTTCAGAACCAAGGTTAGATGTTAAAATCAAAATAGTATTGCGAAAATCAATAAATTTGCCATGGCTATCAGTCAGCCTTCCTTCGTCCAGAATTTGCAGCAACAAATTGAATATATCCGCATGTGCTTTTTCTATTTCATCAAATAAAATAACCTGATACGGTCTTCTTCTCACTGATTCAGTTAATCTTCCACCTTGCTCATAACCAACATACCCCGGAGGTGCACCAATCAGCTTTGAAACAGAATGCTTTTCCATATATTCTGACATATCAAAACGCAGAAGCGCTGACTGATCATCAAATAAAAATTCAGCAAGGGCTTTTGCAAGCTCTGTTTTACCAACACCTGTTGGTCCTAAGAATAAAAATGAACCAAAAGGTCTATTAGTATCTTGCACACCAGAGCGTGAGCGCCTAACTGCATTACTTATTGCTTCTATTGCATCTTTCTGTCCGATTACCCTTTGACCGATCTCTTTTTCCATATTAAGAAGCTTTTCTTTTTCGCTATGCATCATGCTTTCAACTGGTATTCCCGTCCATTTTGAAACAATGTTTGCAATATCACCTTCTGTTACCTCTTTTTTCAAAAAATTGTCAGTCACTTGCTCCTGACTCTCCAATTCATCTTCAAGCTGAGGAATTACGCCATACATCAATTCTCCTGCCCTGCCTAAATTTCCACTTCGTTGCACTAATTCTAGTTCTTTTCTCGCATTATCTAAATTCTCAGCAATACTTTGTATTTTTGCTATTCTATTTTTTTCTATTTGCCATTTGCTGTTTAGATCGGCAAATTTACCGCCCAAGCTTTCGATTTCATCGGTTATCCTTTTCAAACGTTGTTTAGAGCTCTCATCGCTTTCTCTTTTTAGAGCTTCTGCTTCGATTTTTAGTTGGACAATCTTTCTATCAAGCTCATCAATAACTTCAGGTTTGCTATCCATTTCAATTCTTACTCTACTTGCCGCCTCATCAATTAAATCAATTGCTTTATCAGGTAAAAATCTATCAGTTATGTACCTATTAGATAGCGTTGCAGCGGCAATTATTGCTCCATCTGTGATTCTAATTCCATGATGCACTTCATACCTTTCCTTCAAGCCCCTCAATATAGAAATAGTATCAGTTTCAGTTGGTTGAGATATAAAAACAGGCTGAAAACGCCTTGCAAGGGCTGGATCTTTTTCTATATGTTCACGATACTCATCCAGAGTTGTAGCTCCTATACAACGGATTTCTCCACGCGCAAGAGCAGGTTTCAGTAGATTGGAGGCATCCATTGCACCACTTGTTGCCCCAGCCCCAACTAAGGTGTGCAACTCATCTACGAACAATATAATTTTACCATCTGCTTTTGAAACCTCATTAATAACCGCTTTTAGCCTTTCCTCGAACTCCCCTCTGAACTTAGTTCCAGCAATTAGCTCACCAAGATCTAAAGCCAAAACCTTTGCACCCAGAAGCCCAAGTGGCACGTCGTTTGCAACAATTCTGTTTGCAAGACCTTCAACTATTGCAGTTTTTCCAACGCCAGGCTCACCGATCAGCACTGGGTTATTTTTTGTACGCCGAAGTGATACTTGCATTGTCCTTCTAATCTCTTCATCACGGCCAATCACAGGATCAAGCTTTCCTTGCATAGCAAGCTCTGTAATATCTTTTGTATATCTCTTTGCAGCGTTTAATTTTTCCTCACTATTTGGTGAATCTGCACTACTGCCATTTCTCATTTTTGTAATAATTGAATCCAATTTTTTCGGTGTAATACCGTTTTCGTTTAGAATTTTGCCTGCAGGATAATCTGTTTGTGCAGCCAAACCCTGCAGTAAGCGTTCAACAGTGACAAAAGAGTCTTTACCACGCTTAGCAATACCGAGCGAATCATCAAAAACTTTTGCCACTTCTCTTGAAAGCTGAAGACCACCACCTCCTGGACCATCAACTACTGGCAATTTTTTTATTGTATTATCAACAGCAGCGGTAATATCCTGCACATTTCCATCACATGCATTTATTAAGTCCTGGACCAGCCCATCATCAAGCATTGCTTTTAACATATGCTCAGGTCTAAAAACCTGATGCCCAGCTCCCAGTGCTTTCATCTGAGCACTTTGAATCAGGCTTTTTGCTTTTTCGGTAAATTTATTTAAATCCATAACGCAAGCCTTATTTATCCTTGCTGGTGTATATAGCAACTGATCTAGTAAATTTAAACCTGCAAAAGCTACAGAATTTTGTCAAGACAACAACAAGGAAATCAGTAAATTTGATTTTTAAGAAAAAGTAATGAATATAAAAGATATTACGGATGTTACTATAAAAGCTGCATTAGGGGCACCTGTAGCGTTTTTGGCAACAAAGGTAACAGAATATGCTTATCAATATATTTCTGGACAGCAAACCGAACAACACATAAGTTGTACTACAGACTACAATAAAGGTTATAATGAGGGTTATAACGAAGGTTGTAGCGAAGGTTATAATGAAGGCTGGAGAGATGGAATTATTATTGGAGCATCGGCTTGTCTATTTGTAACTGTTGCTGTTAAGACAGCACTTAAATACTGTGCTCAACGCAAACAACCAAGCAGTAATATTGAAGCCAGTCGTCCAGATCTTCTAAGAAATAATCTCAACGGAAAGTAATAAAAGTTTATAAATTTACTACTCTATCCAAAAAGATACCAAAAAGAAGCAATAGCCCTACATAGGAGTTATTTTTAAATATGGACATGCACTGACTGGGATCATCAGGGTTAAAATTTTTATATTGGTGACGGAATATCAGTCCTACAGCAAGTAGAGCAATAAAAAAAACATTATTTAATGATGATAAAATGCCAGCATACAGCCACACCATGAGAGTTATTAAATAAAACCTTTTCAACCACGATTTTGTTGTATCACCAAAATATAATGCAGTTGATTTCATTCCAAGTTTTTCATCATCTTTTTTATCTTGATGAGCATATATGGTGTCGTAGCTAAGTGTCCAAAAAATGCATCCTACATAAAAAAGTATTGGCTCTATGCTAACTTGATTCTTTATTGCTGCCCAACCCATTAATGACCCCATATTGAAGGTAAAACCTAAAAATAATTGTGGCCACCAAACATAACGCTTAAGTAAAGGATAGATGGCTATCATACACATTGAAATTATTCCAAGTATAAGTGTAGTTTTGTTGGTAAGTAGCAATATTATCAAAGCGATAGATAACAATAATAAAAGTAGGACCAAGGCTTGCTTTACGTTTAATGTACCACTTGCAAGTGGTCTATCTTTTGTTCGTTCAACATATGCATCTATTTTTCTATCACATATATCATTAATTATGCACCCGGCAGGCCTCATTAAAAATGCACCTATAGTGAATAAAACAAGGTAAAAAAAAGTCTGTCCTGATAAAGAGGTTGAAGCTAAAAGGATACCGCTCAAACTTGGGAACAATACAAGCCACAAACCTGTTGGACTATGCAATCTCATCAATGAAAAATAACTATTAAAGTCCATCAGAGTTATTTAATATGTTATTTACGTTAATAAAATTATCAAATGCTAAATCAGGCTTAAAAACCAACTCAGGCATAAAGCGTAAATCAACCTCACTCGATATAGATTTGCGTATTGACCATGCAGATTGATTCATTTCATCAACAATAGCATTAATATCACAATCCTCCCCACTTAATGAAGATAAAACTACATAGACATCTGCTTTTTTTAAATCCTTACTTAATTTAACATCAGATATTGCTACATTCTTAGAAAATAACTGCCCTTCTATTAAAACCCTAGAGATTGCCCTATGTAACACTGATGCTATTTTTAGGTTTCTAATCTCCTTCTTCATACTACAATGCCCTTTCTTCCTGCACTAACTGATAAGCTTCCAGTACATCTCCAACCTTAATATCAACGCTACCTTCCAGTGATATTCCACATTCAAAATTTGCACCTACCTCCTTAACATCATCCTTAAACCTGCGCAATGCTTTCAATTTTCCTTCATATATTAATTTATTATCGCGCATTATCCTGATTAGAGAATCTTTTTTTATCACCCCATCACTAACATAACATCCAATAATATTGCCAGTTTTAGATGTATTAAATATCTGCCTCACAGACACAGAACCAACACGTACTTCTTTTGTCACTGGCTTTAACATTTTTGTTAAATACATCCTCATATCATCGATAAGTTCGTATATTATATTATAAGTATGTATTTCCACACCCTTCTGCTTTGCTAACTCTCTTATTTTTGTGTCTACCTTCACGTTGAAGGCCAAAATCACTGCATTTGACGCTTCAGCCAGTAATACATCCGAATCTGTTATTCCCCCAACCGCTTTGTGTAAAATATTTAACTTGACTTGATCTTTACCAAGTTTATCAATCGAACTTGAAATTGCTTCAATAGAACCAGTTACGTCGCATTTTAAAACTACAGACAGCTCTTCTATCTCGCTACTACTACGGCTAAATATATCTAAAACATCGCTTACGGAATCTTCTTGTTGTTTCTTAATTAGCTCTAATCTATGCTCAACAATTTCACGCGCCTGTTTTTCAGAATTTACTACAACAAATTTATCCCCAGCATTTGGTACATTGTTCAGTCCAGTAATTTCAACTGGAGAAGACGGTAATGCAGCTTGTTCTCTTTGACCGATATGGTTAACCATACTACGCACTTTACCATACACCGTGCCAACTACCAACATATCACCAACTTTTAATGTTCCTTCCTCAACTATCAACGTGGCAGATATTCCTTTAGCTTTGTCTATTTTAGACTCTAGCACCCATCCAAGAGCTCGACAGTCTTCTATTGCCTCCAATTCCGTTAATTCAGCTATTAGTAGTATAGCTTCTTCTAATTTATCCAGATTCATCTTCTTTTTTGCTGATACCGGTACAACCATAACGTCACCGCCCAGTTCTTCAGGAATAAGATCATACTGTGGTAGACTATGGATTACTTTCTCTACATCGCCTGGTTGTGCTTTATCAACTTTGTTTACAGCAACAATAATGGAAACATTTGCTGCCTTTGCATGGCTGATTGCTTCAATTGTTTGCTTCATAATTCCATCATCCGCTGCAACTACTATCACAACAATATTAGTTATATTGGCACCACACGCACGCATTGCTGTGAACGCCTCATGACCTGGTGTATCAATAAAGGTAATCCTCTGATTGCCCTTTGTTAGTATCTGATAAGCACCTATGTGTTGAGTTATTCCGCCTGACTCTCTTTCTGCGATATTAGATTCACGAAATGCATCAAGCAATGAGGTCTTACCGTGGTCCACGTGTCCCATAAAAGTAACAATTGGCGGTTTAGGTTTCCTCGGCAAATTTGCTTGATTTTCTACAAAAAGTAAATCCTTTTCTTTATTAGCTTCACTCACTCTTTTAGCCTTATGATTGAATTTTTCCACTATTTCTTGTGCTATATCCGGATCTATCAAATCATCTACCATATAACTTTCACCTACTTCTTCCCTTAGCATTTTTATCACACTCTTGCTATCTTCTGCCATACGAATAGATAACTCTCTGATAGTAATCTCGTCCGGTATAATCACTTCCCTTGATATATTTTTACCCTTAGTAAATTTTGATTTTTTACTTCTTATACCAAATTTTTGTCTAAATACAGGAGGTTGTTCAAGCTTTTCATCAATTGCCTGCGCGATTATCAATTTTGAATGCTTAGAGTAAGTATCTTTACTCACTTTAGCAGGCCTTTTGTTTTCGTTCTCAATATCACCATCTTCCCTTAACTTCACAGGACCTGCTGATTCTTTAAATGGAGTATCCGGTTTATTAATCTCCTCGCTACTCTCTTCTTCCTCTTCTTCTTGCTCTTCTTTCAGATTCTTTTCTTTTAATAGAGCGGCATTTTGCACAGCATTGATACGGGAAATTTGCTCTTTTTCAGTTAAAGAACCTAACTTATCTTCATCAAGTAAATCATGTTCTTCTGTATCATGAGATTTTTTTCTTCTTTTTTTAACTATTGTAGCTCCCGTACTTTGGCTTGCTGCAGAGCTCAAGTCGATATTTAGTTTAAGCTTACTTAGGCCTTGAAGTGTTAATTTTTTACTACTAATATCTTCATTCATTCTATTATATTACTCCGAGCTTTTTACGAGCTTCCATAATTATTGAGTCTACCGTATTTTTTAAATTTTCCTTATTAATCGCTGAAGAAGAAAGCATACTGCAGAACTCATAACTTGATAAATCTGCTACATCCTCTAAAGTTTTAATGCCATGTTTGCTAAGAGCAATTTTATCATCTATTGATAAGGGCAGATTAACTACATCATCCTCCATACCTAAATTTTTTAGCTCATCTATTTTTTTCTCATTCTCTTCTTTTAAATACTTATTTGCTCTGTTGTGAAGCTCGTTTGCAATATCCTCATTAAAACCCTCTATTGAAGCAAGCTCTTTAATTGAAGCGTTATATATATCTTCCACACTAGAAAAACCTTCTGTTACTAGTAACTGACCCATTATTTCTTCCAAATTTAAGGCTTCAGCAAACAATGCTGAACATTGAGTAAGCTCCTTACTACGCCTTTCCGACTCTTGTTGGGTACTTAATATTTCAATCTTCCACCCAATAAGCTCTGAAGCTAATCTTACGTTCTGACCTTTCTTACCTATAGCAAGACTTAACTGATCTTCGGCAACTATTAATTCTATGCACTTTTCATCTTCATCAATAATCACCTTTGATACTTCCGCAGGGGTAATGGCTTTAATAACAAATTGCCCCAAATCTAAAGAGTAAGTTATAACATCAATCTTCTCACCATTTAGTTCATGTATTATAGTTTTTATCCTATCTCCTTTAATTCCAACACAAGCACCCACAGGATCGATGTTTCTATCAGGAGAAAAAACAGCAATTTTTGATCTTGAGCCGGCATCCCTGGCTATACCTTTAATTACCACTAATCCATCAGCAATTTCCGGCACTTCTTGATGTAATAATGCTTCTAAGAAACCTTCATGAGTCCTTGAAAGAATGATTTGACGCCCATCCTCAGAACGTTTAACAGCTTGTATGTAAGCTTTAACTTTATCGCCTTCGCGAAAAGACTCACCACCAATTAAATTCCTTATTGGAAGGTATGCTCTAGTACCATTTATATCTATAATTAAATCTGAATATTCTACTTGTTTAACGATACCATATCTTACTTCTCCGACCTTATCTTTAAATTCTTCATATTGTTTTTTAGATTCTTCATCTTTAATTATCTGAGCAATCTTTTGTTGAGCGATTCTTGCTGAAGCGAGGTCAGTGCCAAGAGAAAGTTTCTCTTGAATAGTATCGCCAACTTGTGCATCTTTTTTTATTAATTTAGCCTGCGTAAGCTTAATTGTAGTACTATCTCCCTTGCTTGACTCATCCTCAATTACTCCCAATTTTCTATACGAGGTAATCTCACCTGTATTTCTATCTATATTAACTACAATTTTGCTTTTATCACCATATTTCTGATGAGCTACTGCTTTTATAGCACTCTCTAATGCTTGAATTATGATTTCAGGACTTAAACCTATTTTAACTGAAAGTTCATTCACTTCTCTGATTGTATCAGAACTTCCAACCATGTTATTCTTATCACTCCTTCTGCTCATACAAATAAATCCAATCAATTAGTTACAATTATAGCTTTAATGGCTTATTTTAAATATTAAATAATTGCTAACCTAAGTCAAGTTTTTTTGCATCATGAGCAGTGCTGGGGTAAAGAATAATGTCAAAATCGTAGCAACTAATACTCCACTTGCAATAGTTGTTGAAATATCAACCCACCACTGACTTGACGGTGCATCATATGTGATTCATAATGTAAAAAAATTTATATTTAATCTTGTAATCATCGGTGCTAAGCCAAGAACCGTAGTTGCAACAGTCAGCAACATTGGCCTTACACGAGAAATTGAGGCATTTATTATGCATTGCCTGATATTATTTTTATGCATCTTAACCTGATGATGAAAAGCATCCAGCAGTAATATGTTATTGTTGACTATAATACCTGCTAGAGCAATCACTCCCACACCACACATAACAACAACAAAAACTTGGTGTGTGATGAAAAAAACAAAAAATACACATGTAGTAGATAAAAACACCGCTGTCATTACGATGAACGTATGATACACATTATTAAATTGTGTCACTAATACTAGTATCATAAGTGTAATTGCTAATATGAAAGCCTTAAGTAAAAACGCACTTGATTTCTGTTGGTCTTCTTTATCGCCTTTGAAATCAACTTTTACTCCTTTGTCCCAATCTTGAGAAAGTGAATCCTGAATAAATTTGATTCTCTCATCAACAAGATAGCCAAAATTGAGGTCAGCAGAAATTACAACAGTGCGTAATCCATCAATTCTCCTCAATCTATTTATCTTTTTCTCTGGAGTGTATTTCACTATGCTGCTCATCGGGTATGGGCCATTAACCGTATTAATAAAAAGATTATCTATAGTCTTCATGTTGCGATCCTTGCGTGGAAAACGAAGTATTATGTCAATTTCTTCATCCAGATTGTTAGGTCTATATTTTCCAATCAACACTCCGCTTGTAACCATTTTTACAAAATCACCAATCGTTGCAACACTAACTCCAGAGCTTGTTGCTCTACTCTTGTCAATGCTCATATCCCACTCTATCTCAGGTGATGACCTGCTGTCTTGAATGTTTATAAATCCAGACGAAGGCTGATTCATCAGTTTTAGAATTTTCTCTACAGCCAAATCTAAACTCTGTGCATTCCCGCTGAGGTTAATTTGTATTGGCTTGTCAGCCGATGGTCCAGATTTTTCCTCCTCAACATCAACTATTATTCCCTTAATATCCTGCACACTACTTCTGATATCATTTAATATATACTTAGCCTTGCGCCTGAATCGCCAGTCCGCGAGTTCTAGCTGAATTCTGGCAATGACGTCATCTGAAAATGCTCCTGATCTTGCATAAGCGACGTGAATTTCTTTTTTAACACTCAAAATACGCTCCTCTACCTCCCTTAATATTAAATCCCTTTCTTTAGCTCTTACACTGATCAAGATATTATCTGGGTCTACTTTCGGAAAAAATTTCACTCCTGGGCCAAGGGTGAAATACAGTACACTAAATGAAAACAATACGAGTACAACAGAGCACATAAATTTTTTAGGGTGATTGAGGACTTTTTCTAGTGCTCGCACATAAGCCTTGATTATAGGTCCAGCACCTTCTATTTCACCATTTTCTATGGCATTCATCTTGTTTATTTCTTTCTCTGAGGTTACTGACGGTTTACCAAATATTACACCAAGCGTTGGTATAAAAATCAAAGCCATAATGAGTGACCCAGTCAAGGTTAGAATTATCGTAATCGGTATATATTGCATGAATTTACCAACCGTATCAGGCCAAAATAACAGAGGAAAAAACACTGCTAATTTAGTTAGCGTAGATGATAGAACGGGGTAGAACATATCACGAACCGCAACGTGAAAAGCTTCAACTTTATCCATGCCGCAGGTCATTTTTCTATCTGCATATTCGCTGATTACAATTGCATCATCAACTAGCATGCCAGCTGCCATGATTAAGCTAAAGAGTACAACTATATTTAAGGTTATACCCATAGAATAGAGAGCAATTATCCCAATAAGAAAGGAGCCAGGTATCGATAGTGCAACAAGAATGGTAGTTCTGGTACCCATTGAAAGCATTATTATGATCAGTATTAATAACACAGCAAATATTATGCCATTTTCAAGGTCATCCAAGACATCACGAACGTTTTTTGATTGATCATTTAAGTATACCACTTTCAAATTGTTAGGCAGCTGATCTTTTGCCTTATCCATTAAGTATTTTACTTGACCTACTGTCTCTATTATGTTTTTTCCGTTGCGTTTTGAGATTTCCAATACAACACTTGATAATCCATTGATGCGAGCAAATCCTTCATGATCCTCAAATCTAGGGTATACCTTTGCTATATCCTTGATTTTCAAAACTGCATCACCTTGCGATCTGATAGGAATATTCATAATGTCTTCTATACCTTTTAATAATCCAGATATTTTGATTGAATATTTACCAGTATCGCTTTCTAGTTATCCTGCTCCCACAAGTCTATTATTACTTGCAATAGCTTGGAATATTTCACTTGATTGAATATTATATTTTGTTAGAACTGTAGGTTCAACTACAACCTCTACTGTTTCTTTGCGCATGCCTGCAACTTCAACCTTGAGGACATTTGGCAAAGACTCTATTTCCTTCTTTAATTTACGTGCTATTTCAACTAAAGCTCTTTCTGGCAAATTACCAATTAAGCCAACATTCAATATGGGAAACAAGCTCAAATTTATTTCATTGATTATCGGAGACTCAGCTTCAACAGGTAGTTTTGACTTTATATTTGAAAGCTTTGAACGAACGTTGTCAAGAACTTCTTTATTATCATATTCTGTGCCGAATTTAAGTATTATATGAGCACCATTATTAGTTGCTATTGCTTTTAATTCTTTCACGCCTTCAATAGATCTTAATTCGTTTTCTATTGGAATAGCCAATAGCTTTTCACTGTCTTCAACGGAAATTCCTGGAAGTCCAACAAATACGCTTATTACGGGGATTTGTATGTCGGGGTTGCTTTCTCTTGGCATCATTACGTAGGCATATGAGCCGAAGATAAAAATCACTATAAGTAATAGTATTACTGTCCTATTCCTCTCTACAAGCAAGCTTTTCATGTTAGTATTTACACATGTCTTTAGTATATATTATAGCTTAGATACATTATATATTAATTAACCCACATACAATTTTTAAGATGTTTATACTTAGTATTAAGATCAACGTAAAGTTGTAAATGTAAAAAAAAAATTTGTATAGTAATTCAGTAGACATAACTGTACAAACATTGCATTTTAGGCTAGTTGTCTACAAAAGAGTGTCATCCCAGTGCCCAGACACTGGGATGGCTTTGTTGCATCGCTCTTTGGATAGGAGGCAATGCATAATAAATTCATGAAGCTATCTCAAATTTAGCCATGCCTATTTCAGTAAATTTGTTCAGCAAATAACACTTGAGTAGCATTTCTTTCTCACGGTTAATCTCAGATTTGTTCCTAAAACTAAACCCAAATGTTTGCTTCAGTCGCGAGAAAAAACTTTCTATATAAGATCTCTTCCCATAATTTATCTCTTTTTTCCACTTCTTCATACCATCTTCACCATATGACTTTATGAGCTTGATTGTAGAATTTCTCTCAGCCATATAATCCAGCTTTGGATGCTCCACTGCATTGTTTTGCAGAGGAATTTTTGTCTTTATGCCAAGCTCATTGCACAATTTGTATAACTTCTTTCGATTATATGCTCTGTCTGCATATAGTGTGCTTATATTGTATTTAGCATTAGCCCTTGCAATAAGATCACAGGCTCCATAGTGGTCAGAATAAACTCCACTACTGTATTTTGCAGCTATGACTTTTTTGCTACCTATCTCCAGCATTACATGCAATTTTCTTGTTTGCTTATAGCCACGGTACTTTCTATCTGTACCGTTTGCCTTACTATGGCCTGGAATATTATTGTAGATGCTTATTCCAGTGCTATCTATGGCGATCTCAATATTTTCCATACTGTTTTTATCATGTCTTCGATCATTAATTTTTAAGTTAAGCTTTTTGAATCTTCTGGAAGCCTGGGAATAGCTGATAACTTGCAAATTTTTTCCTATTTGCTCAAGGTATCCCGCTATAAACCCCACCGTTTGTCTTAGGCCTATTCTAAACAAATAAGTTATTATGTGAATTAGAATTACGACTTTATCACTATAAATATTGTTGCTACCGGCCATTTTGGGACTTTTTTCGTACCAATTTTCTATGGCATCGTTGACGTAATAAAAAATATTTCCTCTTTCTTGGAGAAATTTGTTATATTCGTAGCAGTTACTGACTTTCATTTTGACTGGCATATTTTTCCTTTGTCGGTTAAATGCCTGTTTATAATGAATTTCGTCAGTAACTCCCAGTTCTTTTTACTTTAGCTATGCAACAAAGCCGATCCAGCCTTTAAATTCCATTCAAAATAACTTTTATATTCATTATTTATGCTCAATTGAAATTCCTGAATTCTAGCGTCAAACGCTAGAATTCAGGTCTTTTTAACTGGATATTATGATCAAGTCATAATATGACAAGAAAGATTTATTATTAAAATATCTTTATTAATTTCATAACTATAATCACCCATTCTATTTTCTTTAAAAATATCATTATTAATATATAAATTTTATCTAATATTCTTAACTTTCGTCGACTTTTTAATGAGATTATGGGAAATTATATACAAATCAGTTATTTCCAAAACGGAAATAACTGGTCTTTAAAAGTATGTTGCCACATAATGATAGCGTTAAAGTTGTAATTTTGGAGTTTATGGAAGCTTTGGTGCACCCACTTCAGTTACAGTATATCTGATTTCACTAGCACTCTAAAAAACCTCACTTTGCGCTGAGCTTGTAGTGCTTTCCTATGATATTTTGTCAAAGCATAGCTTCCAAAATCATCTTGTGTATAGGTTGTATCATTACACTGCGCTATATACAGCTCTATCCACTCTGCATAACCTGGATGATCGGTTGCAATTAGTGTTTCTCCCGTTATAGACATCTTTTTTGTCAATAAATTTAAAAATTCTGCATTAATCAATCGCCTTTTGTTATGGCTTCGTTTTGGCCATGGGTCTGGAAAGAAAATAAAAAACTTTTCAATACTTTTATCAGGAAAGTTAACAATAAGCTTCCTTGCATCTTCTATCCATACTAGAATATTCTTTAGATCATGCTTTACTACACTAGTTAATAGATGAGACACTCCTTTTAAATAAGGCTCACACCCTATAAATAAAACATCTGGCTGATTAAGTGCTTGATATAGAATATGCTCACCATTACCAAAACCTATTTCTATACATATTTTACTCTGCAAACCTATAATCTTTTTTATGGACTCTTTATCACCTTGAATAGAATACTTCCCTAACATTTTATCATTTTCTGGACTAAGCCTTGATCTTCTAGCAAACGATCTAATCCATCTTTCTTCTTGTAGTAACATCGCCCTGTAGCGTCCCTATAAATTATTCTTGAATAGATTGTAACTAACTATTAATATTATATAATTATAAGTTTATATTAAAGTTAAAATTAAAGGTTACATTGCATGAACATTACTGTAAATCCGTCTATACCAATAAAAAAATTATCATCAAATAGGTTTATAGATGATATACAAGGCCAATCTGATGACCAGGGTAATGTTTTATTCGAAGACTCTTTTGTTAATAAAATTAAAGAAGGAGATGTAGTAGAGGGTGTAGTAACTAGAATAAACCCCAATGATATTGTGGTTGATGTTGGCTTAAAATCTGATGGAAGAATTTTGATTAAAGATTTAGGGCCAAATGATGAATTTGCAGCTGGTTGTAAGATTAGAGTTTATGTAGAAAGAACTGAGGATTACCATGGTAATGTTGTTCTCAGTCGCGAAAAAGCAATCAGAGATGAAAAATGGAACAAATTGGAAGATGATACAGTTACAAAAGCTGAAGTAAGTGGAGTGATTAAACGCTCAATCAAGTGTGGTTATATTGTTGATCTTGGCGATGGAATCAGTGCCTTCTTACCACTCAGTCATGTTGATCTAAAACAAGTAAAAGACGCTAAGCACCTTATTGAAACTGAACAAAAATTCATTGTACTAAAAATGGATAAAAAACAGGGTAACATTGTAGTATCGAGAAAATTAGTACTGGAAAAATCACATGCTGGTGAAAAAGTTAAGTTCTTAGAATCTTTAAACGAAGGTGATATAATAGAAGGAAAAATAAAGAGTATTACTCATTACGGTGTATTTGTTGGTATTCATGAATCAGATACGGTTGGAGTAATAGATGGATTGTTACACATTACAGATATATCCTGGAGTAGGGTAAGCCATCCATCTGCAGTTTTTGCTTGTGGTCAAACAATAAAAGTAAAAATTATAAAAATCGATAGAGACAATACAAAAGTTTCCCTTGGTGTAAAACAATTAGAAGATAATCCTTGGCAAGACGTTGAATCAAAGTACCCAGTGGGTAGTGTTAACAAGGGTCATGTAACAAGCATAGAAGATTATGGATTATTTGTTGAGCTAAGTCCTGGAATTGAAGGTTTAGTACATTCATCAGAAATAACTTGGGTTAAGAGCAATTTACCAGTAAATAGTCTTGTAACTAGAGGACAAGAGGTGCATGTACACATTCTGAGCATTGACATTCTAAGTAATAGAATGAGCCTAAGTATGAAAAGATGTACAGATAATCCTTGGCAAACATTCCTAAATAAATATCCTCTTGGTTCTATTGTTTCTGGTGAGATAAAAAACAACACTGGTTCGTACATATCTATCGCTTTTAGCGATCCTGAAATTGACGAGAATGTAGAAGGAACAATATACGCAAGAGATTTAAGTTGGTCGCAGAGTGGCTTAGAGGAAATCAAAAAATATAATGTGGGTGATAAAGTAGAAGCAAAAGTCATAAGAGCAAATATCAATCGAGCAAAAATTTATCTTGGTATTAAGCAGATAGAGCGTGACCCTCTTATAGAGCTGATAAAAAAAGTTAAAGTTGGTGATAAAATGCAGGTGACTGTAGGTAAAAGAGAAGACAGTGGATTGGTAGTTGAGGCTGAAAATGACATTACTCTCTTAATAGATCAAGAACACTTACCAGAAAACAAGAGATTTTCTATTGCAGATAAAATAGAAGTTGAAGTACTTGGCATTGAAGACTATAACATAATATTATCTGCTAAATGATATGAATGGCAAAAAAATCTGATATAATAGCAAACATAGCAAAAAAGCACCCTGTTTTGGATAAGGTAGCTATAACTGCCATAATTGACAAGTTTTTTGAAGTGCTTTCAGATGCATTAAGAAATCACAATAGAATTGAAATAAGGGGTTTTGGCTCTCTTTCAATTAGAAGTTATAACTTAAATAATCTAGTATCACAAAAGTTTACTAAAAATCAATATTTTAAGACATACTTTCGTACTAGTAAAAAATTATCCGACTTAATAAATGGAAATTAGGTAAATATACTGTAAGGTCTTTATGCAGGTAGTAGAAATAGTTATACGTAATAATACATATCAAATATCTTGCGAAAGTGAGAAAAAGGATCATTTACTACACCTCGCTAGTAATTTTAATGAGTTAGTTAGGTCTATATCTCAAAAAACAGGAGGTAAAGGCTCTGATGCATTAAATTTCCTACTTGCAGCGCTAACTCTTGAGGATAAAGTTTTAGAATTAACGAAGCAGCTTAATCAAGAGCGCGAAAAACACAAAAATGAAAAACAAGCTGAATATAACGAAGTATTAAATAGAGTAAATAAGATTATTGAATGTGTGGAAAATTCTACATAATTATAGTTTTACACTAATTCACACTCAGCGAAAAAGAAAGCCACCTCTCTAATAGCGTTTTCTTTACTATCTGAACCATGAACTCTATTTTCACTAATGTCTTCAGCAAAATCACCTCTAATGGTGCCCTTATCCGCTTGTTTTGGATCAGTAGCCCCCATGACTTCTCTATACTTACTTATCGCATTTTCACCAATTAAAACTTGCACAACCACAGGACCAGAAATCATAAATTCCACTAACTCACCAAAAAAAGGCCTGTCCTTATGAATTTCATAAAATAGCTCTGCTTGTTTTTTTGTTAGCAACATCATCTTTTGTGCTATAATCTTTAGTCCAGACTTTTCAATATAAGAATTTATACTGCCTGTAATGTTATTCTTCACCGCATCAGGTTTTAGTATCGAAAGTGTTCTCTCAATTGCCATTTTATTATATAATATAGTATATTTATAGATTTATTTTATTATAAATTTTGATTTTATAAAAGTAGTTTTTTATGTATAATTAAAAAATAAATCATAAGGGGGGTATAGTATGGGTGAGAATTGCGATAAAGGTTGTAACAAAGAAAGCAACAAACAATCTGAGCGTTCCTCTAAAAATTCTTTCAATAATTTAAAATCATCAATTTTTTGTGGAACAAAAGGGTTTTTAACTTTTAATTTAGCGTTTTTAAGCTACCTAGAGTATGGTATACACAACTATATCCTATAGAAACAAGGAAAAGATAATAATCAGTACAATGGATTAAAAAAAGGCGCTGCTTTTGCAATGAAGAAAAACATTATACCATTTCTTGAAATGGTAATCATAGTGCCACTTGCTTGCCTTATATCCAGTAGTTTACTGCAATGTGCGTTAACATGTGTTGCGTTGATGGTTGATACATGTTTTATTATGAGAACATGGAATATACGTGAGCATTTACTAGCACAGTATACCAAACATGGTAGAGGTGAAATAGTATCCATTCAGGTGTATGGCTTAAGAAGCAATAGCCAGTAGGTTTTGAAAAGGATTTAACTTCTTTTGCCTCCAAGTCAAGTACAATGAAATTATCCTCTCAAGAAACATATTTCCCCGTTTCGATTGTGTAAAATATGAAACTTTTCGGTAAACAACGTAATGCCGAATCTGTCGCTCAGCATAGTTGTTTGTCAGTGGAATATTTTCTGGATCGTCCAAAAATTTCCACATCATCAGATCCGATTTCATGATATTTTTTGCTACTCGAGACGCTCCAATTGCCTCGGGTAAATTTGATATATTCTTTAAGTAATATCTCGTTCGCTTGCGTAATTTTCTTGCTCTTCTTATGAACCTTAATGTGTCTATTTCATCCTTTAACAGAGCTTTTTTCAATGCAAATAATTCAGTAGCAACATTCCTTAAATAATACCCCAAAACTTTCACTTCGCTATTCCAACTATGAGACAACCTTTCAAAATCTCTTGCTAAATGTGCCCAACAGACCTGCCTTTTCTTGCTGGAAAAGTAGTTGTAAGCTGCATATCTGTCGGTCACTACTAGGTTGTTATTCTTTCCAAATTTACTATTTTCCAGGACTTTCATCCCTCTTGACTCTGTCAATTTGATCACACTTCCTATTTTGCTCGCAAACATCCAGCACCAGCCCTGTTTACCTTTGTTGTAATGGCTAGTTTCATCGATATGTAAAATTTTGCTCTTGCTTACCTCTTCCTCAATTTGCTCATATGCTTCTTGGCATTTTTCTGCCACTCTAGCCTCGCTATTTGATACACTACCGACGCTGATATCCAGGTTGAAAATGTCCTTTATAATATTTGCCACTTCTTTTTTCGAATTCTTGTAAAATCCACTTAATGCTGTAATTACTGACTTAACTCTTGGACCAAATGTGTCCGCAGTTACTCCTTCTTGTAGCTTGCTACTTTTTCTTTTTCCACATCTTTTGCAACGTCCATGCTCTAGTTAATATTCAACTACATACGGCTTGATTTCCGGCAAATCGACCTTTTGATGAGTATACGGATCTTTTGATACCGCAATTTCTCCTCCGCACTCACACGTATTGGGCAGTTCTATTTTTACCATCTCATCTGCCTCCATTTTAGGGCGGTAACTGCCTTTATGTCCAACCTGTGCTCCTACTTTCCTGTCACTTTTTGGCTTATTTTCCCTCATCTTATATAATTCTTTGGAGCTTGGTATAGATGAATTTTTTGAATTTAAGCCAAGCCTTTCTTTTAACTCAGCGTTTTCGATCCTTAGCGCTTTATTTTCTGCTTTAAGCTCTTCTATTTTTGTTTCTAACTTTTCTATAGTCTGCTTAAACTTTCGCAAAATTCTAAAAGATCAACCATATTACCTCACAGCCACTCTAGTTTACCTTTTTAGCATTCCTTGTCTACTCTTTATTTTACCGCCCGGCTGAATGGATACAGATTAATAAATGATTTAAAAATTGAAAGAGGGCGTGGTTATTATCGTCAAGAAACAATTATAGCTGCAAGAAAAGTAGCTGAAGCTTATGGTAATCCTGAAAATTACAAGTTGCGCAAGGTTACAGACCTTGGGAGACGAATGCAAGAGAAATATCTTAAAGAGGCTGAAAATATAGGAGTGGGAATAGACCATAGATTACGCAATCAGCATTCAGTAAAAAGTAAACAAGAACTTATAGATAATCTTGCAGAAATGGCTAAAACTTCGAATCAATTAGGCAGTGCTTGTTACAACTCAGAAGGACTGAAGGAAGCACAAGAAAGGTATGAGGAAGCTCTAAAAATTAACGAGAATTTGAGATCTGCTGGTCATGTTAACGATATTGAGTGGGCTGAAATACAAAATAATCTTGGCAGCATTTGCCACGCTAAAGGAAATTCTTTGAAAAAAGAAGGTTATCATCAAAAAGCAAAGGAAATGTTTGACCAAGCCTTGGAGAGGTATAAACAAGCCTTATCTGTCTTTGAAAAGGCTAGTACTAATGTTAAAACAGGCACTGATGTTAAAGTTAAGGTAGGTAGAGTATTCCATCACTTGGGTAATGTATATCGCGATTTAAATAATCTTCCAAAAGCAAAAGAGTCATTCGTGAAAGCCTTAGAAGGTGTCTGCAAACTCAAGAATTAGCTAATTTAGTAAGCATAATAGTAGTCATATTAAAGAAAATATTGGTTTCCGAAGTTTGAGGAGAATGCTCATAATCCTTACTCATACGCCTAAAATTGGAAAGCCAAGCAAAAGTTCTTTCAACAATCCAACGCTTCGGTATAACCTCAAATCCCGCAATATTAGGAGCTTTTTTTGCTATTGTAAATAAACATCCTGTTTTTATTAAGCATCTGTTTTTAAGGTTACCTGTGTATCCTTGATCAGCAAAAAACCTCTGTAATGTTGGTATTTTTTGTTTTGCTTTTACCAGAAGATCTAAAGCTCCCTCGCGGTCTTGGATGCTTGCACTGTGTACATCTGCCGTAATCACGAGTCCTAGCGTGTCTACAATAATATGCCGTTTTCGACCTTTTATTTTCTTGCCAGCATCGTAACCTCTGGCCCCCCTTTTTGAGTCGTTTTTACTGATTGGCTGTCAATTATTCCAACTGATGGTGTGGCTCTTTTACCAACTACCTCCCTTACTTTTTTTACTAAAATATCGTGTATTTCTTGCCATTTTCCAGTGTTTTTTAGTCGTGTGTTCCAACTGTAAATTGTCTTCCATGGTGGGAAATCCTTAGGTAATTGTCTCCATTGGCAGCCTGTTCTCATTACGTACCTTATTGCATTAATAATTGTTCTAATATCGTGTTTTCTTGGTCTACCTGTCTTTTTTGGCTCAAAATATGGCTTTAAAATTTCCCATTCACTGTCTTTTATGTCACTTGGATACATGTTAAAGTTATCCTTGTATCACATAATTGTCCTTTTTTCTACTTTTCTACATACTTTGCAGACACCTTCTTAAAAACCTATGAGAAGAATAAAAAGTCATTTAAGGCAGACTTACTGCAAAGCTACCGCGAGAAGAATGAAGAGTCGTTTAAGAAGACCAAGCAAGCCTACAATAAGAATAATGTTGATATAGGTATAGTGTGCAATGAATTGGGTGTTTATTATAGCTTTGCTAGCTCTCCGGAAGCGAAAGGTGAACGAAAGCAAGGGTATTTTCACACAGCAATGGATTTTCATGAAAAAGCACTACATATTTTCAAAGAATATTATGGTGATGATAGCATAGAAGTGGCTGGAGTATTAAGTAATATAGGTTATGATTGCTGTGCTCTTGAAGAATTACATAAGGAAAAGAAATCATATGGAGAAGCACGTAAGTTATATGAAAAAACAAAAGCGCTGTATCAAGAAGAGCTAGAAATTGAAGAAAAATGTTACGGTTCTGATGATATAAGAATAGCCTTTACTATAAGCAGTTTAGCCAATGCTCACTACAATTTAGGTAATCTTCAAGAAGCAAAAAAGCACTATGAAAGAGAATTAAAAATTAAAGAGAAGTCTTACCATAATGCTCACCATAATTTAGATAATTTTGGAGCAATAAAAGAGCAATATGAGAGAGCGCGAGCAAATAGAAATATACCTCATGGTGATGCTTACCATAATTTTGAAGTAGCAAAAGAGCAATATGAAAGAGCGTTAGCAATTAGAGAAGCTGCTGGCAATACTGGTAATATTGCAAAGACATTACGCAATTTGAGTAGCGTATATCACAAATTAAATAATTTTTCAGAAGCAGTAAAGTTATTAAAGGAGGCTTTAGCTATTGAAAAAAGGAATCATGGATCTGAGCACCCTCTTGTAACTAAGACATTAGAAAGTTTAAAATTAGTTCTCATAGATCTTGTAAAAGAAGAAGAGAAGATATACCCTCATAATCACCCCAATCGCCATAAGGTTGGCTATACATTAAAAGATTTGGCTGATACTTACGGTGGGTTAAAAGATTATAAAAATCAAAAAGAGGCATTAGACATAGCTTTACCAATCTTTGAAGAGTGTTTTGGTCCTAGTAACTTCGCTGTTACTAAAACATTAAAAGATCTTGCTGATGTTAATGCTGCATTGGGTAATGTGCAAGAAGCACACCAACTGCGTAGTATATTATCTGCAATAAAAGATCAAGGCGAGAAGAGTAGAAATTTAGCTACACAAACAAAAACACCAGGCTTTGCTTTTTCCTTGCTTTCTGCTGCTAGTAGAGGTGATGAGAAATCAGTAAGACATATTGTAGAAAAGTATCCATTCAGCCGGGCGGTAAAATAAAGAGTAGACAAGGAATGCTAAAAAGGTAAACTAGAGTGGCTGTGAGGTAATATGGTTGATCTTTTAGAATTTTGCGAAAGTTTAAGCAGACTATAGAAAAGTTAGAAACAAAAATAGAAGAGCTTAAAGCAGAAAATAAAGCGCTAAGGATCGAAAACGCTGAGTTAAAAGAAAGGCTTGGCTTAAATTCAAAAAATTCATCTATACCAAGCTCCAAAGAATTATATAAGATGAGGGAAAATAAGCCAAAAAGTGACAGGAAAGTAGGAGCACAGGTTGGACATAAAGGCAGTTACCGCCCTAAAATGGAGGCAGATGAGATGGTAAAAATAGAACTGCCCAATACGTGTGAGTGCGGAGGAGAAATTGCGGTATCAAAAGATCCGTATACTCATCAAAAGGTCGATTTGCCGGAAATCAAGCCGTATGTAGTTGAATATCAACTAGAGCATGGACGTTGCAAAAGATGTGGAAAAAGAAAAAGTAGCAAGCTACAAGAAGGAGTAACTGCGGACACATTTGGTCCAAGAGTTAAGTCAGTAATTGCAGCATTAAGTGGATTTTACAAGAATTTGAAAAAAGAAGTGGCAAATATTATAAAGGACATTTTCAACCTGGATATCAGCGTCGGTAGTGTATCAAATAGCGAGGCTAGAGTGGCAGAAAAATGCCAAGAAGCATATGAGCAAATTGAGGAAGAGGTAAGCAAGAGCAAAATTTTACATATCGATGAAACTAGCCATTACAACAAAGGTAAACAGGGCTGGTGCTGGATGTTTGCGAGCAAAATAGGAAGTGTGATCAAATTGACAGAGTCAAGAGGGATGAAAGTCCTGGAAAATAGTAAATTTGGAAAGAATAACAACCTAGTAGTGACCGACAGATATGCAGCTTACAACTACTTTTCCAGCAAGAAAAGGCAGGTCTGTTGGGCACATTTAGCAAGAGATTTTGAAAGGTTGTCTCATAGTTGGAATAGCGAAGTGAAAGTTTTGGGGTATTATTTAAGGAATGTTGCTACTGAATTATTTGCATTGAAAAAAGCTCTGTTAAAGGATGAAATAGACACATTAAGGTTCATAAGAAGAGCAAGAAAATTACGCAAGCGAACGAGATATTACTTAAAGAATATATCAAATTTACCCGAGGCAATTGGAGCGTCTCGAGTAGCAAAAAATATCATGAAATCGGATCTGATGATGTGGAAATTTTTGGACGATCCAGAAAATATTCCACTGACAAACAACTATGCTGAGCGACAGATTCGGCATTACGTTGTTTACCGAAAAGTTTCATATTTTACACAATCGAAACGGGGAAATATGTTTCTTGAGAGGATAATTTCATTGTACTTGACTTGGAGGCAAAAGAAGTTAAATCCTTTTCAAAACCTACTGGCTATTGCTTCTTAAGCCATATACCTGAATGGATACATTAATCTTGTTATTTCCAAACGTGCTTCATCACGAAGCTCCGTTTCAATTTGCTGTGACGATTTGGATGTATGCATAAACCCCTCCATTATACTTGCCTCTACTTTTTATTATCTAAAATTTTTTATAATGCAATATTAATTTCCCATGTCAGAAATGAAATTTGTTGCTCTATTTGGCTTTTCTACAACAAGTTACTCAGTGTTTGCTGTCTGCTACCCCAAGGTGCTGGAAATCTATAGTCCCCTTCCACTGTCTGTGTGCTTATCAGTATCAGTACCCTTCATCCCTGTGCTTGGCGTTGCAGCCGCTTTCACTTTATCTGCATCAATTGCATCATTAAACTTATGTAACAGATATATAAATTCATGTATCTCTTGTGTATGGGTACTACTACCTAGTCTTATAAGGTTGAGCATATCTTGTTTTGAAATACCTGTAACATGTCCCTTTTTTATGAAGTTTTTTATAGTTTTTTGATGATGTTCATCTTGAAGTATGTTTACTATATTTGTTAGTCTCTCAATCTCTTCATTACTATCTTCTTTCTCCATGCCACGCAAAATAAAGTCTACCCTGTCAAAGTTATTATCTTTTTCTTCTATTGTGAATAGTCTCAGTATGAGTTCTTCAGTAAAGCTTGGCTTTTTCTTGTGTTCATAAATTACTTCTTCGACTGCTTCGCCTGAAGCTTTTGCTCCTGCTTGAGTCGTTGTGCCTGGAGCTTTTGCTTCTCCTGTCGCTTTTTTACCTATTTTTAGCGCACCTCTGCCTGCACGTTGCAATCCAATACCTGCAGGTGTTAATATTAAGGCAAGAGTAATCGATGGATTACCTATATAAAATTTCTCATTTGTAGACGATTTGTTAAAAAAGCTAGTTAGCGTATCTACTAGACTTTGATTAGTTCTATCTGCTAAAAAGTCAGTCCTTTCTTGATCATTGAAGTTCTCAAATAGCTTTTTTGCTATTGCTATTATCTCTAATTCTGATGCCTTTTCGTCAATAAGTAACGCGCTACCATATTGAAATGCATATTTAGTACATTGTGTAAGAATGTCTTTACTTACGCTATCATCCAAACCCTTATCGTTAATTTTAAAATTTAAGCTATCAAGGTGCATTTGCCTAATTGTTTCTAGTATCATGTTAAGTGAGTTCTGTTTTTCCTCTGGTGAACTTATTAACATACCTAGCATTATATAGGCAACAGCCTCCAGCGACTTATCGTTCATCAGAGGAGAGTTTTGAGAGCCCATACTTAACTCCATTAATTATAAATTAATGATATTATACATAACTATTATTAATTATTTAATAATAGTGCTTAACACAATGTACTATTTTTAGTATAAGAACTGTCTATCGAAAATTCTTTCATTAAGGGAGTAATCTCTATCAAACAGCAAAGTCACTGTGTTTTCTTGATCTTTTTGTATCTTGATCCGTGCAATATCGTAAAATTCTTTGTAGTCTGACACTACAATTGCTGGACGGTTTTTTGTGTCATTAATGTCAATTTGTACCACAGTATCATTTGAGATAAGAGCACCATTCCAGCATCTTGGATAATAGCTATTGATGGAAGTTAGAGCCAATAAATTTGAATTAAGTGGCAAAATTGGACCACCAGCAGAAAAGTTATATGCGGTGCTGCCTGTGGGAGTGGAGAGTATTATTCCATCTCCTCTAAATTTTTCTATTTTCAGCTTATCATTAATAGTGATATTCATTTCTACTATCTGATTTGCTTTTCTAAATACATATACTTCATTTACTGCTATGTAATGATATGCTTTGCCATTTGTGTCTGTAGCTTCCATTTTTAGTAAAGTTAACTGAGTTGAAATTGCGTGTTCTATATCATCAATCAAATCTTCACTGCAACTGAAGCATTTATTCATCAAAAACCCAACATTGCCAGTATTGATTCCGTACACACGCATGTTTTTATTTTCTATAACATAATTGTGTAGAGTACGCAGCATAAAGCCATCACCACCGACAACTATCAGTAAGTCAATTTCATATTTATTTTCTGCTGTAATGTTAACAAACCCTAATTCTTGTAGGAGCTTAGATACTTCCTGTGATTTTGGTGATTCAGAAGCAACATAGCCTATATTTTTATATTTATGCATGCTTCAACAAACCCTCTCAGAAAGGAGCAAAAAATTAAAAAATATCGCCATACTTATCGTTAAACTTAGCTAGCTTACTAGTTTTACTTGTTGCTCCGCTCGTTAAGCTTCCAGTCCACGCAGGGTGAGTTAGTGGATCTCTATCGAGCTTTACCCTATCACCTTCTTTTCCATATGTGGAAAGAGTTTCAAACTCTTGGCCATCTGTCATAATTATAATAATTTTGTGATAATCAATTTCTACTTCTGCCATTGTTGTGTATAAACCTTAATAAGTTATTATAGTGAATTCAGTTTACAAGATCAATCATTATTATATAGCATTGACAAAAAGTAAATAAAATGGTATAATTAGTAAAGAATAAAAAATATATGATTTTAATTTTTCCGGGCCAGGGCTCTCAATTTGTGGGAATGGGAAAAAGCCTGTATGATGAATTTCCTGTTGCAAAGCAAGTATTTGATGAAGTAGATAGCATACTAGGTAGGAAATTATCTCATTTAATTTTTAACGGTCCCATTGAAGAGTTAACTATCACGGAGAACGCTCAACCAGCAATAATGGTGGTTTCAATAGCAATGTTACGTGTAATAGAGCATGTATACGGCAAATCTTCTTTTTCTGATTATGGAATAAAATACGTTTGTGGGCATTCAGTTGGTGAATATTCAGCACTTTGTGCTGCAGGAGCATTAACGCTTGAGTCTGCAGTAAAGCTACTAAAAGTTCGCAGTGAAGCAATGCATGAAGCTTCGCTAAAATGCAAAGGTGGTATGGTTGCGTTGCTAGGAGCTGAGATTAATGAAGTGGAAGATATCTTAAAATCCTCTCAAATTGATGGAATTTGTGAAGTTGCAAATGACAATGGTGGAGGGCAGGTAGTAGTGAGTGGTACTGAAGAGGCTCTTGAAATGCTACCTGACTTATTTAAGAATTCGAATGTAAAGAGATTAGTTAAACTACAAGTGAGTGGTCCATTTCACTCATCTTTGATGAAACCTGCTGATGAAAGGCTTTTGGAATTTTTGGAGGATATTGAAGTCTCTCGTCCTTTGATTCCTTTTGTGTCAAATGTTACAGCTAAAGAAGAAAGTGACCCAGAAATCATAAAGGATCTACTTGCTAAACAAATAGTGAGTAAAGTGAGGTGGAGAGAAATGGTTTTATATATGATAAATCACGGCATTAACAAATGTGTTGAAGTTGGGCCGAATAAAGTTTTATCTAATTTGATCAGAAGAATTGACCCGTCTGTCAGTGTAAAAAATATAGACAATATTAGTGATATTGATGTTTTTTTTAACAAATCATTGTATCCATTCAGGGGTATGGCTTAAGAAGCAATAGCCAGTAGGTTTTGAAAAAGATTTAACTTCTTTTGCCTCCAAGTCAGTATCCATTCAGGGGTATGGCTTAAGAAGCAATAGCCAGTAGGTTTTGAAAAGGATTTAACTTCTTTTGCCTCCAAGTCAAGTACAATGAAATTATCCTCTCAAGAAACATATTTCCCCGTTTCGATTGTGTAAAATATGAAACTTTTCGGTAAACAACGTAATGCCGAATCTGTCACTCAGCATAGTTGTTTGTCAGTGGAATATTTTCTGGATCGTCCAAAAATTTCCACATCATCAGATCCGATTTCATGATATTTTTTGCTACTCGAGACGCTCCAATTGCCTCGGGTAAATTTGATATATTCTTTAAGTAATATCTCGTTCGCTTGCATAATTTTCTTGCTCTTCTTATGAACCTTAATGTGTCTATTTCATCCTTTAACAGAGCTTTTTTCAATGCAAATAATTCAGTAGCAACATTCCTTAAATAATACCCCAAAACTTTCACTTCGCTATTCCAACTATGAGACAACCTTTCAAAATCTCTTGCTAAATGTGCCCAACAGACCTGCCTTTTCTTGCTGGAAAAGTAGTTGTAAGCTGCATATCTGTCGGTCACTACTAGGTTGTTATTCTTTCCAAATTTACTATTTTCCAGGACTTTCATCCCTCTTGACTCTGTCAATTTGATCACACTTCCTATTTTGCTCGCAAACATCCAGCACCAGCCCTGTTTACCTTTGTTGTAATGGCTAGTTTCATCGATATGTAAAATTTTGCTCTTGCTTACCTCTTCCTCAATTTGCTCATATGCTTCTTGGCATTTTTCTGCCACTCTAGCCTCGCTATTTGATACACTACCGACGCTGATATCCAGGTTGAAAATGTCCTTTATAATATTTGCCACTTCTTTTTTCGAATTCTTGTAAAATCCACTTAATGCTGCAATTACTGACTTAACTCTTGGACCAAATGTGTCCGCAGTTACTCCTTCTTGTAGCTTGCTACTTTTTCTTTTTCCACATCTTTTGCAATGTCCATGCTGTAGTTGATATTCAACTACATACGGCTTGATTTCCGGCAAATCGACCTTTTGATGAGTATACGGATCTTTTGATACCGCAATTTCTCCTCTGCACTCACACGTATTGGGCAGTTCTATTTTTACCATCTCATCTGCCTCCATTTTAGGGCGGTAACTGCCTTTATGTCCAACCTGTGCTCCTACTTTCCTGTCACTTTTTGGCTTATTTTCCCTCATCTTATATAATTCTTTGGAGCTTGGTATAGATGAATTTTTTGAATTTAAGCCAAGCCTTTCTTTTAACTCAGCGTTTTCGATCCTTAGCGCTTTATTTTCTGCTTTAAGCTCTTCTATTTTTGTTTCTAACTTTTCTATAGTCTGCTTAAACTTTCGCAAAATTCTAAAAGATCAACCATATTACCTCACAGCCACTCTAGTTTACCTTTTTAGCATTCCTTGTCTACTCTTTATTTTACCGCCCGGCTGAATGGATACTATTAACATAATTTTGCTAATTTATTATTAAACCGGCATATAAAACTGAACAAAAAGCTGCCGAGTTGATGCTAGAGAAAATTGAAAAAAGTAGTTCAACCAGCAATTTCTGGAATTGCATCCTTAACCTGCTGGATTTTATCCTCTATTTCCTCTGTTTTTTTACCTATTTCATCTACTGTTGATAATAACGGTTCTACTATATTTTTGTCTATAGAATTACTATAATTTTCCATACTTTCGGTTAGAGCATCATAGAAATTTTTAAGGTGCTTAACAGTGATAACTGCAGCTTTAATTTCCTTGATCTCATCTTTCGTCATATCTTTAGTTATATCAATTTCTTCTGTTTTAGTAGAAATCTTTTCTACTGCTGGTTTTATAAATTCCGGTTTTTTAAATTTGGTTTCAGTCATATAAACTCCTATAAAAAATTATCACTATTGTCTCCTACAAAAGCAGTAGAATCTGCAATTTCAGGAATATTTTTATTAATTTCTTTAAGTTTCTCTGCCATCTCATAAAGTATTCTCTCAGATTGCGAGCCACATCTTTTTAGCATATTCAGCATATCTTCAGCTGCTCCAAGAACTTTTGATTTCAAGTTTTTATTTCCTAGCAATTTAGGATCTTCTAACACGGCATCGATGATATCTTGAAAACTTAAATGCTTTGACTCTGAAGAATACGTAGAGAAAGGTTTTAGCTCTTCATTGATCTCTTCTAACGATCTCACGGCTTTATCAAGGCTCTTTGCTAAATCACACTTGCTGAACTCTTCTTGGCTTTGTTGCATCGCTCTTTGGATAGGAGGCAATGCATAATAAATTCATAAAGCTATCTCAAATTTAGCCATGCCTATTTCAGTAAATTTGTTCAGCAAATAACACTTGAGTAGCATTTCTTTCTCACGGTTAATCTCAGATTTGTTCCTAAAACTAAACCCAAATGTTTGCTTCAGTCGCGAGAAAAAACTTTCTATATAAGATCTCTTCCCATAATTTATCTCTTTTTTCCACTTCTTCATACCATCTTCACCATATGACTTTATGAGCTTGATTGTAGAATTTCTCTCAGCCATATAATCCAGCTTTGGATGCTCCACTGCATTGTTTTGCAGAGGAATTTTTGTCTTTATGCCAAGCTCATTGCACAATTTGTATAACTTCTTTCGATTATATGCTCTGTCTGCATATAGTGTGCTTATATTGTATTTAGCATTAGCCCTTGCAATAAGATCACAGGCTCCATAGTGGTCAGAATAAACTCCACTACTGTATTTTGCAGCTATGACTTTTTTGCTACCTATCTCCAGCATTACATGCAATTTTCTTGTTTGCTTATAGCCACGGTACTTTCTATCTGTACCGTTTGCCTTACTATGGCCTGGAATATTATTGTAGATGCTTATTCCAGTGCTATCTATGGCGATCTCAATATTTTCCATACTGTTTTTATCATGTCTTCGATCATTAATTTTTAAGTTAAGCTTTTTGAATCTTCTGGAAGCCTGGGAATAGCTGATAACTTGCAAATTTTTCCCTATTTGCTCAAGGTATCCCGCTATAAACCCCACCGTTTGTCTTAGGCCTATTCTAAACAAATAAGTTATTATGTGAATTAGAATTACGACTTTATCACTATAAATATTGTTGCCACCGGTCATTTTGGGACTTTTTTCGTACCAATTTTCTATGGCATCGTTGACGTAATAAAAAATATTTCCTCTTTCTTGGAGAAATTTGTTATATTCGTAGCAGTTACTGACTTTCATTTTGACTGGCATATTTTTCCTTTGTCGGTTAAATGCCTGTTTATAATGAATTTCATCAGTAACTCCCAGTTCTTTTTACTTTAGCTATGCAACAAAGCCACTCTTCTTTCACAGTTTTCAACACTTCTTCTACAACAGGTTTCTCCTTCTCCAGCTCTCTCATCTCCTTTTGCAGTTTTGATAGCTCTTCTAGAGCAGTTGTTTTTTCTTCTATGATTTCTTTCAGCTTCTCCTTATTATCTTTCATTTGCTTCTCTAAAGCTGCTTTTGCTGCCTCCTTCTCTTCTTGGTCTTGTTCCCCTTTTTCTTTCAGTGCTTTCAGCTCTTCCTGCTTTTTTTCTACAGCGTCTTTTGCTTCCTTTAATGCTTTCTTCGCATCTTCCAATTGCTTTTGCACCTCTTGCTCATTCTCTTTTGCCTTTTCCAACTCCACTTCTAGGCCTTTAGCTTTTTCATATTGCTTCTCATAACCTTCCAATATTGAACGTATTGCTTCATCCTTAGCTAGCTCTAACGGTGTTTTACCATCTTCATTTTTTACTATATCAGCACTACATTTCACAAATAACCTTACAATCTCTAGATACCCTCGTTCCGCTGCCCAGTGTAGTGGTGTATAGCCAAATTTATCTTGAGCATTAATGTTAGCACCATATTTAATTAGAAGATTAACTATTGCCACATCTTCAGCCCAGTGCAGAAGTGTATAGCTACCGTCCCAAACATTCACTTCAGCACCATGCTTAAGCAATGTCTCAGATAGTTGTTGATTTCCATTTTTAACTGCCAAACCTAGTGGTGTAAAGCCGACATTATCTTTAATATTCACATTAGCACCACACTCAAGTAATTCCTCAGTGAATTTCTGATTTTCATATATAGCTGCCCAATGTAGTAGTGTATAGCCGCTTTTGTCTTGAGTATTAATGTTAGCACCATGCTCAATGAGATACTTAATCATATCTATATCTTTAGCCCAATTTAGCGGCGCATAGCCATCTTTGTCTTGAATATTTACGCCAGCACCATACTTAAGCAACGTTTCACACACTTCACAATTTCCATATTCGGCAGCCAAACTTAGTGCTGTACGACCATTATTATCTTTAATATCAATATTAGCATCATGCTCAAGCAACGTCTCAAGTAATTTCTGATATTCACGTTTAACTGCCCAATGTAGCGGCGTATAGCCATCCTTGTCTTGAACATTAATGTCAGCACCACTTTTTATAAAAAGTTCAACTTTTATTAATAGTTTAGCTTCTTCTATATTCTCTTCTTGTACTGCATCAATTAACAATTAAGTATTATAAGTCTTAACACCAAGCTCCAGTAATTCTGCTATATCTTCAAATTTCTTTTCACGAGCTAAGTCCAGTGGTGTATAGCCATCGTTATCCTTGATATCAATGTTTGCACCGTGTTGCACTAGCAGTTTTACTATTTCTATCTCTCCTCTTAAAACTGCCAAATGCACGGGCGTATAGCCATCTTTGTCTTGAGCATTAATGTTAGCACCACGCTCAATGAGAGACTTCACCATCTCTACACTTTTAGCCAAATGTAGTGGTGTATGGCCGTCCTTCCAGCCTTGAACATTTGCATTAGCACCATACTTAAGCAATGTCTCAGCTAATTTCTTATGTCCATTTTTAACTGCCAAATGTAGTGGTGTATGGCCGTCCTTCCAGTCTTGAATATTCACATCAGCACCATGCTTAAGCAATGTCTCAGCTAATTTCTTATGTCCATTTTTAACTGCCAAATGTAGTGGTGTATAGCCATCCTTGCCTTGAGCATTAATGTTAGCACCTTTATTAATGAGATAAGCAATAATCCATCCATTTCTAACCAAATGTAGCGGCGTATAACCATTATTATCTTGCGTATTAATATCAGCACCATGATCAAATAACATCACAGATATATCTATATGCCCCTCTTTAACTGCCAAATGTAGTGGTGTACATCCATAACTATCTTTAACATTCACGTTAGGAAGGTGCTTAAGCAATGTCTCAACTAGTTGCGGATGTTCATATTTAACTGCCAAATGTAGCGGTGTATAGCCTTCTTTGCCCTGAATATTCACATCAGCACCATTCTCAATCAACCATTCTGCTATTTCTTTATATCCTTGCTGAACTGCAATACCCAATGGTTTATAACCACTTTTTTCTTCTTGAGTATCAACATTGACACCATCTTTTATCAGCAATGCAGCTTTCTCAATATCGCACTTTTGTACTGCCTCAAATAACCGTCTAACTTTACAACCCTCTATACCAGGTGTTAATAAATTACTTATGGCAAGTATTTGAGTTAAAATAACTCCAGGTTCTACTTTTTGATTTAATTTAATCGGAACCTTGCCATTTTTATCTTCTAAACAATCATCTGCTCCATGCCCTATTAGACACTTTACCATCTCTGCATCTAAGTCCAAAACTGCTAAGTGTAATGGAGTACGGCCATCCCTATCCTGAGCATTAATGTTAGCACCATTTGCAATAAGAAAATCAGCTGATTTTACATCTTTAGCAGCGTGTAGTGGTGTACGACCATTTTTGTCCTGAAAGTTTACATCAGCACCATGCTTAATCAGCAATTCTACTAAAGCATCTTTATAATCAGAATTATTAGCTACTACCCAGTGTAGTGCTGTTAAATTCTGACGTATAGGCTCAACTGCCATATTAATATTAAACATATTAGTACCAAAACGCCAACTAAGAAGTTTTATTAATTCCTCTACAAGACTTGGTTGACACCCTAGCCTGATAGCAATGGGAAAAAAACTATCATCTAATGAATGTTTTTTAATACTATTCTCAATCCCATCACACGTTGGCTCTATATGAATATAAGGCAGCTTCATACAAACTCCACTAAAATATAGTTAAAATATTAACATGATTTATCTAATTTATTATTAAATTAATATACAAAATTAATATATACAGCCCACTGCCTCGCTAACGTTATTAAACCCATCCTTTCTTATCAGCTCTGCAAGTTCCAGGCTAATTTTGTTTACGATTTGAGGCCCTTGGTATATGAGAGCGGTGTACAATTGCACTAAAGAGGCTCCTGTTTTTATTTTTTCATATGCATCAGCACCGCTTGAAATGCCACCGCACCCTATTAATAAAACTTTTCCGCTAGTAAGCTTATACATATCGCTCAGTAATGCAGTTGAAGGTTTGAACAACGGTTTGCCACTTAATCCACCAACTTCACTTTGGTGAGAGTGCAAACCATCTCGGTTTACTGTAGTGTTGCTCACTATTAAGCCATTAATTTTATATTCTAACACTAACTCAGCAATATTTTCCTTCGTCTGTTGATCTATATCTGGTGAGATTTTTAATATTATCGGTATAGATTCAGAACTATCAATTGATTTACGTGTTATATTGATTTCCCTCAATAATTCTGACAGTTCTTGTTTATTATGTAGAGCACGTAAGTTAGGAGTATTTGGAGATGAGATGTTTAGCACTACATAATTGCTTTTTCCATACACCATCTTTATTAGATCAACATAATCGCTGATTTGATCCTTCGCTGTGCTATTTCTTCCTATATTTATACCAAAAATATAATCATCATGATCTATTTGTTTAAGAAGATAATCTATTCCTTTATTATTAAATCCTAATCTATTAATTATCGCATAATCTTTTACCAATCGAAAAATTCTTGGTTTGTTATTTCCATATTGTGGGTTACGAGTTACGGTACCAACTTCAACAAATCCAAAGCCAAACGAGAGCATTGGTTTTATTACTTCTGCATTCTTATCAAAACCTGCAGCAAGACCCACAGGACTCCTAAGTTTGTTAACAAAAAAGTCCACACTTAAAGATTCAGGCAACTCCATGGGTTTTCTACATGGCATTCTCTTTAATACCATAATTGCCAAAGAATGAGCAGCTTCAGGTGGCAGTAAAAACAGTAAATTACGCAATATCATTTTATGAAATAATATAATTGCTTTTTATATAACATAATTTCGCCCTCTTGTTCAGTTTATATTAGTAAATTAATTTCCTTTTTACATTAATATAGAAATTAATATAATTAAAAATATTAGTTAATATATCAATAAATATAAGAGGATGTTATGGTTTCATTAAAGGAATATCTTAGAACAATAAGGAGTCACTTTAAAAGCGTTAGCGGCAGCAAGATCAAATTTGAAGTGCTAGAAGAAAAATTTATTGGATTTGAGAAAAGCTACCTTCAATTGCAAGGCGCTCAAAGTACATCCGCAGATGAGTTAGATAAATTGTATAAAAGTGTGCAAGAGTTTATTGTGCAAGATTTAAAAAGTGAATCTCTAAATAAATTTGAACTTTTAAGTGGTAGTCAAGAGACGCAAGAAATAAACGATCTATTGTATAAAGGGAAATCAACAGATGAAAGCAGTCAAAAACAATTAGAAGAGATAAGAAGTAAATATAATGTTCTAGAACGACTTCTAAAGATGAAAGAACAAGCTAGTAATCTTAAAGAAGAAATTTCTGAATCACGTAAAGCGTTGGAAGCACTGGAAGACAAGCATAGTGATAAAGCTGAAGTACAGAAAGACAAAACACCTACTAATGCAAGCCAAAGGAAACAAAGAGGGAGAAAGGGTCCGTTGCATGCAACAAAAGAAGAAGTAACAGTGAAGAAAACAGCGGATGTGAATAAACGAACGAGAGAACTTGAATGTGCGATAGGATTAGTTGATAGCATGATAAAGGAAAAAAAGAGAATTGAAATAACAAAAAAGCAAGCTATTAAACTGCTCAGAACATTGGAAAAAACAAGAAAAGAGAATGAAGGATTTATAGAAGGTGAAAAAGTATTCTATGCATCACAAATACAGAAGGTAAAAGAAAATACAGATGACCATAAGACAGAAACCGAATCACTGGATACATTACAAAACATGAAAGAGGCTCGTTATAGGATAGAAATAGTTGAAAAATTAATTCTGGAGATAAAACAAAGAATTACTTTATGTGACAATGAGATACAGAAGCTACAGGAATTAATTGATAAAGAATCAGAAAGTAAAACCACTACCTCAAGCACCAAATCTGAAGACACAAAACTTGAGAAAGTAGAAGCCAAAAGCCCTACTTATGGAAAGAAGCGTTAGCTTTGTATTTCGAGAGGTTGGCTTACTTGTAAAACAGTGCCATTCCAGTACTTGACACATAACTGTACGAACATTGCATTTTAGGCCAGTTACCAACAAAAGGGTGTTACCCCAGTGCTAGACACTGGGGTGGCTTTGTTGCATAGCTAAAGTAAAAAGAACTGGCAGTTACTGACAAAATTCATTATAAATAGGCATTTAACCGACAAAGGAAAAATATGCCAGTCAAAATGAAAGTCAGTAACTGCTACGAATATAACAAATTTCTCCAAGAAAGAGGAAATATTTTTTATTACGTCAACGATGCCATAGAAAATTGGTACGAAAAAAGTCCCAAAATGGCCGGTGGCAACAATATTTATAGTGATAAAGTCGTAATTCTAATTCACATAATAACTTATTTGTTTAGAATAGGCCTAAGACAAACGGTGGGGTTTATAGCGGGATACCTTGAGCAAATAGGGAAAAATTTGCAAGTTATCAGCTATTCCCAGGCTTCCAGAAGATTCAAAAAGCTTAACTTAAAAATTAATGATCGAAGACATGATAAAAACAGTATGGAAAATATTGAGATCGCCATAGATAGCACTGGAATAAGCATCTACAATAATATTCCAGGCCATAGTAAGGCAAACGGTACAGATAGAAAGTACCGTGGCTATAAGCAAACAAGAAAATTGCATGTAATGCTGGAGATAGGTAGCAAAAAAGTCATAGCTGCAAAATACAGTAGTGGAGTTTATTCTGACCACTATGGAGCCTGTGATCTTATTGCAAGGGCTAATGCTAAATACAATATAAGCACACTATATGCAGACAGAGCATATAATCGAAAGAAGTTATACAAATTGTGCAATGAGCTTGGCATAAAGACAAAAATTCCTCTGCAAAACAATGCAGTGGAGCATCCAAAGCTGGATTATATGGCTGAGAGAAATTCTACAATCAAGCTCATAAAGTCATATGGTGAAGATGGTATGAAGAAGTGGAAAAAAGAGATAAATTATGGGAAGAGATCTTATATAGAAAGTTTTTTCTCGCGACTGAAGCAAACATTTGGGTTTAGTTTTAGGAACAAATCTGAGATTAACCGTGAGAAAGAAATGCTACTCAAGTGTTATTTGCTGAACAAATTTACTGAAATAGGCATGGCTAAATTTGAGATAGCTTCATGAATTTATTATGCATTGCCTCCTATCCAAAGAGCGATGCAACAAAGCCGATCGATTGCTACATTTTTGTATCCATTCAGGTGTATGGCTTAAGAAGCAATAGCCAGTAGGTTTTGAAAAGGATTTAACTTCTTTTGCCTCCAAGTCAAGTACAATGAAATTATCCTCTCAAGAAACATATTTCCCCGTTTCGATTGTGTAAAATATGAAACTTTTCGGTAAACAACGTAATGCCGAATCTGTCGCTCAGCATAGTTGTTTGTCAGTGGAATATTTTCTGGATCGTCCAAAAATTTCCACATCATCAGATCCGATTTCATGATATTTTTTGCTACTCGAGACGCTCCAATTGCCTCGGGTAAATTTGATATATTCTTTAAGTAATATCTTGTTCGCTTGCGTAATTTTCTTGCTCTTCTTATGAACCTTAATGTGTCTATTTCATCCTTTAACAGAGCTTTTTTCAATGCAAATAATTCAGTAGCAACATTCCTTAAATAATACCCCAAAACTTTCACTTCGCTATTCCAACTATGAGACAACCTTTCAAAATCTCTTGCTAAATGTGCCCAACAGACCTGCCTTTTCTTGCTGGAAAAGTAGTTGTAAGCTGCATATCTGTCGGTCACTACTAGGTTGTTATTCTTTCCAAATTTACTATTTTCCAGGACTTTCATCCCTCTTGACTCTGTCAATTTGATCACACTCCCTATTTTGCTCGCAAACATCCAGCACCAGCCCTGTTTACCTTTGTTGTAATGGCTAGTTTCATCGATATGTAAAATTTTGCTCTTGCTTACCTCTTCCTCAATTTGCTCATATGCTTCTTGGCATTTTTCTGCCACTCTAGCCTCGCTATTTGATACACTACCGACGCTGATATCCAGGTTGAAAATGTCCTTTATAATATTTGCCACTTCTTTTTTCGAATTCTTGTAAAATCCACTTAATGCTGCAATTACTGACTTAACTCTTGGACCAAATGTGTCCGCAGTTACTCCTTCTTGTAGCTTGCTACTTTTTCTTTTTCCACATCTTTTGCAACGTCCATGCTCTAGTTGATATTCAACTACATACGGCTTGATTTCCGGCAAATCGACCTTTTGATGAGTATACGGATCTTTTGATACCGCAATTTCTCCTCCGCACTCACACGTATTGGGCAGTTCTATTTTTACCATCTCATCTGCCTCCATTTTAGGGCGGTAACTGCCTTTATGTCCAACCTGTGCTCCTACTTTCCTGTCACTTTTTGGCTTATTTTCCCTCATCTTATATAATTCTTTGGAGCTTGGTATAGATGAATTTTTTGAATTTAAGCCAAGCCTTTCTTTTAACTCAGCGTTTTCGATCCTTAGCGCTTTATTTTCTGCTTTAAGCTCTTCTATTTTTGTTTCTAACTTTTCTATAGTCTGCTTAAACTTTCGCAAAATTCTAAAAGATCAACCATATTACCTCACAGCCACTCTAGTTTACCTTTTTAGCATTCCTTGTCTACTCTTTATTTTACCGCCCGGCTGAATGGATACTATTGCTACTGTTCTTGCAATCTTATCGTAAAAAAGCTGCTTTCGCTTATCAAATATTGCATGTATAATAATCAGTATCATTGCTATAAAGATTAAGCCTAATAAAGGTAAGAGCCACCATTCTGAAGTATGTTCATCGGTTAGTGCTTTTATAATAAGTATACAAATAGTTGCAGTTAAGCTAAAAGCTCTAAATAAAATATATCTTACTGTTGCTTGCATTATAGTAATGCCTTTAAGTGTATTTGCGTCTTTTATGTGAATGCAGAACAATAACTGTCCTGGAGTACCATTAAATCTTTTTATTAAAAATATTTCAAATACTATTGACAGCAAAAAAGACAAGCATTTAGTCAAGGACTGAGACTTATAAAAACCTAAAACCGTTTTTGCAAAAAAGAAAAAATTAAACAAATTCCTACGATAATAAAGCAATCTATAATATGTGCTATAGCACGTCTAGTTATTCCCATATAATTTAGATTTGTGTCGCATTCTTTAAGTACTACTACTGTTTTTGTAATCTTGTCATAAAAACACTGTTTATGCCGATCAAATACTGCAAGTATTAGAACCAATACTGGTAAAATCATAAACCACTCAGAAATATAAAGAGGCACAAATAAAAGTTCCTTAAGAGTGCTTCTTATCACCGCTTGCATTAAAGTAATGTTTTTTAGTGTTCCTGCATCTTTTATGTATATACCACACAGCAATTTTCCTGGAGTCCAACCAAGTTTGAATATCATTAACGCTTCTAACGCGACATATAATGCAGTAGATATCAATTCTTCTAATACATCATACCGAGATGAGATTAAAGAGTCTGCGTAAACGTCATCATAATTAAAAATATCAGCGGGAAGTTTTCCTGATAACAGGAATAAAATGAATAAGTAAAAAACTAGAAATATTATTTGATCAACAAAGAAAGCAACAACACGTCTATTAATTCCTGCATAATTTACTTCAGCATTCATTTTTATACCTCACACAATTTGTCTATTTATGACATTAATAATGGAAGCAATTATACATGCTGATAATTAAACAGTAGTAAAATTTAATTATTAGTATCTTTGAAAATTACAGCTTTGTTATAAGAAGGTGTCTGCAAAGTATGTAGAAAAGTAGAAAAAAGGACAATTATGTGATACAAGGATAACTTTAACATGTATCCAAGTGACATAAAAGACAGTGAATGGGAAATTTTAAAGCCATATTTTGAGCCAAAAAAGACAGGTAGACCAAGAAAACACGATATTAGAACAATTATTAATGCAATAAGGTACGTAATGAGAACAGGCTGCCAATGGAGACAATTACCTAAGGATTTCCCACCATGGAAGACAATTTACAGTTGGAACACACGACTAAAAAACACTGGAAAATGGCAAGAAATACACGATATTTTAGTAAAAAAAGTAAGGGAGGTAGTTGGTAAAAGAGCCACACCATCAGTTGGAATAATTGACAGCCAATCAGTAAAAACGACTCAAAAAGGGGGGCCAGAGGTTACGATGCTGGCAAGAAAATAAAAGGTCGAAAACGGCATATTATTGTAGACACGCTAGGACTCGTGATTACGGCAGATGTACACAGTGCAAGCATCCAAGACCGCGAGGGAGCTTTAGATCTTCTGGTAAAAGCAAAACAAAAAATACCAACATTACAGAGGTTTTTTGCTGATCAAGGATACACAGGTAACCTTAAAAACAGATGCTTAATAAAAACAGGATGTTTATTTACAATAGCAAAAAAAGCTCCTAATATTGCGGGATTTGAGGTTATACCGAAGCGTTGGATTGTTGAAAGAACTTTTGCTTGGCTTTCCAATTTTAGGCGTATGAGTAAGGATTATGAGCATTCTCCTCAAACTTCGGAAACCAATATTTTCTTTAATATGACTACTATTATGCTTACTAAATTAGCTAATTCTTGAGTTTGCAGACACCTTCTAAGGATGTGGTAGCAACTCAACCCAATCCCACTCAGTTCAAGCTTGGTACTTTAAACTGAACGTTTTCAGTAATACCGTCTGGCATAACCGAGACTTCAATGGTTATTTTTGTTTTTAAATAGTTTATCAATTCATCAACTAATACATCCGGGGCAGAGGCTCCTGCAGTAATGCCTATTTTTTCTACACCATCCAACCAGTCTTCATTTATACAGGTATAATCATCAATTAAATATGCTCTTTTTCCTTTTGCCAGGCATAAATCTATCAAACGGTTTGAGTTTGAGCTATTTTTACTTCCTATTATGAATACCATATCAACAATCTCAGCTAATTTTTTTACAGCGTTTTGCCTATTTTGCGTTGCGTAGCATATATCTTTTAAATCAGGTCCTGTAATATTTGGAAACCTTGATTTCAAAGCAGTAATAATTTCTCTAGTATCATCAATGCTTAATGTAGTTTGTGTTACATAGGACAGATTATTTGGCTCTCTAACCTTTAAGTCATATACATCCTGCACAGTCTGCACTAAAGCTATAGGATTATTTACTCTTCCTCTAATTCCTTTAACTTCTGGGTGGTTTTCGTGCCCGATTAGAATGAGTTCTTTGCCATTGTCCTCGTATCTTTTTGCTTCTTTATGCACCTTGCTGACCAAGGGACAAGTTGCATCAATTACTTTGATATTCTTTCTTTTTGCTTCATCTTCTATACTTTTTGACACACCATGGGCACTGAAGATCAATATTCCTCCATTACCTTCAATTTCCTCAATATTTTTTACAAAAATCACACCTTGCTTCATAAAATCCTCCACTATATATTTATTGTGGACGATTTCGTGCAACACATACACCTGGCACTGGTTGCGATATTTTTCTAAAGTAATAGCTAATATGTCTACAGCTCTTTTTACTCCTGCACAAAAGCCCCGTGGTTCAGCTAGAATGACTTCCATCTCTTTCCAATCAAATAAATATGCAAGCATTACTTAAAAATAAGCTCCGCTCACTGTACTTTATAGTACCATTATTTATATTTTATATAATAATTATTTTTCGTATATTTTCTCTAACGTTTAGTACTCCAGCAGATTTAAATAGCAGTAATAAAGCATATGGACAACCTGACATTTTAGATAGAAACGGAGTGGTGATAGCAACAAATGTACCCACAACTTCGCTGTATATAAATCCAACTAAAGTGAGAGATCCAGAAAATATAGCAACACAATTATGCTCCACTCTAAATAATCTTGAATATGAGAATTTATATAAAATACTTACCTCAGAGAAGAAATTTGCTTGGATAAAGAGACATTTAACTCCAAAAGAGTTACTGGCGATAAAAAGTACTGGCATTCCTGGAGTAAATTTTCATGATGATGTGAAGCGCATATACCCACATAGTAATTTATTTGCGCACGTGCTTGGCTACACAGACATAGATGGTAATGGTATTGCCGGAATTGAAGCATATCTTGCAAGAGGCAGTAAAAAACAGCCCATAGTACTATCATTGGATCTACGAATACAAAGTGTAGTACATGATGAATTAGCCAAAGCTGTGAGTAAGTATCAAGCACTTGGTGGAGTGGGGATAGTTTTAAATGTAAAAAACAGCGAAATTGTTTCATTGGTTAGTTTGCCTGATTTTAATCCTAACCTCCAAAGTAAAGCAGATGACATGCAAAAGTTTAATCGAGCAAGTCTTGGAGTGTATGAAATGGGTTCAGTGTTTAAGTTTTTTACGATAGCTGCAGCACTTGATGCTGATGCTACAAAACTTAGTGATTTATATGACGTATCAAAGCCAATTACTATTGGAAAATACAAAATACAAGACTTTCATAAGTCTAAAATTCCAAAAATCACTGTACAAGATATATTTGTAAAATCATCTAACATTGGTGCAGCTAAAATTGCAGCAAACTTGGGCATTGAAAAGCAGATAGAATATTTTAAAACTATGAAGCTATTTTTTCCCCTAAAAGTTGAAATACCAGAAACATCTATACCGATCATTCCAGACAGATGGAGCGAAAGCACTTTAACTACAGCATCTTATGGTTATGGAATAGCTGTTACACCTATTCACATTGTTCAAACTGCAGCTGCATTGGTTAATGATGGAATATTTCATAATGCAACTTTGATATTGAATAAAAAAAGTATAGGGGAGCAAATTGTGACAAAAAGTACTTCTCAAGCAATAAGGAATTTACTACGTGCAGCAGTAACTGATGGCACGGGTAAAAAAGCAGACGTAAAAACCTATTCTATAGGAGGAAAAACTGGGTCAGCGGAAAAAGTTATCAATGGCAAGTATGATAAAAATGCAAATATAGCATCATTCATAGGAGTTCTTACCACACTTGACCCAAGATATATAGTATTTATTACTATTGATGAACCGCAGGGTATGCAATTCTCTACAGGAGGAATAATTGCTGCTCCAATAGTAAAAAATATTATAACCAGAATAACACCGATATTAAATATTATGCCTGAAATGTAAAATCATCAATGTAAATCTCATAACCTATTCATAAAATTTTTACTATTTTATGACATAGCTTACATTTTTAGAGATATACTATGAGTATTACAAACCCAAGCAGTAAAGATTCTAAGTCGAATATTGTAGAGTTAAATAGTAAAAATTTTGATTCTGAGGTTCTACATCCAAAAGGGCCTGTGATGGTAAAATTTTATGCAACGTGGTGTGGACCATGCATGCAAGACATGCAAGGTTTTAAAAAATTCGCTGAAGATAACAAAGATAAACTCAAGGTTTGCAAGCTTGATATATATGATGAATCAGATATTGCAAGATTGGATATTGCAACAAAGTTTGGTATTGAAGCTACGCCAACTTACGCCCTATTGAGAAAGGAAGTAGGTAGTGGTGCATATGAGAAATTATTCTCTGATTATGCAAGAGATCAAGATTTAATGGCGTTAGAATATGATGCTTTAAATAGCTACTAAGCTATGAGCCTTTGCTTATTAAATTAAAGTTAAATATTCAAAATGCACCTTAACCTTTTGTTGGAATATCCGCAGATTTAGGTCTTAAGCATTCAGGAGTTAAAACATTCCTTAGTGCAGTAAAAGTGCCGATCTTTGAGCCATTTATGATTTCTTCTTTAGCTATTTCTTCTTCGAGCGCTGATTTTATAACACAACAATATATCGCTGCAAATACTAATGTACCAATAATCATAGTAGATTCAGACACAATGGCAGCAATATCATCAATATAAGGAATTAAAGTGGCAATATATATAGAACACGCCACTAATGGCACTAATGGCATTGCACCAATAACCATAACAAACTTATCAATCGGATCAACAGTATCTGCACCATTTTCTACTAGAAGCTGTACTATTTTTTTTCTGCTTTCTCCTTTGACGTGGTTAATAGCATAATATAGAGGAGTATACCTAGATTTGTTTCTCGCATTAACCTTAGCATCTTTTGCTATTAAAAACCTCATTACTTCTACGTCATCTACACAATGAAGAGGAGTATTTCCATACTTGTCTCTAGCATTAACATCAGCGTTCTTTTCTTTTACTAAAAACTTTACTACTTCTATTCTAGACCTTTTGACAGCTTTATGAAGAGGAGTCTCTCCACAATTGTTTTTAGCACTAACATCAGCACCTTCTTCTATTAAAAATTCTGCTACTTCTTTGTCAGGCCTTCCTGCAGCTACATAAAGAGGAGTATTTCCATCATGGTCTCTGGCATTAACATCAGCGTTTTTTTCTTTTACTAAAAACCTTACTACTTTTATGTTAGATGTTGTGGCAGCTATATGAAGACAAGTCTCTCCATTATTGTTTATAGCATCAACATCAGCATCATTTTCTATTAAAAGTTCTACTACTTTTGGTTTTGGGTCATAACTTTCGACAGCTGTATGAAGACAAGTCTTTCCATATTTGTTTATAGCGTTAACGTCAGCACCTTTTTCAATCAGAAGTTGTATTATTATCCATCCTGTGAGAAGAATTATAAAATGACGAATCTCATCAGTTTCCCCACTATGCTCCAATAATCTACTACCATGTGTTAGGATAGCTACATGAAGAGGAGTATTTCCATCTTTACCTTTCGTATTAACACTGGTATTATTTGCCGTAAAAAATTCTACCATTTTCTTTCTACCTACCTCAGTAGCAGCACGCAGAATATTATCTCTCAACTCATCTGTAATATTAACATCAGCATAACCTTCGAGTGCTTGCTCGACAGCATCAAATAATTGTTTCATTAATTCGTCCATAATAGCCTACATTTGTATAAAGTTAATTAATTAATAATATCATATTCAACATATAATGTCAATTATGGGACCAACTCTTTATCAATTGATACCCCCCTCAACATGCGCTTAAGAACAATGCGCTAATAGTAGATTAAGTCTACTTTTATGATCATTACCTAAAAACTTATTTACATATTGAGTAATGATTACTTTTTCAAGTGGATTAGCTACAGAATCAGATATTGGTATGATCTCCTTTCCATTGATGCTCCCTGTATCTATCCGTTTGTACAGAGAACTTATTTTTTCTCCTTTCTCCACTTTGCTGGACAAGATATTAGCATACATCGGGAACTGCTGAAAATTATTAGATCTTAACTCCTCTAGGTTTTGACGAATTTCTTCGTTTATAAAGCATCTAGCTAATTTAGTGTCGTCCCTTGTTCTGAGAAAGTCACAAAGTGTTACGCTTTGATCGCCAATTTTACCAAGCTCAATACCTCGCATTAATTCAACCTCAGCCTTGCATCTATTCCAGTAGGGTGATGAGCATAAATGGCTTCCAGAATCGGCCCCTGAGGCTATTAACTCTTCAATTATATTTAAATCTCTCCTATTAATGGCAATTGATAGTGCAGTTACACTAGAATTATCCTGTAGGTCAATATTAACATCTGTGCCTATTAATCGTCTTACAGCATACAGATTACCGATTTTAACAGCATGATGTAATAAACCATCCATTTGTTGGCATCTCTCTAATTTTCTCACTGTACAAGCATGAAAATAGCATATGTCAATGAAAGTATAAATCAGAAAAGTAGCAATGAATGGCACACCATAAAAGGTGATAGGTGTTAATAACGTAAGTAACCCGAGAGTTGGCACAGAATGCATATTAACAGAGGCAGCAAAAGAGTCTGCTAATACAGGATTCATAGTAAAACATAATGTAAAAGAGGCCATTAATATCAGAGCCACATAGGGAAAAATGCTCATTACTGTGTCACCCGTATATCCATTATTTAAGTGATAAGCAAAAGGTCTTTTCGTAATAGTAGACCTAATGTTTTCATAATATCCTAAAAAAACAGCTAAGCTTAAAGTTTCATCTTTTGCTTTGCTAATATATGCCCCTCCTGTAATTAATAGTTCTGCTATTTCTTTACTATTGTACCCTATGGCAATATCAAGAGGAGTCAGTCCATAACAATCCCTATCATTAGCATCTCCTGCTTGAATTTTCCTTCTAACATCTGCTAAATTGCCACACCGAATTGCGTCATGTATTGTATGATGCCGTGCTTGTAACTGCTCTCTGTCTAACCCCAACATAGCCACTCACTAAAATATATTTAGTATATTTTATTTTAGCATAATAAGCGAAGAGGGTTTAATAAGAGTGAAGATGGAAGATTGTTTAAACAAAAAATATCCGTTAATGATTCCGATTTTCTCCAACATCGACAAGTTTCAGAGCCTTACCCCATAATCATGAGGTAAGGCACCTTCTTAAAGTTCATCGTGAACACGCGGTATATCAGGAAGCATTGGAGCTGATATTGGCACAACATTTGGTAAAGAAACCGTTTGTGGTGCCGAGATATGTGGCTCATTATACAAATTATCATTACGAATAGAGCACATGAGTTTGTAAAATGATAAAAAATCAGGTGCTTTATCTCTGTAAAAATTCTTATCGTACATACCTTTTAACAATGGCTCAAAGCCCGCACTTAAGAATTTATCTGCTCCGCTTATGCATCTACCTGCACGACTTTCCAGGCTCTCTCCAAGATATTCATCTGCATTCTGACCATTACCTGTAAGTGCATTATTCTGTCTATCACCTGCAAGTGCATTATTCATTGCTATACAGCTATCTTTTAGAACTTGTACTTTAGCATTTATTCCATCAACTTTCTTAGCATCATGAAATGTTTTATTTATATCTGCTTCCAGCTCTTCTAAATTAACAGAAAAATGCTTAGATAGAAAAGGTAATTTAGCAAGAGAAGCTGAGTCAAGTAGGTTCTTCTCTGCTCCAAGTATTACACTATAAGCATCTAGTGTTGGTAATATTTTATCAAATGAATAATCTGACACTCTGCTTATCAGACCACGCTCTTCTTGTAGGGTTTTAGTTAGTAGATCACGAATCTCTTGAACATTGCTTTTTTCTGTTTCGATTTTATAAAATTCTTCCAGTGCGGCATCTAAGTCAGCCTTTATATCTGTAAGCTTAGATTTAGTTACCATTTTTAGAACGCAGTCTTTACATGAAGCATCATCTTCTTTCATGGTTCGTGTGCATTTGTTCATGATTTTTGCATACACCTGCATAAAGAACTTCAACTCCTCAATAGATTCTTTTGCGCTCTCCGCATGTTTTCTTGCACGTTCTAAATCACCTACTTTCATTGATGCATCAGCTTCTGCCAGATGATATTTTTTAGTGTTTGTAACTATATCAGCCGCCGCATGAGACATTTTTTGGATTATGCTGTTATGCAGATGGGTATAACTATTAACTTCCCTGTCAATTGCTGAATCTATTTTATTGAGTAAATTTTCCAATTTTTCCATTTTTTCTTTTGTATAGTTTTTGCTTATGGCATATTCTTGATAGTCATATATAGCCACGCCTTTTCCATTTATATCTTTTGCATAATTCATTACTTCAAATAGTTTTTTTGCTTCTTGTAGCACTTTAATTTTTCTTGATGAAACCCCAATTTCACTCGAAGGACTTTCTTTTTCTAGATGATCTATGAAATTTACTGCATATTCTACTCTTTCAAGAAATTTCTCCATTTTTTCATTTCTCTGTGTTACCAATAGATTGTAACTTTCATAATCTTTGTGGCTATGTTCACAAAGATCCCTTTGCCCACTTCCAAAAACCTTTCAAGCTAATTTCTTGAGATTCTCTACAACTTCTACTTGCAACTAGATACACCCTTTCTGCTTCTGCTGCTTCTGCTATTAAAGTCTTTAATTCTTTTACTAGATCTGTTAAATCATCAACAGCTTCAACAAAACTACTACTTGCTTTTGGTACATCTACAATCGATTTTGTACTCTCAATTAACCTTGCTTCACCAGAAGGTCCTGGCTTTGGATCATTACCACCAGGTCCTCCATTGGAATCATCATGATCATCTTTCTTACCGTGAGGATTTTTAAAAGGCTTGCAATTTGGAGTAGTGAGAATGAAATTTTTTTCGGCAAGCATTTTTCGAACAGTTTCGTTTTTTTGTGCATCACTAATAGCTTGCTGAATTCTTACTTCATCTTTAGAATCTAGATCGCGGACAATTTGCTGTAACGCATTTCTTTCTCGTATTGCTTCTTTGTACTTAGGTGAATCTGACCCAAGTTTTTCTTCTTTTTCAATAAGATTTAAAATACTTCTGTATCCTTCCAGTATTGCGTTGATTTCACCTCTTAATTCTTCAGTGCTTATTACCTGCTCATCATGTTCTTCTAATTGTGCACACATAGCATCCGACTCTTCTTTACTGCGCGCAATTTTACCTTCTAATCTATCGTGGTGCTCTTGGATAGTGTTTCTAAAATAAGAAAGAAAATCTCCTCTTGGAGTTTTTGATATATCGAAATCATAATGGTAATCATCGTAACTATCGCCACCATCAATGGTTTCTTCTCTTACGACCTTTCCCTCTTTGTACTTGAGTTTATCTAGTGATTTAAGTAAATTGCTATAGATAAATTTCATATATGTCTGGTATCGAATTAATAAATCTGAGCACGGTGCTTCGGGGTAAAGTGTAGATATCAGATCTTTCAAAAACCATCCTCTTACCATGTTAGCTGTGTCTGAGTTAAGCCCTGATACTAGTGTTGGCATTATATTATGTAAAAACTCTTTTATTGTATATTCAACTTCAAGAGTTCTAACAGCTCTATAAACTAAATAGAGAAACTGTATCAACTCATTATTACCCTGTAACGGGTTTTTGTGTTCATTTGTATCTTGAGCTACTTGAGCTTTAAACTCCGTTGGAGTCATTTCATCAGTATAATAACCTCCTCTGTCGATCCTTTCAAAAGTTCTTGCAAGAGCTCCATTTAAGTTTGCATCATACCTATCAATTGCTCTTTGTTGAACTCTATTTAAATCATTAAATTCTCTTTGAAGTTGCTCAGCATTGATTCTGTATTCAGCTAAATTACCCTCTGTTAGTGATTCCATGGATTTCATAGAAGCGTCAATGATTCTTGTTACCAAATCATCAAGAAGATCTAAAATTATTTGACTACTATGTAGCGAATCATATGTCATATAACCCAAACGCACCCCTCTATCATGTGATGGCTCAGGAATAGAATTTGTTAAATCAGTAATGAATTCACACTCTGCTCTTGAGAAGGTGGCTGAGTGAAGTATATCACGCGTAACATGGGGTAATCTAGGTGCGCTTATTCTACTTCCAAGATCGCTCGGTCCAGAAAGGATCCAATGTATTTCTTCCAAGACAATACTGTGCGGTCTCCCTTCTAGAACTTGTGCTGGTGGTGGAGTAGGTTGCGGTTGTAATTCTATTCCTTCTTCCTCATCCTTTTGACATTCCTTACATACACAACTGCCCCTCTTTACTCTTATTAGATCTTCTTCATTGTAAGACATATAAACCCTCAAAAATATTAATTTTCAGGTTACATAATATAAAAATTGAGTTAACTATATGTGAATACTATTCTTTGCATATGTATTGACACTTTGTAAAAACGTAATAATTGACAGTGTTATGTTTAGTTGAGAGACTTCTTTAATGTATCACTTATGCTAAATTTTACTGCTTTGCGTTTTGGTATTGTCATAATCTTCTTTGCATATGGATTATATGTTTTCCTTGCTGCACGTTCTACAGTTTTTAATGAACCTATTCCTTGCAAGCTAAGTCTATATCCCCCAAGCAGAGCCTGTTCAGCAACATCAAGAATTGCATCGTACATTTCATCAATAGTAGCTTTTTTAATTGATAGTCTTTTTGCAACTTCATCAACAATGTGAGCTTTACCGCAAACTTTGGTCATAAATTTTCAATTCAAACTATTATACGTAAGTTATTTAGTTTGTGTAGTCAATAGTTTTTTAGATGAAAAGCCGTTTCTATTTAAGATATCAACTATAAATAGTAATATATTAGTATATATTAAAAATAGCCAGTCAGTAAAACGACTCAAAGAGAGACAGAGGTTATCCCCTCATCCTTTCTGCTGCTGATACAAAATTTAATTCACTCGCATTTGGGTCAAGGATAAGATTAGCAGGCAATTCACGCTTTTGTGCTAACTTTACCCTTTTTCCATGTTCTTGAGCCTCCAGATTCAGTTGATCTTCAGGAGTTAACAACTCTTCTTTTGGCCATATTGTTGCTTTTTTATCATCATTTTGTAAGCCGCCATAACATAAATCTAACTCATCATATGCAGCTATTTTCACATTGGGTTCTTTAAGATTTTCAATTGCTTTTTTTGCTTTTGCTACACTTGTATCTTTAAAAATATCACTTTCTGAAAAAAGTATAGGTAATAATTTTAACGCGAAATTGAGTGTGCTTAGTATAGTTGTTCCACTATTAATATCTCTAGCAGGAATACCATGTGTCATTGGGTTCATTTCTTGTAACATTTTCAATAAATCATCTATTCCCCCTTGTTGTAAATGTTGCGCGATGGAGCTAATCATAATTTCAGCAGGGCCTTGCGGATCGCTTGTTGATGATGTTTGTCGCTCTATCAAGTTACTTGATAGAATCTTTTGAAGATCTAATGCATTAAAAGTAAATGACTTTACGAACGTCACATCTTTGCTAAGCCCACCAGCATAGTGATTAAGCTTTACCATAGCAATATATAGGCATGAAACCTGCATAGAATGCAATGCATTATCAATTTCTTTTTCGTCTATCTTGCTATACTCCATACGCGTTAATTTACCATAAAAATTATTAATCAGCCCTATAGATCTTTGTGCATCATCTGTTTTACTTGGATCTAGTATACTCAATGCTATCTCTAGCGTGCCATCGTTCATTAGTGGCATAATTATATTAGTAAACAACTCAAGAAAGACTGGAGAAGAAATATACCGTATTCTCTCTTCGTATGCCTGTGAAAAAAATGCAGTGATAAATTTAGGTAAAACCTGTAGACACCATAAAGCACTTTTTAAGCTGTAACATTTATTAACACTATTATATACAAGCAATTTTTTACATAAATCATCACTAGGATCGCTTCTCCACCTCTCTTTGTCATCTTCCAAATCCTTTATTTCTTTTTCTAATTTATCTTCTGACTTATCACATTCACTTTTTACTTTTTCAAGCCGTCCTTTTTCTTTTTCTAAATTATCGCAAAATTTAAGAAATCTTTTTATGTCGTCAACAGCTGGTACTTCTTGATTTTCTAGCCCATTTACTAACTCAACTACAACATCATAAAGACTTTCTATTTTAGTTTTGCCTTTATATTTTCCAATATTCTCTTTAGCTTTCTTCAGAATAGTCTGCATGTAATCAGTTTTTGGAGTTAGCTTTGCATCTACATGAGTAACTAGTTCATGCAATGATTGAATCATTGATTCTAATGGTTCCTTGACTTCATTGTAAGATTTTCCCAAATTATCTTTATCTTTATCAACTATTTCCTGAACTTCATCTCTTTTAGCTTTGATATTTGCTTGAATTGTTGAAAATTTACTTTCTTCACTCTCAGAAAAGAAAATTTTATAATCATCAGAATGAAAATCTTGGATTGAAGCTATTAAATCTTGAACTTTGTCTTTTACTTCCCATTTCCTGCTATAACTTAGTTCAAGCCTTTTCAGCTGACCTTCTATCAATTCAACCTCTCGTTTTAACTTTAAATGCAGCTTTTCTTTGGTTTCAATATTATCCTTGAGTTTTTCACGTAACTCTGCCAATTCATTGAAGAGAATATCAATGTCATTTTTTAAAAGTCTAAATTGCTCTAAATCTTCACCGTGTTTCTTTTTAACTTTTGCAAAAGTTTCTTTTGCTTTTTCCAATTTTTCATTAATTCCATCACGTTGCTTTTTCACTAACGCATCTTTTACTGATTCAAAATTTTGTTGTGTAACACCTGCCTTTTGTTTAACTACTCCAATATAGCTATGCATTCCATTGTATTTATTTTGATATCTTTGTTTTTTTTCTATTAGAGATGTTTTTTCTTTCTCTACTTTATTTTTAGCTTCTTCTTGATAATCTAATTCTTTTGCTGTGGAATGTGACTTTTTTGTTACTTCGTATCCATTCAGGTGTATGACTTAAGAAGCAATAGCCAGTAGGTTTTGAAAAGGATTTAACTTCTTTTGCCTCCAAGTCAAGTACAATGAAATTATCCTCTCAAGAAACATATTTCCCCGTTTCGATTGTGTAAAATATGAAACTTTTCGGTAAACAACGTTCAGCATAGTTGTTTGTCAGTGGAATATTTTCTGGATCGTCCAAAAATTTCCACATCATCAGATCCGATTTCATGATATTTTTTGCTACTCGAGACGCTCCAATTGCCTCAGGTAAATTTGATATATTCTTTAAGTAATATCTCGTTCGCTTGCGTAATTTTCTTGCTCTTCTTATGAACCTTAATGTGTCTATTTCATCCTTTAACAGAGCTTTTTTCAATGCAAATAATTCAGTAGCAACATTCCTTAAATAATACCCCAAAACTTTCACTTCGCTATTCCAACTATGAGACAACCTTTCAAAATCTCTTGCTAAATGTGCCCAACAGACCTGCCTTTTCTTGCTGGAAAAGTAGTTGTAAGCTGCATATCTGTCGGTCACTACTAGGTTGTTATTCTTTCCAAATTTACTATTTTCCAGGACTTTCATCCCTCTTGACTCTGTCAATTTGATCACACTTCCTATTTTGCTCGCAAACATCCAGCACCAGCCCTGTTTACCTTTGTTGTAATGGCTAGTTTCATCGATATGTAAAATTTTGCTCTTGCTTACCTCTTCCTCAATTTGCTCATATGCTTCTTGGCATTTTTCTGCCACTCTAGCCTCGCTATTTGATACACTACCGACGCTGATATCCAGGTTGAAAATGTCCTTTATAATATTTGCCACTTCTTTTTTCGAATTCTTGTAAAATCCACTTAATGCTGTAATTACTGACTTAACTCTTGGACCAAATGTGTCCGCAGTTACTCCTTCTTGTAGCTTGCTACTTTTTCTTTTTCCACATCTTTTGCAACGTCCATGCTCTAGTTAATATTCAACTACATACGGCTTGATTTCCGGCAAATCGACCTTTTGATGAGTATACGGATCTTTTGATACCGCAATTTCTCCTCTGCACTCACACGTATTGGGCAGTTCTATTTTTACCATCTCATCTGCCTCCATTTTAGGGCGGTAACTGCCTTTATGTCCAACCTGTGCTCCTACTTTCCTGTCACTTTTTGGCTTATTTTCCCTCATCTTATATAATTCTTTGGAGCTTGGTATAGATGAATTTTTTGAATTTAAGCCAAGCCTTTCTTTTAACTCAGCGTTTTCGATCCTTAGCGCTTTATTTTCTGCTTTAAGCTCTTCTATTTTTGTTTCTAACTTTTCTATAGTCTGCTTAAACTTTTGCAAAATTCTAAAAGATCAACCATATTACCTCACAGCCACTCTAGTTTACCTTTTTAGCATTCCTTGTCTACTCTTTATTTTACCGCCCGGCTGAATGGATACCCCCTGTTAGCTCTGACTGCAACTTCTTCAGCTGATTTAATATAGCCATAATGTACCCCTACATTATGGCTACTGTACTTACTACATCAGTGATAGGTTCAAATAATTTTACTATATCCTCTGGTGTTTTGCCATCATCGTTTGTAATACTAAAATTTGCACCGCGTTCTGTGAGCAATTTTGTTACTGCAGTATGTTCTTTCTGAGCTGCAAAGTGCAGTGGAGTATTTCCACCTCCACATTTAGCGTTTATATTAGCACCACGTTCTATCAGTAATTTTGTCATTTCATACTTCCCATCATTTGCTGCAAAACATAATGGTGTACCTGAATGCGTGCCCCTATAATTAACATCAGCACCACTTTTTATCAGTGATTCAATTACTTTCAGTGGTTCAGTTACTTCTCTGTAGCCTCCTATTACTGTCTGGATTAGCAATTCATTACTGTACTCTTTAATAAAATGTTTATGCCCTTGTTTATCAGCTATGTCTAGAAATGTATTACCATAGTTATCCTTAATATTAAGGTTCGCACCGTGTTTCATTAATAATTTTACTACTTCTATTTCCCCTATCCAAGCTGCCCAATGCGCGAGCGTAAAGCCAAATCTGCCTTGAGCATTAATGTCAGCATTATGCTCAATTAGAAGCTTAACCATTTCCATACTTACTACCCAGTGTATAATTACTATCTCGAGCATTAATATCAGCACCTTTTTTTATTAACTGTTCAGCTTGCTTCAAGTTGTTGTCTTTAACTGCCTGGTGTAGAGCGGTAGAGGCCATAGCGTATATCTTAGAAATTAATTATAGTTAAATATTACCATAAGTTTTTTAATTTATTGTTAAATTAGCATATATAATATAGCTTTCACAGGCTTTCTTGTCATCCTATGGTTTGATTATATGATCCAGTCAAAAAGAGCTGGATCCAGCGCCACGCGCTGGAATGACACCATTTACTAGCTATTTAAAAAACTATGCAGAATGCTTAAGATATTTTTCTTTCACGATAAGAAATACTTGTACTCCTGCAAGTAAGCAGAGGCTCAATATTGATGCATAAGAGAATTTAAAAATTAAATCCCTCATGTATATTGACAAGCACTTGTCTACAGGAAACTTGTATAGTAATCCAGCACAGACAACAGCGCTATCAATTACTGATGCTATAATTAAAGTGGTAAAATTTGCTATATGAAAATTATTAAACTTAGATCTTAATTTGTCAAAAATAATTATGCCTGAAAGTAGTGATATTATAATTGCAGCATATGAAAACAATATCATTAAACTAAAATTCTGCAATTTTAAAATACAGCACAGAACCGTACACATGATCAAGCCGTAAATTGCTTGCTTTCTGCCGTAAAACTCAGCTATTGAGTGTATAACTAAAGCAGATCCAATAAATAAAGCAGCACATATCATCAACTTGTTTGAAGTGTTGAGCAGCAAAAGACTGATAAAAAGAAGAATCGATAAAATAGACATAACTAAACTCACTTTTAATTTCAATAGTGCATTATATAATAAAAAACTATTTAGACTAATAAAAAATATAATTTGCAGATTTCGCCCTTGCCAGCTTGACTTTGCACATATTTAACGTATTTCATTATAAAAAAATAACCTACCACCTTAGTTTTATATTTAAATACTTAATTTATGTCTTTTATAATGAAATACATTGATTTTTATGTCTAATTATGTAATAATTAAGTATAAATATTTATTTTTTAACAAGGAAGAATTATGATAGGCAATAATAAACCTCCTCTGATCATAGCTGCTGAAAAGGGAGATCTAGATGAAGTTAAGAGATTAATAGAAGCCGGACAAGGTGTTGATGTTAACGAAAGAGATAAAGATGGACGCACTGCTTTACATTGGGCTGCTTGCAATGGATACATAGAGGTAGTAAGGTTTCTTCTAAGTGCAGGAGCTAACGTTAATGCAAAAGACAATAACGGCTGGACTCCTTTGTATTATGCTGCTTATAATGGTAACTCAACGTTAGTACAAGCTTTACTTAGACAAGAAAATATAGATGTTAATGCAAAAAACAATATAGGTGAAACTGCTTTGCTTTTTGCTGCTCTTTGGAATCGCTTAACGTTAGCAGAAGCTTTGCTTGAACACCCAAAAATAAAGGTTAATGCAAAAGACAAATACGGATATACTGCTTTACATCTGGCTGCTGGAAGTGGCCACATAGAGATAGTGGTGTTTCTAATAAATAAAATTGACATTAATACAAAAAATGATAGTGGATTCACTGCTTTATATTGTGCTGCTAGAAATGGTCACACAGAGATAGTGAAGCTTCTTATTGGTATAGAAGGAGTTAACGTTAATCTTACAGATGAAAATGGAAGGACTCCTTTACATTGGGCTGCTTTTAAAGGCTACACAAAGATAGTGGAGCTTCTCTTAAGCAAAAAAGCTAATGTTGATGTAAAATGTGGTAATGGAAAAACTGCCTTGCATTACGCTGCTGAAAGAGGTCACACAGAAATAGAGAAGCTTCTAATAGATGCAAAGAATGGTATCAGTGTACAAGAGAACGATATAGAGGATGATATAGAGAATGATAGTAGCACTCCTTTAGATCATACAAAACGGCACACAGTTAAACGGGGGCTTATGATAGGCGGATCTGTAGGACTTGTGGCTGCAATGTTTACTAGCATCATTGCAAGTGTATCTTACACTAAATTTTACACTGACTTGTCTGGATCAGAAGTATTTGACATATCTTTTGGAGCCAGCATTTTACTTGTGGCAGCTACTTTAGCAGTCATTTATTGTGTAATGAGCAGACCAAGAACTGAAATGCAAAGCACCAGCAAGACTAAATTCGTGGAAAATGAACCAACACCCACCACTTCACCGAGCTAGAACGCTTAGCAAATGAAGCGGATTTCGCTCTTGCCAGCTTGATTTTTCATATATTTAAGTGTATCGTAATAAAGTTATCACGATTATAGGAGTGCCTCATGCCGAGTGATGCAGTTAACGTATTTACTATTTTACAAAAACCTTATCCAAAATTATATAATGCATTTAGGGAGTGGGAAAAAAATGGTTCTAACATACCTTCCGCGTCTCTCATTAATGAAAGCAAGAAAGGAACGACTCCTCTGCATTTGGTTACTAAGGCAGGTCGCTTAGATTTAGTAGAATTTTTTCTTACACATGAAAAAATAGACGTTAATGCACAAGACAATAAAAAATGTACTCCCTTGCATTATGCTGCTGAAAAGGGTGACGACGAAATAGTAGCAGCTCTTTTAAACAAAGATGGAATCAGTGTTGATGAAAGAGGAAAAGGTGGAATGACTCCTCTTCACAAGGCTGTTATCGGTAATCACGAAAAAGTAGTGAAGCTTCTCATAAAAAAAGGTGCTGATGTTGGTGCAAAACGTGATAAGGGAAAAACTGTTTTGCATTATGCTGCTGAAAAAGGTGACATGAAGATAATGAAGCTTCTAATAGACAAAGGGGCTAATCCCAGTCAGAAGATAATAATAAATACACTCCTTTAGGTCTTGCAAAATGGAATGCAGCTAAAGAGGGGCATACAGTAGGTATCATTGTAGGTGGCTCTGCAGGACTTTCTATTGTAGTGCTGGGCTTTACGCGTGTATTTTCCACTGACTTGCCTGGATCAACAATATTGATCATAGCTTTCGTAGCTGGCCCTTTATTATTTTTGTTTACTTCCACCCTTTATTATGTAGCAAACAAACCCAGTACTGAAACGCAAAAACTCCTTAATCCTGAATACATAAATGAGCAGTTGCGTAGAGCTGCCGCAAGGGGAAATACGGATAAAGTGCAGGAATTAATGCGGGAAGTAGATAATCTTGACGCAGCAAACAGTAAAGGGTGGACTGCTTTGCATTTAGCTTCTAAAAATGGTCACTACAAAATAGTAGCAACTCTTTTAACTCGTAACAACGTTAATATACAAGGAAAAGATGGAATTACTCCTCTTCATTTAGCTGCTATCAGCGGTCACAAAAATGTAGTGGAGCTTCTATTAAGCAAAGGAGCTGAGGTTGATGCAAAAGATAATTGTGGAAAAACTCCTTTGCATAATGCTGCTGCAAGAAGTAAAATAAATATAATGTATCTTCTAATGGATGCAGGGGCCGACCCAAGTACAAAAGATAAACATGAAAGAATTCCTTTATATTATGCAAAACGTTATGCAGCTGCAGTGGGTGGTATAATAGGATTTCCTACTGGAGTGCTTACTGGCGGCATTGCGTATGTACCTTCCGCTAGCTTGCCCATAGCTTTTTTAGTTAGCTTTTTAGCATTTGCTATTACTTCCTTAATTTGTTATGCAATAATCAAACCTAGCACTGAAATGCAAGCACTTCTTAATCCTGAACCCGTGGTAAATGAACAAGAAGTTCCCTCTCAATAAAACTCACAGGATATTTGACTTTTATACCTAATTATGTAATAATTAAATATAAATATTACATAATTAGAAAAGATTATGGCATCTGACTTGAATGCGCAATTGCTTAAAGCTGCTAAAGAGGGAATTATAGGTAAAGTTAAGAAATTAATAAGAAAAGGAGCTGGTGTTAACGCAAGAGATAACAAATATGGCTGGACTGCTTTACATTGGGCTGCTTTTAATGGTCACACAGAGGTAGTGGTGTTTCTTCTTGGTAAAGGAGCTGATGTTCATATACAGAATTACCATAAAGAAACACCTTTACATTTGGCCGCTCAAATGGGCCACAAAGATGTAGTGGAGTCTCTTATAAACAATGGAGCTAAAGCTAAGATTAATGCAAGAAGTAAAAGTGGATGGATTTCTTTACATTATGCTGCTTGCAATGGCAAAAAAGATGTAGTGGAGCTTCTCATAAAAAAAGGAGCTAAGATTAATGCAAAAATTAAAGGTGGATGGACTCCTTTACATTTTGCCGTTCTCAATGGTCACAAAGATGTAGTGAGGCTTCTAATTGAAAAAGGAGCTAATATTTATGCAGAAGTTCATGGAATTACTGCTTCACATGTGGCTGCTTTTGCTGCTAAAAATGATTACAAAGATGTACTTCATTTGTTAGAACAAAAGCGTATAGAGTTAGAACAAAATAAAAATGCATCGAAAGTTGGTTATATAGTACTTGCAGGATTTATAACTATGTTGTCAGCTTGCGTTATACTTTCACTTACCAATTATCTGCCTCCATCAAAAACATTTGGTATATGTTTTAGTATGGGTATAGGAATTATACTCATGAGTTGTTATGTTATTAGTACGTGTGTTGATGCTAGCAAAAGCAGAACACTGTACTGGAAGACAAAACCTCTAAAAGTGCATATACAGTGGTCAATAAGCAAGAAGGACAGCAGCCACAATCTAAATCTGACATGCCAAACCTCAGCGGTATTGAGCACACGGCAAGTACACAAGGAGTTACTCCTTAACAAAACTCACAGGCCATTTGACTTTTATATCTAATTATGTAATAATTAAGTATAAATATTTAATTATCAATAAAGGAAATCATGACAGATAATAATAAACCTCCTCTGATTATAGCTGCTGAAAAGGGAGATCTAGATGAAGTTAAGAGATTAATAGAGGAAGAAGAAGCTGACGTTAATGCAACAGATGAATATGGATGGACCGCTTTACATTTGGCTGCTGAAAATGGTCACACAAAGGTAGTGGAGCTTCTATTAATAAAGAAAGCTAACGTTGACGCAAAAAGTAGTACTGCTGAAATGACTCCTCTACATTGGGCTGCTCACAATGGCCACAAAGATATAGTGGAGCTTCTATTAGGAAATGACGCTAACGTTGGCGCAAAAAGTAGTACTGCTGGAATGATTCCTTTACATTATGCTGCTGCAAATGGTCACGAAGAGACAGTGGAGTTTCTTATTGGTAAAGAAGCTAATAAAGTTGATCTTCCAGACAATAAAGGATGGACTCCTTTGCATTGGGCTGCTTATTATGGTCACAAAGATGTAGTAGAATCTCTCACAAAAAATGTAGCTGATGTTAAAGCAACAGATGAATATGGATGGACCGCTTTACATTGGGCTGCTTATCGTGGTTATACAGAGATAGTGGAATTTCTCTTAAAGAAAATTGACATTGGTACAAAAAGCAATAATGGATGGACTCCTTTACACTGTGCTGCTGAAAATGGTCGCATAGATGTAGTGAGGCTTCTAATAAAAAAAGGAGCTGAGGTTAATGCAAAAAGCAATAACGGAATGACTCCTTTACATTGTGTTGCTCGCTATGGTCGTTTCACAGAAACAGTGAAGTTTCTCATAGAAGAAGGAGCTAAGGTTGATGTAAAAAGTGATGATAAATATACTCCTAATAGTTACGGAGGGAAAGTGCAGCTTTTCATAACAGAAAATTATAAATATACTCCTTTACATCTGGCGGCTAAAAATGGTTACGAAGAAGCAGTGAAGATTCTATTAGAAAACGAAGCTGATATCAATAATAAACATAATCCGCTTGCTTCCCCTTTATACGACGCAGTTAAAAATAACACTCTATATATGGCGGAGTTTCTCTTAAACAACGGAGCTGATCCCAATAAAGGTAGTTTTGTGTCTTACGACGCAGTTAAAAATAACGATATAAGTAATGTGGAACTTATCTTAGAAAACGGAGCTGATCCCAATAAAGGTAATTTTCATGGTATTTCTTTTTTTCCTTTACACAAAGCAGTTGAAATGAATCGTGAAAAGATGGTAGAGCTTCTCATAGAAAAAGGAGCTGATCCCAATAAAGATGGTTCATTTACTTACCTTTTACACAAAGCAGTTAAAAGAAATAATGCAGATATAGTAGAGCTTCTATTAAAAAAGAAAGCTAATGTTGCTGATGTGAATGCAAAAAATAATAATGGATTCACTGCTTTACATTTGGCTGCTCTTAATGGCTACACAAAGATAGTTAATCTTCTCCAAAGTGCAGGAGCTGATGTTAACCTTACAGATACAGATGGACGCACTGCTTTACATGTGGCTGCTGAAAATGGCCACAAAGATGTAGTGAAGTATCTCATACAAAATGGAGCCAAAGATAAGATTAATGCACAAAGTAATAACGGAAGGACTCCTTTACATTCGGCTGCTCTTAATGGTCACAAAGATGTAGTGAAGTATCTCATAAAAAATAAAGCTGATGTTAATCTTACGTATACAGATGGATACACTGCTTTACATGTGGCTGCTCAAAAGGGTCACATAGAGACAGTGAAGTCTCTCATACAAAATGGAGCTAAAAATAAGATTAATGCACAAGATGGTAAAGGAAGAACTCCTTTACATTGGGCTGCTGGAGAGGGTCATATAGAGACAGTGAAGTTTCTCATAGAAAAAAGAGCTGATGTTAATCTTACAGATCAAGATGGATGCACTACTTTACATTTTGCTGCTGAAAAAGGTTACACAGAGGTAGTGGAGTTTCTCTTAGAGAAAATTGACATTGATGCAAAAAGTCATTATGGATGGACTCCTTTACACCTTGCTGCTCAAAATGGTCACAAAGATGTAGTGAGGCTTCTAATTAAAAAAGGAGCTGATGTTAAAGCAAAAGATGATTGCGGAATGACTCCTTTGTATTTTGCCGTTCAAAATGGTTGCACAGAGACAGTGCATCTTCTTCAAGATGCAGAAACTAACGTTGATGCAAAAAGTAATAATGAAGGGACTCCTTTACATTTGGCTGCTGAAAACGGCCACAAAGAGGCAGAGGAGCTCCTGACAGAAAAGAGTGCTGATAATAGTACACAGGATATCTACACACCTTTAGGTTGGCGTGATCACCAAAAGAATAACGAAATGGTGTTGAAGATTCTTCAAAAAAATGATAAGAATACACTTAAAAGATGGCTTATAATGGGTATTACCATTGGGTTTTGTGCTGCAATATTTACTTTGCCTATATTACTCACTGATTGGCCTGTGCCAATAAAAGTTGCTGTGGTATCCATTCAGCCGGGCGGTAAAATAAAGAGTAGACAAGGAATGCTAAAAAGGTAAACTAGAGTGGCTGTGAGGTAATATGGTTGATCTTTTAGAATTTTGCGAAAGTTTAAGCAGACTATAGAAAAGTTAGAAACAAAAATAGAAGAGCTTAAAGCAGAAAATAAAGCGCTAAGGATCGAAAACGCTGAGTTAAAAGAAAGGCTTGGCTTAAATTCAAAAAATTCATCTATACCAAGCTCCAAAGAATTATATAAGATGAGGGAAAATAAGCCAAAAAGTGACAGGAAAGTAGGAGCACAGGTTGGACATAAAGGCAGTTACCGCCCTAAAATGGAGGCAGATGAGATGGTAAAAATAGAACTGCCCAATACGTGTGAGTGCGGAGGAGAAATTGCGGTATCAAAAGATCCGTATACTCATCAAAAGGTCGATTTGCCGGAAATCAAGCCGTATGTAGTTGAATATCAACTAGAGCATGGACGTTGCAAAAGATGTGGAAAAAGAAAAAGTAGCAAGCTACAAGAAGGAGTAACTGCGGACACATTTGGTCCAAGAGTTAAGTCAGTAATTACAGCATTAAGTGGATTTTACAAGAATTCGAAAAAAGAAGTGGCAAATATTATAAAGGACATTTTCAACCTGGATATCAGCGTCGGTAGTGTATCAAATAGCGAGGCTAGAGTGGCAGAAAAATGCCAAGAAGCATATGAGCAAATTGAGGAAGAGGTAAGCAAGAGCAAAATTTTACATATCGATGAAACTAGCCATTACAACAAAGGTAAACAGGGCTGGTGCTGGATGTTTGCGAGCAAAATAGGAAGTGTGATCAAATTGACAGAGTCAAGAGGGATGAAAGTCCTGGAAAATAGTAAATTTGGAAAGAATAACAACCTAGTAGTGACCGACAGATATGCAGCTTACAACTACTTTTCCAGCAAGAAAAGGCAGGTCTGTTGGGCACATTTAGCAAGAGATTTTGAAAGGTTGTCTCATAGTTGGAATAGCGAAGTGAAAGTTTTGGGGTATTATTTAAGGAATGTTGCTACTGAATTATTTGCATTGAAAAAAGCTCTGTTAAAGGATGAAATAGACACATTAAGGTTCATAAGAAGAGCAAGAAAATTACGCAAGCGAACAAGATATTACTTAAAGAATATATCAAATTTACCCGAGGCAATTGGAGCGTCTCGAGTAGCAAAAAATATCATGAAATCGGATCTGATGATGTGGAAATTTTTGGACGATCCAGAAAATATTCCACTGACAAACAACTATGCTGAGCGACAGATTCGGCATTACGTTGTTTACCGAAAAGTTTCATATTTTACACAATCGAAACGGGGAAATATGTTTCTTGAGAGGATAATTTCATTGTACTTGACTTGGAGGCAAAAGAAGTTAAATCCTTTTCAAAACCTACTGGCTATTGCTTCTTAAGCCATACACCTGAATGGATACCCGCCACACTTTATATCTCCCGTTTGCAATCCTAAATTTCTTGCCCCTTCAACAGCCTTTGCAACGTTTACTGTGCTATCGTCCGGATATTCCAGGTAAAAAACTGTATTATCTATCTCTACATGATTTACTTTGCCATTACTTGATGCATTTGCTGCAACTGTGCGAAAGTCACTTATATGCTTTTCATATTCACAGCAGGCTTTTTCCATATTGGCTTTATGATCTTCAAATAAATCCTCTAATTCTTCATCTATTTTTTCTTTAATTACCGCTCCTTTTGCTGCCAATTGACAAACTATGTTCTAACTATCTTAGGATCTTGTGCAACTCCATTTAACTGCTCTATTTTAGCTGTTACGTGATCTATAAAGTTATCCCGATAAAACTTTAGCCTTATTCCAGATAGCAATGCTTTATCAACAATTTGGCTCAACTCAATTACATTTTTCGCTTCTTTTACCTTATCTGAAAATTCACGTAATTTTTCTAAGTTGCGGCGTGTTATGCCAATATCTTTTGTTGTAATACTTCTCTCTAACTTCTTAAGCTCCGTGTTAAGACCTACTTTGTTATAAAAACTACCACTACGTGGCAGAACTACTGACGTTTTTTGCAATTTTTCGTCTTTAAAAGCATTGTCTAATATGCTTTGAATTTTCTTATCCTCATTTGCCGCTTTTACCAGAGAATGTTCACCGCTATACCATACTTTCTTTACTATTTTATTTATTATTCCCTTTGGCCTAAAAGCTTCAATATCAGAAAATGGTACTAGCTTCTCTATAACCCTATATGACCCCTCTAATTCCCTATCTAACTCCTTCTCTAAACAGGTTTTTTCCCATCCTAAGCTTTCCAACTTTAAGTTTTCCTCCTCTGAATAGTTTTTTTCTAATTCTGAACGTTTATTGCAAGCTGCTTTTATTGCAATATTTAAAGGTGTCCAACCCTTGGTTTCTGATTTTATACACTGAGTGTTTTTACTTTCGATCAAAAAGTCTATGAAATCCTCATTTTCATACTTGGCAGCTACTTGAACTGGTGTGATACCCTTCCCATTTTTTGCATTAACGTCTACTCCATTTTCTGCAAGAAATTCTATTATTTCTTTACGTCTATGTTGAGCAGCAAAGTGCAGCAATGTGTTGCCTTTTTTATCTACTGTGTTGGTAAGTAGTTCCTTAGTTTTTTCCTTACGCATGTTAAATATGTCTTCTTCATCCTTACTTAAGCTATCCCCCCAATCACTCCTTTCAGCCTTTTCCCAATAGGCTTCTTCACCACTTCTCACATGGTAAGAAACAAGCATCTCCAGGATCTTAGGATCACTTACCCTTCCCATAATTGCATGATGTAATGCTGTGTAACCATTTTTATCTTGTGTTGTTACATCTGCTCCTTTTTCCAGAAATTCCTTTGCAACATTTTCATAACCTTTATGGGCAGCATAGTGAAATGGAGTTTTTCCTTGATTATCTACTGCATTGATATCAACACCTTCTTCCTTCAAGAAAAGTCTAACAACGCTAATGTGGCTACCTTCGGCTACGTAGTGCAGCGGAGTTTTTTGCTTGTTGTCTTGTACATTAGGATCAGCTCCTGCACCCAAAAGCGATTCTGCTGCATGAATGTTAAACTGAGCAACTTTATGAAGTATTGTTGTTTTCAACTCTCCTCTTTGCAAATTAAGGACAACCTTTAAGTCTTTGTTGTCTTTATGCTTTTCTAAGAATTTTTCAAGGACTGGAGCTACATTATAATCATACTTGTGTACCATTAAGTCAAAACCCAAGCGTCTTAATGAGCGCAAAAGCTCACTATTTAGCTTTTTTTGACTCTCTGTTAACGTCAACTCCTCAGCTAGCCACGTGTTTACTTGCTTTTCCCACCATTCATTTTCTGTGGACTCATTTTGCCCATAATCTTCTTGCTTTATGCTACTAACTGGCCAATCCTGTTCCTGATCTACAGATTTCTCATTATCAGACCAGCCATCGGCTTCCTTTACATTATTTTCTTTTAACTCATCTACCCCTTCAACAACAGATGTCGTTGAAATTGGAGCTTTTACTATAGTTGATAAATCTTTAATTGAACTTGGCATATACTTACCTCACACTTGATATACTAATTTCAGCATATCAACGAATATACCCATGTAAACATAAATTTTTTACTAACGGGACTTTTAAAATTTACAATCTTAACAAGTAGGAAATAACTATATTATTTTCTCTTCCTCTAGTTGCCTTACTTCATCTACAGATAGGCCGGTTATTTTGGCTACAATATCAACAGATATACCAGACTTAAGTGAATTTTTTGCCACTTCAATTCTCTCTGCTTTTCTGCCCTCTTCCCTGACCCGTTCCTCGCCGATTTGGATGCCTTCTTCTCTACCTTCTTTTCTTCCTTCCTCTCTGCCTTCTTTTTTACCTTTTTCAGTAGTATCATCAAGTTTTTGCTCGAGAATGGCTTGCTCATCAAGTGTACGCTTTACTTCTTGCTCATATTCTATGTATTCCTTTTCTGACCAGTTAAACCTATTCAGTTCCTCATATGCTTTCTTGATTATTAGATCACTACCTATTATCTTTTCTAATCCTTCTTCACTGGTTTCATCTGCGTATTTAAAATAATAAATCCATTTTTCAACAATATTCTCAAGCTGATCTTCTTTTGTCTTAGGAAATTTAGGTAGCTCGATAAACGTAAAATAAAAGTCTTTTAAATTGTGTTCATAGCTATTTCGATCAAGAATTATATGATCAGACTTATATTCCTCTTTATTGGGAAACAGAACACAGTCAGCGATAGCAATGAAGATAATTTCTTTAAGATTATGATATTGATCATCTTTATCAGCTTGTCTTGTATAAGCCTTAGCTGCGTAATATTGAGCACGTTTTTCAAAACCTTTAGTCTTAGCAACCTGCATCTCGCAAATATATTGAATACCTGAAGAATCCCTGCATAATACATCAACAATACTTTGTTTTTTTGCAGCAATATCAGGATCTTGAATGGTACTTAAAAACTCAATCTCTTTTATTCCATTGACATCAGTAAATCCCAGAATATCATTTAAGAAATGAATTAAAATATCTTTGTTTTTTTCAGTACCAAAAATACGCCGAAATGCGACATCATTCTTAGGATCTAAAAACTTAGAAATAGCCATAATATTTAACGCACTAAATAAATAAATTATATATTATTTTACATAGGCTTACAAGAAGGAGTTTAAAAGTGTGCATGTAGCCAACATTCCAATGGCTAAATACAAAAAATCAAGGAAGAAAAACTTCCTATGTGCTTATTATAAATAGTTTATAGGCAGTGTTCAATATTTTTGTGGCAAAATTTATAATTGAAGCTATACCTTTATAGAAGTCGGTTGAACGCTTATGACAATCATTCTACTAGATACAAAAACCATAAACCGTATAGCAGCAGGAGAAGTAATAGAGCGTCCAGCTAGTGTAGTGAAGGAATTAGTAGAAAACGCCATTGATGCAAAAAGTACAGAAATAGAGATAAAAATAGAAAGTGGTGGACGTAACCTTATTACTATAACAGATGATGGTAGTGGAATAGAGAAGGAGGATATAGAGCTTGCATTTATGCACCATGCAACTTCGAAACTTAGCGATAGTGAATTGATAGAGGTAAAGCACCTTGGCTTCAGGGGAGAAGCTTTACCATCAATTGCTGCAGTAAGTAGAATGAAGTTATCATCCAAGACAAATGAAGGATGGTCCATTAATTACGAAGGTGGAGAAAAAATAGGGAAACTCACACCTTGCTCTTTATCAAGAGGTACACAAATTGAAGTACGGGATTTATTTTTTGCTACTCCAAATAGGTTAAAATTCCTCAAGACTGAGAGAGCGGAAACACAACATATAGTTGATATTGTAGAGAATTTGGCAATGATTAATCCCAATATTGGGTTTACTCTTACTTCAGGTAATAAGAATCTTGTAAGATATACAAAGCAGAGTTCGTTATTTAGCAGATTATGTGAAATAGAAGAAAAATTCAAGGATAATTCGCTAGAAATTTGCGAAGAAGAAGATGGAATTAAACTTACCGGATATATCTGTAAACCGACCATTAATTGTGGCAAATCCAATATGATCTACACGTTTGTAAACGACAGACCTGTTAAAGATAATCTACTTATTGGAGCAATTAGATATGCATATCACGATTTTACTCCAAGCAACAGATATCCTTTTGCAGCACTGCATCTTGAAATACCCTATGATCAAGTAGACGTAAATGTGCACCCAAATAAATCGGAAGTAAGATTTCAAAATAAGAGGTTTATATATGAAATAGTGACAAGAGGATTGATGAAAGCATTGTCGACTAGAATAGGCGCTTCGGATGCAATACAAGTAGCGGACACTAATATGCAGCATACTTTACCTACATCTACAAGCTATGAGCATAATTCTAGCGTCAAGAGCTGGAATAACACTACTTTTAGAGAATTCATGGCTCCAGCATCTTCTTTTGAAGAATCCCCTACCCTATTTCCATTGCCTGATCAACAAACCGTAGTTCTAGAAAAAAAGGCGTTAGAGCAGATCGATTTGGTGGAAGAGCACCCACTGGGAGTTGTACGCTGCCAGGTTTATAATACTTATATTATTGCTGAAGCTAAAGACAAATTGATTATAGTTGATCAGCATGCAGCACATGAGAGATTGGTGTATGAATGCTTGAAACAAAAATCAAATATAAAGAGACAATCACTGCTTATCCCCGAGGTAGTTAAAGTTAAGGATCAGGCAGAAATGGAGATGATTGAAGCTTATAAGGACAAGTTATTTGAAATGGGTTTTTATATTGAAGTTAAGCCAGAAAACGAAGCAATAGTGAAAGAAATTCCTGCAATTTTAGGAACAGTCGATGTAAAAGAGATGCTGCTCAATATAGCTTATAGATTAACGGAAATAGAAGATACGCTTCCTATAGAAGACAAGGTAAATAAAATATTGGCAACCATTGCTTGTCACGGCTCAATTAGAGCTGGTAGGCAAATGAAGTTAGAGGAAATGAACACATTACTGAGGCAAATGGAGAAAACACCATATTCAGGACAGTGCAACCATGGACGTCCTACTTACGTAGAAGTGAAATTAAGTGAAATTGAGAAGTGGTTTGAAAGAAAGTGACTTATCTACGGTTTGTCTCATTAAAAAGACCAATCTGGCAGATACGCGTTAGTAGGAGTGGGTACAATTTTTTGATTTTTCTTTGCTAGGTCTACTAAATATAGTTTAGAATTATTGGATGATTCTGTTTTGGTAAAAATGATTTCTCTGCCATTTGGTAACCATGCTGGAGATTCAATTTTATGCCCTTCTGAAAGCAAGCGTTCTTCTTTGCCATCTGGCTTCATTACCCCTATATAAAATTTTCCTGATTGAATCTTTGTAAAAGCTATAAGGTCACCTCTTGGCGACCAAACCGGTGTTGCATATCTTCCTTTTCCAAAGCTAATTCTTTTAAGTTTTTTATTAGTAAGATCAATAATGTACAGTTGCTGGTTTCCACTCATATCAGAGCTAAAAACCATATATTTTTGATCCGGAGAAAGAGAAGGAGAAGTGCTAATAGCCGAGTTTGTGGTAATTTTTTTCGTGCGCTTGCTGTTTAAGTCCAAGGATAATATATTTGTTTTGCCATCAGATGAGTGAGAAATCAAAAGCGATTTACCATCGGGAGAGAACCTTGGAGCAGAAATCACTCCTTCAAATACGCTAATTATTGACTCGGTGTTGTATTTTAAACTTTTTGATATTATGTAACTCTTGCCATCCAAATATGATATGTAAACTATGCTTTTTCCGTCTGGTGAAAATCTAGGCGTTGATACAAATTTATCTCCATTTGTTAAATATTTTATATCACTTCCATCTTGATTCATAACAGCAATTTTACGTATTGACTTGTGGTCGCTGTCTTTTTCTTCAGCAATGTAGGCAATTTTCGTACTAAAATGCCCTTTTTCACCAAGCAATCTATCATGTATGGCATCTGAAATAAGATGAGCAATTCTTCTCCAGTCCTTTTTTGGAAAAATTATTGATTTGTTAAGTAATTCTCTTTTTGTAAAGTTATCAAGCAATCGCAATGATAGATCCAATGTATTACTTGATATTTCATTGACACTCACTGTGACTAGCGTATCGCTTTTTTGAGATTGAAAATCAGCACGTTTTACATTCAATAAACCACAATTAGACAAGTTTGTTTCAATTACGTTTGTAATGCTGTCACTTAACTCACTTTCAAGCTCTGTATTACACGCACACCTGGATACAGCAAGACTGACCTTACTAACACTGTTTTTCTTTATGTCAACGTATAAAGCAGCCTGTGTAAAATAAGGCACAAATATAATAAGCAGTACCAGTTGAGTCAGAAGCTTCATTCATTCTATACCTGTTCTATTTGGATTTCTATTATAGGCCTTTTTAGTAAATATTCCTTTAAAATACTAAATACTAAATTTTCAATCCTATTTCTAATTTTCTTTATCGGTTGTAAGCCAAACGCTGATTCAACTGTTTTAATAATCTCTTGTATAATAATCGCGTCCTCTACTGGCTCAAAAACACCAGGGGCAAACACTCTCGGTTTAGCAAGCAGTCTATTTTTATTATTTACAATTGCTGTTATCATGATAGCTCCGGCATCTCTCATTCTCTTACGCATCTTTATTATGCTGCTTTCTGGATGCCTAAATAACGCACCATCAATACCAAAGTAACCGACGTTAATTGAATCAACTCTTTCCCCATTTTCCAAGTTAATAGCATCACCTGGCGCAATCATTATTGCCTTTGTCACTCCACACTCTTTAGCGAATTTTACATGTGCATGCGTGTGAATATATTCACCGTGAACTGGAATGGACATTTTCGGTTTTGTTAAAGCATACATTTCCTTTAGCTCCGCCCTCGTTGGATGTCCAGAAGCATGCACATGATCTGTTTTTTCAGTAACAACTTCAACTCCCATTTTAATAAAGGAATTGAGCATACCATGTGCACGAGTTTCATTTCCAGGAATAATCTTTGATGAAAAAATCATAGTATCGCCCTGCTGCATTTTGAACAGCTGATGGCTTTTATTAGCAAGTCTTGCAGTTGCAGCCATTGGTTCTCCTTGACAGCCAGTGCAGATGAGCAAAAGCCTATCTCTTGGCAAACCTTCCACGTCTCTTGCTTCGCAAAATTCAACAGAATCGGTTAGGTATCCGCTATCTCGCGCAACTTTTACAATTCTCCATAAAGATCTGCCAAGCAGAACTACTTTTCTATTTAATGCTTTTGCAGCTTGGCTTATTGTTTCAATTCGTGCAACATTTGAAGCAAATAATGATACAGCAACTAACTTTTTAGACCGCTTTATTATATTATAAAGATTATTATATATATCACCTTCTGACTCAGGATTGTGTCTACTTAATATGTTTGTTGAGTCGCAGATCGCTGCAAGTAAATCGCCCTTATCACCAATTTCTTTTAAACGATTCATATTAGTAGTTAACCCCACAACAGGTTTTGGATCAAATTTCCAATCGCCAGTATGGAGAGCACTACCTACACCAGTGCTAATTAATATTGAATTCGTTTCTGGAATTGAGTGAGTAATGTTTATAAATTCAATAGTAAATGGATCTAAATTTAAGCTGCCATTTATACCTACCTCTTTTATAGGCACTTTGCCTTCCAGTCGAAATTCTTTTAGCTTTTCCTTAACAAAATTAACCGTAAATTTTGTTGTATATATGGGGCATTGTAGCTCTTCCCACAGATGTGGAATTGCACCACAGTGATCTTCATGCGCATGTGTAATTATTATTCCCAACAGATCTTGCCTTCTTTGAGCGATAAAACTTATATCAGCAACCAACAACTCAACGCCCGGCATAGTTTCGTCTGCAAAGCCAATACCAAGGTCGATCATAATCCACTTGCCTTGGTAGTGATACAGGCTAATGTTCATCCCAATTCTTCCAACTCCTCCAAGTGGGAGAAATAAAAATTCATTTTTGTTTATATTCATTAATTTTAAATTATTAAAACTTCAGAATAGCAAAATTTCGGCTTTTAATAAAGGAGTTTCAATTAAGGAAAATAAGCTTTAGGTTAAAATTCCATACTTATCTACTAAAAAAGAACTCGTAATTCTTGTTGCAAGTCATGTTGTTCAACAGCAAGATTTTCTAATCTCGTTGTGGGAACAGTATAGTTGCCCCAAACTCTTCTTACTGTTGAAGAAATGGTTGAAGAAATAAATGACATTGGAGAATTATTAAACCCAGGATAAGATGTAAAAGATTCAACAATTATTCTTGTTATGCCAGGTAGATTTATTATTCTTCGCCCACAAATTACAGATATATCTCCGAATATTATTATTTTGATAAAATCCACTAAGCTCATTTCATTTGGTCTTGCAGTTTCAGATGTATTGATATGAGAATAATATGAAAGCCAAAACCAACCGGCCATCTTTACTATCCGCGTATAACGATGATCTCTAAGCATGTTAAGAATAGTAAGACAGTCCTTAACCATTTCCGTTATAGTTCTTCTTCTCACTGTTCTTTCTTCCAAAGAGGCAGAGCTCAACTCCTGTGAAACTTTTCCCCCAGCACGTTCCATAGCTTCTTTTATTTTTTTTAGTGCTGATGTTTTTCTTCTCTCGATATTACTATTACCACTATAAACATCAGCTACTACTTGACGCAAGATTGTATAGTTTAACATTAAAAAGTTATAATGTTCTACTGGATCATTAATATGATCCCTTAGCCTCTTGATAATCTTAAGTATTTTTTTCTCTTTTCTATTTATTGCACCCTCATCTTGAGCTACAGGTATGTCAGCAAGCGCTGCAACCAGCTTAGTCTGCAACTTCTTTACTTTTCTTTCGTTCATAATTCACCCTCTATATATTGCTTTACATAATATATTTACTATGATCTTTTAGTCAATAGGAAGAACTAAAGAAAAATGCGTAACTGTTGTGGTAAGCTATATTGTTCAACATCAACATTTTCTATGCTTGTAAGAACACGATTTACTTTAGCGTTTAAGTACTCCCATGCCACGTACCCCGCGGATGCTAATTCCTTTTTACCTTGCTCTAAATCCGCTACACTTGCTTCATTTCGCCAAAAAATTTCAGTCCTTATTAAATAAAAAATGTATGCAATTGCTCCATTTTGCGAAAAAATTTCAGGCTTGATTAGATAAGAAGTGTGTGCAAGCTGAAGGAAAGTAACTACCCTTGCTTGCGTAAAAAAATTAAAAAATCTTCTAAATAAACTAGGTTTTAATTCTTCTTCTTGTTCTAACTCGAGTAATGTTCCTCCGGCATCCTTAATAGCTTCTTCTATTTTTATTAATGTTGATTTTTTGCTTCTTGTTAGATTGCTATTATTATCATTCTTCACAACATGCTCGTGGCATATAATTGTGATATCTAAAAAACCAAATAAGGAATCACCAGCATGACCTGCCAATTCACTGATAATCTTAAGTGCTTTTTCTTCTTCTATATCTACTGCACTTTCTTCTTTAAGTTTGGGTATTTTACGGACCACACAAACTGGCTGACTCTGTAATTTCCCCACTTTTTCTTCATTCATAATTAACCCTCTCTACATTATTTTACATAATGTATTTTATTATGATTTCCAAGTCAAAGAAAAAAGAAGCCAGCGCATTGCACGCTGGGGGTGGGAGAATTACATTTCTCTATTTTGCTCTTCTTGTGGGCTGTGCTGTTCAGTAGTAACACCTACTAGGTTGGAAGCGGAAACATCTTCACCAGACGTCTTTTTTTCTTCCTTTTTACCAAACAATGCATCCAATCTTTTGTCAAGACCCTTTTTAATTTCTGGATCAATTGCGTCTTTAGCTTCTTGTCCATTTACTCCTCCAAACTTGAATGCTTCGTCAAATTCTTTTTGTAAATTTTTCAACTCTTCTTTATTCATAATTAACTCCTATATAATTTAATTAATTAAATTATATAGTATAATACTTAAAGAAATACGTAAATAGAAAATAAAGTGAAATATCATGCAACATCCTCTATAATTAAACTTTTAAAGTAAGAAGAGATGACAATCCGTGTAGGAATTAATGGCCTAGGAAGAATCGGCAGAAGTGTGCTGCGAGCTATTTTTGAGGTAGAAAAATACCGCGAACAAATAGAAGTTGTGGCGGTGAATGGGTCGCTCAGCGCTGAGCAGCATGCGCATCTGATAAAGTATGACTCTGTTCATGGCAAATTTAATGGCGATATTGATTTCAGTGAGTCTGAAAATTGGATTTCCATAAACGGAAAAAAATTCTCTTTATATAGAGAGCGAAGCCCTGAAAATATTCCCTGGAATGTTGATGTAGTGCTTGAATGTACCGGTGCATTTAACAAGCGCGAAGGGGCGATTAGGCACAAAGCAGAGAGAATCATTGTTTCTGCCCCGGTGCCAGATGCTGATGTGACTATAGTTTATGGTGTAAACGATGAGATGCTAAAAAAAGAGCATAAGGTGATATCAGCAAGTTCTTGCACTACAAACTGCCTTGCTCCGATTGTAAAGGTTCTGCATTCAAATTTTGGCATTCAAAGTGGTTTTATGACTACCATACATGCCTACACGAATGATCAAAATATTCTTGACGGTAATCATAAGGATTTGTGTCGAGCAAGGGCTTGTGGGCTTTCCATGGTGCCAACCACAACTGGAGCGGCAAAAACGATTGGTTCTATTATTCAGGAATTAAAAGGAAAATTGAGTGGCACTGCAATTCGTGTTCCAGTTGCCAATGTTTCCATGGTTGATTTTAAATTTACGACTGATAAAAAAGCAACGGCTGAGGAAATAAATGAAGTATTTAAAAAATCAGTGAGTAGTGTACTTTCCATATGCACAGAGCCCTTAGTATCAATTGATTTTGTGCATAACCCTTATAGTGCAATCGTAGATTTATCAGGCACTTATGTCACTGGCAATATATATAGAGTTGCAGCTTGGTATGATAACGAGTGGGCTTTTTCGCTAAGGATGCTTGATATAGTGCTATCATGAACGAGAAATACGCTAGCTTTTATGAGCATTTTGCAGAACTAAGAAAGAGGGTTATAATATGTGTTCTATGCTTTTTTGTTGTCTTTAGTTTTTGTTACTATTTTAAGGAAAATATTTACCGTTTTCTACTAGCACCTTTAATAGAAGTCACGAAAGGCAGCAACGACTTCTCTTTAATCTATACAGGTCTAACAGAAGCGTTTTTTGTATATCTTAGAGTTGCAATAATGAGTGCAATTTTATTCTCTTTTCCAGTGTTTGCATGGCAATTTTATATGTTTTTAGCCCCTGGATTATACAAAAATGAAAAAGCAGTGCTTCTACCATACTTAATTGCAACTCCAGTTTTATTTGTAACCGGAGCTACTGTAGTCTACTACTACATATTCCCTATGGCATGGAGATTTTTCATCACTTTTGAACATAGCGGTAAATCTTTTGGTATACCGATAGAATTCATGCCGTCAGTCAGTGAATATTTAGACCTTGTGCTACAGTTCATGTTTGCATTTGGCACTGCATTCCAAATTCCAGTTATGCTGACTCTTATGGTAAGAGTAGGACTGCTAACTACAAAAAGCCTGTCAAACAAACGCAGGATCGCCGTAGTAATAATTTTCATCCTTGCTGCGATTTTAACTCCACCTGATGTTCTAAGCCAAGTGGGGCTAGCAATACCAATGCTAGTCCTATACGAGCTATCCATCCTTATATGCAGATATATTGAAAAGAAGAGGCCTTAGGTTATGCCACTTTTTCTCTAGTATCCATTCAGGTGTATGGCTTAAGAAGCAATAGCCAGTAGGTTTTGAAAAGGATTTAACTTCTTTTGTCTCCAAGTCAAGTACAATGAAATTGTATCCATTCAGCCGGGCGGTAAAATAAAGAGTAGACAAGGAATGCTAAAAAGGTAGACTAGAGTGGCTGTGAGGTAATATGGTTGATCTTTTAGAATTTTGCGAAAGTTTAAGCAGACTATAGAAAAGTTAGAAACAAAAATAGAAGAGCTTAAAGCAGAAAATAAAGCGCTAAGGATCGAAAACGCTGAGTTAAAAGAAAGGCTTGGCTTAAATTCAAAAAATTCATCTATACCAAGCTCCAAAGAATTATATAAGATGAGGGAAAATAAGCCAAAAAGTGACAGGAAAGTAGGAGCACAGGTTGGACATAAAGGCAGTTACCGCCCTAAAATGGAGGCAGATGAGATGGTAAAAATAGAACTGCCCAATACGTGTGAGTGCGGAGGAGAAATTGCGGTATCAAAAGATCCGTATACTCATCAAAAGGTCGATTTGCCGGAAATCAAGCCGTATGTAGTTGAATATTAACTAGAGCATGGACGTTGCAAAAGATGTGGAAAAAGAAAAAGTAGCAAGCTACAAGAAGGAGTAACTGCGGACACATTTGGTCCAAGAGTTAAGTCAGTAATTACAGCATTAAGTGGATTTTACAAGAATTCGAAAAAAGAAGTGGCAAATATTATAAAGGACATTTTCAACCTGGATATCAGCGTCGGTAGTGTATCAAATAGCGAGGCTAGAGTGGCAGAAAAATGCCAAGAAGCATATGAGCAAATTGAGGAAGAGGTAAGCAAGAGCAAAATTTTACATATCGATGAAACTAGCCATTACAACAAAGGTAAACAGGGCTGGTGCTGGATGTTTGCGAGCAAAATAGGAAGTGTGATCAAATTGACAGAGTCAAGAGGGATGAAAGTCCTGGAAAATAGTAAATTTGGAAAGAATAACAACCTAGTAGTGACCGACAGATATGCAGCTTACAACTACTTTTCCAGCAAGAAAAGGCAGGTCTGTTGGGCACATTTAGCAAGAGATTTTGAAAGGTTGTCTCATAGTTGGAATAGCGAAGTGAAAGTTTTGGGGTATTATTTAAGGAATGTTGCTACTGAATTATTTGCATTGAAAAAAGCTCTGTTAAAGGATGAAATAGACACATTAAGGTTCATAAGAAGAGCAAGAAAATTACGCAAGCGAACGAGATATTACTTAAAGAATATATCAAATTTACCTGAGGCAATTGGAGCGTCTCGAGTAGCAAAAAATATCATGAAATCGGATCTGATGATGTGGAAATTTTTGGATGATCCAGAAAATATTCCACTGACAAACAACTATGCTGAGCGACAGATTCGGCATTACGTTGTTTACCGAAAAGTTTCATATTTTACACAATCGAAACGGGGAAATATGTTTCTTGAGAGGATAATTTCATTGTACTTGACTTGGAGGCAAAAGAAGTTAAATCCTTTTCAAAACCTACTGGCTATTGCTTCTTAAGCCATACACCTGAATGGATACATGAAATTATCCTCTCAAGAAACATATTTCCCCGTTTCGATTGTGTAAAATATGAAACTTTTCGGTAAACAACGTAATGCCGAATCTGTCGCTCAGCATAGTTGTGTATCCATTCAGCTGGGCGGTAAACTTTGCTCACAGAGTCTACTTCACAGAAGGAACGCGGTAAAGAAAGTCATTGATAATAGCCATTGCAACTAACGTTGCTATTTGACGTTCCTTTTGGTTCGATAAATAAAGATTTTTATCTGATTTTGCAACAAGAGCTTCAGGATGGCTCTGGAAGTAAATATTGCCGTGTTTGTCCTCAATTGCTTCTATTATTCCATCACTTGAAAATGCTGCAATTTTGTACCCAAGTAATTCTAACTTTTTTCTGTTTTCTGGCGTGTTATTTACCGCACCGGAGTGAGCATAGTGAGCATCTGGAAAATACGTTAAAAGCCAGCCATTTTCATCAGGTGGTAAAAATTTAGCTGCTACTTCAGCTAAACGACTATTTGGGATAATTTTTATCTGTTGAAGAGGCGTACCTTCAAGTTGCGGATTGGGCGCTGATTGTAAGTGAGATTTTTGATGCTCCTCATTATCCACAAGGTCTGCTACATGCACTACTTCAATTCCTTTCGCATTCATAATACCCTGTAAACCGCCACATACGCCAAGCAAATGAATTGTAGGATTATCGTCAACTACTTTGACAACTGCTTCAGTTACAAGCTGACGACAAGGGGTTGGTGGAAACGGTTCTGAATGCAGGTTATAGTAATTTCCAGGAATAAATACTCTATTTATTTTTTGTTCACTAATAAATTTTGCAACTTCAATTTTTATTCGGTCTAATACTAATTTTCTTGCTATCATTTCATCTTGCTTTGCAAGATCAAGTGACTCTTCTTCAATTTGTTTCAAGTTAATTATTTTATTATAGTCAATGAGTACAATTTTGACTCCAAGACTGTTGAACATCTCATATATACTCTGAGATAGCCCAAGTTCACGAGGATACGTTTCTTTTTCTGTTTTCAATAAACCAACAACTATATTGTTATTTATCTGAGCAGCTTCTATCTGAGCTTCAGCATAGGTAAGACTACCACTCAGTAATATAGTTATAATTAATACTATATAAAATATTCTATTATACACTATGGTTTGCTATTTTAATATTTGTGTTAAAATGATAGCACAATGTGTTGCCTTCTACAAGAAAAGTGAATTTACTAGACAAAAAATGAGAAGGTGGCCTGAGCAGGAATCGAACCAGCGACACAAGGATTTTCAGTCCTTTGCTCTACCAACTGAGCTATCAGGCCAACCACGTGCTTCCATTTTCAGATAAAAATGTTATCATGTCTATTAAAAGTTTTTAAAGCAATTTATATAAAAATAAAGGATGAATATTAATAAGAGGATAGGAATTTACCCTGGTACATTTGACCCAATTACTTTTGGGCATATTGACATAATAAAAAGAGCGTATAAACTGGTAGACGAATTAATTATTGGAGTTGCAGAAAACACTAATAAGGATATTACCTTTGATGTAAAGTTGCGCACAAGCATGGCTGAAAAGGAAATTAGAAGGCTGGGAATTGATGCAGATGTTATATCTTTCAATGGATTATTAATGAAGTTTGCTAAAGAGCAGAATGCTTCTGTGATTATTAGGGGGCTCAGAGCAGTATCAGATTTTGACTACGAGTTTCAAATGAGTTGGGTGAACTATCAACTTTTTCCTGAAATTGACACTATTTTTCTTCCTGCTTCTGAAGATACTCAATTTATTTCGTCAAGCTTTGTAAAAGAAATAGTAAGACTTGGAGGAGATGTAAGCAAATTTGTGCCAAAAGACGTGCAGAATGAGTTGATCAATCTAATGAAAAATGAAAAACTAAAGAAAAATGAAGGATAGTATTTTTATTCCTAAGTTGGTATATAAGTTTAAAACGTAGTAGGTTAACATGTCAGAAGTGAGAGTAAATCATAGAAAAGTTTGTTGTCATGGCGATGAAGAGGACGGAAGTTTTGGTCACCCACTGATATATTTAGATATGGGAAAAGAAGAAGAAATAGCTTGTCCCTATTGTGAAAAAACATTTATCTATGATTGCACTGTAGAAGCTATTCTAGATAATGAAACAAATCAAAATGAAGCCAAATAGCAGGCCTCAGTGGAGTGTTCATACGCATTAAGTTAAGAAAATAAGAGATTTCTTTAAGAATTTTGGCTACATTATCAACTGTTTTGAGGCAATGCCGGTTATATAAAATCATCACTCGAATGATACTGATCTAGTTCTGAAAGGTCGCCGGGTTTAAGTTCATAAAGTTCATTATCAACTTTCTCTTCTTCTTTAGACACAAATATCCAAGAGAAGAATGAGGAAAGAAATCCAACAATGGATTCAATAGGGTGAGAAATGAATTCAGTGACTGAAGAAATGAGATTGGAAAAAAAGCCATTAGGCCGTTGACTACCTTCGTTTGATCCTTCCCTCTCATTAGTATACTTTTTCTCAACAGGTGATTTGTGATTTTTTGTATCCATTCAGCCGGGCGGTAAAATAAAGAGTAGACAAGGAATGCTAAAAAGGTAAACTAGAGTGGCTGTGAGGTAATATGGTTGATCTTTTAGAATTTTGCGAAAGTTTAAGCAGACTATAGAAAAGTTAGAAACAAAAATAGAAGAGCTTAAAGCAGAAAATAAAGCGCTAAGGATCGAAAACGCTGAGTTAAAAGAAAGGCTTGGCTTAAGTTCAAAAAATTCATCTATACCAAGCTCCAAAGAATTATATAAGATGAGGGAAAATAAGCCAAAAAGTGACAGGAAAGTAGGAGCACAGGTTGGACATAAAGGCAGTTACCGCCCTAAAATGGAGGCAGATGAGATGGTAAAAATAGAACTGCCCAATACGTGTGAGTGCGGAGGAGAAATTGCGGTATCAAAAGATCCGTATACTCATCAAAAGGTCGATTTGCCGGAAATCAAGCCGTATGTAGTTGAATATTAACTAGAGCATGGACGTTGCAAAAGATGTGGAAAAAGAAAAAGTAGCAAGCTACAAGAAGGAGTAACTGCGGACACATTTGGTCCAAGAGTTAAGTCAGTAATTGCAGCATTAAGTGGATTTTACAAGAATTCGAAAAAAGAAGTGGCAAATATTATAAAGGACATTTTCAACCTGGATATCAGCGTCGGTAGTGTATCAAATAGCGAGGCTAGAGTGGCAGAAAAATGCCAAGAAGCATATGAGCAAATTGAGGAAGAGGTAAGCAAGAGCAAAATTTTACATATCGATGAAACTAGCCATTACAACAAAGGTAAACAGGGCTGGTGCTGGATGTTTGCGAGCAAAATAGGAAGTGTGATCAAATTGACAGAGTCAAGAGGGATGAAAGTCCTGGAAAATAGTAAATTTGGAAAGAATAACAACCTAGTAGTGACCGACAGATATGCAGCTTACAACTACTTTTCCAGCAAGAAAAGGCAGGTCTGTTGGGCACATTTAGCAAGAGATTTTGAAAGGTTGTCTCATAGTTGGAATAGCGAAGTGAAAGTTTTGGGGTATTATTTAAGGAATGTTGCTACTGAATTATTTGCATTGAAAAAAGCTCTGTTAAAGGATGAAATAGACACATTAAGGTTCATAAGAAGAGCAAGAAAATTACGCAAGCGAACGAGATATTACTTAAAGAATATATCAAATTTACCCGAGGCAATTGAAGCGTCTCGAGTAGCAAAAAATATCATGAAATCGGATCTGATGATGTGGAAATTTTTGGACGATCCAGAAAATATTCCACTGACAAACAACTATGCTGAGCAACAGATTCGGCATTACGTTGTTTACCGAAAAGTTTCATATTTTACACAATCGAAACGGGGAAATATGTTTCTTGAGAGGATAATTTCATTGTACTTGACTTGGAGGCAAAAGAAGTTAAATCCTTTTCAAAACCTACTGGCTATTGCTTCTTAAGCCATACACCTGAATGGATACCTTTTGTAAGGCGAAAATATCACTTGACATTAGAAACATATGAGATAAATTCAACACTATATATATGGTTATTATATATATTAACTTTATTACTAATATACCCCTCTCAATAATAGTTAATAAAGTTAAGAGCCTTCACCAGGTTATGGGTGAAGGCTTATATTAAAATGAGGTAATCTTATGTTAAGCTATGTCTAGTACTAAGTCAACACCTAAACTAGCAAGGAATGAAAAAAAACACAGCTGGTCTACTGTTTTTACTTGGTTATATCTAAATACAATTGGGCGAATTTTGCCAAAGAAGTGGAATAAGTGGGTAGAAGACATTCTTTGCTACGAGGAAATTGTGAGTAATGAGGAGGAGATTGAAGCTGGTAGTTTAGAAGGGGGTAATGAGCTAGCTGCTAATTCTGAAGCTCAGAATGAAATTTCTAATCTTAAAGAGCAAATAAGATTATTAAAAGAAGAAAGAGATACACTTAATTCTAAAAATCAGAAGAAAATTTCTGTTCTTGAAGAGCAGATAAGATTATTAAAAGAAGAAAGAGATGCACTAGTTAAAGGACTTAAAGAGAGCTATAGAGTATTAGAAGATGCTATACAAGAGAAAGAAAGAAGGCTGTTATTAAAAGTAGGAGAGCAATCTGGAAAAATATTGGAACTGCATGGAAAAGTCATTATGTGTAAAGTGGAGTTTGCAAAGAAGATTGAAGAGAAAGATAGGGTAATTGGGAGTTTATAAGCACAGCTAAAAGGACAATTAAAGGCTGGTAAAGGCGAAACTAATAAGTTGAAGGAAGAAAAAAGAGGGTTAGAGAGCGAGATTAATAATCTGAAGGAAGAAACAGTATATTTGCGAAAACAACGGACATCTACTGAAGATACAGTTGGTGAGCTGGAGAATGAATTAAGTAATGTAAAGAAGTTATTAGAGCAAAAAGAAGCAGAACTTCAATCATTTGTTGAAAGTAAGAATGTTAACAAGAAAATTAAAAAAGAAAGCGATGAAGTTGCAAAGAAAAATAAGGATTTGGAAGCACAAGTAGAAGGACTTAAGAAAGTTTTATCTGAAGTGAAAAGTAAATTGGAAACGAAAGTACAAAAACTCCAGGAAGATTTATCTGCAAAAAAAAGTCAATTGAGTAAACAGCAAGGAGAGGTAAATTCTTTACAAGAAAAATCAAAGTATATGGATTCTCTAAGAGTAGAAAAAGAGAAGTTAGAAGATTTATTACAGCAAAAAACACAAGAATTGGGTGAAGTGAAAAGCAGAAATGTAGAAGAAATTAGGGATATAAATAATGAAATAGGAAAACTACAATTAGAATTAAAAGAAAAGAATTCTAAGTTAGATGGAATGGAAATACAGCTAGAAGCTGAGAAGAAGAAAAATAAAGCTAAGGAAGAGGAAAATCAGGATTTACTTGAATGGTATAATAATGCTACACTAGAGAACAGTGAGCTGGTAAAAGATTTAACTTCTGCAGAGAAAAATGTTCAAGAGTTGCAAGAAAGTAAAGCTCTGCTAGAAAAACAACTACAAGGTGTGAAAGAAGAGGACAAAGCGCGTGAAGAAAAGCAGCACAACTTAGAAGATCAATTAAAAGATTTGCAAAAAGAATTAATAGCTGCTGAAGGGCAAAGAAAGGATCTAGAAGGGCAAATAACTGAATTGCAAAGGCAATTGAAGATATCAGAAGAAGGTGAGAAAAATATTCAACGACAGCAAGATCAGGATACACAAACAGATAAGGATTTGTTAGCTGAGGAATTGGAAGGGCTACAAGCTGATTTATCTTAAAAAAGTGAAGAGTTAAATCATAAGAAAGCTGAAATTGAGAGACAGAAAGGTATTATATCTGAGAAACAGCAGAAAATGGTAAAATACAAAGGTAAAATGGAATGTGGTGAAAAAGAGGTTGATCAGTTAACAGAAAAATTAAACACTGCTAATGAGAAAGTTGAAGAATTAGAAAAACAATTACAGGAATTACAGAAACAATTAAATAAAGAGAAAGATAATGTGAGTGTAAGTGGATCTAGCGGGTATGGTAGTATTTCTACTTCGAATTCTGCTTCTACTTTGAGTTCTGCTCCTAGTCCTCAACTTAGAAGACCTAGTGTAACTTCGTTGGAATCTAGAGCATCTTCAGTGGGAAAGAAAAAAGGGAATTTCTTGGGTGGGGCGCTTAGTGGAGTGAAACGTATGGCTGGAGGGGCTTTGTTGCATCGCTCTTTGGATAGGAGGCAATGCATAATAAATTCATGAAGCTATCTCAAATTTAGCCATGCCTATTTCAGTAAATTTGTTCAGCAAATAACACTTGAGTAGCATTTCTTTCTCACGGTTAATCTCAGATTTGTTCCTAAAACTAAACCCAAATGTTTGCTTCAGTCGCGAGAAAAAACTTTCTATATAAGATCTCTTCCCATAATTTATCTCTTTTTTCCACTTCTTCATACCATCTTCACCATATGACTTTATGAGCTTGATTGTAGAATTTCTCTCAGCCATATAATCCAGCTTTGGATGCTCCACTGCATTGTTTTGCAGAGGAATTTTTGTCTTTATGCCAAGCTCATTGCACAATTTGTATAACTTCTTTCGATTATATGCTCTGTCTGCATATAGTGTGCTTATATTGTATTTAGCATTAGCCCTTGCAATAAGATCACAGGCTCCATAGTGGTCAGAATAAACTCCACTACTGTATTTTGCAGCTATGACTTTTTTGCTACCTATCTCCAGCATTACATGCAATTTTCTTGTTTGCTTATAGCCACGGTACTTTCTATCTGTACCGTTTGCCTTACTATGGCCTGGAATATTATTGTAGATGCTTATTCCAGTGCTATCTATGGCGATCTCAATATTTTCCATACTGTTTTTATCATGTCTTCGATCATTAATTTTTAAGTTAAGCTTTTTGAATCTTCTGGAAGCCTGGGAATAGCTGATAACTTGCAAATTTTTTCCTATTTGCTCAAGGTATCCCGCTATAAACCCCACCGTTTGTCTTAGGCCTATTCTAAACAAATAAGTTATTATGTGAATTAGAATTACGACTTTATCACTATAAATATTGTTGCTACCGGCCATTTTGGGACTTTTTTCGTACCAATTTTCTATGGCATCGTTGACGTAATAAAAAATATTTCCTCTTTCTTGGAGAAATTTGTTATATTCGTAGCAGTTACTGACTTTCATTTTGACTGGCATATTTTTCCTTTGTCGGTTAAATGCCTGTTTATAATGAATTTCGTCAGTAACTCCCAGTTCTTTTTACTTTAGCTATGCAACAAAGCCCCTCCATTCTGAAATAACCACTGTACAATGGCACTTGAACAATCAGTAGTACTTAGGCGACTAGAAGGAATTGAATTACCCAATACACCCATATGACTAGGTAAAGGTTTCATTGAGGATGCTGCATTTTCACTAAAATTGTTTCGTGTAGGATCTAAAGATTTCATTTCCATAACGGTACTTGGATAACCAATGATACTTGAGCGATTAGGAGGTAGTGTATCACCAAATATATCTATACGCTCAGGTAGTGAGCCTCGCTTCATGCGCTCTTGCTCTCTTTCTGTTATTATTCTTTCTTGTTCAGCTTCAGCTTGCTCTTCCAATGTTACATATTCATCTTCGTTTTTATCTTCTGCATTTTCATTAACACTACTACGTACTTTGTCTTGCTCTTGTAAAGCTGTATCACTTGAAACATTGCTACCTGAGCATCAGCGGTGCTTGCAAGCTGCCCCTTAGCTACTTCTTTGCGAGCAAATAAAAAACAAAAAAGTGTAAATACAAGAATGAGAATGGAAATAATAATAGCTATAACTATTCCTACTGTCATAATCAACTCTCAATGTTATTCTAGAATTATTATACAGAAATTCTTTTATATTTGCAACTTTATGTTTATCTTAACACCAATCTATAAAAAACAAACACTCTATTTTGTAACAGTTCAAAAAACCTTATTAAAGAACGAGCGCTACTCCAATATCAAACACTGAAATAACACTCTATATAAGCACACAATTAAGCCGAACCGTTGTTCTTCACCACTGTTTGCTGCTTCTTGCGCTCAAATTCCCTTTTTTTGCTGTGCCAAGTATAGTAGTACATGGCAATTTTATTTTCTATTAAAACTATAGTACCGTCACAGAACTGAACCAGATCCATAACTTTTTTTTGAGCTTCCTCGAAGCGCTCTCTGTACTTTTCACGATAAGCTGGATTGTGTAACAATGCAATCCCCTCATCTTTATAAGATTTTTTGCTCAGTGTTTCAACTTCACTAATTACATTTACATTATCAGTCATATAACCCCCTCTAATTGATTATAAAAATTATATTTTTACAAGAGAAATGTACATAAACAACCCTCTATAAATTCTAGTAAAATAAATCGATTACTATACTAGTTAATTGTAATACGATATATAATAATCTTTGTCACTTAAAATTTTACGTTATCAAATAATAACTTAAAATTAATGTCTTTATTATTTTAAACTATATTATTATATTTATAAATTTTGTATGAACTAAGCCTACTCAATTTAATCAAATGCGCAATAATTTTAATACAAAATTGCTATACATAAGAAATTTATTTTCAAAAGAATATCAAAGAATAGCGCAGTACTGCACTTTTGGAAAAAAACAACCGATTCAAATTAGTCCTGAAGAAGGTAAGTTGTTGGGCTTATTTATAAAAACCAATAAAATTAAAAGCGTTGTTGAGGTAGGTACATTATATGGCTATTCATCAATTTGCATGGCAAAAGCATTACCAGATAATGGTCATATATATACAATAGAAAACAATCCTCAACATTTAGAAATAGCAAAAAAAAATTTTAACACTCTTGATCTAAATAATAAGATTACTTTAATAGAAGGCAACGCATTGGAAAAGCTTTATGCATTATCAACAAAAGCACCTTTTGATATGATATTTATTGATGCTGATAAAGGTGGCTATCCTAAATACTTAGATTGGGCAGAATTGCATATTAAAAAAGGCGGATTAATTATAGCAGATAATACTTTGTTATTTAACACAGTATTTTTGGAATCATCTACAAAAGAGGTATCGGAAAAGTCATGGCATGCTATGAGAGAATTTAATGAAAGGCTATCCGATGGAAATAAGTACTATTCTATATTAATACCAACTGATGAGGGAATGACGGTTGCTTTAAAGCTGACATAAATGCATTTGAGCTTTTTTGTTAGTGAAAATTCTCTACTGGGCAAATTTTTTTTCAGGAAGCAAATGCTAATGATTTGTATCCATTCAGCCGGGCGGTAAAATAAAGAGTAGACAAGGAATGCTAAAAAGGTAAACTAGAGTGGCTGTGAGGTAATATGGTTGATCTTTTAGAATTTTGCGAAAGTTTAAAGCAGACTATAGAAAAGTTAGAAACAAAAATAGAAGAGCTTAAAGCAGAAAATAAAGCGCTAAGGATCGAAAACGCTGAGTTAAAAGAAAGGCTTGGCTTAAGTTCAAAAAATTCATCTATACCAAGCTCCAAAGAATTATATAAGATGAGGGAAAATAAGCCAAAAAGTGACAGGAAAGTAGGAGCACAGGTTGGACATAAAGGCAGTTACCGCCCTAAAATGGAGGCAGATGAGATGGTAAAAATAGAACTGCCCAATACGTGTGAGTGCGGAGGAGAAATTGCGGTATCAAAAGATCCGTATACTCATCAAAAGGTCGATTTGCCGGAAATCAAGCCGTATGTAGTTGAATATCAACTAGAGCATGGACGTTGCAAAAGATGTGGAAAAAGAAAAAGTAGCAAGCTACAAGAAGGAGTAACTGCGGACACATTTGGTCCAAGAGTTAAGTCAGTAATTGCAGCATTAAGTGGATTTTACAAGAATTCGAAAAAAGAAGTGGCAAATATTATAAAGGACATTTTCAACCTGGATATCAGCGTCGGTAGTGTATCAAATAGCGAGGCTAGAGTGGCAGAAAAATGCCAAGAAGCATATGAGCAAATTGAGGAAGAGGTAAGCAAGAGCAAAATTTTACATATCGATGAAACTAGCCATTACAACAAAGGTAAACAGGGCTGGTGCTGGATGTTTGCGAGCAAAATAGGAAGTGTGATCAAATTGACAGAGTCAAGAGGGATGAAAGTCCTGGAAAATAGTAAATTTGGAAAGAATAACAACCTAGTAGTGACCAACAGATATGCAGCTTACAACTACTTTTCCAGCAAGAAAAGGCAGGTCTGTTGGGCACATTTAGCAAGAGATTTTGAAAGGTTGTCTCATAGTTGGAATAGCGAAGTGAAAGTTTTGGGGTATTATTTAAGGAATGTTGCTACTGAATTATTTGCATTGAAAAAAGCTCTGTTAAAGGATGAAATAGACACATTAAGGTTCATAAGAAGAGCAAGAAAATTATGCAAGCGAACGAGATATTACTTAAAGAATATATCAAATTTACCCGAGGCAATTGGAGCGTCTCGAGTAGCAAAAAATATCATGAAATCGGATCTGATGATGTGGAAATTTTTGGACGATCCAGAAAATATTCCACTGACAAACAACTATGCTGAGCGACAGATTCGGCATTACGTTGTTTACCGAAAAGTTTCATATTTTACACAATCGAAACGGGGAAATATGTTTCTTGAGAGGATAATTTCATTGTACTTGACTTGGAGGCAAAAGAAGTTAAATCCTTTTCAAAACCTACTGGCTATTGCTTCTTAAGCCATACACCTGAATGGATAGTTAACAAGTGCTCTTAACAGCACTGTTAATTATGTCTTTTGCCTTTTCTGCATTAACCCACTCCCCTACTGTTACTGTTTTTCCTTTTTCTAGGTCTTTATAGCGTAAAAAGAAATGAGCAATTTTATTTAGTAGGCTTTGAGGTAGATCAGAATGATTCTTTATATTATCGTAATAGCTATCAACTTTGGAAATAGGTACTGCCAATATTTTTTCATCTTCTCCTTTTTCATCTTTTGTGAGCAATGCACCTACTGGACGCACAGATATTAAAGCATTAGGTACTAATGGAAATTGAGTTAACACTAAAACATCAACAGGATCACCATCACCCGCACATGTGTTCGGTATAAATCCGTAATTACAAGGGTAAGTCATCGATGTAGATAAAAATCTATCAGCTTGCAATAATCCAAGCTCTTTATTAAATTCATACTTCACAGGTTCAGCATTTGCACTTATTTCAATTAATACATTAACTTCATCTGTTCCTACTGTTATTTTACTTAAATCCATAAACTACCTATTTACTAGTATTATACATAACTCTAGCTGGAGCTGCTACATTTATATAGCTCCTCAAGCAAAAATTTATCAATAATTTAGTGAGATCGTATATGCGCAGGGCCATTTAAAAAACTATTACTATTTACCTCATTAATTGCTGAATTTGGAGAGTCTTTTGGAGATTTGAATAGTTCAAATAAAGCATATACTATTATTGTAGTAAACGCTACGGCAATTATCATATTAGTTAAGCTGTCTTGCGGCAGTACGTTTTTCATTGGGTTTAGTAATTTTTGCCCCATAAACAAGTAATCAAAAGCGCATAATATAACTGACAATATAAATACACCGACTATAAGCTTACATATTGTATTTTTATGATCTTCTTTTAACTTCCTATTATTGCATGGCATACAGCCATTCTTCTCTTGCGGAGGTGAATAATACGTATTTTTTATCACTCGCTTTTCAAACTGTCTGCCGTCTTGCTCTTTTAATAACTGCTTAAAGGTTGGCCCTACGCTCTTAAGGCACAAAATACCATGGCTATTACCATTTGCTAACATATTAGATGATATATTAAAACTATTTACGCCCTGCTGATTAAGCGAATATCGCACAGCTTCATTTTGATCTAGTAAATCAATTGAGGTAGATAAGGCTCTAGCTAAGTTTGCTATATAAAACAGGATGACCGGATTATCTATTATTGCTAATTTTTCCTGTCCAATTGATTGATTAAATGGTGAGAGTTTTTTGTAATGCGTGCCTATTGAAAATAGCAATGCTACATACTTATCTACTTTTATATCTCTATGAATTTGATAAAAACGCTCGATAACAAGAGTATTTACGGCAAATTCTCTGTCATGCTTATTTAATCTAAACCGTGCTAACAAAATTTTAAACCAATCATATAATGATCCTGTTTCTTTACTCAATAACTCTCTAACACCAACGAGTACTTTGTCTTCAAAGTCTTTTTCTGTTATAAAGATAGGCTTTCCTTTTGGATTTCCTAAATAATTAAAAAGCTCTAGCTTTTTTTGAGTGTTTGTTAATGGCCATTGTTCATACTTTAATAAATCATTAACTGCTTTATATACTCTATCAATTACTTCTTGAGTGTTAAGTCTGCTATTTTCTTTGAGAATTCTATAAGCTTGAAAGTAAATGAAGAATAGCCCTTGCAAGCTGAATCTTAAGTTAAAATATTTATCTAAAGGCTCTTCTTCTTTGTTAATGAATTGGAAAATGCCTGAGTGATTTCTATGATCCTTATCGCGATTTAAGTCAGCATGCTGATAATTACCTAAAAAGATAAACAAAGCCTCTAATAAATTGCCTTTACCGACAATTTGTATTAATTCCTTAATCTCTTTTACCATTACTAACCCAACACTTACCGTATACTATAAGTAATATTTAGCAAAATTGCAAGGAAATATAGAGTCAAGTGTTGATGAATTTACTGATATTCAGACTGAGCACATATCCACCCGCCACCGATGACTTGTTCGCCTTTATATGCTACACAAGCCTGACCAGGACTAATGCCAAAGCAATCATTATTCAAAATGACGCAAGCTTTATTTTCTTCACCAGTTGAATGTATAGTCGCTAAACTCCCTGCATGCGATGATCTGAGCTTTACAGTAACTTCCATGCCTTCCTTTGGTTGCTCTAACCAATTCAATTCTTTAATCAATATCTTCTTTTGCATTAGTGAGTTAATCGCGCCAACAACTACTTCATTCTCCTTCGCATTTATCTTTATTACGTAAAGAGGTTCACTATGTCCAATACCCAAGCCCTTTCTTTGTCCAACTGTGAAATTTACTATGCCATTATGTTCGCCTAACACTCTTCCATTCACATCGACAATTTTGCCCTTTTGTATAGAGTGTGGAGCAAGCTTTGCTATTGTTTTACTATAATTTTCAGACACAAAACATATATCTTGACTATCTGGCTTTTCAGAAATTTGCAAACCGAAATATTTTGCTAATTCTCTTATATCACTCTTATAGAATCCACCAAGCGGAAATCGCAAAAGCTTCAACTGCTCCTCTGTTGTTGCAAATAAAAAATAACTTTGGTCTTTGCTTTTATCAACGCTTCTACACAAGCTCACCTTGCCATTTTCTTCTAATCTTCTTACATAATGTCCTGTAACAAGCACATCTGCGCCGAGATTTTTTGTAACTTGCAATAAATCACGAAATTTCACTGTTTGATTACATTTAACACATGGTACCGGAGTTTCTCCACGAATGTAAGTATCTGCAAAATCCTCTATTACTTCCCTTTTGAATATATCTTCATAGTTTAAAATATAATGAGGAAAACCAACACTTTCAGCTACACGCTTAGCATCATAAATATCTTGTCCAGCACAACACGCACCTTTCCTTGTATTAGTAGCACTGTAGAGCTGAAGAGTAACACCGATAACTTGATATCCAAGATTATGTAGTAATGCTGCAGCAACAGAGCTATCAACTCCACCTGACATTGCAACCACAGCTTTAGTTTGCTGTGGAGTCTTATCTTTTAATAATGGCTCAACTTTAAATTCTTTTAACATACTTAAATAATTGCTCTTGTAACTTGAGCATATTAGGAAAGTGTAACCCCAGTGCTTTACACTGGGAACACAATTAAGAAGAAATTACTTTTTTATCCCAGAAAATGAAAACTCAACTCTACGATTTTTAGCATGCTCTTTTTCATACTTAGAATTTCTAGAATCATCTTTCACATTAACTAAAGGCTCTGTTTCACCTTTAGAAGCAGTTTTTATTCTACTTTCTAGATAAGGTACGCAGTTAATCATGAACTTTTTAGCCTCATCTGCTCTTCTAGCACCAAGGGCCATATTATACTCATGAGCACCACGGTTGTCAGTATGGCCTGTTAAAGTGATTTGTGCATCAGGATTATTTTGCAATACATACATCACATCAAGCAACACATCTGCACTCATTTCAGTGATATTAGACTCATCATAACCAAAGAAAATCTTCTTATCACCTACTTGCTTCACAACAGTGTTCATTTTACTTGCCGTTTTACCTGTAAAATCCATTCCTTTTTTAGGACAAGAACTTATACCTGTTAGCAGCAAACAGAAACAGCAAATTACAGCTAGTCTACTTAGCATTACCAAACCTCCATAAATTTTAAATATAGTACGTAACTTTAATTTCAATTCACTTATGATCTCTCCATATTGTAATATAGTCAAGAACTAAATACTTACCTATTGTTAATTTTCTAATAAGATGCTATACTTTGGGTGGAAAAATCCAATAAAAGCATGAATTTTTATTGTGCTTTGCGCAAATATACTTTTAAATTTATTATTACGATATTAAACATATATTATATGAACAAAAATGAAGTCTTATAAATTTTTAGAAGAGATTTTACATAAAGTCAAAAACATTGAAAATACAATAAAAACACTGAACCAAAGTCTATTAAGTATAGAAGATAAAATTGAACAAGTTAATCTTCTTGAGGAAATCAAGCATGAAATGATTTCCCATAACTTAATAAAGGAGTCATTGGCAGAAGCGTTCAGTAATAAGAAAAATGCAAATGATCAGCAGTTAAAGCTGATAGATAAAATGTATAAGAATAGCAGTGCTATTCCCGTTGATTTAGTAAAATCTTTATCCAAAACTAAAATTGAATGCCAGAATTTATGGCATTTATCTCGTCTAGATGTGAGTAATTTAGAAAAGTTAAAAGAGCGCTTCGCTGATTTAATTAAATTAATGCGCGAATCAGCTTCGATCAGGTCACAGCAACTAAAATGCTCAAAATATGACTCACTGCTAGCTGATTATAGTTCTGATATTACAGAAAAGAATGTAAAGGAAATATTTTCCAAGATAGGTAAGTTTTTTAGCGAAAATATCGATAAAATAATTGAAAAGCAAAAGCAGGATAAAGCTACCAACACAACGAAAATTGCCGTTGAAAAGCAGATGGAGCTTAGCTCCATCTGCTTAGAAAAAATGGGTGTATCTAGTTCACTTATAGATTATGATGAGTCTGATTTCTGCTTTGGTTTATTTTCACTTTTGCGGCATACAATGTACCCAGCACAAAATTCTATAAACAGTGCAATAAAGAGACACGATATGCATGAAATCCAATCATTATTTATGGAAAAAATGATTGGAACGTCCAAAGAATTTACTGAATTCATTCAACCACATATAAAAAAAACATTCACTACGAAAGGCAAGATGGATGAGAAAGCAAATAGTGTTGAAAATTTGTATTTACTTTTTAATAAAGTAAATCTCTCTCCTTTCTTAAAGAACGCAGATCAACTTAGCCTATTAGCTCACATCATGCTGAGAACTAAGTTGGAGCAGGATCTAATCAATGGAGTATTAGAAGTTCAAGATTTGCATGATGCATGGCTCTCTGGTATGAACCATTATAAAATTCCAGTTAAGGCTAAAAATGAGCTGGATACTTACTTTCAAGATGAATATTGGGTAAGTGGTGTTATGGGCTATTTCCCTATTAAGATTATAGCTCTAATTGCTGCTGCACAGATTTTTTCTTTCATTCAGAAAAATCATCAGAAATTTTTGGATTCTATAACAAAAGAAGATTTTAGTTTACTTCTTGATTGGTTGTCTCAAAATGTATACAACACAAAGTATAGCTTTTCAGAACTGTTAAAAAAAATAACAGGTAAGGGACTAGACGTTGGGTGCTATATTGGTTATTTATCTGAGAAGTATAGTCTGTCTCAGTAATTTTGAGTTATGTATGAATTTTGCTCGACAATTAACTGGAAAGTTTAGCAATCTTTTCGTTTTTAAAAGTTTATTTGCTAGTGACATTGCTATAGATCTTGGCACTGCCAACGTCCTAGTTTTTCAAAAGAATCAGGGGATAGTATTGGATGAGCCTTCAGTAGTTGCAAGAGTAAAGGAAAAAGGAAGTTATGTTCCTTATGCTTTTGGCAAGAAAGCAAAAATGATGCTGGGAAAAACACCTGGTGAAATAGAAGTAATAAGGCCATTAAAAGATGGGGTAATCGCTGACTTTAGAAGTGCAGAAGAGATGTTAAAGCATTTTATACGCAGCGCAAATACAAAATTTACTGTTAATAAGCCCAACATCATTATATGTGTACCATCAGGCTCCACTCCAGTTGAAAGACGTGCGATACAAGATGCAGCAGAAAGTTCTGGTGCAAATGAAGTGTTTTTAATTGAAGAACCGATGGCTGCAGCAATTGGAGCTGGGCTTCCAGTTACTGAACCTGAAGGTTCTATGATTGTCGATATAGGTGGTGGAACAACTGAAGTTGCAGTTATTTCTTTAGGTGGAATTGTTTACTCTCGCTCTGCTAGAGTTGGTGGTGATATAATGGATGAAGCAATAAAGTCATATGTTCGCGAAAACCACAAGTTGCTAATTGGTGAATCAACTGCTGAGAAGATCAAGAAAAGCATAGGTTCAGCAAGTCTTCCAGGTGAAAGTAACAAGGAAGGAGCAGTAGTTAAAGGTAGAGATTTGGTAACTGGTATGCCTAAGGAAATGCTTCTGTCGGAGTATCAAGTTGCAGAGAGTTTAATAGAACCTGTGCATCAAATAATTTCTGCTATTAAAACTGCACTGGAAAGCACCCCTCCAGAGCTCTCTTCCGATATAGTTGATAGAGGAATAGTTTTATCCGGTGGCGGTGGATTACTACGCAATTTAGGTAAAGTTATCAGTGAGACAACAAAATTGCCAGTACGTGTTGCAGATGATCCACTTTGTTGTGTTGCCGTAGGCAGTGGCAAAGTGCTTGAAAATATGGACTACTTCAGCCACGTTTTATTTAAGCAAGATTAGTGTAAAAAATTAGTCCATAGATTTAGAGTCTATTGCTACGTATCCATTCAGGTGTATGGCTTAAGAAGCAATAGCCAGTAGGTTTTGAAAAGGATTTAACTTCTTTTGCCTCCAAGTCAAGTACAATGAAATTATCCTCTCAAGAAACATATTTCCCCGTTTCGATTGTGTAAAATATGAAACTTTTCGGTAAACAACGTAATGCCGAATCTGTCGCTCAGCATAGTTGTTTGTCAGTGGAATATTTTCTGGATCGTCCAAAAATTTCCACATCATCAGATCCGATTTCATGATATTTTTTGCTACTCGAGACGCTCCAATTGCCTCGGGTAAATTTGATATATTCTTTAAGTAATATCTCGTTCGCTTGCATAATTTTCTTGCTCTTCTTATGAACCTTAATGTGTCTATTTCATCCTTTAACAGAGCTTTTTTCAATGCAAATAATTCAGTAGCAACATTCCTTAAATAATACCCCAAAACTTTCACTTCGCTATTCCAACTATGAGACAACCTTTCAAAATCTCTTGCTAAATGTGCCCAACAGACCTGCCTTTTCTTGCTGGAAAAGTAGTTGTAAGCTGCATATCTGTTGGTCACTACTAGGTTGTTATTCTTTCCAAATTTACTATTTTCCAGGACTTTCATCCCTCTTGACTCTGTCAATTTGATCACACTTCCTATTTTGCTCGCAAACATCCAGCACCAGCCCTGTTTACCTTTGTTGTAATGGCTAGTTTCATCGATATGTAAAATTTTGCTCTTGCTTACCTCTTCCTCAATTTGCTCATATGCTTCTTGGCATTTTTCTGCCACTCTAGCCTCGCTATTTGATACACTACCGACGCTGATATCCAGGTTGAAAATGTCCTTTATAATATTTGCCACTTCTTTTTTCGAATTCTTGTAAAATCCACTTAATGCTGCAATTACTGACTTAACTCTTGGACCAAATGTGTCCGCAGTTACTCCTTCTTGTAGCTTGCTACTTTTTCTTTTTCCACATCTTTTGCAACGTCCATGCTCTAGTTGATATTCAACTACATACGGCTTGATTTCCGGCAAATCGACCTTTTGATGAGTATACGGATCTTTTGATACCGCAATTTCTCCTCCGCACTCACACGTATTGGGCAGTTCTATTTTTACCATCTCATCTGCCTCCATTTTAGGGCGGTAACTGCCTTTATGTCCAACCTGTGCTCCTACTTTCCTGTCACTTTTTGGCTTATTTTCCCTCATCTTATATAATTCTTTGGAGCTTGGTATAGATGAATTTTTTGAACTTAAGCCAAGCCTTTCTTTTAACTCAGCGTTTTCGATCCTTAGCGCTTTATTTTCTGCTTTAAGCTCTTCTATTTTTGTTTCTAACTTTTCTATAGTCTGCTTAAACTTTCGCAAAATTCTAAAAGATCAACCATATTACCTCACAGCCACTCTAGTTTACCTTTTTAGCATTCCTTGTCTACTCTTTATTTTACCGCCCGGCTGAATGGATACCAAATTATCTACCACTTGAGCCAAATCCTCCTTCATTACGGCTTGTTTCTTCTGTACAAAATTCTTCATTCCAAATTACTTGAGGCGCGGGAGTAATAAGGAGTTGTGCAATTCTATCTCCTCTTTTTATCTCGTATGGTTGATTGCTTAGATTAATTAAGCAAATTTTAACTTCACCTCGGTAATCAGAGTCTATAGTTCCAGGAGAGTTTAGAACAGTGATTCCATGTTTTGCAGCAAGACCAGAACGTGGACGAATTTGTCCCTCGAAACCATCTGGTATTGCAATTATAATTCCTGTCGGAATAAGTAGCCTTTCAAGTGCATTTAAAATAATGAAATTATCAAGTGCAGCATAAAGATCCATACCTGCGCTTTGCACAGTTGCATAGCATGGAAGAGGAAGATCTTCACCATGTGACAATTTTTTTATTTCTACTTTAATTTTATTTCTCTGCATATTTCAATATAAAAAAACAAGTTATAGCACATGTACTTCAAATAATAAATACTGTAGTTTTGCAGAGGATCTTATCCGCGTCCACGTACTTTATTCTCTTCCACTTTAGGAGTATTAGGAGGTGCTGTTTTACTAGTATGCTCTGTATCCCTTGATTGTTTAACTTCCCCTAGGCCTTCAACTATACTCTTGTCCTGATTTAAAATCTGATCAAGGTTTTTGTTATGGCCGTTTGTTACAGTTACTGCGAAATTTTTGTCTTTGTAATGGAAAAACTCACCTAATTGGATGTGAAATTCTTTGCCATTTATAGTTAAGTCTATTGTATTAGCGGAATTTACGCTTTTCTGAGCTGCTTCAGGATCTGATTTAGTGTACACAGCACTGATATTAAGGTCTGCATTACGATAATTAAAAGGCTTTCCTTGTTCTAGGTTGTGCACTTCTCCATTTATGTTTATATAAGCACCGATATTGATGTTATTAATGGAATGATTAAAAGTCTTTCCTGATTCTGGGTTATACACTTCTTTATTTCTGCTTATAGCAGAAGTTTTTCGCTGCTCATTATTATCTGTTTTAACAGTCTTTCTTGTTTCTTGAGTATCCTGCACAGTTCCTGCATCTGCACCTATAAATTCGTTCCATACTCCTTTAAAAAAGTGTATGACCTTTTTTATCAGGATCAAAAACCCTTCTTCCTTTTGAGCTTCCTGTTTATCATCTTTTTTGTCAGGCTCAGGTTTTTTATTATCGGACTTTGCTTTTGTAGTATCTTTGCTAACTGAAGGACTAATCGCTTTAGTGACTTCTGGTGTCTTAACTACTGGTGGCTGTACATCTGTTTGTGTAGAAATCTCATTAGTGGCTTTTGGCGTCTTAACTACAGATGGCTGTACATCTTTTTGTGTGGAAGGTTTAGCAGTCTTTTTTTCTCCAGGACTTTCTACTGTGGCTTCTTTTGTGGTATCTTGAAGTTTTTTATTACTTTTTGGATCTGCAACTTTTTCACTTGTGAAAATGCCTTTTCCTTTATATTCTTGATCAAGTTGGGCAATTCTGCTAGAATCTTGCTTTCTTTGTTCATTTTGTTGTATTTGTTGTTTTTCAAGCTCCTTATTCAACTCTACAACGTATTCTATTTTACTTTTAAGTTCTTTATTTCTTGCAGCTTTTTTTGTAGCTTTAAGAATCCCCGTTCCTCTTGCAATATAATCAACTTTTTCTTTTATAGGAGTGCCTTCTGAAAAGGCACCAGGGGGACGATCAAAAACTTTTTCAAATTGCTTTTTAAGAACTTTATCTTTTTTAGATGTGTCTTTGGTTTTAGCCATATTTTTTACCTCTGCAGTATTAACAGTAGTATATAAAGTTAGTATATTAACCAATAGTGTATAAATAGTTAATGCAACATGTGGCATAAAGTCTTCGTTAGACTCTTTCGTAAATTGACCTAATTAGCAAAGTAAATTAATATCTAATTAAATTATCGTGCGAATATGGAAACTGATATAGTAATAATAGGTGCAGGTCCTGTTGGAATATTCACTGCTTTTCAAGCGGGTATGCTGGATATGAAATGTCATATAATAGATATTTTAGATCAAGAGGGTGGGCAATGTACTGCTCTTTACCCAGAAAAACCAATATACGATATACCAGGTTATCCAGTGATTACTGCACAAGGGTTGATAGAGAAATTGATAGCACAAGCCTCACCATTTGAGCCTACCTACCACTTAAATCAGAAAGTAGAAAGGATTGTAAATAACAACGATCAAAGCTTCACTGTAGTAACTAATAAAAAGACAGAGATAAAATGTAAAGCTATTATCATTGCTGCAGGTAATGGAATGTTCGAACCTAATCGTCCACCTTTGGATAGCATACTAGAATACGAAAATAAAACTGTGTTTTATAGTATCAGTAAAATTTCTAAATTTCAGGATAAAATCATAGCGATCGCAGGGGGTGGTGACTCTGCAGCCGATTGGACAGTAGAGCTTTCTAAAATTGTGAAAAAAATTTATATGATACACAGAAGAAAGGAATTTCGTTGTGCTCCTGAAACTAAAAATAAGCTGGAATCATTGGTAGAAGAAGGAAAAATAGAACTTGTGGTGCCATATCAATTATATGAGCTGGTTGGTAATAATGGACAGTTGAGTGCATTAGTGGTGAAAAATATTACCACACAAGAAGAAAAGAAAATACCTGCTGATTTTCTATTGCCATTTTTTGGATTGTCAATGAACCTTGGTCCAATAAATAACTGGGATATAAAATTGGAACATAGCCGCATAGTTGTTGATCCAGCAACGCTTAAAACTAACAGAGACGGAATATATGCAATAGGAGATATCGCTACTTATCCAGGTAAGTTGAAGTTGATACTGAATGGTTTTGCTGAAAGTGCTATGGCTTGTTACGATGTATATAAGAGAATCCATAACTCCCCAGTTAATTTTCAATATTCAACTACAAAAGGAATTCAGCAAAGCAATAAAAGTAGTGATAAACTTAATGTTTAGGTGTTTCCAATTCAGGAAAATTATTACCTTTTTTACTTTTTATAGGAGAGGTGCTTTTACTGTGGCTTTTACTATCATTTTTCACTGGAACAGTAGGATGAACTAAAGCAACTTTTATAACCTCATCAATGTTTTTAACAAAGACCACGTTGAGTCCTTCTTTAATATTTACTGGAATTTCTTGCATATCTTTCTCATTTTCACTTGGTATAATAACAGTTTTTATTGATCCTCTGAGAGCTGCAAGTAATTTTTCCCTCAGTCCCCCAATAGCTAAAACTCTTCCGCGCAGTGTAACTTCACCTGTCATAGCAACACTTTTGTTAACTGGTATGTTTGTCATAAGAGAAACTATAGATGTGCATACTGCGCTACCTGCAGAAGGACCATCTTTTGGTACAGCACCTTCTGGCACATGCAAATGTATATCGTTACTTTGAAACTTCTCGGGCTTAATGCCAAAGGATAAACAGTTCGAGCGAATGTAACTATATGCAGCCTTGATAGACTCTTGCATTACCTCTCCAAGCTTTCCTGTGTATTTTATTTCCCCCTTACCTGGAATTAGCACTGACTCTATCATTAAAATATCGCCGCCTGTTTCCGTATAGGCAAGACCAGTTACCACTCCAACTAAACTCTCATTTTCCGCAATACCAAAAGTATATTTACGTACCCCAAGGTAATCTTTTAAATTATCAATGCCCACAGATATGCTTTTGCTCTTATCTGTTAATATCTCTTTTACTGCTTTTCTCATGAGCTTTGCAAGCTCCCTTTCCATACTACGCACACCACTTTCACGTGTATATAAACGTATCAGTTTATATAGCGCTTCATCAGTGATTGCCCATTCTTTCTGATGCAAACCATGCTCCTTTTTTAACTTTGGGATGAGATGGTGCGTGGCAATGCTAATTTTTTCATCTTCAGTATAACCAGATAACTGGATAATCTCCATACGATCACGCAAAGGATGAGGAAGATTTAAACTATTGGCTGTAGCTACAAACATCACTGCTGAAAGATCAAATTCAACTTCTAAGTAATGGTCAGTAAAATGCTTGTTGTGTTCAGTGTCTAAAACTTCAAGTAGTGCAGATGCAGGGTCCCCTCGCGAGTCAGAGCCCATTTTATCTATCTCATCGAGTAAGAAGAGTGGATTACATGAGTTAGCTTTTTTCATGTGCTGAATTATTTTACCTGGCATTGAACCAATATAGGTCTTTCTATGCCCACGTATTTCTGATTCATCACGTACACCACCAAGAGATATACGGACAAAATCTCTTCCTACTGCTTTTGCTATTGATTTGGCTAGAGAAGTTTTACCAACACCAGGAGGTCCAACCAAGCAAAGTATAGGGCCTTTGATTTCTTTTACTCTTTTTAATACTGCTAAAAATTCTATTATCCTATCTTTTACTTTCTCTATGCCATAATGATTTTCATCTAGAATCTTTTTTGCAGCATTTAGGTTAATTTTTGCATCTTTGTATTTCCCCCACGGTAAGTCAAGCAACCAATACAAGTAGCTAGATATTACTGTTGCTTCAGGCGAAATGGGGTTCATCTTTTTGTATCTTTTTAAGTCAGTCATAGCTTTCTCTTTTGCTTCCTGAGAAAGTTTTGTCTCATTTATTCTTTTCTCAAATTCATTGGCTACATTGCCGTCGTCACCACTTTCGTATTCACCTAGCTCTTTCTGTATGGCTTTCAGTTGCTCGTTTAGATAATAAACTTTCTGAGTGCTTTCAACTTGAGATTTAATTGTTTTATATAAACGATTTTGTGCATTTAAAATGCTTATTTCTCTTTCAATAAAAGCAAAAACTTTTTTTAATCGATCTTTAAGATCATAAACCTCAAGTATGCTTTGTTTATCTGATATTTTTATATTTAAATGAGAAGCTATTGTATCTACAAGTTCGTTAATTTCTTTGCCTTGATCAATAGGATTGATAACAATTTCAGGTTGATTTTTTTTACTTAATTTACACCAACTATCAAATGCGTCTATAACAGAGCGTTTTAAAGCTTCTAACTCAACATTGTCTTCTTCATATTGATAATTATTCTCTAATTCTACTTTAGCTTGTAATAAAGTATGAGAACTAATGTATTGTAAAACTTTTCCTCTACTTATCCCTTCAACTACAATTTTTACTGCATTGTCAGGTAACTTTATTAATGGTTGTATGACATTTGCTACTACACCAATTTCATAAAGATCTTCTGGCTCTGGGTTGTCAATAGAGCCATCTTGCTGTGCAATAAGAAGAATCTCTTTCTGTTGATTATTGCTTATTGCATACTCCAGTGCGTTGATTGACTTTTCTCTACCAATAAATAAAGGTACCTTTATCTTTGGGAAGATTACCAAATCCCTTAAAGGCAGTACTGGTAATGTAACAAGATCAGAACTTACAACATTTTCAATGTTCATAACATATGCCTCAAGTTAGTTGTTAACTGTTTTAATATTATTTTTGTTATTATTATCAAGAATTACTTTACCTGACTCTACCATTTCCTTAGTAACTAATATTGTACTTCCTTCAAAACCTCCGTTTCCAGCTGTATACATAACATCAAGTAAAAGCGATTCTAAAATAGCACGTAACATCCTTGCTCCGGTTTTGTAGCTTAGAGCTTTTTCGGCAATAGCTGAGATTGCGTCGTCTTCAAGTTCTAGATTTACTTTACTAAATGCGAGTAACGCTTTGTATTGCTTTATTAAAGCATTTCTTGGTTCTGTTAATACATGTACTAAATCTTCATGATCTAGTTCATCTAAAACGGCAATGATTGGAACCCGTCCTACAAACTCAGGTATTAAACCAAACTTGATTAAATCTTCAGGTTGAACATCGCGTAAAGAATTTTTCTTTTTCTGCTCTTTAGACTGACTTATATCTGCTCCAAAGCCAACAGATGTTCCCTTTTTTCTTGCTTCAATAACCTTTTCTATCCCTTCAAAAGCTCCTCCACAAATGAACAATATATTGCTAGTATCAACTTGTATGAACTCTTGCTGTGGATGCTTTCGCCCCCCTTGTGGTGGGACATACGCAATTGTACCTTCCATGATCTTAAGCAGAGCTTGCTGAACTCCTTCACCTGAAACGTCACGAGTAATTGAAGTGCTTTCAGATTTTCTAGTTATCTTATCTATTTCATCTATAAACACTATACCACGCTGTGCTTTTGCAATATCGTAATTTGCAGCTTGTAATAAACGAGATAATACACTTTCCACGTCATCACCCACATAACCAGCTTCGGTTAGGGTTGTTGCATCAGCCATAGCAAACGGCACATCTGAAACTTTAGCAAGAGTTTTTGCCAACAAAGTTTTACCAGAGCCAGTAGGACCAATAAGCATTATGTTTGATTTTTCAATTTCTATATCGCTTATTGTATTAAATTGTGCCATAGATTGGCAGTGATTATACATAGCAACAGAAAGAACGTGTTGCGCGTGTTCCTGACCTACAACGTGCTTGCCAAGGAAATTTCTTATGTCTTCAGGTTTTTTAAGCAATATTTTTAGATCAGATACTGGATCTGGTCTAAAAGGCCTGTTCTTTTCATGATTTATTGCCTTATGAGATAACTCTATGCACTCATTGCAAATAAATACTCTTATACTTTCCGAAGAGTTAGTAATCAATTTCTCAACTTCATCCTGCCCTTTATTACAAAAAGAGCAGTAGTGTAAATCACTATTATTTTCCATTACCCCACCTTTTCTTTTATATCTTCAACTTTAATATCTGTACGTTCGGCTATCACTCTGTCAATCAAGCCAATTTTTTGTGCTTCTTCAGGACTCATGAAATTATCTCTTTCCATCATTCTTTTAATTTCTTTTAGTGAATTTCCAGTATGTGTTTCATAAATCTCATTTAATTTTTCCTTAACTCGTAAAATTTCCTTAGCATGTATTTCAATATCAGTTGCTTGGCCCTGGTAACCGCCAGATGGCTGATGTATCATGATTCTTGAATGAGGTAGCGAGAAACGCTTGCCTTTTGCACCAGCTGTCAGTAACAACGAGCCCATTGATGCGGCTTGACCTATACACAAAGTTGAAACATCTGGTTTGATGTACTGCATTGTATCGTAGATTGATAAGCCAGCAGTAACTACACCCCCTGGTGAATTAATGTACATAGAAATATCCTTGTCAGGATTTTCCGATTCTAAAAATAAAAGCTGTGCTACTATTACGCTGGCCATGTTATCTTCAATAGGGCCGGTAACAAAAATTATTCTCTCTTTTACTAGCCTTGAATATATATCATAAGCACGTTCACCGCGGCTAGTTTGTTCAACTACAATTGGTATAAGAGTCATGTCTTTCTCCTATTAAATATTATCAAATAATTCTTTTAATTCTTTTACAGAAATAGTCTGCTCTTCTTTACTCACTTTCTCTATTATATAGTCTGTAACTTTGTACTCAAGTGCTTGCCCTCTAACTAGCTCTTGAAATCGCCTATCTGATTTAAAGTATTTTAATACTTCCTCAAACGGCATATCTCTACTAACATATTGATTTGCCATAACATTTAAAATATCATTTTGAGTTAATGATATTTTATTCTCTGTGCTAAACTTCATAAATAACATAGCAAGCTTTACACGTTTTTCGGCTTCTTTATATGAGTCATCATGAGTACTGGATTCTCTTTCTACTCTCTGCTGTTCCTGCTTGACTAAGTCTTCAGGCAAATCAAAGTTGTAGCTAGCATGTAAAAGATCAAATAGCTCCTTTTTCATTAAAAGCTCTACCATTTCTGTGCATTGATTACTAACCACCTCTTTTGTATGGGCTGCTAAGTCGGAGTAATTTTCAAACCCCATACCCTTAGCCATTTCTTCATCATTGTCTAAATCTTTGGTAACTTGAATATCATGTACTTTAACAGAAAAATCAGCCTCCTGTCCTGCAAGGGAAATAGCTTGGTAATTTTCAGGAAAAGTTACTTTAAGGCTCTTTGTTTCTCCCTTTTTTGTGCCTATTAATTGACTTTCAAAGCCATCAATAAATTTACCAGATCCTAAAATTACTGAGGCACCTTTGTCACTTCCGCCCTGAAAGAGCTTATTCCTCATTCGCCCTTCAAAATCAATTATTAACTTGTCTCCATTTTTTGCCTGATAAGAAGCATCTTCAACAGAGGCAAAATTAGGAAATTTTGTTTTAATAGAATCAATAAATTCCTTTATATCTTCATCTTCAATTTTTGCTTCCAATTTCTTTAAGTTTATTTTCTCAAGATCTATTACTGGCACTTCTGGCATTGATTCAAAAGATAGTTTATACACAAAGCCGCTTTCTTCGTTAGTTTTGTCCAAGTCTGGCAATGTTACAACTTCAACTTTAGGATAAATATGGGATTCAACTTTGATTTTCTTCATTAAATCTTCTGAGCAATAATCAATTACATTATTTATTACATACTCCAAAGCTTCACCTCTGTAGTTTTTAACCACAAGATCATAAGGCGTCTTACCTGCTCTGAATCCAGGTAATTTTACATTTTCTGCTATTTCCTGCAAACGGGAGTCCATCTTTTGCTTTATGTAGTCAATACTAACTGTGACTTCATATTCATGCTTTAGTTTATCTATATTAAGCTCTTTGTAAGTATATACGCTATTTGGTGCATCTACTTCAACTGTGCTTTGAGGTGTGTTATTAGACATTGTAATCCACTTATTAATATTTTAATTTTTATTTTTATAAAGTTATTTTAACAGAATTTTAAGTAAAATACAATCTTTAAGAAAGGTTTTTCCTATAAACATCAATTGTATTCATTGATTATAAATTTTCCCTTAAAACACGAGCTTTAAAGTGCGGATAGAGGGACTTGAACCCCCACGAGCAAGCTCACCAGGACCTAAACCTGGCACGTCTACCAATTTCGCCATATCCGCAAGAGTACTTTATATAGGTATAACATTTGAAATATTCAAGCTCGGATTTGATTCCTGGTATTTACACAATCAGAAAAGCCTATTAATATTTCTTTATGAAAGCTCAAAACTCCAAAAGTTAATAATGAGATTAATAACAAGCCTCCTACTTGCACTTTTTTTAATTACGCAAAGTGGTTGTACAACCCTTTTAATAGGTGGTTTAGTGGCCACAGCAACTGCAACGGCAATTACAATGCAGGATAAATCCTTAGGCAATATCATCGATGACACTGCCATGGTCATAAAAATTAATAAAGGGCTTTTAAAGCATGGATTGTTTTCGTCTATAAAGGCTAAAGTAAGTGAAGGTAGGGTATTACTAATTGGAAATGTTGACACTCCAGAAAAACAACTTACAGCAGAAAAGGTAGCTTGGGGACAAAAGGAAGTTAAGGAAGTGATAAATGAGATAAGAGTGACTCCAATTCATATGTCTTCCATACTCGATACCACTGTAGATGGTTTGATAACAGCGGAGATAAAAACAAGATTACTGAGCAAAAGAAATATAAAATCGATTAATTATAGTGTTAATACAATTGATGGAGTTGTTTATTTGATGGGTATAGCTCAAGATAAGGCAGAGTTAAAAGCCGTGATAGCCATTGCAAGAAAAGTAAAAGGGGTAAAACAAGTTGTGAGTTATGTGAGATACAGGCACAGTAAACTACGTCATTAAAAGATAGGTGTAAAATGAAAGTTGCTTTTCAAATGGATGCAAATATCAATTTTGAAACCGATACCACATTTTTGCTTATAAAAGAAGCACAAAGAAGAGGGCATGAGATTTTCATTTATACTCCTAATGATTTGGCACTCAAGCTCAATAAACCAATTGCCATGGCTCATAGGATAAGTATTGATGATTGTAGTTTTACCGCAAAGGAGAGTGTAACAATCAATCTAAATGAAGTAGATATTATCTTTATAAGACAAGACCCACCATTTGATATGCGTTACATTACAACAACTTATATCTTAGAAAAAACTGGTGCATTAGTAATAAATAATCCAACAGAAATAAGAAACTGCCCAGAGAAGTTAATAACTTCTCTGTTTCCAGAACTCATTCCACCAACTTTAATCACCGAGAATATATCGATGATTAGGGATTTTCATCGCGATTATAAAGATATAATACTGAAACCATTATATAGTTATGGCGGTAATGATGTAATAAGAATACAAGATAAAAGTAGCATTCAAGTAGTAGTGGAGCTTATGGTGGCAAAATACGAATGCCCAATTATTGCGCAAGCGTTCTGTAAAAATATAGATAAAGATAAAAGAATACTATTGCTTGATGGAAGCCCAATAGGAGCAATGAAGAGAGTTCCACAAGTAAGTGGGGAAATTAGAACAAATGTGCGGCTTGGGGCAAGTTTTGAGCCCATTGAAATGGACGATAGAGATAATGAAATATGTAGCAAAATAGGTCCAGAGCTAGAGAAGCGAGGACTTACATTTGTTGGCATTGATATCATGGACGGTTTTTTACTTGAAATTAACACAACCTCTCCCACAGGGGTGGTTTACGTCAATAAATTATATAAAAAGTCACTGGAAATAGATCTTTGGGATGCGTTTGAAGCAAAAGTACAGTTAAGTTAATTTAAAAATTTCATATGTGAAAAAAAGATCTAAGCAGCTACTACTTAGATCTTTATTATACCCCTCAGGCCTCACACCGTAAAAGCAGTATTTTATGAGAAACTTATGTCAACGTAGCACTTGTCAGGTAAGTCGTAATCGTTCCATTCACCAAACTTTAAACTGGAACTAATTCCTTGAGGGTCATTTACTGGCACTATGCCATTTAATGTAAGCCCTGTTGTAAACCAGCTATTATCTTTCTCTATTATTGTTATCTTATCACTACCAAGTGCTTTTAATGCTATAGTTGCATCTTTACCGTTGTTTGTAAGTGCATTAGCACCACTTTTGTTTATTTTGATACCCGTAATTGTAAAGCAATTTTCTGGCCTTTCTAAATGTAATTTTAAACTTCCTTTACCGGTGCCACTATCAGTAATTGTAAAAGTGCCTTTATAGTCTTGACCTACAATAACAATTTCTTGATCATTAGCCAAGTTACGGATTCCTTCGTCAAGCAATGTTTCTTCTGCTGTATTAGAAACAATTGTGACTGCTTTTTTACCGTTTACCGTAATACCAGTAAGTTTCTTTAATTTGATTTTTGCTGTCATCTCTGCCTCATAATTAACTATCAAACCTGTTTTTAATTGGAATTTGTTAAGTTATTATTAATTGGGGTGAATTTTATCGGAGCAAAATCAGAAGTTTCTACTTTAAAATAAAATCTAACGTTATTTCACGCCAAATATGGTAATGCTCTATTGGTAAATTATTGAATGGGCTACATTTATACACTGCACGCATTGCAGTGTCTGCTATTGATCTAAAAAGTGGATTATTATGATAGGTGTAGTTTTCTGCCACATCTGCCATTACTACCTCTCCTTTATTAGATAATAACAAATTGATTTTTATATTAAAGTTCTCTGTATGGGCCATATTTTCAGAAATGCTCCAACACTTTGCTAGCTGATTTCTTATGGAATCAATAATTTCTGTTATAACTTTTTTCGTATTTTGTTTTGCTATGGGCTTTACAGTAATATTTTCATTGGTTTTCTTTTCAAGTTGTGTTTCTTTTTCCACTTGGGATTTATTGCGCTCTTCAAGTGCACTATTTTCTTCTGAGACTTGATCATCATAAATGGGCTTTAAATCCTTTTTCCTGCTTGGTTCAGGGTTAAATTCTTCTTGTACTTCAATTATCTGCCTTACAATTTGTTGTTTTGCTATATCTTTTTTTCTCTTTGGTGTGGGAATAAACTCCTCTTCGATATTATTTTCTACCTGAGATTGTGCAGATAATGGGGAAAATATAAAGTAATATACAAGCGACAGGAGAATAAAATTAGAACAGATATTACAACACTTAGCAGTTAATACATTTAAATTTCTTATAAGAAGTCCAGCAGACATTAAATTGCTTAGCACGTCCTTTATTTGCCATACTTTAGTGATTTAAAATCAATATTGAGTAGAAAGTCAACACTTTTCATTTTGGCTAGGTTGTAATGGCATGGTAATTTCTACGGTCACGTCCTCCATTTCCGTTTGTGCTATAATTTTTGGCGTTGTTTGATATCTATTTCTTCTGTCTTCTCGTAATGTACCAAACGTGCGAAGCATGCTTCCTTCATTGTTAGCTTCTGGCTCTGCCGGTGGTGGACAACAGCGGCGAATTGGATCTGTTCCTGAAATGAGAAGGCACATACCTACGATTAAAAGAACAAAAGTTAAAAAAATCATTGTTAAAAGTAATTCGTGGGTAGTAATTATGCGAAAAAGAGCGTGGAAAATCCATAAAATTTTATAAATATCTCTTTTTGGCAATAAAGCAATACTTTAGTATAATAAAGATTTATTTTGAATTTACCATAGTGAAGACAGTTTCAGTTTTGGGATCTACAGGTAGCATAGGAAAAAGCACTGTAGATTTACTTTTTAGTAATAGAGAAGAATACCAAGTTGAAGCGTTAAGTGCTAATTCAAATTTTGCTCTTCTAGCGCATCAAGCAAAACTATTGAATGCTAAATATGTCGCTATTTCCGATAAAAAATTCTACAAATCTCTTAAGGAAAGTCTATTTGGTACTAATATTAAAATAGAAGTTGATATAGCAAGTGTTGCTGCTATGCCTGTTGATCTTTCAGTGATTGCGATAGTTGGAATTGCTGGTCTTGAACCAGTAATGCGAGTGATAGAAAGCGGCACTAAAGTGATTGCATTAGCAAATAAGGAAAGTATTGTTTGTGGTGGAAGATTACTGCTTGAAAGAGCCAAAAAGAAAGATATAAAAATAATCCCCATTGATTCTGAGCACAATGCAATTTTCCAGGTGCTGCAGAATGATAATAAATGCGTAGAGAAAATCATACTTACTGCTTCTGGTGGACCATTTTTGAATTACGGTTATGAGCAGTTAAGGAATGTTACGGTAAATCAGGCGCTGAGTCATCCAACTTGGAATATGGGAAGGAAAATTTCAATTGACAGTGCAACAATGATGAACAAAGCACTAGAAATAATAGAAGCACACAATTTATTCACTATTGCTCCAAATGAGATTGAAGCAATAGTGCATCCTGAGTCAATAATACATGGTATTGTCGTGTATAGAGATGGTTTCAATATTGCTGTACTTGCAGAGCATGATATGACAATTCCAATTTCATATGCTCTATTTTTGCCAGAAAGATCAGTCTTAGATTATAAATTGGATTTAACAAAGCAGAAAAATTTAACCTTTCAGGCGCCGGATCATAAGCGTTTTCCTGCTCTAAATCTTGGTATGGAAGTATTAAATTCTTCTAATGCTCACACAAATAGCATAGTGTTCAATGCTGCAAATGAAGTGGCTGTAAATGCATTTTTAAAGTCACAAATAGGCTTTATGGAGATAGTAGAAGTAGTAAGATCAACATTAGAGAGTTTTGATGATTATGTTGGTGTTGATTCATTGTCTGATATAATCAACATTGACCGTGAAAGCCGTGCAATTGCTGGTGCTAATTTAAATGTAGAGAAGTCTATTGCGTATCCATTCAGGTGTATGGCTTAAGAAGCAATAGCCAGTAGGTTTTGAAAAAGATTTAACTTCTTTTGCCTCCAAGTCAAGTACAATGAAATTATCCTCTCAAGAAACATATTTCCCCGTTTCGATTGTGTAAAATAGTATCCATTCAGCCGGGCGGTAAAATAAAGAGTAGACAAGGAATGCTAAAAAGGTAAACTAGAGTGGCTGTGAGGTAATATGGTTGATCTTTTAGAATTTTGCGAAAGTTTAAGCAGACTATAGAAAAGTTAGAAACAAAAATAGAAGAGCTTAAAGCAGAAAATAAAGCGCTAAGGATCGAAAACGCTGAGTTAAAAGAAAGGCTTGGCTTAAATTCAAAAAATTCATCTATACCAAGCTCCAAAGAATTATATAAGATGAGGGAAAATAAGCCAAAAAGTGACAGGAAAGTAGGAGCACAGGTTGGACATAAAGGCAGTTACCGCCCTAAAATGGAGGCAGATGAGATGGTAAAAATAGAACTGCCCAATACGTGTGAGTGCGGAGGAGAAATTGCGGTATCAAAAGATCCGTATACTCATCAAAAGGTCGATTTGCCGGAAATCAAGCCGTATGTAGTTGAATATCAACTAGAGCATGGACGTTGCAAAAGATGTGGAAAAAGAAAAAGTAGCAAGCTACAAGAAGGAGTAACTGCGGACACATTTGGTCCAAGAGTTAAGTCAGTAATTGCAGCATTAAGTGGATTTTACAAGAATTCGAAAAAAGAAGTGGCAAATATTATAAAGGACATTTTCAACCTGGATATCAGCGTCGGTAGTGTATCAAATAGCGAGGCTAGAGTGGCAGAAAAATGCCAAGAAGCATATGAGCAAATTGAGGAAGAGGTAAGCAAGAGCAAAATTTTACATATCGATGAAACTAGCCATTACAACAAAGGTAAACAGGGCTGGTGCTGGATGTTTGCGAGCAAAATAGGAAGTGTGATCAAATTGACAGAGTCAAGAGGGATGAAAGTCCTGGAAAATAGTAAATTTGGAAAGAATAACAACCTAGTAGTGACCGACAGATATGCAGCTTACAACTACTTTTCCAGCAAGAAAAGGCAGGTCTGTTGGGCACATTTAGCAAGAGATTTTGAAAGGTTGTCTCATAGTTGGAATAGCGAAGTGAAAGTTTTGGGGTATTATTTAAGGAATGTTGCTACTGAATTATTTGCATTGAAAAAAGCTCTGTTAAAGGATGAAATAGACACATTAAGGTTCATAAGAAGAGCAAGAAAATTACGCAAGCGAACGAGATATTACTTAAAGAATATATCAAATTTACCCGAGGCAATTGGAGCGTCTCGAGTAGCAAAAAATATCATGAAATCGGATCTGATGATGTGGAAATTTTTGGACGATCCAGAAAATATTCCACTGACAAACAACTATGCTGAGCAACAGATTCGGCATTACGTTGTTTACCGAAAAGTTTCATATTTTACACAATCGAAACGGGGAAATATGTTTCTTGAGAGGATAATTTCATTGTACTTGACTTGGAGGCAAAAGAAGTTAAATCCTTTTCAAAACCTACTGGCTATTGCTTCTTAAGCCATACCTCTGAATGGATACGTAAAATATGAAACTTTTCGGTAAACAACGTAATGCCGAATCTGTTGCTCAGCATAGTTGTTTGTCAGTGGAATATTTTCTGGATCGTCCAAAAATTTCCACATCATCAGATCCGATTTCATGATATTTTTTGCTACTCGAGACGCTCCAATTGCCTCGGGTAAATTTGATATATTCTTTAAGTAATATCTCGTTCGCTTGCGTAATTTTCTTGCTCTTCTTATGAACCTTAATGTGTCTATTTCATCCTTTAACAGAGCTTTTTTCAATGCAAATAATTCAGTAGCAACATTCCTTAAATAATACCCCAAAACTTTCACTTCGCTATTCCAACTATGAGACAACCTTTCAAAATCTCTTGCTAAATGTGCCCAACAGACCTGCCTTTTCTTGCTGGAAAAGTAGTTGTAAGCTGCATATCTGTCGGTCACTACTAGGTTGTTATTCTTTCCAAATTTACTATTTTCCAGGACTTTCATCCCTCTTGACTCTGTCAATTTGATCACACTTCCTATTTTGCTCGCAAACATCCAGCACCAGCCCTGTTTACCTTTGTTGTAATGGCTAGTTTCATCGATATGTAAAATTTTGCTCTTGCTTACCTCTTCCTCAATTTGCTCATATGCTTCTTGGCATTTTTCTGCCACTCTAGCCTCGCTATTTGATACACTACCGACGCTGATATCCAGGTTGAAAATGTCCTTTATAATATTTGCCACTTCTTTTTTCGAATTCTTGTAAAATCCACTTAATGCTGCAATTACTGACTTAACTCTTGGACCAAATGTGTCCGCAGTTACTCCTTCTTGTAGCTTGCTACTTTTTCTTTTTCCACATCTTTTGCAACGTCCATGCTCTAGTTGATATTCAACTACATACGGCTTGATTTCCGGCAAATCGACCTTTTGATGAGTATACGGATCTTTTGATACCGCAATTTCTCCTCCGCACTCACACGTATTGGGCAGTTCTATTTTTACCATCTCATCTGCCTCCATTTTAGGGCGGTAACTGCCTTTATGTCCAACCTGTGCTCCTACTTTCCTGTCACTTTTTGGCTTATTTTCCCTCATCTTATATAATTCTTTGGAGCTTGGTATAGATGAATTTTTTGAATTTAAGCCAAGCCTTTCTTTTAACTCAGCGTTTTCGATCCTTAGCGCTTTATTTTCTGCTTTAAGCTCTTCTATTTTTGTTTCTAACTTTTCTATAGTCTGCTTAAACTTTCGCAAAATTCTAAAAGATCAACCATATTACCTCACAGCCACTCTAGTTTACCTTTTTAGCATTCCTTGTCTACTCTTTATTTTACCGCCCGGCTGAATGGATACTACAAGTAAAGTATCAGATTATATTTTCTGCAGTACTATGCGCATTATAATTTTCTCACATTTGCTGCTGTTAACCTTAATCTCCTGCGTCATAGTTTATCCCCTAAATAAGTTAATGTCTATTACCCTGATAACATTCCAAATCAAGACAACAAGCAACCACCTGCATAAATAGGAACTTCTCCTTGAAAATCCCACATTGCGCTCTGACAAGTCTGACAATTTTTACCTTTGTCTGTGCAATCTAATATTCGACCATTTTCATCAGAAAACTTCGTGTACTCAGAATACGTAATATCAGCCACAGTATCATCTCTTGTAACAAGCTTACCGTCTGCTGTATTAACAATTACCAACGGCTTTCTCTGAGAAATTGTCGCAACTGGTTTACACTTATTGACATCAGTATCACCCCTTCCTATTTTTGTAAATCGTATACAAGAGTCATCACGAAAAAATGGAATATCAACAATACCATTAAAGTGATCATTCCATATTTCTAAATGTTTGAAACCCTTATAATAGTCGGATGACATACCTATACAATTCTTATTAAAATATCCTGACCACCAAGTTACAGCATCTACAACATTTCTACTACCGTTGTCACAATGATTAACATTTAGACCAAATTGTCTGGTAAGATAAGTTCCATTTTGAATTTTGTCAATAATGTCACTACTTAGCTCAGGATACCATATATTCAATACCTTTTTAGTATAAAATTTATCTCCTTCTAGTGTAATATAGTCCTTTCCATGCTTACATTCCATCAATTCACTTACCACTTCATTATTATACATTTTCTAAGTTTTTATAAGCTTCATCTTTCACTACTTCGCAATTTTTTGGAGCTAATTTACATAACCACTTGATATCTTCTATTGCTTCTTTCCAAACCTCATCCATTCTTTGCCTACCCTCTTTAAATTTTTGTCTAATTTCCTTTTCACATCTTTCCTCAATTTCTCTAAGCTCATTTTGACAATTCTCCTTAAGTTGATTTACTAATATTTTCTCACATTTTCTTCGTACCTCATCACATTCACTACCTGTAAATACATTACATGCAATCTCCTTACGACATTCGGAGTTTGCAATCCAATGGCTATTTGTACAACTTTCAGGCTGTGTCATGATTTACCTTCTTTAGATTATAAAATATTTACTTTAGCATAGAATAGTTAATAATTTAATATTATTGGTAGACTATAATATTAAATTACTTAAATTCCTCAGAGTGCAAATTACGTGGTAAAGACTCTAACTCTTTGGCAGTGGTAAGTTCTTTATTTTTTGTATGGATGCCAAGTTTGTTAAATTCTCGAGCAGCAGGAAAGACTCTTGCCTCAAGAGAGCCAGCAGTTTTGTTATAATTTTCCACAGCACTTTTCAGGCTTTTGCGTAAATTATCAAAGTTTTCACCCATGGTGCAGACACGTTCGTATAGAATATGTCCCAGTTCACTAATTTTTTTCGCGCTTTCAGCGATGACCTCTTGTTTCCACCCATACGCTATTGCCCTTAGCAAAGCAATTAAAGTAATCGGTGTGGCAATGATTATCTTTTTTTCCACTCCTATCTCTATTAAGGCAGGTTCATGTTCAAGAGCTGCACTAAAAACTCCTTCTCCGGTCAGAAAAAGTACCACAAGCTCCGGTGTGTTTTCAAATTGATTCCAATACTCTTTTTTTCCTAAATCATTTATATGTTTTTTTATTGCTAGTGAATGATCTTTTAATTTTTCCTTTTGTATTTGCAAGTCATTTTGTGACACAGCTTCAAGATAAGAATCAAGTGGTACTTTGGCATCTATTATTATCTGTTTACCAGATGGCATTTTGATTATCAAATCAGGGCGTAATAAATTATCTTCATTTTTGTCAATTACTGATGGTTGAGTAAAAAAATCACAGTGTTCAATCATTCCAGCCATTTCGACCACCCTTTTTAGCTGCATTTCACCCCATTTTCCTCTAATGTGAGGTTTCTTCAGAGCGTTAGCAAGGTTTGAAGTTTGACCCATCAGCGCACCAATTTGCTCTTTTAGACCTTCATAAGCTCCCACTCTTTCTTTTTCCAGTTCACGTATCTCGCTATCAAACTTTTCCAATTTCTCTTTTATTGGAGTGACAATTTCGTTGATTGTTGCTTGTCTTTTCTTGAAATCGCTCTCAGTTTCTTTTAATTTACCATCAATTACTTCTTTTGCTAAATTTAGAAAGTTATTATTGTTTGTCTGTAAAGCATCAAGAGAAAGTGCTTTGAAAGCGTTTGTCAATCTTGTCTCTGCTTTTTCTAGTAATTCTATCTCTTTTTTCTTCTCCTCACGTTCTTTTTGTAAAGTTATTTCAAGCTCCGCATTTTTGATTCTTAAGTCTACTATTTCTTCACTTTTACTGAGCAAAGCTTGCTTTGCTTCCTGTAGCTCATCTGTTAACTTACATAAATTACCTTCAAGGTTCTCGCGTAATTTTCCATTCTTCTTTGTAACTATATAGAGAAATAATAAAGAAAGGATAAGAAGTATAGAACTGGAAAACATCAGAATACAAAAAAACGCTACCTACAATACTACACGATTTTTATAAAGGTTACAAAAATCGTGTTTACACAAGTAGAAAGATAATTTAACTTAAATGGATGATAGATTACATATTAGCACCTCTTTCCTTACCGCTTTTTCTAACTGAAAATTATCTTGTGATAACTGCAATGATTCCACTTTTAAGTGCAATTATAATTTTCTTTACTGATAAATGGCCTGGCGTAAGTAATGGTGTGACTATTGCCTCTTCTGTGTTACTGTTCATATACGTATGCTTGTGCACCTTGTATTGGGCATCTGGTGATAATTCCAGATTTATTTTAATGGATTTTGGTAACAACCTGCATATTAGCTTAAAGTTGGAATCGATAGGAGTAATTTTTAGTTTGTTAATATCATTTCTATGGATATTAACTAGCATATATGCAATATGCTATATGAAAAATAATTATCCTAATAGCAATTACTCAAAATTTTTATGTTTTCTTTCAATATCTATTAGCTGTGCTGTATTTATTGCATTTTCTGGAGATTTACTGACTACATTTATTTTTTACGAGCTGCTGACCATCAGCACTTATCCACTAGTTACTTATAATGCAATAAATAGACTTCCTTCGCAACCAATTTCTGATGAGTCAGTGATTGCAGGACGTTACTACTTTGGTGTGCTATTTTTTTCCTCTTTGGTAATATTTTTTCCTGCAATAGGACTATTATATCATAAGTTTCATACTTTGGATTTTGTAAGTGGTGGAATATTTAAATTTGATACTTCACTTACTACTTTTGTTACAGTGTGTTTTGCTATGTTAATTTATGGAGTAGGAAAAGCTGTGCTAATGCCAATGCATTTTTGGCTGCCAAAAGCAATGGTGGCGCCAACTCCTGTGAGTGCGTTATTACACGCTGTTGCTGTTGTGAAGTCTGGGGTTTTTATAATAATAAAAGTTGTGCTGTATACTTTTGGCGTCGATAATATGCAACATTTTGTGCAGCAAAACTGGCTTGCTGGAGGATGGTTACCTTACGCTGCAGGGTTTACTATCATTATTGCATCGCTTATTGCACTAAAGCAGAAAGAATTAAAAAAATTACTTGCTTATTCTACCGTTTCTCAATTGTCATATGTCATATTATTTGTTTCAATTTTTAGTGAATTGAGTGCAAAGGTTGCAGTTTTTCAGTTAGTTTGCCACGCCTTTGCAAAAATCACTTTATTTTTTATTGCAGGTAGCATAATAACAAAAACAGGTGAAAAATACATAGATAGAATCCACGGTATAGGGCGAAGCATGCCAATTACCATGATAGCATTTACCATATGTGCATTTTCTATGATAGGAGTGCCACCTGCTCCAACTTTTTGGAGTAAATTTCTCATTCTTCAAGCTGTTTTCAACTCTAGTGATATAGTACTTTTTGTGTTTGTTACTTTGGTTTTAATTGTGAGTACTATACTTAATGCTATGTACTTTTTGCCGATAATTTACAATGTTTTCTTTTCAAAATCCTCTAAAAACTGCTTTATCAAAAAAACACCTGTTTTTCTTATCTTGCCACCGATTGTTACCGCTGTATGTACTTTGGTAATTTTCTTCAGTTATAAAGTAGTACTTTAGAGAATTAATTGTCTTTTCTTTAGATCATATTTTTTCAGTAAATAATGAGGAAAAAGTAAAAGAGCAACATCGTCATTCATCTCCTACTATTCTGTCTCCAGAAGCGCTAGAGAGGGTTTGCAATTCTATAAATTATTTACATAATAATAAGTAATGTGCAGTCAACGAAATTATACAGATAATCTGAAAGAAGTCTTATACAGAAAATAGTTTAGAAATATAATGTTTGTATAAAACCTTGGTTTAAGTATATTATATTATTAACCTTAAGATGATAGGAAATGACAGAATTTAAATCAATTCGTAATATTGCAATCATTGCACATGTTGACCATGGTAAAACTACTTTACTCGATAATATGTTGAAGCAAAGTGGAACATTTCGTGAAAATCAAGAAGTTCAAGAACGTGTAATGGATAGCGGAGATCAAGAGCGCGAACGTGGAATAACAATACTTGCAAAATGCACATCAATCATGTGGGAAGATGAAAAAATTAATATTATTGACACGCCAGGACATGCAGATTTTGGAGGAGAAGTAGAGAGGGTATTATGCATGGCAGATGGAGTGTTATTGCTTGTTGATGCTGCAGAAGGTCCAATGCCACAAACTAAATTTGTATTGTCAAAAGCGCTAAAAGCAAATTTGAAGCCAATCGTAATAATTAATAAAGTCGATCGACCAGATAGCAGGATTGATGAAGTATTAAATGAAATATATGAATTATTTTTTAACTTAGATGCGACTAATGAGCAGTTGGAGTTTCCAGTGCTCTATGCATCAGGCAGAAACGGCTGGTGTGCAAAGGAACTAACAGATGAAAGGAAAGATCTCAGTCCATTATTTTCAACAGTTATTGATTATATAAAGCCTGCAGTTTATGATCAAAATTCACCTTTTGCTATGCTGGTTACTTTACTTGAATCTGATAAGTTTCTCGGCAGGATATTAACAGGAAAAGTTTATCAAGGCGTTGCAAGAGTTAATTCGGATCTTAAGGTACTTGATCTGGAAGGTAAGGTGATCGAACGAGGAAGATTAACAAAATTACTCTCATTTTCCAGGTTAAAACGCATTCCAGTTGAGCAGGCAGTAGCCGGTGATATTATTGCAATTGCAGGGCTTGAGGAAGCTTCTGTTTCAGATACCATAGCTGCACCAGAGGTGACAATTGCCATAAGCTCTACTCCTGTTGATCCGCCAACAATGGCGATCACTATCAGTGTTAATGATTCACCTTTTGCTGGACAAGAAGGAACGAAATTAACCTCAACCGTTATTAAGGATCGTTTATATGCTGAAGCGGAGACTAATGTTGCAATTACTGTAACTCCAACGCCAAGCGGTGAAGCATTTGAAGTTGGTGGACGCGGTGAGTTGCAGCTAGGAGTGTTAATTGAAAACATGAGAAGAGAAGGCTTCGAACTTTCCGTTTCGCGTCCTCGCGTGCTATTTAAAGAAGAAGATGGAAAAAAACTTGAGCCTATAGAAGAAGTGGTGATCGATGTAGATGATGAATATAGTGGAATTATCATGGAGAAACTCAGCTTTCGTAAAGGTGAAGTAATTGACATGAGGCCATCTGGTAGTGGGAGGACAAGGCTAACATTTTTAGTACCATCAAGAGGATTGATCGGTTATCAGGGAGAGTTTTTAACCTATTCCCGTGGTACAGGAATAATCAACCATTTATTCCATAGCTATGCTCCACATAAGGGTCCAATTTCAGGCAGAAGAAATGGTGTGTTAATTTCTACAGATAAGGGTGAAGCAGTTGCCTACGCAATTTTCAATCTGCAAGACAGGGGAATAATGTTTATTAAACCACAGGACAAAGTATATTGCGGTATGGTTGTTGGTCAGCATAGCCGTGATAATGACTTGGAAATAAATGTGCTAAAAGGTAAACAATTAACAAATGTAAGGGCGTCAGGTAGCGACGAAGCTATCAAACTCACTCCGCCGAAAATAATGACATTGGAAGAAATGATAGCTTATATAGATGATGACGAATTAGTAGAGGTAACCCCAAAATCTATACGCCTACGTAAGAGGTTTCTCGATCCCAATGAGCGCAAACGAGCTGGAAGAGCAAGTATCCATTCAGGTGTATGGCTTAAGAAGCAATAGCCAGTAGGTTTTGAAAAGGATTTAACTTCTTTTGCCTCCAAGTCAAGTACAATGAAATTATCCTCTCAAGAAACATATTTCCCCGTTTCGATTGTGTAAAATATGAAACTTTTCGGTAAACAACGTAATGCCGAATCTGTTGCTCAGCATAGTTGTTTGTCAGTGGAATATTTTCTGGATCGTCCAAAAATTTCCACATCATCAGATCCGATTTCATGATATTTTTTGCTACTCGAGACGCTCCAATTGCCTCGGGTAAATTTGATATATTCTTTAAGTAATATCTCGTTCGCTTGCGTAATTTTCTTGCTCTTCTTATGAACCTTAATGTTGTCTATTTCATCCTTTAACAGAGCTTTTTTCAATGCAAATAATTCAGTAGCAACATTCCTTAAATAATACCCCAAAACTTTCACTTCGCTATTCCAACTATGAGACAACCTTTCAAAATCTCTTGCTAAATGTGCCCAACAGACCTGCCTTTTCTTGCTGGAAAAGTAGTTGTAAGCTGCATATCTGTCGGTCACTACTAGGTTGTTATTCTTTCCAAATTTACTATTTTCCAGGACTTTCATCCCTCTTGACTCTGTCAATTTGATCACACTTCCTATTTTGCTCGCAAACATCCAGCACCAGCCCTGTTTACCTTTGTTGTAATGGCTAGTTTCATCGATATGTAAAATTTTGCTCTTGCTTACCTCTTCCTCAATTTGCTCATATGCTTCTTGGCATTTTTCTGCCACTCTAGCCTCGCTATTTGATACACTACCGACGCTGATATCCAGGTTGAAAATGTCCTTTATAATATTTGCCACTTCTTTTTTCGAATTCTTGTAAAATCCACTTAATGCTGTAATTACTGACTTAACTCTTGGACCAAATGTGTCCGCAGTTACTCCTTCTTGTAGCTTGCTACTTTTTCTTTTTCCACATCTTTTGCAACGTCCATGCTCTAGTTGATATTCAACTACATACGGCTTGATTTCCGGCAAATCGACCTTTTGATGAGTATACGGATCTTTTGATACCGCAATTTCTCCTCCGCACTCACACGTATTGGGCAGTTCTATTTTTACCATCTCATCTGCCTCCATTTTAGGGCGGTAACTGCCTTTATGTCCAACCTGTGCTCCTACTTTCCTGTCACTTTTTGGCTTATTTTCCCTCATCTTATATAATTCTTTGGAGCTTGGTATAGATGAATTTTTTGAATTTAAGCCAAGCCTTTCTTTTAACTCAGCGTTTTCGATCCTTAGCGCTTTATTTTCTGCTTTAAGCTCTTCTATTTTTGTTTCTAACTTTTCTATAGTCTGCTTAAACTTTTGCAAAATTCTAAAAGATCAACCATATTACCTCACAGCCACTCTAGTTTACCTTTTTAGCATTCCTTGTCTACTCTTTATTTTACCGCCCGGCTGAAGGATACATTTCAGGCAACTCTACCTTTTAATGTGTAGAACGACGTTTAACCGGTTTGGATTTTTCATTATAAACTGAATTGATATTAAAGATCTTATTAGCTTTTACAGCGATAATCCATAAACTTATGCCTAGGATTGTGAAAAAGACAGAATTGTGAATACTGCTCCAAAAATATTCAAAATACCTAGTGTATAAGTTAATTATAAAAAAAGTGACACCAAAATTACATATCAAAGAGTCATTTTGCTTTATGCCATAATAAATTGCCTTTAAAGTTGCGGCAGTGAAAATAGGTGAAAAGGTGCAGTAATCCTATTACTAAGATCATTCTATGTAAATCTGTACGCGATTTTAGCAGCCTTGATAAAGCAATCAATGCACTTCCATAAAGTAAAAGTCTGAATTGGATGCTTAACCCCAAATAATAATCGTTTTCACCAAGAAGACTAAGCCATTGCCCAAATGCAATCAATGAAAAACACCAAATTAACTTTGATTTCAGCAATGTGCCTAATACTGAATATATTACAAACGAAATTAATATTACATTAATTAAACGACTACCTGTAATATCGAATTTAATCTCGTTTTCTTGCGACACAATAAAAAACATAAGAATAGCACAGGGAGTGAATAAAACTCCTAGAAAGAGTAAGCCTTCATTGCTGTAAAATTTCTCTGGCCATTTTGATTTGCCACACGTTCCAAGGACATAAAATAAAATGTCTAAAGCTGCTACTGCAAAACATACTACTATCTTATCATTTTCAAAGTATCTTGCGAGCTCATCTATAAATGCAGCCGATGCAATAACAAAGAAAAGTATTGAAGATAAGATAATAAATATACTAAGTTTTCTCCAGTCAAAACCTATAACTTCTAAACTATTGCTTAATTTATCAGCCTGCTTTGCAGTGACTAAATTTTCTGCTTTCCAAAAACTTAACGCATTCCTTATGACAGATGCATCTCTCTTATATACTCTCATCACTATTGTCCTGAAAATTATATACTTTTTACAAGATCTTTTACTGCATTAACAGAATTATTAAACATTTCTTGTTCGCTGTCACTCATTTTGACCTCTATCACTTTTTCAATGCCATTTTTACCAATAATGGCAGGAACGCCTATGAATAAATCTTTTACTCCATATTCACCCTTTAGGTAAGCGGCACATGGCAATACACGCCTTTTATCTTTCAAATATGACTCTAACATACACACAGCAGAGGATGCGGGAGAGTAGTATGCAGATCCAGATTTTAGCAGATCAACTATTTCCTTTCCACCATTACGCGTACGTTCAACTATTTCATTAACTTTTTTCTGTGTGATAAGACCCATATCGATAATCTGAGTAAGTGAAATTCCAGCAATAGAAGTGCTATTGATTAGTGGTACCATAGTGTCACCGTGCCCACCAAGCACAAAGGCAGCTATATCTTCAACTGAAATATTTAATTCACTTGCAAGGAAATAACGAAAACGAGCAGAATCAAGTACTCCTGCCATACCAACAATCATATTAGTTGGAAGATTTGAAGATTCATGTACCACTGAAACCATGGCATCCAAAGGATTTGTTACTACTATTACAAACGCACTTGGAGAATATTTTTTGATATTTTCTCCAACATCTTTCATTACTTTAGCATTAGTTTGCAGAAGATCGTCTCTGCTCATCCCGGGCTTCCTAGCAATTCCTGCAGTTATAATTATTGCATCAGAATCTTTGATACCTTCATACTTATTTGTGCCAACTAAATTAACGTCAAATCCATCAATAGGAGATGATTCTGCAATATCTAGTGCTTTTCCTTGAGGAATTACCTCATTGATATCAAGTAAAACGACATCACCAAGCTCCCTAAGTGCAATTATATGTGCAATGGTTCCTCCAATGTTTCCTGCACCAATTAGAGATATCTTTTTTCTTTGTGCTGTCATTTTATATTCCTTATATTTAGCTAGTGTCCTCTATATCATAAATAAAGTAATTACCAGGCGTCAAGCCTGATTAGCATAAGCAAGTGCAGCAACAACGGCAGTATCAACTCTTAAAATTCTTTTTCCTAAGCTTAACTTCTGACTAAATTTATCAGCAAGATTAAGCTCATTAGGTGAAAATCCACCTTCAGGGCCAATGATAATAGCAAGGTTTTTCTTGCCTTTTATCACTTTATCAGGAGATTGCCCTTCACCTGTTTCATCACACAAAACAAAGTTTCTGTTCTGTGAATCAGGCAGATTGCAGAAATTTATAGGAGGCAAAATTTCTGGTATACTTATTCTACCTGATTGCTCTGCAGCTTCAATTGCCTGTGATTTTGCTCTCTCAAAATTAATATTTTTTACTACTGTATATTCTGTCAAAAGAAATTGAATGCAAGTTACCCCCATCTCAGTTGCTTGCCTTATTACATTGCTCAAAGCAGAGCTTTTTACTATTGCACAATACAAATACAGGTTTTCTTCGTCTTGTTGAGCTTTAATGCACTCTTTTAACATCACTTGCACTGACTTGCGTGATATATCAGCTATTTCTCCTAGCCATTCTCCATCTTTTCCATTAAAAAAATAGATATTATCATGCTTCTTTAGTCGCATTACATTACAAATATAGTGACTTTGTTGTTGATTAAGTACTAAACAAATACCCTGTGATAAAGATTCTTCAATATAAAGTCTCACTTGAAACCCTGATTAGAGTGACTCTTACGGGATTTGAACCCGTGTTACCACCGTGAAAGGGTGGTGTCCTAACCACTAGACGAAAGAGTCAATATGAATTAATTAAGTTATAGTAATTACGCGCATAAAGTCAATCCTATTATTTCACAACGCAATGCCTTTTTCTGTGACCTTATCCACTAATAAAGAGAAGATTTTTTCACTTTCTTAGGTTTTTTATCTTCCTCTTTTACGACTTTCTTACCGCCTAATATATCTTTTATTTCATCACCTGTTAAAGTTTCAAACTCTAACAAGTTTTCAGCGACCAGATCCAAATTTTTCCTATTATCTGTAAGTATTTTTTTTGCATTTTCATAGCAAGTAGATATAACTCTCTTCACTTCTTCATCGATAAGCTTCAGTGTATCTTCAGAGATTATCTCAGAGCCTTGAATAGTCTGTTCACGAGTGTGATGCACTGGACCGACTTTGTCACTCATTCCCCATTTTGTTACCATAGCACGCGATAAATCTGACGCCTGTTTTATATCAGATGATGCGCCGCTTGTGACTTTGTCATAGCCAAAAACAAGCTCTTCTGCCACACGTCCGCCCATGGCAACAGTTATATCTGCTATCATCTTTTCTCTTGTATGGGATACTCTGTCGGTTTCTGGTAACCTCATCACTAAACCAAGTGCCCTACCACGAGGAATAATGGTTGCTTTATGTATAGGGTCAGAAGCAGGCATATTTACAGCTATTATCGCATGGCCAGCTTCGTGATATGCAGTAAGCCTCTTTTCCTCTTCAGTCATAATAAGGGAGCGTCTTTCCACACCCATCATCACCTTGTCACGCGCATATTCAAAATCATCCATAGTGACAATTTTTTTATTTCTTCTTGCAGCAATAAGCGCAGATTCATTAACCAAATTTGCCAAATCAGCCCCTGAAAAACCAGGTGTTCCTCTAGCAACTGTTTTTATATCAACATCTGGTGCTATTGATATTTTCTTTATGTGAGTATCTAATATCTTTTCACGTCCGTTTATATCGGGCAAAGTTATAGTAACTTGTCGATCAAAACGGCCAGGTCTTAAAAGTGCTGGATCTAAAACATCAGGGCGGTTAGTTGCAGCAACTATTATTACTCCTTCATTGGATTCAAAGCCATCCATTTCAACTAGTAACTGATTTAAAGTTTGCTCTCTTTCGTCATTTCCGCCACCAAGGCCAATTCCACGATGTCTACCAACTGCATCTATTTCATCGATAAAGATTATGCAAGGAGCGTTTTTCTTGCCCTGATCAAACATATCACGTACACGACTTGCACCAACACCAACAAACATTTCGACAAAATCAGATCCAGAAATACTAAAAAATGGCACATTAGCTTCGCCTGCAATTGCCCGAGCAAGAAGAGTCTTACCAGTACCAGGGGAGCCGATTAAAAGGCATCCTTTAGGTATTTTTCCACCCAGTGCTTGAAACTTCTGCCTTTGCTTTAGAAAATCAACAATCTCTACTAACTCTTCTTTTGCTTCATCAATTCCGGCAACATCACTAAATGTTACCTTCTTTCCACCAGTCATAAGTCGAGCTCTTGATTTACCAAAGCTTATGGTTCTGTTACCCCCCGCTTGTGTTTGTTTTAAGAGGAACAATAACAAGCCAATGAAGATAAACGTCGGAACCCATGAGATAAGCAATCCACCAATTATGCTCATTGCAGAATCTCCTGTTGAAAAGGAGAATGTTACCTTTTTGTCTTGTAGGCTTTTTATTAGGTCACTGTATATAACACCACTTGAATTGAAGTTTGAACCGCTTCTGAGCTTCCCTTCAACGCTCTGGTTTCTTATGACGACACTTTCTACATCATTTTCTTCCAATTTGGTCAAAAATTCTGAAAAGGGTATAGTTGTTTTGCTTTTGCCTATATCTCCACTAAATTGAATAATAATAACTGTAACTAGGACAATAATTACTAACCAAATTAATAATCCTTCTAAAAATTTTTTCATTTCACTTCTAACTAAACGCCCATTAAGCTTAGCAAATTTTGTATTATTGTGCTATTAATAATACATCCGACTATATCATCATTGAAAAACTTCTTCGTGTTAATTTTTAATACACCTATCCTCTAAATACTTCACTACGAAATCCGTCAGCTTATCAAAATGCTGAAAACATAATAAATCCTCAAAACCACTTATTGATTGTCCATATGTAATGGGCAAACAGTTGGCATTTTGTGCACAGAAAATATCTGTTATACTATCACCAACAAAAAATACGTTTTCTTTATTAACAGGAAGTATAAATTCTTCTAATGCAAATAACAATGGGGTTGCAGATGGTTTATCTTCTGCAGTGTCACCTGATCCAACTATTCTATCAAAGTAAGAATCTAACTTGAAATGAGCGACTTCTTCGCACAAGTTAGTATTTTTTTTGTTACTTACTATTGCCAGGTAAACATTGTGGTTCTTTAGTGTCTTTAGCATTTCTTCTACTCCTTCGTTTAGAGTAATATTTTGTAACAGTGCATTGTCCAAATATTTCTGATATATCTGGTTCGCTTTTTTCCATTGATCACCGAATAAAGCGAACATATAGCTCTTCCTAGATTCATGGGAGTTTCTATCTGCAATTTTATTACTATATCCCATTAAGTCTATGGTATGCTGGATAGCATTCAAAATATTGTCTTGAGTGTCAACCAGGGTATTATCCCAGTCAAACACCACTGCTAGAGAGCTATCTTCCATTTGTAAATTGTTATATACTTTAAGTAAATAACATTTTAATAAAGAAAATGTAAACAGGAATGCTTTTAATAAATTTGTTTCATTTCCACCAATGAAACATAAGTTGTGTTATTCTTATAACGCACTATATTTATAATTACCCTGAGATAATAATGCACTTTTTTACTGTCTATCTTGTATGTTTTACTACTATTTTATTTGTTAATATAAATACTTATGCAATTGACAAAATTGATATTATTGCCCCTTCTTCCAGAGGAAAAAAATCTGATCTGATTAGTATAAAAAATTACGTAGAGTCTTTAGGCTTTGATGCTCGCATTTCAAATAAAATATATGGTAGTGGTAATCCCTTTTATTCTAACTCAGATGAATTTAGAGCAAATGACTTGATTAATGCACTAACTAATGATAGCAAGATAATTTGGTGTATCAGAGGAGGAGAAGGTGCTGCACGATTAATTCCTTATCTGGAGAAGTTATCAAGCGATGAGAAAGAAAAAATTGCTCAAGGCGAGAAAATTTTAATAGGCTACAGCGATATAACTGCTTTACATATTTACCTACAAACCAAATATAACTGGCAAACTCTTCATGGTACTATGTTGGAAATGATAGTAAATAATTCTGTGGCTGAAAGTTCTATTGAAAAATTGAAAAGATTAGTTTTAAGCCAACAAAGCTCTGTAAGATTTGATAATCTGAAAATGATCAATAATAACATAAAATTAAAAGACGATAGGTTAGAATTGCTTTGTTGCATCGCTCTTTGGATAGGAGGCAATGCATAATAAATTCATGAAGCTATCTCAAATTTAGCCATGCCTATTTCAGTAAATTTGTTCAGCAAATAACACTTGAGTAGCATTTCTTTCTCACGGTTAATCTCAGATTTGTTCCTAAAACTAAACCCAAATGTTTGCTTCAGTCGCGAGAAAAAACTTTCTATATAAGATCTCTTCCCATAATTTATCTCTTTTTTCCACTTCTTCATACCATCTTCACCATATGACTTTATGAGCTTGATTGTAGAATTTCTCTCAGCCATATAATCCAGCTTTGGATGCTCCACTGCATTGTTTTGCAGAGGAATTTTTGTCTTTATGCCAAGCTCATTGCACAATTTGTATAACTTCTTTCGATTATATGCTCTGTCTGCATATAGTGTGCTTATATTGTATTTAGCATTAGCCCTTGCAATAAGATCACAGGCTCCATAGTGGTCAGAATAAACTCCACTACTGTATTTTGCAGCTATGACTTTTTTGCTACCTATCTCCAGCATTACATGCAATTTTCTTGTTTGCTTATAGCCACGGTACTTTCTATCTGTACCGTTTGCCTTACTATGGCCTGGAATATTATTGTAGATGCTTATTCCAGTGCTATCTATGGCGATCTCAATATTTTCCATACTGTTTTTATCATGTCTTCGATCATTAATTTTTAAGTTAAGCTTTTTGAATCTTCTGGAAGCCTGGGAATAGCTGATAACTTGCAAATTTTTTCCTATTTGCTCAAGGTATCCCGCTATAAACCCCACCGTTTGTCTTAGGCCTATTCTAAACAAATAAGTTATTATGTGAATTAGAATTACGACTTTATCACTATAAATATTGTTGCTACCGGCCATTTTGGGACTTTTTTCGTACCAATTTTCTATGGCATCGTTGACGTAATAAAAAATATTTCCTCTTTCTTGGAGAAATTTGTTATATTCGTAGCAGTTACTGACTTTCATTTTGACTGGCATATTTTTCCTTTGTCGGTTAAATGCCTGTTTATAATGAATTTCGTCAGCAACTGCCAGTTCTTTTTACTTTAGCTATGCAACAAAGCCCACTAGGATCCAGTATTGTTGGTGGCAATATGACTTTAGTTGAAAACAGTATAGGGACAGTTTGGCAAATAAATACAAAAGGAAAAATTTTATTTTTAGAAGATACTAGAGTCTATCCATATGCAATAGAGCGCAGCTTAGATCACTTAAAACAAGCTCATATTCTTGATAAAGTGCAAGCAGTAATTTTTGGTGATTTTATTAACTCTGGCAATGATGACCTTGTTGAGATTGTAAAGACAAGGTTTGCAAAAAGCGTTAATGTTCCAGTCTTCACCATTCAAGGAATAGGTCATGGTCCTATAAATGACCCATTACCTCTAAACACCCGCACCATTATCGGCGTTCAAGATAAAGAAGAGGGCTCGTTTTTCATGGATGTGCAGATGCATTGTATCCATTCAGCCGGGCGGTAAAATAAAGAGTAGACAAGGAATGCTAAAAAGGTAAACTAGAGTGGCTGTGAGGTAATATGGTTGATCTTTTAGAATTTTGCGAAAGTTTAAGCAGACTATAGAAAAGTTAGAAACAAAAATAGAAGAGCTTAAAGCAGAAAATAAAGCGCTAAGGATCGAAAACGCTGAGTTAAAAGAAAGGCTTGGCTTAAGTTCAAAAAATTCATCTATACCAAGCTCCAAAGAATTATATAAGATGAGGGAAAATAAGCCAAAAAGTGACAGGAAAGTAGGAGCACAGGTTGGACATAAAGGCAGTTACCGCCCTAAAATGGAGGCAGATGAGATGGTAAAAATAGAACTGCCCAATACGTGTGAGTGCGGAGGAGAAATTGCGGTATCAAAAGATCCGTATACTCATCAAAAGGTCGATTTGCCGGAAATCAAGCCGTATGTAGTTGAATATCAACTAGAGCATGGACGTTGCAAAAGATGTGGAAAAAGAAAAAGTAGCAAGCTACAAGAAGGAGTAACTGCGGACACATTTGGTCCAAGAGTTAAGTCAGTAATTACAGCATTAAGTGGATTTTACAAGAATTCGAAAAAAGAAGTGGCAAATATTATAAAGGACATTTTCAACCTGGATATCAGCGTCGGTAGTGTATCAAATAGCGAGGCTAGAGTGGCAGAAAAATGCCAAGAAGCATATGAGCAAATTGAGGAAGAGGTAAGCAAGAGCAAAATTTTACATATCGATGAAACTAGCCATTACAACAAAGGTAAACAGGGCTGGTGCTGGATGTTTGCGAGCAAAATAGGAAGTGTGATCAAATTGACAGAGTCAAGAGGGGATGAAAGTCCTGGAAAATAGTAAATTTGGAAAGAATAACAACCTAGTAGTGACCGACAGATATGCAGCTTACAACTACTTTTCCAGCAAGAAAAGGCAGGTCTGTTGGGCACATTTAGCAAGAGATTTTGAAAGGTTGTCTCATAGTTGGAATAGCGAAGTGAAAGTTTTGGGGTATTATTTAAGGAATGTTGCTACTGAATTATTTGCATTGAAAAAAGCTCTGTTAAAGGATGAAATAGACACATTAAGGTTCATAAGAAGAGCAAGAAAATTACGCAAGCGAACGAGATATTACTTAAAGAATATATCAAATTTACCCGAGGCAATTGGAGCGTCTCGAGTAGCAAAAAATATCATGAAATCGGATCTGATGATGTGGAAATTTTTGGACGATCCAGAAAATATTCCACTGACAAACAACTATGCTGAGCAACAGATTCGGCATTACGTTGTTTACCGAAAAGTTTCATATTTTACACAATCGAAACGGGGAAATATGTTTCTTGAGAGGATAATTTCATTGTACTTGACTTGGAGGCAAAAGAAGTTAAATCCTTTTCAAAACCTACTGGCTATTGCTTCTTAAGCCATACACCTGAATGGATACGATGCATTAGATCATCTTATGTATAGTCTATTGATTAAAAGAATCCTCTAAGCTTTTTAGCGCGGCTTGGATGTCTAAGTTTGCGTAGAGCTTTTGCCTCTATTTGTCTGATTCTTTCACGTGTTACATTAAAAATCCTTCCTACTTCTTCTAGAGTGTGCTCCTTGCCATCTTTGCCAAGACCAAAGCGCATTCTCAAAATTCTTTCTTCTTTCGGCGTGAGAGTTGCAAGAACATTAGTTGTAATACCGCGCAAATCAGCAAGTATTGCGGCATCCTCCGGTTTGGAAACTCTCTTATCTTCTATGCAGTCACCAAAGGTGCTACTATCATCCTTTCCTGTTGGGGCTTCAAGACTTACTGGATCTCTCGCTATTTTCATAACTTTGCGTATTCTTTCAACTGGCATTGCTAACTCATTGCTCAACTCATCTAATGTCGGTTCCCTTCCCATTTCATGAGTCATTTTTCTTAATGCCCTATTGATTTTGCTGATAATTTCTACCATATGAACTGGTATCCTTACTACCTTAGATTGCTCGGGTATTGCACGGGTTATGGATTGCCTAACCCACCAAGTGCCATAAGTTGAAAATTTATATCCACGCTTATAATCAAACTTATCTACGGCCTTCATAAGACCGATATTACCTTCCTGAATTAAATCAAGTAGTGCTAAACCTCTATTTGAATATTTTTTAGCAATAGATACTACCAGACGCAAGTTAGCTTTAATCATCTCTTTCTTTGCTTCGGAAACTTCTCTCTCATGCTTTTGTATTCTTTTTATTAACTCCTTAAATTTTTGCACACTATCTTCTTGTGTATATTGATTGATATTGCTTAAAGCACTAGAGATATATTCAAAATTATCATCTATAAATTTTGTAAACTTGTTTTTTAATTCTTTTGTAAAAGAAGGGCTAAGTTTTAAAAGCTTAACCTTTTTTAACTCTTGCTTTAAGAGCACATCATCATAGATTTTATAAAAGCTATCTCTATCGATACTATACTTTCTTGCTTCAGAAATAAGACTTGCTTCTTCAAGCATGATAGATTTGTTTATACCATAAAGCTCTTGCATGATTTTCTCAACAGCAGCATCGCTTAACTTGATTTGTAATGCTATTGACCATACTTGATCATATAAATTCTTGCACTCTGACTCATTAGAGGAACTGTCTTTTTGTTTTAATGCCAGTGCTTCATTTGTTAAAGTGGTTATCTCATCAAATGCAGCTATAACTTTCGGTAGTAAGTCACTTTCCATCTCAAGAATAGAAACATTTAGATTTGATGAACCCATATCTTCATTGCTGCTATCTTCATCATCGTCGCTATCTTCTTCATTAGTACCTTCATTCTTTTCATCATCGTTTTCATCATTTTCGTCATATCCTTCATCTTTTGCATCTTCAGGAGCACTTTCAACGCTTTCTTCACCTTCTTCCTTAGGCGTTGCATTAAAATCGGAATTATAAATTGCATCAAGGTCTATAATTTCTCTAAGCAGCAGAATCCCACTGCTCAAATCATCGCGCCACGCTTTTATTACCTTTAATGTTGCTGATGTTTCAACTATCGCACGCAGCATATTATGTTTTTCAGATTCAATTTTTTTTGCTATTTCAATCTCGTCCGCTCTTGACAAAAGCTTCACAGAGCTCATATCTCGTAAGTAAATCCTTACTGGGTCATCATTTTGTACTAAAGTTGTAATGGCGTTTGATGATTCATTATCGTCGTCAAGTTTGCTACTATCATCATTAGAAGAAACTTCCTCCTCGTCTTCGCTGCTTTCAAGTATGTTTATTCCAGAATCTTGCAATAAAGATATTGTGTTATCTATAAAGTCAGACGAAAAATTTTCCTCAGACAACATATCATTTATGTCATCAAAAGTGATAAATCCGCCCTTCTTGATGCTTTTTGTTACAAGATCTTTAATGATTTTTTTTTCGTCGTGTGCATTGTTAATAATTGACATCATTACCTTTATAGTTTAAATTTTATTCCTTATTAGCAAATAAACCTACAGTGAGCAAGTCTATTGTTTCTATATAGCCTGTGTACTTCATACAATTTAAGATACTGTTAATTCGTGTATTTACTCTGCATTTTCTTCTATTTTTACTATTATAGACAACCCAACTGAAAATGTTGCGATTCCAACTACTATGGCAGTAAGCGTCAAAACATGTGGTATAGGGTTGCTATATAAAGAAAAATTTGAAACCAATATAGGAGGCAACGAGCCTTTTATATACCCTAAAGATATATAAAATAATAAAACAGAGGATTGAAAAATACTTACCCCAATCATTTTCTTAATTAAATTCTTATCATTTATAATAATATACAAGCCTAATATCATTAATATAATAATAGTTACATAATTATATAAAGTCATCATTTTTTCTACGAGCAAAATTTATATATATAATGAGCATTGAGGAACAAACAGTAAGTGCCACACCCAATTCTACTAAAAAGATACCTAATTTTTGACCGGTAACATCATTGGCAGATAACGCATTGTAAGACAAAAAATTTTGGCCAAGTAAAATTGTTGCAATACCTGTTCCGCCATAAATTAAAATACCAAGCACATTGGTAAATTTAATAGCAGAATACGGTATTGCTTTTAGGGTGGTTGTTATACCAAATAGCATTGAATACAATATTATGCCAGAAGCGATAATGATTCCTGCCTGAAACCCTCCACCTGGAGTGTAATCACCATGAAATTGTATATACAAACCAAATAAGACGATAAAAGGTACCATTAAAAATGTTATTGCATTTAATACCGGATCCTTGATAATCCCATTTTCATGGGGGGAAGCAGTTGTTTCCATTTTGGAAATAACTGCTTTTTCTTTTAATGTTAATGTTATGCAAAGTGCTGCAATAAAAACCACTATGGTTTCTCCAAATGTATCATAACCACGAAAGCTTGCTAAAACAGCGGTTACTATATTAGGAATATCGGCAACTTTTTTAGTATTTTCTATATAATAGGGAGCAACATGCTGATGTATTGGCGCGCTTTGACTGCCAAAATCTGGCAACTGAATAATAAAATGTGACAAGCATATAGCTAAAAATAACATTAGGAAAAGCGCTATAGGGTTATGAGATACATTCACTTTATGATTTTTTATCAGAAAAAGTGCAGCAAATGTAAGCACAGTACTTAGGCCTGCACCAACTGAAGCCTCAGTGATTGCAACATCAGGTGCATTCATGGTTAAGTATATCAGCGCAATAAGAGAACTAAACACGCACATTAAGATAGCGCTTACAACTAAATGCTGTGAAAAAACTATAAAAACTGTAACCACAAGTAACAGTGAAAGTAACGTAAAATGTAATATCTCTAACATTTTAATCTTTTTTGATAATCTTTGCCTGACTTTTATAGTAAGTGCGTGCCAAAATATAGCTGTTAGTTGAGTTGGCAATCCATATTATGGAGATTAATAATATTATTTTAATAATATCTGTTGAAAGCTTATTCTGTAGAATCAAGCCGATCAGCAACAATGTTGCACCACTGGAATCTGTAATACCTGCTGCATGTAATCGAGTGTAGAAATCAGGAAATCTCATTACCCCTATATTTGAAATGACTATCAAACAAAGGCTTAAAAATATGAAAATAACACTTATCATGAATTACTGAGCAGTTTCATTAATGCTATAGTTGATATAAAACTAATGCTAGCGTATAACAATGCTATATCAATCAAAAATAGACTATTGAGAGTAATCGATACTGCTACTATTAGTAAAACCATCTGTGTTGAGAAATTATTAAATGCTATAAACTTGTTGTATATATCACTTGACCTGGAAACTATGCGATACAGCATCATACTCATACAAAATAGTAAAATATAGACAATATTATTCATTGTCCATTTTATCATCTATTTCTTCATCTATTTCGCTATTATCGTATATCTCATCGTCTACCTCATCATCTTGATCTGCATCAAGGTTTGCATTTAACTGATTATCAGAGAAGTTTAATAATTTATCTAATTTATTTATATGACTGCTATGAATACTGTTTGTATTTCCCTTCATATATTCTTTGCATCTGTTTACTAAAAGATTAAATAGTTCATGAATACTTATCTGATTTTCAGCTATCTCGTATAATGAAACTATAGTATTTTTGTGATTTTTAAATCTAGCTGCTTGAGTTGGAGTACTGGCTCCAGTGTTTAAATCATGAGTTCTTTGACTTGCCAATAGAGCTAGCCTAAAACGGTTGCTAACTTGCTCTGCACATTTTTCTACGATAGATTCAGCCATAAATGTCACCTCTAAATTAAGTTTTATATTATATTACAATTAAAGTGAAACGTCAACCTTCATAAATTTATTCGAAGCATTCCTTAATATACATTTTTATTGTCCTCTTATACTAACATCATAAAAAAGACTTTTTATCTATTAAGATTTGGCCTCATGTTTTACTCTTTCTTCTTCTGGTTGTACTACTTTACTTTCCGTTATTGTGATTTTTATTTCATGATCAAGCCTTTTAAGGAAGGTTAGCAATCTCTCTAGTGAGAAGCCATCTATTTTGCCATTTTTAATCTGCGATACCTTTGGCTGATCAATGCCCAATTGTTCAGCTGCATAAGATTGGGTCCAATTTTTTCCTTCAATAAATTTATTTATCTCATCAAGCAACTTTATCTTTATTTCTACATTGTCTGAACTATTTAGTAATATTGTTGTCATAATCCTTCCTCTAACATACCTGCATATAAATTAGCCTTATTAATATTTTAAACCTTAAGTTGATTATATATTGACATTTTCATCAACTTTCTAGTAATTTTAAATTATATTTTATTCGAAAAAATCATTTATGACAAGAAGAAATTGCAGTTATAAGGCTAAAAATATAAAAGCAATTGCTTTTTTAAGTTCATCTTACATAAGAAGTTTATAATTCTATATCTTAATATAGGTGTTTATTTAAATCATTAGAATTTCTACTTAAACAAGAAAAGATTTATTCAATATATCGCATTTGTAATATTATTCAAATATTTATTGCCTTTTAATCTAAACATTATTCAATTAATAAATAAAATAATAAATAAAGCTAATTTGAATGTGACAGAAATAAAAAAAGATGTTGCTGTGATTATGGGAAGTGAGTCGGATTATAGTACCATGGTTCATGCTGTTGATATGTTGAAAGTATTAGAGATCTCGCATGACATTTTCATAGTATCAGCACATAGAACACCAGAAAGGCTTTTTAATTTTGCCAGATCTGCGCAAGAAAAGGGTTTTAAGGTTATCATTGCTGGTGCAGGAGGTGCGGCCCACTTGCCTGGCATGGTAGCATCACTTACTTATTTGCCAATCATCGGTGTGCCTGTGCATAGTAAACAATTAAATGGCTTGGATAGCTTATTATCTATAGTGCAAATGCCAAAAGGTGTTTCAGTTGCAACTATGTCGATAGGAGAAAGTGGAGCATATAATGCTGCCATTACTGCTGCATCTATATTGTCGATTTCTGATGACGGGGTTGCTAATAGGCTAAAAAAATGGAGAGAAAAGCAAACTGAAACAGTGAAAGAAAAACCAACGTTGTAATGGCAATCGTCCTATTGGGCACAAAAACCATGAATAGTATGGCAACAGAAGGGTAAGCGTGACGTAATCTATGCCTACACCTTTAGGCCATAAGTATTACGACTTTCCTATTATAATATCAAACTTGCCATATTGATTTTCTTCAGCAATGTGTAAAAGCCCACTTTTTGTTAACATACAATTTTCACTGTTAACATATAGATTAACCTTGTTGCCTTGGTTATCAACACTGAAACAAACTGTTGGCTTAAAATCTACTACACGGGCTTCAATTTTTTGTCTTGCTCCATCTCCTGAAGTTAAATAGAAGCATCCAGTAATTATATCATGTGGCTTAACCATTCCGCAGTAATGTTCACAATTACCATTATTATCACAGTGAGAGCTTTCAATTATATAGCCTACACTTGGCATTTCCATAAAAAAACTCCATAAATCATCTGACATGCAAAATACCTTATTATTTAAAGAATTACATATATTTTTTAAGTATATATGGCTACAGTACATCTAAAGATAGTAAAATTCAACAGAAACATAACACATGTTATTTTACTATAAAGTTGCGTGCATAAGACTTTGCTAGCCTCTTAGTATTTTTTGGAGTTTCAACGACATATGGAGCGTTGCGCTTTTTTGCATAAGACACTGCTTTTGCTAAAGAATCAAACTTTAGCACTATCTGTTTGTTTGGATCTTTTGATCCAATCCAGCCCATTAGGGGCTCTATATAATAAGAATTAGATTCAATTTTTAAGTGCCAGAAGCTTGTATTGCCCAAACCAGATTGTGTTGCAGTTTTTGCTGGTTTATAAATTTTGAAAACTGTTCTACACATAACAATGTAAATAAATTAAGTCTATAAATATGCATGTTCCTTAGCAAATAGTTTATAGTGTAGAGAAAGATTTAGCTAGAACGAAATAGCTCTATGGACAACCAAAAGTTGTCTGTTCTTGAAATCTGTGCTAGATTAGAAGCACATATATAAATTGAGACAATAATAAATGATTGAGCTAAAAGGTCCGGAGATTTGCGTTGGTGAAGATAAAAAAAGGTTGATTATCTTGCTACACGGTTGGGGCTCAAGTGGTGAGAACTTCATTCATTTTGCTAAAGTAATAGGTAAATTTTTACCAGATTCTCATTTTGCAGCACCAAATGCTCCTTTTGAAAGAGAAGTTGGTGGCGGTTATCAGTGGTTTAGCTTGGAAGATCGCAGTGAGGAGGCATTATACAATGGAGTAGAAAATGCTGCATTGATTTTAAACAATTTCATTGATGCGAAATTAAAAGAATTGAACTTAAAAGATGCACAACTTTCTTTGGTTGGGTTCTCTCAAGGAGCAATGCTTGATATACATACGGCTCTTACCCGCTCTCAGGCTTGTGCGTCAGTTGTTGCATATTCTGGAAGGTTTCTTTCACCTGTAAGAGTTGCACCAAAAATCAAATCAAAGCCTAATATATGTGTTGTTCATGGTGATGCTGATGATGTGGTGCCATTTTCATCTCTTGATTTAGCAGTGAAAGCTTTAAAAGAAAATGGAGTAAATGCTGAAGGATACCCTATTCGCGCATTGGGACATATAATTAACGAGGAAGGAATAAAATTAGGAGCAGAATTTATCAAGAAAAATTTCAAAGCCATATAACCCCAGCAAAACCTAAATATCTTTAGGAAAGTTTGCTAACTGATACTATCAAATTATGTATCCATTCAGGTGTATGGCTTAAGAAGCAATAGCCAGTAGGTTTTGAAAAGGATTTAACTTCTTTTGCCTCCAAGTCAAGTACAATGAAATTATCCTCTCAAGAAACATATTTCCCCGTTTCGATTGTGTAAAATATGAAACTTTTCGGTAAATAACGTAATGCCGAATCTGTCGCTCAGCATAGTTGTTTGTCAGTGGAATATTTTCTGGATCGTCCAAAAATTTCCACATCATCAGATCCGATTTCATGATATTTTTTGCTACTCGAGACGCTCCAATTGCCTCGGGTAAATTTGATATATTCTTTAAGTAATATCTCGTTCGCTTGCGTAATTTTCTTGCTCTTCTTATGAACCTTAATGTGTCTATTTCATCCTTTAACAGAGCTTTTTTCAATGCAAATAATTCAGTAGCAACATTCCTTAAATAATACCCCAAAACTTTCACTTCGCTATTCCAACTATGAGACAACCTTTCAAAATCTCTTGCTAAATGTGCCCAACAGACCTGCCTTTTCTTGCTGGAAAAGTAGTTGTAAGCTGCATATCTGTTGGTCACTACTAGGTTGTTATTCTTTCCAAATTTACTATTTTCCAGGACTTTCATCCCTCTTGACTCTGTCAATTTGATCACACTTCCTATTTTGCTCGCAAACATCCAGCACCAGCCCTGTTTACCTTTGTTGTAATGGCTAGTTTCATCGATATGTAAAATTTTGCTCTTGCTTACCTCTTCCTCAATTTGCTCATATGCTTCTTGGCATTTTTCTGCCACTCTAGCCTCGCTATTTGATACACTACCGACGCTGATATCCAGGTTGAAAATGTCCTTTATAATATTTGCCACTTCTTTTTTCGAATTCTTGTAAAATCCACTTAATGCTGCAATTACTGACTTAACTCTTGGACCAAATGTGTCCGCAGTTACTCCTTCTTGTAGCTTGCTACTTTTTCTTTTTCCACATCTTTTGCAACGTCCATGCTCTAGTTGATATTCAACTACATACGGCTTGATTTCCGGCAAATCGACCTTTTGATGAGTATACGGATCTTTTGATACCGCAATTTCTCCTCCGCACTCACACGTATTGGGCAGTTCTATTTTTACCATCTCATCTGCCTCCATTTTAGGGCGGTAACTGCCTTTATGTCCAACCTGTGCTCCTACTTTCCTGTCACTTTTTGGCTTATTTTCCCTCATCTTATATAATTCTTTGGAGCTTGGTATAGATGAATTTTTTGAACTTAAGCCAAGCCTTTCTTTTAACTCAGCGTTTTCGATCCTTAGCGCTTTATTTTCTGCTTTAAGCTCTTCTATTTTTGTTTCTAACTTTTCTATAGTCTGCTTAAACTTTCGCAAAATTCTAAAAGATCAACCATATTACCTCACAGCCACTCTAGTTTACCTTTTTAGCATTCCTTGTCTACTCTTTATTTTACCGCCCGGCTGAATGGATACAATTTATTTGTATAATAATTCTATTATTACTCTGAAATAAAACGATAATTTATCAATTTAAAATAAAAAAATTTACTAATATAGTAGCTTCTTCAATAAGATTTGGGAAATTTTCATAATAACTTCAAGCACGTATATCAATTGTCGTAAAATCGGATAGTTGCTCTGAGGGGCTGTGCCCTGTGATAATTACTATGCCGTTTTGTTCAGAACGTATTGAGATAAGGTTGAGTACTAATTCACATGCTGCACTGTCAAGATTGCAAAATGGCTCATCTATCAGCCAGATATCTGCGTTTGAAATTAAAAGACGAGCAAGCGCTGCTCTTCTTTTCCAACCTGCAGAAAGTTTACTGTATTCAATATTTACCACAGGCTGCAACTCTAGGCAACAAATTGCTGCTAAAACCAACTCTTTCGTATTTCTTATCTCTGCCCAAAATTCTATGTTTTGAGCAACAGTTAAATCATCTTTACAAGCGTTTTTATGACCTACATAAACCATAGAAGATCTATAGGCTTTTGGATTATCATATATATCTTTTCCGTAGTGTTTTACTCTGCCTGAAATTGGTGGCAAAAGTCCAGCTAAACTTCTAATTAGGCTGGTTTTACCACTACCATTTGGGCCAGTAATTAAGATCTTTACTTTTGGTTCAGCTTTAAAATTAAGATTTTTAAATATTATTTTATTATTACGACTACAGGATAAATTTTCACATTCAAGCATGAATTACCTTCCCTTTCCTCTACGTTTACCTTTAGTTGAAGATTGCGCTTTGATAAATAACTCCCAAAATCCCTTCTTGTTGCCTTCACTGCGTATCAGTTGTGCTAAACGCTTCATTAACCCACCACTCAACATAACCATTCTTGTCCATTTACCTACAGGCTTTGCAACATCTACTATTTCCAGATCTTCTTTATAAGCTCGCCCTTCATCATCTTTATACTTTTCACGCTGCTCTTCTTGGCGTTTTAACAGCTCTTTTTGCTTTTTTTCTTGATATAATTCGTTATTCCTTTTATTTTCCTCTTGCTCTTCTTCAGAGACTTTTTTAGGAAATATAACCTTTCTGATGCGATTCTTATATATTCCTCTCAAGAAGAGAAGTATTCTGACAATAACAAATAATGCAATGCCATATACTATTATTTCTTCAAACGACATTTTTCTTGTATTTAGGTTTTACAACCTCACTTCTTTATTTAATATCATAATTATAGAACTTTGCAATTTGTCTGAGTTTGTCATTTTTCAAATCGTAAAGACAAGTTCTTATTTAGGAATCACAGCTCAACAATTCTTCTTGCAATTGCTTCACTTTATCAATAGGTAGGCCTGTTATTTTGGCAACAGTGTCTACAGAAATGCCAGACTTAAGTGAGTTTATTGCCACTTCAATTTCTCTTGCTTTTCTACCTTCCTCTCTGCCTTCCTCTCTGCCTTCTTTTCTCCCCTTCTCTCTACCCTCCTCTCTTCCTTTTGCAGTAGCAAGGTCAATTCTGTATTCAATAATGGCTTCTTCCTTGCGTAAGTCCATTATTCTCTCTTCATAAGCTAACAAATCTTTTTCATCCCAGTGGAATTTATTTAACTCTTCATATGCTTGTTTTATTACTGGTGCTCTTCTTGCAATCTTTTTTAGGTCTTCGTCTGTGGTGTCCTCTGCATATTTAAAGAAAAAACACCACTTTTCCACAATATTTTCCAACTGTTTCACTTCATTTTTAGGAAATTTTAGCAGCTCAATAAAGACAAATTGTAAATCTTTTAAATAATTTCCATTAGTATTAATATCCCGTATGTTATGTGTGGATATGTAATCTACTTCTTCAGGAAATAGATTACAATTAGCAATGGCGATGAAGTAAACTTTTTGTAAATCAACATAATTGCCAGATCTGTCCAATTGCCTTGAATATGCCCTTGCAGCGTACAATTGAGCGCGTTTTTCAAAGCCTTTGTCACGAGCCACTTGCATTTCAATGATGAATCTATTGTTGGCAGAATCTTTGCATAAAATATCGACAATACTTTGCTTATCAGAAGCAATTTCTGGGTCCATGATAGTGCTTAAAAATTCAACTTCTTGTATCTTGCTTTCTGCAGTAAAGCCTAAAATATCGTTCAAAAAGTGAATGAGAATACTTTTGTTCTTCTCTGAGCCGAAAATCCTCTTGAAAGTTAAATCACATTTTGGATCAAGGAATTTTGTCAGGTCCATAATTTTTAGCGTGTTGAACAGGTGAATTGTATAGCATTTTTAAGAGATTTACAATTATGCAATTGCTGCTGAATTATGATTACGCATTTTTAGCCTTTCAATAATTTTTTCTCTGCCAATAAAAGTTAACAATTTAGCAAGTTCAGGGCCTGCTTCTCTACCAGTTAATGCTAAGCGTAATTGCATAAATAGGGCTTTTGACTTTATGTCTATTTTTTCTTTAATAATCTTTACCCACTCAGATAATGTATTTTCGTCACATTTTCCTTTAGGTAGTGTATTTAGTGCAATTTTTATGAACTCTTCATCAAAAATTACGGGTTCTATATCAGATTTGCATATTTGCCACCATTTAGCTACTTCAGAAAATTTTTCTATATTGTTCCTTATAAAATACCAAAATTCTGAGTCAATTTGAGTTAAACGTTCTTTCACTGCTTCAAATGGCATATTCTGTAAAATTTTGCTATTTAGCTTATGCACTTCATCCAAGTGAAACTGCGTTGACGATGAACTAAATTTTTTAATATCAAATGAATCAATTAAGGATTGCATATCAATATGAGCTTCGATTGAATCTGATGTTCCAAGCTTTGCTAAATAACTGCATAATGCCATTGGCTCAATTTCATCTTCTCTTATAGATTTAATGCTCAGTCCACCAGTTCGTTTAGATATCTTATTATCATCAAAATGCAAGAGAGAAAGATGAGCAAATATTGGAACTTTTGCCTTTAATGCTTGCGCCATTTGAATCTGCACTGCAGTGTTAGTTAAGTGATCTTCCCCGCGTACAACGTGAGTTATATCAAAATCAATATCATCAATAACAGAAGGAAGCATATACGTATAATTTCCATCTTCCCTTTTTACTATGGGATCGCTAATGTGGCTTGTTGCAATAGTTATTTCACCTTTAACCTCATCATTCCATTTTACAATCTCATCTCTGTTCAGTTTAAATCTAAAATGTGGCTTACGTCCCTCTTGCTCATAATTAATTTTGCATTGCTCAGTTAAAAGCAATGCACTTCTATCGTAAACTGGAGGTAACCCTTGCTTTAACTGCAGCTTACGTTTGATATCTAACTCTTCTTTGGTTTCATAACATGCATAAATGTGTCCTTCTTCCATTAATTGTAATAACACTTCGTTATAACGCAAGAAGCGTTCTGATTGTTTAAAGCTTAAATTCCAGTCCATGCCAATCCATTTTAGATCGTGCATGATGCTATCAATATACTTGATATCTGAACGTTGCAGATCGGTGTCATCAAAACGCAATAAAAATTTTCCGTTTTGGTTGCGTGTATGCATCCAACACACCAAAGCGGTGCGTACATTTCCTACATGTAAATCGCCAGTTGGACTGGGAGCAAATCTTGTTAACATTTAAGTAAAAATCTTGCAAAATAGTAACTATATTTAATACAATTTATTTTAATTTTTTACAAACCTAAAGTTGAAAATTAGGGACGTTACTGCGGTTATTATAGTTTTTTATAGTATAACATGATAAACATCAGAATAGAAGTACTGAATAAACATTTACAATCACAAGTAGTAGACGTTTACTCAATTTATATACGCAAAGAGTTACCACAAGAGTTATATGAAGAAATTTGCGGACTGCTTCATAATAAAGTCATACAAGATTGTCGCTGTTATTCTTACAATGAAAGCCTTGAAGAAGTGCAATATGAATTATCAGCTGATTGGGGTTTGGAAATAAGCTTTTTACCTGGCATGACCGACAACATAGGTAATACAGTGAAACAAATAGTTAAGGAGTATTTAGTAGGTAAAGGCCACATTGATGAAGATGTTTATGTAAAGGCAAGAAGTTCAAAGTTAATCCTGGGTTATGGGAATGTACCGGCTGTAAGTGATATAAAGGAACAATTTAACCCTATAACTGAATATTGCACCCTTGTCTATAAGGAAAATGATAATTGTCGCTGGAAACATTACGGTAAATCAAATACCAAACTCAGTGATGCTCCAATGCTTAGGTTCCGTGATCCAGAAAGCTCTAGTCAATTGCATAAAGAAAATTTGATCCCAGCGTCAGGTGCTGGAATGACAACAGAAAAAGTTAGGGTGGCAGATAGTAAAGTCAAGTCAGTTAGTCTTAACATAAGTGACCAAGAGCTTGAAGTAATAAGCAGAGATGGCATTGATGGTAATGGCACTTTAGGGCTCTCCTTGGAAGCAATGAAGGCTATAAGGGATTACTTCAATAAACTCGGTAGAGATCCATATGACATTGAATTAGAATCTCTGGCGCAGACTTGGTCTGAACATTGTAAACACAATATTTTTTGCTCTCCAATTGATGAGATAAAAGATGGCTTGTATGCGCATTACATAAAACGTGCAACGCGTGAGATAAATTCTGGTATATGCGTGTCAGTTTTCTCCGATAATGCTGGTGGCATAGTTTTTGACGATGATTACTTAATTGTAGATAAAGTTGAAACCCATAATAGCCCCTCAGCACTTGATCCATTTGGTGGTGCAATGACTGGAGTACTCGGGGTTAATCGCGATATAGTTGGTTTTGGCAAGGGTGCAGAGCCGATAATGAATACCTACTATTTTTGTTTTGCTAAGGGGATAAAAGGTAAGCTTTATCGAGATGAAGAATGCACTGATGAGATTTTATCGCCAAAATATATAATGAAAGAAGTCATTCATGGTGTTAATACTGCTGGAAATTGCTCTGGCATCCCAACGCAGCTTGGATCGGTATATTTTGACGATAGGTTTTGTGGAAAACCTTTAGTTTTTGTTGGCAGTGTGGGGATTATTCCGCGTGATATAAACAATGTGCCTTCACATATAAAAGAGCCAAAAATTGGTGATAAGATAGTAGTAATTGGTGGAAGGGTTGGAAGGGATGGGATTCACGGTGCAACATTTTCTTCAGAGGCGTTATCTGGAAATAGTCCTTCAACGGTTGTGCAAATAGGTGATCCTATCACACAGAAAAAACTATCCAATGCTGTGGTAGAAGCGAGAGATCTTAGTCTTTACAGTGCAATAACAGACAATGGGGCAGGGGGATTATCTTCATCAGTTGGAGAAATGGGGAAGAACGGGTTTGAGGTTGATATTGGAAAAATTCCACTTAAAAACGATGATATGAATCCATGGGAAATATGGATATCAGAATCGCAAGAGAGAATGACTTTAGCTGTGCCAGAGGAGAATCTTCCAGCGTTTAAACAAATAATGAAGAAGCATAATGTGGAAGTTAGTGTGATTGGAGAGTTTAGTGACAGCGGCAGGGCTGTAATAAAGTGTTCTCAAGGAACAGTAATAATGGATATTGAAACCGAGTTTTTGCATGACGGTAATCCTAAAATGCATTTACATACAAAGCCGTGGTTTCAGGAGGCTACTGTTGCTCCAGTATCTTCTTCTGTCATCCCAGTGCTTGACACTGGGATCCAGCAGGCTTCGCCTAATGATACTCTTTACGCTGGTAGTTCAGCTTCTTTAGAAGTTGAACTGAAGGAAATGCTAAGCAGGCCAAACATATGCAGTAAAGAATTTATAGTGGTGCAATATGACCACGAAGTTCAAGGATCATCGGTATTAAAACCGTTGCAAGGCAGGGGTAGAGTGTGCAGCGAGGCTGTGGTTTCAAGGCCAATTCTTTCTTCAAACAGAGGTGTGGTAAAATCGCAAGGATTTGGCTCAAGTTATGGAGAAATTGATATTTACCATATGGCAGCATGTGCAATTGATACTGCAATACGTAACTATGTAGCAGCAGGAGGAAATATAAATCACCTAGCATTGCTTGATAATTTTTGTTGGTGTGATGCTTATAATCCAGAGAGGCTATGGCAACTAAAAAAAGCTGCAGAAGCGTGTTACGATTATGCAACTGCATTTAAAGCGCCATTTATATCTGGAAAAGACAGCATGTTTAACGATTTTAAGGGATATAACGAAAATGGTGAAAAAGTTATGATATCAGCACCACCTTCGTTGCTTATCTCAGCGATTGGAGTTATAGAGAACGTTGAGAATGCAGTGTCACTTGATGTGAAAATGCCTGGTGATTTAATATATGTGCTGGGTGCAACTGATAATGAGCTTGGTAGATCTGAATATCAGCTGTACAGTGGATTTGGTGATAATAACGTGCCGAAAGTTGATGCAAAAAGTGCTAGGAAATTGTATGAGTGTTATAATGAAGCAGTAGGGGAGGGCATTATCGTTTCTGCAATCGCACCAAACCTTGGAGGGCTCATTATTGCTTTAGCAAAGTCGCTAATTGCAGGTGACTTTGGTGCTGAAGTTGATCTTTCGCAAATGCAAAATTTGGATGTAAGAGTAGCAATGTTTTCTGAGTCACAGAGCAGAATATTGGTAACCATTGCACCACAAGATCAAAAGAGATTTGAAGATTTATTCAAAGATGTAACTTATTCGTGCATCGGTAGAGTAACAGAAAAAAAGATGCTTAACATACAAGATATTGCTAAAGTAGAAGTGGAGAGCTTGGCGATTTGCTACATGTAGAAAATCTCATTAAAAAAAGCTTTTACTTTTTGAAATACTTTTTATATACTAAAATTGATATTCATTACAGTCCCAGCCAAAAAGCGTATCCATTCAGGTGTATGGCTTAAGAAGCAATAGCCAGTAGGTTTTGAAAAGGATTTAACTTCTTTTGCCTCCAAGTCAAGTACAATGAAATTATCCTCTCAAGAAACATATTTCCCCGTTTCGATTGTGTAAAATATGAAACTTTTCGGTAAACAACGTAATGCCGAATCTGTCGCTCAGCATAGTTGTTTGTCAGTGGAATATTTTCTGGATCGTCCAAAAATTTCCACATCATCAGATCCGATTTCATGATATTTTTTGCTACTCGAGACGCTCCAATTGCCTCGGGTAAATTTGATATATTCTTTAAGTAATATCTCGTTCGCTTGCATAATTTTCTTGCTCTTCTTATGAACCTTAATGTGTCTATTTCATCCTTTAACAGAGCTTTTTTCAATGCAAATAATTCAGTAGCAACATTCCTTAAATAATACCCCAAAACTTTCACTTCGCTATTCCAACTATGAGACAACCTTTCAAAATCTCTTGCTAAATGTGCCCAACAGACCTGCCTTTTCTTGCTGGAAAAGTAGTTGTAAGCTGCATATCTGTCGGTCACTACTAGGTTGTTATTCTTTCCAAATTTACTATTTTCCAGGACTTTCATCCCTCTTGACTCTGTCAATTTGATCACACTTCCTATTTTGCTCGCAAACATCCAGCACCAGCCCTGTTTACCTTTGTTGTAATGGCTAGTTTCATCGATATGTAAAATTTTGCTCTTGCTTACCTCTTCCTCAATTTGCTCATATGCTTCTTGGCATTTTTCTGCCACTCTAGCCTCACTATTTGATACACTACCGACGCTGATATCCAGGTTGAAAATGTCCTTTATAATATTTGCCACTTCTTTTTTCGAATTCTTGTAAAATCCACTTAATGCTGCAATTACTGACTTAACTCTTGGACCAAATGTGTCCGCAGTTACTCCTTCTTGTAGCTTGCTACTTTTTCTTTTTCCACATCTTTTGCAACGTCCATGCTCTAGTTGATATTCAACTACATACGGCTTGATTTCCGGCAAATCGACCTTTTGATGAGTATACGGATCTTTTGATACCGCAATTTCTCCTCCGCACTCACACGTATTGGGCAGTTCTATTTTTACCATCTCATCTGCCTCCATTTTAGGGCGGTAACTGCCTTTATGTCCAACCTGTGCTCCTACTTTCCTGTCACTTTTTGGCTTATTTTCCCTCATCTTATATAATTCTTTGGAGCTTGGTATAGATGAATTTTTTGAACTTAAGCCAAGCCTTTCTTTTAACTCAGCGTTTTCGATCCTTAGCGCTTTATTTTCTGCTTTAAGCTCTTCTATTTTTGTTTCTAACTTTTCTATAGTCTGCTTAAACTTTCGCAAAATTCTAAAAGATCAACCATATTACCTCACAGCCACTCTAGTTTACCTTTTTAGCATTCCTTGTCTACTCTTTATTTTACCGCCCGGCTGAATGGATACTCCGTTTATAGCTTTCAAGTCCTGTGAAAGCTATATCATGTTTTTCAAGAAAAAAACCCTTCCTTACCATCATATAAATACAAATTATCCATTTTTACCACATTAAAGTTATTCTCTTCAAATTTGGTTAGTATATTAATAATATCGCTATTTGTAACAACTTGCTTTTCATCATTCTTAATAAATCTGCAAGTTATTTGATCACTCAAAAAATTTGAACTTCCCGGCCAAATTGCTAGACCTTTTGCGTATATTACAATAATTTTTAAATTATGTGATGCAAACAGCTGTGTTATTTGATCTAAAGCAGCCGACTTATCCCAAGCTAGAGTGATATCGCTACCGACTAACTTTTTAACCTTATAATCTTGCTTGTAGTCACTTCGGGCTTGACTAATTTTGCTATCTTTACTAGTTAAAAGCTCAGATAACACTTTCGGTTTTTTTCCTAGGTTATTTATAACAGCTTCTGCAAATTTCTGAGTGCCAACTTTTTGTTTACTTTTTCCTTCTTTATACAAATCAGCAGTGTGTACCCCATCTTCCAATGTCTTTAGCCAAGCATCGTAAATCAATTTTGCGGTTTTCGCATGACCTATATAGATCAACATGTGCACTGCAGCATTCAAAAGGCCAGAAGGATTGGCTATATTTCTTCCTGCAATATCAGGAGCAGAACCATGAACTGCTTCAAACATTGCATATTCATTACCAATATTGCTACTTCCAGCCAATCCAACAGAACCTGAAGTTTGTGCGACAATGTCTGACAGTATATCCCCATATAAATTTTCAGTAACTATAACATCAAAATTCTCTGGCTCTGTAGCAACTTTTGCCATACCAATATCAACTATGTAATGCTCTGCTTTTATACCCGAATAATTTTTTGCCACATGATCAAACGCTGCATGGAAAGTGCCATCAGTCATTTTCATGATATTATCTTTAGTCAGGCAAGTTACTTTCTTTCTGTTGTGTTTCTTTGCATACTCAAAAGCATACCTGCATATTTTCTCCGAGCCAGATCTGGTAATAATTTTTGTGCACTGATAGGAATCTCCGGTTAATCTATGCTCTATTCCAGTATAAACATCCTCTTCATTTTCACGTATTACTACAACATCAAATTTATCGAATTTATTTTCTATAATTGGGTTGTATGAAATGCATGGCCTGATGTTTGCATATAACCCCAAATTTTTCCTCAGTGCTACATTTAAGCTTTTATGTCCTTTACCTTGCGGAGTGGTGGTTGGAGATTTCAGCAATATTTTTGTTCTTTGAATAGATTCCCAACCATTTGGAGAAATTCCATGAGACCATTCCTTATTATAAATACGCTCCCCAATCTCAATGATATCCACTGAAATATTTGCTTCCGCTTCGCGCAATACTGATAGCACCGCCTCCATAATTTCTGGCCCGATACCATCACCATATGCAACCGTAATTGGTGTTGACATAACTTCCCTAACTATAACTAACTTGATGTTAGTTGAAATAAAGCAGTGGCGCAAGTTTTAGATGTACGGTCCCAATTTAGAATTAAGTTTTTACCGCTTACCTCTTTGCATCTCTGAAAATCTTTATTTAATTGCCTTTAGCTGGTTTCGAAAAAAGCTATAACCTTACCGGTGTTGCCATCTATTAATTCAAGACAGCCAGACTTGTTAATTTGAAACTTGACCAGCACAGGAATCTTGTCTTGATCTAAATAAAATCCCTGCTTAGATTGCTTGTTCATACGCAATTTTATATCCCCATCTTCCCAAGAAAGCACTTTATTTATTTTAGATCTCTCTCTGCAATTATTGACAAACCCTAAGTATTCATTTTTTGTGGCATATATTTCAGCTTCACATGTTCTAGAAATTCTCCAGCTACCTAAATATGGATCTTTGCTGTCATTTTGATTAAGTGTGAAATCCTCTTTTACATATTCCCATGGAGCTTTTGCATTCCCTATTCTTCTAAGGAAAAGCACTTCTTGATCAAAATGCGTTACTGAGTAAGGAATATATACATCCTTATCTTTTTGCACAGTTATTGTTTTGCTTTCAATTTCTTTTTTGATATTGTCTTGCTTATGTATAGTTATACTCTCCTCACCTGGCACTTTTCTTTTGATATACTCCTTAACCCTTTGCTTATTCTGAAAAGATGCAATTACTATGTCTGCTCCAATCCCCTTTCCGTAATCAATATAGTCACTAGCACTTCCCTGCTCAGCTGTAAGTGATGATTTACCTACTATAAGAAAACCACCGCTAAATAACTCCTTATACATAGCATGTGCATCATAAGCCGTCTCAATGTAAACAGGCTTTTTATCAGATTTACCATACTTTTCTAGCGCAAGGTGAGTATATGAGTCATTTAGCAAATAGTAAAAGCCACAGCTGGTAAGTAAGAATGGTAAACTAATTAATAATAAGAATCTTTTCAACATGATATATACTGATGATATTATAAGTATTATACTTTATTTTTCTAAAAATTCATTAAAAATTTTATCCTTTTTAATCGAAACAACAAAGAGGCCGGGACCGGAATTGAACCGGTATAAAAGGATTTGCAGTCCTCCGCATAAGCCATTCTGCCACCCAGCCATTCTTACGCATATATATCCATGATAGCTTCTAGCATAGATAAAGCATCTGCTTTCTTCCGTTGAAAAGTATTACGCCCAATGATTGAGCCATTTCCACCACCTTGCTTTATTTCTTTCGCTTCATTATATATGTCATCCACTGCTTTCGACTCTCCACCAGAAAAAACTACTATTCTTTTTCCCGCAAAGCAAGATTTTTTAATATATTCGATTCTCTTAGATAATGAATTAATATTTCCTGCCTCTATTTTTTCTTTCTCCAAATGCTGAGCTGGAAGCTTTACTTTTATTATATTAGCACCAAGTAAAGCTGCAATGTGAGCGGCGTAAGCAATAACATCAACAGCTGTTTCTCCTTTTTTGGAAATTCCTTCACCACGAGGATAGGACCATAGCACTACTGCCAATCCATAGGATTTAGCTTCGGCTATAATTTCACGAGCTTCTTCCATCATGTCAAAACACTTAGCAGAACCAGGATATATAGTAAATCCAACAGCCGCGCAACCCAAACTCAGCGCATCTTTCACAGAAGCAGTTATTGCCTGATCAGAAGTAAGATCTTTTGCATGCAAAGAGTTGGAGCTATTGAGTTTTAAAATAAGTGGAAGAACTCCAGCATAAGTGGAAGCACCAGCCTCAATCATACCAAGGGGAGCAGCATATGCACTTACTCCCGAATCAGCTGCTAACTGAAAATGATAATGTGGATCATAGGCATCAGGGTTGATTTCAAAACTTTTAATTGGTCCGTGTTCAAATCCTTGATCAACAGGAAGAACTACCAGTTTGCCGGTACCTCCAAGCTTTCCATGCATTAAAATACGAGTAAGATTAGCCCTTACCCCAGGGTTTTCACTTTCATAACAACTGAGGATTTGCTTTACTTTATCGCTTATTATCACTACAACTCAAATTAAATCTAAGTTATGAATTGTAGCAAAGATAAAGCTAAGTACAAGACTTTTTCACTTCAAAATTAGGGCAAAACCATAGACTACTAAAGATTTGATAAAAATTATGCACATGATTGTGCCCATCATTAAAATCACTAGATAACATTATAATTTTTCTATATTAGCGATAGACTTCGTAGAATTTTTAGACATCTTAGAATCTGGAGTGTCTTCACCAGATTCAATGCCAGAATCATATGATTCATCGCAAATGCTGTGCTTTGTGTTACCATTACCTATACTATCATCTATTTCCTCATAGATGTTCTCTGAAGTGCAATTTTCTGGAACGTCATATACATTGTTATTGTTGCCAACATTTTTCTGAGTCTTATCAAAGCTGATTGGAGTTTTAGCATATAAGACTTTCTTTATTTCTTCACAGTAATATACATACTTACCCCTATCTTCATAGGATTTCATGATTCCTAATAATACATTGAATTCCGCCTTATTATATTCTGTTCCTGCTATTAATAGTAAATAGATAGTAAATATAGCATCTCCATCCCTAAATTGATTATTAGGGTCATCAATTAAAGATGGACTCCGCTTATAATAATTAAATACATTCTTTCCTGTAAGGAAATTACCTATAGCAAAAGTCAAAGCTGTTTGTCCGTGCCGATTTTTCGTATTAACGTCAACTCCGTATTTTATCAATAATTTTACCATTTCGTGATTGGAGTTTCTTGCAGCATAATGCAAAGTTGTATTACCGTCTTTATCACGTATTTGTCCTATATCAAATGAGTCAGATAACTTTTTCTGAAGTTTAATAGACCGTTTTACAACCTTTGTTTTGTTATTTTCTGCAGCTTTAATTATAAACTTACTTGTGATACTCATAACCCCTCTATAAAAACTCACTATAATTATGATATCATCTTGAGGTGTATTTTTTATTAATACGCCTCTTTTAGCATAGGTACTGGCTCTGGTAATGTAGTTTGGGAAAAATACGGAAAATGCATATCTGTTGGCAACAGAGCGAAAGCAGCTTCTTATTTTGGAGTGGATATCTTGTAATTAACCAAAGACCTAATTAAAAAATTAGTTTTTTTAAAAGCTGTAGAAAATTGTGTGTTTATATCTCAGTTAAACTGAAAAGCTATTACCGCACCCACACTGAGATTTAGCAAGAGAATTTTTTATTTGAAACCCAGAACCGCTCAAATTTTCAGTATAATCTATTACTGAGTTATTTAAAAACTTTGCTGAACAATTATCAACCATAAGAACAGGATTCCCATTCTCATCGTTAATTACTATATCCTTCTTTTTTTCACTGAAGCTAGACTGAACTCTATAGTCTTCATCTTCTTCGATATCTTCATCGTCTTCTGAACTATCATAATCTTCATCATCTTCGTCATCATCATCGATCATAGAGATACCCTTATTTATTTGATCCATAAGGAAGTTGTATTTAAAACCAGAACACCCACCACCTGAAACTGCTATGCGTAAAACTGAGTTTTTATCCCCTTCTTGTTCAACAAGAGAGTGTATCTTTTTCAATGCATTATCAGTTAAGTTAATGTTGTAATTTGTTGACATAGTAACCACCGTTTATTATTGATAATTTATTATAATAGTAGAAATTCTACATGCCAAACAATAATTTTCTATTAAATTATGCGTGTTTTTCCAATAAAACAAAAGGAAGATACTTCAAAGAACAGGAAGATGAAGATCGCAGTTGTTTTCAACGTGATAGAGACCGAATCATTCACTCTAATGCATTTAGAAAGTTAGAATATAAAACACAAGTTTTTATAAATTATGAGCACGATTATTATCGCACTCGACTGACTCATAGTCTTGAAGTTGCACAAATTGCAAGATCTATTGCACGCAGACTTAGCTTAGATGAAGATATTACTGAATGCATAGCACTTGCACATGATATCGGTCACCCTCCATTTGGCCATGCAGGTGAAGATGCTTTAAAAAAGTCAGTTCAAGATTTAAATGTCGATAGTGAAAAGTACGAATTCGATCATAACGTTCAGGCTATAAGAATTGTAACCTATCTTGAGCAAAAGCATGCCGATTTTGATGGTATGAACTTGAGTTGGGAAGTAGTTGAAGGAATTGCAAAACATAATGGACCGTTACTTGGAAAATACGCTAAATCTCCCGCGAATAATGAATTATTGCTGGGGTATAATGAAAAATACGATTTAAAACTTGAAGAATTCTCAAGCATAGAAGCGCAAGTAGCTTCAATCGCTGATGATATTGCTTACAGTGTGCACGATCTTGATGATGCATTAAGGGCAAATCTGGTAACAATTGAAGATTTGCTGAAAGTTCCTTTAATCGGAGATATATTCAAGGAAGTAGACAATAAGTATAAAAATTTACCTCAAAGTAAACTCATACATGAATCACTGAGTAGAACAACAGGTGTTATGGTGAGAGACGTTATCTCTCAAGTTGAACAAGATATTAAAAATCTTAACATAAATAATGTAGAGGATGTAAGAAAGCTAGACAGAATGTTGGTCACATTTTCACCTCAAGTTGCAGATGCCACACAAGAAATGAAGAAATTCAACATACAAAAAATATATAGAAGCTATCAACTTAATCGCACGATGAGTAAAGCTAAACGTATTGTGAAAGAACTTTTTCAATGTTTTTATGATAATCCAGGGCTACTACCAACAGAATGGGGCGATCTTGCTCACGACAAATCTCAGCGCTCTATGGTAATATGTGACTACATATCTGGTATGACAGATAGATTTGCAATACAAGAACACAGAAGAATTTTTGATACCTCATATGAAATGACTTCCTTCTGATGACAGATGATTATTTCATGTCAATTGCACTAAAGCTTGCAGAGAAAAATCTTGGAAATGTTGCACCAAATCCTGCTGTTGGATGTGTTATCGAAAAAGATGGCACAGTAGTTGGTGAAGGATACACCGGCATCGGCGGACGACCACATGCAGAAGTCGTTGCATTACAAAACGCAAAAGAGAAAGCTCAAGGTGCAACTATGTATGTAACTCTTGAGCCATGTTGTCATCATGGAGTTACAGGGCCATGCACTGAAGTAATCATTGAAGCTGGAATAAAAAGAGTAGTAGTTGCAACTACTGATCCAGATTCTAGGGTTTCAGGTGGTGGTATAAAAGCTTTGAAAGAGGCTGGAATTGAAATCAAGCAAGGAATAATGCAAAAAGAAGCAGAAGCATTGAATATCGGTTTTTTCTATACAAAAAAGCTAAACAGGCCATTTATTACTTGCAAAATTGCAACAACGCTTGACGGGAAAATTGCAACATATACTGGTGATAGCAAATGGATAACAGGTGAAGATACAAGGAATTGGATACATAAGCTGAGATCGCAATACGATGCGATTATGATAGGTAGTAACACTCTTATTAATGATAATCCACTTTTAACCTGTAGGTTACCAGGGCTTGGAGATAGATCACCAATAAGGCTCATAATAGATAGCCAAGGAAGATTGAAAGAAGAACATAATATTGTAAAGACTGCTGATAAAGTGACAACTTGGGTAATTACAAATAAAGAAATAGAAAAAAAGATAAAGAATATTAACTACTTGATGGTTAATTCAAATAACAAACATCCTGCCATCTCAGAGTCAGCCACTCGAATGACATCAGACCGAAAAGAACCAAATAATGACAAAATCTGCCTCAAAGATATGGCATCAAAACTTGCCTCAGAAGTTTGCATAACAAGGTTATTAGTTGAGGGCGGAGGGGTGTTAATTACAGAGCTGCTAAAATTTAACTTAATTGATAGATTGATAATCTGCCGCAGTGGTAAGATTTTAGGTAACGATGCCACACCATTTATAGGGGATTTGGGGATTCAATCTATTGATAAATGCTATCAATTTAAAAAGGCAAAAATAATGGATTTCAGCGAAGATATGGTTGAAGTGTGGGATAGAGTTAACAAGGTATCCATTCAGGTGTATGACTTAAGAAGCAATAGCCAGTAGGTTTTGAAAAGGATTTAACTTCTTTTGCCTCCAAGTCAAGTACAATGAAATTATCCTCTCAAGAAACATATTTCCCCGTTTCGATTGTGTAAAATATGAAACTTTTCGGTAAACAACGTAATGCCGAATCTGTCGCTCAGCATAGTTGTTTGTCAGTGGAATATTTTCTGGATCGTCCAAAAATTTCCACATCATCAGATCCGATTTCATGATATTTTTTGCTACTCGAGACGCTCCAATTGCCTCGGGTAAATTTGATATATTCTTTAAGTAATATCTCGTTCGCTTGCGTAATTTTCTTGCTCTTCTTATGAACCTTAATGTGTCTATTTCATCCTTTAACAGAGCTTTTTTCAATGCAAATAATTCAGTAGCAACATTCCTTAAATAATACCCCAAAACTTTCACTTCGCTATTCCAACTATGAGACAACCTTTCAAAATCTCTTGCTAAATGTGCCCAACAGACCTGCCTTTTCTTGCTGGAAAAGTAGTTGTAAGCTGCATATCTGTCGGTCACTACTAGGTTGTTATTCTTTCCAAATTTACTATTTTCCAGGACTTTCATCCCTCTTGACTCTGTCAATTTGATCACACTTCCTATTTTGCTCGCAAACATCCAGCACCAGCCCTGTTTACCTTTGTTGTAATGGCTAGTTTCATCGATATGTAAAATTTTGCTCTTGCTTACCTCTTCCTCAATTTGCTCATATGCTTCTTGGCATTTTTCTGCCACTCTAGCCTCGCTATTTGATACACTACCGACGCTGATATCCAGGTTGAAAATGTCCTTTATAATATTTGCCACTTCTTTTTTCGAATTCTTGTAAAATCCACTTAATGCTGTAATTACTGACTTAACTCTTGGACCAAATGTGTCCGCAGTTACTCCTTCTTGTAGCTTGCTACTTTTTCTTTTTCCACATCTTTTGCAACGTCCATGCTCTAGTTGATATTCAACTACATACGGCTTGATTTCCGGCAAATCGACCTTTTGATGAGTATACGGATCTTTTGATACCGCAATTTCTCCTCCGCACTCACACGTATTGGGCAGTTCTATTTTTACCATCTCATCTGCCTCCATTTTAGGGCGGTAACTGCCTTTATGTCCAACCTGTGCTCCTACTTTCCTGTCACTTTTTGGCTTATTTTCCCTCATCTTATATAATTCTTTGGAGCTTGGTATAGATGAATTTTTTGAACTTAAGCCAAGCCTTTCTTTTAACTCAGCGTTTTCGATCCTTAGCGCTTTATTTTCTGCTTTAAGCTCTTCTATTTTTGTTTCTAACTTTTCTATAGTCTGCTTAAACTTTCGCAAAATTCTAAAAGATCAACCATATTACCTCACAGCCACTCTAGTTTACCTTTTTAGCATTCCTTGTCTACTCTTTATTTTACCGCCCGGCTGAATGGATACTTGTGTAGCAGCTATTCTAGCAGTACCAGGGATAGCATTACTTGCCACAAATAATCTTGCGGGATGGGCACCTATACTTGTTGCTTTCCTTATTGTTTCTTTACTTGTGTGTGAAAAATTTTCATATAAAGGAAATCCGACTATGTGTGATAATCCAGATCCAACACAGGCATTTCCAAATGATGGGATAAATCTTTGACGCTGAGGGGTAGACGGACAGTTTTGTATTCTATGAGCTTCATGTTGTGTAACAGCGCTTTGGTTGGTATTGGATTGCTAGCAGTAAAAAGCGCTTTGCAAGCTTTCAACCAGTTATGTGTTGGTGGATTTTCACCATTTAGGCATTTTTTTACATACGTATGAACTTCACATGGCCAAATGTTAGCAGCGACAGAGACAAGTCCTGCTGCACCGTTGATGGCCATATAGGGTATCATATCATCGTCGCCACAGAATACCTCAACGTTTGAAGCAGCTTTTTTATACTCAATGAGCATCTGAGTAGTGCCACTTGAGTCTTTAATGGCCCAAAATTTTTCGTGGCCAGATAAATTGTGTACTGTTTTGGAGTGTAGATTTACTCCAGCTCTTGATGGAATATTATAGAGCATGGCTGGCACATGTGTTTTCTCAAGTAGCTTTTCAAACCACAAAGTTTGCCCAATGACTCCAGGTTTTGTGTAAATTGGTGTTGTCATGAGATAGCTGTCGATTGGCATATCTTGGCAAAAATCCAGCCATTCTAATGCCTGAGCAAGATTTACTCCTGGCACACCGACCATAATTTTTGTGTTTAATTTTAGATTACATACAAATTCTACTATTTTACGTTTTTCAGAATCAGTAAGCGAGAGACTCTCGCCAGTGCTACCAAGGAGCAACACACCGTTTTTAGCTTTTTCTTGCATAGTAAGCAAATGCTGCAAGCTTTTATAGTCTACCCTGCTCCCGTCTTCACTAAAGGGTGTAACGCACGCAGTCCACAAGAATGTTGTAGATGACTTCAACTTCAAAGATTAAAATGGTATTTCATCATCAATCAACGACTCTTCCTTAATATCATTACTAAAGTTTTCATAATTACTTTTTTGCTCTGTTTCATTTGGTTTTTCAGTAGAGTTGTTGCGTGAGTCAAGCAAAGTAAGATTATGATTAAAATTTTGTAGTACTACTTCTGTTGTATATCTTTCATTGCCATTTTGATCAGTCCATTTTCTTGTTCTTAAAGAGCCCTCAACATAAACTTTGCTGCCTTTGCGGGCAAAATCTTTAACTACTCTTACTAATCCTTCACTAAAAACCACAATATTATGCCACTCTGTCTTTTCGGAGCGCATACCAGAGAGCTTGTCAGTCCAACTTTCGGATGTTGCAATTGAAAAACTTGCCATTTCCTTCCCATTTTGTGTGGTTCTAATTTCAGGATCTTTCCCTAAATTTCCAATTAATATAACCTTATTTACACTTCCACTGGACATAACTGACGCTCTGAATAATTTCTTATTGTCCTATATGAAATCCTTCATGTCAAATTTTCTTTAGCAGTTACAGTTTCATTTTCAATGACCAAAATAAAGCCCTCTACTGGCTCCTGAATCGTTTGTAAAATAATTTTTAATTTGTGATGCTGTAGAATATACCATATCAAACACAGGAGATGCCATTGTAACACAACTCACAAGATTTGCCGGTGTAAATACTCCCCCAGCAGGTCCATCAGGGTATAATTTAAACTGCTTAGCTAAATGAACTTGTTGTGCGGTGGTGAGTGCCTTTTTATTTTCATCTATGTCTTTACATACTCTTGCAAAATTGATCAGTTTTATTCTGCTATCGTCGTCACTCAACTCAGTAAAAGTAAAAAACTGGTCGAAACATTCTAGAAGTTCTTTATTCTTTATTGTAGAAGCAATCTCGTCAATTTCTTCTATGCATAACACAATCTTGTGAGCTTCAGAGTCATCAAAGCAAAGTTTAAAAGAATCTTTACAAAATTTATCTCTTGTAGCGCTTCTTGCCTTCTCTAAGGATTTGCATAGTATTGCAAAATTGATCAGCTTTGCTACACTCCCGTCGCTGCTCAACGCAGTAAAAGTAAAAAACTGGTCAAAATAATCTAAAAGTTTTTGATTCTTTATTTCTATTATAATTTGATTATTTATTGAAGAAGCAATCTCGTCAATTTCTTTTATGTGCAATGCACGCTTGTAAGCATCATCACGATTTGTATAGCAAAGTTCAACAAGCTTATCAAGGAATTTATCTTTTATAGTGCTTCTTACCTCATCCTCGTTCTCTAGTAAGGATCTGATGAGTTCTTGATAGTGTTTTACTTGTTTGTATTCATTTATATTAGTAAGACGAGAGACTTCATCTGTAGAAGATATTTCCTTATTCCTAATCGTAAGAATGCAATAACCCAAAGCTACAAGAGCAGATGGTATGAGTACAGCCAACAATGGAATAAGCAGGTCTCTCGATAAAGGAAAAATGAAATATGTAGTGACTAATGCTACTGTGGTAACAAGCAACGTAGGCAAAATAACAAATTGTATTGTTTTTCTGTATTTAGTATCCATAGCAGCATTTGCAGCTATATCTGAAAACATGTCAGGCATTGTCCACCTCCTTAAATAATTATCCTAACTCAATAATAACATAAGTTATATAAGAAATCAATTAATATTTTAGTATAATTAATATTGAAATTAATAATTTTTATATACAACGACTAAACCATTTCTTGGAAAGTTATTCTTTTGAGCTTAAGCTTAAGTTTTTCATTTAAATATTTTATGAAGTTAAAACACGGCTTAGTAGCATTATTGTTCTTGCAAAACTATGCTGATGCTAGAGTAATTTTAGATAAGGAAAGAGTTTATGCAGAGTTAGATGGGAAAGTAGACTTAAAATTTGGCTATTCATTTGAAGGGGAGTCTTTCGATGATAAACCTCACGATAAGACCTCAAGTTCTTCAGACTTGCGCCTCCTTTATCTGCAGCGTGTGTATACAAGCACTCAGATGGGATTTAATGTTAAAGTTGAACTTTCCGACATAAAAGAATTTAACGCAGAAAAAATAAAGCTAAAGGAGGGATATTTCATCATTAAAAATCAAGGACTTGGCTCTATTGAGTTTGGCAGGAGAGATTTAGTCAGTCAGAGTATGTTAATTAACACTTCGAAAATTTATGCAGCAGCAGGTGGAGTGAATGGGAATTGGGCAAATTACGCAAATTTGCGTGGTGAATATAAAAGAGTTGATGGAGGAGGGTATGATAGAGATAGGGTTTTTTGGGTAAAGCCCAACATTTACAGTAATTATAATGGGCTGAAGGCAAATGCGACAATGAGTTATATTTCTCCTGAGTTTTACAATTTTAAATTAGGATTGAGCTACCTACCAGGTGAAAATAATTTGCAGTATAGTAATCTCATCGCTGCAGGGCTCTCATACAATGGTAGCCTGTCTGATGACATAAATTTTACCACTGCTGTAACTGGTGAGTTTGCAAGAGAAAATTTTAGTGATTGCGAAAATGAAGATCCTGCCAATATCCAATGTCATAATCAGTTAATGCACTGGAATTTTGGTGTAAACGTAAAATTCTTTAGCCTAAGTGGTATTTTCTCATGTGGCAATGGTGGTAAATCAGGCCAGAGATTTGATCCTGAAACAAATAACACATACTACGTAAATGCAGGTGTTGGTTATCATTTTGATTCTCGTAAATTTAGTTTAACATATTTTAATAGCGGTAGAGAAATTGCCGGTGCGGGTAAAAATGAATTGACTTCATATGCCATAAGTCTTGAATATCCGCTTGCTATCGGCACTTCATACTATTTTGATATTGTAAAATTTAACACTAAAGAACCTAAAGTGATAAACAACAACTCTGGCTATGTGCTGCTGGCTGGATTAAAGTTAAGTTTTGATTAGAATAGTTGGTTGCTTAGCGCATACAAACCTTTATCTTTACTGTCCAGCAAGCCAAATGTTGGCACGATTGTAGCCTTCAGGAAAATAACAGTTTCTACTGTTCGAGTATTATCTGCTAATTCTTGTGACTTATGGTGCGATAAACTTTGTTTATCTTCCCTGTGCTCTATAAGCCCACCAATTACCATGATTTCGCCATTCTTAATTTTTAACATGGAGTTCATCTCTCTGATTTCAACAATTGGAATATCGCTATTTAATGTTGCTCCACTCTGCTGTGAAATATATTCTATCCCCGGATCTTGAGTGTAACTGCTGATCCTTGACAAAGTTGGGTGTACGTTCATGAAGATTTCATTAGTATCAAGGTTAATGCTAGGATGAATTATTAACACAATGCCTATTGGTACACTATTCATCTTTGTAATTAAAATGTGATTGGAATTTTCAGCATCTTTTTGTACCTCAGAAGTGAAATAAACATGATTTTTAACAAATGAAATCATTGCTTGCTGATTATTTACAGCGTGCACTCTAGGGCTTGATACTACTGTAGAAGTGCCAAATTTATCTAAATTTTTTATTAAATCTGTTAAATTTCCTACACCAAAATTCATTTCTTCATTGATATCTCCGCTATTATGTAAATCACTTAAATTCATACCAGAAATGTATTTGTCATCCAATATAACTTCAACTATCTTTGCTTCTATCATCACTTGAGATGATGCTAATCTTTTAGCTTGGTTAATATACTCTTCAACAGCTTTATGGACACCTTTCCTAGCATTTAAAATGATAACACCAGTTTCTCTGCTTGATGACATAAATTCACCATCATCTACTCCATTAACATCCATTATTGTATTCAAGCCCTTTTCTAATGAAGTCCATAAATCACTGACATATTGAGATTTCATGACATTATTAGAGTCATCACTCTCACCGTCACTAGTAATATTATTATTAATAACAAAACTACTTTGAGCAGAGTGCTGAACATTAATAAAGTCTACGTAATAGTTTTTCGAATATGGTAAATCCTGCTCCACTCTAATGACGCCATTACTGACTGAACAACGCAATTTAGCGCTGTCAGCTATATTTTGGATAGCCTCATTTATATTTTTATCTCTAAGCTTTAAAATAATACTCCCTGATATTTCTGGATCTATGTCGAGATTAATGTCAGATAGTTTTCCAATTTCCATCAATAGCTCCTTTACTGGCACTTCTTCACTGACATTGATAGAAATGACCTGATTACTAGCTGTAATATCTGGAAGTATTATTGGCAGAGGAATAACTTCTGGCACTGGTGGCTCATCCTCTTTCGCAATAGGTTTATACTGCATTAAATAACCGTGGTGCTTGCTTACATCGTGGTAATGATTCTCGTTATCGAAACTAGAGAAGCTTTTCTTATGCTGCTTGATGGGAAGATGGGTACAAGAAACAATGAAAAGGATTATTAAATATTTAAAGATAGCCATCAAAGCAGCATATAAATATATCTTTATAGACTTGTATAAAAAAATTAAAAATGTATTGAATTTACTAGTCAGAGCCTACTAGCACTGGTTGTCGTTGATGTATACTCTCTATTGCTACGCTTTCTAGCTTGCAGTTAGGTAGATTCTGATTACCGTCTGCTTTCTCTTCACATTCTTCAAACTCCACCTCTTTTACTACAGCTTTTTCATCTACAATTTCCTTCAAATTGCATTCCATTTGCCAATAACGTGATGCCACATTTATCCATTTGTTGATGCAAGATGCAAGTATAATAGCCCAAAAAAGTAACATCATGATCGATGAAATGCCGGGAAAAAGGAACGCACAAGTTATTATACCTGCTAAACATATTGAGCCAGTTAATTGTAGGTAATATAGATAGTCTTTATTGTACTGCTCTTTTGTATGCTTTATAAAGCATTTTACTATTTCAGGGGTACTTCGCGTTGCTAATTGTAAGGGAGTGTTACCTTGTATCCATTCAGGTGTATGGCTTAAGAAGCAATAGCCAGTAGGTTTTGAAAAGGATTTAACTTCTTTTGCCTCCAAGTCAAGTACAATGAAATTATCCTCTCAAGAAACATATTTCCCCGTTTCGATTGTGTAAAATATGAAACTTTTCGGTAAACAACGTAATGCCGAATCTGTCGCTCAGCATAGTTGTTTGTCAGTGGAATATTTTCTGGATCGTCCAAAAATTTCCACATCATCAGATCCGATTTCATGATATTTTTTGCTACTCGAGACGCTCCAATTGCCTCGGGTAAATTTGATATATTCTTTAAGTAATATCTCGTTCGCTTGCGTAATTTTCTTGCTCTTCTTATGAACCTTAATGTGTCTATTTCATCCTTTAACAGAGCTTTTTTCAATGCAAATAATTCAGTAGCAACATTCCTTAAATAATACCCCAAAACTTTCACTTCGCTATTCCAACTATGAGACAACCTTTCAAAATCTCTTGCTAAATGTGCCCAACAGACCTGCCTTTTCTTGCTGGAAAAGTAGTTGTAAGCTGCATATCTGTCGGTCACTACTAGGTTGTTATTCTTTCCAAATTTACTATTTTCCAGGACTTTCATCCCTCTTGACTCTGTCAATTTGATCACACTTCCTATTTTGCTCGCAAACATCCAGCACCAGCCCTGTTTACCTTTGTTGTAATGGCTAGTTTCATCGATATGTAAAATTTTGCTCTTGCTTACCTCTTCCTCAATTTGCTCATATGCTTCTTGGCATTTTTCTGCCACTCTAGCCTCGCTATTTGATACACTACCGACGCTGATATCCAGGTTGAAAATGTCCTTTATAATATTTGCCACTTCTTTTTTCGAATTCTTGTAAAATCCACTTAATGCTGCAATTACTGACTTAACTCTTGGACCAAATGTGTCCGCAGTTACTCCTTCTTGTAGCTTGCTACTTTTTCTTTTTCCACATCTTTTGCAACGTCCATGCTCTAGTTGATATTCAACTACATACGGCTTGATTTCCGGCAAATCGACCTTTTGATGAGTATACGGATCTTTTGATACCGCAATTTCTCCTCCGCACTCACACGTATTGGGCAGTTCTATTTTTACCATCTCATCTGCCTCCATTTTAGGGCGGTAACTGCCTTTATGTCCAACCTGTGCTCCTACTTTCCTGTCACTTTTTGGCTTATTTTCCCTCATCTTATATAATTCTTTGGAGCTTGGTATAGATGAATTTTTTGAACTTAAGCCAAGCCTTTCTTTTAACTCAGCGTTTTCGATCCTTAGCGCTTTATTTTCTGCTTTAAGCTCTTCTATTTTTGTTTCTAACTTTTCTATAGTCTGCTTAAACTTTCGCAAAATTCTAAAAGATCAACCATATTACCTCACAGCCACTCTAGTTTACCTTTTTAGCATTCCTTGTCTACTCTTTATTTTACCGCCCGGCTGAATGGATACATATTTTTAATATTTACTTAACCTTAACCACAATAGTGAATAATTTAACCAAAATAAAAATTATGGGAGCATAACAATGAAAAAAATTCTTTTACTGATAGCTTTAATTTTCTCAGTTGCATTTGATGCTACTGCTAGTACTGCTGATAAAAAAAGTATTTATGAGAATGATGCAACATTTGGCACAATATGTAAGATAATAACATACATTCAAGACCTGGGTGGACCAATAATAACGATAGTACTAATTGGTGCAGCTTTGCTTGCAATATTTGGCAGAATGCCTTGGCCGGCACTGTTCGCGTTGGGCGCATTCGTTGCTGTGTTTTTTGGTGCCTCCGCAGTCATTTCAAGAGTAATGCCAAAAGGAGGTGTAACGTGTTCATACTTAAAGCCTGCTACTACTGATAAGACATAATAAAATAACCTAAAAGAGATCACCTTCTGTTGATCTCTTTTAACTAATAAATTAGTAAAGTTAGTATAATTATTATATTTTTAGTATTTACATAAAATTCATCACAATGAGCGATAATCCTGCATGAAATTATTGGAGGTGTGATGAAAAATTTTCTTTTGCTTTTGGTCTTAATTTTCTCCTTTGCGTTTGATGTTGCTGCTAATAATAACAGTGTTAATGAACCCACAACAGAAAACACAATATGCCAAATTGTAAAATATGTACAATCATTAGGTGGACCAATGATTACAGTGGTAATAATTGGCGCAGCTTTGCTTGCAATATTTAGCAGAATGCCTTGGCCAGCACTATTTGCATTGGGAGTATTTACTGCTGTATTTTTTGGTGCCCCCACAATTGTAAAGGCAATATCACCGAACAGTGCATCTTGTGATAATGGCGTGTTTAACGGTAAGGCTAATATCGGTGGTGGTGGTAGTAGCAGTGGTGGTAGCAATAACGCTGGTGGTCAAATCCTCAATCCTTCTTCTAATTCATAATCGAACGAACCTTTGCTGAAACGTTCTTTATATCTTCACTTGAAAGTGGGATTAGACCTAACCTAAACAGGTACCCACTTTCAGTGTTAATGGACTCTACAACTTCCTTAATAAACTCCATTAATCCTTCAATAGTATCTAAGTGCTCTTTCTTTATGTAAAGGTATAGAGGTCTTGCTAATATGTATTTTCCTGATGATATATTTTCATAAGTTGGCTCAATTCCTGCAATTGTGCTCCCTTGTATCTTATCCTGATTTCTCATTAAAAAACTAAAACTAAATATTCCTAGAGCATTTTTATTACTTTTTAATTTTTGTATTATTATGTTTTCGTTAATTCCCACTTCTATATATCTTCCATCATCCCTGATGTTGCTACATGCTTTTTTTCTTTCTTCTTGATCTGGATAAGTTTCTTTGAAAATTCTTGAGCTCATGCAGGAATATTGGTCAAGCATCACAGATTTGATCAAAGTTTCATATGTGCCGGTGTTTTGATATGGACCATAAATTTCAATTTCTGCCTTTGGTAAGGCTTGATTCACCTCTGACCAAAAATTTTTGCTATTCTTTATCAATTTATCATTCTCTATGGAATATGCAGACAAAGTTTCAAATATATCTTTTTTTGTAAAATCAAACCTATGGCTTTGATTTGAATTCGCAATCACCACCCCATCATAACCAATAATAATTTCTATTATGTCATTAATACCATTTCTTTTACATAATTCTCTCTCCACCTCCTTTATCGGACGAGATGAAGTGGTAATATCTGGCGTACCCTCACCCACTCCAGAGCAAAACATTTTAAATCCTGATCCACTTCCTATTGATTCCACAACTGGAGTTTTAAAAGAAAACACACGACTAAATTCCTCAGCTATAAACGAAACAAAAGGAAAAACAGTTGAAGAACCAACAATTCTGATGTGCTTTCTGGCATCAGCATTTGATAGCGGCACAAACACTGCAAATATGAAAATCAGTAGGAATTTTCTAAGCATTACTAGATTTAAGAATAAACTTAATTATTATAACAAAAAATTAAACTGAAAAGCCTTAAATTTTTTCTCAGGAAAAGATAATCACAGCTAAATAAACTCTATCCAAATGTGCTAACAGTCGTACCTTGACTCCGAACACTGAGCCTGTTCAATACTTGAATTGTCAATAATAGTGTTAATATTTTTTACAACTTCTAAAAATGTCAGCACTTTCAGTGCAGGAATATGCTTCTTTTTAATATCTTCCAAATCTACAAAATTTTTCAGAGTTATCTCTCTATCTCCAAGTTCTTTCCTAAAATCATCTCTATGAGCTTCAAAAAAGTTTTTTATTACGCTAAATGTCATAACTTCAAAATCATTTCTATAATGTGACAACAAAAAGTTAATTAATGGCTCATGATTATGTAAAAATATACTTTTTTTAATTTCGCAAGCTTTATTGATTAAAACATCAGCATACAATGGATATTGCTCTTTTAAGTATTCTGTATTTTCCAGCCTGCTATATATATTTGCATTTTCTTCCCAAACCTGAATCACATCAATTGCATCTAAAAACTCATATAATTCCCCATCTTTTGTTTGCATTTTTTCCACTTCTTTCTACACTTTGTCTTGATAATCATCCCAATACTGAGATAACGTAAGATTACTGTTGACGTAACCTGGTTTCGCTCTTTCAGGGTTATGTAATATAGTGTACTGGATTAGAGATTTGCTACATTCTATATGGCCATTTTTAATAGCTAGATATGAAGCTCGTCTATTTTTCACAGGGCCTTCTTTTATAAGAAAGTTTACCACTTCTGTATGGCCACTTAATGCAGACAAGCATAAAGGAGTATTTTTGTAACAATCTTCTGCATTAATGTCAGCTCCTTCTCTTATGAGAATGCTTACCATCTCTATGTAACCCTTTCCAGCAGCTAAATGTAAAGGAGTGAATAAATAAAAATTATTTCTTGCATTAACATCAGCTCCTTCTTTTATGAGAATGTTTACTACCTCCAGACAACTTTTTCCAACAGCCAGGTGTAAAGGAGAATCTCCGTCACAATCTTCTATATTAACGTTTGCTTTGTGATCTATAAGAGCATTCACTATTTCTGTGTAACCTTTCTCAGCAGCCAAGTGTAAAGGCGTACTTTCCCATAAATCTTTTGTATCAACATCAGCACCCTTTCTTATGAGCTCATTAACTCGATCTACATTTCCTCTTGCAGTAGCATGAATAAGCCGTTGATTTAGTTCTGCTTTGTTTATCTTGTACATTGCTCATAACCCTCTCCGACAAATATGATATAGATTTAATTATCTTAAATATTATGGAAAAGTCAATTTATTTATCTATAATTTTATTATTATTCTAGCATAAAATGATAATTTACCAGACCCGATTAGAAGAATTTTAAGAAAGTCAGGAAAATAGGGAAATTTAACAATTAGTATTTTAAGCAAAATCTTCTACAAAGCTTGTTTTATGAGTGCAATCAGCCCCGAAAATATCTCTCAATTCTCTCACATGGCCAAGCTTTATGATTTCAATATCGCAAGAAGAATAATTACCATTCTTAGGCATAATTGCTCTCTTAAATCCCAATTTTTGTGCTTCTTTCAGCCTTAAGTCAGCATGTGAAATATTCCTAATTTCCCCTGAAAGTGCAATTTCACCACAGATTATTGAAGAAGTAGGTAGCGGAAGACTTATCACACTTGAAATAATAGATGCTGCTACTGCAAGATCAGCCGATGGCTCTTGTATTTTCAGTCCTCCGGCAATATTTAAATACACTTCTTTATCGTGCAAAAACATCTTACAGCGGGCATTAAGAACCGCTATGATCATAGCCAAGCGATTAGCATCCCATCCAACCACCGCCCTTCTTGGAGTTGCCATGTTCGTTTTTGCTATTAATGCTTGCACCTCCATTAAAATTGGCCTTGAGCCTTCAATTCCTGCAAACACAGCACTACCCACTACTTCTCTATCACGATCCATTAAAAACAGCGATGATGGATTCTCAACAGGTACTAGCCCAACTTCTGTCATCTCAAAAATACCTATCTCATTTGCAGGACCAAACCTATTTTTAATTGCACGCAAAATACGATGTTGATTGCTATTTTCACCTTCAAAATGTAACACTGTATCCACCATATGCTCCAGAGTTTTAGGTCCAGCTATTTGCCCGTCCTTATTTATATGGCTAACTATGAGAAGCGAAATACCATGTTGTTTAGCAAAAACAGTTAATTCATGAGCACAGATACGAACCTGTGCAATCGTACCAGGAGCAGAAGTTATTCTTCTATCATAAATAGTTTGTATGGAATCAATTACCACCAGTTTTATGTTCTTATTCTCTTTGATAATAGTTAATATATCATTTGAAGAAGTTGTAGATAAAAGTTTAATTTTCTTATCATTTATTTTGAGTCGCTTTGCCCTTAAGCTCACCTGCTCTAAAGATTCTTCACCAGATACATAAAGACATTCAAAGGGAGAAAATTGCACAACATTAGCTGCAATTCTAAGCAAAAGGGTAGATTTGCCAATGCCAGGCTCACCACCAATTAAAATGCTAGCACCATGAACAATTCCTCCACCAAACACTCTGTCTAACTCATCTATACCTGTTAAAAAACGATCTGGAGTAATGATCTCGCTATCCGACAATGCTTTCACTAAGATCAGTGCAGATGAGTTCTTTTTATCAGTTTTAACTGCTATTTCCTCAACAACTGTGTCCCAGCTGTCGCATGCTATGCACTTACCTACCCATCTGCCGGTGCTGTGGCCACAAGATTGACATACATATATGGTTTTCATTTATACGTTAATAAATTCTTATCAAAAATCTAGTAAAATAAATAACTTAATGATGTCCAGACTACTTGTTCTTTTGATGATTATATTACTGTGTTTGCCGTGTCAAGGCTTAGAGCTCATATCTATGCAGAAAAAAACCATGAAAAATAGCAGAATAGCTGGTGATCCTATAAATATAGTTATAGTTGGAAGTAAAGAAGCAATTCATGAAGCTTTCACGAGTGCAGGGTGGAGTGTTGCAGATAAACTTACCCTGTCTAAAAAGAGGCTTTGTTGCATCGCTCTTTGGATAGGAGGCAATGCATAATAAATTCATGAAGCTATCTCAAATTTAGCCATGCCTATTTCAGTAAATTTGTTCAGCAAATAACACTTGAGTAGCATTTCTTTCTCACGGTTAATCTCAGATTTGTTCCTAAAACTAAACCCAAATGTTTGCTTCAGTCGCGAGAAAAAACTTTCTATATAAGATCTCTTCCCATAATTTATCTCTTTTTTCCACTTCTTCATACCATCTTCACCATATGACTTTATGAGCTTGATTGTAGAATTTCTCTCAGCCATATAATCCAGCTTTGGATGCTCCACTGCATTGTTTTGCAGAGGAATTTTTGTCTTTATGCCAAGCTCATTGCACAATTTGTATAACTTCTTTCGATTATATGCTCTGTCTGCATATAGTGTGCTTATATTGTATTTAGCATTAGCCCTTGCAATAAGATCACAGGCTCCATAGTGGTCAGAATAAACTCCACTACTGTATTTTGCAGCTATGACTTTTTTGCTACCTATCTCCAGCATTACATGCAATTTTCTTGTTTGCTTATAGCCACGGTACTTTCTATCTGTACCGTTTGCCTTACTATGGCCTGGAATATTATTGTAGATGCTTATTCCAGTGCTATCTATGGCGATCTCAATATTTTCCATACTGTTTTTATCATGTCTTCGATCATTAATTTTTAAGTTAAGCTTTTTGAATCTTCTGGAAGCCTGGGAATAGCTGATAACTTGCAAATTTTTTCCTATTTGCTCAAGGTATCCCGCTATAAACCCCACCGTTTGTCTTAGGCCTATTCTAAACAAATAAGTTATTATGTGAATTAGAATTACGACTTTATCACTATAAATATTGTTGCTACCGGCCATTTTGGGACTTTTTTCGTACCAATTTTCTATGGCATCGTTGACGTAATAAAAAATATTTCCTCTTTCTTGGAGAAATTTGTTATATTCGTAGCAGTTACTGACTTTCATTTTGACTGGCATATTTTTCCTTTGTCGGTTAAATGCCTGTTTATAATGAATTTTGTCAGTAACTCCCAGTTCTTTTTACTTTAGCTATGCAACAAAGCCAGCCCAGTGCAATATTTTCCAGCCATAATTGTCTTCAGCATTAACATCAGCATTATTTTTAATCAATAATTCTGCTATTTCCTGACATCCTTGCTGAACTGCTACCTTTAATGGTGTATAACCACTATTCTTTTCTTTAGCATTAACATCAGCACCATTTTCTATTGCTAATCCAGCTCCTACTGCATTGGATTCTTTTACTGCTTCAATTAATAATTTAGTATAATAATCCTTAACACCAAGCTCCATTAATGCTGCTATTTCTGCATGTCCTGTTTCACGAGCCAAATCTGGCGCTGTCCTGCCATCATTATTCTTGATATCAATGTTTGCATTATTCTCTAACAGTAATTTTACTATTGGAAAGGCATCCTTCATTGCTGCCCAGTGTAGTAGCGTATTTCCATCCTTATTTTGAGCATCAACGTTAGCACCACTTTTTATCAATGATTCAATTTTTTCTGAATTTCTTTCTTGCATTGCAAGAAACAATTTGCAAGTTTTATCACCAAATTCTAGAAGTTCCGCCATTTCTGTATGCCCTTTTTCACGAACCAAGTCCGACACTGTCTTGTCATTACTATTCTTGATATCAATGTTTGCACCGTTCTCCATCAGTAATTTTATTATCGTGAAGATATCTTTACCTCTTATGACTGCTAAATGTAGTGATGTATTACCATCTTTATTTTGAGCATTAATGTCAGCACCACTTTTTATCAATAATGCAATTTTTTCAAAATTGCCTTCTTCTATTGCAATAAACAACTTGCAAGTTTTTTCACCAAGTTCCAGAAACCCTGCTATTTCTGTATGTCCTTTTTCACGAGCTAAGTCCGACGCTGCCTTGCCACCATTAACCCTGATATCAATGTTTGCACCGTGTTTTATTAGCGATTTTACTATTTCCACTTCCCCTCTCAAAGCTGCCCAATGTAATGGTGTAACGCCATATATATCTCGAATATTCACGTCAGCACCATACTTAAGCAACGTTTCAGATAATTTCTGATGTTCATGTTTAACTGCAAAAAGTAGTGGTGTATAGCCGTATTTGTCTTGAATGTTCACATCAGCACCATACTTAAGCAATGTCTCACACACTTCCTGATTTCCAGATTCTGCAGCCAAACTTAGTGCTGTACGACCCTCAATATCTCCAACGTTAATATCAGCACCCCTTTCAATAAGTATCTCAACTAATTCTTTATATTGAGCCCAGTGTATTGGTGCACGTCCTTCATCATCTGGAACATTTACATCAGCACCCCTATCAATTACTTTCTCTATAATCCATAGTCTTCCTTCCTTAATAAGACGGGCAACAATTGGCGACTTCAAGTTAATGCCATCAACCTGAATCTCAGCAAGAATCGTCGCTTCATCATATGATATTTCTTTAGGTTGTTCTGTTTTTATTGTCATACAAACTCCATATCAAAAATATAGTTAACACATTATCACAAACTTTCTAATTTATTATTAAACTAGCATATATAATATTTAAAAGCTTAAATGTGTTGGCCACGGTAAAACTTTTCTAATCTCAGATACTTCTACAAAACCTTGAGTTCTGTTTGAATTTTTATCACCTTACTAGGTAATATTACCAACGAGCTAATTGAGCAGGAGCCCTGACTGAATTTTATTCCATCCACAAGCTCTCCATTTGTCACTCCAGTTGCGATGAATACTGACTCACCTCTTGCCATGTCTTGTATAGCGTAGATCTTTTCTGTATCGTGAATACTGAGACTTTTTGCCCTTTCTTTTAGTCTATCTGTGTCAAAGATTAGCTTACCTTCCATTTGTCCTCCTATTGAGCTAAGCGCTGCAGCAGCAAGCACTCCTTCTGGTGCACCTCCTATGCCAATATACATGTCATGATTGCCGTTTATCAGTGACACAACAGCTGCAACATCACCATCATCTATTAACTTAATTCTTGCTCCTAAATTTTTAATTTTCGTTATTAACTCATTATGCCTATCACGTTTTAGTATAGTTACTATTAGGTCACTTATTTTACATCCCTTTGCTTTAGCTAAGCTATTTAAATTTTCTTCAACACTATTTTTGAGTGACACCACACCTTCTGGAAGATTTTTTCCTACTGCTATTTTCTCCATATAGACATCAGGTGCATGCAGAAAGTTACCCTTTTTTGCTGCTGCCAAGACAGACATTGCCCCTTGTTTATAATGAGCACAAATTGTAGTACCTTCAAGCGGATCAACAGCAATGTCAATCCCATGACCACTCCCAGTGCCAACTCTTTCACCAATATATAGCATTGGTGCTGAATCCCTTTCACCTTCACCAATTACAATTGTACCATCTATTTCCATAGAATTTAGTTCAGTACGCATTGCATCAACTGCAACCTGATCAGCTCTTTTTTCATCGCCAAGGCCCGCCAATTTATATGCAGCAAGTGCCGCAGCTTCAGTTACTTTCACTAATTTATAAGCTAGATCTTCCATCATCTATTTGAAAATATTAATAAGTAACTAGAATATATCTCATGCTGCTTGAGAGTGCAATATTTTGACTTATTGCAGGAAATTATTATAACTAAACCATTGTACTGGAGGATTTAATTACGTTGTACAGTAATAATACTGTTGAAGATCTATATCGAAGAATAGCCATAATAACAGCATTGCATGTAATAAACTCTACATTACCAAGCTATAATAAAATGAGAGGATATAGTGTTAAGTGGTATAATAGCCCTTGTACAGAAGTCAAGAGGAATCGTATCCATTCAGGTGTATGGCTTAAGAAGCAATAGCCAGTAGGTTTTGAAAAGGATTTAACTTCTTTTGCCTCCAAGTCAAGTACAATGAAATTATCCTCTCAAGAAACATATTTCCCCGTTTCGATTGTGTAAAATATGAAACTTTTCGGTAAACAACGTAATGCCGAATCTGTCGCTCAGCATAGTTGTTTGTCAGTGGAATATTTTCTGGATCGTCCAAAAATTTCCACATCATCAGATCCGATTTCATGATATTTTTTGCTACTCGAGACGCTCCAATTGCCTCAGGTAAATTTGATATATTCTTTAAGTAATATCTCGTTCGCTTGCGTAATTTTCTTGCTCTTCTTATGAACCTTAATGTGTCTATTTCATCCTTTAACAGAGCTTTTTTCAATGCAAATAATTCAGTAGCAACATTCCTTAAATAATACCCCAAAACTTTCACTTCGCTATTCCAACTATGAGACAACCTTTCAAAATCTCTTGCTAAATGTGCCCAACAGACCTGCCTTTTCTTGCTGGAAAAGTAGTTGTAAGCTGCATATCTGTCGGTCACTACTAGGTTGTTATTCTTTCCAAATTTACTATTTTCCAGGACTTTCATCCCTCTTGACTCTGTCAATTTGATCACACTTCCTATTTTGCTCGCAAACATCCAGCACCAGCCCTGTTTACCTTTGTTGTAATGGCTAGTTTCATCGATATGTAAAATTTTGCTCTTGCTTACCTCTTCCTCAATTTGCTCATATGCTTCTTGGCATTTTTCTGCCACTCTAGCCTCGCTATTTGATACACTACCGACGCTGATATCCAGGTTGAAAATGTCCTTTATAATATTTGCCACTTCTTTTTTCGAATTCTTGTAAAATCCACTTAATGCTGTAATTACTGACTTAACTCTTGGACCAAATGTGTCCGCAGTTACTCCTTCTTGTAGCTTGCTACTTTTTCTTTTTCCACATCTTTTGCAACGTCCATGCTCTAGTTGATATTCAACTACATACGGCTTGATTTCCGGCAAATCGACCTTTTGATGAGTATACGGATCTTTTGATACCGCAATTTCTCCTCCGCACTCACACGTATTGGGCAGTTCTATTTTTACCATCTCATCTGCCTCCATTTTAGGGCGGTAACTGCCTTTATGTCCAACCTGTGCTCCTACTTTCCTGTCACTTTTTGGCTTATTTTCCCTCATCTTATATAATTCTTTGGAGCTTGGTATAGATGAATTTTTTGAATTTAAGCCAAGCCTTTCTTTTAACTCAGCGTTTTCGATCCTTAGCGCTTTATTTTCTGCTTTAAGCTCTTCTATTTTTGTTTCTAACTTTTCTATAGTCTGCTTAAACTTTCGCAAAATTCTAAAAGATCAACCATATTACCTCACAGCCACTCTAGTTTACCTTTTTAGCATTCCTTGTCTACTCTTTATTTTACCGCCCGGCTGAATGGATACGAAGTGAAGTTATTGGCTGAATCAAACAGCTTATTGCCTTAAACTTGGGTTTATATTAAATTTCTAATCAGGCATTAAGGCTTTTCTTTATGAAGCTAAGCCTTAAGTAAGATTTTCCTGAAAATGAGCTGCTTTCTCTTTTTTGCCTTTATATTCCTCTGCCGTGTCCATAGGCTGCTTTTTAGCTGTTATATTTGGCCACTTTTGTGAATATTCTATATTTATATTATAAAATGATTTGAAAGTTTTTTGTTCGCTATTGAGAAGCTGATCATCTAACTCTAAAATATCTTTTATAGCATCGTCAGTTACAATTGCATCAACTGGACATTCAGGTATACACACTCCACAGTCAATGCACTCATCTGGGTTAATTACCAGCATGTTTTTGCCTTCATAAAAGCAGTCAACAGGACATACCTCTACGCAATCCGTATATTTACATTTTATGCATTTATCTGTAACAAAATGCGTCATGAAAAATTTTATGTTTATATTACTTTGAGTACACTAAACTAATTAAAAACTCAAGTCTTTTGATGTAATATTGATTGAGATATTCATATATTGTTGAATACTTTTGAAGTATACTTTTAGTTGTATTAATGAATGAAAATTCTTCTATGAAGATACATAAACTAAACGATGAAGAATTAGCAGTGTGGTTAAGCTTTGCTAGAACTTTAGGGTCAACAAAATTTTTCAGTGTGCTAAGAGCATGTGGATCATTAAACAAAGCATCAGAATATCTCAATAAATTAATCAATAATTAGAAAATATATAGTATTCAAAGTGCATAAAAAGAAATAAATAACGCAAAAAGCATAGGAGCTAAAATCATATCCGCCTGTGACCCTGATTATCCAAAGCTTTTGAGAAACATTTCAGATCGCCCACCTGTAATAACTGCACTTGGTGACATATCACTATTAAATCGTGAGATAATTGCAATAATCGGCGGGCGCAATGCATCAATGAATGGAAGAAATTTTGCCAATAAACTTTCACTTGATTTAAGTGAAGCTGGCTTTGTAATTGCTTCTGGGCTTGCAAGAGGAATTGACACAGCAGCAAATAGCATAATATATAAAAATCACCCTACAATTGCTGTCGTAGCAAGCGGGATTGACATAGTATATCCAAAAGAAAATTTAGATTTATACAAAAAAATTATTGAGAACGGAGGATTAGTAATTACTGAACTTCCCTTTTCTACCCAACCAAAGCCTCAGTATTTTCCTCAAAGAAATCGGATTATATCTGGTGTATCACTTGGTGTCGTAGTGATTGAAGCATCAAAGCGCTCTGGTTCGCTAATTACAGCAAATCTTGCTTTAAACCAAGGAAGAGAAGTATTTGCAGTTTCAGGTTTCCCTTTGGATTCACGTTGTAGCGGTAGCAATTATTTAATAAAAAATGGTGAAAAACTTATCGAATCTGCAGATGACATAATAGAAAGCATTAGATTCAACTTACCTACACAGCAAAAAAATCTGTTTGACATTGAGTATTCAGAGTTTGACAAAGAAGACTTTAAACAAGAAGGATTACAACAAGCAAAAAGTGTGATAGTTAATCATATAAGCTCCATGCCAGTTGATATAGATGAACTTATATCAACAAGTGGACTTTCCACAAATTTAGCCTTAATGGCACTGCTGGAATTAGAGTTAGAAAATAAAGTAGAGCGTTCGCCGGGAAATAAAATATCGCTACTTTTTTCTTAAATTGATTACAAAATTAACTAATAGACCCTCTTTTCTGGTGCTATAAAATCAATTTCATTAGTCAGAGTTTTCTCTGCTACCTTTTTGTAGTCAATCTTTACATTGGTTTCTCCTTTCTTCTCTTTAAGCCATGCCATGCTATGCTTCATCCAATTTTTATCATCACGCTCTGGAAAATCCTCACGTGCATGTGCACCTCTACTTTCTTCTCGATTAGCTGCACATTCCATGGTAATAATTGCTTGTGGCATCATATTAGCAAGTTCCAATGCTTCAACCAGATCACTATTCCATATCATGCTACGATCCTCAAGTGCAATATCAGGCATCATTTTCGCTACCTCTTTTATAGCTTTTTTACCTTCTTCTAAAACTTCGGCAGTACGGAACACTGATGCATATTTTTGCATAGTATTCTGCATTTCACTGCGTATTTGTGCTACTCTATAACCACCAGAAGCAAAACGCATTTTATTGAACCTATCCATTATCCGATCCGTACAATTAGAATGCAGTTTTTTATGCGTTTCATTAGGTTTGACCTTTTCTTTTGCTCTCAGTGCTGCAGCTCTCCCAAAAACCACAAGATCAAGTAGTGAGTTAGAACCAAGCCGATTTGCACCATGCACAGAAACACATGCAGCTTCTCCAATTGCAAATAACCCTTCTACTACTACTTCTTTGCCTTTATTTAAAGTAATTACTTCTCCATTATAATTGGTTGGAATTCCACCCATATTGTAATGAACTGTTGGAATAACTGGTATCGGATCTTTAGTTACATCAACTCCAGCAAAAGTTTTTGCAGTTTCACTAATTCCTGGCAATCTGAGTTTTATCACCTCAGGATCAAGGTGAGCTATTGTTAAATGCATATAATCCTTCTTCGGCCCAACTCCCCTTCCCTCTCTAATTTCAATCGTTATGGCGCGACTTACCACATCACGTGAAGCTAGATCTTTTGCCTTTGGTGCATAACGCTCCATAAACTTTTCACCTTCAGAGTTCACCAAATAACCACCTTCGCCACGGCACCCTTCTGTCATTAAGCACCCAGAACCATATATTCCTGTTGGGTGGAATTGTACAAATTCCATGTCTTCAAGCGGCAAGCCAGCTCTCACTACCATCCCATTACCATCACCTGTACAGGTATGCGCACTTGTAGCAGAAAAATAAACACGACCATAGCCACCCGTTGCCATAACTACTGAATGCGCACGGAATCTGTGTAATGTGCCATCACAAAGCGACCAAGCAAGAACCCCGCAACACGCTCCTGTTTCGTTATCCATAATTAAATCAATTACAAAATACTCAACAAAAAACTCAGCATTCAATTTGAGACATTGTTGATACAGAGTATGTAGGATTGCATGCCCTGTTTTATCTGCTGCTGCACAAGTGCGTTGTGCCGACTTTCCTTTACCAAATTGAGTTGTCATACCTCCAAAGGCACGCTGATATATTTTTCCGTTTTCCGTACGAGAAAAAGGCACCCCGAAATTTTCTAGCTCGATAACAGCCTTTGCAGCATTTTTGCACATATATTCTATGGCGTCTTGATCACCAAGCCAGTCTGAACCTTTTATAGTATCGTATGCATGCCAACGCCAGTCATCCTCACCCATATTACTAAGAGCAGCACTTATTCCACCTTGTGCTGCAACTGTATGGCTTCGTGTTGGAAAAATTTTAGAAATACACGCAACTGAAAAATTAGCAGCCATGCCAAGTGTTGCTCTAAGACCTGCCCCACCTGCACCTACGACCACTACGTCGTATTCATGCTCTATTATCTCGTATGCCGATTTATCCATATCTACTTATTTTATAACACATGCCTATAATACCACAGAAGCAAGGAAAATCCATACAAGTTTTCTGGGTACGGGTTAACAAAAACAGACTTTCAAAAAAGAAGCCTATTGAATTTAAGTCAGCGTTTGATACACAGCCAGATCCTCAATATACTACATTTTTTTCAGTAAATTTCTTACTTTTTTTTTACCTTACCAAAAAACCCTTCGGCTTGTTCTTTCATATTCGCACTTTCTTCTTCTTCAAATGCTTTTATTAGCTCAATTTGTTTTTTGGTTAAGTTCTTTATATTTAAAGTCTCAACTATAACCTGCACATATAAATCACCGCGTGCATGTGAATTCATATATGGCATACCCTTATCCCTACAGCGTAGTTTAGTACCAGTTTGAACACCCTCTGGAACTTTAACTCCTATTTTAGCACCATCAATTGACTGAACTTCAATCTCACCACCAAGCACAGCCAGCGTCATTCTTATTGGCACTTTACAGTGCAAATCTGCTTTATTGCGAACAAAGATTTTGTGTGGAGCTATTTTCACACATACATATAAATCCCCGTTTTTTCCATTCCTTGTTCCAGCTTCCCCTTTACCACTAACTTTTACTTTAGTACCTTCTTCTACACCTTTTGGAATTGAAACCGATATATTTACCTCATCTCTTTTACGTCCACTACCACCACATTTATTACATTTATTTTTTATTATTTCTCCTTCTCCATAACATGTAGTACATGTCCTTTCGATGGTAAAAAAGCCTTGTTGCGCTCTAATTCTCCCACTACCTTGGCATGTATGGCATTGAACTGGTTTAACGGCCCCTTCACTACCTGTACCACTACAGGTACCACATTTTACATTTGTTACATAGTGTATAGGAGCTTGTATTCCTTGAAATGCATCTTCTAAGCTAATCTCAAGATCATAACGCAAATCTGCACCTGTTGCTCCTTGGCTTGCTGAACCTCTTTTTGTCCTTGAACCACCACCAAAACCACCTCCAAAAAAGTCGTTAAATATATCACTAAAATCCTCTGCAGAACTAAAACCTTGACTAAAATCAAAACCACCGTTAGAGGTACCATCATGGCCATAGCGATCATAACCTGCCCTTTTTTGAGAGTCAGACAACACTTCATATGCAGCAGTTACTTCTTTAAATTTTTCCTCTGCTTCCTTATTACCAGGATTTCTGTCAGGATGATACTTTAGTGCCAGTTTTTTATATGCCTTTTTTATCTCATCAACACTAGCATTCCTATCCACTTCCAGCAGATCATAGTAGTCTTTTTTGCTCATATATAACTTAACGCCTAACCATTAAAGATAGGCATTCCATGTACTAATTTCAAGGCATGAATAGTACAGGATATGAGATTGTACACCTAGGAACCTGTCTGCAAACTATACAGGAAAAAATTGAGATTTAGGAGCATTATATACTATGCAGCTTGAGCTTGCAAACCAAAGCACTTATCTGCCGCTACATTAGTGAGATATCCAGATGCTCCACCAATAACTGCACCTACTATTCCCGATATTATAGCTGTTGCAACAAGTCCAATAGCGGCAATTTCAATAACTCCCGTTGCAGCGAGTGTAAATCCCATAACGCATAGTACGACTGAACCTATTATCATCCAACCTTTTGAAGAGATTCCTAAGAAATGCTTCGGATTGGTTGATTGCCTTTGTGCTCGCTCAGCAGCGTTACTTTTAGGTATGTGTGATGGTGTACCCGCACTACTTAGAGTTGGCTGTGGATCAAGATCCGGATTTTGTGCAGATTCAATGTCTGCACTACTTAGCAAGGTAACTATTTCTATATGGCCTTCTTTTCTGGCAAGGTCCAACGGGGTTTTACCATCATTATCTCCAATGCTAATATTAGCTTTTTTATCTACAAGGAGCTTTACAACTTCTAAACGACCTCTATTAACAGCAATATGAAGAGGCGTACAACCATGCTTGTTTGCAAGATTCATCTCAATTCCTCTTTCTTCTAAGAGAAGTCGAACAACGTCTAAATGACCTCTCTCAGCAGCAATAAAAAGAGATGTACAACCATCATCCTGATCCACAACATTAACTTCAGCGCCATGATTTAGAAGCTCTTCAACAACTTCAAAATTACCGTCTCGAGAAGCAACAAAAAGAGGTGTCCAGCCACACTGATCTATAGCATTAACATCAGCACCATCCTTAAGTGCCTGCTTCACACCATCTGAATTCCCTGCAGCAAATAACTTTTTGTTTCTTTCTTGTTGTGCTTGTATTTCCCTAAGAACATCCACAATACCTGTATGGCCCTTTTTTTTGGCAAATTCCAACGGGGTTTGACCATTATGATCTTCAACATTAATATCAGCTCCTCTCTCTACAAGAAGCTTTGCAACTTCTAACTTACCTCTAAGAATAGCAATATGAAGAAGCGTCCAGCCATGCTTGTTTGCAGCATTAATATCAGATCCGTGCCTTAGCAGTGCTTTAACAACTTCCAAATTACCTTCTTGAGAAGCAACAAAAAGAGATGTCCAGCCATTTTCGTTTGCAGCATTAATATCAGGTTTGTGCCTTAGTAGCGCTTTAACAACTTCCAAATGACCTTCTCGAGAAGCAATATGAAGAGACGTATCACCAAAACCGTTTGCACGGTTCACTTTAATTCCTCTCTTTGTTAAGAGAAGTTGCATAATTTCTGAATTACCTCTTTTAGCAGCAACATGAAGAGGTGTCCAGCCATGCACGTTTACAGCATTAATATTCGCACCACCTTCAAGTGCCTGATTTATATCATCTTCATTCCCATTATCTATTACAGTAAATAATTTTTCGTCTCTTTCTTGTTGTGCAAAAAAAACATCTACAATACCTGTATTGCCCTTTTCTTTGGCAAGGTCCAACGGGGTTTTACCATTATTATTTTTAATACTAATATCAGCTTTTTTATCTACAAGGAGCTTTACAACTTCTCCTAAGAAACTCCCTCAATTAGTTCTTCTTGTTGAATCAAGATATAACCAAGTTCCCGTGCCTTCTTGACCAAGTTTTTTACAACTCTCTCTTTATAACATGTTTCATAATATTCCATCCCTTTTTCCACATACTCCTGCCCGTATTTCAACATTTGATAAAAGATACATGCTAATTTTCTTGCCGTCGCAGTAATTGCTTTTATTGGTCCTAGTCGTTTTTTTAATTTCCTACAATACGCACCTAATGCACTCTTACTACCTCCCACAGAATAAGCAGCCATTCTAAAAGCATTTGTAGCGCGGTTAATAACTTTACGAGTTTTTGTTCCTAATACTTTTTCCCCTGTAATCTTATTACCAGGGCTGAGTCCCAACCATGAGGTAAAATGCTTTTCTGATCGCCATTTACTATGATCAATACCAACCTCTGAAATAATAGTTTGCACAGTTAACACATCAAATCCAGGAATTTTGGTAAAATCTGTACCAGTTACCCGATACAATTCTTCACGCAAAGTGAAGTTTGGTCTGCCTCTTCTAGACTTATTTTTTTCCCTACCTAACTCTTTACTTTCATCAGACTTCGTTTCCAATGTTTTATAATAATTTTCTATACTTTTATCACATTCAATTATTTTCTCTTGAAAAAAATTATATGTTTCATATTCTTGCTTTAATACAAACAAATGTTCTTCTCTATAATCGCCTGTTAATGCTTTTGCTATAGTAGCCTTATCATTCTTCATATTCACACTTCTAAATTCAGCTAATTTTTCAGGATTCCTTTCACCTTCTACTATTGCTTTAATAATTTGCATTCCTGTAACACCAGTAATATCGCTTATAACTTTATGTAATTGGATATTCATTTGTATTAATGCCTTTTGCATACGATTGATATGTGTAGATGCATTTTCAATTAGGTTTTTACGTTGCCGAACATAACCACGTAATACACACATTTGATCATCTGGCCTAAATGATCCTTGAATCAATCCATAACTATGTAGCTGTTGAAGCCATTGGCAATCCTGGACATCTGACTTTCTTCCTGGCACATTTTTTACATGTCTTGCATTTGCCAGCTTTACCTCAAGTCCATATGTTTCAAGTACTTGGAACAAAGGAATCCAGTACACTCCTGTTGATTCCATAGCTATTGTAGTAACTTTGCACTTCTTTAACCACTTTGCTATATTATGAAGGTCTTCTGTAAAGCAGCTAAATTTTTGTATACGTTGCTCATCTCTTCCCTCTGGCACACATACATAATGTACAGCTGAACCAATGTCTATTCCTGCTGCGTTAGGGTTCATTACTTCTAATTTACTTTTTTTTGCTTTTTTCATGGCTTTTTTCATGATAGCTCCTATAATTTATAATAAGTAAAGCGCTTCAGCTTGGGGCGGTTGATAATACAATCTCCTAACCGAGGTAGTCTAAAAGACTCCATCAATGATCTGACCGTTCCTCCAAAACCACGCTAAACGACGGGCACTTATGGCACCAGTGAAGATTACGGTTATAACTGCAGAAGCGCTTCCTATAATTATACTTAAAAACTACTAAAAACTTAAATTGGGAGTTTTTTCCTGATTTGACAGATTTTTCTGTTCGGTGCTAAACGATCTTCAGCAGCAGCAGCATAAAGTGGTGTCCAGCCGGCTTTGTTGCATCGCTCTTTGGATAGGAGGCAATGCATAATAAATTCATGAAGCTATCTCAAATTTAGCCATGCCTATTTCAGTAAATTTGTTCAGCAAATAACACTTGAGTAGCATTTCTTTCTCACGGTTAATCTCAGATTTGTTCCTAAAACTAAACCCAAATGTTTGCTTCAGTCGCGAGAAAAAACTTTCTATATAAGATCTCTTCCCATAATTTATCTCTTTTTTCCACTTCTTCATACCATCTTCACCATATGACTTTATGAGCTTGATTGTAGAATTTCTCTCAGCCATATAATCCAGCTTTGGATGCTCCACTGCATTGTTTTGCAGAGGAATTTTTGTCTTTATGCCAAGCTCATTGCACAATTTGTATAACTTCTTTCGATTATATGCTCTGTCTGCATATAGTGTGCTTATATTGTATTTAGCATTAGCCCTTGCAATAAGATCACAGGCTCCATAGTGGTCAGAATAAACTCCACTACTGTATTTTGCAGCTATGACTTTTTTGCTACCTATCTCCAGCATTACATGCAATTTTCTTGTTTGCTTATAGCCACGGTACTTTCTATCTGTACCGTTTGCCTTACTATGGCCTGGAATATTATTGTAGATGCTTATTCCAGTGCTATCTATGGCGATCTCAATATTTTCCATACTGTTTTTATCATGTCTTCGATCATTAATTTTTAAGTTAAGCTTTTTGAATCTTCTGGAAGCCTGGGAATAGCTGATAACTTGCAAATTTTTTCCTATTTGCTCAAGGTATCCCGCTATAAACCCCACCGTTTGTCTTAGGCCTATTCTAAACAAATAAGTTATTATGTGAATTAGAATTACGACTTTATCACTATAAATATTGTTGCTACCGGCCATTTTGGGACTTTTTTCGTACCAATTTTCTATGGCATCGTTGACGTAATAAAAAATATTTCCTCTTTCTTGGAGAAATTTGTTATATTCGTAGCAGTTACTGACTTTCATTTTGACTGGCATATTTTTCCTTTGTCAGTTAAATGCCTGTTTATAATGAATTTTGTCAGTAACTCCCAGTTCTTTTTACTTTAGCTATGCAACAAAGCCAGCCCAGTGTCTGGGCACTGGGATGACACTGTTTCGCAGGTGCAGCTGATGACATAGTTGTTGAAGGGGTAGTGTGTTGTTCCGAACGTAATATATCTCTCAGTTGTACTAAATTGAAGTTACCGAATTGCTGACTGGTTGGTACAGCTGATGACATAGTTGTTGAAGGGGTGGTTTGTTGTGCCAAACGTAATATACCTACCAGCTGATATAAAGTGAAGCTACCGAATGGGTTTTCACGTGAAGTCATTTCAGTACTCTGTCCTTCTATACTTTGGTTACCGGATGGGTTTTCGCATGAAGTCATCGTAATCCTCCGTTTTTTTAAAGGAAGCGTACTTTCTCTTTCCTCGTTTTCTCTTTTTTTAGATGAACATCCTTGATCAACTGCCTTGCTAACATACTGTTCAGGATTATCTGCTATTGTGGTTATAAATTTTAACACCCTGTTGCGAAGTCTTGTTTTCAGGAGTAATTTTACATCACTGATACGATTTGGGCCTACTCTTAGACATATTTTGGCCACCTCACTTTTTGGATTAAGTATCTCTTTTTGTTTTTTGTAAATATAATTAAATAAACCTGTTATACCATCTATCGACTCGATATAACTTACATATAGGTTAAATATTTCTGGTATGTTTAATAACTTACCAAGCTTGCGGTCACCTATAGCACGATAACAACTGCTAATCACTTTAGGTATGCAATATGCCTTCTGCTTTTCATCTAAACCATCTAAGTATCCATTCAGCCGGGCGGTAAAATAAAGAGTAGACAAGGAATGCTAAAAAGGTAAACTAGAGTGGCTGTGAGGTAATATGGTTGATCTTTTAGAATTTTGCAAAAGTTTAAGCAGACTATAGAAAAGTTAGAAACAAAAATAGAAGAGCTTAAAGCAGAAAATAAAGCGCTAAGGATCGAAAACGCTGAGTTAAAAGAAAGGCTTGGCTTAAATTCAAAAAATTCATCTATACCAAGCTCCAAAGAATTATATAAGATGAGGGAAAATAAGCCAAAAAGTGACAGGAAAGTAGGAGCACAGGTTGGACATAAAGGCAGTTACCGCCCTAAAATGGAGGCAGATGAGATGGTAAAAATAGAACTGCCCAATACGTGTGAGTGCAGAGGAGAAATTGCGGTATCAAAAGATCCGTATACTCATCAAAAGGTCGATTTGCCGGAAATCAAGCCGTATGTAGTTGAATATCAACTACAGCATGGACATTGCAAAAGATGTGGAAAAAGAAAAAGTAGCAAGCTACAAGAAGGAGTAACTGCGGACACATTTGGTCCAAGAGTTAAGTCAGTAATTACAGCATTAAGTGGATTTTACAAGAATTCGAAAAAAGAAGTGGCAAATATTATAAAGGACATTTTCAACCTGGATATCAGCGTCGGTAGTGTATCAAATAGCGAGGCTAGAGTGGCAGAAAAATGCCAAGAAGCATATGAGCAAATTGAGGAAGAGGTAAGCAAGAGCAAAATTTTACATATCGATGAAACTAGCCATTACAACAAAGGTAAACAGGGCTGGTGCTGGATGTTTGCGAGCAAAATAGGAAGTGTGATCAAATTGACAGAGTCAAGAGGGATGAAAGTCCTGGAAAATAGTAAATTTGGAAAGAATAACAACCTAGTAGTGACCGACAGATATGCAGCTTACAACTACTTTTCCAGCAAGAAAAGGCAGGTCTGTTGGGCACATTTAGCAAGAGATTTTGAAAGGTTGTCTCATAGTTGGAATAGCGAAGTGAAAGTTTTGGGGTATTATTTAAGGAATGTTGCTACTGAATTATTTGCATTGAAAAAAGCTCTGTTAAAGGATGAAATAGACACATTAAGGTTCATAAGAAGAGCAAGAAAATTACGCAAGCGAACGAGATATTACTTAAAGAATATATCAAATTTACCCGAGGCAATTGGAGCGTCTCGAGTAGCAAAAAATATCATGAAATCGGATCTGATGATGTGGAAATTTTTGGACGATCCAGAAAATATTCCACTGACAAACAACTATGCTGAGCGACAGATTCGGCATTACGTTGTTTACCGAAAAGTTTCATATTTTACACAATCGAAACGGGGAAATATGTTTCTTGAGAGGATAATTTCATTGTACTTGACTTGGAGGCAAAAGAAGTTAAATCCTTTTCAAAACCTACTGGCTATTGCTTCTTAAGCCATACACCTGAATGGATACAAAAATATAATATTTTACTATTTAGATTAATTAATCAAATTATGATGTTTTTATTTGATAGAGATTGACTACACAAATTAAGCATGCTATGGTTAACATGTAATACTATTTCAAAATCATATGAAAGAAGTTAAGTTGCTAACATTAACTTTAGATATGGTGATGTTAGTAAGTTCTGCGGCCATTATTGGAGCACTTGTGGGTTTAGCTCTAAGTTTCGCTAATTTATCCCATTTAGTCCCTTTAGCCTCTTCTATTACCGGTGGAGTTATTAGTGCTACATATCCGTTTCTAGTGAAGCTAGTACAGATGAGGAAGAAGTAAGTAGTAAGCTTGAAAAAGGTAACGTTGAACAAGTAAGAAGCGATAAAGATCATGGTGAATATCGTTAATATACCCCAGTACTCAATACACAGCTGTTAACACAAGAAATATATTGACCAATGAATTAAATATGCTAACCATAGCATGTAGTGGTGCTTCAAAATCGTATGAAAAAAGTTAAGTTACTAGTTCTATCTTTAGGTGTGGTGACATTAGTAAGTTCTGCGGCCATTATGGGGACGCTTGCAGGTTTAGCACTTAGTTTTACTAATTTATCACCTTTTGTTGTTGGTGGAATTATTGGTGCTGCATACCCATTTCTGTTGTTATTTATTGCGAATCCGCGCTCTGCGTTTAGGTGTATAGATTGGAGTATAAATTTTCTTGAAGAGTGTTGTGATGATGGCACTTTGGGAGAATTTGGTGAGGAGCTTGTTCAAGAGCTAGAAGAAGGTTTTGAATTTATTAAGGAAGATTTTGATAGTGCTAGGCATTATGTAAGGAATATTATAGAAATTGGTTTTTGTTTTGGAGTAGGGGTTGGATTAGTTGCTCTTGGTTTTGCATCACCTGCAGCGATAGGTGCTCTGGCTACTATAGTAAGTATAGTTGCTTATCCTCTCTTGAACTGTTTAACTGATAAAACAATTAAATGTTTTTCTACAAGAAAATTAGGTGAGCCAAATAGTTTGCTGAGTGAGCAAACTATTGAAGGTGTTATTGATAGGATCTTTTCTAAATCATTTCCATAATCTACTGAAAATCAGTCCTAGTTAATATATACTCAATAATTATATTATATCTAGCTAGACAAAATCAGCATAGATAAAGTGAGATGCCAGCAAGTTCAGCAGATGTAATTTTTCAAAAAACCTTTGAGGTTTTACCTGGAGCTAAATTAGACAAGATATATCAAAATAGCTTAACTGTTCAAGGTGCATATAAAGCCTTAATAGGGGATGCTGATACTAAGAAGATAATAGGTGGATTACCGATCTTGGGATGTGCTTTTTTTGGCAATGCACTTGAGCTGTTATATCCTACTTCAGGTGGTAGTGCACACAGGGTAAAACTAGGATGTGGGAATAATTGTAAAGTAGTGCTGAAGCGAGATGCTGAATCATACGATTATGTTTTATCACTTGAAAGTCGATCGAGTACTCTGAGCAGCATGCTTGTAAGGAGCTCAAGGACTCACGAAAAACGAGCTCATAGGTGGTGGAGATTTTGATGCTTCACTGTATTACAAAGCTGGGATGTCAGGTAATATTGAAAAATCATCAAATTGTAAAAATAGTTATTATAGGGCAGAAGCTCCTGATCATTAGGGTATTTTTCTTGCAAACAAGTACGGGGTTCTTGTTGATGATAAGTTACAGCTTTATGAATATAGTACTTTGACTCATACGCTCTCTTATCCTCAGGTGAAGATAACTAAGAAAGAAGGCGAGGATTATGAATGCGAGCTTATTGGCAATATAGGGAATGTGAGATATGTTATACCTTTTAGCTTGGATGAGGCAAATATAGATCGCTTTTTGCTTAAGCAGTTTGAGCTGGAAGGTCAGATACAAAAAATATCACAAGCAGCCGAAGTAATAAGCGTTGATGCTGTTGCTAGCAAAATATCTTCTGACAGAACACATTCATATCCTTTAGCGGCAGCTATTTTAGAAAAGGACAACGTGCAAGGTCATATTTTGCGAGATGGGGTAGCACATTATTTTACACAGCTTGTGCGTAGGGAAAGTGATTTACAAGCGCTAGTTAAAGGTGAAAGAGGGGAGCGTGGCCTTACGGGGCTAACTGGACCACAAGGTTCACCAAGTAGAGATAGCAAGATTCCAACTAGCGATGAAATTGCCGGTAGTCTTATAAAGAATACTACATTTACGGAAGCAGTGCTTTTAAAGAAAATGATAGATCCAGGAGATACTACACATACTCAAAAAACACTAGCTGATAAAGTAAAAGAAAAATTAAAAGCTGATAGCAATTTTCAAGAAGCCGTTAAAGGTGCAGACGGTACTACAGGACCTGCAGGTCCAAGAGGAGCTGAAGGTATAAGAGGTGCAAATGCTCAAGAGGTTGTAACGGAACTTATGACTAGTTCAAACCTTGCTGTTTTAAAAAAGGAAATTGCAGGAGAATTACGGAGGGATCCTGGAAAAGCGATAGATCCAGAAGGACCGGCTGGTAGAGATGGTGCTCAGGGACTTAGAGGCCCAACAGGTCCAAGAGGACTTCAAGGTATTCAAGGAAAAGAGGGAAAAAAAGGTGCAGATTCAAGCGCTCAAGATGTTGCAAATGTATTAGTCACTACCAAATCAACTGAGCTGGGAGAGGCGATACTTAATATCAAAGACCCATATGATCAGAGCCGAAGTAAATTATCATCAGAAATAGGGAATTATCAACCTTTTAGAATGAACGTGCATCATCATTTAAAAAATGACTGGACTGGCCCATTTGCAGTTAAGATTGCCGATGAACTTAGAAATGATCCTGGAAATGCAAGAGGTCCAATGGGTAATCAAGGTCCGCCTGGAAGGTCGGGAAAAGATGGAGAGGATGGCAAAAGCCCAAGTGTTACAGATGTTGCTCAAGAATTGATTACGAATAATAAAACTGAGCTTGGTACTACAGTGCTTAATGCAACCGGTACGGGTGGTAATCTTGCAACTCAGATTGCTAACAAGGTTAATCTTGATCCACAAAGTCTTCTAAGTAAAGTTGATCCAGCCCAACTTACTGAATGTGTGGTAAGTAAGCTTGCTCCAGAAGAGGCGAAAAAAATTACAGAAGATACTATTAATGAAATAACTGGAGAAGCTACGAAGAAAAATAATCCTGACCCTGATGCCTTTAGGAAATATGAGGAATTTGCGAGAAAGCTTGCAGAGTTACTTGTTCGAAAAGGCGCAATGAGTGAAGAGGATGCACGTGAGCTTGTGAAAAGCAAAGTACCTTCTTTTGCATTCTAGTTTAGATAAACCTGAAACAGCTTTACCAGTAGTTGAGGAAAGAATAGATGGGGAAAAGTTAGCTAAGTATTTACTTGAGTATGGTGGTTTAAAGAATAATCCAAGTGAGGCCAGTGCAACTGTTGAGCATATTCTTAACTATTTCTTTAACGCAAGGGTTGGTGCTATTACAGCAGCACTAAGGAATAATCCTGGAAGAGCAAGAGGTCCAAGAGGAGAAGATGGTGAACCTGGTAAGGATGGAGATATAGGACCAACAGGGCTACAGGGTGCAACAGGACCTGAAGGTCAGCAAGGACTGCAAGGTGAAAGAGGTCCAAGAGGTTATCCAGGTCCACCTGGAAGGCCAGGTGAAGATGGAGTGGATGGTAAAGAAGGGCCAACAGGCCTACAAGGTCCGCAAGGTAAAAGAGGGTTGGAAGGGCAGCGTGGAAGGCCTGGAGAAATAGGTAAACAAGGAGAAAAAGGGGAAGATGGAGAAGATATAAGTTTTGCAGAAATTGCAAGCAAACTAGCGCAGAAAAGTCGACCTAAAAGATCATTTGATGATGATAAATTGAATGAAATGGTAAAAGAGGAAGTTATTGATAGAGTTACTACTTGGGGAGCTTCTGGGCAGTTAATGAATAATTTAGAACATGGTGAGTTAATAGGTCTGGCAACGACTAAAATTGACAAAGTTTCTGATTATAAATTTGTTGAACATTTAGCTGAATATTTAGATAAGGAAGGTAAAAAAATGGGTAAGTCTGAACTGGTAAGAGGTATGGTTGACGACAGTGTTGACCGATTTTTTCAAGGAAGGGCATCAGAGGTTATGAATAGGCTAAAGCACAACACTAGACTGAAACGAGAAATAAGGGGTCAAAAAGGGGAAGATGGTGAACCAGGTAAAGATGGGGTGGATGGTCAAGAAAGTCCAGTGGGGCCAACAGGTCAGCAAGGTGAAAGAGGTCCAAGAGGTTATCCAGGTCTACCTGGCAGGCCAGGTGAAGATGGAGTGGATGGTCAGCCAGGGCAAGATGGTCCGATAGGGCCTGAAGGTAAACAAGGTCCGCAAGGTGATAAAGGTCCGGCAGGTGATCCTGGTGTAAAAGGTCCACCAGGCGATAAAGGATCACAAGGTGAACAAGGCAAGCAAGGTGAAAGAGGTCCAAGAGGTTTTGAAGGGCCGCGTGGGCCACAAGGTGAACCAGGAAAAGATGGAGTGGATGGTCAAGAAGGCCAGCCTGGTCAAAGAGGTGAAAGAGGTCCTCAAGGACCGCGTGGGCAGCCAGGAGAGAAGGGTGAAAAAGGAGAAATTCCGGATTTTAAGTGGCTTTGTTGCATAGCTAAAGTAAAAAGAACTGGGAGTTACTGACGAAATTCATTATAAACAGGCATTTAACCGACAAAGGAAAAATATGCCAGTCAAAATGAAAGTCAGTAACTGCTACGAATATAACAAATTTCTCCAAGAAAGAGGAAATATTTTTTATTACGTCAACGATGCCATAGAAAATTGGTACGAAAAAAGTCCCAAAATGGCCGGTAGCAACAATATTTATAGTGATAAAGTCGTAATTCTAATTCACATAATAACTTATTTGTTTAGAATAGGCCTAAGACAAACGGTGGGGTTTATAGCGGGATACCTTGAGCAAATAGGGAAAAATTTGCAAGTTATCAGCTATTCCCAGGCTTCCAGAAGATTCAAAAAGCTTAACTTAAAAATTAATGATCGAAGACATGATAAAAACAGTATGGAAAATATTGAGATCGCCATAGATAGTACTGGAATAAGCATCTACAATAATATTCCAGGCCATAGTAAGGCAAACGGTACAGATAGAAAGTACCGTGGCTATAAGCAAACAAGAAAATTGCATGTAATGCTGGAGATAGGTAGCAAAAAAGTCATAGCTGCAAAATACAGTAGTGGAGTTTATTCTGACCACTATGGAGCCTGTGATCTTATTGCAAGGGCTAATGCTAAATACAATATAAGCACACTATATGCAGACAGAGCATATAATCGAAAGAAGTTATACAAATTGTGCAATGAGCTTGGCATAAAGACAAAAATTCCTCTGCAAAACAATGCAGTGGAGCATCCAAAGCTGGATTATATGGCTGAGAGAAATTCTACAATCAAGCTCATAAAGTCATATGGTGAAGATGGTATGAAGAAGTGGAAAAAAGAGATAAATTATGGGAAGAGATCTTATATAGAAAGTTTTTTCTCGCGACTGAAGCAAACATTTGGGTTTAGTTTTAGGAACAAATCTGAGATTAACCGTGAGAAAGAAATGCTACTCAAGTGTTATTTGCTGAACAAATTTACTGAAATAGGCATGGCTAAATTTGAGATAGCTTCATGAATTTATTATGCATTGCCTCCTATCCAAAGAGCGATGCAACAAAGCCGAATGGGCCCAGCAACTGGAATAAAACACATGGTAGCTGTTATTGCTGTTCGCCACGGCACATAACCTAATATTCTTTTTCCTAAACCAGGCTTTTTATCTCCCTTTTTTTCTTCAGGCGGCTTTATATTTTCTTCTTGTTTTACTGCAGACACTTTTAATTCTCAGTTATTGTTAATATATTAATTATAATAAATATAATATATTAACTATTAGTGAATATGAGTATCTATCTTAATATATTTTATGAAGTCACTTCTTGTCGTCCTACGGCTTGACCATAACGAACATTGTAATTTGATGATGGTCTTCACACATTAGGAAATGGTGTTATTCTAGCGCGTGACGCTAGAATCCAGGAATTTTGATTGGGCATAAATGATGAATATAAAAGTTATTTTGAATGGAATTAAAAGGCTGGACCCAGTATCAAGTACTGGGATAACACCCTCCTGTCGGGAAAAATACAGTGTTCATACAGCTGTGGGTCAAGTCATAGGATAACAAAAAGACTCCGTAGGTGTCAGCTACTAGTATGGCATCCCATCTGGAGAAAAATAACTGGTCGGGGCGGAGAGATTTGAACTCCCGACCCTTTGGTCCCAAACCAAATGCGCTACCAGGCTGCGCTACGCCCCGATTTTTACCAGGGTACCAATAACTTAGATAAAATGCAAGTTTGTAAATTGACAAGAAATAATTTTTAAAATGGAAAATTCTCAAATTTTACAACTTTTGCGTTCAATTGCATTTATTATTGGAGCATTTCTAATATTATTTGGCTTGATAATGCTCATTCCTGCAATTACCAACAAGTACTGTGGCTATGAATGGGAAAATTTTCTAGCTGGATTCGCAATTACTTGTTCATTCGGGGTAGTCTTTACTCTGCTTGGTAAGTTGAACAAACTGCATAGCACGTCAGCAATTTTTGCGATCACTGGCTGTACATGGATTGCTTCATCTATATTTGCAGCGATTCCATTCTATCTTAATAATCAGAGCTATTCTGATGCGTTATTTGAAGCAGTGTCTGGAATAACAACAACAGGAGCAACCATATTCAATAATATTGAGGAACAATCCCCAGGAATATTACTATGGAGAGCAATATTACACTGCATAGGTGGACTTGGAATTATAACTATCGGAATTGCAGTTTTTCCTCTCTTTAAAGTAATCAGCCTCAATAATTTACTTTACTCTGAATATTCAGATGCTATCAAAAAAAGGCTGCCAAATACTAGAACTGTAGTGATTTACATCACGGGAATATACTACAGCCTAACTTTGTTGTGCGTTTTCTTTTACTATCTAGCCGGCATGTCATTATTTGATGCCATATGCCATGGAATGTCTACTGTTGCAACCGGTGGTTTTTCTAACTATAATGATTCTATAGGGCACTACAATAGTCCCACATTAGAAGTAATAACAATCATATTTATGATTCTGGGGTCCCTACCTTTTCTTAGCTACTTGAAAATCATCAGAAAACTAGACATCTGCTATGATGAACAGGTTTACTATTTTATTATGGTAGTTACTATCTCATCTTTACTTACGTGCTTTTGGTTATATCAAAATGTTGATTTAGAAGTGCCTTTATTGTTCAGATACAGCACGTTCACTATTACATCTTTAATTACTTCAACTGGCTACTCAATTTGCAATTACATAAATTGGAGCTTCGTATCAGTCTTTGCTTTTTTTCTCACATTTATTGGAGGATGTAGCGGTTCTACAAGTAGTGGTATAAAAATATTTCGTATGATTATTTTCCTAAGATCAATAAGGAACTACTTTCGTACCATTATCAACCCTGAAGCAGAGAATAAAGTAAAATTTAATGATAAAACTCTGGAAGATAACGAAATCAGCTCTGTTTTTATATTTTTTGCAATTTACATATTAACATTCACTGTTTCATCGATAGTGATGTCTTACCTTATCAACACTGACCCTATCACTAGCATAAGCTCAGTTTCTGCAACACTTACAAACTCTGGTCCTGGATTGGCTTTGTTGCATAGCTAAAGTAAAAAGAACTGGGAGTTACTGACGAAATTCATTATAAACAGGTATTTAACCGACAAAGGAAAAATATGCCAGTCAAAATGAAAGTCAGTAACTGCTACGAATATAACAAATTTCTCCAAGAAAGAGGAAATATTTTTTATTACGTCAACGATGCCATAGAAAATTGGTACGAAAAAAGTCCCAAAATGGCCGGTGGCAACAATATTTATAGTGATAAAGTCGTAATTCTAATTCACATAATAACTTATTTGTTTAGAATAGGCCTAAGACAAACGGTGGGGTTTATAGCGGGATACCTTGAGCAAATAGGAAAAAATTTGCAAGTTATCAGCTATTCCCAGGCTTCCAGAAGATTCAAAAAGCTTAACTTAAAAATTAATGATCGAAGACATGATAAAAACAGTATGGAAAATATTGAGATCGCCATAGATAGCACTGGAATAAGCATCTACAATAATATTCCAGGCCATAGTAAGGCAAACGGTACAGATAGAAAGTACCGTGGCTATAAGCAAACAAGAAAATTGCATGTAATGCTGGAGATAGGTAGCAAAAAAGTCATAGCTGCAAAATACAGTAGTGGAGTTTATTCTGACCACTATGGAGCCTGTGATCTTATTGCAAGGGCTAATGCTAAATACAATATAAGCACACTATATGCAGACAGAGCATATAATCGAAAGAAGTTATACAAATTATGCAATGAGCTTGGCATAAAGACAAAAATTCCACTACAAAACAATGCAGTGGAGCATCCAAAGCTGGATTATATGGCTGAGAGAAATTCTACAATCAAGTTCATAAAGTCATATGGTGAAGATGGTATGAAGAAGTGGAAAAAAGAGATAAATTATGGGAAGAGATCTTATATAGAAAGTTTTTTCTCGCGACTGAAGCAAACATTTGGGTTTAGTTTTAGGAACAAATCTGAGATTAACCGTGAGAAAGAAATGCTACTCAAGTGTTATTTGCTGAACAAATTTACTGAAATAGGCATGGCTAAATTTGAGATAGCTTCATGAATTTATTATGCATTGCCTCCTATCCAAAGAGCGATGCAACAAAGCCTCCTGGATTCAGCAACTTAATTGGTCCATCAGGTAATTATGCTTCCTTTAGTGACGAAGCGAAGCTATTTCTATCTTTGTTAATGCTACTTGGTAGACTTGAAATATTACCAATTTATTTTTGTTTATACAGTTTGACCCTACTCAAGAAAAAGTTAAGTTAAAGCGTTTCTGTTATAACAATGAGCAAGTTGCAGGAAAAAGCAGTTATTTTTAACTTACAATTTTGGAAATAACTGCTTCAGTTAAGCACCTGGCTGCTTTATCGTAAGAGCAGCTAGCACAATGCTAGTTGTCTATAACTTATTTGGTTTATACAAAAAGTTTCTTATTGCTTCTACTTGTCTAGCAGTTAAATCGTGAGCTATTATTGTTGTAGTTACAACATTTGTCTTACTATTTGGCTTGCAACTATGGAACACATCAAGGTCAAGGCTCTTGTCCTTTGGTTGGATCCTTATATCGTGATCGCGGCCATCTTTGTGTGTACGGAGAATTAGCTGATCAAAATTATATCCGATCATCTCATAATCTTTTCCTCCTTGAGTAGTGCTCATTGTAAAGCCCATCGCATCTCCAAGAAGTTTCATTTCCTCGTTATACTGAGAACCTGAATGGAAATTGCAGAATTTCAGTGGTATTGTAAATGCTTGGTCAACAGTATACTCGTCAAAGTTTGCATATAATTCTTGTAGCATAGATTTATCCTAAGTTAAAATTATCATTTTAGCATTAATTTATTAAATATATGTATATCTTGGCATAATAACTTAACCATAGAGAAATTTTGATTGAAAAATTGCTTTTCTGTTATATAAATAACAGTTTAGGATAATCAAAAATGGAAAGTGATAAATATAGTCTAGCTTTAAGAATTATGCATTGGCTAATGGCTGTTTTCATTATTAGTATGCTTTGTTCTGGGTTGTATATGAAAAGCTTGCCAGTTAGCAATGAAATAAAGTTCAGCATATATGCCATTCACAAAGCTTCCGGCGTCACTGTGTTTGGGTTAGTCATCATACGCATATTCCTTCGAATATTTACCTATGTTCCAGCATATCCAGCAAATTTTTCTCGATTAATAATCAATGCAAGCAAAACAGTACATTTTGGCTTATACTCTTTAATGATACTAATGCCATTATCTGGTTATGTTATGTCTTCTGCTTCTGGTATAAATATTAAGTATTTTTTTCATATTCCATTGTTGATCAGTAAAAACAAAGACTTGGCTAGCATAGCTAATGGATTACATTCAGTGCTTGCCTATTTTATGATATTCTTTATAACTTTACATATACTTGCTGCTTTAAAGCATACATTTATGGATAAACAAAATATTTTTAAACGTATTACATAGGTTATATGGAAAAGTTAAGCAGTCTCTGGAAAAAGGGGACAGATTTCCTCGGTAACAAATTTGCAATAATGGGTGGTGCTATGAGCTGGGTTTCTGAGAGAAATCTAGTTTCAGCAATCTCCAATGCTGGTGGTTTTGGTGTAATTGCATGTGGTGCTATGTTTCCAGACTTATTGAAGAAGGAAATAACTGAAACACAAAAACTAACCAATAAGCCATTTGGTGTTAATTTGATTACTATGCATCCTCACTTAAGTGAGTTGATAGATGTGTGCATTGAAACACGAGTTAGCCATATTGTACTCGCTGGTGGTGTGCCAACAAAACCTAGTATTGAGAAAATCAAGAATGCAGGAATTAAGGTCATGTGTTTTGCACCAGCACTAAGTCTGGCAAAAAAATTAGTAAAAATGGGAGCGGATGCGTTAATAATAGAAGGAATGGAAGCAGGTGGTCACATAGGTCCTGTTAGCACATCTGTTCTTGCACAAGAAATATTACCATATTTCAAAGATGAACCGATACCTGTGTTTGTTGCAGGTGGAATAGGGAGAGGTGAAATGATAGTGAATTATCTTGAAATGGGAGCAAGTGGTTGTCAAATAGGGACTTTATTTGTCTGCACTAATGAGTCAATTGCCCATAAAAATTTTAAAGAAATATTTATAAAATCAGCTGCACGCAATGCAGTGCCTTCTGTGCAGCTCAGTGCTGATTTTCCTGTAATTCCAGTGAGAGCTATAGCCAATAAAGCTAGTGATGACTTTATAAAATTTCAAAGGGAAGTAATTGAAAAATATCATAAAGGAGAGGTATCAAAAGAAGATGGTCAACTTGAGATAGAAAAATTTTGGGCTGGAGCATTAAGAAGAGCAGTGATTGAAGGAGATGTTGAAAATGGGTCTTTGATGGCTGGTCAAAGTGTTGGTATGGTCGATAAGGAAAAGTCTGTAAAGGAAGTGATAGATATCTTAATTCAACAGGCTAATGACTGCTTTCGAAGCTCAATTTCTGATGGCAATTTTTTTGTCAAAGCTTAAGCTACGCTCCTCAAATACATTCAAGTATTCTGTGGTGCTCGTTTGCGCTTCCCCTAAAAATTTCTCACCATAAATCGGTTTCAAAAGCAGTCTAATATCTCAAAGATATTTGCTTACAAGCAAGAAAGTCGTTTCAAAGAGCAACATTGACAGATTGTGATATGCGCTTATAATACAAGTTAGCAGTGCGGGAATAGCTCAGTTGGTAGAGCGCAACCTTGCCAAGGTTGAGGTCGAGGGTTCGAGCCCCTTTTCCCGCTCCATGTAGTGTGTTTGAACCTATCTTATGCTGGATCTAGCTTAATTCAAAACCGTATCCATTCAGGTATATGGCTTAAGAAGCAATAGCCAGTAGGTTTTGAAAAGGATTTAACTTCTTTTGCCTCCAAGTCAAGTACAATGAAATTATCCTCTCAAGAAACATATTTCCCCGTTTCGATTGTGTAAAATATGAAACTTTTCGGTAAACAACGTAATGCCGAATCTGTCGCTCAGCATAGTTGTTTGTCAGTGGAATATTTTCTGGATCGTCCAAAAATTTCCACATCATCAGATCCGATTTCATGATATTTTTTGCTACTCGAGACGCTCCAATTGCCTCGGGTAAATTTGATATATTCTTTAAGTAATATCTCGTTCGCTTGCGTAATTTTCTTGCTCTTCTTATGAACCTTAATGTGTCTATTTCATCCTTTAACAGAGCTTTTTTCAATGCAAATAATTCAGTAGCAACATTCCTTAAATAATACCCCAAAACTTTCACTTCGCTATTCCAACTATGAGACAACCTTTCAAAATCTCTTGCTAAATGTGCCCAACAGACCTGCCTTTTCTTGCTGGAAAAGTAGTTGTAAGCTGCATATCTGTCGGTCACTACTAGGTTGTTATTCTTTCCAAATTTACTATTTTCCAGGACTTTCATCCCTCTTGACTCTGTCAATTTGATCACACTTCCTATTTTGCTCGCAAACATCCAGCACCAGCCCTGTTTACCTTTGTTGTAATGGCTAGTTTCATCGATATGTAAAATTTTGCTCTTGCTTACCTCTTCCTCAATTTGCTCATATGCTTCTTGGCATTTTTCTGCCACTCTAGCCTCGCTATTTGATACACTACCGACGCTGATATCCAGGTTGAAAATGTCCTTTATAATATTTGCCACTTCTTTTTTCGAATTCTTGTAAAATCCACTTAATGCTGCAATTACTGACTTAACTCTTGGACCAAATGTGTCCGCAGTTACTCCTTCTTGTAGCTTGCTACTTTTTCTTTTTCCACATCTTTTGCAACGTCCATGCTCTAGTTGATATTCAACTACATACGGCTTGATTTCCGGCAAATCGACCTTTTGATGAGTATACGGATCTTTTGATACCGCAATTTCTCCTCCGCACTCACACGTATTGGGCAGTTCTATTTTTACCATCTCATCTGCCTCCATTTTAGGGCGGTAACTGCCTTTATGTCCAACCTGTGCTCCTACTTTCCTGTCACTTTTTGGCTTATTTTCCCTCATCTTATATAATTCTTTGGAGCTTGGTATAGATGAATTTTTTGAATTTAAGCCAAGCCTTTCTTTTAACTCAGCGTTTTCGATCCTTAGCGCTTTATTTTCTGCTTTAAGCTCTTCTATTTTTGTTTCTAACTTTTCTATAGTCTGCTTAAACTTTCGCAAAATTCTAAAAGATCAACCATATTACCTCACAGCCACTCTAGTTTACCTTTTTAGCATTCCTTGTCTACTCTTTATTTTACCGCCCGGCTGAATGGATACGTCACTAATGTTTACGATGATATGTCAAAGCAGCTTGCTATTCCTTACATAAGGCTACACATAGCAAACTATAGTAACTTACACATGCTTACTAATTTTGCTGTGAAAGCAAGGTTTTCATGTGATATATACGCTTATAATATAAAAAGCATGTTTACCATTATAAAGCATATCAATTTGGTGCTAAAAAAAATTCAATACAGCAGTAATGAAACTGTTTTAGAAAATAATTGCATTATGAATCAACTTGATGGAGTTTTACACTCAAAAATTAATTTCGATATTTTTATTAAAGGAGGAGATAATGAATAAGTTACGGCTAAAAATTAAAGATAATAATAATAATTTTGTTGTATTAAATAATATAAAAAATCTTAGATTCACTTTAAGTAATAATAAAGAAGAAATAAAAGATATTCCTTCCCTTGGCTGGAGAAAAGTATTGGATTGTGCTGGCAATAGACACATTACAATAAAAATAAACGGAATTTTAGATTCTATATTAGCTGATGAATTGTTACGTAATTCTGCTATGATTAATTCTGTTAATGACTATGAAATCGATTTTAATATTAGAGAGAAAGTTAAGTTGCGATGTTCTATTGAACTATATGAGAGGTATTATGATACCTCCGCTTTTGATAGTTTCACTGTCGTTTTAGCTAGCTCTGAAATTGTAGGCCCTTTCCATTAATATTAATTTAATTTTTTCATATATAATGATTAGTAAAGATTTTAAATAAGTTATGAGTGATGAAGAGTTTTTCTCTGAAGAAAATGATGATGATGACAAAAGAGAGAGGAATTTAGAAGACGAAAATCAGTTGAATCAAGAGGAAGAGCAAAAAGAAGTAGAGTGTGTCGTTCAAGAATATTTGAAAACCTTTGAAGAAATTTTAAACCAAATTGACGAAGGCGTCGATAAACTAGATAGCTATGAAAGAACTATGCAAATAAAACGTAGCATAGATAGGCTCATAGAAACTTTGTACAGTCAAGCTGCATTTGAAGACATTCAAGCAGAACTTGAAACGACAAAACACACTAAAGATAAGTCGGCTTCTGTAAAAAGGGTTTAGAGAAAAAAGAAGGAAGCAAATTATAGAAGAAACCTTGAGCCACATATATGCTGAGCAGCAAAAGAAATTAATGAATGCTAAACATCTAGGTCATGGGCATGAAACGGCGAAAGACGGGGATATGCACGAAGCAAAAGAGCGGATAAAGTCTTCAGTTAAGGGAGTGTTAGTTGCAATTATTGGCGTTCGAATGGACCCAAAAAGAAGAGCAGGAGAAACTGCTGCTAGCAATGAAAAGCAAGCTCATATATACGGTAGAGAACCAGCCGGTGGAATTCTCGGTGCATTATTAAAAACGTTCCTCACCGCAGTTGTTGCTGTTGTACATGAAGTTGTTAAACCACTTCAGCACCACAGTAAACAAGAAACATCTTTTGCCAAACAAATAGAGGAAAAGCAGAAATACAGACCAACAGAAAGGCGGACGTTCTATATAAAACTAACTCGACTGAATATAGTGTGAGGCATCTACACTTTCTTCTTCACTGGAATTTTTTAACCATTTTTCATCATGAGTTTCAATATCAAAATATTTTTCATATTGATCTTTATCTATATCATCACGAAGTGAAAGCGCTCTAATTTTATTCATAATCAAGCCAGTACCTGCAGGAATTAATCTTCCTACTATAACATTTTCCTTCAATCCACTTAAAGGATCCTCTTTTCCACAGAATGCTGCTTCTGTAAGCACTTTTGTTGTCTCTTGGAAAGAAGCTGCAGAAATAAATGAATTAGTTTCAAGACTTGCACGAGTAATACCCTGCAAAATAGGAAGGTAATTAGCAGGTCGTTTGCCAGAGTTATTCATAGCATCATTTTCTCTCTCAACCTCTAATTTGTCGATACTTTCACCAATTAAGTACATAGTGTCCCCAGGTTCGGTAACTTCTACTTTCTGCAGCATTTGTTTTAATATTACTTCTAAGTGCTTGTTGTCGATACGCACACCCTGCAACCTATAAACTTGCTGTATTTCAGAAATCATATAATGCGCTAAAGCTTCCAATCCAAGTACACGTAAGATATCATGAACATCAGGATCACCATCCATTAATAAATCACCTTTACGTACAAAATCGCCTTCATTTACTATTACATGCTTGCTTCTTGATACTAAATATTCAACTGATGAGATATTTTGACCCACAGGCTTAATCAATATGCTACGTTTTCCTCTACGATCTTTTTCAGAGAATACTACATGACCATCTATCTCACTGACAATAGCATGCTCTTTAGGGCGACGTGCCTCGAATAATTCTATAACTCTTGGCAGACCACCTGTAATATCACGAGTTTTACTGATTCTCTTGGAGTTCTGGTAATAACATCACCTGCATGAACTTTTTGACCATCTTGAACATTTAGCACTGCACCAAGCGGTATAAAATAACATGCCTCAACACCGCTTGATAATGTTATAACTTCACCATTATCATCAAGCAAGACTATACTAGGGCGTAAATTAGCTCCACCAGAGTGTGATTTCCAATCTTTCACCACTTTACTCGATATTCCGGTAGATTCATCCATAACTTCAGTGATTGAAACACCATCTTTTAAATCTTGATAAGATACTGTACCAGTCTTCTCTGTGATAATAGGTAATGTGTAAGGATCCCATTCTGCCACCTTATCACCAATTTTCACTTGCTCACCCTCGCCTACAAAGAGCTTAGCACCATAAGGTACACTATGCCTTAATTTCTCATTACCAAGGCTATCGATTAATACAACTTCACAAGAACGACTTATTATAATTTTATTACCGTTTTTATCTGTAATTATATTACTGTTGTTCAATTTTATCTTAGCATTAATAGAAGCAACAATATTTGAGGATTCAATACCTCTTGTCATTACTCCACCTATATGGAAAGTACGCATCGTTAACTGAGTACCAGGCTCTCCAACAGATTGAGCAGCTATAACACCAACTGCTTCACCAATTGAAACGATCTTACCAGTTGCAAGGTCCCTTCCATAACATAAAGAACAAACACCAGGATTCACTTCACAAGTTAAAGGTGACCTAATTTTTATCGCATCAAGACCAGCAATATTAATTTGCTTCACTTTATCTTCATCAATTAATTCGCCTGCTTTTACTAATAGTTCCTTAGTTACTGGATTATATATATCATTCGCAGCAGTTCTACCGAGCACAACACTCTCTAGCGATGCAACAATGGTACCTCCTTCAACTGTTGCTCTTACAATAAGACCATTTTTCGTTTTACAATCCTGTTTTGTGACTATACAGTTTTGCGATACATCAACCAAACGACGAGTTAAATACCCGGAGTTTGCAGTCTTTAATGCAGTATCAGCCAGACCCTTACGTGCACCATGAGTAGAGTTGAAATACTCAAATACGTTTAACCCTTCACGGAAGTTAGAAATTATTGGTGTTTCTATAATTTCACCAGAAGGTTTAGTCATGAGTCCACGCATTCCTGCTAACTGCTTCATTTGTGAGGTAGAACCCCTTGCACCAGAATTTACCATCATATACACCGAGTTATACTTGCTGTTTTCATTATACACAGACATTGCCTTTAACATGTCGCTAGCTATTACATCTGTACATTTAGACCACTCATCGATAACTTTGTTATATCGCTCACTTCTCGTGATTAACCCATCTTGATATTGTGCAGAAAATTTCTTAATTTCGTTCCCCGCATTAGCAACGTGCATAGCTTTAGTTTCTGGTATAACCATATCAAAACGACCAAAAGAAGCACCAGAAAATGTTGCATATTCAAAGCCAAGTACCATCAATTTGTCAGAAAACACCACTGTAGCGCTTTGACCACAATTACGATACACCGCATCAACTATATTGGTTACTTCTTTAACTGTTAATATTTGATTTACTAGATCAAAACTCAAATTCTCATGCTTAGGGAAGATTTGCCATAATATCAAGCGACCAGGCGTTGTACAAACAGTCTTATAATGAATTTCGCCATCACCATTTACACATTCCATCCTATATTTTATGCTAGAGTGAATATGCAAAGTACCGTCACTTAATGAGTGCTCAACTTCACAGAAAGCACCAAAAGATGGTAAATTACCTTCCTGGCCAGCCGGCTCTTGCAAAGTCAAATAGTATATACCAAACACTATATCCTTACTTGGAACAATAATTGGTCTACCATTAGAAGGACTGAGAACGTTATTCGTTGACATCATCAACACCCGGGCTTCAAGCTGAGCTTCCAGTGAAATCGGCACATGTACTGCCATCTGGTCACCATCAAAGTCAGCATTAAATGCTGTACATACAAGCGGGTGAAGCTGTATTGCCTTTCCTTCAATAAGAATAGGTTCAAAAGCCTGAATACCAAGCCTATGTAACGTTGGTGCCCTATTTAATAAAACAGGATGCTCTTTTATTACTTCTTCTAGCATATCCCAAACTTCTGGTTTTTCTGCTCTTATTAATTTACTAGCAAACTTAATTGTTGGAGCCATTCCGTACATTTTAAGTTTTGAGTATACAAAAGGTTTGAATAGCTCAAGAGCCATTCTTTTTGGCAATCCACACTGATTCAACTTTAATGTTGGACCAACAACTATCACAGAACGTCCTGAATAATCCACCCTCTTTCCTAAGAGGTTTTGACGGAAACGACCCTGTTTCCCTTTCAACATATCACTAATGGATTTCTTATACCCAATAGCTCCCACTTTACTCGTTATAACATTGCGACGACTATTATCAAAAAGAGAATCAACAGCTTCTTGCAACATCCTCTTTTCATTACGAATCATAATCTCAGGAGGATTTAAACTGAGCAACTTCCTCAATCGATTATTTCTGTTAATAATAGTCCTATAGTGATGATTCAAATCAGAAACCGCAGGACGACCACTTTCAAGAGATACCAAAGGACGCAAATCAGGTGGTAAAATAGGTATAGTTGTCAATATCATCCATTCAGGCCTATTTCCAGACTTGATGAAATTTTCAACAATACGTAATCTCTTTATAATTTTCTTTCTTTTTATCTCAGAAACAACGGACTCTAACTCTAGTCTTAAATCTTTTCTAATCTCATGCAAATCAAGACGCGTTAGCAATTCTCTTACAGCTTCAACACCTTGCATTGCAACAAAACTGTCAGCCCCATATTCATCTCTAGCTTCATTATAAGTCCTTTCACTAATAATTTCACCTTTTTCAAAAGAAGAAACAAGAGGATCGATTATTACATAATTGTCACTGTATAAAATATTTTCAATATCACGGAGAGAGATATCAAGCAACGCTCCAATTCTTGAAGGAAGCGATTTCAAAAACCATATATGAGCAACAGGAGATGCAAGCTCTATATGTCCCATTCTCTCCCTTCTTACTTTAGAAGATGTAACTTCTACTCCGCATTTTTCACATATACGTCCCCTATGTCTTCTTTTCTTGTATTTTCCACACAAGCATTCATCATCATTGACAGGACCGAAAATCTTAGGACAGAATAACCCACCCTTTTCAACTTTGAATGTACGATAATTTGCAGTTGAAACATCTTTTATCTCACCATAAGACATAGATGCAATGCTTTCAGGACTAGCAACTGATATGCTAATTTTATCAAAAGGTTGTGCAATATTAGTGTGAGAAATATCCTCTATGATTTTATCATTTTGTTTTAAAACTACATTCAAACATAAAGCACGTAATTCTTTTATCATTACATTGAATGATTCAGGGATTCCGCACTCAAAATTGCTATCACCCTTTATTATTGATTCGTAAATTTTAACCCTACCGTTAATATCATCAGATTTCACAGTTAACATTTCTTGTAGAGTATAAGCGGCACCATATGCTTGCAATGCCCAGCATTCCATTTCACCAAAACGCTGACCTCCAAAATGAGACTTCCCTCCAAGAGGTTGCTGAGTAACTAAACTATAAGGCCCTACTGAACGCGCATGTATTTTATCATCAACTAAGTGATGCAATTTTAACATGTACATGTAACCTACTGTAACTTTACGGTCAAATTTTTCACCAGTACAGCCATCATACAACACAGCTTGTCCAGAATGATCCAGTCCAGCAAGCTTAAACAATTTTGTTATTTGTTCATCTTTTGGACCTTCAAATACAGGTGCAGCAACAGGAACACCATCGCGCAATTTATCTGCAAATTCAACGAGATTATAATTACTAATATCACGAATATTGTTGCAGATAGATACATTACTGCCACAGCTATAAACTTCTATAAGAAACTTACGTAAATCATTGCACTTGTCATTACAAGAATTTAAACAATTTTCTACTAATGTACCCAGCTCACCACTTAGTGCTTTTTTGTTCTGTACATCAAAAATAGAAGATATTATTTCATAATCATTAACATCTTCAACTTCCTTATTATCAAGATACACTGCTGCAAATTTGGCAAAGTCAAGAGACTTAACTTCCTTGCAAAAAGAACTTTTAATTTGATTGATCCCGTCTAAAATATTACCTACTTCCTCCCCTAACTTCTTACAAGCCCAGCCAACATGCGTTTCTAGTATTTGCCCTACGTTCATCCTTGATGGAACACCAAGAGGGTTAAGAATGATATCAATAGGAGTACCATCTTCTAAATAAGGCATATCTTCAACTGGCACAACACGAGAAATTACACCCTTATTTCCATGTCTACCAGCCATTTTATCTCCTGGCTGTAAGCTATGTTTAACAGCAATGAAAACCTTCACTGACATAGACACACCTTGAGGCAAATCATAGCCTTCATTTAATTTCTCTACTTTTCGCTTAAATTGCGCTATTGCATTTGACACTTTGTCATCAAAATCCTTCTTCAAGATCTTAACTTGTTCAGAAATAGATTCCTTCTTTAACCCTATACCCCACCATTCTTCACGCTTAACAGAGTCAAGTTCAGAATCAACGAGAAGCTTTTTTAGTTCATCGTAGAAATATTCACTAGTAACATTAATTACATAATCTCTCTCTTTCTCGAAATCATTTATCTCTTTTTGTTTGATAAGCAATGCTCTTTCATTCTCTTCAACTCCTCTGCGCGTAAAGACTTGTACATCAATTACTGTTCCTTCAACATCAGGAGACGTATATAAAGAAGAATCTGCACAATCGAATGACTTCTCACCAAAAATTGTCATCAATAGCTTCGTTTCAGGAGGTAGTGAAAGAGAAGGTTTAGGTGTAACTTTCCCTACTAAAATGTAGCCTGGACCAACTCTAGTACCGATTTTTACTATACCACTATCATCTAAATGATATAGATTTTCTTCGTTTACATCAGGTATAGCACGAGTTATTTTTTCCGACCCTAAAGGAGTATCGTGCACAACACATTCGAACTCTTCTATATGAACAGAAGTAAATAGATCTTTTTTAACAACTTCACTGGAAATAATAATAGAGTCTTCAAAGTTGTAACCTTGCCAAGACATGAAAGCAACCAGCAAATTCTTACCAAGAGCTAACTCACCACTGTTAATCGCAGGACCATCAGCAATAACATCACCCTCTTTTACATAATCACCTGTACGTACCAGCGGTCTTTGATTAATACAAGTATTATGGATTAGAACGTTGAAACTTTCTTAAATGATAAATATCCACATCAAGATAGTTAACTCTTTCTTTATCAAAAGCACGTATAACTATAGAGTTACTATCTGCACTATCAACTATGCCACCACGTTTTGCTAAAATTACAGCACCAGAACCAGAAGCTGCAAAAGATTCCATACCAGTGGCAACCAGAGGAGCTGTGGGCTTTAATAAAGGTACAGCTTGGCGTTGCATGTTAGAACCCATCAAGGCCCTATTAGCATCATCATTTTCTAAAAATGGAATAAGCGAAGCCGCAACTGATATTACCTGTTTAGGAGATACGTCAATATAAGCAACTTGATCACTATTTACCATGACAAAGCTGCCAGCATATCTGCAATATAGCATATCGTCGACAAAACAATTGTTCTCATCAAGCTTTACGCTGGTATCAGCTATATAATATGAGCCTTCATCAATAGCAGAAAGGTACTCTATTTGATCAGTAACAACTCTATCAACTACTTTCCTATATGGACTTTCAATAAAACCATATTTATTAATGCGCGCATATATGGCTAAACTATTGATCAATCCTATATTTTGCCCTTCAGGTGTTTCAATAGGACAAATTCTTCCGTAATGAGTTGGGTGAACATCACGTACTTCAAATCCTGCTCGTTCTCTCGTTAAACCACCAGGCCCTAATGCCGATAACCTTCTCTTATGTGTTATTTCAGATAATGGATTAGTTTGATCCATAAATTGAGATAATTGAGAAGAATTAAAGAAATCTCTTAAAACATTAGTTAGAACTTTTGGATTAATAAAGTCAGATGGAGAAACTTTGTCTAAGCTAGAAGTTGACATAGAATCAACTATTACACGTTCTAACTTCAGCAACCCAGCCCTAAACTGATTCTCTATAAACTCTCCAACCGATCTTACTCTTCTATTTCCTAAATGGTCAATATCATCTACAGACCCCTGACCATCGCGCAGTAATACTATTTTCCTTACAACTTCAATAATATCATCATGTGTTAAAACAGTTAAATCTTCATCATAGCTCAATCCAAGGTAAGAATTAAGCTTTAATCTACCGATATTAGATAAATCATAATATTCTGGATTAAAGAAAAGATTGCGGAAAAATTCTTCTACTATTTCCAAAACAGGCACTTCACCAGGACGCAAAACCCTATAAATTTCATACAATGCATCCTGATAAGACATGTTTTTATCCAAGAAAAGCGTATTCAATATGTACGGCCCAACAGATAAATTATCTATGTTTAGTACAGATATTTCGCTTATAGATAGCAACTCAAGCTTTTTTACGTCTTCTAATTTTATAGGCTCACCAGCAGATAAAATCTTTGCAGAACTGGAGCTATCTACCAAATCTTCTGCAAGAAATAAACCACATATGGAATCAAAAGGTGCTAAATATTCCTTCAAACCATCTTCATGCAACTTTCTAGCTAACCTTAAAGTAATACGAGTATTAGCTTTAATTAGCACATCACCTTTAACATCCATTAAATCGAAAGGCAGCCTCACTCCCTTAAATTTGTCAGGGACAAAAGGTATTTTCCAACTATTTTTATGCTTTACGTACTTTATTTTTTCATAAAATTTATCTAATATATCATTGTTTGATAAGCCAAGTGCTTTCAATAAAACCGAAATTGGTAGCTTTCTTTTCCGATCGATACGAAAATGCAAATGGTCTTTAACATCAAACTCAACATCAAGCCAAGAACCTCTATAAGGAATGATTCTAGCAGAATAAATTAACTTACCAGAGTTATAGGTTTTTCCTTTATCGCTATCAAAAAACACACCTGGAGATCTGTGCATTTGTGAAACAATAACTTTCTCTACACCATTAATAATAAAAGTGCCCTTATCAGTCATCATTGGCAATGCACAAAAGTGCACTTCCTGCTCTTCCATAGATTTTACAACAGCTGCAATCTTAGAATTGTCACCACTCTCCTTGATTGACCTATATTCATCAAGAGAAACGCCATCTTGCATAATAACAAGGCGTATAGAAGCAACCACCTGAGCAGAAAAAGTTATATCACGCTTCACACACTCAGACTCACTATATTTAGGACCATCTATCCTGCAACTTATAAACTCAATAGTAGCCCTGTGCAAAGGATCACTTACCGGAAATATCGCATGAAATATTGCCTCAAGCCTTTCATTACTCTTATTCTCAGGAGTAAACGAGTTATAAGACTCTTTTTGAACCTTAACTAAATCCAATAACGAATCTTTTAAATCAACTGACCTGGAATAGGAAATTCTAGGAACAAAAGCATCAGAAGCACACATATAAGAAGAATCAACCATTAAAATACCCCAAATTCACTAAAAAGAGCTATAAATAAACACCCTATTCGAGCTCTACTTTAGTTGCCCCAGCCTCAATAAGCTTTTTCTTTATCTCCTCAGCTTCATCTTTAGGAATATTGCCAGTTAAATCTTTAGGTAAAGATTCAACCAACTCTTTCGCTTCTTTTAAACCAAGTGTAGAATTAACTTCTCTAACCGCTTTAATAACTGCTATTTTTTTGCTTGCATCAATTTCTTTAATTACAACTTTATACTCAGTTTTTTGTTCTGCAGCAGGTACAGCAGAACCACCAACAGCAGGCGCAGCGCCACCCATAGCTCCACCACCAATAAAAGCACCAGCAGGCAACCCTATTTTTTCTTCCAAAACTTTTACAAGTTCGGAAGCCTCTAATAGATTTAAAGATAATATTTTATCAACTAAATCACTTGTTACATTACTCATAATTACTACCTTATTTAACAACAAATTTACTTTTTAGAACCATAATAATCCAATGCTCTCATTAACCTCATAGAAGGCGCATTAATGGACATCGCCAAGCGAGCAGGAATACTGTAAGATATCAAACGCATAATTTTAATACGCAACTCATCCAGAGAAGGCAACTTAGCTAGTGTTTTCACATCTTCCACTGTAAGTAATTTATCTGAATGAGCTGCGCAAATTACAGACATTTTCTCTTTATTAGCATTAGCAAAATCAACTATTAATTTTGCAGCTTCCACAATACCGCTGGAGTATATAACCGCAACAGGACCAGAAAATTTATCTGATAAGTATGAAAATCTACCCGTCCTTTCTAAGGCTAAACGAGCCAAAGTATTTTTAACTACCAACACTCCACCTGCTACAGACTTCAAGCTATTTCTCAAAGTTAATGAATCATTAGCATTTATAGACTTAAAATTTACCAATATTAGAAAATCATTATCTACAAACACGTTTGTTATATTTTCTACAAATTCATTCTTACTTTCACGCTTCACGTCATTACTCCTTAAACTATATCTTCCACTTTGCTTACTTTATAAGACTTGCCCATAGTTGAATTAAGAAAAATACTCTTAAAATAAACTCCTTTTACAGAAGCAGGCTTATTATCTTTAATTGCTTTAAGAAAAGCTTTTAAATTCTCTAATAAATCAGAGATACTAGATTTCATACTTCCCAATTTACCATGAATGATGCCATTTTTATCCGTCCTAAATTTTATCTGACCAGATTTAATAGTCTTGATAGCTTCTACAACATTCCGAGTCACAGTGCCAAACTTAGGATTAGGCATAAGTCCTTTAGAACCTAATATCTTTGCAATAGGAGTAATTTTTGCCATAAAATCAGGAGTGGTGATACACCAATCAACATCTAATTTTCTACCCTTTTTTATCTCTTCAATCAAATCCTCCCCTCCAACGATATCAGCACCAGCTTTTTCAGCTTCAGACAGATCCTTATCTTGAGCAAAAACCGTAATCTTAATATCCTTTCCAATACCTTTAGGCAGCACCACTATGCCACGCACTTGCTCCTCAGATTTACGCGAATCTACTCCCAAATTAATTGCAACATCAATTGATTCATCAAATTTTGCTGTTGCAGACTTAATAATCTCTTCTAAGCACCGCTTAACTTCATATGTATGCATATTCCTAACCTTCTTTAACTTCTATACCCATTGACTTAGCAGTACCTATCACCATTTTCACTGCTGCATCCTCATTATCTACTTTCATATCAATCATTTTGTATCTTGCAATCTTAATTATAGCAGACATAGGAAGCTTTGCCACCAATTCTTTGCCCGGATTGCTAGAACTTTTACTTAATTTAGCGTCTTGCTTCAATAAATAAGCCACCGGAGGACCGCTAACAGTAAAATCATGAGAACGATCATCCTTTATAGTAATCCTTACTGTTACTAAATCACCTACTTTATAATTAGCATTAGCAGCGTTTGTAGTAGCTTTATTGAAAGCTTCGCAAAATTTAGGAACAGCTATCCCACGTGGACCAAGCACTGAAGCAATTTTTGGCCCAGGAACTGCTTTCCCAGCTTCCATAAGTAAGTTAATTTTAGCAACTATATTACTACTCATATATTACTCCTTTATTTTTTCTACATGAGCTAAATCAAGCTCTATAATTGTTGGCTTACCTAAAATTGATACTTCCACGCTAATAATTTTTTTCTCATCATTTATCATATCAACTTTACCAGTAAAACTTTGGAAAAGGCCATCATTAATTCTCACCTTTTCACCTTTTTCATAACCACAACTCAACTTTTTTGTCTCTTGAGCATTACAAAGCGCATTGCACATAGAGCGAACTTCATCATCTGAAATTACTTTTGGAACATTACTATCCTTTAAAAACCCATAAACTTTAAGAGATTTCGGTATACTATTAATAAAGTTTAACACTTCATCACATAAATGTACATACAAAAATATATAACCAGGAAAACACCTCTTGCGCGTAGCAACTTTCTTAGTTACTTCATTTGATTCTTCATATGGAATAAAAACTTCTTTAAAGTAGTCATTTACACCCAGTCTCATAGAACTTTCCAGTATATGCTGACGCACCTTCTCCTCATAGTTAGAAGCAACTCTTAAAATATACCATTTATACTTACCAAATTCTTTACATTTTAATTTTACTTCATCATCGGGCACCACTTCAAAATCACCATCACAAAAACCAGGTGTTTGACTCAAAATATCTTTACTTTCATCACACAAATGCATACATACATACACTTCACATAATTCTTTTACATCAGACTTTGAACTATACACCGTTTGATAAGGAATAAAGACTTCTTTAAAATAAACAGCATTATTCACCAATTCACGTATATACTGCTCATGCCCTTGATCAATTTTAATTATATACCATTTATACTCAGATGTCATAAATAATTCCAAATAAAGCCTTAATCACGTAAAGAGACATGAAATCCACAAAACAAAAGAAGATTGAAAAGCATAATATTACAATCATAACAACAAACAAAGACGATAACACTTCCTGTTTTTTTGCCCATGTAATCCTTCGTACTTCTTGCTTTATATCACAAAAAAAACCACTCAAACTTTTCAACATTTCTACCACAATATTAATGCAGGAGCGATAGGAATTGAACCTACAACCTCTGGTTTTGGAGACCAGCGCTCTACCAATTGAGCTACACTCCTATAACTCAAATTCTACCCCAAAATCTCTGAAACCACGCCAGAACCAACAGTCCTACCACCCTCTCTGATCGCAAAACGTAATCCCTTATCCATTGCAATTGGAACTTGCAACTCCACTTCTATACTAACATTATCACCAGGCATTACCATCTCTTTTCCATCCAATAACTTTATACTTCCTGTTACATCCGTCGTCCTTAAGTAAAATTGCGGCTGATAATTCGCAAAAAATGGCGTATGTCTGCCTCCCTCTTCTTTCTTTAATATATATACCTCCGCCTTGAACTTCTTATGCGGCGTAATACTTCCTGGCTTCCCTAATACCTGACCTCGCTCCACTTCCTCTCTTTTTGTACCTCTCAGCAATATCCCCACATTGAGCCCAGCACTTCCTTTATCAAGCAACTTCTTAAACATCTCAACACCAGTACATGTCGTCTTCTGCGTCGCCTTTAACCCTATTATCTCTATCTCATCACCAGTCTTTACTTCTCCCCTCTCAATCCTTCCAGTCACTACCGTACCACGACCAGATATCGAAAATACATCCTCAATTGGCATTAAAAACGGTAAATCAATAGGTCTTGGTGGAACTTGTACATATTCATCCAATTTCTCCATCAATTTATCTATAGATTTTTTACCATGCTCACTATCTTCATCTTCCAGCGCTTTTAATGCAGATCCAACCACCACCGGTACATCATCGCCTGGAAATCCATACTTACTCAGCAATTCTCTCACTTCCATCTCCACTAGATCTAGCATATCAGGATCAGCAACATCAGCTTTATTTATATATACTACGATATATCCAACCCCAACTTGCTTTGCTAGCAGTATATGCTCTCTCGTTTGCGGCATCGGTCCATCAACCCCAGATACTACCAATATTGCAGCATCCATCTGCGCCGCACCCACAATCATATTTTTTACATAATCAGCATGACCTGGACAGTCAACATGCGCATAATGCCTGCTCTCTGTTTGATACTCAACATGTGCAGTTGCTATCGTTATCCCCCTCTTTCTTTCTTCTGGCGCTTTATCTATCTGATCATATGCTACAAAATTTCCATAATGCTTCGTTATCGCCGCCGTCAACGTCGTCTTCCCATGATCCACATGCCCTATCGTACCCACATTTAAATGCGGCTTCCCAAATGCTTCTACTACTACTACTGCTGTCGCTGTTGTCATAATTATTACCCTTTAACTATATTTAACTTTAAATCATCAACCAAATACTGTGGTACTTGTTCATAACAAGAAAAATGCATACTATATTGAGCCCTACCCTGCGATATAGAACGCAAAACATTTATATAACCAAACATATTTGCAAGAGGTACCAAAGCAATAATTATAGTACTATTATTATGCGTTTCCATACTAGAAACTTGTCCTCTTCTGCTATTTACATCACCCATAATATCACCCATATACTCTTCAGGAGTAATAATTTCAACTTTCATTATAGGCTCCAACATTTGTGGGCCAGCTTTATGAGCCATCTCTTTAAAAGCACCCTTAGCAGCAAGCTCAAAGGCTAAAGGACTTGAATCAACTTCATGAAAAGCACCATCAATAAGAGTTGCCTTAAAATCAATTACTGGAAAACCAGAAATCATACCACCTTCTTTTATCAACTCTAAACCATTCTGTACACCAGGAATATATTCCTTTGGAATTGCACCACCAACAATTTTACTTTCAAATTGAAATCCAGAACCAGGATCAAGAGGTTCAAACATAATTTTTACTTTTGCAAATTGACCAGCACCACCTGATTGCTTTTTATGAGTATAATCGATTTCAACGGATTTGGTGATGGTTTCACGATATGCAACTTGAGGTGCACCGACATTAACGTCAACATTAAACTCACGTTTTACCCTATCAATGATAATCTCAAGATGCAATTCACCCATACCTTTTAGTATAATCTGACCACTTTCTAGATTTACCGACATTCTCAAAGAAGGATCCTCAGCAACCAACCTATATAAAGCAACACCCAATTTTTCCTGATCTGAAGTAGTTTTAGGCTCAACTGCAATTTCAATCACAGGCTCAGGTATTTCCATGCGCTCTAATAATATAGAAAAATCAGGCGAGCATAGAGTATCACCAGTGATAGTCTTTTTCAGCCCCACTAAAGCAACTATATCACCAACTTTAGCTTCGGTTATATCTTCCCTATTATTTGCGTGCATGAGTAGCATCCTACCAATACCTTCAGTTTCATTTTTTCCTGCATTTAACACAGTAGATTTAGATTTTAACTTACCAGAATAAATACGAATAAATGTCAAACTACCCACAAATTTATCCGTCATCACTTTAAATGCAAGAGCAACAAATTTTTCTTTTTCTGAAGGCTTAATCTCAACTTTTTTTTCTGAATTTTTAGGATCAATTCCAACAATTACATCAACATCAATTGGAGAAGGTAAGAAATCAACCACACCGTCTAAAAGTGGCTGTACACCTTTATTTTTAAACGCTGACCCACAAAGCACAGGAACAAATTTTCCTTTAATAGCACCAGCCCTTACACATTTTTTCAGTAAATCTACCGGTAGATCATTGGATTCAAAGTAGATACTCATCGCTTCATCATCCATCTCGGCTGCAGTGTCCAACAAAAGCTCCCTGTATTCTTGAGCTTTATCAACTAAATCAGAAGGTATATCTTCATAAGAAAACTTAGCACCCAACGTCTCTTCTTGCCATATAATGGCCCTCATAGAAATCAGATCAATTATACCGATAAAATCCTTTTCACTTCCTATTGGCAATTGAGTAACCAAAGGAACCGCACCAAGCTTTGTTTTTATCATATCAACACAGCGATAGAAATTTGCCCCTATTCTATCCATTTTATTGACAAAACAGATGCGAGGAACGCTATATTTATCAGCTTGACGCCAAACCGTTTCAGATTGAGGCTCAACTCCTGCAACTCCATCAAATACAGCAACTGCACCATCTAAAACGCGTAAAGACCTCTCAACCTCAATAGTAAAATCAACGTGACCTGGAGTATCTATTATATTAATTCTATGATCATTCCAAAAGCATGTTGTTGCAGCCGATGTAATTGTAATACCGCGTTCTTTTTCTTGCTCCATCCAATCCATAGAAGCGGCACCATCATGCACTTCGCCAATTCTATTTTGCTTACCGGTATAAAATAAAATACGCTCAGTTGTGGTAGTCTTACCAGCATCTATATGAGCCATTATACCTATATTTCTATATCTCGATATATCGATTTCCATATCACCACTAATTAGCTAACTTAAAAACGAAGGTGAGCAAAGGCTTTGTTAGCCTCAGCCATCTTATATTTTTCTTCACACATCTTGAACGCACCGCCACGTTTATTATACGCATCCAATATCTCAGAATGCAAGCAATCAGCAGAAGTTTTTCCACTTTTTTTACGAGCAGCAGCAGCCGCTCTAGAAATCCATCTTAATGCTAAAGAAATTGCCCTGCCTTTTCGTACTTCCACAGGAACTTGATAAGTTGCACCGCCAATACGACGAGAACGCACCTCTATAGAAGGTGTAACATTCTCCACAGCCGTTTCAAAAACCGACAACGCGCCCTCACCTGCCTTCTTTTCAGCTAAAGACAAAGCTTCATAAATAATTTTTTCTGCGATAGCTTTCTTGCCACATTTCATAACTGTATTAATGAAACGCATGAGCAAAACACTACCATAACGCGAATCAGGATTGATCGTTCTTTTTCTTGCTTTATTCCGACGAGCCATAAATTTTTAACCAGATTTTTTTACACCATATTTTGAACGAGATTTTTTTCTATTTTGTACACCACGCAGATCAAGTGCACCTCTTATTATATGATAACGCACACCTGGTAAATCTTTTACCCTTCCACCACGTATTAAAACAACCGAGTGCTCCTGCAGATTATGACCTTCACCAGGTATATATGCAGTTACTTCACCATACCCACTAATCCTGACCCTAGCAACCTTACGAAGCGCCGAGTTAGGCTTTTTAGGAGTTGTAGTATATACTTTAGTACAAACACCCCTTCTTTGAGGATTAGTTTTTCCCAAAGCTGGTACCTTTTTCTTATGGGTCAATTTTACTCTACCCTTACGTACCAATTGATTTATTGTAGGCATATTTATAAATATAAATTCATTAAAACCACTAAGTCTTTAGTTATAAAATAATAAACCCCAATAGTCAATATAAAAATACATTTCAAAAACATAATTTAATAATTCAACTTTGGCTGCTATAAGCTATCTACTGTTAGCGTGATACACAAATCATAACATGTCACTTTACACATAGTCAAAACTAGTATAGAATAATAATAGCATATTGTTGAGGGTTATTATGACATATACGGATTTTGAGGTTGTTGATATCAATCACAATGACAATATAGTTTCCACCACATATCAAGAAATAAAGGAAGATCATACCATCTCTCCTTCTTCTGCAGCAACAACACAGCAAAAGGAAGAATCTGAAGATGCGCATGTAATTGAAAATAGAGAAAATCATGCTATCTCTCCTCCTTCTGTAGCAACAACACAGCAATCGGATCAAGAGAAAGGACACGATCTTGAAGGGTCTGAAGAAGAACTTGAAGATAAAAAACCTGATTTTGAGCCCTTTGAGGATGCACTTGCAATTGAAAATAGAATTGAAAGAGAAAATAAGATTAAACAACTTATCCAAGGTAGTCTGGATGTAAATGCTACAAAAGATGGTAAAACTATCTTAGATGTCGCTATCGAGAAAAAATGCTCATCAAAGCTTATAGAATTGCTTATACAAAAGGGAAGTAAAATCAATACAATTGACCCTAACGGTTGCACTATTTTATATAGAGCAGTTCGTAGTAAAAATATTAAAGTACTTAAAGTACTACTTGATGCTAATGATCAAATATATAACAATTCTAGACTAAACGCTGTTGCAAATTTGCGACCATTTCGATCTGCATTTACTCGTCAGATTGAAATAAATGCTAAAGATAGTAATGGTTTTACTGTTTTGGATTATGCAAAACAAAAGAGTGAGATGTACAAGCTGCTGCAAGAACGTGGTGCAAAGCACAGTGAAAGATTTCTGCACTCAAGGAACATTAATGAGGAAGAGGAAATAGATTTAAACAGGCTCACTTCTGACAATGATTACTGTTTTGATATGCTGACTAAAGCATTAGAGATTCAGAACAAAAATAACAGAGCAAGAGCAGTAGATTGGTTGATCAAAAGTGGTGCCAATATAAATGTTGTTAAAAATGATAAAACTCTATTAGTTGCCGCAGCCGAAGAAGGTAATGTTGAAAATGCTGTATTACTTATTAAAAAAGGTGTAAACGAAGGAATAAATGTTCAAGACAATAGCAGAAGAACACTTTTACTAAATGCAATCTTGCAAGCAAAGCTATGCTATGTAAAAGACCTTATAGACGGTGGCATTGATGTTAAAATTGCTGATGATGAAAAAAATACTGCAATGCATTATGCTTTTTCTTCCAATAAAGTAGGCCTTTTGGCACTTCTGCAGGAAAGCGGCTTAGATCTCTACGCTCAAAACAATAATGGATTAACACCTTTTGAATGTGCTCTTCAAGGAAGTATTGCTGCTAACGATGTTGATTATTTATTTAAGATGTACATAATAAGGGGTGATAATAGTAAAAATGCACAATTAGTAAAAAATTTAAAACTACCTTCTGGAGAAACATTATTAGAATACTTTATCAACGAAAAATTGTTTGATAGTGCTAAATCTTGCATAGATTTAGGTGCAAATGTTAATCAACCTCTGAGTGATGGGTCATCTTTACTGACTAAAGCTCTCCAAAATAACAATATAGAAGGCGTTTCTTTCTTAAGAAAAAATGGAGCAAGAGTTGAATATAATGGTAGAAAGAAAAATACTAGTTTATATCTTAAAGTAGCACTTGGCTGTGTGGTGGCATTTTCACTTGGTATGGGAATAGCTGCTACTATAATATTATCACAGATGTCATGTATAGCACTGGCAATTACAGCGATAGCTGCTGTAGTAACCGTAATTGCACTTATATCTTTAGTAATAGTATACAGAAAGATTAAATCAGAAAGATGCGTATCTGCAAATAATCTTAGACCAAGTACTAATATGGTAGAAGCGGCTTATAATCTATTCAGTGAACTCAGCTCTATACCGGAAAGAATGGCAGAAGCAGGTGCTCTATACCTTGAGGCAAAAGAAAACGTTAACGAAATAGTTAAAAGAACTAAGCATAAAAGTGTATTCATTGAAGCAAGATGTCAAATTGCACAGCAAAGTCTTGTTAGAAGATTCGATAACTTAGAATTCTATAATAATAATGGAAATCTTAGTGTTTTGGAGTACATGTCTTCTGCAATCAAAGATTGTTTAAAGATCTACTCAAATCTTCCTTTATCTAATTCACGTTTGATATCGCTTTTTTTGCATGGCGTACCATTAGAACTTTTTAATGCTTTTCGCCTTGCAATAACCGATCCAACCCTTGTAAGTACAGTTTTTACTGCAATTAGAGAAAGAAGATGGCCTGAAGATACACAATGGAGTGAGATATTGAGAACTACAGTACCTAATTTGATAAGAAATCAAGATCTTATGCAAAATGTTATTGTGCCAGCTCTAGCTGATGCCTTAAAGAATCTATCAGAGTCAGAAGAAGAGAGGAAATTTATAGTTTATGTTTTAGTCCTCGTGAAAGAGGCAATTGATGAGGTTTATACACCTTCAGCGCGAGAATCAATATCTAGAATCTTGGGTGCAGAACTTACAAATAACATTAACAATGTAGCAGCAGCTATAAATGATTTATTAAACTGCTATAGTGAAGAAGAAATTGAGCGTGCTAAGATTTCAAACGAGCTAGACTACTTAATAGGTAAGCTTAATAGTGAGCAGACAGTAAGGCTTACTACATACTTAAGAGAAAGAGCAGGTTTAATCACAGGGTTTCAAGAGCAAATTGTATATGGAGATGAACAATCCATACGTAAATTAATAGATTACTGCATTGATCCAAAGTCCGATGACGAGTTAGCTGCAAAAGCGTTACTAAGCAATACATTGACATATATTAAAAATGGTTGCCCTGATATTACAGGTAGCAGGCTATTTAATACTGATATTGCCCAGCATAATGGCCCAGTTATTGTCGGTGTCTAAAATATGCTTGATCTTTAACTATTTTATGAATGGCTTAAGAAGTTAAGAACTTGTAATTTCTCATTGACCATCTGCTTAACTGAATGTTAATATTATAATTGCTTTTATCCAAAATTATAGAAAATGCAAGATAACGTAATACCAATCTCAATAGTAAAAGAGCTGGAAGATTCCTATCTTTCTTATGCAATGAGCGTAATCATCAGTCGTGCTATACCTGATGTGCGAGATGGGTTCAAGCCTGTCCATAGGCGCATATTATATGCGATGTCAAGGGCTGGATATGATGCAGGTAAACCGTATAAAAAAGCAGCTCGTATAGTTGGGGACGTAATGGGGAAATATCATCCACATGGTGATGCAGCGATTTACGACTCATTGGTCAGGATGGCACAAGATTTTTCCCTTCTTTTACCTCTTATTGATGGACAAGGTAACTTTGGTTCGATCGATGGTGATCCTCCAGCTTCAATGAGGTACACAGAAGCAAGATTGCAGAGAGTATCACACTTTTTATTAAACGATATTGATGAGGATACGGTTGATTTCAGACCAAATTACGATGGACATGAGTCTGAGCCTGCTGTACTTCCTGCAGAATTTCCAAATTTGCTTGTTAATGGTGCAAGCGGTGTTGCAGTTGGTATGGCAACTAATATTCCTTCTCACAACCTTGGGGAGATAATTGATGCTTGTATGTTATATATAGATAATCCTGAAGTTACCTTAGATGAATTACTTGAAGTAATTCCAGGGCCAGATTTTCCAACTGGTGGAGTAATTCTTGGTAAGTCTGGAATAAGATCAGCATTTACCACAGGCCGAGGATCTATCGTTATACAAGGTAAAACACACATAGAGGATTTGCCGCAAGATAGACAAGCAATAGTGATTGATGAAATACCTTATCAGGTAAACAAGGTAAAATTGATCGAGAAAATCGGTAAGCTTGTAAAAGATAAGAGAATTGACGGTATTACAGAAATTAGAGATGAATCTGATAAGTCTGGTATCAGAGTAGTGATTGATATTCGGAAAAATGCTCCAGCAGATTTTATATTGAACCAAATATTGGGGCTCACCCCTTTAAAGAGCAGTTTCAGTGTTAACACTTTAGTACTCAACAACAACAGACCTGCTTTGATGTCATTGCAAGAAATCATAGCTGCATTTATTGATTTCAGAAAAGAAGTATTGATTAGAAGAACAGAATTCCGCCTAAGAAAAACAAGAGAAAAAGCTCACGTATATATAGGGCTTTACATTGCAGTGCTTAGCATAGATGAAGTAATCAAAATCGTTCGTGGTGCAAAAGATCCAGCAGAAGCAAGCAGAGGGCTTTTAAATAAAGAGTGGAAAACTTCAGATGAGATAAATACTATCATTGAACTCATTTCAGACACTACAAGCTTCTTAAAAGATGGGGTGTACAGGCTAACAGAGCTACAAACAAAAGCAATCCTTGATATGAAATTACAACGCTTGACCGGTCTTGAAAAAGATAAATTAGAAGCTGAGTTAAAATCGATGATCGATTTGATCAAGGAGTATATAGCTTTCCTTGGCTCAAAAGAAAAATTAATGAAAGAGATAAAAAACAATTTACAAGAAATAAAGAACAGATTTGCCGTGCCGCGAAAAACAGCAATAGAAGAGTCAGATACGGATATTGAAGCTGAAGACCTAATTCCTCAAGAGGACATGGTAATAACTGTAACTATGAATGGTTATATCAAGCGTGTGAAACTTTCGCACTACAGAACTCAGCGTCGTGGTGGAAAAGGTAAGCTAGGTCAAGGGCTAAAGGAAGAGGATGTTATTACAAAATTATTTGTTGGCAATACTCATACCAGTCTTTTATTCTTTTCCAACATTGGCCGAGTTTATAGATTAAAAGTTTATAAATTACCGCTTGCAGAGCCAACTGCGCGTGGAAGAGCATTGGTTAATATCTTCCCTCTTATTGAAGGTGAAACTATAACTAACATTATGCCATTGCCAAGCGAAAACGATGACAGTCAAAACATAGTTTTTTCTACTGCCCATGGAAACGTAAGGCGTAATTCTTTAGCTGACTTTCATTATATTCCAAGCAATGGAAAAATAGCCATTAAGCTTGACGAAGGAGATAAGTTAATATCGGTCAAAGTGTGTAGTGAAATAGATCATATTTTACTTGCAACAAGATTTGGTAAAAGTATCAGATTTATTGTAAGTGATGTACGTCAATTCAAGAGTCGCAATTCAGATGGTGTAAGAGGCATTAAACTGGCGAATGATGATAGTGTAATATCTATGACCATACTAAATGGTATCGGTGTAGAGACAGAAGTGAAGAATCGTTATCTTGAAGTAAAACTTCCAACGAGATTAGAAACAGCAAGCAGTAAAATTGTAGACGTAAAACTAGAAAAAGTTTTAGATTCTCTGCAAATGGATAATAATTTATTCCTGAAATTAGCAGTGAATGAGGAATTTATATTAACTATTACGGAAAATGGTTTTGGTAAAAGAACTTCCGCATATGAGTATAGAATAACCAACAGAGGTGGTGTTGGTATTACTAATATTTTAACTACTAATAGAAATGGCAATGTGATTGCTAGCTTTCCGGTTGAAAAAGGCGACAACATCATGCTCATTACAGATAAAGGAAAATTAATTCGAATTTCGGTTAATGACATACGCATTGCAGGGCGTAGTACTCAAGGGGTAACTTTATTTAAAACAGAAAAAAATGAAAAAGTAGTGTCGGTTGCAAAAATCGAAGATCCTGACTCTACTGAAGAAGGCACTCCTGATGAATTAAGCTAAAGAGAGTGTGTTTCCAACAAGCTTTACGTTTGAATTATTTTTAACAACATGTTATAATAAATAAATAATTTATTAGTGAGATGATTATATGACAAAAGAATTTGATGAACTAAGGAAAGCTATTTTTTTTAGAAATGCAAAAGCTGCTCATGATATTTTGGACTCTCACAGGAAACAAGATGCTCTTAGAAAGCTTTTTAATGATTCAAAGATGTTTAATTTGGCTTCAGGAAAGGGCAATAATGCTGTAATAAAAGAGATGCAAAAGGAGCAGGCAATAGTAATAGCATGTGGGGTTGGAGCTACCTCCATAGTATTAGATGCTCTAATACTGTCTATTTCTGTTATCCTGAATGGGGTGGCAAATAGTACAAAAGAAGAAACTCTTAAACTAAGTGAAATGTTTGACTTTCCTGCTCCAGTTTTATATACGGTAGGAGCTATATTAGTCCTGGGAGCAGTAATAGCTGGTGTATACAATAGCAGGGAAATGAAAACTCCTAATACTGTAGTGGGTGAAAATAAAATTTCCGTGCCCTTGCAAGCAGGAGTGAATGAACTGTCAAGCAAATAAATGGTATCCATTCAGGTGTATGGCTTAAGAAGCCATACACCTGAATGGATACAGTAGCAGATATATTTTCAATCTCTTCGTTAAATTCTTCCAACTGCCTTCCAGTATTTTTTAAACTCCTTTTCATAATTTATTTAAATTTAGCTACCATTATGATTACAATGGCATAAAAGAAATGTCAAAGAAAATTTTTGTGTGGCTAAAAAAATAAACTTACGCACTGGAATCACACCTACTGGACCTTTAAAATCATACATTTGTCTATTTCACATACGGATTTTTATTTTTTTTCAAAAGTAGTCTGACAGGCACACCTTCGGCAAAGAAATTTTTTCTAAGGTCATTAATTAAGTAACGTTTATAGCTTTCATCAACATTTTCTGGTACATTGCATACCAAAGAAAAAGCCGGTGGTTTAGCACCAATTTGAGCGATGTATTTCATTTTCACAGCTCTGCCTTTTACAAGTGGGTGAGGGTGATGGTCTGTAGCATTACTGAGCCAATTATTCAACTTTGCAGTGTTGATTTTCCTGTTCAGTGATTCATTTATTTCAAGACACTTACCTATCACATCATCGCAGCGCATGCCTTGCAATGCAGAAATTGTTATAGTTGGCACTTCCAAAAATAATCTCGTTATTTCCTGCTGTTTTACGAATTTGATTAGCTTGCTTCTGTCATCTTTATTTATTAAATCCCATTTGTTTAAAACAACAATAATTCCCTTTCCTCCTTTGATTGCAGCTTCAGCGATTGATAAATCCTGCTGCTCAATGCCAAGCAGAGAATCCAACATCAACACTACGACGTGGGAACGCTTTATTGATTCCATACTCTTTTCAACAAATTGTGATTCTAAATCATTGGTAATGTTTGCTTTTTTTCTAATTCCTGCGGTATCAATTAGAGTAATTAATTTTCCGTTGTGAGTATATGAGATATCTACAGAATCGCGTGTGGTGCCGGGCTCTGAGCTTGCTATGAGTCTATTTTCTGCAAGCAAGCTATTTAAAAAAGTTGATTTTCCAACATTTGGACGACCGATTATAGCAACACGTAATTTGCCAGATTCATTACTTATTTGTTCAGCATATTCGTTAAAATTTTTATCAATACTAGCTAGTGCATCATAAAGATCAATCATGCCAAGATTGTGCTCAGCGGAGATATACACTGGACCTATGAAATTGAAAAATTTTAAATAATCAACATCCTCAGATCTATGACTTTCGCATTTATTTGCTATTAATATTACAGGTTTATTTGTTTTTTTCTTTAGCCATTTTGCAAATTCTTTATTCTGTTCATTTTGCACTTTTGCATCAACAAGGAAGAAAATCACATCAGCATTAAGTAGGGAAAATTCTATCTGCTCAATAACTTGTAGTGAAAAATTGGTCTGATCATTCCATCCTCCTGTATCTATAACTTTAAATTCCAAATCGCTTATTCTTCCCATTCCTTCTCGCCTATCCCTTGTTACTCCTGGAATGTTACTTACCACTGCCGCTTTTCTTCCCACAAGTCTGTTGAATAGTGTTGATTTACCAGCGTTTGGTAAGCCAACAATGGCGATTTTGAGCATAATTTGAGGGTATATTGTACAAATCAAATTATAGTCGAAATTTTTGAATTTAACTATTGACTTTGTAAACCACATCAATATTCTAAACCTAAGATAAAATATTCTAAATTTAGAATATTCTACCTTAAATTTTATTATGTACAATGAGAGGGGTAGTTATGCTGGCACAAGAGCAAGTAACAAATATAAGTCCAAAAAAATTAGAAGAACAAAAACCGCAAAAGCGTTCATACGAGAACATAGAACGTCCGGAGGAGACGAGTCACTTTACATTGAGCATGGTTCAATATAAGCAGATTGAGAGAGAAAAGCGGAAAAAGATATTAGATAAAATAACGGAAATAGAAAAAAAGTATAAGGTGCTTTCTGACGCTCAGACTGTAGGAAAAATGCTGGATGAGTTGTTAGAAGCTGTGAGCCTTGCGCATAAGGACAAAATCATGTTTAGCATGCCGTATGGATTGGTGCATGGCATGCTATCTGATGAGGGGAAAAAACGAGCAGTAAAAGAAATATCATTGATAGAAAAACTAATAAAGAATGTAGATTTAATAAAAAAACAAAATTTAAATCTTGAAAAAGATAAAAGCGATAAGTTGGAGCTTCTTTGCTCTGAAGTAACTAACCTAATTTCAACAGGCACGTATGTTAGTAAAGAGGTCTTAGATTCATGTGGTAACAACATACCAATAGATCAGTCTGTAAAGGGAAAACGTGACAGCTATTTATTGGGTCTAGAAAAAGCTGTGCAGAACAGTATTGAAAATGACAAAAAAGAAGGAATTGTAGTAGAAAGAGATAATGCATTTTATTGTGTGAAATGCCCAGAGGACAGTATTGTAACTCCTGCAAAATTTATGAATTCTCCAGAATTTAAGGATTTAGAGTATGGTGCACTACGTATAGGCGAAGGAGATAATGTAATTCGGTTGCGTAATGGGCAGTACCATGACATGAAAGGTAGGGTACTGATGACTTTTAAAGTGGGTGATGAAAAGCTTGAGATGGCTTTATTCTCTAAAAAAGCTCATGAGCCTGAAAATAATGCGTTAAATTTTGGTACAATAATGGTTAGCATGGACGATAAGAATTGTGAAATTTTCCTAAAGCATTATGAAGCTTTAAAGGACCAACCGCGTATAGAAAGAATTATTGGTCGAGCTAAAAGTTTTGTTGATGAAAAAAGTGGAAAACAAAGTGAACCATTTAGCGTTCTAGAAGAAGTTAGGGCATACAAATGCACTCATTGTGGTCACACTCAAGGTCTTTAAGCTTTGTTGTAAACATACACTACTACATATGGCAGTAGTGTATGTATATCTATCGTATCCATTCAGCCGGGCGGTAAAATAAAGAGTAGACAAGGAATGCTAAAAAGGTAAACTAGAGTGGCTGTGAGGTAATATGGTTGATCTTTTAGAATTTTGCGAAAGTTTAAGCAGACTATAGAAAAGTTAGAAACAAAAATAGAAGAGCTTAAAGCAGAAAGGATCGAAAACGCTGAGTTAAAAGAAAGGCTTGGCTTAAGTTCAAAAAATTCATCTATACCAAGCTCCAAAGAATTATATAAGATGAGGGAAAATAAGCCAAAAAGTGACAGGAAAGTAGGAGCACAGGTTGGACATAAAGGCAGTTACCGCCCTAAAATGGAGGCAGATGAGATGGTAAAAATAGAACTGCCCAATACGTGTGAGTGCGGAGGAGAAATTGCGGTATCAAAAGATCCGTATACTCATCAAAAGGTCGATTTGCCGGAAATCAAGCCGTATGTAGTTGAATATTAACTAGAGCATGGACGTTGCAAAAGATGTGGAAAAAGAAAAAGTAGCAAGCTACAAGAAGGAGTAACTGCGGACACATTTGGTCCAAGAGTTAAGTCAGTAATTACAGCATTAAGTGGATTTTACAAGAATTCGAAAAAAGAAGTGGCAAATATTATAAAGGACATTTTCAACCTGGATATCAGCGTCGGTAGTGTATCAAATAGCGAGGCTAGAGTGGCAGAAAAATGCCAAGAAGCATATGAGCAAATTGAGGAAGAGGTAAGCAAGAGCAAAATTTTACATATCGATGAAACTAGCCATTACAACAAAGGTAAACAGGGCTGGTGCTGGATGTTTGCGAGCAAAATAGGAAGTGTGATCAAATTGACAGAGTCAAGAGGGATGAAAGTCCTGGAAAATAGTAAATTTGGAAAGAATAACAACCTAGTAGTGACCGACAGATATGCAGCTTACAACTACTTTTCCAGCAAGAAAAGGCAGGTCTGTTGGGCACATTTAGCAAGAGATTTTGAAAGGTTGTCTCATAGTTGGAATAGCGAAGTGAAAGTTTTGGGGTATTATTTAAGGAATGTTGCTACTGAATTATTTGCATTGAAAAAAGCTCTGTTAAAGGATGAAATAGACACATTAAGGTTCATAAGAAGAGCAAGAAAATTACGCAAGCGAACGAGATATTACTTAAAGAATATATCAAATTTACCCGAGGCAATTGGAGCGTCTCGAGTAGCAAAAAATATCATGAAATCGGATCTGATGATGTGGAAATTTTTGGACGATCCAGAAAATATTCCACTGACAAACAACTATGCTGAGCGACAGATTCGGCATTACGTTGTTTACCGAAAAGTTTCATATTTTACACAATCGAAACGGGGAAATATGTTTCTTGAGAGGATAATTTCATTGTACTTGACTTGGAGGCAAAAGAAGTTAAATCCTTTTCAAAACCTACTGGCTATTGCTTCTTAAGCCATACACCTGAATGGATACTTGTGTATAAGCCATTGTGAAGATAATTACTGTATATTTCTTACCTGTTCTATAACTTGATTAACATGCCCACTCACTTTCACGTTCTTCCAGATTTCTGATATTTTGCCTTTTTTATCTATGAGAAATGTGGTGCGCTCTATGCCCATATACTTCTTACCAAACATGCTTTTTTCTGCCCAAACGCCATATTTTTCTAACATTTCGGCATTTTCGTCTGAAACTAAATAAAATGGCAGATCATATTTTGCTTTGAAATTTGCATGACACTTAACACTATCCTTTGACACACCAATTATTACAGTATCAAGGGAAGAAAAATTATCTATATTATCTTTAAAATCCTTTGCTTCCATAGTACAACCTGGAGTGTCATCTTTAGGGTAAAAATAAATAACTACATTTTTTTTATCTAAAAACTCACGTAATGATAAATTGCTACCAGAATCTGTTGGCAGATTAAAATCAGGTGCGTTGTCTCCAATTACTAATTCCATATCTTGCTCCGTTAATTATTCTTTACATTAGAATAACAAATTTGCTGATTTCTGATAGCATTTTTCACAATAATAAAACAGCTAAGTTTTTTAAAAGAACATACTGTTTACAGCAGTTGTTAAAGTGTGAGGTTTTTAATGTTCGTACAGCTATAAGTGTATATAATAGACAAATACATCAAATGATAGTACGATCAATTATGGCAAATTAAAAAATCATGAATGACATTCAAAAAGCAATACTATCAAGTTTAATCTGCAACATGATCGTGTGGTATGAAATAACTCTTTTTGGAGTTTTAACTCACATAATAAGTGACACTTTTTTTCCGTCAGATGATGGTTACTTAAGTACATTGAAATTTCTTGGTAGTTTTGCAATTGGATTTGTATTTAGGCCATTTGGTGCATTGATTTTTGGCTATATAGGGGATAAATATGGTAGAAGGAAAACTTTACTTACTTCTGTCTTAATAGTTTCGATATCATCTACTGCTATTGCCCTGATACCAGGCTACAAAGAGATCGGAATGCTTTCTCCTATATTGCTTTTGTTGTGTAGAATAGTTCAAGGAATGGCAATAGGAGGAGAAAGCAGTATTAATACAGCATTTTTAATAGAACACTCAAAAGATAAGAAAAATTTAGGATTTTTAGGTAGTATGAAACCTTTTAGTGGTGCTCTTGGGTCGATATCATGTTTTATTATGATAGCTATTTGCAAGAGTTTGATGGGTGAGAGTTATGAAATCTGGGGCTGGAGATTACTTTTTTATTTTTGTTTCGTTATGGGTATTATTGGTTTTTTAACTAGATATATAATGGAAGAAAGCTTGGCATATGATAAGAATAAACGCATAAAAAACTTATCTCACTCGCCATTTTTAGAGTTAATAAAGAATTACAAAAGAGCATTTATGATCGCAATTGGGCTTGGCATTGCTCAAAATGCAATAGTTTATTCAATGATCATGTTTTACAATATATCTGTAAAAGAGTTTACATTATCGGGTATTGATATCAAAAATCTAGTGAGGGTTATCAGTGAAATTACATTTGGATTATCTGCAGTGTTATTTGCGGTTTTATCAGACAAAATTGGTAGAAAAAATGTTACGGTTCCTATATTGATAATATTAGCTTGTGGTAGCTTACCAGTGCTGTCGTTGTTATCCTATGATAACCACTATATTGTTATATCTACCTATTTGTTGATGAGCATACCGGTAGCTGCATCTTTTGGTGTATACAGTTCTATTGCCTGTGAATTGTTTCCGACAAAGGTTAGGTGCACTGGTCTCAGCCTAGCGCACAACATATCTGCAGGAGTGTTTGGTGGCCTTTCTCCTTCTATATGCATGTTTCTTATCGAAAAAACTGAAACGAAGCTTGCAGCAGGTGTTTACCTTGCCGCCTGTGCATTGGTTAGCCTAATATCAATATTGCAAATTAAAACACAAGATAAAAAGATTGACTGGTAAATTTTTTTCTTCTAATAGTTACTTACCATAATAGTTATATTATGGTAAGTATAATTAATGGAAAATTTATAAGCATGAGAACATAATTTATTATGTAGTATAGGTTGGAGGGTAAAATGGCTGAGGCTACTAGAGTAAATGAAAAATTAACAACTGAACGAACTAACCAGAAAAGCATAGAATCAAACATACAATTGACAGTTGAGCAAGAAGAAATACGTAAGAAATTAAATAGCATTTTGGGCTATCTTAATTCTTGGTTTCAGACCACTTCACAGATTGAGCCGGACTTGCATCCATTTGAGATTGTCAAAGGTAAGAAATTATCTACGGTTGCCAGAGGTAGGAAGTTATGTGAATTTTTAAGTAAATATACGGTCGATGATATCAAAAAGTTTGAAAAATATGCTGATCGGCCGGGTGCATTCTCAGAAGTTGGTTTTAAGGAGCTTTTAAGTAAGCAAGGAGTGTCAAAAATTCCATATTTGCAGGAATGTCCACCTAAAGATCTCAATTATAAATATATTGACAACATATTTAAAAGAACTTCTGATACTGTGTATCTCCAGAAATTTTTAAGTGATAAAAATAGCGAGGATTTAAAATGTGTTCTTAACCAAAAAAGAGAAGATGGAAGCACAATATTGCATGATGTTGCAAATCATTATCCTGAAGTAGCAAGGATTTTATTAAGTGCAGGGGCGGATCCAAATATCCAAGATGATGAAGGAAAAACTCCATTACACTATGCTGCTGAATATAATTGTCCAGAAAGCATAACTGCTCTCTTAGATGCTGGTGCTAGTGTAGATGATATACGAGATAAGTCAGGAGATACTCCATTACACTGTGCAAGAGGTCGTGAAAGTATTAAGGTGCTTTTAGATGCAAATACTGATCCAAATAGCAAAAATAACGATGGGCAGACTCCATTACATGGTGTTGCTAGCACTGAGAGTGAAACAAGTGCACAGGTATTTCTTGAGAGTGGAAGAACTGATCCTAATGCTCAAGATAATCGAGGTAATACACTTTTACATTACATCGCTTGTGAGTCTAGGCATAGCAGCATAATAGAATTGCTATTACAACATGGAGCCAGTTATAAGCTCATAAATCAATATGGTGATACGCCATTACACCGTGCTAGTCAAAAAAATGATCAGCGCAATATAGAAGCCTTTATTAATGTTTTGGGCGAGAAATTAGATATTAATATTAAGAATAAGGATGGAGCTACACCCTTGTTGATAGCTTCTAAATTTGGATCATCTGCAATTGTAAAGCTTCTTCTCAGTAATAGAGCAAATATTCTCAATGAAGATGAAGGTGGTAATACTGCATTGCACTATGCTGCTCAGCATGAACATACTGATAACGAAGAAACAACTAGATACAGCAAACATGACCCAGAGTACGACAACGAAGTTGAAAATAATGAAAAGATTATAGATATCCTTGTGGGTAAAAGTATTGATTCATGCGGGAATAGAATGGCTTTGTTGCATAGCTAAAGTAAAAAGAACTGGGAGTTACGTATCCATTCAGCCGGGCGGTAAAATAAAGAGTAGACAAGGAATGCTAAAAAGGTAAACTAGAGTGGCTGTGAGGTAATATGGTTGATCTTTTAGAATTTTGCGAAAGTTTAAGCAGACTATAGAAAAGTTAGAAACAAAAATAGAAGAGCTTAAAGCAGAAAATAAAGCGCTAAGGATCGAAAACGCTGAGTTAAAAGAAAGGCTTGGCTTAAGTTCAAAAAATTCATCTATACCAAGCTCCAAAGAATTATATAAGATGAGGGAAAATAAGCCAAAAAGTGACAGGAAAGTAGGAGCACAGGTTGGACATAAAGGCAGTTACCGCCCTAAAATGGAGGCAGATGAGATGGTAAAAATAGAACTGCCCAATACGTGTGAGTGCGGAGGAGAAATTGCGGTATCAAAAGATCCGTATACTCATCAAAAGGTCGATTTGCCGGAAATCAAGCCGTATGTAGTTGAATATCAACTAGAGCATGGACGTTGCAAAAGATGTGGAAAAAGAAAAAGTAGCAAGCTACAAGAAGGAGTAACTGCGGACACATTTGGTCCAAGAGTTAAGTCAGTAATTACAGCATTAAGTGGATTTTACAAGAATTCGAAAAAAGAAGTGGCAAATATTATAAAGGACATTTTCAACCTGGATATCAGCGTCGGTAGTGTATCAAATAGCGAGGCTAGAGTGGCAGAAAAATGCCAAGAAGCATATGAGCAAATTGAGGAAGAGGTAAGCAAGAGCAAAATTTTACATATCGATGAAACTAGCCATTACAACAAAGGTAAACAGGGCTGGTGCTGGATGTTTGCGAGCAAAATAGGAAGTGTGATCAAATTGACAGAGTCAAGAGGGATGAAAGTCCTGGAAAATAGTAAATTTGGAAAGAATAACAACCTAGTAGTGACCGACAGATATGCAGCTTACAACTACTTTTCCAGCAAGAAAAGGCAGGTCTGTTGGGCACATTTAGCAAGAGATTTTGAAAGGTTGTCTCATAGTTGGAATAGCGAAGTGAAAGTTTTGGGGTATTATTTAAGGAATGTTGCTACTGAATTATTTGCATTGAAAAAAGCTCTGTTAAAGGATGAAATAGACACATTAAGGTTCATAAGAAGAGCAAGAAAATTACGCAAGCGAACGAGATATTACTTAAAGAATATATCAAATTTACCCGAGGCAATTGGAGCGTCTCGAGTAGCAAAAAATATCATGAAATCGGATCTGATGATGTGGAAATTTTTGGACGATCCAGAAAATATTCCACTGACAAACAACTATGCTGAGCGACAGATTCGGCATTACGTTGTTTACCGAAAAGTTTCATATTTTACACAATCGAAACGGGGAAATATGTTTCTTGAGAGGATAATTTCATTGTACTTGACTTGGAGGCAAAAGAAGTTAAATCCTTTTCAAAACCTACTGGCTATTGCTTCTTAAGCCATACACCTGAATGGATACTGACTTGGAGGCAAAAGAAGTTAAATCCTTTTCAAAACCTACTGGCTATTGCTTCTTAAGCCATACACCTGAATGGATACATCTGTAATTACTGCACCGCAAACATTACAGTAATGCTTAGTTAAAAAATTGATTTTTTCATGGCATTTACTACATAAATCATAACTTCGCTCGATAATGCATTCACAACTTATGCATACATTTGGAAAGATAACATCTATAGCCTTTTTGAGTAAACTCATAGCTAGCAAGATTTCTTAAGTATATAACTCAGAACTCCGCCATCCATGAAATATTTAACCTCAGTTGCAGTCTGTATACAACATTTAAGCTGAATTACGTTCTTTGAACCATCATCCCTCTTGATAATGCATTCTAAGCTTCCATTTGGCACTATCTCACCTTTTATATTTATTGTCCCACTTCCATTAAACAAGCTTCTAGTAGCCCCATCCTGAAACATAAGCGGAAGAACGCCCATACCAACTAGATTGGATCTGTGTATACGCTCAAAACTTTCAGCAATAATAGCTTTAACCCCAAGCAATAAAGTACCCTTTGCTGCCCAGTCTCTGCTTGATCCTGTACCATATTCTTTGCCTGCAACAACAACAAGAGGAGTATTGTTTTCCTTATAGCGCATTGCTGCATCGAAAATTGACATGATTTCCTGGGAAGGAATGTGCTTTGTATAGCCACCTTCTATACCCACCATTTCATTCCTTATTCTGATATTAGCAAAGGTTCCACGCATCATCACATTATGATTACCACGGCGAGATCCATATGAATTAAAATCCCGTGGTTCAATTTTTAGCTTTTTTAAATACAAACCTGCAGGACTGTTTGAAGCAATATTTCCAGCAGGAGAAATGTGATCAGTGGTTACACTATCACCAAATATTGCTAGTATATGCGCACCATCTATATCAACAGCACTATTTCTACTACTTGACAAGTTATCAAAGTAAGGAGGGTTTTGTATGTAAGTACTCTTTGCATTCCAACTATAGATTTTACTCTTTTTGCACTTTATCTTTTGCCAATGCTCATCACCAGAAAAGACGTCCTTGTATTTTTGTATGAACATTTCGCGTGTTACTACACTTTTGACGCAATCTTCGATTTCATTATTGGTCGGCCATATGTCTTTTAGATAAACATCATTTCCTTTTTTGTCCTTACATATTGGGTCCTTTGTTAGATCAATTCGCGCAGTACCAGCAAGTGCATACACAACAACCAACGGTGGAGATGCTAAATAATTAGCTTTAGCTAAAGGATGAATCCTGCCTTCAAAATTACGATTGCCGGATAAAACTGCAGCAACAGTTAAATTCTTATCCTTAATTTCATCTTCTATTTCCTCATTCAGAGGACCAGAGTTACCAATGCACGTAGTGCAGCCATACCCAACTAAATTAAACCCTAAAGCATTTAGATCTTTCTGTAATCCTGACTTTTCTAAGTATTCTGTTACAACTTTTGATCCTGGCGCAAGAGAAGTTTTAACCCAAGGTTTTGACTTTAAACCAAGTTTCATTGCATTACGCGCAACAAGTCCTGCAGCTATCATTACACTTGGATTTGAAGTGTTGGTGCAGCTTGTAATTGCCGTAATCACTGCGCTACCATCTTGGAGCTTATTACCTTCATCATTATTTGATTCGCTGACTGGAAATGAGGTTGAAAAAGATTCTGCAACTTGTGAAAGCAAAACCTTATCTTGCGGTCTTTTTGGACCAGCCATTACTGGCTCAACACTCGATAGATCAAGTTCTAATTTATCAAAAAATTCCAATTCATCGTTACCACGCCACAATCCCTGTTCTTTAGAATAAACTTCAACCAATTTGATTAGCTCTGCCGGCCTTCCAGTTAAATCCAAATAATCTAGTGTTTTCTGATCAATTGGAAAGAATCCACAAGTTGCACCATACTCAGGGGCCATGTTAGCAACAGTTGCCCTATCTGCTAAAGATAAATAATCCAATCCATCACCATAAAATTCTACAAATTTTCCCACTACACCTTTCGTTCTTAATATATTTGTGACTGTGAGCACTGAATCAGTTGCAGTTACTCCTTCCTGCAGTCTACCAGTTAACTTAAACCCTACCACTTCCGGAATTACCATGCTAATTGGCTGTCCAAGCATCACGGATTCTGCTTCTATGCCACCCACTCCCCAACCAAGAACTGATAAACCATTAATCATCGTAGTATGGCTGTCTGTACCAACTACAGTGTCAGGATATACCACCCCGTCCTTGTTACATACAACTTGTGCTAAATACTCAAGATTCACTTGATGGCAAATACCTGTGCCAGGTGGCACTACCCTAAAGCTTGTAAAGGACGATTCTCCCCATTTTAAAAACTGATATCTCTCCAAATTTCTTTTTACTTCCAGATCTACATTTTCCTCAAATGCAGAAGCGTTTCCATAACTATCAACTTGCACAGAATGGTCAATCACAAGATCAACCGGCACAGATGGATTGATGCTACTTGGATCACCGCCATTCTTTTTGACATAATCACGCATAGAAGCAAGATCAACAACAGCGGGAACTCCTGTAAAATCCTGCATTAATACTCTCGCTGGTTTATAACTAATTTCATGATTGGTGTGTTTCCTTACACAATTTGCTAATATTTTTATATCATCTAGCTTGACGTTTATTTCATCTTCATTGCGCAGCAAATTTTCAAGCAAAACCTTTAGCGAGCAGGGTAATTTAGTTACATCTATTCCTAAGAAATCACCAGCAGCACTAAGGCTAAAATAGTCATATGATTTTCCATTTATATTTAAAGTCGTCTTTGCGTTTAAAGAATTGCTCATCCTAAATTTGACTTAACTGAAAGTTTTGTATAAGCGGTAAAATACAACGAAATGATAAGCAAAGCAAATTCTAGTGTCAAGCTAGCAATTGCAATAAAGACCACTCAGTTATATAATTTTTAAGTAATTTGGAAAAGTGGCTGAGTGGTCTAAAGCACACGCTTGGAAGGCGTGCACACATTGAAAATGTGTCGGGGGTTCGAATCCCCCCTTTTCCGCCACATTTTTTCTAGATCTTTTCTATACTTTCATGGCGATTTTAGCATAACTCAAAACCATCTATACTAGCCCACTTTTTACCTAATACACATACGACATAAAGATTGACAAAAGTTAAAATATTAGATAAAATATTTATACTGGTAACAATATTTTTAATGGAGAAGTGAAATGAATACTGAGATAAATCCTAATGATGATATGGATAGATATTTCAATAGCTGTATTCTAGGTGATGTTTTCATAATACCTCACAGTTGTAACAAGTTGGATATAAAGGCATTAGCAAAATTTTTAAGTAAACACGGTACTAAACATAATATTAAAGAGCTCAACTTGCAGTCTTGCAAACTTGATGACGATGATATTAAAGAATTATTTTCAGTTCCAGCTGATAAACTTCCAAAGATTACTAAACTAATTTTACCTGGCAATAAGATTAGAGGTGAAGGTCTAAAAGTAATAGCTAATAAACTTCCAAATCTTACTAAATTAGATTTAGGAGGAAACGAAATCGGCGATGAAGATTTGGAAGAGGCACTAGATAATGGTAGCCTTTCAAAACTTACTGAACTGGATTTGAGTTTTAACAAAATTACAGCTAAAGGTGTAAAGCCAATAGCTAAACTTTCAAATCTTACTAAATTATATTTAAGTAGAAACGACATCAAAGATGAAGGTGTAGAGGCACTCAGTAGTCTTTCAAAACTTACTGAACTAGCTTTATTTAATACTGGAATTACAGCTAAAGGTGTAAAGCCAATAGCTAAACTTTTAAATCTTACTGTACTGAATTTGAGTTGGAACAGAATTGAAGATGAAGGTGCAGAGGCACTCAGTAGTCTTTCAAAACTTACTGAACTAGATTTATTTCAGACTGGAATTACAGCCAAAGGTGTAAAGCCAATAGCTAAACTTTCAAATCTTGTTAAACTGAATTTGGGAGATAATAAACTCGGAGATGAAGGTGCAGAGGCACTCAGTAGTCTTTCAAAACTTACTGAACTGGCTTTATTTAATACTGGAATTACAGCTAAAGGTGCAGAGGCGCTAGGTAATGGTAATCTTTCAAAACTTGTTAAACTAAGGTTAGGTGGAAACGAAATTGAAGCTAAGGGTATAGAAGCGTTAGCAGTGAAGCTCATAAATCTTATTTTACTGGACTTAGATCCGCTGTGTTCACGCCCGGACAATATTGTATTTAAGTACTTAGAAGCTCTAGCCCAGTTACAGTGCCTCAATCACATAGAAATTAGAGTTGATAGACATTATTCTAATTTTTTAAATGCCTTAGTAAAATCTTACAACGATGGTAAATTTGGTAAGTTAGATGAAAAGACTGTAAAAGGTTTAGTTTTTAAAATGGCTCAGGATAATAATAGTGAGCAGGATATCAAATGTATTCTACAAAACCCTGGTAAGTACCCTTTTTTAATTAATTCAAGAGACACAGGTGGACACTCACTATACCATTTCTATAATGATTCAGATGAAATGCAGAAGTTTCTATTCGAGCATGGTTTGGTGCCGATAAGAGAACTAGAGGTGGAAGAAGGTGCCCGATTGGAAAATTTTGTACGAGACACGCAGTCCATTCATAAAAAAGAAGTAGTTGAAGCAACAAACTTTTTTGTTGAAGAGCTAGCAAAATCCATGGAAGAAAGCGAAGACAGATCAAAGCAATTAACGGAAGACGAAAGGAGAAGCAGATTAGAGCATCTGACAAATGATTATATGGCGTCTGTACAGGCTCTACTCACACAAGATTCAAAGATATTAAAATTGCTCAGCATTTCCAAGATAGATAAAGAAGAGGTTATAGAAATGGTGCTGAAAGCCATTATGCGTAGTACTTATACTGAAGCAGAAGAAGAAAAACAAGAGATTTTTCGAAATGTACTCAGCATTATTGCAGATCACGATATTACTGAAGAAGAAAAGGAAAGCACAATAAAGAATGTGCTAAGCGCAATGATAAATAGGGGTGTCTCTGAAGAAGATAAAGAACGCGCGATAAAACATGCAATAGATATCTTTAGAAACGATGAGAGCTTTATTACTACCATTGTTAATAGAGCTAAAGAAGAGTTAGAAACGAGATATTTAAATGGCGTATATAAGCTTAAATGCACAGATGGTAAAAAAGTTAATATACCTGAGTCTATAAGTTATATTAATTCACATATCAATAAGTTATTTTCATCTATCTCAGCTAACGACAAGAGAGATTTACTTGTTACTCTTGTTGATCAGAATCTAGAACTTGCAAAAGAGAAATTACATGAGATGGTAAAACAGCAAGGTATAGATAAAGAAAGAATAAAGGAAATACCAAATGGGACAGAATTTTGTAAATTTTTAACTGATGATAGTCAACTAGATACACTATTTAAGAAAATTAGTGGCTGGGAATTAAAGGAAGTATGGAAGGAAAATAAAAAATTTATTCTCACAAAGCGAATATATATGGCAGCAACAGCGTATGATGGATTAAGAAGTAGTTGCGATCCAGTTTCTAATATTATCAACAGTGTAGAGGAGATTGATTCAAAGTTAGTGGATAAGTACTACGAAAAAGAAGAAAAAAGTATCATTACTGGAAATAATATTAGAGAATTTGTAAGGGACTTAGCTAAAAAATTAATTCAGTATGCTGAAAATAATCCAGAGTTAAAGTTAGCTTTATGGGATTTCGCGATAGCCATGGTAGACGTGGAAAAGCCAGAAGAGATTACGCTTGAATATCAAAAAATTTTAGCAGAGATTAATAAATTATGTAGTAAAGACAACATCAAGAAACACTTGTCTGAGTACAGTAGAGATATACCAAAGTTAAATGAATATGAGATTATCAGTATCCATTCAGCCGGGCGGTAAAATAAAGAGTAGACAAGGAATGCTAAAAAGGTAAACTAGAGTGGCTGTGAGGTAATATGGTTGATCTTTTAGAATTTTGCGAAAGTTTAAGCAGACTATAGAAAAGTTAGAAACAAAAATAGAAGAGCTTAAAGCAGAAAATAAAGCGCTAAGGATCGAAAACGCTGAGTTAAAAGAAAGGCTTGGCTTAAGTTCAAAAAATTCATCTATACCAAGCTCCAAAGAATTATATAAGATGAGGGAAAATAAGCCAAAAAGTGACAGGAAAGTAGGAGCACAGGTTGGACATAAAGGCAGTTACCGCCCTAAAATGGAGGCAGATGAGATGGTAAAAATAGAACTGCCCAATACGTGTGAGTGCGGAGGAGAAATTGCGGTATCAAAAGATCCGTATACTCATCAAAAGGTCGATTTGCCGGAAATCAAGCCGTATGTAGTTGAATATCAACTAGAGCATGGACGTTGCAAAAGATGTGGAAAAAGAAAAAGTAGCAAGCTACAAGAAGGAGTAACTGCGGACACATTTGGTCCAAGAGTTAAGTCAGTAATTGCAGCATTAAGTGGATTTTACAAGAATTCGAAAAAAGAAGTGGCAAATATTATAAAGGACATTTTCAACCTGGATATCAGCGTCGGTAGTGTATCAAATAGCGAGGCTAGAGTGGCAGAAAAATGCCAAGAAGCATATGAGCAAATTGAGGAAGAGGTAAGCAAGAGCAAAATTTTACATATCGATGAAACTAGCCATTACAACAAAGGTAAACAGGGCTGGTGCTGGATGTTTGCGAGCAAAATAGGAAGTGTGATCAAATTGACAGAGTCAAGAGGGATGAAAGTCCTGGAAAATAGTAAATTTGGAAAGAATAACAACCTAGTAGTGACCAACAGATATGCAGCTTACAACTACTTTTCCAGCAAGAAAAGGCAGGTCTGTTGGGCACATTTAGCAAGAGATTTTGAAAGGTTGTCTCATAGTTGGAATAGCGAAGTGAAAGTTTTGGGGTATTATTTAAGGAATGTTGCTACTGAATTATTTGCATTGAAAAAAGCTCTGTTAAAGGATGAAATAGACACATTAAGGTTCATAAGAAGAGCAAGAAAATTACGCAAGCGAACAAGATATTACTTAAAGAATATATCAAATTTACCCGAGGCAATTGGAGCGTCTCGAGTAGCAAAAAATATCATGAAATCGGATCTGATGATGTGGAAATTTTTGGACGATCCAGAAAATATTCCACTGACAAACAACTATGCTGAGCGACAGATTCGGCATTACGTTGTTTACCGAAAAGTTTCATATTTTACACAATCGAAACGGGGAAATATGTTTCTTGAGAGGATAATTTCATTGTACTTGACTTGGAGGCAAAAGAAGTTAAATCCTTTTCAAAACCTACTGGCTATTGCTTCTTAAGCCATACACCTGAATGGATACTAATTTCATTGTACTTGACTTGGAGGCAAAAGAAGTTAAATCCTTTTCAAAACCTACTGGCTATTGCTTCTTAAGCCATACCCCTGAATGGATACGATATAACTGATGTAAATCACTTGGTATCGCATCAAATATCTATTACACACACAACAGGTGTATGATCAGATGGGTTTTCTAGCTTACGCAATCTATCATCAATGTAGCACGTTTCTAGCTTGTCGATAGCTTGCGGCGATAGTAGCATGTAATCTATTCGCATTCCTTGATTGCTTCTTAATGAATTACCTTGGTAATTCCACCAAGTGAATTGTCGTAAATTTGGATGAGACATTCTGAATGCATCTTTAAACCCAAGATTCAAAATTGCTTTTGATTTCTCACGCTCTTTGATATGAAAACATACTTGGCCATTCAGCAAATTTGCATCAAAAACGTCAATTTCATTAGGTGCGACATTATAATCACCGGCTATGATAATTAATTCTTCATTTTTTAACAAATTACTTATTCTTTCATGAAGATTATCGAAAAATTTTAACTTATACTCAAACATATGAGAGTCAGGACTTTGGCCATTGGGAACATATACACTTATTACTCTAACATTTTCGTTATTATATTTTATTACGCATTCTATGTAGCGTGCTTCTTGATGACCCTCTACAATCTCAATATTGAACTTTTCCAGTATCGGATATTTTGATAGAACACAAACACCATTCCTCGCAACTTGTCCATAAACAGCACATTCGTATCTAAGCTTTTCTATTTCTTCAAATGGGAATTGCTCTTCCGTGCATTTTGTTTCCTGTAATAGCATTATATCTATTTGATCATTAACCATAAAATTACAAAGTTGGTTAACTCTTTTACGTATAGAATTTACGTTCCAAGTTGCAATTTTCAGCATCAATAATCCTTATTGATCATATCAATCAAATTATCTTGGGTAGGCAGTCTTGCTGTTACAATCTTTTTCCACTTAAGCGATTTTAAATTGTCAGCGATATTCTTACTCATGGTGTATGCAGTCATATTACCTATTACACCGGACAATCCGCTTTTTAGAATCAGGGAGCAGAATACCCTTGCTGTCCTTGAAGAAAAAAAAGCAACGCTATCAATTTTTCCATTAAGCAGGAGGTTTTTGCACCTATTTGTAAAACTTTTTTTGATAATTGTCTTGTATAGTATAACTTCTTTTATATCAAAATTTTCTTCGGATAACCTCCTTTTTAGATCACACGATACTTCTTGTCCCCTGATATATAAGAACTTTATTGTGTATGCGTAGTGGGCCTTTATAAATGATATCAACCCATCAACATTGCTGTCTGCTGATATTATATCAGAAAATCCTACCTCTTTTGCTGTTTGCATAGTTGAACTACCGACCGTAATTATTGATAGGTCACCCACCCTGCATATCTGGCTCAAGGCTTTCACACTGTTTTTACTTGTGGATATCACCACATCAAAATCATATCCAGATATGTCTGGCTGCAAATACTTTACGGTAAATAGTGGTTCTATACAAACTTTATACCCATATTTTTTAAGTATATTCCTAGTGTTAAGTGAATCTGATAGAGGCCTTGTTAATAGAATGGACTTCATACAGATCACTTTAATACTGGTAAGATAATACCCTCTATAAATAAATTACTGAATAAAAATTTTTTATGTAGTGTTGCAGTGTGTTGATATATTTAAGAAGCTGTCTGCAAACTTTAGAACGAGTTAATTTATGAACCCGCAACAGTCATTTCATTAATTCTAATTGTTGGTGAATTGAACTGCCCAGAGAAAGTTAAATCATTTGCAACAACGAAATTGTTAAACATATTATTTAAATCGCTAGCAATTGTAATCTCATGTACTGGATACTTTATCTTTCCATTTTCTATAAAAAACCCAGATGCGCCTTGGCTATAGTCACCATTTATTAAATTAATACCAAAACCAAACAAATCGGTTACATATATTCCTTCTTTTATTTCTCGAATTAACTCTTCAAATGATACATTACCGTTTTCAATATAGAAGTTACTAGCCGCAGGAGTAATTGCAGCGTTACTTGCACGAGCTGCATTCCCTGTCGTTTCTAAATTCAATTTCTTTGCTGAGTAAAGATCTAAAATCCAATTTTGCAACACTCCATTTTTCACAAGTATATTTTTCTTGCTTGCTATACCTTCACCGTCAAACGGCCTTGATGCTATGCCTCTTGGCAATAATGGATCATCAACAATATTAATCCTATCGTTAAAAATCTGAGTGTTTAAGCTACCTCTCAAGAAAGAGCTATTGCTTGCAACACTAATACCGTTTATAGCAGAAGCAAAGCTCTTCACTAACTCTTTTGCTGCTCTTTTTTCAAAAACAACCGGAAATTTACCAGTCTTAATTGTACGCGCATTTAATTGCTCTACTGCTCTTTTTGCTGCTTCTTTTCCTATTAACTCTGGTGATTTTAAATCGCTGAAATTGCATGCTACATCATAATCATAGCCTACTTTCATTTCATTTTCTTTTCCGGCAACAACAGAAACTTGGTTTGAAAAAGTCGATTTGCTAAATGAACCCATGAACCCAGAAACAGTTGATAATACAGTGTTAACTAAAGAATGTGAGAAAGAAGCCCCTTCAGAATTAGTGATACTTTTGTGTGCAAGAGCTGCATTTTCTGTAATCTCAGTGATTTCTTTTAGATTATCAATAGTTACAACATTATTATCCAATATATTCAAGTCTGTATAATAAGTATAATTACCACCATATGTAGCAAAGCTAATATAAGAATCTTCTGGTGCATTTTTTGCCATTTCAACCACTAGACTCACCGTATCGTCAAGGTTATTCAAATCATTTGTAGAAATGTATGCAGCCTTACTTTTATTTGCTATGGCTCTGATTCCTATAGTACAATTCTTAGACTGTGATATTTGTTCTATTTTTGATAGGCGACGAGAGACTGAAGTCCTATTAGTTTCATATATAGTGACTTCTGCATCTTGATTATGCTTTTTTATTAACTTAGTAATATCTGCTGCAATATTTAATATATTCATTCCTTATTCCTTGAGTTTTTATAAAGACTCCGCACCACCTATAACTTCAATTAAGTCAGTTGTAATTGCTGCTTGACGAGAACGGTTATAAAGTAGCGCTAATTTATTCAGCATTTCCTTAGTATTCCTATTTGCTGACTCCATTGTAACCATTCTAGCGCTATTTTCGCTTGTTGCACTTTCAAGTAAGGCAGAATAAAGCGCAACTTTAACATAGTTTTCAAGTAAAGATTTTAAAATAAATTCAATATTATCTGGTTCATACTCATATTGACAATCTGTTGCCGAATCAACCAAAGAATTATCAATTAGGGATGAATCTTCACTCCATGGCTTTATTGTTTCCAGAATTGGCTTTTGTGTAAAAGTGTTGTAAAATTTATTATAAAAAACTTTTATCTTGTTATATTCACTTAAGTCTACACTGTCAATAAAATTACTTACGTGCTGCAATGTTATTCCTTTGCTATTTTCAACCTTTAAAATACTTTGCGGGCTAAATCTGCTCTTACCTGTGTCAAAAGCTTTTTTACCAAGAAATACGATATCTACCTTTTTACCACTTGTGATAAATTTATTTATATGTTCTTGACTAAATTTAACAACAGAAGAGTTAAAATTGCCACACAAGCCACGATCAGATGCTATAATAAATATCAGATAAGAATCGTCACTTCCAACACTTAAAATCTTCGTCAGTGATTCTTGCTCAATTGATGACGCTAATAAAGAGATAATTTTATGTAACTTTGATATATATAATTTTGAATTTGATAACTTCTTCTGGCTCTGCAGTAATTTTGCTGCGGAGACCATTTGCATTATTTTCGTAGTTTTTTGTACAGATTTAATGTTCTTAATTCTTAAGGATAATTCCTTTAAGCTCTTCATTATATATAAACCCTGATTTATTAAAATGTATAGCTATTCTTGCTTCAAGGCAAGTTTTTTTTGACTTTTTTCGCTGCATTGATATAATGGGCTTAAGTTATCTTAATATTGAGGGTCATGGACACTACTGAAAAAAATTTAATCCACAAGTTACAGTTTCTAGCAGAGCAATTTAAAAACAACAAAGGTAGAGAAGGGAATTATACCCTTCAAATTAATCAACAAGAAAGTGGTTGCATGGATTTTACAATTCGTGCTGGAAATGATCAATTATATACATCAGGAAATTATAAATTGGATTATAGCCGTGTTAAAAACAAAACCTCATGTCATTATGATCAATGTGAGAAAATTATAGAATATGGCTTAATAAGTGAAGATTCAGCATTTAGTAATAAGGTTAGGGTTCAAGAAAAATATACTAATAACTCCGATCATTTCGATATTAAATTAACATTTTGCGATAAAGATGATCATACCTTAGGTAAGTACCAAGCAGAATTAAGCTTTCAATATAGCAAAGACCAAGAGCATTATGAATATTTCATAATACATGATGTAATTGCCCTTTAAAGCTAAAAAGGGCTTAAATTATGATCATGGTTGTGGTAAACATGATTGTTTGTGCAATCAAACATTTCCACAATGGTATCCATTCAGCCGGGTGGTAAAATAAAGAGTAGACAAGGAATGCTAAAAAGGTAAACTAGAGTGGCTGTGAGGTAATATAGTTGATCTTTTAGAATTTTGCGAAAGTTTAAGCAGACTATAGAAAAGTTAGAAACAAAAATAGAAGAGCTTAAAGCAGAAAATAAAGCGCTAAGGATCGAAAACGCTGAGTTAAAAGAAAGGCTTGGCTTAAGTTCAAAAAATTCATCTATACCAAGCTCCAAAGAATTATATAAGATGAGGGAAAATAAGCCAAAAAGTGACAGGAAAGTAGGAGCACAGGTTGGACATAAAGGCAGTTACCGCCCTAAAATGGAGGCAGATGAGATGGTAAAAATAGAACTGCCCAATACGTGTGAGTGCGGAGGAGAAATTGCGGTATCAAAAGATCCGTATACTCATCAAAAGGTCGATTTGCCGGAAATCAAGCCGTATGTAGTTGAATATTAACTAGAGCATGGACGTTGCAAAAGATGTGGAAAAAGAAAAAGTAGCAAGCTACAAGAAGGAGTAACTGCGGACACATTTGGTCCAAGAGTTAAGTCAGTAATTGCAGCATTAAGTGGATTTTACAAGAATTCGAAAAAAGAAGTGGCAAATATTATAAAGGACATTTTCAACCTGGATATCAGCGTCGGTAGTGTATCAAATAGTGAGGCTAGAGTGGCAGAAAAATGCCAAGAAGCATATGAGCAAATTGAGGAAGAGGTAAGCAAGAGCAAAATTTTACATATCGATGAAACTAGCCATTACAACAAAGGTAAACAGGGCTGGTGCTGGATGTTTGCGAGCAAAATAGGAAGTGTGATCAAATTGACAGAGTCAAGAGGGATGAAAGTCCTGGAAAATAGTAAATTTGGAAAGAATAACAACCTAGTAGTGACCGACAGATATGCAGCTTACAACTACTTTTCCAGCAAGAAAAGGCAGGTCTGTTGGGCACATTTAGCAAGAGATTTTGAAAGGTTGTCTCATAGTTGGAATAGCGAAGTGAAAGTTTTGGGGTATTATTTAAGGAATGTTGCTACTGAATTATTTGCATTGAAAAAAGCTCTGTTAAAGGATGAAATAGACACATTAAGGTTCATAAGAAGAGCAAGAAAATTATGCAAGCGAACGAGATATTACTTAAAGAATATATCAAATTTACCCGAGGCAATTGGAGCGTCTCGAGTAGCAAAAAATATCATGAAATCGGATCTGATGATGTGGAAATTTTTGGACGATCCAGAAAATATTCCACTGACAAACAACTATGCTGAGCGACAGATTCGGCATTACGTTGTTTACCGAAAAGTTTCATATTTTACACAATCGAAACGGGGAAATATGTTTCTTGAGAGGATAATTTCATTGTACTTGACTTGGAGGCAAAAGAAGTTAAATCCTTTTCAAAACCTACTGGCTATTGCTTCTTAAGCCATACACCTGAATGGATACTCTAATCCTTTACTTGTTATGGCTAAAAGGATTTTAAATGAAGATTATGGAAGACAGGAAAAAGAAGATGTTTATGAAATGTTTGAACAATTAGCTCGCTCTTCTAATGATAATCTTCTTTTTTTGTGTAAGAAATTTATAGAGCAATGTGACGGTGATCAACAAGAGAAAGAAAGACTAATTAGTATACATGATGAAGTTATGAAGGAAAAAGGAGGTCCCACTGCTCCAATAGGTGAAGAAGCGAGTGCTCCTGTGTTTGATGATAGCTTTTACAGTGAAATAGGCTCTGGTGTAAGGAAAATTCCAGATCTTTGTCTTGGTGTTTCTAATAAAACAAAAGCACTTGTAGTAATACAACAAATCCAAAAAGGGTATGAAAGTATGTTGGGAGTGGCTGAAGGTGCAGTTATTAAAGGAAGTTTGCAAGCCTGCAATGCATCAGGTGCCAGTTTTAATATTTATTATTCATCAGACAGCATAGTTGATGTTACAAAAATTGCTGTAGAAGCAAAGAATTTAAAGATATCTGGGGGTTTAGTACAAATAGGTGATAGTGAAGTAAAGGTTGAAGTAAAAGATGGTATGAGGAATTACACTCATATTTCAGAAGGTGGTGATATTACATTAACGTTTGAAACAAGCCTAGGAAAACTGGAAGTGAGGTTGTATTCTGGTAGGGGAGGTATAATAAATGTAGAGGTTTATGATCAGGAAAAATTCAACCAATTGTTGGATAGTGGAGAGGAAATAGGACGCAACTGTCGTCTAGGGGGATTACCTGTAATACAAGCAATTCAGGAAGGATGCTTAGAAGTAGAAGCGCATGATCAGGAGGATTCTAGTCAATTGCTAAACAGTAAGGAGGAGGTGGAAAGAAGCTTTCAGTTAGACGAATCATCTAAGGAGATAAAGCGAACTTCTGAGCATGCCAGAAGTTTTGATACATGGAGTGACGTGTATCAACAAGCACTAACAGGTATAGAAGGAGAAGATTTTGATTGGGGGCAAGTAAGTGCAGTAGGGGAACCCTGATGGATGGGGAGAGTTATATGACGTTAAAAAGGGAGATGACGGTACTAATGTGTGGCAAAAAGACGTAGGAGAATCTAGTAATCTTGGTGGAAGTGTAAGTAAAGTGCAGCGGTGTGGCAAGGAAGTCCCTTCAAAAAAGCTTAATGAATTAAGTGTTGAAAGTGCTAATAATGCCAATAGGTCTCCTGCGTTAGGTGGATGAAATATATTCGGAGTTTTATTATAAAAATCCTGTAATATATTGAAACTTTAAGATATTCTTGGATATGGAAATTATTGCAGAAAATAGAAAAGCAAGATTTGAGTATTTCATTTTAGAGGAATTTGAAGCTGGTATGGTTTTATTAGGCAGTGAGGTAAAGTCACTGAGAGAAAGAAAAGCAAATATTTCTGATGCTTACGTGATTGAGAAGAATAGTGAAATATGGCTGCATAACATGCATATTGCAGAGTATAAGTCTGCGAATAAAAAAAATCATAAGCCAAAAAGAGAACGTAAATTACTTTTGCATAAAAAAGAAATAAACAAGTTAATTGGTCAAATTAAAACTGCTGGTATAACTGTTGTGCCGCTTTCTATCTATTTTAATGATAAAGGATTGGCAAAAGCTAAAATTGCTATTGTAAAAGGAAAGAAACTTTATGATAAGAGAGCAACTATAAAACAGCGAGAGTGGGATCGTGAAAAAAGTAGGCTTTCCAAGAATGATGTGTAGAGAAATATGTCTTTAAGTCCGGTAATTTTCAGCATTGGTCCTGTTTCTGTGTATTGGTATTCTCTAGCATATGTCTTGGGTATTGTGTTTGCGTATTGGTATCTACATAAACTAGATGATCAAAAAATATTCACTAAGAATTTTTATGATTCACTACTCACTGCAACCATTATAGGAATTATACTTGGAGGTAGGCTTGGTTATGTACTGATATATGACCTGGCTTCATATGTACAAAATCCTATTGATATACTAAAGACCTGGGAGGGTGGGATGTCGTTTCATGGTGGTGCTATAGGGGTTTTGCTTGCAGTGATAATTTCATGCAAAAGGCATAATATTCCTATATTTTATACACTTGATCTAATTTCCTGCGGAATTCCTGTAGGTTTATTTTTAGGTCGTATAGGTAATTTCATAAATGGAGAATTGTTTGGTAGGGTAACAACTATGCCGTGGGGTATGGTTTTTCTGGAAAGTGGCGATAATTTGCTGCGTCATCCAAGTCAATTGTACGAGGCATTTTGTGAAGGTTTATTGCTTTTTGTTATTACAAATCTACTATTTTTTATGACAAGAATCAGGCTATATCATGGTGCATTAGCTGGTGTTGCTGTAACGTGGTATGGAGTAGTGCGTTTTGCAATGGAGTTTTTTCGTGAACCGGATTATCAGATTGGCTATTTGTGGCTTGATTTAACAATGGGGCAGTTGCTTTCAATACCTATGATTCTGTTTGGAGTATATTTTAGTGCATTGAATTTAAGAAAATCGGTAGCATAAGCTTTACTCACCCCCGATAATTTTGATATAGTTAACTTTAAATTATAAAAATTTATAAATGGCGACCTTAAGTGTAAGAGAAGCTCTATGCATGGCAATTAGAGAAGAAATGCTAGCTGATCCTGATGTATTCATTATGGGTGAAGAAGTCGCAGAATATGATGGTGCTTATAAAGTCACAAAAGGATTGCTCAAAGAATTTGGAGAAAATAGGGTGATTGACACTCCTATAACTGAACATGGTTTTGCAGGTCTTGCAATTGGGGCAGCATTTGCTGGATTAAAGCCAATAGTTGAATTTATGACTTTTAATTTTTCCATGCAGGCTATTGATCAAATTATAAATTCTGCGGCAAAGACAAACTATATGTCAGGTGGGCAACTTGGATGTCCAATAGTGTTTCGTGGACCAAATGGTGCTGCAGCAAGGGTTGCTGCGCAACACTCGCAATGCTTTGCGTCTTGGTATTCGCATGTGCCTGGATTGAAAGTCATAGCTCCTTATTTTGCTTCTGATTGCAGAGGTTTGCTAAAATCTGCAATTCGTGATCCGAATCCAGTGATATTTTTAGAAAATGAAATAGCTTATGGACATGAACACGAAATTTCTGACTCAGAATTATCAAATAAAGACTATTTGATAGAAATAGGCAAAGCTGAAGTTATAAGAGAAGGAAAAGACGTTACTATAACTGCTTTTTCACTGAAGATAATGGATGCTTTAAGTGCAGCAGAGTTACTGGCTAGTGAAGGCATAGAAGCTGAAGTTATTGATTTAAAAACTTTAAGGCCACTTGACACTGAAACAGTGATTAATTCTGTCAAAAAAACTAATAGGTTAGTAAGTGTTGAAGAAGGATGGCCATTTGCAGGAATAGGAGCAGAACTTTCAGCAGTTGTGATGGAGCAAGGGTTTGATTACCTTGATGCGCCAGTTGTGCGTGTGACTGGCAAGGATGTTCCACTTCCTTATGCTGCAAATCTGGAAAAAAAGGCATTGCCACAAACAGAAGACATAGCTGAAGCTGTGCGTGAGGTTTGCTTTAGGAGAAAATGAATTTAACCTTTCTTATTATCTTTTGTTTTTTAACTGGTAAATTGAAGTCAGAAAAGTAATCTCCTTCAGTTTATTTGCACACGCCATCGGCCAGATTATATGTTTGGCCGGCAGGACAACAGGAAATAGTTGACATGCCTGGTGCTAATTTGGAAATAAGTGTAGCAGCACTAAAAAATACACCAGTGCAAAGCATGAATGCAACAAGAGCTGGCCATGCCATTTTACCAAACATCATGAGAAGAACCATAACTATCATAGTAACAGTTATTAAAGGTACTCCTATGCCATGAATATAGGAAATAACATTGCATATTATCTGAGCAATTGTATTACCTTGATTACCTGTATTGCCTGTATTACCACTGCCGTTAGCACTGCTGCCTATATGAGGAAAGGTGATTAATAATATTATAAAAAAAATACTAAGAATTTTCTTGATTGAGGAATTCATCTCTATACATAGTTTTAGATGTTGCAATTATATCTAAAATGTATCCATTCAGCCGGGCGGTAAAATAAAGAGTAGACAAGGAATGCTAAAAAGGTAAACTAGAGTGGCTGTGAGGTAATATGGTTGATCTTTTAGAATTTTGCGAAAGTTTAAGCAGACTATAGAAAAGTTAGAAACAAAAATAGAAGAGCTTAAAGCAGAAAATAAAGCGCTAAGGATCGAAAACGCTGAGTTAAAAGAAAGGCTTGGCTTAAATTCAAAAAATTCATCTATACCAAGCTCCAAAGAATTATATAAGATGAGGGAAAATAAGCCAAAAAGTGACAGGAAAGTAGGAGCACAGGTTGGACATAAAGGCAGTTACCGCCCTAAAATGGAGGCAGATGAGATGGTAAAAATAGAACTGCCCAATACGTGTGAGTGCGGAGGAGAAATTGCGGTATCAAAAGATCCGTATACTCATCAAAAGGTCGATTTGCCGGAAATCAAGCCGTATGTAGTTGAATATCAACTAGAGCATGGACGTTGCAAAAGATGTGGAAAAAGAAAAAGTAGCAAGCTACAAGAAGGAGTAACTGCGGACACATTTGGTCCAAGAGTTAAGTCAGTAATTACAGCATTAAGTGGATTTTACAAGAATTCGAAAAAAGAAGTGGCAAATATTATAAAGGACATTTTCAACCTGGATATCAGCGTCGGTAGTGTATCAAATAGCGAGGCTAGAGTGGCAGAAAAATGCCAAGAAGCATATGAGCAAATTGAGGAAGAGGTAAGCAAGAGCAAAATTTTACATATCGATGAAACTAGCCATTACAACAAAGGTAAACAGGGCTGGTGCTGGATGTTTGCGAGCAAAATAGGAAGTGTGATCAAATTGACAGAGTCAAGAGGGATGAAAGTCCTGGAAAATAGTAAATTTGGAAAGAATAACAACCTAGTAGTGACCGACAGATATGCAGCTTACAACTACTTTTCCAGCAAGAAAAGGCAGGTCTGTTGGGCACATTTAGCAAGAGATTTTGAAAGGTTGTCTCATAGTTGGAATAGCGAAGTGAAAGTTTTGGGGTATTATTTAAGGAATGTTGCTACTGAATTATTTGCATTGAAAAAAGCTCTGTTAAAGGATGAAATAGACACATTAAGGTTCATAAGAAGAGCAAGAAAATTACGCAAGCGAACGAGATATTACTTAAAGAATATATCAAATTTACCTGAGGCAATTGGAGCGTCTCGAGTAGCAAAAAATATCATGAAATCGGATCTGATGATGTGGAAATTTTTGGACGATCCAGAAAATATTCCACTGACAAACAACTATGCTGAGCGACAGATTCGGCATTACGTTGTTTACCGAAAAGTTTCATATTTTACACAATCGAAACGGGGAAATATGTTTCTTGAGAGGATAATTTCATTGTACTTGACTTGGAGGCAAAAGAAGTTAAATCCTTTTCAAAACCTACTGGCTATTGCTTCTTAAGCCATACACCTGAATGGATACAAAGAAACTGCTGAAAAGATTTTGCAGATTATACATGATTAAAATAAGACTGCTTGAAGAGCAAGATATTTGTAAAATAGTTGCAAAATTCAGAGAAAATGACTGGATAAAACCAGCCTTAACATTTGAAACATACTTAGAAGAGCAGCAGCTAGGTGAACGTATTGCCTGGGTGGCGGAGTGCAATAGTGAATTTGCCGGATATGTAACACTGAAGTGGTGTTCAGAGTATAAATCTTTTCAGGACAAGAATATACCAGAAGTCATGGATTTAAATGTATTACCTAAATTTAGAAACAGAGGGGTTGGGTCAGTGTTACTAGAAACTGCAGAAAAAGAAGCTGAAAAACGTAATGATGCAGTTGGATTGGGTGTTGGTCTCTATGCTGATTATGGAAATGCTCAAAAACTTTACGTGAAAAGAGGATACGTTCCAGACGGTTGTGGCATCACATACAAATACCAATGTGTTAATCCTGACGCTACAGTTCAACTTGATGATGATTTAGTACTTTGGCTTATAAAGAAATTAAGGTGAAGTAAAAGATCTTAAATCTAACTTACTGACAAAAAGAAAATATCTCTGAGATATCCAGTACTCAATTGTTATCGATGTAAATTTTAGCTATCATATATAGAAAAATTCAGTTATTTCCGTTTTGGAAATAACTGATTTTGAGGTATATTATGAGCCATAAAATTCATAAAAACTTTTGACGAATTCATTTTGGTAAATCCAAGAAAGGTGTCATTCGGCTTTGTTGCATCGCTACCGCAGATTATTTTTGTTGCAACTTTGCATATGTTATTCCGCAATTCTATTCAGCCAAAAATTGAGATATTTACAACCGGGTATTGTAAATGTTACTTTACAGATATTTAATTACTGATAACTGAATCAACTACAAGTGTACGATTAAGAGCGATGCAACAAAGCCGTGTCACCCGAATTTGTGGAATATTTCTCGATTTTAAAGAAGGTTATTCAAGAGTTAACGCATCTTCTATTAAAAACTGCACGAACTCGTTACCATTCCAGTAATTTACAGAGATTTTACCTAAAATAGCTTTAACATTACCTTGCATGATAGCATAGCCAAGTGGAGTGTTCACAGAACGGAAAGCAATAGCTCTGACCATAACATTATCATCGACAATAAAGCACTTAATATGATCAGCTCCTACAATTTCAGGCTTTCTTATTTTTGCTCCCTGAATAATGAACCTTGGCTCAGGATTACCAGGTCCGAAAGGTTCTAAGCGCTGCAATTGATTCAATAACGACATGTTTATTGCCTTAGCAGTTATTACACCATCAGCTTTTAAAGTTTTTTCACTGGTAAAATTTGAAAATCTTTCAGTGAAAAAATTATGCAAATCATTTATTTTACTTTCTTCGATTGAAAACCCCGCTGCCATAGCATGGCCGCCACCTTCAATGATTAAATTCGTAAATTTTGCAGAAAGCACTGCAGCACCGATATCAATTCCAACAGCTGATCTACAACTTGCCTTTCCTACTCCATTGCTTAAAGATATCACTATTGTCGGTAAGTGAAATTGCTCTTTTAATCTTGACGCAACAATGCCAATTATCCCCTGATGCCAATTACCACTCACCATTATAAAGTTCGCACTTGACCTTTCTGCTTGAGCTGCAGCTTCTAAAATAGCCTCATTTTCAAGCACTTTTCTTGCATTGTTCAAATCTATTAATTTTAATGCAATTGAATGTGCTGCCTCTTCATCATCAGTAGAAAGTAATTTTGCGCCAAGTGATGCTTCTCCGATTCTCCCTCCGGCATTTATGCATGGTCCAACGCCAAACCCCAGCCGAGAGACGCTTGGCTTTTCTAAAACGCCCAGCGTATCAAATAAAGTACGTAAGCCAACATTTTTCCTTGCTGACATTACCTTTAACCCTTGAGAGACTAATGCCCTATTTAGACCAGTAATTTGCATCACATCACAAATAGTACCAAGAGCCACTAAATCTAATAAATCAAACAATTCTGGCTCTTTTTTATTAGTAAAAAATCCCTGCTCACGTAGGCTCTTATTAAGAGCAACAACCAATAAAAATGATACTCCCACTGCTGCAAGATTTTTATGCGGAGAATCCTCATCAAGTCGATTTGGATTCACGATTGCTACAGCGCTTGGTAGCTTTTCTGTGCCAATGTGGTGGTCAATCACTATGATATCAAGACCAAAGCCTTGCGCATCCTCTATTGGTTTATATGCAAGAGTGCCACAGTCAACGGAAATGCACAGATCTGTTCCATTTTTTTTCAATTGCAACAAAGCATTAACATTTAATCCATAGCCCTCATCAACCCGATCTGGAATGTAAATTATGGAATTTACACCAATCTCTTTAAGATATCTGTTAATCAACGCTGATGATGTTGCACCATCAACATCATAGTCGCCGAAGATTGCTATATTCTCATTGCTATTTACCGCCTTTACTATGCGAGAAACAGCTTTATCCATATCAAGAAGATGAAAGGGATCTGGCAATAGCGACCTGATTAGTGGATATAGAAAATCACTGGCATTTTCTACATTAACACCACGTGCAACTAATATCCTTGCTAACATCTCTGGTAGCTCAAACCTCTGAATGAGAGTTAAAACTTCCCTTTGGTCCACTTCTTGCAGCTTCCACAAAGCATTCGTTACGCTGCGTTTCTCAATATCAAGGAGCATAATACTGCTACTCTATCAGAATTTTTAAATACTCTCTATAAAAAGATTTTCTGCCTTTATTGGAAAGATTGATCACATAGCTGCCTTCTGTTATATATAATGCTTTAAGCACGAAAATGAGCGATTACGATATTACAGTTATAGGAAGTGGTCCTGGCGGTTACATAGCCGCAATCAGAGCAGCACAACTTGGGTTTAAAACTGCAATTATTGAAAAAGAAAAGAGTTTAGGTGGCGTATGCCTAAATTGGGGATGCATACCAACAAAATCGCTGCTTAGGGCATCTGAAGTTTACGGGCTGATAAAAAGATCAGAAGAGTTTGGCATAAAAGTAAAAGACGCAAGTTTTGACATAGAATCAATAGTGAAATATTCAAGAAATGTAGTTGATAAATTATCAGGTAGTGTTGCCTATTTAATGAAGAAGAATAACATTAAAGTTTATCAAGGCTGTGGCAAACTTGCAGGTAATAATACTGTAAAGATCACCAATGACTCAGGAGAACAAGAAATCTCTTCTAAGCATATTATTTTAGCAACAGGTGTTAGAGCAAGGAATTTGCCTGGTATAGAAGTGGATGGAAAGCTAATATGGAATGCGCAGCATGCTATGATGTCGGACAAACTACCAAAGTCATTGCTTATTGTGGGATCTGGTGCAATTGGAGTGGAATTTGCAAGTTTTTATAACACTTTAGGTGTTGACGTCACAATTGTAGAAATAAAGGAAAATATCTTACCACTGGAAGATAAGGACGTCTCAGACTTAGCACAAGAAGTGTTTACCAAACAGGGAATAAAAATATATACACACAGCAGCATCAAGACCCTCACTAAAAATCAAGATTCCGTTAAAGTTGAGCTGAGCAATGGTGAAAATAGAGAATTTGATAGAGTGATTGTTGCAGTTGGCATTCAGCCAAATACTGAGAATATAGGCTTAGAAAACACAAAAGTAAAATTACACTCTTCTGGTTTCATTGAGGCCAATGGGTGGTATGAAACCAATGAGCAAAATGTATATGCAATCGGTGATGTAGCAGGTCCTCCATGTTTAGCGCATAAAGCAAGCCATGAAGCAGTAATATGTGTTGAAAAGATTGCGGGTAAAAATCCTCATGCACTGGAAAAGGAATGCATACCAAATTGCACCTATTCTCATCCACAAATAGCAAGCGTTGGCCTTACTGATGAACAAGCAATTAAAAATGGACATGATATCAAAGTAGGAAAATTTCACTCTAATTTTAATGGTAAATCTATTGCACTTAGCGAAACTGAAGGGCTGGTAAAAACGATTATAGATAAAAAAACCGGAGAGCTTCTTGGCGCTCATATGATAGGGGTGGAAGTTACAGAGTTAATTAGTAACTTCGTTATCGCAAAACAACTGGAAGGAACAGATTTTGATATAAAATCTACTATTTTCCCTCATCCAACCATTGCAGAGATGATTCATGAATCAATTCTCGCTGCAGATGACGAATCTTTAAACAGTTGAGCTAACGTTTTTTTCCTTCATCATTTTTTCCTTCACCATTTCTATCTGGAAGTGATCTTGTTTTAACAGACTTATCACTAGTGGCTGTGAGGTAATATGGTTGATCTTTTAGAATTTTGCGAAAGTTTAAAGCAGACTATAGAAAAGTTAGAAACAAAAATAGAAGAGCTTAAAGCAGAAAATAAAGCGCTAAGGATCGAAAACGCTGAGTTAAAAGAAAGGCTTGGCTTAAGTTCAAAAAATTCATCTATACCAAGCTCCAAAGAATTATATAAGATGAGGGAAAATAAGCCAAAAAGTGACAGGAAAGTAGGAGCACAGGTTGGACATAAAGTGCTTTGTTGCATCGCTCTTTGGATAGGAGGCAATGCATAATAAATTCATGAAGCTATCTCAAATTTAGCCATGCCTATTTCAGTAAATTTGTTCAGCAAATAACACTTGAGTAGCATTTCTTTCTCACGGTTAATCTCAGATTTGTTCCTAAAACTAAACCCAAATGTTTGCTTCAGTCGCGAGAAAAAACTTTCTATATAAGATCTCTTCCCATAATTTATCTCTTTTTTCCACTTCTTCATACCATCTTCACCATATGACTTTATGAGCTTGATTGTAGAATTTCTCTCAGCCATATAATCCAGCTTTGGATGCTCCACTGCATTGTTTTGCAGAGGAATTTTTGTCTTTATGCCAAGCTCATTGCACAATTTGTATAACTTCTTTCGATTATATGCTCTGTCTGCATATAGTGTGCTTATATTGTATTTAGCATTAGCCCTTGCAATAAGATCACAGGCTCCATAGTGGTCAGAATAAACTCCACTACTGTATTTTGCAGCTATGACTTTTTTGCTACCTATCTCCAGCATTACATGCAATTTTCTTGTTTGCTTATAGCCACGGTACTTTCTATCTGTACCGTTTGCCTTACTATGGCCTGGAATATTATTGTAGATGCTTATTCCAGTGCTATCTATGGCGATCTCAATATTTTCCATACTGTTTTTATCATGTCTTCGATCATTAATTTTTAAGTTAAGCTTTTTGAATCTTCTGGAAGCCTGGGAATAGCTGATAACTTGCAAATTTTTTCCTATTTGCTCAAGGTATCCCGCTATAAACCCCACCGTTTGTCTTAGGCCTATTCTAAACAAATAAGTTATTATGTGAATTAGAATTACGACTTTATCACTATAAATATTGTTGCCACCGGCCATTTTGGGACTTTTTTCGTACCAATTTTCTATGGCATCGTTGACGTAATAAAAAATATTTCCTCTTTCTTGGAGAAATTTGTTATATTCGTAGCAGTTACTGACTTTCATTTTGACTGGCATATTTTTCCTTTGTCGGTTAAATGCCTGTTTATAATGAATTTCGTCAGTAACTCCCAGTTCTTTTTACTTTAGCTATGCAACAAAGCCGACATAAAGGCAGTTACCGCCCTAAAATGGAGGCAGATGAGATGGTAAAAATAGAACTGCCCAATACGTGTGAGTGCGGAGGAGAAATTGCGGTATCAAAAGATCCGTATACTCATCAAAAGGTCGATTTGCCGGAAATCAAGCCGTATGTAGTTGAATATCAACTAGAGCATGGACGTTGCAAAAGATGTGGAAAAAGAAAAAGTAGCAAGCTACAAGAAGGAGTAACTGCGGACACATTTGGTCCAAGAGTTAAGTCAGTAATTACAGCATTAAGTGGATTTTACAAGAATTCGAAAAAAGAAGTGGCAAATATTATAAAGGACATTTTCAACCTGGATATCAGCGTCGGTAGTGTATCAAATAGCGAGGCTAGAGTGGCAGAAAAATGCCAAGAAGCATATGAGCAAATTGAGGAAGAGGTAAGCAAGAGCAAAATTTTACATATCGATGAAACTAGCCATTACAACAAAGGTAAACAGGGCTGGTGCTGGATGTTTGCGAGCAAAATAGGAAGTGTGATCAAATTGACAGAGTCAAGAGGGATGAAAGTCCTGGAAAATAGTAAATTTGGAAAGAATAACAACCTAGTAGTGACCGACAGATATGCAGCTTACAACTACTTTTCCAGCAAGAAAAGGCAGGTCTGTTGGGCACATTTAGCAAGAGATTTTGAAAGGTTGTCTCATAGTTGGAATAGCGAAGTGAAAGTTTTGGGGTATTATTTAAGGAATGTTGCTACTGAATTATTTGCATTGAAAAAAGCTCTGTTAAAGGATGAAATAGACACATTAAGGTTCATAAGAAGAGCAAGAAAATTACGCAAGCGAACGAGATATTACTTAAAGAATATATCAAATTTACCTGAGGCAATTGGAGCGTCTCGAGTAGCAAAAAATATCATGAAATCGGATCTGATGATGTGGAAATTTTTGGACGATCCAGAAAATATTCCACTGACAAACAACTATGCTGAGCGACAGATTCGGCATTACGTTGTTTACCGAAAAGTTTCATATTTTACACAATCGAAACGGGGAAATATGTTTCTTGAGAGGATAATTTCATTGTACTTGACTTGGAGGCAAAAGAAGTTAAATCCTTTTCAAAACCTACTGGCTATTGCTTCTTAAGCCATACACCTGAATGGATACATATGTTTCTTGAGAGGATAATTTCATTGTACTTGACTTGGAGGCAAAAGAAGTTAAATCCTTTTCAAAACCTACTGGCTATTGCTTCTTAAGCCATACACCTGAATGGATACGTATTACTTTGGGCTTGATTTTGAGTATTAATGTTAATATTTGGACGTCGAACGAGAAAATCCAGCATATTTTTGTATATTTCTTCATTATTACCATCCAGCGACCAAGCTGAAATTATACTCATTAAAGGTGTATTTTCTTCACCGTACAGCACATTGGGATTAGCACCATTTTCTAAAACTTCCTTAAATTTTCGCAAATTCGATTCATCAATAGCTTCGAATAAGCTTATAGATCTACTTGATAACATTTTTATATACCTCACGTAAAAATAACATGCTTAACTTAGCATATGAAAAGCTTTTTGTCTATATGGTTTTCTGGTCAATATAAAACAATTGGTCGAAAGCAGCCGTTCTAGCAAACCGCAGCAATTATTTCAAAAATGTAAACATTAGAAAAAATTTGCCAGAAAACAAAACTGCTCAATAGTTAAGTTTTCTGGTCGTTCGCTTCCGGTTAATTTAGCATTTTTGAGAATATCTTGCGTGATATGAGGTAAGCTGTTTCTTAGCATTTTCCTTCTTTGAGAAAAAGCGGTCCGAGTCAGCTTGGTTAGAACATCTAAATCGACTGCAAATCTTTTGGCAGGCAATGGATGTACTGTAATAACTGCAGAATATACTTTTGGTTGTGGAAAAAATTCCTCAGGCCCAAGTTCAAATTCTTTCTTTATATCACATAGTAGCTGGCTTAATATTGATAGGGAACCGTAATCTTTGGAATTGGGCTTTGCTGTAATGCGATCTGCTACTTCTTTTTGGAACATTAACGTTAAGCTTGTAAAAAATTTTATTTTGTTTAACCACTTCAAGAACAATGCTACTGAGATATTGTAAGGTAAATTCGCAATAACCTTGACTGGACACTCTACTAGTTCTTCTTCCTTCACACAAAGAACATCTTCCTCTATAATTTTATACTTTCCTTGATATTTATTTACCAATTGAGCATGATGTTTCACTAGATTAGTGTCTTTTTCTATAGCTAACAAAGATTTCGGATTGCATGCCAGTATTTCCTTTGTTAATGCACCATATCCAGGACCAATTTCAATTACGTTAAAATTCTCCAAATCACCAGATAAATCAACTATTCTTTTCGTTATTTTATCTGATAGGATGAAATTTTGACCTAGGCTTTTTTTAGGTCTTGATGAAAATTTTTCCATATCTTTACATTTATGGAGATCTTATGTATTCAGGCTCATTTAAATACAGCGCCTTAGCTTTACTTAACTCTTGTTTATGCATTAACCTGTGACGTACCAGCAATCCTGCGTGGCCGGCGTTTAACGTTTGTGTAATACCTTTATCGATTACTTCCGGTTCTGATAGTGGTAACAAATTGCAATCAAACAACTGTGTTGCATTTTCAACAGTAGCCCTAATATTTCCTCTATTATCTTCACAAAGCAACGACATCGCATATGCTTGCACTTCTAGTGCACTAACCCCATATAAAGGCTTATTTGTTGCAAGACTTATGCCTTTTGCAGCTGCTATAACGACTCTAATTCCAGTAAAGCTTCCCGGCCCTACCACAACTGCTAAATGATCTATTTTGTCATAATTATAATTATGCTTACTAAATAAAGTATCTAGAATTTGAAAAAATGATTCTGCATGATTATTGCTAGCAGAATTGTGCTCTACAAAACAATTACCGTCATAGTCAACTATTGCTATTGAACTGCCATGACCTATAGTGCTGATTGCAAGAATAGACATTACCTTGCCGTTTTTGTACTTAGCTTCAAATACCTGCTACTCATAACAAATACTTCCGGATCTTTGTATGTGAGTCTTAGTATAGCTATTATATTGATAAACAATAAAGCAGCGATTGAAATATCAGCAATATTCCATAACAACCGAACCTCACCTATTGCACCAAAAGGAATGATTGTAGCGAAAATTACAAGCCAAACTTTGGTATACTTATTATTCATTGATATATAGCGTATTGTTTGTTTTGAGCAGAAAAACCAAGTAAAAATGGTTGTAAAAGCAAAACAAAACATTATAGCCATAATTAAATAGCCAATGTAGGAAAAATTAGTTGCCTTTTTAAAAGCAAATATACACATGTTAGTGCTCTCTAAATCGGTCAGCCAGGAATCTGTAACAAGTAGCACCATTGTGGTAACAAATGCTATGAGTGCAACTATAAACGGCGATATTATTGTGATTAGGCTTTGTTCAATAATAAATTTATTATTATTTTTTTTTGGAGTAATTGAAGAATGGACAATTCCTTCAAGGCCAAGTCCTATATCTGTTGCAAAAATACCACGCAAAGTTCCCACTTGGACAATAGCTAGTATTTCTAAAATTAAACTGAGAGATAAACCTGAGCTAAAGCTGCTGATTGTGAGAAAATTTTTAACTATTAGCTGCATTGAAGGATAAATATTCTCACTGTATTTAAACAATATAATTCCGCAAACAGAAAGATAACTCACCGTCATTATTGGTATCATTGCTGATATAACAATCTTAATTTTTTTTAAGCTCAAACCAGCAACCATAAAAAATATTACGGCCATTACAATTCCGCCAACAATCACAGGTACATCTATCATGCTAAGTGGTATTGATAGAGAATTTACCTGAACAAGATTGCCGACAGTTATTGAGGCTGTCATCATTATAACTAGGAATATAAATGTAGCTTTTTTGGAATTAAATGCATCGGCCATATAGGTTATGGGACCACCTATAAACCTTCCATTCTTTTCTTCTCTGTTTTTTATGCTCAAGTAGCAAGTAACATATTTTATTACAGAAGTTATGACGATAATTATCATCATCCACAATATAAAGCCAGGTCCTCCGGTTTTGAGAGCAATTGCTGTCCCTGAAATATTTCCTACCCCTAAATTTCCACCTAAAATTGTGAATAAGGCAGCTATAGAAGAAAATTTATTTTCGCCTCTTTTAGCTCCAAGCAGTGAGAGAGCGTACGGCAACCTAAATACCTGTAACCATTTCAATTTGATCGACAGGTAAATGCCAGCAATTAATATCAATAATACTGTTGGCAGTAGTAAAGCAAACTTCATCTATCCACTATAAAGTCAGCTAAGTATAAATGAAAAATTGAAAATACCTAAGTAAAAATTAGCCTAAGACGATAATATTCTACATACTTCTTGTTGAAAAAGCATTGTATGATCTAAATCGGTGTTTTTACACATGATTTCTAGATTTACTAGCTTTTCTAAAATCCTTTTAAGCTCTGAAAGTTGAAAAATTTTTAGATGGGATTTAAAGCTTTGCAATTGTTTAAAAAATATTGGAGGATTTAACTGGTCAATTGCAGCCTGCTCACTTATTCCTCCTTTTATTAATAGTAAAGCATTTTCAATACGCAAGAGATAGTTTGATATGATACGAATGAGTGCTATCGGCACAAAATTTTCTTGCGATATCAAGATATCAGAAATCTGAAAAAAGCGTGCAACATCTTTACTTGCTATAGCAGCACATAAACTGTCAAGTGTAGCATAGTCGTTACCAGAGGTTGAAAAGCATAACTCTATATCGGTGAGCTTGAGGTCTTTTCTTTTTCCTAAGTACAAAACTAACTTTTCAAGTTCTGAATATATAGGCAGTTTGCTACGGTTAAAATAAGATTGTAAATGGTAGACTACTTCACTTGTATGTTTTACATCATTTTGCTTTAAATAGCCCGAGATGATATCACAGAGATTGCTATTGCTATCCTTATAGCATGCAATTACACCAAAACTTTGCGAGCCCTCTATGTAACCTTTAGTTGCAGAATTATAAGGAAGATCATTTGCTATTAGCATTACATAATGATCACCCATGTTGTATTCCAGTACACTCTTTAACTCTTTAGATATGCTAGATCCTACATTTATCAGCTTGATTAATTTCCTACTGGTAAACATGGAAACATTCGCCAGCTCAGCAAACAATAAACCTGGGGATTTATTTGCCACCGCAAAGTCCATTGTATGAACTGAATAATCAATTAAATGAGTAATTACCTCTTGTACATAAAAGTCAACCCTGCTGCTATCACTTCCATAAATTAACACACCATTTAAGTTATTCGGCTTCTCTAGAAATTTTTTGACCTTTGATGGCGTGATCTTCATACTATCTAAAGGATTTCATGCTCATTTGAACGCGTAACATCAGATTCACCTAAAGTGTAATTTATATTTTCCTGTACACTTATACATAATTCTTCAGTTTTCTCTATAACATCATCAAAAAAACTTTTAATAGGTTGATATATATACTCATTAAAAGGCTTAACATAATTAGAAAACAACTCTTCGATCATATTACTCACTCCAAGAACTGATAATACATTTTAGCATATCAATAACTATTTGTACATAAAAGTCAGCTGCTATCACTTCCATAAATTAACACACCATTTAAGCCACTTGGCTTCTCTAGAAATTTTTTGACCTTTGATGGCGTGATCTTCGTGTTATCTACAAGATATCATTATCACCACCTGAAGGCGTAACATCAGGTTCACTAGAAGAGTGCTGTGTACCTTCTTGTACACTTGTACTTGATTCCTCAGTTTTCTCTGTAGCACCGTAAATAATGCCTTTAATAGGTTGATAAATATACTTATTAATAGGATTATATATATAATTATAATACCACTCTTTAATCATATTGCTCACTCCAAAAAATTGACAATGTACTTTAACATACCAATAATTATATAGCAAAAACTATTTTTATGCTAAAACAGCTATACATTATAATCATTACGTTAATAAATTATTAGTATCTATTCAGATCTGTAGCAAAATTAAAGAGTAAACTAGGTATTATATTATATATTTTTAATCTACCATCTTTAAGCTACTTAACTGAACTGATATTAGCAACAACATGCTTTATAAAAACTTAACATAATTTGATTATAAAAGTTAAACTTTGGTGTTGAGCAATCATCTTTTTATGAGTTGGATAAACTGGAAAATAAATTGTATTTACTTTCACAATATCTTAAGATTTAATGTCATTTTATCAATCAAAAGTATTACAATTTAGACTAGTATGTTTATTACTCTTTTTCTTAAAATACTGCCTATTTATATCACTATATTTATTGGCTATTTAGCAGGAAAATGCCTTAAGATTGATAGAAATACTATATCTCAGATACTATTTTACATAGCTAACCCAATAGTGATTTTACATGGAATATCTCATACAGAAGTTAACTTGCAAGTAATTTCTCTGCCTATTTTAATATGGTTCATAGGAAGTGCTATGTCTTTATCAGTGTATTATCTTTCTTCATTCTTATTTAAGGATAATACACGAAACATACTAGCATTTAGCTCAGGAAGCACAAGTATGGGTTATTTTGGCTTACCAATAGCTATGGCTCTATTTGATGAAGATACAGTATCTGTGTATGTTGTTTGTTACATAGGAATGGCACTATTTGAAAATAGTTTGGGATTTTATATAGCTGCAAACGGTATTTATACAGCAAAAGAGTGCATGTTAAAGTTATTCAAACTTCCCTCATCCTATGCAATGGTTTTAGGATTTCTGATCAGTATATTTGATATTCACGTACCAACATTTTTGACAGATGTTATGATAAATATCAGAAGTACATTTGTGACGCTAGGAATGTTACTACTTGGCGTGAGTATTGCGCAGATTACAAACTTTAAAGTAGATTGGAAACTTGCGCTTAGCACTATAACGGCAAAATATGTATTTTGGCCATTATTTGTTTTCGGAATCGTTCTTTTAGACACACACATCATACACGCATATGATAAAAGTATATACAAAGCACTAATGCTGTTAGCTATTATTCCAATTTCTGGATCTAGCATAATATTAGCTAATATTCTAAATTACCAACCTGATAAAGCTACTTTGCTGTTACTAATCAGTGTTGGAATAGGATTATTCTACGTTCCATTCATAATATCACTATTCTTTGCTAAACTTGTGTCTTTTTAGTAAATATTTAGCAAGCACAAGGTAAATGATTACCTAGCTACTTGCTTTGTTGATTCACAAAAAGGTATAGACGAAGTATCTGTCACTTTACTTGAAGGTAATGTGGCTAAGTGCAATACCATTGACGTAACTGCAAGCATTAAGCCTATCACACACAAAATTTCTAATTCTGTCACTACTGCTGCAATAAAACAGCCTACTACCATAATGGCACATCCTACCTTTAGAGCAGTTCTGCAGTTCTTTGGTTCTTTTTCTTCTTTTAAAGCTGCTATGTACGAATCAATATCCTGAAGTAATTTATCAAAATCTTTGTGTATTTCACGGACCATCTTCTCTTTTGCTTGCTGGGAGTCATTTTCTCCATCTATTTTTGTTTGCTCTTTTAGCCATTTTACTTTTTCTCTTGATCTTGGCTTTTTTTCAGGAGAATCTATTTCACTATCTGGACCATTTTTCTCAGCAGCACTTAATATTGAGTTTACACTTTTTTCAGATGAAGCATTTGTTGTTGGTATAGAGAACCATTCAGCTGCCGAGTATAAATAAACATACTGAAGTAATTTATCAAAATCTTCTTGCATTTCGTCAATCACGTCCTTTTTTACTTGCTGAGAGTCATTTTCTCCATCTATATTGTCTTCCCCAGCAACATCTGTAGTACTCACATCATTTTCTGAAACCTTAGCTTCTTGTTTACCTTCTGTCACTTGTTGATTACTACTTTCTCCATCTGTCTTGCCTGGATCATTTAATGTTTCATTGTGTACTGAACTTTTTGTATTTTTCTTTGGTGATGAAAACTTATTCAAAGTATTTGTTACAACGGATTTAATTTTTTTAATAGGACTCTTTTTCCTTCCTCCTTTCCCTAATACTGCAATATCCTGATGCGAACTTGCACCTAATGTTCCAGGAGTTCCTATTTCACAATCAGCCGTACTGCCAATTTTTTCATCTATCTTCATAATACCCTCTCACACGTAACTTAAGCATATAAATAGCCTCACAGAACTAATTTTCTATTAAAATTTAAGTTGCAAGAGACCACAGCTCAGATTCTTTGTTATCAAAGCTTTAAACAAGATTGACTTTACAGCAATAGTTGCTTTAAATTAGTAAAGATTGTTGCAGTTAAAGTATTAATGCCTTTTTTCTTTTATTTTTTTGCAATTCTTAGCATTTTATCTGCCGTATGCGTGATTAGTGTAAGAAATCCTGTACATGCAGTGTTATTTTTAATTCTTACTTTCGTTAATTCTGCAGTTCTTTTTATTCTGCTTGGGGCTGAGTTTATCGCCATGATGGTGTTGATAGTATACATTGGTGCAGTTGCAGTATTATTTCTCTTCGTAGTTATGATGCTTGATGTTGATTATATAAGGTTGCGTCATGGTTTTGCTAAACATTTCACTCTCGGTGCTGTGCTGTGTGCTGTGTTCTTTCTCATCATTAGTTTTGTGATCTATCGTTCAGCACTTAATATAGGCAATGTTATCAATTATAGTACCAATAACGTAAGAGCTATTGGCAATTTGCTTTACACTGACTATATGTATGCTTTTCACCTATCTGGTATTTTGCTGCTGGTTGCAATTGTTGGTGCTATTGCTCTTACTTTGCAGGACAAGAAAAAAGGAATAAAAAGACAGAATGTATTAAAGCAATTGACGCAATCTTCATCTGTAAAGTTAGTTAAGGCACAGTTTGGAAAAGGAGTAGAATGGAAATAGGATTGAATCACTTTTTAATAGTTTCTGCTATTTTATTTACCATTGGAGTATTTGGTATTTTCATCAATCGTAAGAGCATAATCAATATACTTTTATCAATAGAAATATTATTACTATCAGTTAATATCAACTTAGTTGCCTTTTCTGCCTTTATGAACAACATAGTCGGGCAAATTTTTGTCATGTTCGTCTTGACTGTTGCAGCAGCAGAATCTGGTGTAGGGCTTGCAATACTCGTTGTATACTACAGAAGCCGTGGCAATATAGATGTTGAACAAGCAAACTTAATGAAAGAGTGAGGGTATGGAATTTATACTGAAATTGATGGTGTTTTTACCACTTTTTGGTTCATTGTTTGCAGGATTTATCAGAAGAGATACTTTTAGTCAATTAATTACAACTATAAGTATTGGTGTATCTACAATCTTATCTTGGTACACATTCATTACCCTTTCTGAAAGCTATCATGTGGTTTTATTTCCTCTATTTTCATTAAGTGTTCTGAAGGTAAATTGGGCGATTAACATTGATGCTCTTTCATCATTAATGCTGATCGTTATTACCACTGTTTCGCTAGTAGTTCATCTCTATTCTATTGGGTATATGAAGGATGATGAGGGGAAAGCAAGATTCTTCTCTTATCTGTCATCATTTACATTTTGCATGATTATGCTAGTTGTGAGTGACAATTTCGTGCAACTTTTTTTTGGTTGGGAGGGAGTTGGTTTATGCTCTTATTTGCTTATAGGATTTTGGTTCCAAAAGTATTCTGCTAACAATGCAGCAATCAAAGCATTCGTTGTCAATAGAGTAGGAGATTTTGCATTATTAATTGGAATGTTTCTTATCTATCATACGTTTCACTCTTTAGAGTTCACTGAAATATTTGGCACGGCTGATATTCTTGGTGCTGGAAGCATTAAAGTATTCTGCTGCAAGTTTAAGACAATTCATATAATATGCATATTACTCTTTATTGGCTGTATGGGGAAGTCCGCTCAACTTGGTTTGCATGTTTGGCTGCCAGATGCAATGGAAGGACCAACCCCTGTGTCTGCGTTAATTCATGCAGCAACAATGGTAACTGCAGGCATATTTTTAATAGCTAAGTGCTCTCCATTATTTGAGCTATCAAATGTAGCGCGAGAGTTGATAATTATCATAGGTGCACTTACTGCTTTTTTTGCTGCTACTGTTGCAATGAACCAGGATGATATAAAGAAAATAATTGCTTATTCAACCTGTAGCCAACTCGGTTACATGTTTATGGCATGTGGAATTTCTGCTTACAATGTTGCTATTTTTCATTTGATGACACACGCTTTCTTTAAAGCTTTACTATTTCTTGGCGCAGGTAACATAATTCATGCTATGCATCATGAACAAAATATTCAAAAAATGGGAAATTGCTGGGAAAAAATCCCTTACACTTATGTTATTATGTGGATTGGATCGCTTGCACTGTCAGGAATTTTCCCATTTGCAGGTTTTTATTCAAAAGATCTGATAATTGAGCATGCTTATAGTGCAAATAGTTTTGCATTTGTGATCAGTTTGATTGTTGCATTTTTTACAGCACTTTATTCATGGAGATTGCTTCTTTTAGTGTTTCATGGCGAAAAGCAAAACAACCTAGAAATACATAGAGCACCAAGAATTATGCTTATGCCAATACTGATCCTCGCTCTTGGATCAGTGTTTTCTGGAATATGGGGAGCCAATATTTTGAACATTACTGATAACATGTTCTGGAAGTCAAGTGTAGTGGTGGTAGATGGGCATGTATCTCACAACTTGCTTTTAACGATATTGCCAACTTTGGTGAGCTTCAGTGGAATAGCACTTGCGTACCTTATTTATCATTACCGAATAGTTAAACAAATTAAAAGTAAATTTTTACTTAAATTTTTGGAAAATAAATGGTATTTTGATGAGATATATGAGTTTGCAATAATTACGCCAGTGAAGTTCATATCAAGGCTCTTGCGGAAATTCGATGTCAGAGTCCTTGATTCATTTGGACCAAATGGAATGGTAAGGCTGGTTGATGAGTGCTCGAAGAGTTCTATAAGGCTGCAGACTGGCTATATATTTGATTATGCGCTTGTTATGTTTGTTACTTTAATAATTGGCGCTTTGTATATTGTTATGAAATAAAAAGTGTTGTTATTTAGCATATTCTTGCTTCCATTAATGGGAGCACTGATTTTATCTTTAGTAAAGATTGATCACAAGTCTATGGGCTTAAGACTACTCTCTCTGTTTTTTACAGTAATACCATTTGTGCTTAGTATTATAATACTTGCAGAGTTTGATTATAATAACACAAATTTTCAGTTCGTTAGCTACCCAATAGCAAATGTTGGAGTAGGAGTGGATGGCATATCATTGCCTTTTCTTCTACTTACGACCTTTTCATTTGTCATTTGCATACTTTACAATTGCAAAATGAAAGAACCAAATCTCAAGCCGTATATGGCATTGTTTCTACTGCTTGAAAGCTTTATAGTCGGTTTCTTCATTTCAATGAATGCTATAAGCTTTTATATATTTTTCGAAGCCGTTTTAATACCAATGTTCTTTATTATTGGTATTTGGGGGGGAAAGCAAAGAGTATATGCAACATTTAAGTTATTTCTTTACACACTTGCTGGTTCACTATTATTTTTACTTGGGGTAGTATATGTCTACAGTATTTTTGGTACTCTAAATATACAAAGATTAGCTACATTAATGCCAAATCTTGAGTTTAGTGTGCAGTTATTGCTGTGGTTTGCATTTTTTATCTCTTTTGCAATAAAGGTGCCAATGTTTCCATTTCACACTTGGCTTCCTGATGCACACGTGCAATCGCCAACTTCTGGGTCTGTTATTTTAGCTGGTTTACTCATTAAAATGGGGGGATATGGATTTTTAAGGTTTTCCATTCCAATGCTTCCTTTAGCTAGCTTATATTTTTCAAATTTTGTAGTTGTATTGAGTGCTATTGCAGTTATATATGCTTCTTTAGTTGCATTTGCTCAGGATGATATAAAGAAGTTAATTGCATACTCTTCAATAGCACATATGGGAATTGTAACTGCTGGTCTCTTTTCGCTTAATGAAGAAGGAGTGCTGGGTGCTGCATTTCAAATGATCAGCCACGGGCTTATTTCTGCTGCATTATTCTTATGTGTCGGAATGATGTATACCCGTGCTGGAACATTAGAAATTGCCAAGTATTTTGGCATAGTAAACACAATGCCAAAATTTGGTTTCATGTTTATTCTATTTTCAATGGCTTCAATAGGGCTGCCAGGAACTTCTGGATTTATAGGCGAGTTTTTGGCTATGATTGGAGTGTTTAAAAGTATGACATTTCTTGTAAGTTTTATTGCACTCGGTACCATCCTAAGTGCTGTTTACATGCTTGGTTTGTGTAAAAAAACAATATGGGGGGTCAGTTATTCTAAATTATTAAATAATCGTTTGGACAAAATAGAATTTTCAGTTCTAGTTTTGCTTGCAGTGTTTGTTGTTTTTCTCGGATTTTATCCAGCATTAGTACTGAAGTTTTTTAAGCCGTGTATGGTAAATCTGTTAATCAAATATAATACACTATGAGCTATATACAGATATTGCCAGAAACGTTTTCTATAATCTCCTCACTAGTGTTGCTGTTATTTGGAATTGTACTCAATCGTCGTGTTGCCAATCTATTAGCACTTTGCTGCACAGTTGCAACTTTGGTTATTTTGATTTTTTCCACAGGCAGTAGTGAAATTTTTCTTTTTAATTCATTGGTAAAACTTAATTTATATATCAGGTCAGCTCAAGGATTAATTCTTGCCACGGGAGCTTTGGTGCTCTTATTGCTAAATGTATCAAAATATGATTACAAATATGAATTTTCCATACTGATTCTTTTTGCGCTATTTGGTATGATCACTTTAGTTTCAGCCAACAGTTTGATTTCTTTTTATTTAGCTTTTGAGCTGATGAGCATATCCCTGTATGTCCTTGCAAGCTTCAATAGAAATTCAGTCTATTCATCAGAAGCTGGAGTGAAATATTTCACACTTAGTGCGTTATCCTCCTGCATTATGCTATACGGAATGTCATTAATTTATGGATATACAGGACAAATAAATTTCCCTGAAATAAGTGCATTTTTGCAAAGCCATAAGGTGACCCACGGCATAGTTTTTGGATTGGTATTTGTTCTTATAGGTTTATGCTTTAAGCTTGCCATTGCTCCTTTTCATATGTGGGCTCTGGATGTTTATCAAGGCGCACCAACTATAGTAACTGCATTTTTTTCCACTGCACCAAAAGCTGCACTTGTAGCATTTTTAATTCGCCTAATGAATGAAGAATTTGTAAATGTAGAAAAATATGTCCAACCTGTTCTTTTGTATGTTTCGGCATTATCTGTATTAATTTCAGCTTTTGGAGCATTGCGTCAGCATAATCTTAAGAGGTTATTTGCCTACAGCTCAGTAGGTCATGTAGGTTTTATACTTGCCGCACTTTCTATTTTTACACAATCAGGGGTAGATAGTGCTTTGCTGTATTTAGTAATATATATTATTACTAGTATAGGATTATTTGCATATTTCATACAAATTGACGATGATGATTGCAAAATTGCAAATCTATCTGGCATAGGGAAAAAGCAACCAATTCTTTCCTTTCATCTTTCTTTATTATTGCTTTCAATGTCAGGTATACCCCCGCTTGCAGGTTTTTTTGCTAAATTTTTTATATTTAAAAGCTTAGTCAATGCTGGCTTTATCGGCATATCCCTGGTTCTAGTTATTGCAAGTGTAATATCCTGTTATTACTACCTAAATATCATGAAGGTCATGTATTTTGACAAGGCTAGCAATAATAAAGTTGATTGCTCTAAAGCTCTGCTTGCAATTACTATAGTAGCTTCATTGATTAATCTCGCGCTCTTTACATGCGCAGAGGACCTTTATTCACTAATTAATTTAGTAACTAAAGGTTGATAAATGGTTCATGAAGCATTTGAGGGCTTTGATATTCATCATTACATGGAAGTTTCAAGCACCAATGAAGAAGCACTGGACTTACTTGAAAAAGGAATATCAAGTGAGACTGTTATTGTTGCTAATAAACAAACAGAGGGCAGAGGGCGTACTGGAAAAAGTTGGATTTCTCCTGAAGGGAATTTATATACAAGTTTGATAATAGATCAAGCAAAAGATATTAATAGACTGACAGAGTTGACCTTTGTCACAGCAATCGCTGTTGGCAATGCCATACAGTCATCTATAAATAGTTGTAATATCCAATACAAATGGCCAAATGATGTTCTTGTTGATGGTAAGAAAATAAGTGGGATATTGCTAGAAAAAAAGTCTAATACGAACTGGCTAGTTATAGGTATTGGAATTAACATTAATCATGCTCCGCTTTCGACAGCAACGTGTATGGGCGATTATGGTGTATCTGTGTCTAATATAGATCTATTGAAGGAATTAATAATAAATTTTAATAAAGTAAGAAAACAATGGCTATCAAGTGGATTTTATGCTATAAGAGAGATGTGGTTAAAAAGAGCATTTAAGCTGAATGAACAAATCAGTATAAAATTAGCTGACAAGTTGTATGAGGGGATTTTTGCCAATATAAACGAAAATGGCAGGTTAGTATTACAGCAAAAAAATGGGAGCTTAATTTATTTTGATACAGGTATTTTATGAACATGTACGTAATTTCTGCTTATCTTATCAGTTTGATATTGATTGCTGGCAAGCTAGTTTTCACTATTGTTCGCTACAATAAGAGCAAAAAAATTTTAGAGAACCTAAAAAATGAAAAAAAAACATAAGCGGTTAATTATTACTTCTGGAATCTTGCTCTTTTTAAGTTGCGCAATCTTTTTTATCCTAACAACACTTAAGGAAAATATCTCATTCTTCTATACAGTAAGCGAAGCAGTAGCTTTACCAAACAGTCAGAAATCAATTCGTGTTGGTGGTATGGTTGTTGAAAATAGTGTGACACGCAATGATAGCGAAGTAGTTTTCCGCGTGACAGATTTTAATCAAAGTGTTATGGTAAAATATCAAGGAATACTTCCACCAATGTTTTCAGAAAAAAGTGGTATTGTTGTGCAAGGTAAAATGATAAATAGTGAAACTTTTCTTGCAGATACGGTATTTGCAAAACACGATGAAAATTATATGCCAAAAGTTTCAAAACGGAAAAGCCCTGTTACCTGAAAACCTGTCTGCAAATTCAAGTTCAGGAGGTGAGCTAATTTACGTAACATAAAGGTGAAGGTATCCATTCAGGTGTATGGCTTAAGAAGCAATAGCCAGTAGGTTTTGAAAAGGATTTAACTTCTTTTGCCTCCAAGTCAAGTACAATGAAATTATCCTCTCAAGAAACATATTTCCCCGTTTCGATTGTGTAAAATATGAAACTTTTCGGTAAACAACGTAATGCCGAATCTGTTGCTCAGCATAGTTGTTTGTCAGTGGAATATTTTCTGGATCGTCCAAAAATTTCCACATCATCAGATCCGATTTCATGATATTTTTTGCTACTCGAGACGCTCCAATTGCCTCGGGTAAATTTGATATATTCTTTAAGTAATATCTCGTTCGCTTGCATAATTTTCTTGCTCTTCTTATGAACCTTAATGTGTCTATTTCATCCTTTAACAGAGCTTTTTTCAATGCAAATAATTCAGTAGCAACATTCCTTAAATAATACCCCAAAACTTTCACTTCGCTATTCCAACTATGAGACAACCTTTCAAAATCTCTTGCTAAATGTGCCCAACAGACCTGCCTTTTCTTGCTGGAAAAGTAGTTGTAAGCTGCATATCTGTCGGTCACTACTAGGTTGTTATTCTTTCCAAATTTACTATTTTCCAGGACTTTCATCCCTCTTGACTCTGTCAATTTGATCACACTTCCTATTTTGCTCGCAAACATCCAGCACCAGCCCTGTTTACCTTTGTTGTAATGGCTAGTTTCATCGATATGTAAAATTTTGCTCTTGCTTACCTCTTCCTCAATTTGCTCATATGCTTCTTGGCATTTTTCTGCCACTCTAGCCTCGCTATTTGATACACTACCGACGCTGATATCCAGGTTGAAAATGTCCTTTATAATATTTGCCACTTCTTTTTTCGAATTCTTGTAAAATCCACTTAATGCTGTAATTACTGACTTAACTCTTGGACCAAATGTGTCCGCAGTTACTCCTTCTTGTAGCTTGCTACTTTTTCTTTTTCCACATCTTTTGCAACGTCCATGCTCTAGTTGATATTCAACTACATACGGCTTGATTTCCGGCAAATCGACCTTTTGATGAGTATACGGATCTTTTGATACCGCAATTTCTCCTCCGCACTCACACGTATTGGGCAGTTCTATTTTTACCATCTCATCTGCCTCCATTTTAGGGCGGTAACTGCCTTTATGTCCAACCTGTGCTCCTACTTTCCTGTCACTTTTTGGCTTATTTTCCCTCATCTTATATAATTCTTTGGAGCTTGGTATAGATGAATTTTTTGAACTTAAGCCAAGCCTTTCTTTTAACTCAGCGTTTTCGATCCTTAGCGCTTTATTTTCTGCTTTAAGCTCTTCTATTTTTGTTTCTAACTTTTCTATAGTCTGCTTAAACTTTCGCAAAATTCTAAAAGATCAACCATATTACCTCACAGCCACTCTAGTTTACCTTTTTAGCATTCCTTGTCTACTCTTTATTTTACCGCCCGGCTGAATGGATACCAATATTACTTAAAATCTTAATACCTGTCAAGCTTAAACAGCAAAAACGTTACACGGTGCGAGTAATCAGATTAGCTTACTGTTAAATGAATAGAAAATTTTATCACTTAAAAAAACGCCGACTTATCACGCATTACCTTGAGATGCAATTGCTTTTATTTCGGAAATATCTGTCTCAGGTTGCTTCCCCTCACTGGTTTTTCTACAAATCATTGCAATACCGAATATTAAACAAGCTGCACTACATACTATAAGAGCAATCCCGACAATTTCTGGTTGTACTGTATATAATGCAACTCCTAATAGTCCCAAAAGCACAATAGCAGGGGCGAAAGCGTAATACAAGCACCTGGAATTCTTAGTTGTATGTTTAGAAAATTCTGCGAAGTTATTGTTGTCCATTATCGTCAATTTAACATTTTTAAAGCTCAATTCATCTTGATATATTAATAACTTTCTATTCTTTGTAATTTTAATATTCTCTCCATGAGCATGCAATACGCCTGAATTGCAATCGTATCCTGTTATCTTACCTGTAAACTCATATTCGTTGCCGGAATTATCTTCTATCACTACTATAGCAGATGATAGACCTTTGTATTCTTTTAAATTTTTATCTATTATATGACAACTAGTACCTGTGATTATGATACTTCCATTAGCATCTACCGTTAACTTTTTAATTGGAAGCTCGCATAATGTGTACCTGAACTTACCATTATGCAAGGTGCAAATGAATATATCGAGCATATCTGTTACCTATTTAGTATTATTAGTACATACTTTAATTTTGCATAAAGTTTAATATTTATCAAGTTTTTTAAGCAACAAAAACTTTACAGAGTGCGAGTAGTCAGTTAACTTATTACAGCTATAATTCGTAGGGCTCTAATGAATGATTACCTCTCACTACTTAATCCTGAGCAGCAATCTGCTGTAACAAACATAAATGGACCAGTTTTGATATTGGCAGGAGCTGGTACAGGGAAAACCAGGACCATTACTTCAAGAATAGCACATATAATTCGTAATGGTTATGCCTACTCTGATGAAATATTAGCAGTAACATTCACAAATAAAGCAGCAAATGAGATGATGTCGAGAGTGTTGGAGCTAACAGGTACAAATATTCCTTGGCTTGGCACTTTTCATGCAATCGCAGCAAAGATTTTGCGCCAACATGCAGAAGCTGTAGGTTTAAACTCTAATTTTACAATTATTGGTGTAGATGATCAGTTACAAGTAATAAAGAATATTGCTAATGAAATAAGCCCTAATAATTTATCAGAAAAACATAGTTCCATAATGAATATAATTCAAAAGTGGAAAGAAAAATGCTGGTTACCATCTGAAGTTGAAGATGTTCAGTCGTTTAGACCTGTATATGCAACTGCATTAAGAATATACCACCAATATCAAGAGCGGCTGAAATTTCTTAACTCTGTCGATTTTGGTGATTTACTGCTTTATAATATACAATTATTTAATCAAAATACTGAAATTTTATCCTACTACCAAAATAAATTTAAGTATGTCATGGTAGACGAATATCAAGATACAAATGCAATACAATATCTATGGCTAAAATACCTTGCGAAAGTGCACTCAAATATTTGTTGCGTTGGAGATGATGATCAGTCGATATATAGTTGGCGCGGTGCGGAGGTTGAAAATATTTTGAAATTTTCTGATGATTTTAAAAACGCAAAAACTGTTAAGCTAGAATGTAACTATAGATCAACATCACACATACTTGCCACTGCGTCGTATGTTATCGATCACAATAAAACTCGCCTAGAGAAGAAATTATGGACAACAAATATTGAAGGAGAAAAAGTAAACTTAGTAAAATTATGGGATGGAAAAGCTGAAGCAAGATTCATAAGCGAACAGATATTAAAGCTTAATCAATACAAATTTAGTGACATTGCAGTGCTAGTTAGGGCTACTTTTCAAACTAGAGTTTTAGAGGAGTATTTTATAAAATATTCAATTCCCTACAAGATTATCAGCGGCGTGAAGTTCTATGAACGTCAGGAAGTAAAAGATGTGATAGCGTACTTAAGATTAATTACAAACAACAATGATGACCTTGCCTTTGAGAGGATTGTCAATCGACCAAAAAGAAGCATAGGCGCTACAACGCTGAAGAAAATATATATAACTGCTCAGGATAATCACATTTCCTTTTTTGAAGCAGCAAAAATATTAGTAAGTAGTGATCAAATCACAGAAAGGATAAAATATTCGCTAAATGATTTCTTGAATAAAATTGATTCCTGGAAAGAAATGATAAGTACTAAACCACTTCACGAATTTGTTGAAACTATAGCAACTCAATCAGGATATTTTGAAATGTTAAAAGATGAGGGAGTTACAGGCTTGGCACGTATAGAAAATGTGAAAGAACTTGTTTCATCTTTAAAGAATTTCGATAATGCTACAACCTTTCTAGAGCATATCAGCCTAGTGATGGAAGTAGATAATATGAATAACGACGATACTGTATATGTGATGACCCTACATGCAGCCAAAGGACTGGAATTTCCGTGCATATTTCTGCCAGGTTGGGAGGAAGGGCTATTTCCGCATCAAAGATCTTTTGAAGATAAGAGCGGCAAAGCCTTGGAAGAAGAAAGAAGGCTTGCATATGTTGGTATAACTCGTGCAAAGGAAAAACTAACTATTTCATGTGCAGATAGAAGGGAAATTAACAACCAGTGGCAGCCGATGCGCATTTCTCGCTTTATTAAAGAGCTACCAAGAGAAAATGTTGAGGTGGTGAAAAGTAATGTTGCTTATTGCTAATAGGTTTAATTGAATCTTGTTATCAAGCTATTGGGCTATCTTATAGATAGTCTAAATGAGATTTTCAACAAATAATGAAATTGACAAAGTTAAGTAAAAATGTTATAATTTATAGTAGTATCTTTTAGTTAATTATGGCTCAAAATAGAATTAATGTCAATGTAAGCTTTGAAAATGAATTGGCTGAATATCTTACGAAGATGGCAGAAATTCAAGGTAAAACTATACCAGAAGTTTTAGTGGATTTTGTCAAAGAAGAACTTGAGGAAGACATAGAATTATCCAAAATTGCTGATGATCGCCTCTCTGAGGGTGAGGAAGAAGTAGAAGATGGCGAAAGCATCTGGAAATGAAACTTACGCTATCAAATTCTTAAAAAACGTCATTGAAAAGGAAATACCGGTTCTACCAGCAAAGGTTAAGGTCATGGTTCAACAGGCTATAAAAGAGCGTCTTACAGCTGATCCTGTTAGTTTGGGAAAGCCTTTGTGCCATAGCTTTAAAGGACGTATCCATTCAGCCGGGCGGTAAAATAAAGAGTAGACAAGGAATGCTAAAAAGGTAAACTAGAGTGGCTGTGAGGTAATATGGTTGATCTTTTAGAATTTTGCGAAAGTTTAAGCAGACTATAGAAAAGTTAGAAACAAAAATAGAAGAGCTTAAAGCAGAAAATAAAGCGCTAAGGATCGAAAACGCTGAGTTAAAAGAAAGGCTTGGCTTAAGTTCAAAAAATTCATCTATACCAAGCTCCAAAGAATTATATAAGATGAGGGAAAATAAGCCAAAAAGTGACAGGAAAGTAGGAGCACAGGTTGGACATAAAGGCAGTTACCGCCCTAAAATGGAGGCAGATGAGATGGTAAAAATAGAACTGCCCAATACGTGTGAGTGCGGAGGAGAAATTGCGGTATCAAAAGATCCGTATACTCATCAAAAGGTCGATTTGCCGGAAATCAAGCCGTATGTAGTTGAATATCAACTAGAGCATGGACGTTGCAAAAGATGTGGAAAAAGAAAAAGTAGCAAGCTACAAGAAGGAGTAACTGCGGACACATTTGGTCCAAGAGTTAAGTCAGTAATTGCAGCATTAAGTGGATTTTACAAGAATTCGAAAAAAGAAGTGGCAAATATTATAAAGGACATTTTCAACCTGGATATCAGCGTCGGTAGTGTATCAAATAGCGAGGCTAGAGTGGCAGAAAAATGCCAAGAAGCATATGAGCAAATTGAGGAAGAGGTAAGCAAGAGCAAAATTTTACATATCGATGAAACTAGCCATTACAACAAAGGTAAACAGGGCTGGTGATGGATGTTTGCGAGCAAAATAGGAAGTGTGATCAAATTGACAGAGTCAAGAGGGATGAAAGTCCTGGAAAATAGTAAATTTGGAAAGAATAACAACCTAGTAGTGACCGACAGATATGCAGCTTACAACTACTTTTCCAGCAAGAAAAGGCAGGTCTGTTGGGCACATTTAGCAAGAGATTTTGAAAGGTTGTCTCATAGTTGGAATAGCGAAGTGAAAGTTTTGGGGTATTATTTAAGGAATGTTGCTACTGAATTATTTGCATTGAAAAAAGCTCTGTTAAAGGATGAAATAGACACATTAAGGTTCATAAGAAGAGCAAGAAAATTACGCAAGCGAACGAGATATTACTTAAAGAATATATCAAATTTACCTGAGGCAATTGGAGCGTCTCGAGTAGCAAAAAATATCATGAAATCGGATCTGATGATGTGGAAATTTTTGGACGATCCAGAAAATATTCCACTGACAAACAACTATGCTGAGCGACAGATTCGGCATTACGTTGTTTACCGAAAAGTTTCATATTTTACACAATCGAAACGGGGAAATATGTTTCTTGAGAGGATAATTTCATTGTACTTGACTTGGAGGCAAAAGAAGTTAAATCCTTTTCAAAACCTACTGGCTATTGCTTCTTAAGCCATACACCTGAATGGATACCACGCATTAAAATTAACGAGAGTAAGCAATGAAGATGATATTAAAGCAGCGTTGGAAATGACTGGCGGTAAACCATTCGCAGTTTTAGTAAGTGACAAAGAGCTTAAAGATCTGAAAGCTGAAATTGAAGGTAACGTTCTCACTAAATTTGTTGATACTGTAGTAACTCAAACTATAGCTGGAAAAACATCTTCAGTGAAGAAATAAACTTCGGTTTATAACAAAAAAGGCAGAGTCATCTCTGCCTTTTTTAGAAATTTTTCATTCCTTAAATCGTTGATCTAAAATAGATTTCACACCTAAAACCCTCTATATGTAGTAGCTACATGTTACTAGTCCATGCGTTAATAATCTGGTAATATTATACCATAAAATGCTTAAAAAGTCAAGAAAGTTTTTATTGTGCGTAGAGTATAAGTTGTTACAATCAAATGAATAGAGAAAGCTTTAGGTTATGCAAAAAAAGGAAACAGATATAAAAGAAGGAAAGGGCATATTGGGGTGGATAGAGTATAGGTTGCCTATATTTTCTTTTCTAAAGCATACTGCTTCTTATCAAGTGCCAAAAAATTTAAATTATGCTTGGAACTTCGGTTCTTTAGCTGGTATAGCGCTTATTTTGCAAATTATTACTGGCATATTCCTTGCTATGCACTATACCCCCCATGTTGATCACGCGTTTAATAGCGTAGAGCGCATAATGCGTGATGTAAATTATGGATGGTTGATACGCTACACTCACGCTGTTGGGGCATCACTCTTTTTTATGGTGGTTTATGTCCATATAATGCGTGGACTGTATTATGGGTCTTATAAAAGACCAAGAGAAATGGTGTGGTTTGTTGGCATATTTATATTTTTTGCAATGATGGCAACAGCCTTTATGGGCTATGTCCTTCCCTGGGGGCAGATGAGCTTTTGGGGAGCAACAGTTATAACAAACATGTTCTCAGCCATACCTTTTGTTGGCAAGAAAATAGTTATGTGGTTATGGGGTGGTTTTTCTGTTGACAATCCAACGCTTAATCGGTTTTTTGCTCTGCATTATCTGCTGCCTTTTGTTATTGTTGCTTTGGCTATGCTGCATATAATTGCTCTACATAGGTTTGGCTCTGGTAATCCAAGCGGGGTGGAAGTAAATTCAAATAAAGACACTATTCCTCTATATCCTTACTACATAGTTAAGGATTGTATAACTTTTGGTTTATTTTTTATAATTTTGTTTGCATTTGTTTTTTATGCACCTAACTATCTTGGACATCCAGATAATTACATAGAAGCTGATTCTATGGTAACTCCAGTGCACATAGTACCAGAATGGTACTTTTTGCCTTTTTATGCAATGTTACGCTCAATTCCAGGTAAGATCACAGGTGTGCTTACTATGTTTGGTTCCATTTTAGTCTGGTTTCTTTTACCCTGGCTTGACAAATTAAAAGTCAAAAGTGGCGCTTACCGTCCACTGTTTAAAAAATTCTTTTGGGTATTTGCAGTAAATTTTGCACTTCTTGCTTGGCTTGGTGGTCAAGAAGTGAAAGAGCCTTACATTACCTTAAGTAGGCTATCTACCCTTTATTACTTTTCATACTTTATAATAATTTTGCCGCTACTTAGTAAGTATGAGAAGCCAAATGCACCGCCAAAAACTTTGAGTGATTCTGTGCCGGAGATGAAGTAATGTTGGTTAGAGGTCTATTGGCTGTATTTTACATGTTACTTGCTCATTTTGCATATGCAGAGGAATTTAAACCACTGCCAAACAAAAAAATGGATTGGAAGTTTGATGGAATTATTGGGTCATTTGATAGAGAATCAATTCAACGTGGGTATAAGGTATACAAAGAAGTGTGCTCTGCATGCCACTCGATGAATAGAATAGCATTTCGTAACTTGAAGGAAATAGGCTTCTCTGAAGAAGATGTAAAGCAAATTGCAGCATCTTATCAAGTGAAAGATGGCCCAAACGATATGGGTGAAATGTTTGATAGGCCTGGAGCACCTTCTGATTACTTTGTTGCACCTTTTGGTTCAAAGGAAGCGGCTGCAGCAAGCAATAACGGTGCTGTACCACCAGATTTATCACTCATTATTAAGGCAAGGCCTGATGGTGCAAATTATGTCTATTCGCTACTTACCGGTTACAAAGGTGGTGAGCAAGATGAAAATAACCTATATTTAAATCCTTACTTTTCAACCGGTAAATTATCTATGGCACCGCCGCTGTCTGATGGGCAAGTGCAATATGATGGTGAAGTGGAAGCTACAGTTGCAAATATGGTATATGATGTCACAAACTTTTTACAATGGTCAGCAGAGCCAGAAATGGAACGAAGGCATAAGCTTGGACTGAAAGTAATAGCATATTTTATGATTCTAACTGTGTTTTTTGTACTGACTAACAAAAAAGTGTGGAGTAAGCTCTATAAGAAGAAGTAATACTTGTATCTTAATCTTCTATAAACAGGCAAACATCACTGGATATCTTCTGCTTTTACATATAACATTTTAACATTAAATATAGATTCAAATTAATGTTTTTAAGAATATTTAAAAATATATTCTTATTTTTAGTAAGTATATTATTCATCTGTCCAATACTATCATTAATATCAATCTTATTTACAGATACGGCAAATTCTGAGTGGGTAGTTAGTGCACTTTTTCCTGAGTATATATTCAACACATTAGTTCTCATGATAGGAGTTGGAGGGATATCTTTCATATTTGGAGTAATTCCAGCTTGGCTCACTACATTCTTTTCATTTCCTGGCAGAAGGATTTTAGAAGTTGCTTTGTTTTTTCCAATATCAATTCCAGGATATATAGTAGCATTTGTTTACGTCAACACTCTCGAGTTTTCAGGTCCAGTACAGAGTTTGCTAAGGGAGATTTTTCACTGGAATAAAGGTGATTACTGGTTTCCTGAGATAAAATCCTTAAGTGGTGGAATATTAGTAATGGGATTTAGTTTATATCCATATGTATACATATTAGCTCGCTCAAGCCTTAAAAATGTCAGCAACGCAGTTACTGTTGCATCAACGCTTGGACTTTCTTCATTAAGAAATTTGTTTTCTATTATCATACCATCCATACGCCCATCAATCATAGCTGGATTATCGCTGGTTCTAATGGAAGTTATTACAGATTTTGGTACACCACAGTTCCTTGCGATTGATACTTTCACGACAGGAGTATACCGAACTTGGTTTTTACTTCATGATAAATATTCGGCAACTATTCTTGCAGTTGCTGAACTAACTTTTATTATAGCGCTAATAGAAATTGAAAAAAAACTACAAAAAAAGGGGATATCTTATTCTTCAATTAATACCAACTCAGACTATCATAATAAACGGAATATAAGTGGTGCTGTGCCTTTGATCTTCACTTACACCACGTGCATGCTGCCAGTGCTGATAGGCTTTATTTTGCCAATTATTCCACTCATATATTGGAGCATAGAAAAAGGATTTTTTATATACGATACAAGATTCTATAAAATAATAGTAAATAGTATCAGTTTATCATTTATTACAGCTCTCATCTCTATTGGCATTGCTGTAGTGATTGGATATACAGCACGTAAAAATAAGGTAATCAGTAATATAGCACGCATTATTTCCCTGGGCTACGCGATTCCAAATGCAATTATTGCAATCAGTATAATAATATTCTTAAGTAAAGTTTCCTCTTTTATTACTAAATATATTGTTGAAGTTAGCTTAATTGGAACCATCGGTGCTTTAATTTATTCATATTTATTTCGTTTTTTTGCTATATCTTTCAAAGCAGTAGAGTCTGGACTAAAAAAAATGCCAAACGAAATCGAGTGGACAGCCTACACTATGGGTCACGGGCCTATTTCAACATGCTTGAATGTTCATCTTCCTCTAATTAGAAAAAGCATATTATCAGGATTTTTGCTTGTATTTATGGATACTATCAAAGAACTCACAGCAACGCTCATTATAAGACCATTTAACTTTGAAACTATCTCAACCAGAATATATGAGCTTGTAAGCGATGAACGTTACAGAGAGGCTGCACCTTTTTCGTTGATGGTAGTAACAATAGGCCTAATTTCTACAATAGTGCTGTTTAAACTCGATGATAATAAGAAGTAATAAAGTATGGCATTTTCTAAACTAAATAACAATCACCTATCAGCTGACATTATATCTAAAACTAAAGGCCCTACTGATGAAAAAGTGAAGCAACTGCAGGGAAAAAAGGTTATTTAATTATTATTAAAATCTTGACCTTTATATTTAAACATGCAATACTTAATATACAATAACTAACTCTAAATATGGTAGTAAAGGAGAAATAGATATGTTTGTTATAAAAAAAGTTATAAAGTTTCAGATTAGTAGTTTTGACAAACATCTCAAAGATATCAAAACAAGGCAAGTTGCATTAAAAGCAATTCGTATCCATTCAGGTGTATGGCTTAAGAAGCAATAGCCAGTAGGTTTTGAAAAGGATTTAACTTCTTTTGCCTCCAAGTCAAGTACAATGAAATTATCCTCTCAAGAAACATATTTCCCCGTTTCGATTGTGTAAAATATGAAACTTTTCGGTAAACAACGTAATGCCGAATCTGTCGCTCAGCATAGTTGTTTGTCAGTGGAATATTTTCTGGATCGTCCAAAAATTTCCACATCATCAGATCCGATTTCATGATATTTTTTGCTACTCGAGACGCTCCAATTGCCTCGGGTAAATTTGATATATTCTTTAAGTAATATCTCGTTCGCTTGCGTAATTTTCTTGCTCTTCTTATGAACCTTAATGTGTCTATTTCATCCTTTAACAGAGCTTTTTTCAATGCAAATAATTCAGTAGCAACATTCCTTAAATAATACCCCAAAACTTTCACTTCGCTATTCCAACTATGAGACAACCTTTCAAAATCTCTTGCTAAATGTGCCCAACAGACCTGCCTTTTCTTGCTGGAAAAGTAGTTGTAAGCTGCATATCTGTCGGTCACTACTAGGTTGTTATTCTTTCCAAATTTACTATTTTCCAGGACTTTCATCCCTCTTGACTCTGTCAATTTGATCACACTTCCTATTTTGCTCGCAAACATCCAGCACCAGCCCTGTTTACCTTTGTTGTAATGGCTAGTTTCATCGATATGTAAAATTTTGCTCTTGCTTACCTCTTCCTCAATTTGCTCATATGCTTCTTGGCATTTTTCTGCCACTCTAGCCTCGCTATTTGATACACTACCGACGCTGATATCCAGGTTGAAAATGTCCTTTATAATATTTGCCACTTCTTTTTTCGAATTCTTGTAAAATCCACTTAATGCTGTAATTACTGACTTAACTCTTGGACCAAATGTGTCCGCAGTTACTCCTTCTTGTAGCTTGCTACTTTTTCTTTTTCCACATCTTTTGCAACGTCCATGCTCTAGTTGATATTCAACTACATACGGCTTGATTTCCGGCAAATCGACCTTTTGATGAGTATACGGATCTTTTGATACCGCAATTTCTCCTCCGCACTCACACGTATTGGGCAGTTCTATTTTTACCATCTCATCTGCCTCCATTTTAGGGCGGTAACTGCCTTTATGTCCAACCTGTGCTCCTACTTTCCTGTCACTTTTTGGCTTATTTTCCCTCATCTTATATAATTCTTTGGAGCTTGGTATAGATGAATTTTTTGAATTTAAGCCAAGCCTTTCTTTTAACTCAGCGTTTTCGATCCTTAGCGCTTTATTTTCTGCTTTAAGCTCTTCTATTTTTGTTTCTAACTTTTCTATAGTCTGCTTAAACTTTCGCAAAATTCTAAAAGATCAACCATATTACCTCACAGCCACTCTAGTTTACCTTTTTAGCATTCCTTGTCTACTCTTTATTTTACCGCCCGGCTGAATGGATACCCCGATCAGCATGACCTCCTACATGTTTAGGTTTATGATTACCCGTCCCTAGATTGCTTAATCTATCCTTATCCTCTTTTAGTTGCTTAAATAACTCACCACTTTCATCTATGGTCTCAAAATCATCTTTTTGCCTGCTTTCAAGTAACTTGCGCAATGATCCAGGCTTTATACCCCATCCAATTTTACTACTAGTAGATGTCGTTTCAAACATATTTCTAGCGTCTTGTTGCTGGTTAGGTTGTTCATTTATAGGTGTTTTATTAAGTGAACTAACCATAAGTGGTGGTGGAGGTGGAATGTTTTTTGCTGCGTTTTCTGTTGGTGCAATTTCTGGCTGCACTATAGACTGCTGCTGTTGATTATCAGTTATAGTAGATTGCCCATTTTGACTAAGTTGTGTGTGAGCAAGATTAGGAAGTGAACTAGCTCTTGCAATTTCTGGCTGCGCTACGTGCTGTTGTTGCTGATCAGTTTCCAATAGCTCAGATAATTCATTACCTCCTACGGTCGAAGAATCATCTTTTTCTCCTCTTGCTTTTAAAAAATTATACAATGGCTTTGATTTAGACTCTATATCCCCTAATATTGCTTTCCTATTCTCAAGTTCTGCTGATGAATGAGAAGGTTTTCTAGCATCCTTATTAATTCCATCTAGACTTACTGATTTTCTTAATGAGAATCCTGAATGTTCATCTAATCTTCTAGATGTATTTCCAGCGTCTTGTTGCTGATTAGGCTGTTCATTTACAGGTGTTTTAATAAGTGAGCTAATTCTCTTTGGTGGCGGAGGAGGAATTTTTTTTGCTGCAGAAGTACTTGCAGTTGTAGTTTGTGTACCAGTGCCTTGGGCTTCTTGAGGATTTTGTGACGGTTTGCTACCATCCCATGTATCAATAGGAAAAGTATCAGGCGGCAATATGTTCTGCTGTTGCTGACCTTTAGTTTTACCAGTGTTTTGTTGTACAGGTTGCTGCTGACCGCTAGGTTGTTGGGTAGGCCAGCCATCCACAGCATCAGCAGGATTTGTAGCTACGCCAGCTCCAACAGGTTTTACAGGGCTTCTTTGCACATGATCTTCTTGTGAGCGTCCATCATTATAAGGAATGGGTGAAATACCAGGACTAGAAGGAGCCACACCATTAGAAACTGGAGTGCTAGTCCTTACAGCTTGAAGGTCAATCTTTTGTGGTTGTGGCGTTTGAGTGCTAGACCTTGCAGCTTGTTGATAGTCAACTTGAGAGTTAATCTTTTGTGATGGTGGCGTTGTGGCGATCCGCTCCATGCTTGTAGTTCTTGGTATGTTTACTACCTTCTCTGATGCCTGAGAAATTCCTTTCCATCTTCCGTTTGCTAATGCTTCAGCTAAGGAGAAATTCCCAAGTCTTACTTCCTTGTTTGCACCAACGTCTATTTTTCCCTCTTCATATGCACGTAAATAGTCTTTATCAACTTCTACAGTGCCATCAGCGTTAGTGTATATCTTGATTTTGTCCATTCTTCCATCGCTTAATGGCCAATCTAGTATCATCTCATATGAACAATTATTAGTTACAGAATAGTGCCTTATTCCTCTATAAATGAGGCAATGCAACCCACTGTTTCCATCTTCATCCTGTACTGAAATTTTTGCAATTCCATTCCCCGTGAAAAAATCACTTTTCGACAATTCACTAATTTGAAATTTTTGCTTGCCTGCGAGCTTAACCTGTAAATGATTACCACATCTTGATACTTCTTTAATATCATTTTGAAAATGCTCTTTCAGCGTTTTTTTGGCTTTTTCTTGGAATGCTTCCTTTACCTTATCTTGCTCTTTCTCAGGAACGATTTCATTAAGTTTTTTTCGCAGCTTTTCGTCACAAGTAGCGCCTTGTGCTACTAAAAATTTTACTATATCTTTAATTGGCTCTTTATATTTTTTTCCCAATTCCTCTTTTTTCTCTAGTAAATGCGTCAGGAAAGTATTGCCTTTCTCGTCACAGTAATTAATATCTGCAAATTGTAATGCATCAATTATGTTTCCTTTTATATTTTTAATATTTTTATCAAAATCTTTAATCTTTCCATCAAAGTAAGCTAATACACCATGTAACTTTTCATTAGCTTCTTTATGTATTTCTTTAAACCACAGGAATTCTTTGGTGAAAATGTAGTGATAGTTTTCTTCAGTACTTTTACTTTTTTGGAGCTGTTTATTGCCGATCATGTGACCTCCTACTTTTACTTTTAACTATTCTAATTGTCCTAAGGTTTAGTTAAATTTTTATTAAATTGTTGCTCATGTATATGCCTATTATGGAATGAAGGAGGTGTTAACAAAAATTTAATACTTGTATTGGCATAATACATTATCTTATATATTATATATAGTATGTCACGCATAATAGGCGAGGAGGGTGGTTATGAATGTTTCTTTAAAGCAAAACTTTGCACAGCTTACGGAAAGGCAGAAAGAGTTGCAGAAAGAATTAGTCGATCTTCTTTCAGGGCGTAAGCGGTATGGTCCATTTGACCCAGAGCTACATAATAGTGAAGAGATTAACGAATTCAAGGATTTCTTAGATCAGCATGAAAATGATGAAGACCTGGGAGTAGTTATGAACACTCAAGAATTTGTATCGGCATTTTTTAACAGAGCTAATGATTACTCTATTGGAGTGATAGATTTGCTATTAGAGGCAGGAGCTGATCCAAATGTACAAGAACGAGAATATGATAGTTTAGGAAGGACTCCTCTACATTATGCTGCTTCATATGGTCATGAAGTATAGCCAAGTCTTTTTTAAATAGCAGCAGAATTAATATCAATATTCAAGATAAAAAGGGAAAAACTCCTTTGCATTATGCTGCTGAGTATGGTCATATTGAGGTATTTAAGTCTCTTTTCAGTAGAGATGAAATTGATGTTAATATTCAAGATAGAGAAGGAAAAACTCCTTTGCATTATGCTGCTGAGTATGGCCGTGTTGAGGTAGTTGAGTCTCTTCTCAGCAGAGGCGGAATTGACATTAATGTGCGGATGAAGAGGGAAAAACTCCCTTACATTATGCTGCTAGTTGTGATTGTATTGAGGTAGTTGAGTCTCTTCTCAGCAGAGATGAAATTAACATTAATGTGCAGGATGAAGAAGGAAAAATTCCCTTACATTATGCTGTTGAATATGAGAATATCAATGCAATCAATCTTCTTGTAAGTAGAGATGAAATTGATGTTAATATTCAAGATGGAGAAGGAAAAACTCCTTGGCGTTGCGCTTTTGAGCAAGGCTATAGAGAGCCTATAATGGCTTTATTAAATTCTGGAAAAATTAGCAATGCACTATTACCTTATGCTACTGTACTTGGTTATGAAGATATAATGCTATCACAGGGAAAAACACAAAATCAGGGTTCATTTAAGGAGATAGATGATGCAGAGCTCGTTCCTTTTACAGAAGAACAAAAAAAAATAAGTGTAGAATTGATTGAGTTTCTTACGCAAGCTAGCATGCTTACGTATGATGAACATGATAAGCATACTGATGAATATGAACTCAGGAAAGAAAAGGAAAAAGAGGTTAATAAGCTTAAGAACTTTTTGGTTGAGTGTCAGAAGGATGAAAAGCTAAAAGAAGATCTAAAAGTTGTCTTAAATGCTAAAAAAGGAGAATTTGCGTCAAAGTTTACATTTAACCTTCCAGGTTACCCCTTTCAGGCTGTAGATTTACTCTTAGAAGCAGGAATGGATCCAAATATCTCAGGTGAAGAAGTTCAGACTCCTTTGCATTATGCTGTTGATTATGGTTGTATCGATATAGTTAAATCTCTTTTAAAGAGCGATAGAATTGATGTTAATGCAAGAGACGATGATGGAAGAACTCCTTTGTGCGCAGCTGCTGGATGTTACCATAATGATATAGTTACATTGCTTTTAGAAAGCAATGTAATAGAGATTAACGCAAGAGATAATGGTGAAAGAACTCCCTTGCATATAGCTGTTGAACGTGGCTGCAGTGATATAGTTGCATCACTTATAAAAAGCAAGAAAATAGAGATTAACGCAAGAGATAATGGTGAAAGAACTCCCTTGCATATAGCTGTTGAACGTGGCTGCAGTGATATAGTTGCATCACTTATAAAAAGCAAGAAAATAGAGATTAACGCAAGAGATAATTATGCAAGAACTCCTTTGCATATAGCTGCTATGTCTAATTCTATTGACATAGCTGAGTCCATTTTAAGCAAAGAAGGGGTAGATATAGATATCCAAGATGCAGCAGGAAAGACTCCTTTACATTACGCTTCTGAAGAAAGTTATGAAGGATTAGTAGATATTTTGCTATTAAAGAAAGCAAAAGTTGACATAAAAGATAACGATGATTACACGCCATTGCACTACGCTGCTCATTACGGCCATTTGCAAACTGTATGTTCACTTGTAGGGTGCACACAAGACATTAATTGTCAAGATTTTCTTGGAGGAGATACAGCACTACATTTTGCTCTTTGGCAGAGTAAAGATTCCAGACTTGCAGATGCTATTTTAGAGAAATATCAAAAAAATGATGCAATTGATATTACAGACGCATCTGGAAGAACGCCGTTATTGCTTGCTGCAGAGTACAGTGAGCAATCCATTCTAGAACAAATATTAGGGAAAGGGGCAAATATTAACCATAAAGATAATGATGGTAATACTGCATTGCACTATGCTATACATAATGCATACACTGGAGAAAGTTGCTGCACTACGAGCAATCATGCTCGTGTTTCTGAGAATGAAGAGTATGGTGTAGATAATAGGGAAGATAATTATAAAAGCGGCCATACAAATGCCAATCTTCTTATAAGTACATTTTATAAAGAGATAGATAAAAGGACAAGAGAAGAAGCGGATGAGAAAGAGGCAGATAAGAAGGAAGCAGATAGTACAGATCTTATTGGCAACGCAATGAAGAAGGCAGATGAGAAGAAGCTTGACGGTGATGTTAGGAATAAGTTTATTAAAAAATATGCCATGGATAAATTCATCAATGCTAAGAATAAAGATGGCTTCACACCGATATTTTTTGCAGTAGAAAATGGTGACATTCAAGTTGTAAAACTTTTGTTAGAAAAAGGTGCAGATATTAACATTCAGAACAAACATGGCCGCACACTATTGTCTTATGTAAAGGATAATAAAGTAGAAAGCCTTTTAAAAAATGTGATTAATGGCTGTGGTCATTGGAGTGATGGTCAACTGATGTCTGCAGTTAACCTTAAAAGAGAAGCAATACAAACTGAACCTGAGCAGTCTGATGACTGGAATAAAGAGGTAACTACTGAATGTATAGTAAAAAGTGCACCGAACATTGCAGTTGTGCGAGATAACCCTGATAATTCTACTGTAATTGACATAGCTGACAATGGTACGTCTAATTGGCGGCCTAATACTAAACTAGATGCTATTAAAGAAATACCTGATTCTGAACTTAGGGAACGTCTAGATAAATTAAAAAAGGTTGCTGAAAGTGCAGTTTATGAAGGTAAATTAGAGGAAGAACCTGAAATAAAAGACGCTTCTTTTTTTCGCCTAAAATATGCAGAAAATAGCATAATTGATGTTGTAAAAATTGCAGGAGGGGCAAAAGATCTAAATCTGCACTATGGGACAATAGAGATTAGTGACAGCAAAATAGAGTTTGAGTTAGAAAATGGATTAAGAAATTACACTAAAATTTCAGATGGTGGTGATATAACGTTAACTTTCCACACTAATTTAGGAAAAGTAGAAGTTAGACTATATCCTGGTACTCAAGACAGAATAATAGTTGAAGTTAGTGATGATGATAGAAAGAAAATTGATCAACTAGAGAATAAAGATAGGCTAGGGAGAAGTTGCCGATTTGGAGCAATGCCCGTTTATGAAGCTATTATGCAAGGGTGGTATGATCCAAAATCTTTTCTATCCTTTAAAGCAGAAAGCCAAGATGGTTGGGGTGATAGAATAATAAGGGGTATCCATTCAGCCGGGCGGTAAAATAAAGAGTAGACAAGGAATGCTAAAAAGGTAAACTAGAGTGGCTGTGAGGTAATATGGTTGATCTTTTAGAATTTTGCGAAAGTTTAAGCAGACTATAGAAAAGTTAGAAACAAAAATAGAAGAGCTTAAAGCAGAAAATAAAGCGCTAAGGATCGAAAACGCTGAGTTAAAAGAAAGGCTTGGCTTAAGTTCAAAAAATTCATCTATACCAAGCTCCAAAGAATTATATAAGATGAGGGAAAATAAGCCAAAAAGTGACAGGAAAGTAGGAGCACAGGTTGGACATAAAGGCAGTTACCGCCCTAAAATGGAGGCAGATGAGATGGTAAAAATAGAACTGCCCAATACGTGTGAGTGCGGAGGAGAAATTGCGGTATCAAAAGATCCGTATACTCATCAAAAGGTCGATTTGCCGGAAATCAAGCCGTATGTAGTTGAATATCAACTAGAGCATGGACGTTGCAAAAGATGTGGAAAAAGAAAAAGTAGCAAGCTACAAGAAGGAGTAACTGCGGACACATTTGGTCCAAGAGTTAAGTCAGTAATTGCAGCATTAAGTGGATTTTACAAGAATTCGAAAAAAGAAGTGGCAAATATTATAAAGGACATTTTCAACCTGGATATCAGCGTCGGTAGTGTATCAAATAGGGCTTTGTTGCATCGCTCTTTGGATAGGAGGCAATACATAATAAATTCATGAAGCTATCTCAAATTTAGCCATGCCTATTTCAGTAAATTTGTTCAGCAAATAACACTTGAGTAGCATTTCTTTCTCACGGTTAATCTCAGATTTGTTCCTAAAACTAAACCCAAATGTTTGCTTCAGTCGCGAGAAAAAACTTTCTATATAAGATCTCTTCCCATAATTTATCTCTTTTTTCCACTTCTTCATACCATCTTCACCATATGACTTTATGAGCTTGATTGTAGAATTTCTCTCAGCCATATAATCCAGCTTTGGATGCTCCACTGCATTGTTTTGCAGAGGAATTTTTGTCTTTATGCCAAGCTCATTGCACAATTTGTATAACTTCTTTCGATTATATGCTCTGTCTGCATATAGTGTGCTTATATTGTATTTAGCATTAGCCCTTGCAATAAGATCACAGGCTCCATAGTGGTCAGAATAAACTCCACTACTGTATTTTGCAGCTATGACTTTTTTGCTACCTATCTCCAGCATTACATGCAATTTTCTTGTTTGCTTATAGCCACGGTACTTTCTATCTGTACCGTTTGCCTTACTATGGCCTGGAATATTATTGTAGATGCTTATTCCAGTGCTATCTATGGCGATCTCAATATTTTCCATACTGTTTTTATCATGTCTTCGATCATTAATTTTTAAGTTAAGCTTTTTGAATCTTCTGGAAGCCTGGGAATAGCTGATAACTTGCAAATTTTTTCCTATTTGCTCAAGGTATCCCGCTATAAACCCCACCGTTTGTCTTAGGCCTATTCTAAACAAATAAGTTATTATGTGAATTAGAATTACGACTTTATCACTATAAATATTGTTGCTACCGGCCATTTTGGGACTTTTTTCGTACCAATTTTCTATGGCATCGTTGACGTAATAAAAAATATTTCCTCTTTCTTGGAGAAATTTGTTATATTCGTAGCAGTTACTGACTTTCATTTTGACTGGCATATTTTTCCTTTGTCGGTTAAATGCCTGTTTATAATGAATTTTGTCAGTAACTCCCAGTTCTTTTTACTTTAGCTATGCAACAAAGCCATCAAATAGCGAGGCTAGAGTGGCAGAAAAATGCCAAGAAGCATATGAGCAAATTGAGGAAGAGGTAAGCAAGAGCAAAATTTTACATATCGATGAAACTAGCCATTACAACAAAGGTAAACAGGGCTGGTGCTGGATGTTTGCGAGCAAAATAGGAAGTGTGATCAAATTGACAGAGTCAAGAGGGATGAAAGTCCTGGAAAATAGTAAATTTGGAAAGAATAACAACCTAGTAGTGACCGACAGATATGCAGCTTACAACTACTTTTCCAGCAAGAAAAGGCAGGTCTGTTGGGCACATTTAGCAAGAGATTTTGAAAGGTTGTCTCATAGTTGGAATAGCGAAGTGAAAGTTTTGGGGTATTATTTAAGGAATGTTGCTACTGAATTATTTGCATTGAAAAAAGCTCTGTTAAAGGATGAAATAGACACATTAAGGTTCATAAGAAGAGCAAGAAAATTATGCAAGCGAACGAGATATTACTTAAAGAATATATCAAATTTACCCGAGGCAATTGGAGCGTCTCGAGTAGCAAAAAATATCATGAAATCGGATCTGATGATGTGGAAATTTTTGGACGATCCAGAAAATATTCCACTGACAAACAACTATGCTGAGCGACAGATTCGGCATTACGTTGTTTACCGAAAAGTTTCATATTTTACACAATCGAAACGGGGAAATATGTTTCTTGAGAGGATAATTTCATTGTACTTGACTTGGAGGCAAAAGAAGTTAAATCCTTTTCAAAACCTACTGGCTATTGCTTCTTAAGCCATACACCTGAATGGATACTGAATATTTTTAATAAAAGTGGAATGATTTTTTTGTAATATTAAATGTATATTTTCTGCTATTTTTTCAACCAAAGGAATTAAATTATCAAAATTCGAAAATTTTGATAGAACATAATCTGCGAGACTTCTTTGATCATCAGGTCTCCCCACTCCGAATCTCAAACGCCAGTAGTCATTATTAGTAAAACTGTCTATAGACTTAAGTCCATTATGCCCAGCAGAGCTACCGCCCTTTTTAATTTTTATTCTTCCAAGTTCTAAATCAGCATCGTCATGTATAACAATGATATTATCCAGCAAAATCTTGTAAAAGTTTCGTACCTTTGCAACGGGAATACCTGAATTGTTCATAAATGAGTATGGCTTAAGTAAAATAACCTTATCATCGTTGATTGTGCCAGAACTTACCAGATAATCGGCTTTTTTGGAAAATGGCTGAAAACTCCAATATTTACAAATTGCATCAACAACAATGAAACCAATATTATGACAAGTTAATTCATATTGGCTACCAGGGTTACCAAGCCCAACTATTAGATGCACTATTCTTCAGCTATCCCTTCTTCTGGTTCTGATTCTGGTTCCATTTCTTCAATTTTGCTATCTGCCGCAGAAATTGTTACAAGAGTGAAATTTTCCTCTTCATTAGCCACAAGTTTCACACCTTCTGGTAAACTTATATCATCAATGTGTATGGAATGACTGATCATTTTACCGGACAAATCAATTTCTATAGCTTGGGGTATCTTATCCGGAGAGCATTTAATAGTAAGAAAGCGATGCACAATGTTCAGCACTCCACCCTGCTTTAATCCTGGAGATTTCTCTTCATTTATAAACGATAAAGGTATATCTATTTTTATTTCACTGCCTTTATCAACAAATTGAAAATCAATGTGCTCTACAGTATCTTTCACCACATGCCATTGAATATCGCGCACAAGGGCATATTCTTTCTTACCTGCAATGTTTAGCTCTACTAAATGTGCAGAAAGAGCACCTGTTTTATATTGTCTTGTGAATTCCTTTGCAGATAGTGTCACGTTGATATTATCATGACCTTTCCCATATATAATCCCTGGGATAAACCCCTTTTTTCTTAGAGAATGCATTGCTTTTTTTCCTGTTACATCACGCAATTCTGCGTTGATAATCTGTTGCTCCATCAATTGCTCCTAATTAGCTCTATCCAACATATAATATAACATAAAAATATTTATTTCAAACTTCATTTTTTGGCATTATTTAAAATTTAATACCTAGTCATTTTTTTCAAAAATGTATAAGATAAAAACAATGATACTAAGTAAAAAGCATGGCATTTAGGTTTATTCCTGATAATCTTAAAATTAGATTTAGCAAGTATAAGAAATTTGCTGCATTAGTTAGTATTATTCTTGCATTTCTTTCCATGTTTACTATTGCATTACATGGAGTGAATTTTGGCATAGACTTTACAGGTGGGGTTTTGATAGAGGTGAAATCTTCAGACAAGGACCAGCTTATAATTGATGCATTAAAAAATTTTACAATTCAAAGCTCAAAAGCAGGAGATAATTTAGTAATACGTTTTAAAGATGATGGAGATAAGAACATAATAAAAAAAATAAAGAGCGTAATAGAAGAAAAGCTAGGAGACACAATAGTTTATCGTAAAGTAGACTATGTTGGTCCACAGGTAAGCTCAACACAGATATTTGAAGGAATGTTATCAATATTCATTGCAATTGTTGGGATATTTTTTTACGTTTGGCTTAGATTTAATTGGCAATGCGGGCTTGGTGGAGTAACTGCACTGATTCACAACGTAATTTTAACTTTGGGCTTTATTAGCCTGTCTGGTATTGAATTTAACATTTCATCAACTGCTGCTTTGCTTACCGTAATTGGTTATTCCATCAATGATTCGGTAGTTATATATGATCGCATTAGAGAGCATAAGAGAGGTAACGAAAATGAACAAATGGAGGAAATAGTGGATACCAGTATTAATGCCACATTATCTCGCACTATATTGACATCTGGCACAACTCTTCTTGCAGCTATTCCATTAATATTAATCTGCACTGATGTGGTTAGAGACTTTAGTTTAATTATTTTTTTTGGCATTTTAATCGGAACCTACTCTTCAATTTTTATTTCTGCCCCTATTTTGACTTGTAAGGCTTTAATGGCTAAATGAGCTATTACATAATTGTACAAACATCACGTTTTAGGCCAGTTACCCACAAAAGTGTGTTACCCCAGTGCTCCACCTTTGTCACCCCAGTGCTAGACACTGGGGTCCAGTAAAAAGGATATCATTCCAGCGTCACACGCTGGAATTCAGCGTTTTTTGACTCTGGATCCTAGTGTCGAGCACTAGGATGACACTCTTTTGTAGACAACTGGCCTAAAACACAATGTTCGTACAGATGTATGCCCAGACACTTGTATCCAGTAAAAAGAATATAATTTCTTAATCACTACTAATAATTGAATTTTCATGTACATTTCTCCTTATGGTTATATAAATTGTGCTATTTAGTTGGAACACCTTTCTCGTGTCTCTAAATGGTGTCATTCTAGCGCATGACGCTAGAATCTAGGTCTTTTTAACTAGATATTATGATCAAGTCATAATATGACAAAGATGCTTTATTATTAAAATATTTCTATTAATTTTGTAAGTATATCTACCCATTCTATTTCCTGTATCCATTCAGCCGGGCGGTAAAATAAAGAGTAGACAAGGAATGCTAAAAAGGTAAACTAGAGTGGCTGTGAGGTAATATGGTTGATCTTTTAGAATTTTGCGAAAGTTTAAGCAGACTATAGAAAAGTTAGAAACAAAAATAGAAGAGCTTAAAGCAGAAAATAAAGCGCTAAGGATCGAAAACGCTGAGTTAAAAGAAAGGCTTGGCTTAAATTCAAAAAATTCATCTATACCAAGCTCCAAAGAATTATATAAGATGAGGGAAAATAAGCCAAAAAGTGACAGGAAAGTAGGAGCACAGGTTGGACATAAAGGCAGTTACCGCCCTAAAATGGAGGCAGATGAGATGGTAAAAATAGAACTGCCCAATACGTGTGAGTGCGGAGGAGAAATTGCGGTATCAAAAGATCCGTATACTCATCAAAAGGTCGATTTGCCGGAAATCAAGCCGTATGTAGTTGAATATTAACTAGAGCATGGACGTTGCAAAAGATGTGGAAAAAGAAAAAGTAGCAAGCTACAAGAAGGAGTAACTGCGGACACATTTGGTCCAAGAGTTAAGTCAGTAATTACAGCATTAAGTGGATTTTACAAGAATTCGAAAAAAGAAGTGGCAAATATTATAAAGGACATTTTCAACCTGGATATCAGCGTCGGTAGTGTATCAAATAGCGAGGCTAGAGTGGCAGAAAAATGCCAAGAAGCATATGAGCAAATTGAGGAAGAGGTAAGCAAGAGCAAAATTTTACATATCGATGAAACTAGCCATTACAACAAAGGTAAACAGGGCTGGTGCTGGATGTTTGCGAGCAAAATAGGAAGTGTGATCAAATTGACAGAGTCAAGAGGGGATGAAAGTCCTGGAAAATAGTAAATTTGGAAAGAATAACAACCTAGTAGTGACCGACAGATATGCAGCTTACAACTACTTTTCCAGCAAGAAAAGGCAGGTCTGTTGGGCACATTTAGCAAGAGATTTTGAAAGGTTGTCTCATAGTTGGAATAGCGAAGTGAAAGTTTTGGGGTATTATTTAAGGAATGTTGCTACTGAATTATTTGCATTGAAAAAAGCTCTGTTAAAGGATGAAATAGACACATTAAGGTTCATAAGAAGAGCAAGAAAATTACGCAAGCGAACGAGATATTACTTAAAGAATATATCAAATTTACCCGAGGCAATTGGAGCGTCTCGAGTAGCAAAAAATATCATGAAATCGGATCTGATGATGTGGAAATTTTTGGACGATCCAGAAAATATTCCACTGACAAACAACTATGCTGAGCGACAGATTCGGCATTACGTTGTTTACCGAAAAGTTTCATATTTTACACAATCGAAACGGGGAAATATGTTTCTTGAGAGGATAATTTCATTGTACTTGACTTGGAGGCAAAAGAAGTTAAATCCTTTTCAAAACCTACTGGCTATTGCTTCTTAAGCCATACACCTGAATGGATACGCTCTTCAGGAGATGAAGTCATTCTGAAGATATGATATGCACCAGCTTCCAAGTTGTTTTCTTTCATGCCTGTTAGATTTTTTTCAAATGATTCATCTTGAAAAGTTGCTCCTTCTGTTGCTTTGGTAAAAGCAAACTCTTTATTTGCAGCAATTTTTTTCCAGTCAATAGGACCATCCCAGTGAGATACGTCAATTCCGTTTTTCATAAGCTCTCCAATGATAAAAAAGTCATGTTACCAACAAGAGATTAAAATATTACTAATATGGCATGAAAGTATCGGAAAAATTACTTTATGGTAATGGTCTTTGTGAGCGTTCAAAAAACCATAAAATCGCTAATCTATTTATTTAGCCAATGGTCATTAACAGAGTGCAACTCACATGAAATACCTATGTTGCTTCTAATACACGGACTTTTTAGTTTGCGTTGTTTATTTAAAAAGCACCCAGATAGTAAAAACACAGCTAAAACAAAAAACAGCAAATTTTTAAACATAATAAAACCCTTTTGTTAATACTAAGCGTATTCTTTTATTCTTATCTCCTTTTTTATCTTTCTGGAAGAAGTAATTGTGTTGCTCAAGCGCATTTTTATATAATCATAAATAATCTGCACTACTTTTTCTTCTTTATCTCTTAAAAAGTGATTAGTGTCATCTATTATATGATATTCCATAAGATCACTTTTTGTTGAGTTTATCAACCTTTTTACTAACTCTGTTACATCACTTTCTTCTGAAATCACATCATTACTACTTTGAACTATAAGTCCAGGTACAGGGCATGGAGAAAGGAAAGAAAAATCGTACTTGCTTGCTGGAATAGAAAGTGCAATAAATCCTACTATTTCTGGCCTACGCATTGTTAGCTGCATTGCTACCCACGCTCCGAAAGAAAAGCCAGCAATCCAAATCGGGACATTGCTAGGGTTGTGCTCTTGAAGCCAATCAATTGCAACAGCAGCGTCAGTTAACTCCCCTATGCCTTTATCAAAAATTCCAGTAGATTTCCCTACACCACGAAAATTAATTTTTAATACAGAGAAATTATTATCAACAAACGATGTATATATACTCTGTATCATTTTGCTGTCCATGTTGCCACCATACTGAGGATGATGATGTAAAATTAATGCGACTGGTGCACCAGCGTCTTTACTCTGATGATATTCTCCTTCTATCTTCTCTGTTGCGTTATTTAAAAAAACTTCTACCATGTATACTCCTACTAAAATCCTGTGTAATAGGAACTTGATTTATATGTTCAGCTACATATTAATTATGTATTAATTTCACTGTTTTTGCAATAAATTTTTTATCACGCCGGTTTTAGGCAGTGCCTAAAACTGTAAAAGTCAAGTAATTCATTGACAAAAGAACACAGCAATCTTTTATTTTTGTTATTTTTTTCTCATTCTAAATTTTGTTCATAGAGCCTAGCATCCTAAATATAAATAAGTTATAAGACTTTATAAGGTTATTTTGCTATAGGAGCTTAGTATGGAAATTTTTCTTGATAGTGTTGATTTAAAAGAAATTAGAGAGTTAAAGGAATTTATTGATGGTATAACAACAAATCCTTCATTAATAGCTAAATCCGGTCATAAAGATAAATATGAGGATTTAATACGTGAAATATGTTCCATTATAGAAGGGCCAGTTAGTGTTGAAGTTGTTGCAAACAAGCATGAAGAGATGATCAAAGAAGGTCTAAAGTTAGCGAAAATAGCCGATAATATAGTAGTGAAGTTACCTCTTACACATGATGGATTAATTTCTTGTAAAAAGTTGTTGACAGAGCATAACGTGCCTGCTAATATTACGTTATGTTTTTCTCCTGGACAAGCACTGCTTGCCGCTAAGGCCGGTGCTTGTTTTATTTCCCCTTTCGTTGGTCGCCTCGATGATGTGGGTTATGATGGTCTATCTTTAATAAAGGATATATGCACCATATATTCCAACTATGATTTTGATACTCAAATCCTTGTTGCATCAGTGAGGAGTCCAGCACATGTTATAGAAGCTGCAAGACTCGGCGCTGATTCGGTAACTGTTCCAGCAAAAATACTCAGGCAATTAATGAATCATCCACTTACCGATCAAGGTTTGGCAATATTTGAAAAAGATTGGAGCGGAAAATGATATAAGAATTATGAAAATGCCTGAAAAGATTATTCCTAATGCTCAGTTCTGTAATCAAAGTGGAATCGCAACAATGATTTAATTGTATGACAAAAAATTTGCTCTATACTATTAATAGTATATTTTATGGACAAATGATATGGCGCTAGGTGTGACAAACAATATTCAATTCTCATTTTTTGAGAAAGCATTCAAAAATATAGAACAAGTAATAACGACCCAGCCTATGTTTTACCTTCCTATAGATGAAGTGGGCGCAGACTTAATAAGGCGCGTAAGGATCAAAGAAAATTATGGCGAATCAGTGTATGATGTTGAATGGTTTCACGTGATTGGCGGTATAGCAAAGGACTTATCGCGAAAGTACCCATCTGAGTATGAAAAGTGGAAGAAAAGCGGCTTTGATATAAATTATGTATTCAAGAGTTCTTGTAGTCTAGTTAATTCGGATGTACATGGTGTTTCTACTTGTGAATATTCTACATATAGTACACTACTACACTTGGCAGCTAGATGTAACGCTAAAGGAGAAGTAATTAGGAGTTTAGTAAATATAGGAGCAAATCCTTTACTAAAAGAGGATAGTGCGCTTACCTCAATTGAAATAAGGGGTAGCTCAGGTATAGTGAGAGATATTACAAAGCAAATCCCCCTCGATATTGCAACCAGTAGCGAAACAAGATTAGCACTCTTACAAGTTACAAAAAGGAAACTTGATGAGGATTACTCAAATGGAAAAATCGCGAGGAAATGTATTGCAGTGGTAGCTGCTGTTTCTATCGGTGTTGCATTGTGTGCTACTGATTTTCTTGTACTTTTTCTTGCATACTATGTAGGTTTTGTATTTCTTGTAGGTTTTGCTATAAATGAGTATAAACTTAGAGAGACAAGAAAGGCTGAGACAAAAATAAACGAAGTCGAGACAAGAGTAAACGACGTAAGATTAGAGCCTGTCGTTGAGGTTGATGCTGAGTTGCTTGGTCATCAGTAGCACTTCCAAATATCTATTGCTTCCCAAGCGCAAAAAAGCACAATCTATAGTAGACTTCTTGCGAAACCGATTTATGGTGAGAAATTTTTAGGAGAAGCGCAAGCGAGTACCGCAGAATACTTGAATGTATTTAAGGAGCGCAGCTCAGCTTCGACAACAAAATTACCATTAGAAATTGAGTTTCGAAAGAAGTCTAATGATTGTATTGAAAAAGATACTTAAATGATCAGTGAAGAAGTTGTAAGGAAAAGCTTAAAAAAAGTTATAGAGTGCAAAAGTGATAAAGATATTGATATAGTATCTTCAATTATTATTAAAGGCGGAAATGTTAACTTTGCACTTGAAATTACTGAAGCAAATGAGGAGTTGAGAAAAAGTTGCGAACAAGCTGTTAAAGCAATACCAGGGGTAGAAAAAGTCACTGTAGTTGCTGTTAGTCAGAGGAAAGCCACACAACGAAAGGCTAAATTAAACATCAAAGGCGTAAAAAATATTATTGTTATTGCCTCAGGTAAAGGGGGTGTAGGAAAATCTACAGTTGCATTAAATCTCGCTCTTTCGTTAGTGAAATTAAAGCATAGAGTTGCATTAGTTGATGCGGATATATACGGTCCTTCAATTCCTAAAATGCTTGATGCTGAGAACCTAAAACCGGAGATACAGGATGGCAAAGCAATGCCGATAGAAAAGCACGGACTGCATACTATCTCAATTGGTTACTTTATTGACAAAGATCGTGCGGTAATATGGCGTGGACCTATGATCACAAAAGCACTTTATAATTTGCTGATAGGAACGAAGTGGTCTGATATAGAATATTTAATAATTGATACTCCTCCTGGCACTGGTGACGTCCATTTAAGCCTGATGGAGAATTTTGACTTAACTGGAGCGATAATAGTTTCAACTCCACAGGAACTTGCTCTGATTGATGCTCGTAAGATTTACGATATGCTTGTAAAGCTTAGTGTGCCAGTTATTGGTATGATAGAAAACATGAGTTATTTAGTTCAAAATAACTCAAAAATATACATATTTGGTGAAAGTGGTGCAAAAAAAATGTCAGAGGAATTAAATGTCAAACTTTTAGGTAACATCCCTTTAGATACGCAAATCTGTCAAGCTTCCGATTCTGGAGATCCTTTAATGCTGGGTAAAGACTTGGTAGAAATCTATAAGAATATTGCTAAAGATATAATAAATAAAATATATGGATAGAATGAACTATGATGTAATTATTTCAGGTGGTGGACTGCTCGGCCTTATTACTGCTATTGGGCTCAGTCAGGGCTCTGTGTCTGTTGCTGTAATTGAAAAAAACAGCTTGCCACGCATAACTAATGATAATCGAGCATTTGCTATCTCTCAAGGATCGAAAAAAATATTGGAAAGTTTAGGAATTTGGCAACTTATAGAGAACGAAGCAGAACCGATACTTGATATATGTATATTAGATGGAAACAGTCCAGTCACTGTGCACTATGATCATAAAATGGTTAGTGAAGAGCCAATGGGCTATGTAATTAATAATGCTACCATATGGAGTGCGATTAATAGTAATTTTCTCAATAAGTTAAATATATACTCTCCACATTCATATAAAACGATCGCTTGTGATGCTGGATATACAGAAGTAATTCTTGATAATGATCAAGAGTTAATATCTTCATTATTGATCTGTGCTGAAGGTAAGAACTCTCAGCTACCGGGGTTGTTCTCTATACCAATAGTAAAGTTTAATTACGGGCAAAACAGCATAGTGTGCAATGTAAAACATGAACTTCATCATCAAAATCTTGCAATTGAACGTTTTTTCCCTGGGGGACCATTTGCAATTCTACCAATGAAGGGTGGCTATACCTCTTCGATAGTTTGGACGGAAAAATCTGAAATTTCAAAGATGCTAATGAGCCTATCTGAAGAGGAGTTTGCTGTGGAACTTAAAAAACGATTTGGCTCTTATCTAGGGGAAGTTAAATTAGAAAATGAAAGAAAATCTTATCCTTTGAGTTTTGCTTTTGCAAGAAAGTTGTATAGGAGCAGAGTTTTACTAATTGGTGATGCAGCGCACTCAATTCATCCGGTGGCGGGCCAGGGGCTTAACCTTGGTATAAGAGATGTTGAAAGTGTTATAAATCACATAGTTGACGCGAAAGCGGCTGGAATGGATATTGGCAGTAGCTATTTATTAAAGAAGATCTCACGTGATAGGTATTTTGATAATTTAACAATGGCACTTACAACTGACAGAGTGAATAGAATATTTTCCAACAAAATATTGTGTGCTAAAATGCTAAGAAACTTAGGTTTGATTGCAGTTGAAAACTCAAATTTTCTAAAAAGACGCTTTATTCAACATGCTATGGGGCATTGAGGCTTATATACTACTGTGATATACAAATATACTAGTAATTCCTTGACCATTTTAGTTTATTAATATATATATATTAATAACTTAAGGTAGCTCAAAATGTATAATATATTTGGTTGTATCCATTCAGGTGTATGGCTTAAGAAGCAATAGCCAGTAGGTTTTGAAAAGGATTTAACTTCTTTTGCCTCCAAGTCAAGTACAATGAAATTATCCTCTCAAGAAACATATTTCCCCGTTTCGATTGTGTAAAATATGAAACTTTTCGGTAAACAACGTAATGCCGAATCTGTCGCTCAGCATAGTTGTTTGTCAGTGGAATATTTTCTGGATCGTCCAAAAATTTCCACATCATCAGATCCGATTTCATGATATTTTTTGCTACTCGAGACGCTCCAATTGCCTCAGGTAAATTTGATATATTCTTTAAGTAATATCTCGTTCGCTTGCGTAATTTTCTTGCTCTTCTTATGAACCTTAATGTGTCTATTTCATCCTTTAACAGAGCTTTTTTCAATGCAAATAATTCAGTAGCAACATTCCTTAAATAATACCCCAAAACTTTCACTTCGCTATTCCAACTATGAGACAACCTTTCAAAATCTCTTGCTAAATGTGCCCAACAGACCTGCCTTTTCTTGCTGGAAAAGTAGTTGTAAGCTGCATATCTGTCGGTCACTACTAGGTTGTTATTCTTTCCAAATTTACTATTTTCCAGGACTTTCATCCCTCTTGACTCTGTCAATTTGATCACACTTCCTATTTTGCTCGCAAACATCCAGCACCAGCCCTGTTTACCTTTGTTGTAATGGCTAGTTTCATCGATATGTAAAATTTTGCTCTTGCTTACCTCTTCCTCAATTTGCTCATATGCTTCTTGGCATTTTTCTGCCACTCTAGCCTCGCTATTTGATACACTACCGACGCTGATATCCAGGTTGAAAATGTCCTTTATAATATTTGCCACTTCTTTTTTCGAATTCTTGTAAAATCCACTTAATGCTGTAATTACTGACTTAACTCTTGGACCAAATGTGTCCGCAGTTACTCCTTCTTGTAGCTTGCTACTTTTTCTTTTTCCACATCTTTTGCAACGTCCATGCTCTAGTTGATATTCAACTACATACGGCTTGATTTCCGGCAAATCGACCTTTTGATGAGTATACGGATCTTTTGATACCGCAATTTCTCCTCCGCACTCACACGTATTGGGCAGTTCTATTTTTACCATCTCATCTGCCTCCATTTTAGGGCGGTAACTGCCTTTATGTCCAACCTGTGCTCCTACTTTCCTGTCACTTTTTGGCTTATTTTCCCTCATCTTATATAATTCTTTGGAGCTTGGTATAGATGAATTTTTTGAACTTAAGCCAAGCCTTTCTTTTAACTCAGCGTTTTCGATCCTTAGCGCTTTATTTTCTGCTTTAAGCTCTTCTATTTTTGTTTCTAACTTTTCTATAGTCTGCTTAAACTTTCGCAAAATTCTAAAAGATCAACCATATTACCTCACAGCCACTCTAGTTTACCTTTTTAGCATTCCTTGTCTACTCTTTATTTTACCGCCCGGCTGAATGGATACGTTTCTTTGGCATCCAGCGGTTGTAACACTATACCACCAACTTCGGTTGTCTTTCTTTTTAAAAATTCGGCCCAATTGTTCATGTCAGTATTTGCAAGTTCAGGTTGGTTACGCAAGTTGGTCAATCTATGTTCTCGTAAATCTTTATCGACATGAAGGCAGATGATGAGATAATTCTCTATGTTCAACTTTTTAAGAGGCTCAATTGCAAAATCAGGATTAAATTGTCCTGCAAGAAAAATCAGCTTTCTATCCTCTACCTTAGATAGTTTTTCAACCCAAGCATTTGTCATTGCTTCTTGCCACTTTTCTCCACTTCCATATTCCCTCACCATCTCTTCAGTGCTTGGAACTCCTATGCTGTCAAAGTAGTTGATGGAAACATCGTCAGGTTCAAGTTTCTCTTCTATGGCTTTCAAAACAGTTGTTTTACCAACTCCTGAAGCACCGGTGATGAATACAAATAATGTGTCACCTGCAGTCATAATAACACCTATAGCGCAAATTTCCATATTTTCCATTAAACGAATAACATACAAAGCCAAACTTCCGATAGAAATCCACAGCCTCATCATCAGTTTCTGTGACTATTTGTTGCATGGTAAATTTTCTTATAACAAAGTTAATTATTGCCTTACCTATACCGCGCTTTCTGTAACTAGGCAAAACACTAATATGACGAATAGTGATTTGTTGTGCAATTTTCTCTATTCCAACAATGCCAATCAATTTTTCACAATCAAATGCCCCAATGAGGTGTTGATTTGCATTTTGGTAACTCTCTATAACTTGTCTAATTTTATCATAAGTTGGGCAGCCAACAGACCATTGAATCACATTAGGAAGTGTAGGATTATCTGGAGAAATTTTCTTTATAGTAGTCTTATTTCCTGCAGTCATAACATTTTCTTTAAAAATATTAAGGATGACATCATTTTATTGGTAAATGGCCTAAAACGCAATATTCGTACAGTAATGCGTCACGCGCTGTAATGACACCTTTTCGAACAATGTTCATACAGTTGTGAGTGTAATTAGCAAATATTGTTGCAAAATTTCTATTAATAATATAATATTTGTTTTTTAGGAGTTCTTTGGAAACTTTTTTATAGTGTTAGGTGAAAAGATGAGCATAGGTCGAGCAGTTAAAATAACTCAATCAGTTGTTGATTTAAAATTTGAAGGTGATAAGTTACCTAAGATATTTGATGCTCTGAAAAGTAAGCAGAAATATAGAGATAAGGAACTGGTTTTAGAAGTTTCACAGCATATAGGTGATAATATAGTCCGTTGTATTGCTATGGACAGCACAGATGGCTTATCACGTGGCGATGAATTTATTGATACTGGTGCGCCAATATCAGTGCCAATTGGTCGTCCAACCTTAGGAAGAATATTTAATGTTGTTGGGGAGCTTATAGATGAACGTGGTCCATTAAGTGGAGAATGTGATTTAGAGCCGATACACAGAGCACCGCCAAGTTTTACTGAACAGAGGATACAGGAAGAAGTTTTGGTGACAGGGATAAAAGTTATTGATCTTCTTGCGCCTTACCTTAAAGGAGGAAAGATCGGCTTATTTGGTGGAGCTGGTGTTGGTAAAACAGTTCTAATAATGGAATTAATTAATAATATAGCAAAGGCACATAAAGGATTTTCTGTATTTGCTGGGGTAGGTGAAAGAACACGTGAAGGTAACGATCTTTACCATGAGATGATTACTTCAAATGTAATAGATATAGATGAACAAGAAAAATCTCAGGCTGTTTTAGTTTATGGTCAAATGAACGAACCTCCTGGAGCAAGAGCTAGAGTTGCTTTAACAGCACTAACAATGGCTGAGTATTTTCGCGATCGTGAAAATCAAGATATTTTGTTTTTTGTGGATAATATTTTCCGCTTTACTCAAGCTGGTTCTGAGATTTCTGCGTTGCTTGGGAGAATACCATCTGCGGTTGGTTATCAACCAACTCTTGCAACTGATATGGGAGGAATGCAAGAAAGAATTGCTTCAACCACTGCTGGTTCTATTACCTCTGTGCAGGCAATATATGTTCCTGCAGATGATTTAACGGATCCAGCTCCTGCAACTACGTTCTCTCACCTTGATGCAACTACAGTATTATCAAGGCAGATAGCTGAAATGGGAATATACCCTGCAGTTGATCCGCTTGATTCAACTTCTCAATCCTTATCTGTTGATATAATTGGTGAAGAACATTATAAAGTTGCTTCTGAAGTTAAGCGTATATTACAGACCTATAAGTCTTTACAGGATATTATTGCAATACTTGGAATGGATGAATTATCTGATGAAGATAAAATTATTGTTGATAGGGCGCGAAAAATTCAAAAGTTTCTTTCTCAACCTTTTCATGTTGCAGAAATATTTACTGGCATGCCTGGTAAATTTGTTTCGCTTTCTGATACTATTTCCAGCTTTAAGGGAATTGTTGAGGGTAAATATGATCACTTGCCTGAAGCTGCTTTTTATATGGTAGGAAGCATAGATGAAGTTATAAAAAAAAAGGCTGAGTCGATCAAAGCTGAAACTGCAGCAGGAACTAAAAATTAAAGTTTATGAGCACTTTTAAAGTACAACTACTTTCTCCTGATGATAAGATTTCATTTGATAAAGTAATTTCCATTTCAGTAAATGGATTGGAAGGAGAGCTTGTAATTTTAGCTAATTATTCTCCTTATATGATTTATTTATTACCTAGTGTGATTACTATTAAAATGAGTGATCAAACAGAAAGTAGGGTTATAATTGATAATGGAATATTGGAAGTTGCAGATAATAATTGCAATATTTTAGCAAACCAAATTCAGAGTTTTGATAGTTCAATTTATGATGAGGAATTACTTAAAAGCAAGAGAATTAATGCGTATATAGGATATCTTGATGATAGACAGAGATAACTTGCCGGCAAAAGATGTAGGAGTGAATATGGACAATGTTGACAAGATAATACACAAAATAATCAAAGAATTTCGTTCAGAATTATCAAATGAGGAAGTAGAAGAAGGTTTTGACGGGTTAAAAGGACTCTATTCTGATTATTTCCATAAGAATACTATAGAGCCACTTATTATCATGTACTATCAAGTGAATGGTAGTGGAGAAAGTTATTCTCTTAGTTACCGTCAGTACAATTTTGTCAAAAATCTAGAGGTTATTTTAAAGAATCAGCCGAAACTTTCTTTGAAAGAGGTTGTAGACTTTATGGAAAAAGTAATTAGCTTTGATATTAATAATTGTCATGGAATATTTGAAGCTATATTTGAGTCTCGCCCTGATGTTGAAGTAAATGACGCAATTAATTTTATAAAAGGGATTGTTGAAGATGGCTTGTACACTAAATTTCATAGCTTTCTTGGTCATACAATTTTTAAGGTAATATTAGAATTAAATTCTGAAAATTCCCTTGAGGAGGTAGGGAAACAGTTTAGTGAAATAGTTAACCCTTACTTTCTTAATGTTTCCAGTCAAGAAAATGAAAGTGCCTTGGCTAAGATATGTGTACTGTGTAGAGAAGGGAATATAAAAGACATGCTGAAATTTGAATTCAGTGATTTTGACCTAGATCAAGACAGTGCTGGAGTACTAAAAGCCTTATTGCAATATTGTATTGATCATTCCAATCAAGAAATTATAGATTATCGGTATGGTAAAGGGGTGAGTGACTTTACTTTAGATAGTGATATTGATAGTGGTGTTGATACTAGTTATGTGGAACAGGAAATGTGGGGCAACTGAGTACTGCAACTAAGTTTCTAAGCTCCAGCTTTTTCCATAATTTTTTATATAAGTAAATAGGTATCCATTCAGGTGTATGGCTTAAGAAGCAATAGCCAGTAGGTTTTGAAAAGGATTTAACTTCTTTTGCCTCCAAGTCAAGTACAATGAAATTATCCTCTCAAGAAACATATTTCCCCGTTTCGATTGTGTAAAATATGAAACTTTTCGGTAAACAACGTAATGCCGAATCTGTCGCTCAGCATAGTTGTTTGTCAGTGGAATATTTTCTGGATCGTCCAAAAATTTCCACATCATCAGATCCGATTTCATGATATTTTTTGCTACTCGAGACGCTCCAATTGCCTCGGGTAAATTTGATATATTCTTTAAGTAATATCTCGTTCGCTTGCGTAATTTTCTTGCTCTTCTTATGAACCTTAATGTGTCTATTTCATCCTTTAACAGAGCTTTTTTCAATGCAAATAATTCAGTAGCAACATTCCTTAAATAATACCCCAAAACTTTCACTTCGCTATTCCAACTATGAGACAACCTTTCAAAATCTCTTGCTAAATGTGCCCAACAGACCTGCCTTTTCTTGCTGGAAAAGTAGTTGTAAGCTGCATATCTGTCGGTCACTACTAGGTTGTTATTCTTTCCAAATTTACTATTTTCCAGGACTTTCATCCCTCTTGACTCTGTCAATTTGATCACACTTCCTATTTTGCTCGCAAACATCCAGCACCAGCCCTGTTTACCTTTGTTGTAATGGCTAGTTTCATCGATATGTAAAATTTTGCTCTTGCTTACCTCTTCCTCAATTTGCTCATATGCTTCTTGGCATTTTTCTGCCACTCTAGCCTCGCTATTTGATACACTACCGACGCTGATATCCAGGTTGAAAATGTCCTTTATAATATTTGCCACTTCTTTTTTCGAATTCTTGTAAAATCCACTTAATGCTGCAATTACTGACTTAACTCTTGGACCAAATGTGTCCGCAGTTACTCCTTCTTGTAGCTTGCTACTTTTTCTTTTTCCACATCTTTTGCAACGTCCATGCTCTAGTTGATATTCAACTACATACGGCTTGATTTCCGGCAAATCGACCTTTTGATGAGTATACGGATCTTTTGATACCGCAATTTCTCCTCCGCACTCACACGTATTGGGCAGTTCTATTTTTACCATCTCATCTGCCTCCATTTTAGGGCGGTAACTGCCTTTATGTCCAACCTGTGCTCCTACTTTCCTGTCACTTTTTGGCTTATTTTCCCTCATCTTATATAATTCTTTGGAGCTTGGTATAGATGAATTTTTTGAACTTAAGCCAAGCCTTTCTTTTAACTCAGCGTTTTCGATCCTTAGCGCTTTATTTTCTGCTTTAAGCTCTTCTATTTTTGTTTCTAACTTTTCTATAGTCTGCTTAAACTTTCGCAAAATTCTAAAAGATCAACCATATTACCTCACAGCCACTCTAGTTTACCTTTTTAGCATTCCTTGTCTACTCTTTATTTTACCGCCCGGCTGAATGGATACAATATTCAAATTAAGTGAATGGCACACACCTAAAGTGCGTGCCACGAGATATAAAAAAGCTAACGATCTGGTTCGTTAGAGGAGAGTTTATCTGAATCTTTAAGCTCTTGCTTGAGATTTTTAATACCCTTTCCCAAATCACGCATAACTTGCGGCATTTTACCTGCACCAAACAGAACTAATATTATTATTAAGACTAGAAACAATTGCCATGGTCCTAAACTCATTTACACCTCCATAAAATAAATAAAATACTCATACTTGACTTGAATCAAGTAACATATATTATATCACTTTTATTTCATAAAAGATCAAGATTTTTGCTTACTGCTTTCTCAAAGTAAATTAAATTTGCTTAACTGTACAGTTGATGAAAGATCACTAAAAAATCTTGCTAGAGTATCATCTTTGGGTTGATTATATATATCACTGGAAATTCCCGATTGAATAATTCGACCATCTCTCATCACATAAATAAAATCAGCAACTTCCAACGCCTCTTGTGGGTCATGAGTAACCATCAGCACAGGAATATTCTTTCTCCTAAAAAGAGATAATATATGCTGTCTTATCCGACGCTTTAGCAGTATATCTAAATTCGAGAATGGTTCATCTAGTAATACAACTTCAGGATTTTGTGCCATCACTCTTGCTATTGCAACTAATTGCTGCTGCCCACCTGATAGAACATTAGGGTACATATTCTCATATTTTTCTATATTTAGTAGCTGCAAAATGCTCAGCGCAATTTTATATTTTTCTGCTTTAGAAACATTTTTTACCGCAAATGTTATATTTTCTACTACTGTTTTATGAGGAAACAGTGCAGAATGCTGAAAAATCAACCCTACATTCCTATCTTCTATAGCAATCGATGTCTTATTACCTGCAACTAATCTATCATTTATAAAAATGGTTCCTGACTTTGGATTTTCTATGCCTGTAATTAACTTTAAAATCGTCGACTTACCACAACCAGAATGTCCTAATAAACAAACAACATTTCCTTTTTTAACTTCAATGTTTATGTTACTCAAGGCAAAATCGTCTTGATTATTATAAAAATAACTAATGTTGTTAACTAGCATTAATCTCTTAACTTAAACCATGTTATTTAGTATTATAATTAAGAAATGCAAAGTGTGCCATCATAAGTTTGGCAATACAGAAAAATATGGGACTATAGCTCAGTAGGATAGAGCGTTGGATTCCTAATCCGAAGGCCGTGCGTTCGAATCGCACTAGTCCCACCATTCAAGAATTTGCATAGAAACAAATTTACCAATGAAGCTACGTATCCATTCAGGTGTATGGCTTAAGAAGCAATAGCCAGTAGTTTTGAAAAGGATTTAACTTCTTTTGCCTCCAAGTCAAGTACAATGAAATTATCCTCTCAAGAAACATATTTCCCCGTTTCGATTGTGTAAAATATGAAACTTTTCGGTAAACAACGTAATGCCGAATCTGTCGCTCAGCATAGTTGTTTGTCAGTGGAATATTTTCTGGATCGTCCAAAAATTTCCACATCATCAGATCCGATTTCATGATATTTTTTGCTACTCGAGACGCTCCAATTGCCTCGGGTAAATTTGATATATTCTTTAAGTAATATCTCGTTCGCTTGCGTAATTTTCTTGCTCTTCTTATGAACCTTAATGTGTCTATTTCATCCTTTAACAGAGCTTTTTTCAATGCAAATAATTCAGTAGCAACATTCCTTAAATAATACCCCAAAACTTTCACTTCGCTATTCCAACTATGAGACAACCTTTCAAAATCTCTTGCTAAATGTGCCCAACAGACCTGCCTTTTCTTGCTGGAAAAGTAGTTGTAAGCTGCATATCTGTTGGTCACTACTAGGTTGTTATTCTTTCCAAATTTACTATTTTCCAGGACTTTCATCCCTCTTGACTCTGTCAATTTGATCACACTTCCTATTTTGCTCGCAAACATCCAGCACCAGCCCTGTTTACCTTTGTTGTAATGGCTAGTTTCATCGATATGTAAAATTTTGCTCTTGCTTACCTCTTCCTCAATTTGCTCATATGCTTCTTGGCATTTTTCTGCCACTCTAGCCTCGCTATTTGATACACTACCGACGCTGATATCCAGGTTGAAAATGTCCTTTATAATATTTGCCACTTCTTTTTTCGAATTCTTGTAAAATCCACTTAATGCTGCAATTACTGACTTAACTCTTGGACCAAATGTGTCCGCAGTTACTCCTTCTTGTAGCTTGCTACTTTTTCTTTTTCCACATCTTTTGCAACGTCCATGCTCTAGTTGATATTCAACTACATACGGCTTGATTTCCGGCAAATCGACCTTTTGATGAGTATACGGATCTTTTGATACCGCAATTTCTCCTCCGCACTCACACGTATTGGGCAGTTCTATTTTTACCATCTCATCTGCCTCCATTTTAGGGCGGTAACTGCCTTTATGTCCAACCTGTGCTCCTACTTTCCTGTCACTTTTTGGCTTATTTTCCCTCATCTTATATAATTCTTTGGAGCTTGGTATAGATGAATTTTTTGAACTTAAGCCAAGCCTTTCTTTTAACTCAGCGTTTTCGATCCTTAGCGCTTTATTTTCTGCTTTAAGCTCTTCTATTTTTGTTTCTAACTTTTCTATAGTCTGCTTAAACTTTCGCAAAATTCTAAAAGATCAACCATATTACCTCACAGCCACTCTAGTCTACCTTTTTAGCATTCCTTGTCTACTCTTTATTTTACCGCCCGGCTGAATGGATACAATGCGTGAATACCAACGTTTTGAGCATCACTCTCATGCTTGAACTCAATTTTAGCACTCTTATCTCCAAAGAATACATTCAGAACAACGTCATTACCAACAGTTTTATTAGCTGTGAATGTATTATGATCATGACCACGAAGGTCTATGTGTAATCCATCATCTTGTTGAACAATTTCACCGCTTTTTAGTTCATTACCAATAATGTCAGAAATGAATTTGTTAACTGCGTTTACGTCTTTAATGTGTGCTTCAATTCTCTCATTCGTCTTCATTTGCTTCCATGAAGAAATAAATCTTGAAACAAGGTAACCAGTAATAGTAAGTAAAACTATAATCCCAACAGGATTAGTAAATAGAGGGCTAGCAAATATGATAAAAGGTGCTAAAGATGTAGGTATAGTTGCACCTGCAGTAGCTGCTATTGCGATACCTGCTGCTAAGCAACCACCAAGTATAAGAAAACCTTCCCCAGCAGTTTTTCCTATAGGTGCAGTATTTTTCCATTTCCATATGCTTGGTGCATTTATATTATTTTGACGTGGCATAATAAACTCTCCTTAATAAAAGGTTAATAAAAATTAAATATACCTTAATAATACATGTAAGTCAATACTTTCTTAAAATTATTCCTTAATAAATATATATTTAAGTTTTCTTTCTAAATTATTGTCAGCTGTGTATAGTTAATGCATGATGCACGGCTGGCTAAATCTTGATAAACCAATAGGAATTAGCTCTGCACAGGCAGTTACTAAAATTAAAAAAATCTTTGGCATAAAAAAAGCTGGCCACTTGGGAACGCTTGACCCTTTAGCCACAGGAGTGCTACCAATTGCTCTTGGCGAAACAACAAAAACCATACCATATTTATCTTGTGACTTGAAAGCATATGATTTTACGATAAAATGGGGAGAGCAACGAACTACCGATGATTTGGATGGCGAAGTTATTAAAACTAGCACCATTAAACCAAAGTATGATCAAATAAACCAAGCTATTAAAAATTTTATTGGCACGATTGCACAAACTCCTCCACAATTTTCGGCAGTAAAAATTCACGGAGCAAGATCATACAAATTAGCAAGAAGAGGGCAAAAAGTAAATATTGAGCCTCGTTTGGTGCGCATATATGAAATAAAATTAATTTCCACAGATAATGAGAGTAATACTGCTGATTTTTCTATGGTATGCGGCAGTGGCGTGTATGTGCGATCAATTGCTCGAGATCTTGGCATTCTATTAAATTGCTTTGGGCACATTACAAGATTAAGAAGGACTATGGTAGGTGATTTTAGAGAGAGTGAGTCAGTGAAGATTGAGCAATACGATACGATGTCATCTCAGTGTTTGACACAGAACTGTACGAATGTTGCATTTTTAGGCCAATTGTCCACGAAGGAGTGTAATCCTAGTGCCCAGACACTGGAATGGCTTTGTTGCATAGCTAAAGTAAAAAGAACTGGGAGTTACTGACAAAATTCATTATAAACAGGCATTTAACCGACAAAGGAAAAATATGCCAGTCAAAATGAAAGTCAGTAACTGCTACGAATATAACAAATTTCTCCAAGAAAGAGGAAATATTTTTTATTACGTCAACGATGCCATAGAAAATTGGTACGAAAAAAGTCCCAAAATGGCCGGTAGCAACAATATTTATAGTGATAAAGTCGTAATTCTAATTCACATAATAACTTATTTGTTTAGAATAGGCCTAAGACAAACGGTGGGGTTTATAGCGGGATACCTTGAGCAAATAGGAAAAAATTTGCAAGTTATCAGCTATTCCCAGGCTTCCAGAAGATTCAAAAAGCTTAACTTAAAAATTAATGATCGAAGACATGATAAAAACAGTATGGAAAATATTGAGATCGCCATAGATAGCACTGGAATAAGCATCTACAATAATATTCCAGGCCATAGTAAGGCAAACGGTACAGATAGAAAGTACCGTGGCTATAAGCAAACAAGAAAATTGCATGTAATGCTGGAGATAGGTAGCAAAAAAGTCATAGCTGCAAAATACAGTAGTGGAGTTTATTCTGACCACTATGGAGCCTGTGATCTTATTGCAAGGGCTAATGCTAAATACAATATAAGCACACTATATGCAGACAGAGCATATAATCGAAAGAAGTTATACAAATTGTGCAATGAGCTTGGCATAAAGACAAAAATTCCTCTGCAAAACAATGCAGTGGAGCATCCAAAGCTGGATTATATGGCTGAGAGAAATTCTACAATCAAGCTCATAAAGTCATATGGTGAAGATGGTATGAAGAAGTGGAAAAAAGAGATAAATTATGGGAAGAGATCTTATATAGAAAGTTTTTTCTCGCGACTGAAGCAAACATTTGGGTTTAGTTTTAGGAACAAATCTGAGATTAACCGTGAGAAAGAAATGCTACTCAAGTGTTATTTGCTGAACAAATTTACTGAAATAGGCATGGCTAAATTTGAGATAGCTTCATGAATTTATTATGCATTGCCTCCTATCCAAAGAGCGATGCAACAAAGCCATTTTAAGTCAAGAAGAGACACTGAAGCATTGCAGAGAAAGTCTTTATTGAAAATTGTGCCAGGTGCTGAAAATACGAAAGAGGCAAAAATTGTCCTAGAAGTAGAGGGAGAAGAAGTGACTGTCGCAAAGTTTTTAGAAATTGGATATTTTTTCAAAGGTGATAATCTTTACATAAGAAACCACGTAACTGGTAGCAATACATTAATTCCAAAAGATTTTCACTTTCTCAAAGTAATTCAAACTGGCCTAAGTGAGTATAAACTAGCTTTTTGTAATCATTTGGGAAATTTATGTATCCATTCAGCCGGGCGGTAAAATAAAGAGTAGACAAGGAATGCTAAAAAGGTAAACTAGAGTGGCTGTGAGGTAATATGGTTGATCTTTTAGAATTTTGCGAAAGTTTAAGCAGACTATAGAAAAGTTAGAAACAAAAATAGAAGAGCTTAAAGCAGAAAATAAAGCGCTAAGGATCGAAAACGCTGAGTTAAAAGAAAGGCTTGGCTTAAATTCAAAAAATTCATCTATACCAAGCTCCAAAGAATTATATAAGATGAGGGAAAATAAGCCAAAAAGTGACAGGAAAGTAGGAGCACAGGTTGGACATAAAGGCAGTTACCGCCCTAAAATGGAGGCAGATGAGATGGTAAAAATAGAACTGCCCAATACGTGTGAGTGCAGAGGAGAAATTGCGGTATCAAAAGATCCGTATACTCATCAAAAGGTCGATTTGCCGGAAATCAAGCCGTATGTAGTTGAATATCAACTACAGCATGGACATTGCAAAAGATGTGGAAAAAGAAAAAGTAGCAAGCTACAAGAAGGAGTAACTGCGGACACATTTGGTCCAAGAGTTAAGTCAGTAATTGCAGCATTAAGTGGATTTTACAAGAATTCGAAAAAAGAAGTGGCAAATATTATAAAGGACATTTTCAACCTGGATATCAGCGTCGGTAGTGTATCAAATAGCGAGGCTAGAGTGGCAGAAAAATGCCAAGAAGCATATGAGCAAATTGAGGAAGAGGTAAGCAAGAGCAAAATTTTACATATCGATGAAACTAGCCATTACAACAAAGGTAAACAGGGCTGGTGCTGGATGTTTGCGAGCAAAATAGGAAGTGTGATCAAATTGACAGAGTCAAGAGGGATGAAAGTCCTGGAAAATAGTAAATTTGGAAAGAATAACAACCTAGTAGTGACCGACAGATATGCAGCTTACAACTACTTTTCCAGCAAGAAAAGGCAGGTCTGTTGGGCACATTTAGCAAGAGATTTTGAAAGGTTGTCTCATAGTTGGAATAGCGAAGTGAAAGTTTTGGGGTATTATTTAAGGAATGTTGCTACTGAATTATTTGCATTGAAAAAAGCTCTGTTAAAGGATGAAATAGACACATTAAGGTTCATAAGAAGAGCAAGAAAATTACGCAAGCGAACGAGATATTACTTAAAGAATATATCAAATTTACCCGAGGCAATTGGAGCGTCTCGAGTAGCAAAAAATATCATGAAATCGGATCTGATGATGTGGAAATTTTTGGACGATCCAGAAAATATTCCACTGACAAACAACTATGCTGAGCGACAGATTCGGCATTACGTTGTTTACCGAAAAGTTTCATATTTTACACAATCGAAACGGGGAAATATGTTTCTTGAGAGGATAATTTCATTGTACTTGACTTGGAGGCAAAAGAAGTTAAATCCTTTTCAAAACCTACTGGCTATTGCTTCTTAAGCCATACACCTGAATGGATACGCCCTGAAGGTCCTGACAATTTAAACAGAAGTTCAGTCGATCCTGTTTAGGTTGGCGTATAACAAATATTTCTTTGCTTGATCAGTTAAAACTCGCCCTCTTGATGTGCGCTTTACAAAATTAACTTTAATTAGATAAGGCTCCACTGTCTCTTCAATGTTGCCAACATCCTCTGACAGCGCAATAGATATAGTGTCAATTCCTACGGGACCTGAAGTGTTGAGTAAAAATTTTAGATAGTCCATGTCAAGTTTATTTAGCCCCATTTTATCCACACCCAATTTGAGTAGTGCGGAGTCAGCAATTTCATAGGTAATCTCTTTTTTATTTTCCACTTCAACGAAATCTCTTATTCTTCTAAGTAACCTCAAAGCAATCCTCGGAGTACCGCGTGCGCGACAAGCAATTTCCTGTGCGGCGCTGTTTTCAATTCCAGTTGAAAGAACGCTTGCTCCCCTTTTTATAATATTTACCAATTCCTCAAAAGAATAGAATTCAAGGTGTAAAGGAATGCCAAAGCGATCCCTGAGCGGTGCAGAAAGCAATCCAAGTCTGGTTGTTGCGCCAATTAGCGTAAATGGTGGTAAATCTATCTTTAAAGTACGGGTAGAAGGCCCTTCGCCAACTAAGATATCTAAACAAAAGTCTTCCATTGCAGTGTATAAAACTTCTTCAATACTACGGTTCAATCTGTGAATCTCATCGATAAACAGCACGTCTTTTGCATTTAAAGTAGTTAGCACTGCAGCCAAATCGCCGGCTTTATTTAGTAATGGACCAGAAGTTGAACGAAAACTTACCCTCAATTCCTTAGCAACAATTTGTGCTAAAGTTGTTTTGCCAAGCCCTGGAGGGCCATAAAGCAAAACATGATCTAGAGCCTCAGTTCTGGTTTGCGCAGCATTTATAAAGACTTTTAAGTTTTGTATTAAGTTTTTTTGTCCAACAAAATCATTAAGTTGCTCAGGTCTTATATTAATATTGCGTATATCTTCTGTAGATTCCCTACCGCATAATATTGACTTCATAGTGTTGAAAGCTCCTTAAGCGCTTCACGAATAATATCTTTAGTTTCCAGGTTCGGCGATTCATCTTGTATCTTTTTTATCGTGTCATAAGCTTTCATTTTTTCATATCCAAGATTAATCAGCGCTGAAACAGCATCTTCTTTTATTGGATGAAAATTATTATTCAACTCTAATTTACTCACTTTGCCGCGCAATTCAGTGATAATCCGATTTATGAGCTTTGGACCTAACCCGCTCATCTTGAGTGTGACTTTATCTTCGTTGATGATTGCTGAAAATAGCTGCTCTGGAGTTAATTTACTCAAAATTGACATTGCGGTTTTATAACTAACACCACTTATTTTAACGAGCAAACGTAAGCATGATTGCTCCTCCTTATTTATGAAACCATACAATTGAGTAACATTTTCCCTGCTATTTGCATAAGTTTCAATAAGTAGTTTGATCCTATTTTTGCTGGAACATACATTTAAAGTTTTAGTTGAAAGATAAACTATATAGCCAATATCATTCACATTTAGAATTATGTGATCACTGTGAATTTCGTCAACTATACCACTAAGAGTTCCTATCATTTTCAATGTTATGACTTGTTACAGTTTAAAAATTTCTTAATGCTAGTGTCAAAGTTATTTTTTCATTTATTAAGATTACCATAATTATTAATATGCAAGATTATTACTACTTATCTAATCCACCAGATACTTGATTATGATTGCTTTCCTCAAGATTAGAAGATGGGCCTTCATTATTAATAGAATAATCTCCAGCAACATCTCTACTATTTGACGCGAATTGTAATATAATTATGAATATCAAAAGAGTTGTTCTCACAGGGGATTGATAACTTATACCAAAAAATATAGGTATAAATATAATTGGATTAGTATCTGCGACTTTTAACCCATAGTTAGACATTTGTAGACCAAAAATTACTAGGTGAATAACATTATCTCCTTTACATTTCTCAAACTCTTTTTTATATTCAGGAGCTTTATCAGTACCTTTGTGATCTTGATACTTTTTATATGCGTCATAACATTTTTTTAATCTAAAACCATGGCTTATAGGCCTTGCAATAAATATAGATAAAGATGTAAACATAAGGTCAACACCCTTTACTATATCAGAATCTAGCAAATCAGTAATTTTTGTCGTATCCATTCAGCCGGGCGGTAAAATAAAGAGTAGACAAGGAATGCTAAAAAGGTAAACTAGAGTGGCTGTGAGGTAATATGGTTGATCTTTTAGAATTTTGCGAAAGTTTAAGCAGACTATAGAAAAGTTAGAAACAAAAATAGAAGAGCTTAAAGCAGAAAATAAAGCGCTAAGGATCGAAAACGCTGAGTTAAAAGAAAGGCTTGGCTTAAGTTCAAAAAATTCATCTATACCAAGCTCCAAAGAATTATATAAGATGAGGGAAAATAAGCCAAAAAGTGACAGGAAAGTAGGAGCACAGGTTGGACATAAAGGCAGTTACCGCCCTAAAATGGAGGCAGATGAGATGGTAAAAATAGAACTGCCCAATACGTGTGAGTGCGGAGGAGAAATTGCGGTATCAAAAGATCCGTATACTCATCAAAAGGTCGATTTGCCGGAAATCAAGCCGTATGTAGTTGAATATCAACTAGAGCATGGACGTTGCAAAAGATGTGGAAAAAGAAAAAGTAGCAAGCTACAAGAAGGAGTAACTGCGGACACATTTGGTCCAAGAGTTAAGTCAGTAATTGCAGCATTAAGTGGATTTTACAAGAATTCGAAAAAAGAAGTGGCAAATATTATAAAGGACATTTTCAACCTGGATATCAGCGTCGGTAGTGTATCAAATAGCGAGGCTAGAGTGGCAGAAAAATGCCAAGAAGCATATGAGCAAATTGAGGAAGAGGTAAGCAAGAGCAAAATTTTACATATCGATGAAACTAACCATTACAACAAAGGTAAACAGGGCTGGTGCTGGATGTTTGCGAGCAAAATAGGAAGTGTGATCAAATTGACAGAGTCAAGAGGGATGAAAGTCCTGGAAAATAGTAAATTTGGAAAGAATAACAACCTAGTAGTGACCGACAGATATGCAGCTTACAACTACTTTTCCAGCAAGAAAAGGCAGGTCTGTTGGGCACATTTAGCAAGAGATTTTGAAAGGTTGTCTCATAGTTGGAATAGCGAAGTGAAAGTTTTGGGGTATTATTTAAGGAATGTTGCTACTGAATTATTTGCATTGAAAAAAGCTCTGTTAAAGGATGAAATAGACACATTAAGGTTCATAAGAAGAGCAAGAAAATTACGCAAGCGAACGAGATATTACTTAAAGAATATATCAAATTTACCCGAGGCAATTGGAGCGTCTCGAGTAGCAAAAAATATCATGAAATCGGATCTGATGATGTGGAAATTTTTGGACGATCCAGAAAATATTCCACTGACAAACAACTATGCTGAGCGACAGATTCGGCATTACGTTGTTTACCGAAAAGTTTCATATTTTACACAATCGAAACGGGGAAATATGTTTCTTGAGAGGATAATTTCATTGTACTTGACTTGGAGGCAAAAGAAGTTAAATCTTTTTCAAAACCTACTGGCTATTGCTTCTTAAGCCATACACCTGAATGGATACGTCACATCACCAGATAGTTTTGCCATATCACCAGTCAGACCCGCATAGTCACCAGACAGTTTTGTTGCATCATCAGTTAGACCTGCTAATCCTTTCTTTAAGGCTATTATATCTTCTGTATCATGACCAGTGAAAGTTTTCCAAAAACCCATTTTTACCTCCTAGCTAATTGAATAATATATTACTTTTATTGTATACACTTGATGCTTAATTTAGTGTTAAATCAGTTGCTTGAGCTGTGAATACATTAAGATTTATGGAAATATATTAAAAATCAAGAGTGCCCGAGAGAAGACTTGAACTTCCACAACTTGAAAAGTTACTAGCACCTGAAGCTAGCGTGTCTACCAGTTCCGCCACCCGGGCTTTTTATCGTTTGCTATAACTCAGATTAAATAATATACTTAAACAATTTTTAGTTCAAAAAGAATGTCAGAAAATGTCAATCTAGACCAAATATTTTTCGCTCAAAATAATGTCAATATTAACAATGTATATAAAATAGTTGATGGTGCTTTGAGCAACAGCGATGGTGGTGAATTATTTCTAGAATTTTGCCAATCAGAATCTCTACTTTTTGATGATAACATATTAAAACATGTAGATTTAAATACTAGAAGAGGGTTTGGTTTAAGATCTTTTTGTAATGATAGCACATCTTTTGTCTGTTCTTCTGAAATCAGTGAAAAAGAAATTAGCAATGCTGCTTCCATAGTAAAAAGCCCGAATTCCTTAGGTCAAACGAATTCGATCACTTTAAGTGAAGAGGTAAAAAGTCTATATCCACGAATTAATCCAATAAATGAAATAAATTTAAGCACGAAGATTAAGCTACTGAGCGAAGTAAATAAGTATGTAAGATCTAAAAATAATTATGTAAAGCAAGTAAAGATTACTTTAAGCGGTGAATGGCAAATTGTACAGATAATAAAAGAGGATCACAGATTAAGTGACATAAGGCCACTGGTGCGCTTTAATGTCTTAGTTATTATAGAAAAAGATGGTCGAATTGAAAGAGGCTCTGCAGGGCATGGTGGAAGAGATTCTTACAATGAGTTTATTTCTGAGAAAAAGTGGAAAGATATCGCAGATCAAGCTCTAAAGCAAGCACTAGTGAACCTTGAAGCAGTTTCAACTCCAGCTGGAGAAATGACAGTAGTCCTGGGCCCTGGGTGGCCAGGAGTGTTGCTACATGAGGCTATAGGGCATGGACTTGAAGGTGATTTCAACCGCAAAAAAGTTTCAGCATTTTCAAACTCTTTGGGCAAGCAAGTAGCAGCTAGCGGTATCACAGTAGTTGATGACGGAACTTTACCTAACTTGCGTGGCTCAATCAGCATAGATGATGAAGGCACTCAATCTGGTTATAATGTTTTGATAGAAGATGGGATTCTCAAAGGATATATGCAAGACCATATGAATGCTAAGCTCATGGGTGTAAAACCAACTGGTAATGGCAGGAGAGAGAGTTATAAGGAAGTTACTATGCCACGTATGACAAATACCTATATGCTGCCCGGAAAATACACGCCAGAAGAGATGATATCAAGTGTAAAAAAGGGACTATATGCAGTAAATTTTGGTGGTGGACAAGTTGATATTACATCAGGAAAGTTCGTTTTTTCATCTTCAGAAGCTTATTTGATAGAAAATGGTAAAGTTACACAGCCAGTTAAAGGAGCAACACTGATTGGTGATGGTCCGACAGTGCTGAAGAAAGTATCTATGGTCGGCAACGACTTAAAACTGGACCCTGGTATCGGCACATGTTCCAAAGATGGGCAACATGTACCTGTCGGTGTTGGTCAACCAACACTTAAGATTGATTCAATTACTGTTGGCGGAACTGAGGTATGAGAGTATTATTTAACACTGCTTAGAATTTATATAGGCTGTATCCATTCAGGTGTATGGCTTAAGAAGCAATAGCCAGTAGGTTTTGAAAAGGATTTAACTTCTTTTGCCTCCAAGTCAAGTACAATGAAATTAGTATCCATTCAGCCGGGCGGTAAAATAAAGAGTAGACAAGGAATGCTAAAAAGGTAAACTAGAGTGGCTGTGAGGTAATATGGTTGATCTTTTAGAATTTTGCGAAAGTTTAAGCAGACTATAGAAAAGTTAGAAACAAAAATAGAAGAGCTTAAAGCAGAAAATAAAGCGCTAAGGATCGAAAACGCTGAGTTAAAAGAAAGGCTTGGCTTAAGTTCAAAAAATTCATCTATACCAAGCTCCAAAGAATTATATAAGATGAGGGAAAATAAGCCAAAAAGTGACAGGAAAGTAGGAGCACAGGTTGGACATAAAGGCAGTTACCGCCCTAAAATGGAGGCAGATGAGATGGTAAAAATAGAACTGCCCAATACGTGTGAGTGCGGAGGAGAAATTGCGGTATCAAAAGATCCGTATACTCATCAAAAGGTCGATTTGCCGGAAATCAAGCCGTATGTAGTTGAATATCAACTAGAGCATGGACGTTGCAAAAGATGTGGAAAAAGAAAAAGTAGCAAGCTACAAGAAGGAGTAACTGCGGACACATTTGGTCCAAGAGTTAAGTCAGTAATTACAGCATTAAGTGGATTTTACAAGAATTCGAAAAAAGAAGTGGCAAATATTATAAAGGACATTTTCAACCTGGATATCAGCGGGCTTTGTTGCATAGCTAAAGTAAAAAGAACTGGCAGTTACTGACAAAATTCATTATAAATAGGCATTTAACCGACAAAGGAAAAATATGCCAGTCAAAATGAAAGTCAGTAACTGCTACGAATATAACAAATTTCTCCAAGAAAGAGGAAATATTTTTTATTACGTCAACGATGCCATAGAAAATTGGTACGAAAAAAGTCCCAAAATGGCCGGTGGCAACAATATTTATAGTGATAAAGTCGTAATTCTAATTCACATAATAACTTATTTGTTTAGAATAGGCCTAAGACAAACGGTGGGGTTTATAGCGGGATACCTTGAGCAAATAGGAAAAAATTTGCAAGTTATCAGCTATTCCCAGGCTTCCAGAAGATTCAAAAAGCTTAACTTAAAAATTAATGATCGAAGACATGATAAAAACAGTATGGAAAATATTGAGATCGCCATAGATAGCACTGGAATAAGCATCTACAATAATATTCCAGGCCATAGTAAGGCAAACGGTACAGATAGAAAGTACCGTGGCTATAAGCAAACAAGAAAATTGCATGTAATGCTGGAGATAGGTAGCAAAAAAGTCATAGCTGCAAAATACAGTAGTGGAGTTTATTCTGACCACTATGGAGCCTGTGATCTTATTGCAAGGGCTAATGCTAAATACAATATAAGCACACTATATGCAGACAGAGCATATAATCGAAAGAAGTTATACAAATTGTGCAATGAGCTTGGCATAAAGACAAAAATTCCTCTGCAAAACAATGCAGTGGAGCATCCAAAGCTGGATTATATGGCTGAGAGAAATTCTACAATCAAGCTCATAAAGTCATATGGTGAAGATGGTATGAAGAAGTGGAAAAAAGAGATAAATTATGGGAAGAGATCTTATATAGAAAGTTTTTTCTCGCGACTGAAGCAAACATTTGGGTTTAGTTTTAGGAACAAATCTGAGATTAACCGTGAGAAAGAAATGCTACTCAAGTGTTATTTGCTGAACAAATTTACTGAAATAGGCATGGCTAAATTTGAGATAGCTTCATGAATTTATTATGCATTGCCTCCTATCCAAAGAGCGATGCAACAAAGCCATATCAGCGTCGGTAGTGTATCAAATAGCGAGGCTAGAGTGGCAGAAAAATGCCAAGAAGCATATGAGCAAATTGAGGAAGAGGTAAGCAAGAGCAAAATTTTACATATCGATGAAACTAGCCATTACAACAAAGGTAAACAGGGCTGGTGCTGGATGTTTGCGAGCAAAATAGGAAGTGTGATCAAATTGACAGAGTCAAGAGGGGATGAAAGTCCTGGAAAATAGTAAATTTGGAAAGAATAACAACCTAGTAGTGACCGACAGATATGCAGCTTACAACTACTTTTCCAGCAAGAAAAGGCAGGTCTGTTGGGCACATTTAGCAAGAGATTTTGAAAGGTTGTCTCATAGTTGGAATAGCGAAGTGAAAGTTTTGGGGTATTATTTAAGGAATGTTGCTACTGAATTATTTGCATTGAAAAAAGCTCTGTTAAAGGATGAAATAGACACATTAAGGTTCATAAGAAGAGCAAGAAAATTACGCAAGCGAACGAGATATTACTTAAAGAATATATCAAATTTACCCGAGGCAATTGGAGCGTCTCGAGTAGCAAAAAATATCATGAAATCGGATCTGATGATGTGGAAATTTTTGGACGATCCAGAAAATATTCCACTGACAAACAACTATGCTGAGCGACAGATTCGGCATTACGTTGTTTACCGAAAAGTTTCATATTTTACACAATCGAAACGGGGAAATATGTTTCTTGAGAGGATAATTTCATTGTACTTGACTTGGAGGCAAAAGAAGTTAAATCCTTTTCAAAACCTACTGGCTATTGCTTCTTAAGCCATACCCCTGAATGGATACACTATGAGACAACCTTTCAAAATCTCTTGCTAAATGTGCCCAACAGACCTGCCTTTTCTTGCTGGAAAAGTAGTTGTAAGCTGCATATCTGTCGGTCACTACTAGGTTGTTATTCTTTCCAAATTTACTATTTTCCAGGACTTTCATCCCTCTTGACTCTGTCAATTTGATCACACTTCCTATTTTGCTCGCAAACATCCAGCACCAGCCCTGTTTACCTTTGTTGTAATGGCTAGTTTCATCGATATGTAAAATTTTGCTCTTGCTTACCTCTTCCTCAATTTGCTCATATGCTTCTTGGCATTTTTCTGCCACTCTAGCCTCGCTATTTGATACACTACCGACGCTGATATCCAGGTTGAAAATGTCCTTTATAATATTTGCCACTTCTTTTTTCGAATTCTTGTAAAATCCACTTAATGCTGCAATTACTGACTTAACTCTTGGACCAAATGTGTCCGCAGTTACTCCTTCTTGTAGCTTGCTACTTTTTCTTTTTCCACATCTTTTGCAACGTCCATGCTCTAGTTGATATTCAACTACATACGGCTTGATTTCCGGCAAATCGACCTTTTGATGAGTATACGGATCTTTTGATACCGCAATTTCTCCTCCGCACTCACACGTATTGGGCAGTTCTATTTTTACCATCTCATCTGCCTCCATTTTAGGGCGGTAACTGCCTTTATGTCCAACCTGTGCTCCTACTTTCCTGTCACTTTTTGGCTTATTTTCCCTCATCTTATATAATTCTTTGGAGCTTGGTATAGATGAATTTTTTGAATTTAAGCCAAGCCTTTCTTTTAACTCAGCGTTTTCGATCCTTAGCGCTTTATTTTCTGCTTTAAGCTCTTCTATTTTTGTTTCTAACTTTTCTATAGTCTGCTTAAACTTTCGCAAAATTCTAAAAGATCAACCATATTACCTCACAGCCACTCTAGTTTACCTTTTTAGCATTCCTTGTCTACTCTTTATTTTACCGCCCGGCTGAATGGATACAGCGAACGAGATATTACTTAAAGAATATATCAAATTTACCCGAGGCAATTGGAGCGTCTCGAGTAGCAAAAAATATCATGAAATCGGATCTGATGATGTGGAAATTTTTGGACGATCCAGAAAATATTCCACTGACAAACAACTATGCTGAGCGACAGATTCGGCATTACGTTGTTTACCGAAAAGTTTCATATTTTACACAATCGAAACGGGGAAATATGTTTCTTGAGAGGATAATTTCATTGTACTTGACTTGGAGGCAAAAGAAGTTAAATCCTTTTCAAAACCTACTGGCTATTGCTTCTTAAGCCATACCCCTGAATGGATACAGCATGTCAAGAACGTTAGCAAGACGTGACTTCAGCTGATTTTCATATTCATTCCAATCTTGTATTTTTTTTCTTGCCACACCTGAATCAATTGCAGCTTTTGCAACAGCAGGAGATACCATAGAAATTAACCTAGGATCAAACGGAGTTGGCATTATATACTCACGTCCATAACTCATTTTGCGTCCACTGTAAGCTGCGGATATTTCATCTGGCACAGGCTCACGTGCAAGCTTTGCTATTGCATCTGCAGCGGCAATTTTCATTTCATTATTTATTGTTATTGCGTGAACATCAAGTGCTCCCCTGAATATATAAGGAAATCCCATTACATTATTAACTTGATTATTATAATCTGATCTACCAGCTGCAATTATTGCATCTGGCCTTACAGATTTTGCAAATTCAGGCCTTACTTCTGGATCAGGATTAGCAAGAGCAAATATAATAGGGTCCTTGCTCATACTCTTTAACATTTCTTCATTTAATACATCCTTCGCAGATAGCCCAATGAACACATCGGCACCTTTTATTGTATCAAGCAAAGAACGTTCGTGGGTATCAATGGCATATTTTCCTTTCCATTCATTCATGTCGTCTTCTCTGCCTGTATATATTACTCCTTGCTTGTCGCAGAGTACTATATTTTTAGCACCCATGGACTTTAATATTTCAAGGCAAGCAATACCGGCTGCTCCGGCACCATTCATAATGATTTTCACATCCTCTAGTTTCTTTCCAGTAATATCAAGGGCGTTCTCTATTCCGGCTGCAACAACAACTGCAGTGCCATGTTGATCATCATGAAATACTGGAATGTCCATTAACTCATTTAAACGTTTTTCTATTATGAAGCAATCCGGTGATCTTATATCCTCTAAATTTATTCCACCCCAACTTGGCCCTAGATATCTTACTGCATTAATAAAATCTTCTATATTCTCTGTGTCTACCTCAACATCAATGGCATCAATGTCAGCAAAACGTTTAAATAAAACAGCTTTGCCTTCCATAACAGGTTTTGAGGCAAGAGGGCCAATATTGCCAAGACCTAGCACTGCAGTGCCATTTGAAATAACTGCAACACAGTTACCCTTTGCTGTGTAATCAAATACTTCCCCAGGATTTTTAGCTATTTCAAGACATGGCGCTGCAACACCAGGAGAGTAAGCAAGCGAAAGATCATGTTGTGTAGATAGAGGCTTTGTTGGCAACACAGAAACTTTTCCAGGATTATTATCTTTACTGTGGTACTTAAGCGCTTCTTGTCTTGCAGCATTATCTAAATCATCACTCATTGTTGTGTCCTTAGTTATATCCTTATATTCTGAAACCATTTCATATTCTGAACTCGTAATCCTAAGTATATGGAGTTTTAATAAATGTTCAATTAACTTGTGAATTGAATCATACTTATGTATAAGCTTATCATACTGTACCAAAATACGTTACATGCTTAAGAAAAATTTGCCTAATTTGCTGACAATCTCTCGGGTGCTTGCAATGCCAGCAATAATATTAAGCTTTTATATACAAGGCAAGTATGCAAGTTTGATAACAATATTAATCTTTGCATTTGCATGCATTACAGACTTCTTTGATGGCTATTTAGCGCGTGCATGGAAGGTTCAATCAAAATTTGGTAGATTATTTGACCCAATTGCTGATAAATTAATAGTAGTTTCAACAATAATCATGTTGATTTATAAACAAAAGATCAACGGTTACACAATCATACCAGCCATTGTCATTATTTGCAGAGAAATATTAGTTTCAGGCTTACGAGAATTTTTGATATCAATAAATGTGAGTTTACCTGTAAGCAATGCTGGAAAGATCAAGACATTCCTACAAATGATTGCTGTGGTAGTACTGATAGTAGATAACTATGAAACAACACAGTATATAGGAATGGCTTGTTTGTGGATTGCAGCAGTTCTCACTATATGGTCATGTTATGATTATGTTTATGCCAGTATGAAACAGATTAACTAGACTGTTTAATCCGTTTCTTGTTAGTGAGTAATACTAGATTGCTCATGATGGTCAATACATGGATCAGCAATATTAGTTTCAGTGTATCCATTCAGGTGTATGGCTTAAGAAGCAATAGCCAGTAGGTTTTGAAAAGGATTTAACTTCTTTTGCCTCCAAGTCAAGTACAATGAAATTATCCTCTCAAGAAACATATTTCCCCGTTTCGATTGTGTAAAATATGAAACTTTTCGGTAAACAACGTAATGCCGAATCTGTCGCTCAGCATAGTTGTTTGTCAGTGGAATATTTTCTGGATCGTCCAAAAATTTCCACATCATCAGATCCGATTTCATGATATTTTTTGCTACTCGAGACGCTCCAATTGCCTCAGGTAAATTTGATATATTCTTTAAGTAATATCTCGTTCGCTTGCGTAATTTTCTTGCTCTTCTTATGAACCTTAATGTGTCTATTTCATCCTTTAACAGAGCTTTTTTCAATGCAAATAATTCAGTAGCAACATTCCTTAAATAATACCCCAAAACTTTCACTTCGCTATTCCAACTATGAGACAACCTTTCAAAATCTCTTGCTAAATGTGCCCAACAGACCTGCCTTTTCTTGCTGGAAAAGTAGTTGTAAGCTGCATATCTGTCGGTCACTACTAGGTTGTTATTCTTTCCAAATTTACTATTTTCCAGGACTTTCATCCCTCTTGACTCTGTCAATTTGATCACACTTCCTATTTTGCTCGCAAACATCCAGCACCAGCCCTGTTTACCTTTGTTGTAATGGCTAGTTTCATCGATATGTAAAATTTTGCTCTTGCTTACCTCTTCCTCAATTTGCTCATATGCTTCTTGGCATTTTTCTGCCACTCTAGCCTCGCTATTTGATACACTACCGACGCTGATATCCAGGTTGAAAATGTCCTTTATAATATTTGCCACTTCTTTTTTCGAATTCTTGTAAAATCCACTTAATGCTGTAATTACTGACTTAACTCTTGGACCAAATGTGTCCGCAGTTACTCCTTCTTGTAGCTTGCTACTTTTTCTTTTTCCACATCTTTTGCAACGTCCATGCTCTAGTTGATATTCAACTACATACGGCTTGATTTCCGGCAAATCGACCTTTTGATGAGTATACGGATCTTTTGATACCGCAATTTCTCCTCCGCACTCACACGTATTGGGCAGTTCTATTTTTACCATCTCATCTGCCTCCATTTTAGGGCGGTAACTGCCTTTATGTCCAACCTGTGCTCCTACTTTCCTGTCACTTTTTGGCTTATTTTCCCTCATCTTATATAATTCTTTGGAGCTTGGTATAGATGAATTTTTTGAATTTAAGCCAAGCCTTTCTTTTAACTCAGCGTTTTCGATCCTTAGCGCTTTATTTTCTGCTTTAAGCTCTTCTATTTTTGTTTCTAACTTTTCTATAGTCTGCTTAAACTTTCGCAAAATTCTAAAAGATCAACCATATTACCTCACAGCCACTCTAGTCTACCTTTTTAGCATTCCTTGTCTACTCTTTATTTTACCGCCCGGCTGAATGGATACGTTTCAGTGGCAGTATTTGTGTAAGCAGAAATCTCTTCTGCAACTCTGCTTAAAAGCTTTGCATTATCTATGAAACTTACTTGATTAAATTTATACTCTTTACTCTTTACTGTAATATTCCAATTTTTTGTCAATGATATTGCATAATTCTTCACCCGTACGAAAAAATGCCACTCCATAATTTGGATCAAAAAATGCTCCTCCTGCTCCATCTTTAGATTTTATAAAGAGCATGGAGTGACCATGCAATGCCATTCGATTAAGCACAGAAAATTTGATATGATTGCCTGGCTCTAATTGATTAAAACTATTGAGAAATATTGCTCTATTCAGTTTAAGTTCATTATTGGAACGATCTAAGATATTTAGTTGTTGAGAGTAAGATAAAATGTTACATGGATAAATTTTAAATAAAAAAGCAAGTATCTTTTCTATTATACTAGCAATTGTTAATGTATGAGTATCACAGAACTTATCCTCCAGTGTATGTAAAGTATCCCTTATGTCCTTACAAAGTTCTTTGATACCTTCTTCTGCTTTTATCGCAGTTTCAAGTAGATTACGTGCGGTTACATAATTACATAGAATATCACATAAGCCACAGTATTTAATATAAAGGTGAAGGCATTTTTTATGATCTGCACTCCATATATTATCAGTCAATATTTTTTGATTAAAGCTAACGCTATATTCTGTGTAGTCTTTATTTCTTAATGGTTCCTTTTCGTAGTAATCTCTTATCATAGATCGTGGTTTGTGTTGATCCGCAGTACTATTGGCAAAAAGATTTCCTTTCATATTAATACTTTTTATATTTATATTAAAGTATACACTATTTTCCATAAAATGTCAAATCTGGGGAGTGAAAAATTGGCTTAAGAATTAATTAAGGTGCCTTAAAGCATAAACATTTAGACTATGGGAAGCAAACCATCGCTATACTCTTGGACTATACACTTAAATCCACTTCATTCTGCAGGCAAGCAGCAGTAACAGTGTTCATCATTAGGAATGCTATAGTCATGGGACCAACACCACCTGGAACTGGTGTAATAGCTTTTACCTTCTTTTTTGCTCCTTCAAATTCAACATCACCTATAAGCTTATTTTGTCCTCCTATATTGACGCTGTTTATGCCAACATCAATTACTATTGCACCTTCCTTTATCCACTCTGCTTGAACAAAATTCGGTTTTCCAACTGCTGCAACTACTATATCTGCTTTAGAGCAATATTCAGCTAAATTTGTGCTTTTTGAATGCAAAATAGTGACAGTGCAATTTTCTTGGAGTAGTAGATGAAACATTGGTTTACCAACAATATTTGATCTACCAATCACTACTGCATTTTTACCAGAGAGATTTTCTTCAATTGATTTAATTAAATACAAAGAACATTTAGGAGTGCAAGGTACGAGGCAATTTTTTTCACCTTTTACTAGTTTACCAACATTTTCATCATGAAAACCGTCTACGTCCTTTTCCACATTTACTGAATTAATTATTCTACTTGCATTGATGTGGTTTGGTAAAGGTAATTGCACTAAAATGCCATGCACAGATGGATCTTTATTTAATTCATCAATTTTTTTAATTAGTTCATTTTCTGGAATATCATCAGGTAAAACAATGGTTTCAGAACTTATACCTATAGATTCTGCTTTTTTTTGTTTATTGCGAACATACACTTGACTTGCTGGGTTGCTACCCACAAGAATGACTTTAAGACACGGGAAAATATTGTGTTCTTTTTTTAAAATATCAATTTTATGTGATAATTCCTGACAGAGATCATTTGCTATTTTTTTGCCATCAATGATAATTGCCACTTTCTATACTCCTTGCCACTCTTTGAAGTTAGGTAACTTTATGTCAAACAAATCCAATACTTTTCCAATAGAATGATTGATAATATCGTCAAGTGATTCTGGCTTAGTATAAAACGCAGGAACTGGTGGAGCAATTATGGCTCCCATTTCTGTTAATTTTAGCATATTGTTTAAGTGTCCAAGATGTAGTGGTGACTCTCGCACCATTAGAATTAGCTTTCTTCTTTCCTTAAGGGTTACATCTGCAGCTCTTGTAAGAAGATTGGAAGTAACACCAGATGCAATTTCAGACATTGTTTTCATAGAGCATGGAGCAATAATCATTCCTGCAGTTTTAAATGAGCCACTTGCTATCTTCTCTCCTATCTTTTCTTCAGGGTAATAAAAGTCTGCAAGTAATGTGACATCTTCAAATTTTTTTGATAATTCATGGGCTATAGTAATCTTTCCAGCACTGCTAATTACTAAATGCGCCTCGTATTGAGTATCTTTTAATGCCTCTAAAATACGTACACCGTAAATGGAACCTGATGCTCCACTTATTCCAATTACAATTCTATCACTCACTTAACAATTCTTCTTCACCACTCATTCCTAATGCACGTTTGTAGGTATCAAGCAATATCTCCTGTTCTTCCCTGTCATCGTCATCCATTTTCCTTAGCCTGACAACTTGTTTCATAACTTTTGTATCCCAACCTTCATCTGCAGCTTTGGCATATACATCACGAATGTGATCTTGCACATCCTTTTTTTCTTGCTCAAGCTTTTCAATTCTTTCTATATAACCCCTTAGTTCATCAGCTGTTATTTTGACTGTTTCTTCCATAATACTCCACTAATTAATCGCTAGTAACAGTATTATCACTTTTGACTTGCACTTCAACAATAGTTATGGCATTTTTATCTTTTTTTAAAATTTTAAAATTAAAACCATAAAGGAAAAATTCTTCACCTTCATCAGGAATACGTTCTATCTCATTTACAATCATACCTGCTAAGGTTGTAGCTTCTTCATTCGGAAGATTCCAGTGTAACTGCCTATTTACGTCTCTAATTGTAGATTCTCCTTCAATGTGATATACATTATCAGATACTTCTTTCACAAAGTTTTCTGTGATTGCATCATGTTCATCGGAAATTTCTCCAACTATTTCTTCTAAGATATCCTCAAGAGTTACGATTCCCTGTAGTGCTCCATATTCATCAATAACAAATGCAAGGTGCTTTCTATTTTTACGGAAATTGTGAAGTTGCACGCTAAGAGGAGTACTTTCTGGCAAAAAGCAAGGCTCTGACATAACTTTTGTGATATCAACTTCCTCAATTTTATTATTTTTTTCACGCAAGGCATTTATTAGATCTTTTACATGCACTACACCTATAATTTTTTCTGGTTCTTCTTGCCACAAGGGAATTCTGCTATGGCGACTAGTTAAAATATTTTTTATTAAATCCTCACTGTTTTGACTGATATCAAGAGAAAACAAATTTTTCCTGTGAATCATGATTTCTGATATTTCTGTTTCAGCTAGGTCAAGTATGCTGCTTAGCATATCCAGATCCTGTGGTAACATAGTCCCTTCAGTGCGATGTAAAGAGATCATATTACGCATTGCGTCTGCTGCAGATATCACCTCTCTATTTTTATGCAGCCTGAATAATTTTAGAATAAGATTGACAATAAATTGAACTGCTAAAGTCAGTGGAGAAAAGACCTTTACGAAAAATAATATAAAATAAGCAGAAAATGACGAAAACTTCTCAGGGTTTTGTATAGCATAAGTTTTTGGCAATACTTCACAAAACAACAAGATACAAAACGTCATTATAATTGTTGATATAAAGATGCCATCATTTCCAAAGAAATTTATAAATATTGCTGTAAATAAGGCAGAACAAGCTATATTAATAACTGTATTACCGAGCAATATTGTCCCTATTGTTAGTTCTTTTTTGTTTAATAAATTATCTATTATTTTTGCTTTTTTATTACCATCTAGCTTTAATTTATTAACTCTTGAGCGACTAATTGAGGTTAGACCTATTTCTGCTCCTGAAAATAAAAATGACAAAATCAGTAAGATAAGAATTACTGATAAAACAGAGATCAATAGCCAATCCATTCAAAGTCATTGTAATAAGAAATAAAGTTGATTTTATATATTATGAGAAACATTTGCAAGTTCTAAACACTCACTATAGATTGGCCGGTAGAAAAAGTATAGAAAATAGCAGGCTTTTTTGTAAATTAAAACAAATACGGAAAGGGATTTTTGACTTAACTGAAAGCATTGGACAATTTGTCAGGACCTTGATATCATAGCCAGTATTGGAAGGATGGCCGAGCGGCTGAAGGCGACGGTTTGCTAAACCGTTATACGATTGAAAAGTCGTATCGAGGGTTCGAATCCCTCTCCTTCCGCCATGTATCGTACTTGAGCTCATCTATACCGAATTTACTATAGCTACAAATCTCCTATTTTAGCTTACTTTTTACCCTTATACCTGTTGTCTTTTGTCTTTGCAAATGCAAAAATTCGCTTCCAATGGTGTTCTCTTATATATGTCTCATGGTAGCTTCTCTAATTTTGTCTACAGAGCCTATGTGGATAAGGAGAAAGCAAAAGGGGAAAATAGTAGTTGTCGACAAGTTGTGAGGTGAAAAATTCGTAAGTATGCTAATTTTAGCATAATACTTATTAAATTTTTAAGTTTTTTATTTGTATCCATTCAGGTGTATGGCTTAAGAAGCAATAGCCAGTAGGTTTTGAAAAGGATTTAACTTCTTTTGCCTCCAAGTCAAGTACAATGAAATTATCCTCTCAAGAAACATATTTCCCCGTTTCGATTGTGTAAAATATGAAACTTTTCGGTAAACAACGTAATGCCGAATCTGTCGCTCAGCATAGTTGTTTGTCAGTGGAATATTTTCTGGATCGTCCAAAAATTTCCACATCATCAGATCCGATTTCATGATATTTTTTGCTACTCGAGACGCTCCAATTGCCTCAGGTAAATTTGATATATTCTTTAAGTAATATCTCGTTCGCTTGCGTAATTTTCTTGCTCTTCTTATGAACCTTAATGTGTCTATTTCATCCTTTAACAGAGCTTTTTTCAATGCAAATAATTCAGTAGCAACATTCCTTAAATAATACCCCAAAACTTTCACTTCGCTATTCCAACTATGAGACAACCTTTCAAAATCTCTTGCTAAATGTGCCCAACAGACCTGCCTTTTCTTGCTGGAAAAGTAGTTGTAAGCTGCATATCTGTCGGTCACTACTAGGTTGTTATTCTTTCCAAATTTACTATTTTCCAGGACTTTCATCCCTCTTGACTCTGTCAATTTGATCACACTTCCTATTTTGCTCGCAAACATCCAGCACCAGCCCTGTTTACCTTTGTTGTAATGGCTAGTTTCATCGATATGTAAAATTTTGCTCTTGCTTACCTCTTCCTCAATTTGCTCATATGCTTCTTGGCATTTTTCTGCCACTCTAGCCTCACTATTTGATACACTACCGACGCTGATATCCAGGTTGAAAATGTCCTTTATAATATTTGCCACTTCTTTTTTCGAATTCTTGTAAAATCCACTTAATGCTGCAATTACTGACTTAACTCTTGGACCAAATGTGTCCGCAGTTACTCCTTCTTGTAGCTTGCTACTTTTTCTTTTTCCACATCTTTTGCAACGTCCATGCTCTAGTTGATATTCAACTACATACGGCTTGATTTCCGGCAAATCGACCTTTTGATGAGTATACGGATCTTTTGATACCGCAATTTCTCCTCCGCACTCACACATATTGGGCAGTTCTATTTTTACCATCTCATCTGCCTCCATTTTAGGGCGGTAACTGCCTTTATGTCCAACCTGTGCTCCTACTTTCCTGTCACTTTTTGGCTTATTTTCCCTCATCTTATATAATTCTTTGGAGCTTGGTATAGATGAATTTTTTGAATTTAAGCCAAGCCTTTCTTTTAACTCAGCGTTTTCGATCCTTAGCGCTTTATTTTCTGCTTTAAGCTCTTCTATTTTTGTTTCTAACTTTTCTATAGTCTGCTTAAACTTTCGCAAAATTCTAAAAGATCAACCATATTACCTCACAGCCACTCTAGTTTACCTTTTTAGCATTCCTTGTCTACTCTTTATTTTACCGCCCGGCTGAATGGATACCTGAAGAGCAGCGTGACAATATTATTAATACTCTTAAAAAAGCAAATTTTAACCCAAACTCCGACAGACTTGCAGTTAGCTCCACTACAGGTATTTGTAGCAAGCCTGACCAAGAAAAATGCGATAAACCCACGGAACACTCCAACCAAGAAAGAGCAGAAAAGCTCGCTTTTTTATTATCAGAGCTAAAAGAAACAGGATATGACCCAATCGTGTATGCTTCGCCAAAAACTTGGAATGATTACTATGTAACAGGAGAACATAACTTTTCTAGTTATCCACTGTGGGTTGCTCACTGGACAAATTCTGACAAACCGATGATACCGAAAGACTGGAAAGATGCAGGCAAAAGCTATGACTATTGGAATAATACTTGCGATGGTACAGTAGATGGAATATCTGGTAAAGTATGCCTAGATAGGACTCAGGATGACCGTAAAGATATACTCCAAAAAATAGCTCAAGAATTTAGCAAAGTTAAAGACAGTACATTAGATATATCTCTCGATTTTGAAAATATAGAAAACTACTTAAATTAACTTATCAGCCTCAGCCCAGACCTGATATAACAAAAAATAATGGGAGTTGTTTTACTCCCATTATTCAAGCAAGTAGAAATTGAGAAAACAAAAAATACTAAAAACTTATTTTTGTAACATAGCTAAGATTGTTGCTTCTGCTACTTTTTCCTCGTTAACGTATGCAATACATTCAAACTTGCATGCACTCAAACGTGCATTCTTAATGTTAGATTGAAGAACTAATGTATCCCCTGGAATAACTGGTTTTCTAAATTTTGCATTTTCAATGGACATAAAGTAAACAACCCTGTCCTTCATTGCATCCTGACTTTCCTGACCCAGAACACATATTGCAGATGCTTGAGCTAGGGATTCAATTATTAAAACTCCAGGCATTATCGGATGGCCAGGAAAATGACCACTAAAAAATGGCTCATTGAAGGTAACATTTTTGATTGCTTTTATGCTCTTACCAGGGTCATACTCTATCACTCTATCTACCAAAAGAAATGGATAAGAGTGTGGTAGTATTTTTATGATATCGTTAATACCAAACTGCATGCTTATTTCAAAGTAAATTCTGGTATTTCTGTATTGATATCTTTTAATACAATCTCTGATAAGTCAATGTTATCCATAGAGTATAAAACTTGATTCTTTTTTGAAATGAATAGCACTAAATCTATGTTGTTTTTTTTTGCTGCCTTTTTAGCAACTTCTTTTATCTTATTAAAGATATTTTCCACTGCATCTCGGTAACTTTCTTCCAGATGTGATGCCTTTCTAGTATAATTATCTCTAGCATTTACAGCAAGTTTATTAAACTGTTCTGTCTTTTCTTTTTTTGCTTCCTCTGACAAAAGCTCAAATTCCTCTTTCGATGGCTTATACCTTTCTAATTCACTTTCAAATTCTTGCCGTAGCTTAGAATTTTGCTCATTTACTTGTTTCTGTATTGTCTGTAGTGCAAGAGATTCATTGATTATTTTGTCACTATCAACGACTGCAGCAACGTTTGCACCACGCACACCAGCAGAGCTACACCCACTTGACGCTATATATACTGCAGACAAACTAGCAAACAAGCAAATTGCCATAAGAAATAATTGTAAGTATTTCATTTAAATCCCCGCTTCAATAGAAAATCTAACATGTGATAAAAATCCTTCACCTGGTTGCACTTTATCAAAAGACTCCTTAACTAAAGGAAATCCAAAATCTAACCTCAATCTACCACCAAAAGGAGAAGGCATCGAAAAACCAAAACCTGATGATACCCTAATAAGCTTACTATCGTAATATTGGCCTTTATATTTACCTTCTTTATCATCCAAGCCAAAAAGAGTTGCATAATCAACAAACAATGAACCCTTAATACCAGCGTAATCATATAGCTTTGGTAATGGAAAATCCAATTGTTGTGTTAGAGTAAAGTAAGTTTTTCCTCCTAGTGAGCTTCCATTGTTTTTGCTTTCTCTTGGCCCAATACCAGAAAGATCAAACCCTCTAATTTCATTGCCACCTTTAAAAAAGTGCTGTCCGATGTTAAGGTTATCATCTGTATATGAAAAAATATGTCCTGCTGCTAACTTAAATTTTAGTATGATATCATCGTCAATTTTGCTGAATATAGGATGCATATAGAAAGACAAAAGTTCAGATTTTAGAAAATGTACGTTTCCTCCAAGCCCTGAAACATCCTGACTGAGGCGTAGTAGATATCCTTCTCTTGGAGAGTATAGATTATCCAGCATGTTATATACTAATGTATATCCCACCGATGAAATCTGGTATTCACCTTCCCTACCACTTATTATCTCTGACATACTATCTTTTTTATCCTCATCCACGTGTATATGATTGAACTTGTAAGAGTAACGAATAAAGTTAGTTAAATTTTCTATGATCTTATATGATAATTTTACTGAGCCTCCCCAATCGCAAGTATCAAAAGTAGTATTTGGTTTATCTTGTGTTTCATAAAATAGGCCAACACCTAATGATGTATCAGAATCATTAAAATTATTCTCAACAAAATCTAAATCAGTAGAAAATACATGCTTGCTTTTCTCAAGAGCGAAAGAAAGTTCTTTTCCGCTACCAAATAAGTTATGTTCTTTTACACCAGTTTTAATAAATGCTCCATCAAAAAAAGACGGACCTCCAGTCAATGACATCCCTGTAGAGAATGACATTGAGCCAGTTCTTTTTTCCTTCACATTTAAATCGACATTAACTAAATTGCCGTTAACTGTGTAACTATTGACTTTAACTGTTTCAAAAAAATCACTACCGATTAGTTTTTTACGTGACTTTTGAATCTCAGATATATTATACGCATCACCCTCTGCTATGCTTAATTTGCTTCTAATTACATAGTCAAGAGTACGATCATTACCATCGATTGTAATTTGATTTATGTAAATCTTTTTACCAGGAAGCACTTTGTAAGTTATATCTACAATATTGTCATGCTGTTTATATTCTGGATTAACCTGCGCAAATATATACCCTTTGTCATTCAAATATTTGGTGATTTTTTCTATTGTATTGCCAATTCTCACTCTATCAAAAACTTTATTATTTTCTTCAGTAAGAAATTCCGATATTTCTTCTTTCAGGCTCGCGTCTTGAATTTCAGCTTCAATATTAATTTCATTATTGCCAAATAAATATTGCTTCCCTTCATCAATCAAAAAAGTAAGTACTATTTGATTATTCTGATCAATCTCAACAATTGGTTGAATATTATTTTGAATGTATCCACGAGATGAGTAAAACCGATCAAGTAGCTCTGTATTGATTAACAATTGCTGAGGTGAATAATGACTGCCTTTTGTAAAAATGGCCCTAAACAACTTACTAAATATATCATTGCTCTGTCTTTTAACAACTTTCTCCAATTCATCTTCGGAGAAGTTCTTATTGCCTATAAATCTTATATTTCTCACTCTAGAAGTTTTACCCTCTTTAATTTGAAAAATTAGATTAACTCTATTACTATCAAGTTTACTAAGCTCATACGAAATTTTTACGCTAACCTTGCCGTTATTTCTGTAAGTAGTGACTAAATCTATTAGATCACTCTGCAATTTTGTTTCAGTAAAAATAGTGAGAGGTTTTGACTGAATTACATTATTCAATAATTCTTTGCTACTAAACAGCTGATTACCTTTTAATATTACTTGATTAATTAGTGGATTTTCTTGAATTTTTATCACTAAACTTTTTTCATTATCTACATAAGCTTTGACGCTAGTAAATAACTTCGTTTTGTCGAGATTTTTTACAATTGAATCTAAATCATCATCATCTACATAATTACCAGGCTCCAATTTTATATAAAAGCCTATAGTCTGATTACTAACCCGCTCATTACCAACGAACTTTATATCTTTTATTTGTACTTTACCTTCTGATGCAAAAAGCAACACAGGGAAAATCATTATTAATATGTAAAATAGCTTTCTCATTTAAAAAAGATTCCTAATATCATTTGAAACTGCAACTGCCATTAGTAAAAACAAAACAGCAGCACCGAAAGTAGCTGCATACTTTTGTTCTTTCAAACTTAAATCTCTACGTATAATTGTTTCTATAAGATAACAAAATAAATGCCCTCCGTCCAGTAATGGAATTGGTAATAAATTAACTGCAGCTAAATTAGCTGAAATAACTGCCATAAAATACAGCACCATTATAAGCCCCTTTTTAGTTGATTGGCCTGAATATTTAGCAATTTTTATTGGTCCGCCTATTTCATTTGAACTTCTTGTACCAGCAATAATTTGAAATATAGCTTTTACTGTTAAACATATAGTGTGATAAGTTTCACTTACCGCTAAGTTCACTGAACCAAGTAAGGACGATTGTCTTGCTCCCATCTTTGCAGTAATCCCTATGGTTTCTCTCTCTATTACATTGCCAAAAACATCTCTATCCTCAATTGTTATTGGGGTTAGGCTGATTATGTGTTTTTTATTATCTCTTTCGTATTCAATTTTCATTTTCGTCTTAGGATTTGACATAACCACACGCGAAATATCCTCGAAATGCTTTATTTTGTGTTCATTAATACGAGTAATAATATCACCTGGTAGTAAACCAGCTTGCTCGGCTGCACTACCTTTTACTACACTCTCTATTACCGATGGAGTGCGATAGTAACCTACTGCACTAAAGAATATAGTTAGAGCTATAATAGAAAATATTATATTTGCAAAAGGACCTGCAAAAACTACTGCTGCCTTTTTATATCGTAGCTTCGTATGGAATGAATATAGTTTTTCCTCCTCAGTCAGCTCCTGCTGATCACCTGGAACGCTTGCTGCATTGCCATCTCCCAGCATCTTGACATAACCACCCATTGGAATAATACTAAACTTCCATCTAGTACCGTGTTTATCACTAAAACCAAAGATTTCTCTACCAAAACCTATGGAAAAAGACTCGACTTTGACTTTACAAGCTCTTGCAATGATGTAATGCCCATACTCATGCACAAACACTATGACAGAAATTATCAAGGAAAAAGATAAAAGGTTATACATCCCGTCACTAAAGTGACCAATAAGATTAGAAATCAATTCCACCTGTACTTTAACTAAACGTTAAGTATATTAGCGCGTGTCTTGCTTGACAAGCATTTAATTTAACCGATAAACTAAAAGCCTATGACGGACACTGCGCTACTTAGAAGAAAATTGATGTATAGAAGCTGGCACAGGGGTTGCAAAGAAACTGACATTCTTTTAGGGCGTTTTGCACTGAAATACCTTGATAAATTTTCCATTGCTGAGCTGATTGAATATGAAAAAATAGTTGATCTTGATGATTATGAACTATATTGCTATATCACTTGCAAAAAAAAACTTCCTTCTCACATAAACAACAATATTATGAAATTAATCACTTGCCTTGGCTGAAGTGCAGCGTCAAACTTACACAGGCCAGCATTTTACTTGGTTCTACTGCATTATGCATTAAAAAAATTCACAACCATCTGCAAAGACATAAATTTTTCCATCAAAATTATACATTGCATCTTTACAAGTCTGGCAATCTGCTCCTTTATCTCTACAATCGGTTATTATTCTCTTCTCATCACCGTTTTTATCTAAATAATTTTTACATTCAGAAAACTTGACATCGGATACCTTACCATCCCTTCTAACAACCATATCATTATTGTCTACAATCATGAGCGAATCTTTTTGAGATATTGTAACCACCGGTTTGCACCTATCAAACGCAAGATTAGCTGCCACTTTTGCAATTTGTATGTGAGTGTCTTTATTGAAAATTTTATTACGACATTCAGCTTGATCAGGGGTGCTATCTTTCCATATTCTGTAAAACTCAGTACCATAAGCATAACTTCTTGAAGCATTTACGCAATTTTTATCAAGATTCCCTACCCCAGTCGGCTTTATTGCATCGCTCTTTGGATAGGAGGCAATGCATAATAAATTCATGAAGCTATCTCAAATTTAGCCATGCCTATTTCAGTAAATTTGTTCAGCAAATAACACTTGAGTAGCATTTCTTTCTCACGGTTAATCTCAGATTTGTTCCTAAAACTAAACCCAAATGTTTGCTTCAGTCGCGAGAAAAAACTTTCTATATAAGATCTCTTCCCATAATTTATCTCTTTTTTCCACTTCTTCATACCATCTTCACCATATGACTTTATGAGCTTGATTGTAGAATTTCTCTCAGCCATATAATCCAGCTTTGGATGCTCCACTGCATTGTTTTGCAGAGGAATTTTTGTCTTTATGCCAAGCTCATTGCACAATTTGTATAACTTCTTTCGATTATATGCTCTGTCTGCATATAGTGTGCTTATATTGTATTTAGCATTAGCCCTTGCAATAAGATCACAGGCTCCATAGTGGTCAGAATAAACTCCACTACTGTATTTTGCAGCTATGACTTTTTTGCTACCTATCTCCAGCATTACATGCAATTTTCTTGTTTGCTTATAGCCACGGTACTTTCTATCTGTACCGTTTGCCTTACTATGGCCTGGAATATTATTGTAGATGCTTATTCCAGTGCTATCTATGGCGATCTCAATATTTTCCATACTGTTTTTATCATGTCTTCGATCATTAATTTTTAAGTTAAGCTTTTTGAATCTTCTGGAAGCCTGGGAATAGCTGATAACTTGCAAATTTTTTCCTATTTGCTCAAGGTATCCCGCTATAAACCCCACCGTTTGTCTTAGGCCTATTCTAAACAAATAAGTTATTATGTGAATTAGAATTACGACTTTATCACTATAAATATTGTTGCCACCGGCCATTTTGGGACTTTTTTCGTACCAATTTTCTATGGCATCGTTGACGTAATAAAAAATATTTCCTCTTTCTTGGAGAAATTTGTTATATTCGTAGCAGTTACTGACTTTCATTTTGACTGGCATATTTTTCCTTTGTCGGTTAAATGCCTGTTTATATCGAAAACGCTGAGTTAAAAGAAAGGCTTGGCTTAAGTTCAAAAAATTCATCTATACCAAGCTCCAAAGAATTATATAAGATGAGGGAAAATAAGCCAAAAAGTGACAGGAAAGTAGGAGCACAGGTTGGACATAAAGGCAGTTACCGCCCTAAAATGGAGGCAGATGAGATGGTAAAAATAGAACTGCCCAATACGTGTGAGTGCGGAGGAGAAATTGCGGTATCAAAAGATCCGTATACTCATCAAAAGGTCGATTTGCCGGAAATCAAGCCGTATGTAGTTGAATATCAACTAGAGCATGGACGTTGCAAAAGATGTGGAAAAAGAAAAAGTAGCAAGCTACAAGAAGGAGTAACTGCGGACACATTTGGTCCAAGAGTTAAGTCAGTAATTACAGCATTAAGTGGATTTTACAAGAATTCGAAAAAAGAAGTGGCAAATATTATAAAGGACATTTTCAACCTGGATATCAGCGTCGGTAGTGTATCAAATAGCGAGGCTAGAGTGGCAGAAAAATGCCAAGAAGCATATGAGCAAATTGAGGAAGAGGTAAGCAAGAGCAAAATTTTACATATCGATGAAACTAGCCATTACAACAAAGGTAAACAGGGCTGGTGCTGGATGTTTGCGAGCAAAATAGGAAGTGTGATCAAATTGACAGAGTCAAGAGGGATGAAAGTCCTGGAAAATAGTAAATTTGGAAAGAATAACAACCTAGTAGTGACCGACAGATATGCAGCTTACAACTACTTTTCCAGCAAGAAAAGGCAGGTCTGTTGGGCACATTTAGCAAGAGATTTTGAAAGGTTGTCTCATAGTTGGAATAGCGAAGTGAAAGTTTTGGGGTATTATTTAAGGAATGTTGCTACTGAATTATTTGCATTGAAAAAAGCTCTGTTAAAGGATGAAATAGACACATTAAGGTTCATAAGAAGAGCAAGAAAATTACGCAAGCGAACGAGATATTACTTAAAGAATATATCAAATTTACCTGAGGCAATTGGAGCGTCTCGAGTAGCAAAAAATATCATGAAATCGGATCTGATGATGTGGAAATTTTTGGACGATCCAGAAAATATTCCACTGACAAACAACTATGCTGAGCGACAGATTCGGCATTACGTTGTTTACCGAAAAGTTTCATATTTTACACAATCGAAACGGGGAAATATGTTTCTTGAGAGGATAATTTCATGTATCCATTCAGGTGTATGGCTTAAGAAGCAATAGCCAGTAGGTTTTGAAAAGGATTTAACTTCTTTGTATCCATTCAGGTGTATGGCTTAAGAAGCAATAGCCAGTAGGTTTTGAAAAGGATTTAACTTCTTTTGCCTCCAAGTCAAGTACAATGAAATTATCCTCTCAAGAAACATATTTCCCCGTTTCGATTGTGTAAAATATGAAACTTTTCGGTAAACAACGTAATGCCGAATCTGTCGCTCAGCATAGTTGTTTGTCAGTGGAATATTTTCTGGATCGTCCAAAAATTTCCACATCATCAGATCCGATTTCATGATATTTTTTGCTACTCGAGACGCTCCAATTGCCTCAGGTAAATTTGATATATTCTTTAAGTAATATCTCGTTCGCTTGCGTAATTTTCTTGCTCTTCTTATGAACCTTAATGTGTCTATTTCATCCTTTAACAGAGCTTTTTTCAATGCAAATAATTCAGTAGCAACATTCCTTAAATAATACCCCAAAACTTTCACTTCGCTATTCCAACTATGAGACAACCTTTCAAAATCTCTTGCTAAATGTGCCCAACAGACCTGCCTTTTCTTGCTGGAAAAGTAGTTGTAAGCTGCATATCTGTCGGTCACTACTAGGTTGTTATTCTTTCCAAATTTACTATTTTCCAGGACTTTCATCCCTCTTGACTCTGTCAATTTGATCACACTTCCTATTTTGCTCGCAAACATCCAGCACCAGCCCTGTTTACCTTTGTTGTAATGGCTAGTTTCATCGATATGTAAAATTTTGCTCTTGCTTACCTCTTCCTCAATTTGCTCATATGCTTCTTGGCATTTTTCTGCCACTCTAGCCTCGCTATTTGATACACTACCGACGCTGATATCCAGGTTGAAAATGTCCTTTATAATATTTGCCACTTCTTTTTTCGAATTCTTGTAAAATCCACTTAATGCTGCAATTACTGACTTAACTCTTGGACCAAATGTGTCCGCAGTTACTCCTTCTTGTAGCTTGCTACTTTTTCTTTTTCCACATCTTTTGCAACGTCCATGCTCTAGTTGATATTCAACTACATACGGCTTGATTTCCGGCAAATCGACCTTTTGATGAGTATACGGATCTTTTGATACCGCAATTTCTCCTCCGCACTCACACGTATTGGGCAGTTCTATTTTTACCATCTCATCTGCCTCCATTTTAGGGCGGTAACTGCCTTTATGTCCAACCTGTGCTCCTACTTTCCTGTCACTTTTTGGCTTATTTTCCCTCATCTTATATAATTCTTTGGAGCTTGGTATAGATGAATTTTTTGAACTTAAGCCAAGCCTTTCTTTTAACTCAGCGTTTTCGATCCTTAGCGCTTTATTTTCTGCTTTAAGCTCTTCTATTTTTGTTTCTAACTTTTCTATAGTCTGCTTAAACTTTCGCAAAATTCTAAAAGATCAACCATATTACCTCACAGCCACTCTAGTTTACCTTTTTAGCATTCCTTGTCTACTCTTTATTTTACCGCCCGGCTGAATGGATACCATTGGGTTTGCCATTTTTGATGGCAGTACGTAGTTCTTTATTTAGCCTGCTGATGGTAGTATGCTCTTCACATATCATGTGTGCTGTTACTTTCCTTATTGTTTCAGCTGAATTCAATATTTCGAACAATGGAAAAAGGTAAGGCTCTTTCCTTCTATGCAAGTGATAATTAGCACTGCACTCTAGAATATCACAGATTTTTTCTTTTGATAATGGTCCTACTACTCCTTTGTTAGGGTCAAAAAACATATGTCCTTCTTCTACTCTTATTACTGCTACTGCGTGTCCAGTTATGCCAAAAGACAAAACTTCTCCTTTTTCCATCTTTTCCAAATGTTTTTGAATAAATTACCTATTAATAGAAATTTGAGATCCTTTTGCCTCAAATTAATAGGATTTTTATATTTTTCTAAATACTTAACAGGAAGCGGTTTACCACAATCAACACAGCCTCCAAACATATCATTGATATTTCTTGCTTCTAAAGCAGTAGCTGCTTTTATTAACATTTTAGCAAGTAAAAACAATTCTTCTAACTCTTTATCTTCTAGCTTATTGCTTCGGAATTTTTTAAAATTTTCCTCATTTAATTTTTTAATATCACAATTTGCTAAGCTAAATAAATCATCAAAGTCTTTTTTGCCTTCTGGCCCTAAGTCTGTGAGAAAATTGGAAAGTGATAGACACACTCCTTCCCACGTATTTCTTCCAGTTTTTTTTTCAAATATTCCCTTCAGCGATGGAATTCCCATGCACTTTGTTACTACATTATTTAAATCACAGATCTTGCCAGAAAATAATTTGTCATATTCTTTGGGGAAATTATTATGGTAATGCCTAGTAACTGTAAATAATTTGCCACTATTTGCCTGATGGCCTAATTTTGATTGAAGTTGATTGATTTTACAACGTATAGGCTCATATAATACACCTTTATATTTATCAATGTTATACGAGATATATTCTATATAATTTTCTAAATACTCTAAAAAGATGTCACGTGATAATGCATCTTCACTCTCCGTTAAAAACGTAAATAGACGATCATCGTCTACATTGTCGCTTGTTTTTAATTTCTCAAGTTCATATTCATATTCGTTATTATATCCTAGCATGTTTTTTCCAATTTATTAATATATTAAAATTTGACATTATTATGTTAATAATATCAATATTTTAACATAATATATTAAATCTTAACTACGGATTAACATGAAATATAACAAGAGAGTCGTTTCCTTCTGAAACTTTATCTATAGACTAGACTTATTTACCAATAGGATAATTGCCAGTAAAACAAGCATCGCAGTATTGTGGCACTGTGTCATTACGTGTCTCCCCTTTTACAGCTTGATATAACCCATCAACACTCAAAAAGGCTAAGCTATCTACGCATATGCTTTTTGTCATTTCTTCTATTGATTGATTTGCAGCAATTAAATCTTTGCAATCTGGTGTATCAATTCCATAAAAACAAGAATATTTAATCGTTGGACTTGAAATTTTAAGGTGAATTTCCCCTACACCTGCATTCTTTAGCATCACCACTACATTTCTTAATGTACTGCCACGTACTATGCTGTCATCTATTAAAATTATATTTTTACCCTTTAAAATATGCTTATTTGCATCAAATTTTAACTTTATTCTAACTTTACGTACCTCAGCAGTTGGTTGTATAAAAGTTCTACCTATGTAATGATTGCGGATTATCCCAAGCTCCATAGGGAGTCCTGAATGCTCTGCATAGCCAATTGCTGCTGGTATTCCAGAGTCAGGTATTGGTACAATCATATCTATGTTATTTTGTGGCGGGCTTTCCTGTGCAAGTGTTTTTCCTATTTCCTTTCTTGTATCATATATGGATCTATTTTCCATTATGCTGTCTGGCCTTGAAAAATAGACATATTCAAAGATACAAAAACTTGATTTCTGTTGCACAAAAGGAAACACCGAGGTTAGCTCACCGTCTGGATTAATAACTACCAATTCGCCAGGTTGTATTTCTCTAACAAATTCTGCATTTATGATATCAAGAGCACAGGTTTCCGATGCAAGCACATACGAATCACCTAATTTTCCTAAAACGAGAGGCCTGATTCCCGCTGGATCGCGTACACCAATGATTGTTTCTTGATTTATTGCCACAAGGGAATAAGCCCCATTTATTTGCTTTAATGCATCTATAAAGCCCTCTAAGAAATTACCTTTTGTACTGCCTGCTATCAAATGCACAATCACTTCTGTATCAATATCTGATTGAAAAACATAACCTTGTTCAATTAATTGCTCACGCGTTGAAGAGACGTTAATTAAATTACCATTGTGCGCTACAGCAAAATCCCCAAATTTTTCACTATTGCCAGATATTGGCTGTGCTCCAAGTTTACTGCCGCTTGTTGCATAACGCACATGACCTATTGCATGATTTCCTGGCAAGGATTTCCTTATCTCTTCTACATCATCAAATACGCTGCTAACTTGACCTTGAAAGTGATAAGAATGTAACTTGCTGTTGTCGCTAGCTACTATGCCAAAAGACTCCTGACCTCTATGCTGCAAAGCGTGGAGACCAAGTATAGAATTAAAAATCGCATTTTCATTGCAATTTATACTGAATACCCCGCACTCTTCATGCACTTCATCAAGCATAAAATTATCTATAAAGCCTAATTTTACCTTGGTAGGCACAAAGTACAAGTACTTTTTAATATTTGTAAAAGATAGCCCACAACCATACAAACATCAAAGCTTCCATAAACTTCAAAATTACAACTTTAACGCTATTATCATGCGGCAACATACTTTTAAAGACCAGTTATTTCCGTTTTGGAAATAACTGATTTTCATATAATTTCCCATAATCTTATTAAAAAGTCGACGAAAATTAAGAGTATTGGATAAAATTTATATATTAGTAATGATATTTTTAAAGGAAGTAGAATGGGTAGGTATACTTACAAAGTTAATAGAAATATTTTAATAATAAAGCTTTTTTGTCATACTATGATTTGATTATAGGATCAAGTTAAAAAGACCTAGATTCTAGCGTCACACGCTAGAATGACACCTTTCTTTATGGCCCATAATATACCTTAAATTCAGTTATTTCCGTTTTGGAAATAACTGAATTTTTCCACAGTTTGCTACAGGTACCCAATTTCCTTTAATCTATAAAGATTTCCATGAATTTTACGGCCCATATGCCTCAAAAGCAGTTATTTCCAAAATGGAAATAACTGAATTTTTCTACGTAATATGGTCTTCATACACTAGAAAATGATGTCATTCTAGCGCATAACGCTAGAATCCGGGAATTTCAATTGAGCATAAATGATGAATATAAAAGTTATTTTGAATGGAATGTAAAAGGCTGGATCCCAGTGGGCTTTGTTGCATAGCTAAAGTAAAAAGAACTGGGAGTTACTGACGAAATTCATTATAAACAGGCATTTAACCGACAAAGGAAAAATATGCCAGTCAAAATGAAAGTCAGTAACTGCTACGAATATAACAAATTTCTCCAAGAAAGAGGAAATATTTTTTATTACGTCAACGATGCCATAGAAAATTGGTACGAAAAAAGTCCCAAAATGGCCGGTAGCAACAATATTTATAGTGATAAAGTCGTAATTCTAATTCACATAATAACTTATTTGTTTAGAATAGGCCTAAGACAAACGGTGGGGTTTATAGCGGGATACCTTGAGCAAATAGGAAAAAATTTGCAAGTTATCAGCTATTCCCAGGCTTCCAGAAGATTCAAAAAGCTTAACTTAAAAATTAATGATCGAAGACATGATAAAAACAGTATGGAAAATATTGAGATCGCCATAGATAGCACTGGAATAAGCATCTACAATAATATTCCAGGCCATAGTAAGGCAAACGGTACAGATAGAAAGTACCGTGGCTATAAGCAAACAAGAAAATTGCATGTAATGCTGGAGATAGGTAGCAAAAAAGTCATAGCTGCAAAATACAGTAGTGGAGTTTATTCTGACCACTATGGAGCCTGTGATCTTATTGCAAGGGCTAATGCTAAATACAATATAAGCACACTATATGCAGACAGAGCATATAATCGAAAGAAGTTATACAAATTGTGCAATGAGCTTGGCATAAAGACAAAAATTCCTCTGCAAAACAATGCAGTGGAGCATCCAAAGCTGGATTATATGGCTGAGAGAAATTCTACAATCAAGCTCATAAAGTCATATGGTGAAGATGGTATGAAGAAGTGGAAAAAAGAGATAAATTATGGGAAGAGATCTTATATAGAAAGTTTTTTCTCGCGACTGAAGCAAACATTTGGGTTTAGTTTTAGGAACAAATCTGAGATTAACCGTGAGAAAGAAATGCTACTCAAGTGTTATTTGCTGAACAAATTTACTGAAATAGGCATGGCTAAATTTGAGATAGCTTCATGAATTTATTATGCATTGCCTCCTATCCAAAGAGCGATGCAACAAAGCCAGCTGGAATTCATAAATAGTGAACTTATCTAAACACCGGTAGCTACTTAAGTAGCTACCTAATTTCCTACAATAATTAGACAAAATAAGAGGAGGGATGAACATATTACTGTAAATTCACGTATTTTTAGGTTATAATAGTAAAATATACGAAATATGGTATAATTATTATGAATGACTTTATAGTGGTAAAAGGGGCAAGAGAGCATAATCTGCAGGGTATAGATGTTAACATACCAAAAAATAAATTAGTTGTTATCACGGGGCTTAGTGGTTCTGGTAAGTCAAGTCTTGCATTTGATACAATTTATGCAGAAGGTCAACGCAGATATGTGGAGAGCTTATCAGCCTATGCGCGTCAATTTCTCAATATTCAAGATAAACCAGACGTTGAGTCAATTAGTGGACTCTCTCCTGCGATATCTATTAATCAGAAGTCAATTTCAAAAAATCCAAGATCAACAGTTGGAACCGTTACTGAAATATATGACTACCTGCGCTTAATATACGCACGCATAGGAATTCCTTACTCACCTGCAACAGGATTGCCAATCACTAAGCAAACTGTACCGCAAATTGTCGATGTAATAATGGCATTACCTTTGGAAACTAAAATATATGTACTTGCCCCGATTGTGCGTGGCCGCAAGGGTGAGCATCATAAAGAAATATTGGACGTTAAAAGACAGGGCTACGCAAGATTAAAGATAAATGGTGAAGTTCATAATATAAGTAATTTACCTAAGCTCGATAAAAATAAAAAGCACGATATTTTTGTAGTTGTAGATAGGGTGTCAATATCGGATGATTTGGGAAATCGCTTACCAAGTAGTATAGAATCCACACTAAAACTTGGTCATGGTCTTATGTATGTAGAAATAGTGGATCTACCAGAAAATCATAATTCTGAGTACAAAAATGGCCAGATTTTGACCTTCTCAGAAAATTTTGCATGTCCTGAGACTGGGTTCACATTAGAGGAGATAGAACCAAGGCTCTTTTCCTTCAATAGCCCTTATGGAGCATGCAGTGCATGTAATGGGCTTGGTAAAAAACTGAGTGTGGATACAAAGCTAATTGTGCCTGATGAAACTCTATCAGTATCAGATGGTGCTTTAAAGCCAGTTGGACAAGTATCACATCGCATGCAGACAAGTAGCGGATTTTTGAAAAATGCAATTCTATCACTAATTGAAAGTCGCATCAATATTCCATGGAAAAATTTAGCTCAAGAGATGAAAGACACGATACTCTTTGGCTCTGGTAAGTTTCAAGGTTTGGTGAATATATTAGAAAATCAGATGGACTATGATGAGACGTTGGTTGAGCAATATTGTTCTGTCACTAATTGCAAAGAGTGCGCTGGTTTCAGGCTGAGAAAAGAAGCACTTACAGTAAAAATTAATGAAAAGCACATAGGTGAAGTATCAGAATTCAGCATCGATGAATCCCTAAATTGGTTTGGAAATTTACCAGAAAAGCTCACGGAATCACAAAGGCAAATTTCAAGTAAAATATTAAATGAAATAAGCAAAAGGCTAACTTTTTTAAAGAATGTAGGACTTAATTACCTCACGATTAATCGTGAATCCAGTACACTTTCCGGCGGTGAAAGTCAAAGAATCAGGCTTGCTTCGCAAATCGGTTCAGGATTAACAGGAGTTTTATATGTTCTTGATGAACCTTCAATTGGTCTTCATCAGTGTGATAATGATCGACTGATCGCTACACTTAAGAATTTAAGGGATATGGGAAATACTGTAATTGTTGTTGAGCATGATGAAGACACAATAATGACAGCAGATTATGTAATTGATATTGGACCTGGAGCTGGTGTAAATGGTGGAAAAATTGTTGCGGAAGGAACACCAGATAAGGTACAAAAAAGTTCAGAGAGTATAACGGGGCAATATTTAAGTGGAAAGAAGGGAATTTCAATTCCGGAAAAGAGAAAGCAAGCATTGCAATGTATTAGAGTAATCAACGCACATGAAAATAATTTAAAGAATATAAATGTAAAATTTCCTATAGGAAATCTGATCTGTGTAACTGGAATATCAGGTGGAGGAAAGTCAAGTTTAGTAATAGAAACACTATATAAGTATTCAGCGCATAAGATACACAACGCATCTGCAAGGTATGGCAGATGTGATAAGATAGATGGGCTTGAATTTATAGATAAAGTGATAGAAGTTGATCAATCGCCAATTGGTAGAACTCCAGCGTCAAACCCAGCAACTTATGTTGGTATTTTTACCCATATAAGAAATTGGTTTGCAGGTCTTCCAGAGTCAAAAGCACGGGGATATAACATAAGCCGATTTTCATTTAACACCAAGGGAGGAAGATGTGAGGCATGTAAAGGTGATGGGTATTTAAAGATAGAAATGCATTTTTTACCTGATGTTTATGTAAAGTGTGAGCAATGCAAAGGGCAGCGATACAATCGTGAAACACTAGAAGTTACCTATCAAGGAAAGTCAATATCTGATATTCTTGATATGACAATAGACCAAGCTTGTGATTTTTTTGAAAACCTTCCGATAATACATGAAAAGTTAATTTCTCTGCAGGAAGTAGGACTTGGCTATATAAAACTAGGGCAATCGTCAACGACGCTTTCTGGTGGTGAAGCACAGCGAATAAAGTTATCGAAAGAGCTATCAAAGCGCTCCACCGGAAAAACATTATATATTCTTGATGAACCAACAACTGGGTTGCATTTTGAAGATATAAATAATTTGCTAAAAATACTTCATAAATTAGTTGAATTAGGTAATACTGTAATAGTAATCGAGCACAACCTGCACGTTATAAAAACTGCAGATTATATAATAGATATCGGCCCTGAAGGTGGAATTAAAGGTGGCAAAGTGGTTGCAACTGGCACTCCAGAAGAAATTGCAGATATACCAGAGAGCGTTACTGGCAAGTACCTTATGCCATATCTATCAAAATTAATTAAAGTGTAAAATTTATTGTAATTTATCTTAAATTAGGTTATACTAGTTAAATGGTTATTCATAAGGGGAATTATATGTTAAATACATGGAAAAACTTCATAGGCTACACTGAGAGCGGGATTGTTCCTGCCAAATGTACTTTTAATGGAGTCCATGAAAAGAGCCGTTACAGTAACAAAGATGCACAAAATAGTTTTTATCAGTCCGTGCGCTATATCGATAGTGTTGTAGGGCCGATAAAGGATATGTTTTTTGGCGTTCAAAAATATCAATACGTAGATAGAGCTAGATCAAGGATGGTTTTTGGTACTCAATATATAGGTACCTTAGGCGATAGACCAAAAAAGCTGTCTTCTATTTTAGAGCATGTAGCCCTTTGGATCATTTTATATACCATTACAGCTTTTATATGCACCATTTGCATATACATCATACTGGCCAGCAAAGGGGCTAGCTAAAGTAACAGATAATAATGATCTTAAAGAAAACACAAAATCGCTAGTTGATTATTCAAATATGTTATCAAGTAAGGCAGGGGAGCATAGTGGCAAAATAGCTAAGTTTATTAACATGGTTTTGAGCTGCATTTGCACTTTTGTTATTTGGGCTTTTGCATTAATCATAACTCCACTTGTTTGGGCTGTTGATAAGGTTTCAGGATGAAATGAGAAGCCCTGAAGGTATCCATTCAGCCGGGCGGTAAAATAAAGAGTAGACAAGGAATGCTAAAAAGGTAAACTAGAGTGGCTATGAGGTAATATGGTTGATCTTTTAGAATTTTGCGAAAGTTTAAGCAGACTATAGAAAAGTTAGAAACAAAAATAGAAGAGCTTAAAGCAGAAAATAAAGCGCTAAGGATCGAAAACGCTGAGTTAAAAGAAAGGCTTGGCTTAAGTTCAAAAAATTCATCTATACCAAGCTCCAAAGAATTATATAAGATGAGGGAAAATAAGCCAAAAAGTGACAGGAAAGTAGGAGCACAGGTTGGACATAAAGGCAGTTACCGCCCTAAAATGGAGGCAGATGAGATGGTAAAAATAGAACTGCCCAATACGTGTGAGTGCGGAGGAGAAATTGCGGTATCAAAAGATCCGTATACTCATCAAAAGGTCGATTTGCCGGAAATCAAGCCGTATGTAGTTGAATATCAACTAGAGCATGGACGTTGCAAAAGATGTGGAAAAAGAAAAAGTAGCAAGCTACAAGAAGGAGTAACTGCGGACACATTTGGTCCAAGAGTTAAGTCAGTAATTGCAGCATTAAGTGGATTTTACAAGAATTCGAAAAAAGAAGTGGCAAATATTATAAAGGACATTTTCAACCTGGATATCAGCGTCGGTAGTGTATCAAATAGCGAGGCTAGAGTGGCAGAAAAATGCCAAGAAGCATATGAGCAAATTGAGGAAGAGGTAAGCAAGAGCAAAATTTTACATATCGATGAAACTAGCCATTACAACAAAGGTAAACAGGGCTGGTGCTGGATGTTTGCGAGCAAAATAGGAAGTGTGATCAAATTGACAGAGTCAAGAGGGATGAAAGTCCTGGAAAATAGTAAATTTGGAAAGAATAACAACCTAGTAGTGACCGACAGATATGCAGCTTACAACTACTTTTCCAGCAAGAAAAGGCAGGTCTGTTGGGCACATTTAGCAAGAGATTTTGAAAGGTTGTCTCATAGTTGGAATAGCGAAGTGAAAGTTTTGGGGTATTATTTAAGGAATGTTGCTACTGAATTATTTGCATTGAAAAAAGCTCTGTTAAAGGATGAAATAGACACATTAAGGTTCATAAGAAGAGCAAGAAAATTACGCAAGCGAACGAGATATTACTTAAAGAATATATCAAATTTACCTGAGGCAATTGGAGCGTCTCGAGTAGCAAAAAATATCATGAAATCGGATCTGATGATGTGGAAATTTTTGGACGATCCAGAAAATATTCCACTGACAAACAACTATGCTGAGCGACAGATTCGGCATTACGTTGTTTACCGAAAAGTTTCATATTTTACACAATCGAAACGGGGAAATATGTTTCTTGAGAGGATAATTTCATTGTACTTGACTTGGAGGCAAAAGAAGTTAAATCCTTTTCAAAACCTACTGGCTATTGCTTCTTAAGCCATACACCTGAATGGATACAATCAACTATACAAGTAATGAAATAGAAGGTTTATTTATATTCTTTCATCAGTGTAATGTAATTATATGCAGATTGTGTAATATGTTTAACTTCCTCATCTGACATTTTTTTGAAAAATTTTGCTGGTCGGCCTGCCCATACTTCTCCACTCTTTATCACCTTTCCATGCGTAACTAGCGAACCAGCAGCTACCATAGCCTCGGACTCAATAATCGCATGATCCATAACAATAGAGCCCATACCAACAAATGCTTTGTCGTGGATTGTGCAGGCATGCAGCAAACAAGCATGTCCTACTGTTACCATACTGCCAATTATTGTATCGCCACCTTGATTTCTATCCACATGAATTACTGTACCATCTTGAATATTCGTTCCATCACCTATTTTTATCGATCCAACATCCCCTCTTACTGTACAATTAAACCAAATGCTAGCATCTTTCCCTACTTCAACCTTACCTACAATCTGTGAACCTCCAGCTACGAAAGCACTTTCATCTATTTTTGGTTCATAATCTTTATATTTTAAAATGTAATAGCTCATATTTTTTATATAACTATTTAAAGAAAAATATACCAGGCAATTAGTCTTAACTTTAAAGAAGTAATATTTTTTATGTATAATATAACTATAAACTTGTTAAGATTAGATGAAATTAGAATCATTACTTAAAAATAATTTTATAGCCGATAAAGACCGAGTTGCAATTGCAGTTTCAGGTGGTATAGACAGCATAGTTTTATTGCATTTAGTAATTAATTTGTCGATAGAACATGTAGTACTAACAGTGGATCATAGCTTGCGCCCAGAATCTAAGAAGGAAACAGAGTTTGTTATAAATTATGCAAAAGAACTGGGAGCAAAGGAATCTTATATACTCAGCTGGAAAAGGGATAGCATAAAAGGTAATATTCAAGCACAGGCACGGAAAGCGCGATATCAACTACTGACAGAATGGTGTAAAAAAAATGGTGTTGAGTATTTACTTGTTGCTCACCATAAAGATGATCAAGCAGAAACATTTTTGTTAAGACTTGAGCGCGGTAGTGGCATAGATGGACTATCGTCGATGGATTGCAAATCTTTCCTGAATGGTGTTTGCATATTAAGGCCGTTATTGAATTTTAACCGCAATGATATAGAAAAATACGCAAATTTCCATCAACTAAACTGGATTGAAGATAGAAGCAATCAGGATTTGAAATATAAGCGTACTTTATACCGCAATTTACTTAAAGCAAGTGACAATCAAGAAGTTTTAACAGAGAGAGTCTGCCTTACGGCTCTGCACATGAAAAGAGCTGCAAAAGCATTGGCGCACTATACGCATATGGCATTTAATGATTGTGTTAACATGCATGATTTTGGTTATATCGAGATTAAACTGAGTAAATTCTATGAATTGCCAGAGGAAATAGCGCTGAGGCTTCTGCTGTATTCTATAATGGCGGTTGGCAATAAGCACTATAAACCTAGGTATTGCAAGCTTATTGCTATATTTAATGAGATAGTACAAAAAGATAGCAATGTTAACCGTACACTTTCTGGATGCAAAATAAGAAAGTATGAAGAAAGCATCTTGATAATTAGAGAAGCAGCAAAAATAAGAGAGGTAACTGTAAACTTACCTTTAAATGAACCCATTAAGTGGGACAATAGATTCATTTGCACAATACTTGAAAAACAGGAATGTTCTGTTGTCATTGCTCCATTACAAAAAATTCCTGAATTCTTAAGAGATAACTCTTGTTGTCCTGAAATTTATTACTCATTACCCGTTATATACAAAGATGGAAAAGTACTTGCTTACCCATATACTAATAATGAAATAAAGTACATTATTTCTTGCACTATAGAAAAGAATTTGTTAAAATTAACTCTTAGTTAATTAAGAGATATTTTATGGCAATGGCAGTAGGTATTACAAGGAAAATAGAACCTGCAATTCCACAATTATCATCAGTAGAAGATATTAAAAAGGAAATACAATCTATAATTACACAGCCGTCATCAGGAGAGTCTAAAAAGGATGTACAACCTGTAATTTCACAACCGTCATCGGGAAACAAGTCTAGCAAATTAGGATTTTTATTAAAGTTTGCTTTATGTAGTTTAGTAGTTGTAGCTAGCATTTGCTTGCTGTACTTTGTGATTTGGGTCATGATTCCTTATATTCTTACATTAAGCATTATCAAGGCCATTCTAGGAGGCATTTTTGCAGCAGTTACAATGCCCTCTATACCTATTGGTGCTATAATATCGTGTATTGTTATTATTATGTCAGTAGATAAGCTACTTAAAACTAAAAAACAAACTACGCAAGAAGCAGTAGAAACAGTACTAGAAAAAGATTTAACAGAAAAAATAACACTTGATGATGTTGTCGTTCCTGGAAAAGTAAAAAAAGAAGTAGACAATATTCGTCACTCTTTTTCGCGAGGTTTAAAGGATACTGAAACAGGCTATATTTTTTACGGCCCTCCTGGAACAGGAAAAACTATGCTTGCGAATGCAATTGCAAATACAGTGGAAGGTGTGTTTATTAGCATTACAGCTTCTGAACTTATCTCACGATTCATTAATAACACTTCAGCCGATATACATGACTTTTTTGTAGACGCAAAGAGAAGAGTTCAAGAAGAGAGACAAAAAACAGAGAAAAACGTTCCTGGCATAATTTTCATAGATGAGATAGATGCTATTGGAGGAGAGAGGACGAGCAGTGATTCTATCTCCAGTCAAGAGCATAATCAATCTCTGATCGGGTTATTAAAGGAATTGAACGGTATCGATCCTAAAGATAATATCGTTGTAATTACAGCAACTAACCGTCTTGAAAGTTTGGACACAGCTCTGATTAGATCTGGGCGTTTAGGTAATCGTATCTTCATTGGACACCCAGATCAAGATGATCGAAAAAAGATATTAGAATTAAACATGAGGGATGTGTGTCCTGAACCAAATTTAGATTTGGAAGGAATTGCAAGTAAAACTGGAGAAGATTCAGGAAAAGTATATTCAGGAGCGGATATGAAAGCACTGGCGGATGGTGCGAAAACAAACGCTGAAAATAGAATGGAAGACAAGAAAAAAGAACTAGAAAAAAACTTAGAAGAAGATAAAGAGAAAGCTAGGAAGGATAAGGAGAGTTTAAATTTAACTTATGAAGAAGCTGTAAAAAAGAGTGAAGAAGCTTTCAAACAAGCTGAAGAGCAAGCTAAAAACTCTACTGAGGTTTTAAGATTGACTAAAAATGTAGAACAGGCTAAGGAAAACTTGAAATTAGCTAAAGGAAAGTATGTACAAAATAAGAAAAATTTTGAGTCAGCTAAAAGCACTTTAATATCAAAGCGTACAGAATTAGAAGATTTATTGATTAAAAAGTCAAATATTCAACGTATTGGAGAAGCTTTTGAGATGGCTAAGAAAGATTTGAAGCTGGCTGAAGAAAATGCTGAGCAAAAAGCTTGCAAATCCCTTAAAGAAGAAGTTATAGAAATAATGAAGGAAATAAATTCATCTAAAGAAAAAGCTGTAAAACATGCTAAGAAAGATTTGAAGCTGGCTGAAAAAGAGGCTAAGCAGGCTAAAGGAACTTTGAAGGAAGGTAAAGAAAAAGCTGAAGAACAGGCTAAGAAAGCTTTAAAGTTAGCTGAAGAAGAAGCTAATCAGTGTAAAGAAATTTTTGAGCGAATTAAGGAAGCAAAAGATGTGAAACAGGTTAAAGGCACTTTTAAATTAGTAAGAATAAAAATCAGACAAGCAGAGGAAAATTTTAAACGAGCTGAGGAAAAATGTCTAAAGGATATAGAGGAAGCTAAAGCATTTAAAAAGGAAATAAGCAATGCTGAAAAAGAGATTGAAGAAGCTAAAAAAAACAAAAGGCAGGCTAAAATAGAACTGAAAAAATGGATTAAAGAAGAATATATTAAGCAACTTGAACAAGATTATAAAGATGAAGACAAACTAAAACTAGTTAAAGAACTTTTTGAATTAGATGAAAGAGAAGATGTTATACAGAATGCTGAGAAACGGTTAAAATTACTTGAGGAAGCCATTAAATCACCTGAGAAATTGTATCCATTCAGGTGTATGGCTTAAGAAGCAATAGCCAGTAGGTTTTGAAAAGGATTTAACTTCTTTTGCCTCCAAGTCAGTATCCATTCAGGTGTATGGCTTAAGAAGCAATAGCCAGTAGGTTTTGAAAAGGATTTAACTTCTTTTGCCTCCAAGTCAAGTACAATGAAATTATCCTCTCAAGAAACATATTTCCCCGTTTCGATTGTGTAAAATATGAAACTTTTCGGTAAACAACGTAATGCCGAATCTGTCGCTCAGCATAGTTGTTTGTCAGTGGAATATTTTCTGGATCGTCCAAAAATTTCCACATCATCAGATCCGATTTCATGATATTTTTTGCTACTCGAGACGCTCCAATTGCCTCGGGTAAATTTGATATATTCTTTAAGTAATATCTCGTTCGCTTGCGTAATTTTCTTGCTCTTCTTATGAACCTTAATGTGTCTATTTCATCCTTTAACAGAGCTTTTTTCAATGCAAATAATTCAGTAGCAACATTCCTTAAATAATACCCCAAAACTTTCACTTCGCTATTCCAACTATGAGACAACCTTTCAAAATCTCTTGCTAAATGTGCCCAACAGACCTGCCTTTTCTTGCTGGAAAAGTAGTTGTAAGCTGCATATCTGTCGGTCACTACTAGGTTGTTATTCTTTCCAAATTTACTATTTTCCAGGACTTTCATCCCTCTTGACTCTGTCAATTTGATCACACTTCCTATTTTGCTCGCAAACATCCAGCACCAGCCCTGTTTACCTTTGTTGTAATGGCTAGTTTCATCGATATGTAAAATTTTGCTCTTGCTTACCTCTTCCTCAATTTGCTCATATGCTTCTTGGCATTTTTCTGCCACTCTAGCCTCGCTATTTGATACACTACCGACGCTGATATCCAGGTTGAAAATGTCCTTTATAATATTTGCCACTTCTTTTTTCGAATTCTTGTAAAATCCACTTAATGCTGCAATTACTGACTTAACTCTTGGACCAAATGTGTCCGCAGTTACTCCTTCTTGTAGCTTGCTACTTTTTCTTTTTCCACATCTTTTGCAACGTCCATGCTCTAGTTGATATTCAACTACATACGGCTTGATTTCCGGCAAATCGACCTTTTGATGAGTATACGGATCTTTTGATACCGCAATTTCTCCTCCGCACTCACACGTATTGGGCAGTTCTATTTTTACCATCTCATCTGCCTCCATTTTAGGGCGGTAACTGCCTTTATGTCCAACCTGTGCTCCTACTTTCCTGTCACTTTTTGGCTTATTTTCCCTCATCTTATATAATTCTTTGGAGCTTGGTATAGATGAATTTTTTGAACTTAAGCCAAGCCTTTCTTTTAACTCAGCGTTTTCGATCCTTAGCGCTTTATTTTCTGCTTTAAGCTCTTCTATTTTTGTTTCTAACTTTTCTATAGTCTGCTTAAACTTTCGCAAAATTCTAAAAGATCAACCATATTACCTCACAGCCACTCTAGTTTACCTTTTTAGCATTCCTTGTCTACTCTTTATTTTACCGCCCGGCTGAATGGATACTCCAAGTCAAGTACAATGAAATTATCCTCTCAAGAAACATATTTCCCCGTTTCGATTGTGTAAAATATGAAACTTTTCGGTAAACAACGTAATGCCGAATCTGTCGCTCAGCATAGTTGTTTGTCAGTGGAATATTTTCTGGATCGTCCAAAAATTTCCACATCATCAGATCCGATTTCATGATATTTTTTGCTACTCGAGACGCTCCAATTGCCTCGGGTAAATTTGATATATTCTTTAAGTAATATCTCGTTCGCTTGCGTAATTTTCTTGCTCTTCTTATGAACCTTAATGTGTCTATTTCATCCTTTAACAGAGCTTTTTTCAATGCAAATAATTCAGTAGCAACATTCCTTAAATAATACCCCAAAACTTTCACTTCGCTATTCCAACTATGAGACAACCTTTCAAAATCTCTTGCTAAATGTGCCCAACAGACCTGCCTTTTCTTGCTGGAAAAGTAGTTGTAAGCTGCATATCTGTCGGTCACTACTAGGTTGTTATTCTTTCCAAATTTACTATTTTCCAGGACTTTCATCCCTCTTGACTCTGTCAATTTGATCACACTTCCTATTTTGCTCGCAAACATCCAGCACCAGCCCTGTTTACCTTTGTTGTAATGGCTAGTTTCATCGATATGTAAAATTTTGCTCTTGCTTACCTCTTCCTCAATTTGCTCATATGCTTCTTGGCATTTTTCTGCCACTCTAGCCTCGCTATTTGATACACTACCGACGCTGATATCCAGGTTGAAAATGTCCTTTATAATATTTGCCACTTCTTTTTTCGAATTCTTGTAAAATCCACTTAATGCTGTAATTACTGACTTAACTCTTGGACCAAATGTGTCCGCAGTTACTCCTTCTTGTAGCTTGCTACTTTTTCTTTTTCCACATCTTTTGCAACGTCCATGCTCTAGTTGATATTCAACTACATACGGCTTGATTTCCGGCAAATCGACCTTTTGATGAGTATACGGATCTTTTGATACCGCAATTTCTCCTCCGCACTCACACGTATTGGGCAGTTCTATTTTTACCATCTCATCTGCCTCCATTTTAGGGCGGTAACTGCCTTTATGTCCAACCTGTGCTCCTACTTTCCTGTCACTTTTTGGCTTATTTTCCCTCATCTTATATAATTCTTTGGAGCTTGGTATAGATGAATTTTTTGAATTTAAGCCAAGCCTTTCTTTTAACTCAGCGTTTTCGATCCTTAGCGCTTTATTTTCTGCTTTAAGCTCTTCTATTTTTGTTTCTAACTTTTCTATAGTCTGCTTAAACTTTCGCAAAATTCTAAAAGATCAACCATATTACCTCACAGCCACTCTAGTTTACCTTTTTAGCATTCCTTGTCTACTCTTTATTTTACCGCCCGGCTGAATGGATACTTGTTGAGTTACAACACTCTTTGAGACTGTACACTTATTCTGAATCAGCTGATACGCCGGAAGTTTGATAAGCATAATTTGGTGCTTCTTGTGTAATTATTATATCATGAGCATGACTCTCTCTCAGCCCTGATGCAGTAATAGCAATAAATTTACAATTTTCCTTCATTTCTTCTATATTTTTATTACCAGTATAACCCATTGAAGCTTGCAATCCACCAATTAGTTGATGAATCACTCCTGAAGCTGAGCCTTTAAACGGAACTCTTCCTTCTACTCCTTCTGGCACTAATTTTAATTTTGATTCTTTATCTTGAAAATAGCGGCTAGCAGAACCACGTTTCATTGCACTAATAGATCCCATTCCTCTATAACCTTTATATGCTCTTCCCTTATACATAATAATCTCACCTGGGCTTTCATCAGTGCCGGCAAAGATTGAGCCAATCATCACAGAATCAGCCCCTGCAGCAATAGCTTTTGCAATATCTCCGGAATATTTTATTCCACCATCAGCAATGAGCCTAACATTCCTTGCTTTACATATTTCTGCAACGCTTTGAATTGCAGAGAATTGTGGCACACCAACACCAGTTACTATCCTGGTTGTACAGATTGAACCAGGTCCTATACCAACCTTAACCGCATCAACACCAGCATCAATTAATGCTTCTGCTGCTTCCTTCGTTGCAATGTTACCTCCAATTAGCTGTACCTCAGGATGCATTTTTTTTATTTCTTTAATGGTGTTAATAACGCCAGAAGAGTGACCATGAGCAGTGTCTACAACAATCACATCAACTTCTTCTTTAATTAAAGCTTCGCATCTTTCTATACCATCTTTTTTACCTATTCCAACTGCAGCAGCAACTCTAAGCCTCCCCTTACTGTCTTTGCATGAATTTGGATAACGACTATATTTTTCAATATCTTTAACAGTAATCAGGCCTATACAATAAGAATTTTCATCAACTACTAAGAGCTTCTCTATTCTATTTTCATGTAATAACCTCATTGCAGATGCGCTATCCACCTCTTGCTCTCGTACAGTTACTAACTTTTCCTTTGTCATAACTTCAGAGACTTTTACATCCATATCTTCATCTTCAATGAATCTAACGTCTCGGTTGGTTAAAATTCCAACTAATTTGCGTTGGTCAACTACTGGAATTCCGGAATAATTGTGCTCTCTCATCAATGAAATTGCTTCCGCAACTGTTTTGTCCGGAGAGATTGTAATTGGATTATATACAATCCAACTTTCATATTTTTTTACTTTTCTTACTTCTGAAACTTGTTCCTCTATTGATAAGTTTTTATGTATACAGCCTATTCCCCCATGCTGAGCAATAGCTATTGCAAAATTAGACTCAGTGACAGTGTCCATTGCAGAGGATATAAGAGGAATATTAAGTTCTATACTGTTTGTTAAATAAGTCTTTGTATCCGCATCACGAGGCAGTATATCAGAATATGCTGGCAAAAGGAGTACATCATCAAATGAATAACAGACTTCTACTTTCTTCATAGGCTTTATTTAAAGTTTACATACAAATTAATGAAATTGCAACAGATCATTACAAGATGACAAGAAAGCCTGTAAAAGCTATAGAAATTTAATAAAGAGAATTTTGCAAAAGCCCATTTTTAAATTACACTATGATTTTGAATTTACAACTTATGCCAAGTAGACTTATGGTTAAATCTTTTTCAGTATTACTTATATGTCTACTTGCTTTATATATAGTACTGCCAAATTTCATTGATAATCAGTTTTTCATCTCGAAAAAAAAAATAAATCTAGGGCTTGACCTCAAAGGAGGAGCATCTTTACTTCTCGACGTAGATTTTGATTTCTACCTGAAAGAAAGGCTGGGTATGTTAGCAGATGAAATGAAAGAAAACTTACTAGCACAAAATATTGAATCCAGTGTACAGAATAAGGAGCAAATAATTGTGACTCTAAGCAATACTGATGACCATAAGAAAGCCTCAGCGTTGATTGGTAAAATAAATCCAAATTTAGAGCTGAGCAAACAAGGCACTACCATTTTGGTTTCATACAAAACTCACTATAAAAATTCTTTAATTAATAGAGTAGTTGCAGAATCAATAAGCAACGTCCAGCGACGCTTAGATAAACTTGGTACAAAAGAAGTCAGTGTGCAAAAACAGGGGCAGAATAAAATATTAGTGCAAGTGCCTGGAGTAGAGGATACTGAACAAATAAAATCTTTACTCGGTAAAACTGCTAAACTAGCTTTTCACTTAGCAAACAGTAATGTAGCTTCAATGCAGGATATAGATCATGAAACTACAGTGATGCTAAAGGATGCTTTAGGGAATTCTTATCCAATATTTCGCAAAACAGAAATAGGTGGTGATTCATTAGTTAATGCATCAGTGAGATTTAGCTCCTTAGGTAAGCCAACAGTACATTTTAAATTTGACAGCATCGCAAGCAAGAGATTTGCAAAAATCACTAAAGAAAATGTTGGAAAACCTTTTGCCATTGTTCTGGATAACACAGTTTTAACTGTACCGACAATACGTGAGCCAATTTTAAATGGAGAAGGAGAAATAAGCGGTAACTTCACCGAAAAGCAGACAAGTGAACTTGCTATACTCTTAAAATCTGGAGCATTACCAGCACCATTAAAAATAATTGAAGAAAAAAATATTGGCCCAAGCCTTGGAGAAGAATCAATAAAAGCAGGTGAGTTAGCAGCAATAATTTCTATTTTTGCTGTAGCTTTATTTATAATTATCACTTACGGTAGATTAGGATTACTCGCTTCAGTTGCACTGCTTGTTAATGTTATCTTTATATTACTTATTTTGACTTTCCTTGAAGCAACCTTAACATTACCTGGAATTGCTGGTATTGCATTAACTGTTGGCATGTCAGTTGATGCAAACGTCTTAATATTTGAGCGCATTCGTGAAGAAATTAGATCGGGAAAAAGAACGGTACGCGCAATTGAAGAAGGATTTAAGAACGCTATAAAAACAATTCTAGATTCAAATATTACCACATTAATTGCTGCAGGAATAATGTTTGCCATTGGTAGTGGAGCAATCAGAGGATTTTCTATTACTTTATCAGCTGGAATTTTATGCTCGATGTTTTCTGCAATTACAGTCACAAAACTTTTAATAGAATTGTTTGCCGATCCGGAAAATCTTGCGCTTTCAACCTAACTACAGAGTCAACCAGTTGTAAAAATTCTATGTTTATTTTTTCAGTAAATTGATTATGCTAGGAGCATGCAAAAACGTCATATAACTATTTTATCCATATTACTGCTCATAATAGGCGTATTGTTTTTAATGCGTCCTATGCTTTTTCCATGCTTGATGTCTATCCTTGTTGCATACCTATTCAATCCGCTGGTAGTAAAATTTGAAAAATATAAAATACCACGTTTATATTCTGCAGTTTTTATAGCGCTTGCTCTATTGATAGTTTTTATAATAACCACCGCATTCGTTTTGCCTATCATACACTTTCAAATTGCCTCAATATCAAATTTCTTAATAAGTAAAGCACCTTCATTAAAGTTTATAATCATACCATCCATGCGGGAATTTTTAAATACAAAAGTTGAGAATGAGATGTTTGGCAATTTATCTAAAAATTTAGCAGAAAACTACAACAACTATGTGACTTATTTTATCAAGGCTCTTAATGTTGGGTGTAATTCCGTAATTCAAATACTAAGCTCAAGCTTTAGTTTAATTCATGTGATATCATTAATCGTAATAACGCCAGTAGTGTTTTTCTACGTACTGCGGGATTGGCCTTTGATTGTAGCAAAAGCCAGTAAATTAATTCCAGCTCCTTATAGAAAAAAAGTTGCAGATTATTTTTCAAAGGTAGATTTTATCATATCTCATTACCTGAAAGGTCAAGTTAATGTCTGTATTATTATGACAGTATTTTACTCTGTCGGTCTTAGTGTGATTGGGCTAGAACACTCCATTTCAATTGGAATCCTGTCAGGAGCATTAACATTTATACCTTATATAGGACCACTACTATACACAACTATCGGGTTTTTAAGTGCTATCACAGAGTTTAGCGAGTGGTTTGGAAGTTTAGCTGTTCTATCGTTATTTTGTATAGGGCAGCTAATAGATGCAAATATACTTGCTCCTTTATTGATAGGAAAAAAGGTTCACATACATCCTACCGTAATTATCCTTGGAGTTGCTATATGCGCTTCTTACTTTGGACTTATAGGTGTACTATTTTTCATTCCAATAATAGCAGTATTTAATGTGTCAGTAAAGTACGCAGTAGATCAATATCTAAGTAGTGAATTTTACAAAAAAGGCTAATGATGTGCAGTTGAATCTATTTAACAATAGCCAAGTTGATTATAGTCAGCAGAATTACGTTATATTGGACGAAAATAAGCATATATATAATTTGATAGTTGAAGATTCTTCTTGGAGTTCTCTAATTCTTTTCGGATCTAAAAGTTCCGGTAAAACACATCTTGCTCATATTTGGCAATCGATAAATGATGCCATCTTTATCAACGTAAATAATTTTGTAAGTGATATTAGGTATAGCAGCGCTTTTATATTGGAAGATATACACAATATTAAAGATGAAACGATGCTATTACATTGTTATAATTACATGAAAGAAAATAATAAGAGACTGCTAATGACTTCTGCAGTCACATTAAAAAAGCTAAATTTCAAACTAAAAGACTTGAGCTCTAGAATGCTTGCAACAACTAGTGTAAAAATTCCCTCAGCAAGTGAAGAGCTATTAAGAATTGTATTGATGAAACATTTTTCAGATAAACAATTAAAAATAGATTTAAAGGTAATTAATTATATTTTAGCGAGAGTAGAACGCTCTTTTTGCAGTATTAATAAGATTATAGAAAAAATAAATAATGAGTCTTTAGGATCAAATATAACTATTCCTTTTATTAGTACATTATTGAAAAAAAGACATCACGCTCTCTAAAGCATTATGCTAAAAATCTGTTAACATTCATGACATTCAAATTATTTATATTAGAACTATAATAAATATTATGTTATAATAAATATAGATTTAAAAAATACTCTATATTTTAATAGAATATGTTTTATAGGGTGTTTTTATAGATTTTATGTTATAATTTTAACCATGATGAAAATGAGATCAAATTTAAAAAAAAGGTTAAGGCGAAGGTTTGTGGTGTTTATTCTATTGTTAAATGCTTTCTTTGCCTCGTATTTTTTCATAAGAAATACAGATGATACCTCAAACAGAATTATAGTTAAAGAAATAAATATAGGAGCTAATAATGACAAGTAAGCAGCTGAAAGATAAGAAAGAAAATTTTTACATAACATATTATATAGATGCTTTAATCTCAGAGAGGTCTGCTACACAAAATACTTTAGAGAGTTATCGTTCAGATTTGTATCAACTCGAAGAATTTTTACAAGCAGGTGGCACAACTTTAGTAGGTGCAAACAAAACTAATATCAAAGATTATGTAAAATATTTGTGTGCACAACAAAAGTATAAGAGTAGCTCTATATCAAGAAAAATATCTGCTATGAAAAACTTTTATAAATGCTTATTTAATGATGGAATAATAGACATTAATCCTGCACCAGCTAATGATGATGAACTAAAAAATCCAAAAGTTTCTCGTCCATTGCCTAAATATTTGACAGTTGAAGAAATACTTTTGCTAATGAATACAGTAAGAAAAGCAGCACAAAAGTCAAACAAAGAGATAGGCAGCAAAAGATTATGCGCTATTTTAGATATTCTTTATTCTTCTGGTATGCGTATTTCTGAGCTCATTAATATGAAATTGCGTGAGGTGCTGCACTTAATAAACAACGATGAAAAAGAGTATTATATCATAATCAAGGGAAAAAGTGACAGAGAGAGGCAAATTCTTTTCAACGAACAGGCGTTGCAAAGTCTGAAAAATTATTTATCAATACGTGACAATCTTGTTTCTAACGGCAAAGAATCAGATTGGCTGTTTCCAGGTGATAGACCCAATAAACCAATTACAAGACAACGAATTGGTCAATTATTAAAGGAATTAGCAAGAAAGTGCAATATCGATGAAAATAAGATTTCTCCACATGTGATCAGGCATTCTTTTGCCACTCATTTATTAAACAGTGGAGCAAATATTGTATTAATACAAAAAGTCCTTGGGCATACCAATCTTTCTACAACACAAATATACACTCATGTTGCTAATGGAGAGTTGAAGGACAAATTGGCTAAAACGCACCCTATTACACAAATGATTGATAATTACGCAAATGATTAATAATTAACTGATTGTTTTTAGGTTATAAGGAAGTTAAACTTACATTCAGTTTATGTAAGCGTTGTGATTCGGAGTTTATTGTTTAATATCTTTCTCGTATTGTGGGAAGTATGTTATACTTTTATTACTTTACCTGTAATTCTTTTTCCTGCTTGTATAATCAGTATTTTTCTAGTCTTTTCAATAAGAGTTGTATTGTTTATGCTTCGCTTATTATGCGGTGTTGGATACAAAATTGAGGGGATGCAAAACATCCCTAATCAGCCTTTTATAATTGCATCTAAGCATCAATCTCCCTTTGAGACGTTCATCTTTATATTATTGTTTCAAAAAGCAGTTTTTATTTTAAAGCGTGAATTGAAGTGGATTCCGTTTGTTGGTTTACACCTTATGGCACTAAAAATGATTTTCATTGACCGCTCAAACAGTATTGGCTCCATACGCTATATAATAAAATCGGCAAAGGTACATATAAAAAACAACAGAAACATAATAATATTTCCTGAAGGCATGAGAACAACCGGAAAACAGAAAGTAAAATATCAACCAGGCATTGCAGCTTTATATAGTGCATTGTCTATTCCTGTGTTACCAGTTACTTTAAACACTGGTTTATTTTGGCCCAAAAGTATACTTTCTTTGAGAAGAAAGCCAGGTAAGGCAACAATAAAAATATTACCTCCTATATACCCTGGACTCAACAAAGATGAACTTTTACAAAAATTAGAGAAGGTAATTGAGAGGAAAATATAATAGGTAGGTACCCTAACTTAAAGTTTTCAGGAGTCGACCCTATTGGGCTTTGTTGCATCGCTCTTTGGATAGGAGGCAATGCATAATAAATTCATGAAGCTATCTCAAATTTAGCCATGCCTATTTCAGTAAATTTGTTCAGCAAATAACACTTGAGTAGCATTTCTTTCTCACGGTTAATCTCAGATTTGTTCCTAAAACTAAACCCAAATGTTTGCTTCAGTCGCGAGAAAAAACTTTCTATATAAGATCTCTTCCCATAATTTATCTCTTTTTTCCACTTCTTCATACCATCTTCACCATATGACTTTATGAGCTTGATTGTAGAATTTCTCTCAGCCATATAATCCAGCTTTGGATGCTCCACTGCATTGTTTTGCAGAGGAATTTTTGTCTTTATGCCAAGCTCATTGCACAATTTGTATAACTTCTTTCGATTATATGCTCTGTCTGCATATAGTGTGCTTATATTGTATTTAGCATTAGCCCTTGCAATAAGATCACAGGCTCCATAGTGGTCAGAATAAACTCCACTACTGTATTTTGCAGCTATGACTTTTTTGCTACCTATCTCCAGCATTACATGCAATTTTCTTGTTTGCTTATAGCCACGGTACTTTCTATCTGTACCGTTTGCCTTACTATGGCCTGGAATATTATTGTAGATGCTTATTCCAGTGCTATCTATGGCGATCTCAATATTTTCCATACTGTTTTTATCATGTCTTCGATCATTAATTTTTAAGTTAAGCTTTTTGAATCTTCTGGAAGCCTGGGAATAGCTGATAACTTGCAAATTTTTTCCTATTTGCTCAAGGTATCCCGCTATAAACCCCACCGTTTGTCTTAGGCCTATTCTAAACAAATAAGTTATTATGTGAATTAGAATTACGACTTTATCACTATAAATATTGTTGCCACCGGCCATTTTGGGACTTTTTTCGTACCAATTTTCTATGGCATCGTTGACGTAATAAAAAATATTTCCTCTTTCTTGGAGAAATTTGTTATATTCGTAGCAGTTACTGACTTTCATTTTGACTGGCATATTTTTCCTTTGTCGGTTAAATGCCTGTTTATAATGAATTTTGTCAGTAACTCCCAGTTCTTTTTACTTTAGCTATGCAACAAAGCCCGCTAGAATCCAGGTCTTTTTAACTTGATCCTATAAATAGTATGACAAAAAAGCTTTATTATTAAAACATTTCTATTAATTTCATAATCATAGCTATCCACTCTATTTTCTTTAAAAATATCATAATTAATATATAAATTTTATCTAATACTCTTAATTTTCGTCGACTTTTTAATATGATTATGGGAAGTTATATGAAAATCAGTTATTTCCAAAACGGAAATAACTGGTCTTTAAAAGTATGTTGCCGCATAGTAATAGCGTTAAAGTTGTAATTTTGGTATCCATTCAGCCGGGCGGTAAAATAAAGAGTAGACAAGGAATGCTAAAAAGGTAAACTAGAGTGGCTGTGAGGTAATATGGTTGATCTTTTAGAATTTTGCGAAAGTTTAAGCAGACTATAGAAAAGTTAGAAACAAAAATAGAAGAGCTTAAAGCAGAAAATAAAGCGCTAAGGATCGAAAACGCTGAGTTAAAAGAAAGGCTTGGCTTAAATTCAAAAAATTCATCTATACCAAGCTCCAAAGAATTATATAAGATGAGGGAAAATAAGCCAAAAAGTGACAGGAAAGTAGGAGCACAGGTTGGACATAAAGGCAGTTACCGCCCTAAAATGGAGGCAGATGAGATGGTAAAAATAGAACTGCCCAATACGTGTGAGTGCGGAGGAGAAATTGCGGTATCAAAAGATCCGTATACTCATCAAAAGGTCGATTTGCCGGAAATCAAGCCGTATGTAGTTGAATATCAACTAGAGCATGGACGTTGCAAAAGATGTGGAAAAAGAAAAAGTAGCAAGCTACAAGAAGGAGTAACTGCGGACACATTTGGTCCAAGAGTTAAGTCAGTAATTGCAGCATTAAGTGGATTTTACAAGAATTCGAAAAAAGAAGTGGCAAATATTATAAAGGACATTTTCAACCTGGATATCAGCGTCGGTAGTGTATCAAATAGTGAGGCTAGAGTGGCAGAAAAATGCCAAGAAGCATATGAGCAAATTGAGGAAGAGGTAAGCAAGAGCAAAATTTTACATATCGATGAAACTAGCCATTACAACAAAGGTAAACAGGGCTGGTGCTGGATGTTTGCGAGCAAAATAGGAAGTGTGATCAAATTGACAGAGTCAAGAGGGATGAAAGTCCTGGAAAATAGTAAATTTGGAAAGAATAACAACCTAGTAGTGACCGACAGATATGCAGCTTACAACTACTTTTCCAGCAAGAAAAGGCAGGTCTGTTGGGCACATTTAGCAAGAGATTTTGAAAGGTTGTCTCATAGTTGGAATAGCGAAGTGAAAGTTTTGGGGTATTATTTAAGGAATGTTGCTACTGAATTATTTGCATTGAAAAAAGCTCTGTTAAAGGATGAAATAGACACATTAAGGTTCATAAGAAGAGCAAGAAAATTATGCAAGCGAACGAGATATTACTTAAAGAATATATCAAATTTACCCGAGGCAATTGGAGCGTCTCGAGTAGCAAAAAATATCATGAAATCGGATCTGATGATGTGGAAATTTTTGGACGATCCAGAAAATATTCCACTGACAAACAACTATGCTGAGCAACAGATTCGGCATTACGTTGTTTACCGAAAAGTTTCATATTTTACACAATCGAAACGGGGAAATATGTTTCTTGAGAGGATAATTTCATTGTACTTGACTTGGAGGCAAAAGAAGTTAAATCCTTTTCAAAACCTACTGGCTATTGCTTCTTAAGCCATACACCTGAATGGATACGTAATTTTGAGGTTTATGGAAATTTTAGTGTTTGTATGGTTGTGAATTAGACTCACAAGTTAGCATAAGCTCTCTGGATTCTGGAAATTTCACATCTAATTGTGAAAATACGTATTTATTTAAGAAATATCCTGTAATTTTTAATCCTAACTTAAATTCCTGAAGTGAGTAGCTATTTTGTAGCTTATTATTATATATATCATGCAACATTTGAGGAAAGGGTAACAGTTTATCTGCATAATGATTTCCAACCTCTTTTGACACTGCTCTGCCAGTTTTTGGCGAAATAAATTGTAAATTTTCCTTAGCACCTGTGGCAGCACATTGAGATAAGTCTAACTTAAATCCCAACTGCGTAAGAAGTAAAAGCTCTAAATTAAGATAATAACTTTGCCAAGCTTCACCGCTCAATTTTATAACTTCAATGAAATGGCGAAAATTGTTGTAAAGTGCAGTACAAGATTCATTTTCTGGCAGCACTTTCTCTAAAATAGAAGCAAAAGAAACAATAGCTATGTTTTTTAATCTATCAGAGAAAAAATGATGAAATGATGATTCAATTAATTCACATTTAAAAAATCCTAGATTTTCAGGTAGTTTTGCACTCCATTCTACGTGTAATAGATTACTTATTTGAAATTTATGGCTACTGCTTTTTGTTACTCTAGCTAATCCTCTATATTTTCCATAATTTTTTGTAAATAGAGAAAGAATTAAATTTTTATCTCCATATTTTTTAGTAGCAATAATAATGCCTTCACCTTTCCATCTCATTTAAAGTAACTTTTCTTGTAAGTAAAATTTTACTCATTTTTAAGCTGAATTATATTTATTTTTAATAAATCACGTTGTATAATTTAGTATTAGTTATGGTTAGGTGGTATTATGGCTAACTCTACAAAGCTTGAAAGTTTGATTAATGCAATTGTAGCAGGCAATTATGAGGGTGTAAAAGAAGCTCTATATGCAGGTAGAATAAATGGATGTATAGAATCTGCAATAGTTAATCTGGGAGATAAGGAAACTCCTTTGCATGTTGCTCTGAGGCAGCTACGCCCTAACAAAAACATTATAAAGCTATTGTTGGAAAATGGCGCCAATCCATCTTTGGAAAACGGTAATGGGGAAACTCCTTTGCATGTTGCTCTGGGAAAGTCAGACCCTAATATGGACATTATAAAGCTACTGTTGGGAAAAGGTGCTAATCTATCTTTGGAAAACAGTAATGGGGAAAATTCGTGGTGTTTAGTTATTAAAAAAAGGAACCTGGAAAATATATTCTTACAACAAGTTGAGCAGCTGTCAAGGGGATCAGCAAATGGATTTGATGTTAAATATCATTACAGCAGACCATTAAATGACAAGGGGAGAGAAGTAAACAGACATGGAGATAATTACTTACATATAGCTGCAAGAGCAGGAAATATTGATGCTTTCTTATTGACTTTTAAGAAAGCATTGGAAGGCAATGTTGGTTTATTAGAGTATAACGAAGATCATGAAAATCCATTTCATTTAGCGGCAAGAATGGGAATGCTGTTGCCAGCAGTTAAAGGAATGCTCAGTCATTTAGAGTCAACAGCAGAAGGTAAAATAAAAAAGTTAGAAGACTCTATTAAAAAAGCAAAAGAAGCTGGGGAAAACGCAAGAGAAGATCAAAAAAAATTAAGGGAAGTAAAAGAAAAATTAGAAAGCGATAAGGGCTACATTAAAAATGCACTGCACAACAAGTGCTCATTGAATAAATCTATGAGAACTCCTCTTGATTGTATAAGTAAAGAAGTAAAAAATGAAGTAAAAAAAGCTGCAGGCATAAAAAACAGCTTTGTATGCGATAGAAAGGCTATCTTACTCTTATGTACAGCATTAACTATAATGTTTGCTGTTCTTACAGTTGCACTTTTATGCTTCTTATCTGTGTACTCTCAACCTTTTGCATTAAGTTCAGCAGCTACAATGGCTTTTGGCGGATTTACATATTTTGCGGCTAAAACATGTAGCGGATTGTATGATATGTATAATGAAGGCACTTCAATGCACGACGTTAATGTTACACCAATTGCAGAATTGGCTCGGTAATAAAATCACTTGCAGGCAATTGTATACTTTTTTAAATTAAAAAGTATACTTAATAAAATGATAGAAAAGAAATACAGTAAAATTTTAATAGCAAACAGAGGAGAAATTGCCTGCAGGATCATAAAAACTGCTCGTAAGATGGGTATATCTTGCGTTTGTGTTTACTCAGATGCAGACATCAATTCTGTACATGTAAGGCAGGCAGATGAAGCGGTGTACATTGGCCCTTCTCCTTCATGTCTTAGTTATTTAAATATTGATAAAATATGTGAAGTGGCAGTTGAAACAGGTGCTCAGGCAGTTCATCCTGGCTATGGTTTCTTAGCAGAAAATCCAGATTTTCCACGTGCTTTGCAAAAACACAATATAGACTTCATTGGGCCAAGCACAGAAACAATAGAAGTTACAGCTAATAAGATCACAGCAAAAGAAGCTGCACAGAAAGCCGGAGTAAATGTTGTGCCAGGATATATGGGTAAGATTAACGATGTTGTCCATGCAGCTAGCGTTGCTGAAGAGATTGGTTTCTCTGTCATGTTGAAGGCAGCCTCTGGCGGTGGTGGCAAGGGAATGCGAATTGTAAACTCTAGAAAAGAGATTGAATTAGCATTTACATCAGCAACCAATGAAGCAGAAAAAAGCTTTAAAGATGGTAGTATATTCATAGAAAAGTATATAGAGCTACCAAGACATATCGAAATACAGATTATTGCAGATAATTATGGAAATATAGTATGCCTTGGAGAAAGAGAATGCTCAATACAAAGAAACAATCAGAAAATAATAGAGGAAACGCCAAGTCCATTCATAAGTGAAGAAGTAAGACAAGAAATGTATGCTCAATGCGTTTCGCTAGCAAAGCAGGTTGGTTACTTTTCAGCAGGAACTGTTGAGTTTGTTATGGATAAGAATCAAAAATTCTATTTCCTTGAAGTGAATACGAGGTTGCAGGTTGAGCATCTAGTGACAGAGTTTGTAACTGGAATAGATATAGTAGAAGAAATGATAAGAACGGCCTGCGGAGAGAAGTTAAGGTTCAGTCAAAGTGATATTAAGCTTACTGGCTCTGCAATGGAAAGTAGAATCTGCGCTGAAGATCCATCGAAAAAGTTTTTTCCATCAAGTGGAAGAATTAAATATTATGACAAGCCAAATGAGAATGATCACATAAGAATAGATGATGGAGTTGCTTCAGGTTCAGAAATAAGCACATTCTATGATTCTATGATCGCAAAAGTGGTAACATATGGAAAAGATAGGATAGAAGCAATCAACAGGATGCAGAAAGCATTATCTGAGTGTTACATAGAAGGTGTAACAAATAATATAGAATTTCTTGAGTCTATTTTTCACAATCCAAACTTCATTGCAGCAAAGCTTCACACGAAATTTATTCCAGACCATTACCCTAATGGGTTTCATGGTGATTTTGTCGCAGAAGAATATATTAGAATATTTATTTTTGCTGCATTATATACTCACTTAGAAAGGGAAAATAGGTACTGTAGTAAACCAGAAGTATTTGTAGTAGGGGTAAATGAGAATGAGTATTCAATATATGCAGAATATGAAAGTGGCATATTAACAACTACGTATAATCATAATACTTACTCTGTAAAAGGTCAGTGGAAATCAAGTCACAAGTTATTAAATATCATAATTAATGGTGATACCAACATAACACTTAAGGTAAATAAGCAAGATGGTAAGTATTTTATCAGGCATGCCGGGATGAAGGCTGTATGTTGTGTATTTAAACCTCATGTAGCTAAGTTAAATAAGTTAATGCTGGAAGATAAAGTAGATGAGGTTTCAGCAAATATTGTAAAATCGCCAATATCTGGTTTATTAGTAAAGCTACATGTAAACGTGGGAGATCAAGTAGAGGTAGGACAACCTTTATTTATTGTTGAGGCTATGAAAATGGAAAATATAATATGCGCTGAAGCGGCAATGATAATAAAGAATATCAATATTCAGGAAGGAAAAAATGTGCAAGCTGGTGATGTGGTACTTGCTAATTGCGGATAAAACAGATATAAATTACTCAACTGTTACAGACTTAGCTAAGTTTCTTGGACAGTCAGCATCTAGCCCTTTTTTCACCGCAGTAAAATAGGCAAGAAGCTGCATAGCGACGCTGTAGATTATTGGAGAGATAAAATTATCAACTTCTGGAAGTTGTATCACATCTGTGCAAATTCCTCTTAAGAATGGTATTCCTTGCCTATCACTGAAGGCTATCACTTTACCCTTTCTTGCAATAATTTCTTGTATGTTAGACAGCGTTTTAAAAAATAAATTATCATATGGAATAATTGCTATTACAAGCACCGTTGAGTCTATTAATGCAATAGAACCATGCTTCATCTCTCCTGCAGCAATGCCAATAGTGTTGATATATGAGAGCTCCTTAATTTTTAAAGCGCCTTCCATTGCTACCCCATAAGAACTACCTCTGCCGATTAAGATGACATTATTGTGTTCCAATATACTATCTGCCACGTGCTGTATTTTTACTATATTCAAGACATGCTCAACACACTCGGGAACAGAGTTAATGGCGCTGCTTAGCTGTTTTATTCTATTCTCACTTAGCGTACATTTTGATTTTGCAATTTCCACAGCAAAGCAAGCTAAGATCGCAAGCTGCGCAGAAAAAGTTTTTGTTGATGCAACACCAATTTCAGGACCAGCAAGAGTGTGCAGCACGATGTCCGACATCTTTTCTATGCTGCTACTAAATGTATTAGTTATGCTGATAATTGTTTGCTTTTGCGATTTTGCATAGCGTAATGCTTCCATAGTGTCTGCAGTTTCACCAGATTGAGAGATGAATAATGCAACACAACCCTCTTCTGCTTTAATGTTGCTGTATCTAAACTCTGATGAAATTTCTAAATAAACTCGGACTTGGGCAATGCTTTCTAGCCAATATTTAGCTATTAGACCAGCAAAATAGGATGAACCACACCCAACTATGGTAAGCTCAGAAAGCGACTTTTTATTAAACTCGCTATACTTTTGATAAAATTGATTTATTGTTTTATTCAGTGCACACGGCTGCTCAAAAATTTCTTTTAGCATGAAGCTTGAGTAACCATTTTTGCTAATCAAAAAATCACTTGGTGTATTATTCTCTATGTTGCGCTCAACTTGTACACCATTGTTATATATAATAACTTCGCTGGATTTTATTACTGCAACATCATCATCTTCGAGATGCAATATTCTTTCTACAAATGCACTTAAGGTATTAGAATCAGATGCGGCAAACATTGCATTGCAATTATAACCTATAGCTAGAGGCAAATTTCTTTTTGCCACAAATAAAGCATCTGGATGTTCTGCAAATAATATGACCAAAGCAAACGAGCCATGCAAGCTACTTAAACACTTAAATAGAGAATCAATAGGTGATGAACCTTCATTGAGATATAAGGTTAGCATATTTGGTATAACCTCTGTATCAGTGTCAGTATGAAATAGCATTCCTCTTTTTTCTAAGCTCTTTTTAAGTAAATCATAATTCTCAATTATACCATTATGTGCAACAACAACTTTACTTGTATGGATGGGGTGAGCATTTTTAAGCCCTGGCATGCCATGTGTGGCCCAACGAGTATGTGCTATACCAACTGTGCTGCTAGACATTTGATTGCTACTCACAACTTCACACAGTCTTGCAACCTTTCCTTCTGATTTTGTAACCTCTATTTCACCTGTATTGTTTATTATTGCTATGCCTGAAGAATCGTATCCTCTATATTCCAGTTTTTGCAGCCCGGCCAGTAAGGTTGGTATTACTGAATCACCACTGCTTACTGCACCAAATAATCCACACACAACTGATAAAGCATTACCTCAAAATTATGCAGCATTTTTGCTTTTATTTCCCTTTCCCTTTTTATTTTCTGCTATGATTTTATCTTTCTCTATTTTATTTTTTTCGACAGGTTGCATTGCTACTTGTTGAGCGTCTTTGCTTAAAACCTCAGATATAGCAGATTTTAAAATCTTGACTTCAACTTTTGGTGCTATTTCTACTATAAACTGTGCATTTGTCTCATCAACTCTATTTACTGAACCTATTATCCCAGCAGAAGTGATCACCATATCACCGCGTTTTATTTGATCTATAAGCTTTCTGTGTTCCTTTAGTTTTTTTTGTTGAGGTCTAATAATCAGAAAGTAAAATACCACAAATATTAAAATTAATGGAATAAAGCTAGCAAAAGATGCGCCAGCACTTGATGTTTCTGCACCTGCTGCAAAGGCTTCAGAAATAAACATATTCAAACCTAATCGTTAATCTATTATAAATCTTATCTACAATGCTACAATATGTCAAGTAAGTTAATGCGGTCTGGCATTTGTATATGGACTATCTAAAGAAAAGGGAGGAATTATCACTTTAAAAATTTTTGTACTCTCTTCATTAAGAAATTGATAGCTTCCTTGCATTATTCCTGATGGAGCATTTAAATATGTTCCACTTGTATATTTGAATACTTCTCCGGGTCTTATGATAGGCTGTTCTCCAATAACGCCAATACCGTCAATTTCATTTTTTTGTCCTTTATAGTCTATTACCTGCCAGTGACGGCTTAGTAATTGAATAGTTGATTTACTCTTATTTTTTATTTTGACATTATAAATCCACACATAACAATCTTCATGAGGAATGGATTGCTCTTCAATGTAAATTGGTAAAACTGTAACTTCAATAGAGTTGGTAGTAAGCATGTATTTTAGAGTCATTATAGAATGTTTATTATAAAGAGATGACATGTTAATTATATACTTTTTTTATGGATTTTTCAAGATATTTTCATTAAGAAATATTTGGAATTTTTGGACTACGTTTATGATTATACAAGAGCTAAATTTTACAAGCAAGTTCTGGCTTAAAGGTGCATGCATAAACATCGTCTAAAAACTCTTTCTCCAAACAAACACTCTTGTGAAACACATTTAGCATTTTTAATTTTGCAGCTCCACCCAATTGTTCAGAAAAACGATCAAAAATTTCTATAACATACTTCACACAATGCGCGAACTCTTGACCGGAATAGGTTTCAATCCAAAGATGAAAGGAATTTAGAGAATTAGCATTTTTAGCTATATATAATCCAGCTTCATGATAAACCCAAACAGCAGGTAAGATTGCTGCTATAATAACTTCAATAGGCTCATTTATTGATAAGTCAATCAAATATTTCACATAATTCGATGTTGCATTTGCAACATTACCAGTGACCTTTAACTCGAGTTCATCACCAATGAATTTGTTTACAATTTCTTCACCGATAATTATGGAATCCAATGCAAATTTTGAAAATTGCTTGATGTTTTCTGCATTGTGAGATAGTGCTGCAATCTTAGCAAATACGCGTGCCAGACCTTTTAAATATATGGAGTCCTGTTCTATATAATAGCCAAACTTTTCTTTTGGCAGTGTTCCCTTCATTAACTCCTGATTAAATGGATGTTCAATAAGTGCTTTGTAAATGCTTTCCGATTTTTTCCATGCCTCTTCTGACAACTTCACTGGAATACCTCGCTACTAAACCTATTTCAGATATTACGTGATTTACATAAAAAAAGACAGAACTTTTTTACTTTTAAGCATATATTTTTAATATACTTAAAATAGTATACTTATTCACCTGTACCGGTATCGTCAAAAGCCTCCTCCCATGTGCCTTGTGTTGCTGCACGGCTATATTCAGTAACTCTATTTTCAAAGAAGTTTGTATGCTCAACGCCATTTAGTATCTCATCAAGCCATGGGAGAGGATTGTCATTTATATCATACATATTATCAAGACCAAGCTGCGTTAACCGTCTGTTTGCTATATAGCGTATGTAATTACGCACCTCTTCTGCAGAAAGTCCTTCAACATCCCCTAAATCAAAAGCGAGCCTTATGAACTTATCTTCAAGCTCAACAATAGTGCGACATGCGGAGTATAGTTCCTCCTTAAATTCATCATTCCAAATTTCGCTATTTTCTTTTATAAATGTATTAAACAAAGTAATAATTGAGTTAGTATGCAAGGTCTCGTCACGTGCTGACCAAGCGATTATCTGCCCCATACCCTTCATTTTTCCAAAACGCTGAAAGTTAAGTAAAATTGCAAATGATGCAAACAATTGCAGCCCTTCGGTAAATGCACCAAACACCGCCAAGGTTTTAGCTACATGTTTTTTATCGTGTTTTTTGCTTTCTTCAAACTCTAGCATATATTCGTACTTCTTTCTCATAGCATCATATTTTAAGAACGCCTTATACTCATCTTCTGGCATACCAATTGTATCCAAAAGATAGGAATAAGCAGCAATATGTATGGTTTCCATGTTAGAAAAACTTGCAAGCATCATGCATATTTCTGTTGGCTTGAATATGTTTGAATAATGCCTCATATAGCAGTTATTTACTTCAATATCTGCCTGAGTAAAGAACCTAAAGATTTGAGTAAGTAAATTCTTCTCTACATCTGAAAGTTTGGTTTTCCAATCCTTTACGTCATCCGCAAGTGGAACTTCCTCAGGTATCCAATGTATCCTTTGCTGCTGCAACCATGCATCATATGCCCAAGGATAATTAAAAGGTTTATATATTGGATCTGCTTTTAATAATGACATAGGATACCTGAATAATAAATGTTATACTAAGTTATATTGAGTTGTACTAAGAATGCAACTTTTAAAGATTTGACGATCAATAGCCCTATCAGTATATTATAGACTTAAGTAATTTATTAACAGAAATGCGAATATTAATATCCTTTGTTTTATTATTCTTAGCTGGCTGCATGCACACGACTTATAATCACGGTGCTCCTGGCATGAGTGTTGAATTGTGGAGCAAAATAAAAGTGGGAGATGATAAAGAAACGATAGTTCATACTTTAGGATCACCAACATTAGTATCAAGATTTGATGATAATACTTGGTATTACATCTCATACAAAATTAAACAAGCCAATTTCCTTGGAAAAAGAAAATATAGCAGTAAGTCCCTGCAAATTTCATTTGATAATGCAGGCAAGGTTGCAGATATAAAAGAAATTAACGTTTCTGAGAGATCTTTAGTTTCTACTTTCACACATTAACCACCAATGCCAGTGCCTGACTGGCATTGGGGTAAGTTTTTCATGCAAGCGGTGCTGCTATTTGTTGTATCCATTCAGCCGGGCGGTAAAATAAAAAGTAGACAAGGAATGCTAAAAAGGTAAACTAGAGTGGCTGTGAGGTAATATAGTTGATCTTTTAGAATTTTGCGAAAGTTTAAGCAGACTATAGAAAAGTTAGAAACAAAAATAGAAGAGCTTAAAGCAGAAAATAAAGCGCTAAGGATCGAAAACGCTGAGTTAAAAGAAAGGCTTGGCTTAAGTTCAAAAAATTCATCTATACCAAGCTCCAAAGAATTATATAAGATGAGGGAAAATAAGCCAAAAAGTGACAGGAAAGTAGGAGCACAGGTTGGACATAAAGGCAGTTACCGCCCTAAAATGGAGGCAGATGAGATGGTAAAAATAGAACTGCCCAATACGTGTGAGTGCGGAGGAGAAATTGCGGTATCAAAAGATCCGTATACTCATCAAAAGGTCGATTTGCCGGAAATCAAGCCGTATGTAGTTGAATATTAACTAGAGCATGGACGTTGCAAAAGATGTGGAAAAAGAAAAAGTAGCAAGCTACAAGAAGGAGTAACTGCGGACACATTTGGTCCAAGAGTTAAGTCAGTAATTGCAGCATTAAGTGGATTTTACAAGAATTCGAAAAAAGAAGTGGCAAATATTATAAAGGACATTTTCAACCTGGATATCAGCGTCGGTAGTGTATCAAATAGTGAGGCTAGAGTGGCAGAAAAATGCCAAGAAGCATATGAGCAAATTGAGGAAGAGGTAAGCAAGAGCAAAATTTTACATATCGATGAAACTAGCCATTACAACAAAGGTAAACAGGGCTGGTGCTGGATGTTTGCGAGCAAAATAGGGAGTGTGATCAAATTGACAGAGTCAAGAGGGATGAAAGTCCTGGAAAATAGTAAATTTGGAAAGAATAACAACCTAGTAGTGACCGACAGATATGGTATCCATTCAGGTGTATGGCTTAAGAAGCAATAGCCAGTAGGTTTTGAAAAGGATTTAACTTCTTTTGCCTCCAAGTCAAGTACAATGAAATTATCCTCTCAAGAAACATATTTCCCCGTTTCGATTGTGTAAAATATGAAACTTTTCGGTAAACAACGTAATGCCGAATCTGTCGCTCAGCATAGTTGTTTGTCAGTGGAATATTTTCTGGATCGTCCAAAAATTTCCACATCATCAGATCCGATTTCATGATATTTTTTGCTACTCGAGACGCTCCAATTGCCTCGGGTAAATTTGATATATTCTTTAAGTAATATCTCGTTCGCTTGCGTAATTTTCTTGCTCTTCTTATGAACCTTAATGTGTCTATTTCATCCTTTAACAGAGCTTTTTTCAATGCAAATAATTCAGTAGCAACATTCCTTAAATAATACCCCAAAACTTTCACTTCGCTATTCCAACTATGAGACAACCTTTCAAAATCTCTTGCTAAATGTGCCCAACAGACCTGCCTTTTCTTGCTGGAAAAGTAGTTGTAAGCTGCACATCTGTCGGTCACTACTAGGTTGTTATTCTTTCCAAATTTACTATTTTCCAGGACTTTCATCCCTCTTGACTCTGTCAATTTGATCACACTCCCTATTTTGCTCGCAAACATCCAGCACCAGCCCTGTTTACCTTTGTTGTAATGGCTAGTTTCATCGATATGTAAAATTTTGCTCTTGCTTACCTCTTCCTCAATTTGCTCATATGCTTCTTGGCATTTTTCTGCCACTCTAGCCTCACTATTTGATACACTACCGACGCTGATATCCAGGTTGAAAATGTCCTTTATAATATTTGCCACTTCTTTTTTCGAATTCTTGTAAAATCCACTTAATGCTGCAATTACTGACTTAACTCTTGGACCAAATGTGTCCGCAGTTACTCCTTCTTGTAGCTTGCTACTTTTTCTTTTTCCACATCTTTTGCAACGTCCATGCTCTAGTTGATATTCAACTACATACGGCTTGATTTCCGGCAAATCGACCTTTTGATGAGTATACGGATCTTTTGATACCGCAATTTCTCCTCCGCACTCACACGTATTGGGCAGTTCTATTTTTACCATCTCATCTGCCTCCATTTTAGGGCGGTAACTGCCTTTATGTCCAACCTGTGCTCCTACTTTCCTGTCACTTTTTGGCTTATTTTCCCTCATCTTATATAATTCTTTGGAGCTTGGTATAGATGAATTTTTTGAACTTAAGCCAAGCCTTTCTTTTAACTCAGCGTTTTCGATCCTTAGCGCTTTATTTTCTGCTTTAAGCTCTTCTATTTTTGTTTCTAACTTTTCTATAGTCTGCTTAAACTTTCGCAAAATTCTAAAAGATCAACCATATTACCTCACAGCCACTCTAGTTTACCTTTTTAGCATTCCTTGTCTACTCTTTATTTTACCGCCCGGCTGAATGGATACTCAGCGAAGATCTCCTACAATCGATATACTAGAGTTATCTTCAGTAAATAAATCAAGCATAATATTAGGTATTCTACTATCAACTATGTGAACAACTCCAGCACATTCTTCTATCATTTTGGAATATGCTGTAAGCCTTTCAATGAATTTTTCCCCTCTAATTTTTCCATATTCAATGGATATATTTAAACTACTAACTGAAACTTTGTTACCAATAATTTGATTCATTTCTTCGTTTGTATCGCTAAAGATTATCATTTTAGACGCAGAAACTGCAATTGCTATTATGCTTGCAACACTATCAGCATCAATATTATACGTCTCTCCGTTTTTTCCATACCCTATGGGTGCAATAACAGGTATGAAATCTGATTCCTCAACAAAAAATAATATATCAGGATTGATCTCAATTGGTTTGCCAAAGAATCCCATATCTAATATCTTTTCGATATTGTTTGCACTATTTTCTCTAAGAGTGGAAGTTATCCTCTCAGCCTTTATCAAATTGCCATCTTTTCCGCATAACCCAATAGCTGAACCACCTGCAGAGTTTATATGCTGGACAATTTTTTTATTTACTGAGCCACATAGCGCCATTTCAATGATTTTCATGGTATCTTCATCTGCAAGTCTGATATCATTTACAAATTTACTACTCATGCCCAGTGTTTTTAATACTGAATCAATTTCATATTCTCCGTCATGAACTATGATTGGATTTATACCAAGCTGTTTTAATAGAACAACATTGTATACAAAAGTGTTGAATAGGATCTCATCTGAAAGCATTATGCTATTACACTTAATAACAAAGGTTTCACCTACAAAATTGGGTATATTAGATAGCACTTCAAGCAATACCTCTGCCTTCTGCTCGAACGGTATGGTGCTACTCATTTTTTTACTTTGCAAATCTGAAAAACTCATCTCTTACCTTATATTTCACACGGGTGCTGATTTTATGAATTAATACATCTTCGTTATTAATCCATCTTTGAGTGTCTTCTAAAACAGTATCCAAGCTTTTTTGACTGATTTTGTCTGTCTTTGTTAACACAATGTTAAAGTTAATATTATTACATTTTAACCAATAAATGAAGTCTTTGTCTATTTCTTTTAATCCTATCTTGCTGTCTATTAGCACGAACACTCTCCTTAAGTTGTTCCTTTTAACTAGATAATACTCTATTAAGCTTAAATATTTAATAATTTCCTCCTTACTTGCGCGAGAGTAGCCATATCCTGGTAAATCAACAAGTCTGAATTTATCATTATACATAGAGTAGAAGTTTATTTGCTTGGTGCATCCTGGCTTGGAGGAAACTCTGGCAGCTTTCTTGCTGTTAATTAACAAATTGATAAGACTTGATTTCCCAACATTTGACCTGCCAGCAAATGCTATCTCTGGAATTGATTCATCAGGCAATGATTTTTTATCTGTTGCTCCGAATACGAAATTACAAGTTGAAGTTATTCGTCTTACCATTATATATAGAAATATTCAGGGTAGTAGGTATAATATAGCGTTATTGCTTGATATAAGGAATTTTTTATTTCAGAATTGCTAATATGGACATAGAGAATAATTTACAAGATCTAAAGAAAAAATTCAATGATATAGAAAAAAAATTAGGGGACCCAACTCACCTTAGTCAAAAGGAATTTATCAGTTTTTCAAAGGAATACTCTGAGCTCAGGCCAATAATCAAGATAATTAATGAATATGACACACTACTGGAGGAGATTACGGATTTAGAAGAAATAATGAAGGATGAAGGTAGTGATCACGACATAAAAGAGCTAGCAAAAGAAGAATTTTTTGAAAAACAGAAAGTGACATTACCGCAAATAAAGACGAAATTAAAGCTAGCGCTATTGCCCAGGGATGAGGATGATTCAAGAAACGCAATATTAGAAATTAGAGCAGGGACGGGAGGGGAAGAAGCAGCATTGTTTGCAGCGATGTTGTTTCGCATGTACCAAAAATACGCAGAAATAAGGAATTGGAAGTTTGAGCCGATTAGCATTTCTAATACAGGTATAGGTGGATATAAGGAGGCATCTGCGCTTATCAATGGAACAGAAGTGTTTGCAAGGCTAAAATTTGAATCAGGAGTGCACAGAGTGCAGAGAGTGCCAGAAACGGAGTCCTCAGGTAGATTACATACTTCTGCAGCTACTGTTGCAATATTACCTGAGGTGGAAGAAGTTGATTTTAAAATAGAAGAAAAAGATTTGCGGATAGATGTTTATAGGTCCAGTGGCCCTGGTGGGCAGTCGGTTAATACAACCGATAGTGCGGTAAGAGTCACGCATTTGCCAACTGGAATAGTTGTAATACAGCAAGATGAAAAATCGCAGCATAAGAACAAAGCTAAGGCATTAAAAGTCTTAAGGGCAAGATTATATGAAATTGAGAGACAAAAAAAGGAAGCGGAAAGATCCACAATGCGGAAAAGCCAAATTGGCTCAGGAGATCGCTCCGAGCGCATTAGGACGTATAACTTTCCACAGTCAAGAATAACAGATCACAGAATTAATCTAACTTCGCATCGGTTAGAACAAATTATCAAAGAAGGTGAACTAGATGAATTTATTGAAGCACTAATTTCCCGAAATGAGGCAGAGAGATTAGCTGGAGAGGGTTAATTAAATTTTGATTCATTTGGCTGAACTATAGCTCTCTCTAGTAAAAGATATATATTAAAAGTATTACAATCTTAGTATAATTTTAATAATTAATTTCTATTATAATATGAATTTAAAATATTACGGAAATGCCTTGGCTATACTTACTATTATCCAGCCTTATAGAGATATTGTGGGCTATAGCACTAAGGTTTAGCGATGGTTTTACTAAAACTATGCCGCTAATTGTAACGTTAGTTAGTATGGTCTTGAGCATTTATTTTTTATCTCTTGCAGTAAAAGATCTTCCTATTGGAGTATGTTATGCAATTTCTTCTGGAATATGCACAGTTGGAGTGATTCTAATTGATGTTATTGCTCTTAAAAAGAAGATGAACTTGTATCAGACCATATGCATCGTACTGATAGTAGTAGGATCTGTAGGATTGGAATTCTTAACTAGAGCTTGAGCATGGATTGGTTATATTTATTATTATCAGCAGTAGTTGAAATATTTTGGGTTTTAACACTAAAAAGTAGTGCTGGGTTTACTGAGCTTATACCATCAATACTAAATATATTAACTATGACCTTTAGCACATATTTACTCTCGCTAGCTACGCGCTCTATTCCCATTGGAGTATGCTACTCAATTTGGACTGGGGTAGGTGCTGTAGGAGCTTCGATATTAGGAATTTATCTGTTTGATGAGCCATCTGGTACGTTTGAAATGATATGCTTTACTGTAATCATATTAGGAGTTATTGGGCTCAAAGTATTTGAGACTGCACCTGATAAATAGATATTAGAACTTGCATAACCATTATAAAGACAGCAGCCATTCAGGTGTTATTTCTGTGTGAAATTCACAACTGTACGAACATTGCGTTTTAGGCCAGTTACCAACAAAAGGGTGTCATACCAGTACTTGACATACATCTGTACGAACATCGTATTTTAGGCCAGTTACCAACAGAAGGGTGTCATCCTAGTGCTCGACACTAGGATCCAGCCTTTAAATTCCATTCAAAATAACTTTTATATTCATCATTTATGCCCAATTGAAATTCCTGGATTCTAGCGTCATGCGCCAGAATGACATCATTTTCTAGTGCATGAAGACCATATTACGTAAAAAAATTCAGTTATTTCCGTTTTGGAAATAACTGAATTTAAGGTATATTATGGATCATAAAGAAAGGTGTCATTCTAGCGCGTGAAGCACAGAAGTATACAAACGTTGTGTTTTAGGTCAGTTACCAACAAAAGGATGTCATACCAGTACTTGACATACATCTGTACGAACGTTGTGTTTTAGGCCAGTAGCTTCCACAAAACGGTGTCATCCTAGTGCTCGACACTGGGATGGCTTTGTTGCATCGCTCTTTGGATAGGAGGCAATGCATAATAAATTCATGAAGCTATCTCAAATTTAGCCATGCCTATTTCAGTAAATTTGTTCAGCAAATAACACTTGAGTAGCATTTCTTTCTCACGGTTAATCTCAGATTTGTTCCTAAAACTAAACCCAAATGTTTGCTTCAGTCGCGAGAAAAAACTTTCTATATAAGATCTCTTCCCATAATTTATCTCTTTTTTCCACTTCTTCATACCATCTTCACCATATGACTTTATGAGCTTGATTGTAGAATTTCTCTCAGCCATATAATCCAGCTTTGGATGCTCCACTGCATTGTTTTGCAGAGGAATTTTTGTCTTTATGCCAAGCTCATTGCACAATTTGTATAACTTCTTTCGATTATATGCTCTGTCTGCATATAGTGTGCTTATATTGTATTTAGCATTAGCCCTTGCAATAAGATCACAGGCTCCATAGTGGTCAGAATAAACTCCACTACTGTATTTTGCAGCTATGACTTTTTTGCTACCTATCTCCAGCATTACATGCAATTTTCTTGTTTGCTTATAGCCACGGTACTTTCTATCTGTACCGTTTGCCTTACTATGGCCTGGAATATTATTGTAGATGCTTATTCCAGTGCTATCTATGGCGATCTCAATATTTTCCATACTGTTTTTATCATGTCTTCGATCATTAATTTTTAAGTTAAGCTTTTTGAATCTTCTGGAAGCCTGGGAATAGCTGATAACTTGCAAATTTTTTCCTATTTGCTCAAGGTATCCCGCTATAAACCCCACCGTTTGTCTTAGGCCTATTCTAAACAAATAAGTTATTATGTGAATTAGAATTACGACTTTATCACTATAAATATTGTTGCCACCGGTCATTTTGGGACTTTTTTCGTACCAATTTTCTATGGCATCGTTGACGTAATAAAAAATATTTCCTCTTTCTTGGAGAAATTTGTTATATTCGTAGCAGTTACTGACTTTCATTTTGACTGGCATATTTTTCCTTTGTCGGTTAAATGCCTGTTTATAATGAATTTCGTCAGTAACTCCCAGTTCTTTTTACTTTAGCTATGCAACAAAGCCACCCTATTGCCATTGCAACTCTACTCAAAATGCTATACAATTCATCTGTTCAACACGCTAAAAATTATGGTCCTGACAAAATTCCTTGATCCAAAATGTGATTTAACTTTCAAGAGGATTTTCGGCTCAGAGAAGAACAAAAATATTCTCATTCACTTTTTGAACGATATTTTAGGCTTTACTGCAGAAAGCAAGATACAAGAAGTTGAATTCTTGAGCACTATCATGGACCCAGAGATTGCTTCTGATAAGCAAAGTATTGTCGATATTTTATGCAAAGATTCTGCCAACAATAGATTCATCATTGAAATGCAAGTGGCTCGTGACAAAGGCTTTGAAAAACGCGCTCAATTGTACGCTGCAAGGGCATATTCAAGGCAATTGGACAGATCTGGCAATTATGTTGATTTACAAAAAGTTTACTTCATCGCCATTGCTAATTGTAATTTATTTCCTGAAGAAGTAGATTATATATCCACACATAACATACGGGATATCAATATTAATGGAAATTATTTAAAAGATTTACAATTTGTCTTTATTGAGCTGCCAAAATTTCCTAAAAATGAAGTTAAGCAACTAGAAAATATCGTAGAAAAGTGGTGTTTTTTCTTTAAATATGCAGAGAACACCACAGACGAAGACCTAAAAAAGATTGCAAGAAGAGCACCAGTAATAAAGCAAGCTTATGAAGAGTTAAATAAATTCCACTGGGATGAAAAAGATTTGTTAGCCTATGAAGAGAGAATAATGGACTTACACAAGGAAGAAGCCATTATTGAATACAGAATTGACCTTGCTACTGCAAAGGGAAGAGAGGAGGGTAGAGAGAAAGGAAGAGAAGAAGGCAGAGAGGAAGGAATTAAAATTGGTGAAGAGAAGGGGATAGAGAAAGGAAGAGAAGCTGGAAAAATTGAGGTGGCAAAAAATCTACTTAAAATGGGTGTATCATGTATCCATTCAGCCGGGCGGTAAAATAAAGAGTAGACAAGGAATGCTAAAAAGGTAAACTAGAGTGGCTGTGAGGTAATATGGTTGATCTTTTAGAATTTTGCGAAAGTTTAAGCAGACTATAGAAAAGTTAGAAACAAAAATAGAAGAGCTTAAAGCAGAAAATAAAGCGCTAAGGATCGAAAACGCTGAGTTAAAAGAAAGGCTTGGCTTAAGTTCAAAAAATTCATCTATACCAAGCTCCAAAGAATTATATAAGATGAGGGAAAATAAGCCAAAAAGTGACAGGAAAGTAGGAGCACAGGTTGGACATAAAGGCAGTTACCGCCCTAAAATGGAGGCAGATGAGATGGTAAAAATAGAACTGCCCAATACGTGTGAGTGCGGAGGAGAAATTGCGGTATCAAAAGATCCGTATACTCATCAAAAGGTCGATTTGCCGGAAATCAAGCCGTATGTAGTTGAATATCAACTAGAGCATGGACGTTGCAAAAGATGTGGAAAAAGAAAAAGTAGCAAGCTACAAGAAGGAGTAACTGCGGACACATTTGGTCCAAGAGTTAAGTCAGTAATTACAGCATTAAGTGGATTTTACAAGAATTCGAAAAAAGAAGTGGCAAATATTATAAAGGACATTTTCAACCTGGATATCAGCGTCGGTAGTGTATCAAATAGCGAGGCTAGAGTGGCAGAAAAATGCCAAGAAGCATATGAGCAAATTGAGGAAGAGGTAAGCAAGAGCAAAATTTTACATATCGATGAAACTAGCCATTACAACAAAGGTAAACAGGGCTGGTGCTGGATGTTTGCGAGCAAAATAGGAAGTGTGATCAAATTGACAGAGTCAAGAGGGATGAAAGTCCTGGAAAATAGTAAATTTGGAAAGAATAACAACCTAGTAGTGACCGACAGATATGCAGCTTACAACTACTTTTCCAGCAAGAAAAGGCAGGTCTGTTGGGCACATTTAGCAAGAGATTTTGAAAGGTTGTCTCATAGTTGGAATAGCGAAGTGAAAGTTTTGGGGTATTATTTAAGGAATGTTGCTACTGAATTATTTGCATTGAAAAAAGCTCTGTTAAAGGATGAAATAGACACATTAAGGTTCATAAGAAGAGCAAGAAAATTACGCAAGCGAACGAGATATTACTTAAAGAATATATCAAATTTACCCGAGGCAATTGGAGCGTCTCGAGTAGCAAAAAATATCATGAAATCGGATCTGATGATGTGGAAATTTTTGGACGATCCAGAAAATATTCCACTGACAAACAACTATGCTGAGCGACAGATTCGGCATTACGTTGTTTACCGAAAAGTTTCATATTTTACACAATCGAAACGGGGAAATATGTTTCTTGAGAGGATAATTTCATTGTACTTGACTTGGAGGCAAAAGAAGTTAAATCCTTTTCAAAACCTACTGGCTATTGCTTCTTAAGCCATACACCTGAATGGATACCCTTTTTCAGGAATTTAGTTTAGAAGAAGTCTAATCCTAGTTTTGTTCTTCTGCTATCATCTTCACTGCCTCTCTATAGCACTTATGTTCCTCAACTAAAATACGTTCTGATAGGCTATTAACATCGTCATTTGGCAGAATTGGCACAGCAGTTTGAGTGATTATTGCTCCAGCGTCAACTTCAGGAGTAACATAATGTACAGTGCAGCCTGTAATTTTTACTCCTGCTTTTAAGGCTTGCTCTTGTGCATTTAGGCCTTTAAAAGATGGAAGCAAAGATGGATGAACATTTATTACTTTATTATCCCACTTACTTAAGAAGTCAGCTTTGAGAATTCTCATAAACCCTGCAAGGCAAACCAAATCAACTTTGTGTTGAATTAGTATTTCATGAATCCTATCAGCATCAAGCGGCTTATCATTCACGACAAATGATGGAATCTTCACTTGTTCTGCTGCTTTAAGGCCTGCAGCGTTGCTATTATTTGTGATAACACAGGCAACTTCTGCAGGAAAACCTTGTTCATTACATGATTTTATTAAAGCCTGCATGTTTGATCCTCTGCCTGAAATCAATATTCCGAGTTTTATTTTCTTCATTAGGTTTCTTGCATCACTTCCAACACGTACTGTAATCTAGCTACATTGAAACTACAACTTTAATATGGCGTTTCTTGCCTGCAGATAATTTTACAAATGGTTGGTCTTTAAAGCTTTCAGAGTTTATCATGTAGTTAATATCATTTATAGTATTATCATTAATCTTGCATCCATTACCCTGTATTAAACGTTTTGCAGCACCTTTAGAAAGCTCGAAGCCGGTTTCGTGCAGCAAGTCTACCAGTGATATACCATCGGCAACTTTTTCTTTTGTTATTATGTAATCAGGAAGAAGTGAGCTATCTTCATTTTCAAAAGCTGAAATTGAGGCAGAACACGCTTTTTCTGCTTCTTCATCACCGTGGCATATTTTTGTTACCTCAGTTGCCAGAACTTTTTTTGCTTCATTTATTTCCTGATCTTTTAAAGATTCTAGCTTTTTAACCTCATCAATTGACAAATCAGTAAATAATCTAAGGAAACGTCCAACATCCTGATCATCAACATTACGGAAATATTGCCAATAATCATAAGGCTTTAGCATATCGCCATCGAGCCATACTGCCCCACTTTCTGTTTTACCCATTTTATTTCCTTGAGCATTCAACAAGAGAGGCGTAGTCAGACCAAATAGCTCAGATAAATTCAATTTTTTGCCAAGTTCAATTCCGTTGACTATATTTCCCCATTGGTCTGATCCTCCAATCTGTAAGCGGCAGCCATATTTTTTATTTAGCTCAGCAAAATCATAAGCCTGCAGCAACATATAATTAAATTCTAAAAAGCTTAAGTTCTGCTCCCTATCAAGTCTGGTTTTTACACTATCAAAACTTAACATGCGATTCACAGAAAAATATGCCCCTATATCGCGTAAAAAGTCTATGTATTTTATACTATCCAACCAATCTGCATTATTTACTATAACTGCATCAGTTTTTCCACTACCAAAGGAGATCATTTTCTCCAGTGTTTTTCTTATACCAAGTATATTTTGGCCGATATTTTCAATTGATAAAACACTTCTTGCTTTATCTTTACCTGATGGATCACCTATTTTCGTTGTGCCGCCTCCAAGTAAAACTATTGGCTTATAGCCAAATTTTTGCAGGTGACGGAGCATCATAATTTGAATCAGACTGCCAATATGAAGACTTGGTGCTGTGCAATCAAAGCCAATATACGCGACGATATAGCTGTCCTGTGATAACAATTGGTCTAGTCCTTCAACGTTTGTACATTGATATAGGTAACCCCTTTCTTGAATAAAGTTTAAAAATTCAGATTTGTGTTTCGTATTCATCTTGAAGTTGCTTTAGCTCATCAATTGTAAGGCCAGTAGTTTCAGCGATAATATCAATGGAAATACCTACTTTAAGTAGATTCTTTGCCACTTCAATTTTCTCTGCTTTTCTACCTTCCTCTCTACCTTCTTCTTTACCTTCTTCTCTACCACGTTCTTCGCCGATTTGGATGCCTTTCTCTATACCTTCTTTTTTACCTTTTTCAGTAGCATCGTCAAGTCTTTGTGCCCAGATATTAGCCTCTTTATATACATCCATGTCCTTTTCTTCGTATGCTACTAAATCTTTTTCATTCCAGCCAGATTTGTCCAATTCATCATACGCTAGTTTTATCACTGGTTCCTGTTCTGCTATTTTTTTTAGATCTTCATTTGTAGTTTCCTCTGCATACCTAAAAAAGAAGCACCAACGCTCCACTGTCGTTTCTAATTCATCCACTCTACTTTTAGTAAACTTTGGTAACTCAATAAATACAAATTGAAAATCTTTTAAGTAATGCCCATTAGTTTTTATATCACGTATATTGTGAGTGGATAGATAAGACACCTCTTCATTAAATAAGTTACAGTTAGAAATGGCAATAAAGTACACTTTTTGTAAATCAGCGTAATTGCCAGATTGCCTTGAATATGCTTTTGCTGCGTACAATTGAGCACGCTTTTCAAAGCCTTTATCCCTTGCAACTTGCATTTCAACCACAAATTTCCTACCAGTTGAATCTTTGCAAAGAATATCAACTATACTTTGTTTATCAGAAGCAATTTCAGGATTCATGATAGTATTTAAGAATTCAACTGCTTGTACTGCATTTTCCCCGGTAAACTCCAGGATATCATTCAGAAAATGTATAAGTATATTACTGTTCTTTTCAGTACCAAAGATTAGCTTGAACGAGTAAGGATTCAATGGACTAAGATACCTGCCCATTGAACCCTCCTCTAGGAACCGTACGTGAAAGTTTTCCCTCATACGGCTCGAGCCACCTTAAGTCCTTTTGATGAGAACCGGCTACAATTTTCTTCGAACTTTTGGACATATCAAATCCCTTCTTAGAGCTAACGTTAATCATATTACACCATTTCTGCAAAGAGAAAAGTTTTTTTGATTGACGTTCTTTAAAGTAAGCATACCACTCTTTATCATAGGGGTTAGCTACTGCTCTAACTTTCTTATGGCGTCGAATTGATACACTTGTCGCCTGGAAAAGTTCTTTCCATTTGTTTGTATCTTTATCCTTAGTCAAAGCCGCAAAACACCATTTTCTGGTTTCTATGACTTTGAAGTACTTCCTTTTGATCCAGCGTTTACCTTTGTTAGGATGTCTGCGCTTTGACCATTGCCATAAGGCTTTAAAAATCTCATGGTCAACTTTCTCGTAAGCTTTTCTTGCACATATCCCACGATGATAATAGGCCCAACCTCGAATATGAGGTGAGAGGACTTCAATTACCTTTTCTTGGGTTTGTGCACCACTCTTACGAACCAAGCACCGAACGCTTTTCAGTAGCCTGCTTATGCTTTTTACTGAAGGTTTGATGATTAATTTCGTTCTGTACTTACGCGCTGTCTGACCTAGAAAATCAAACCCATGTTTTATATGTGTGATCTTAGTTTTTCCTGCTGATAAGGTTAACCCCCTATAACCTAAGAAAACCTCTACTAGCCGTTTGACTTTAGTTTCAAGAATTTCTTTCGATTTTCCAGTTACTATAAAATCATCGGCATAGCGGATCAGGTGCACACCACTTGCCTTGCGTTTCTTTGTCCCTTTCTTACCAAAGTGTTTAATGAAAACATCTTCAAGACCGTCTAGGGTTAGATTAGCAAGTACAGGAGATATAATTCCACCTTGTGGAGTTCCTGCTATTGTGGAATGGAACATTTGTTTCTCTATAAACCCAGATTTTAACCACTTCTTGAGAATACCTTTTTCTATTGGAATTGTACTTTCTAGCCAGTGATGGTCTATTTCATCGAAACATTTCTTAATATCTGCCTCTAAAATCCATTGTGGAGCGTCATGTCTAGCCAAAGTTAGAAAAACCTGGCTTACCGCATCGGCCGCTGAGCGATGTTTTCTAAACCCATATGAGTGTATATCTCCTATTGTTTCTGCAACAGGGTCAAGTCCCATTAGGTATAAGGCTTGCATAGCTCTGTCTTTTATCGTTGGGATACTAAGGGGTCGTTTGCCGCCTGTGGGCTTAGGGATATTAATCCGTTTCAAAGGTTGAGGACTATATCCATGTTGCCTTAGGTTTTTAATTCCCTGAGATTTAGCTGAAGGTGTTTGCCACAACTGACGATCGACACCAGATGTGTATTTTCCTTTATTCGAAGTCACGCGTTTAACTGCTAATGCTTTAGCACTAAAACTACGTGTGAGGAGACGTTGTAAAGCTTTCACTTTATTCCATCTACCATCTTTTGTTGCCTGAACAATACGAGATTGTAGCCTTTTTGTATTTTTCTTGCACCGAGACCAGTTAATCTGGTTCCAGTGCTCGGCAGTACCGAAAGGTGCACTTACAATTTTACCTGTAACCATCTGCTTTCCTCTCTTTAAAGGTTTTACAAACAATCTTGTCCAAGATGACCATTGTGGACGTCAGTTCCCTTTCGAGCCAGGTAACGTTTAAACCTGTATCACATCCATTACAGATGAGCATTCACTTTTTCCACACTCCCAATCCCACATACCCATCAGTCTTTCTCGCGATCAACCTTACTAAGTATCAAGATACCCAGAGATATATGGGGTTTCCGTGTTCCACTTATTAAACAACGTACGGGTTAGGATCGATCTACTACACCGGTAGCTTTCGTGTTTGCGTATCAGATACGTTCAGTCTGACAACCAGCTACATACCTTTTGGTTCAAGCCTGTCAGTGTCTTTGGCTTGTTCGACTTAACGATGCTTATAATCGTTCACTTACATTATCCATACCATACAACCCTAGCACCCGTGCCATATTGACACTCACAGCATTGTCCTCTCTTCGCAGATCAAACTTCTCCTTTTCAGGCGGGCACGTTGTCCTAGACGCTTTGCACAAGACATTACTGTACTTGTACAGCCTAGTAGGGTACGAGTAGCAAAACACTCGGTTTAGTCAGGGTGACCTGCTAAACAATTTAATAAGCGACTTTTCACGTCGCACGAATGTAAGGTCGTTTTTTGGATCTAAGAATTTAGAAAATGGCATATTAAGAAACTTCAAGACTATTAGCAACTATACACCATTGATGTGGGATGTTCAAAATGTTTTCTTTAAGTTTGTTATTCCTGTAAAGGTCAAGTTATTTGTTTAGTTGAAGTTCTGAGTCAAAGTGCGGAATACTTTTTACATAATCAATTAAAGTTGGAGTATAATAACCCGCTATAGCTCCACTTGCTACGAAAGCAATGGCACATAAAATAGTAATGATAATACCCACAGGAGTGAAACCATAAACTTCTATAGAATATAATATTAAAGGATATGCTAAGAATGCTCCCCCATACATGCCAATTTTTACACGTTTTTCAGCGCGGCTTTCTTCAGCTGATTTCCTTATTGAATCCATGGCTTTCTTATGAACTTTTGCGTCAAATTGAGCTTGAAATTGGTTCCTCAAATCACGCCATACACTGTCCTTTTCTTTTTCCCGATACTCTGCCATAGCTTTTGCAATGTCAGCTTCAAGTTGTATTGCCAAATTATACCGTGTAATGTTCTTATTTTTCTTCAGAGTTTCCTCTATATCTTTTACATCTTCACCTTTAATTTGGTTCCATCTTAAATCAAGTGATATAGTATTACTTCTCTCCACAGCCTTTTCTACTAGAGCTTTTGCACCTTTACCTCTAATTAGGAAGTTATGGCTTAAATCAAGTAATATAATATTACTTTCCTTCAGATATTCTGCTAGAGCTTCTAAACCTTCATCTCCAATGTTGTTGCGGCTTAAATTAAGTGATGTAATGTTCTTAGTAAGATTCTTATTTTTCTTCAGAAAATTTATTAGAATTTTTACGCCTTCATGTATCCATTCAGGTGTATGGCTTAAGAAGCAATAGCCAGTAGGTTTTGAAAAGGATTTAACTTCTTTTGCCTCCAAGTCAAGTACAATGAAATTATCCTCTCAAGAAACATATTTCCCCGTTTCGATTGTGTAAAATATGAAACTTTTCGGTAAACAACGTAATGCCGAATCTGTCGCTCAGCATAGTTGTTTGTCAGTGGAATATTTTCTGGATCGTCCAAAAATTTCCACATCATCAGATCCGATTTCATGATATTTTTTGCTACTCGAGACGCTCCAATTGCCTCGGGTAAATTTGATATATTCTTTAAGTAATATCTCGTTCGCTTGCGTAATTTTCTTGCTCTTCTTATGAACCTTAATGTGTCTATTTCATCCTTTAACAGAGCTTTTTTCAATGCAAATAATTCAGTAGCAACATTCCTTAAATAATACCCCAAAACTTTCACTTCGCTATTCCAACTATGAGACAACCTTTCAAAATCTCTTGCTAAATGTGCCCAACAGACCTGCCTTTTCTTGCTGGAAAAGTAGTTGTAAGCTGCATATCTGTCGGTCACTACTAGGTTGTTATTCTTTCCAAATTTACTATTTTCCAGGACTTTCATCCCTCTTGACTCTGTCAATTTGATCACACTTCCTATTTTGCTCGCAAACATCCAGCACCAGCCCTGTTTACCTTTGTTGTAATGGCTAGTTTCATCGATATGTAAAATTTTGCTCTTGCTTACCTCTTCCTCAATTTGCTCATATGCTTCTTGGCATTTTTCTGCCACTCTAGCCTCGCTATTTGATACACTACCGACGCTGATATCCAGGTTGAAAATGTCCTTTATAATATTTGCCACTTCTTTTTTCGAATTCTTGTAAAATCCACTTAATGCTGCAATTACTGACTTAACTCTTGGACCAAATGTGTCCGCAGTTACTCCTTCTTGTAGCTTGCTACTTTTTCTTTTTCCACATCTTTTGCAACGTCCATGCTCTAGTTGATATTCAACTACATACGGCTTGATTTCCGGCAAATCGACCTTTTGATGAGTATACGGATCTTTTGATACCGCAATTTCTCCTCCGCACTCACACGTATTGGGCAGTTCTATTTTTACCATCTCATCTGCCTCCATTTTAGGGCGGTAACTGCCTTTATGTCCAACCTGTGCTCCTACTTTCCTGTCACTTTTTGGCTTATTTTCCCTCATCTTATATAATTCTTTGGAGCTTGGTATAGATGAATTTTTTGAATTTAAGCCAAGCCTTTCTTTTAACTCAGCGTTTTCGATCCTTAGCGCTTTATTTTCTGCTTTAAGCTCTTCTATTTTTGTTTCTAACTTTTCTATAGTCTGCTTAAACTTTCGCAAAATTCTAAAAGATCAACCATATTACCTCACAGCCACTCTAGTTTACCTTTTTAGCATTCCTTGTCTACTCTTTATTTTACCGCCCGGCTGAATGGATACATAAATTTCCCAAATGATTACAAAAAGCTAGTTTATACTCACTTAGGCCAGTTTGAATTACTTTGAGAAAGTGAAAATCTTTTGGAATTAATGTATTGCTACCAGTTACGTGGTTTCTTATGTAAAGATTATCACCTTTGAAAAAATATCCAATTTCTAAAAACTTTGCGACAGTCACTTCTTCTCCCTCTACTTCTAGGACAATTTTTGCCTCTTTCGTATTTTCAGCACCTGGCACAATTTTCAATAAAGACTTTCTCTGCAATGCTTCAGTGTCTCTTCTTGACTTAAAATGGCTTTGTTGCATCGCTCTTTGGATAGGAGGCAATGCATAATAAATTCATGAAGCTATCTCAAATTTAGCCATGCCTATTTCAGTAAATTTGTTCAGCAAATAACACTTGAGTAGCATTTCTTTCTCACGGTTAATCTCAGATTTGTTCCTAAAACTAAACCCAAATGTTTGCTTCAGTCGCGAGAAAAAACTTTCTATATAAGATCTCTTCCCATAATTTATCTCTTTTTTCCACTTCTTCATACCATCTTCACCATATGACTTTATGAGCTTGATTGTAGAATTTCTCTCAGCCATATAATCCAGCTTTGGATGCTCCACTGCATTGTTTTGCAGAGGAATTTTTGTCTTTATGCCAAGCTCATTGCACAATTTGTATAACTTCTTTCGATTATATGCTCTGTCTGCATATAGTGTGCTTATATTGTATTTAGCATTAGCCCTTGCAATAAGATCACAGGCTCCATAGTGGTCAGAATAAACTCCACTACTGTATTTTGCAGCTATGACTTTTTTGCTACCTATCTCCAGCATTACATGCAATTTTCTTGTTTGCTTATAGCCACGGTACTTTCTATCTGTACCGTTTGCCTTACTATGGCCTGGAATATTATTGTAGATGCTTATTCCAGTGCTATCTATGGCGATCTCAATATTTTCCATACTGTTTTTATCATGTCTTCGATCATTAATTTTTAAGTTAAGCTTTTTGAATCTTCTGGAAGCCTGGGAATAGCTGATAACTTGCAAATTTTTTCCTATTTGCTCAAGGTATCCCGCTATAAACCCCACCGTTTGTCTTAGGCCTATTCTAAACAAATAAGTTATTATGTGAATTAGAATTACGACTTTATCACTATAAATATTGTTGCCACCGGCCATTTTGGGACTTTTTTCGTACCAATTTTCTATGGCATCGTTGACGTAATAAAAAATATTTCCTCTTTCTTGGAGAAATTTGTTATATTCGTAGCAGTTACTGACTTTCATTTTGACTGGCATATTTTTCCTTTGTCGGTTAAATGCCTGTTTATAATGAATTTCATCAGTAACTCCCAGTTCTTTTTACTTTAGCTATGCAACAAAGCCCGCTAGAATCCAGGTCTTTTTAACTTGATCCTATAATCAAGTCATAGTATGACAAAAAAGTAATACTTTCTGTGAAAGCTATAAAACTTTGTTTTTTATAATTAAAATGTCTATAATTCTAATTTCGAGGTAAAAAATTAATGTTGCAAAGGAATTTCTTAATATGGTTATTAGCATCGCTATTTTATGCGTATCAGTATATATTACGTGTAATTCCAAACATAATCGCGCCTGAGTTAATAGCAAAATTTGGCATAAGCATTGCAGATGTTGGTCAATTTGGCGGTGTATACTATATAGGCTATACACTAGCTCATATACCTGTTGGTCTTTTTCTGGACAGATTTGGACCAAAGTTTGTTTTGCCTGCTTGTATTGTTTTAACATTTACTGGAACGCTGCCTCTCATATGCTTTAATGAGTGGAGTTACTCAATATTGGGTAGAATAATTGTTGGAGCTGGGTCATCTGCTTCAGCAATCGGATTATTTAAAGTTGCCAGCATGTATTTTGCACAAGAGAAATCAGCGAGAATGGCGAGCTTATCTATAATAATAGGGCTGACAGGGGCAATTTACGGTGGACTGCCGCTAGATTTTTTACTTGATAAATTTGGTTGGAACGCTGTAATTTACATCTTCTCAGCATTTGGTTGCTTACTTGCCCTACTGTTGTTCTTCATAACGCCGAGCAACAACACTCAAGGAAAAAAAGTCAGTATAAAAGATATAAAAGCAGTACTATTTAACAAACATATTTTTCTAATTAGCTTTTTTGGTGGCTTAATGGTTGGTCCATTGGAAGGTTTTGCTGATGGTTGGGTAAAAACATTTTTATGTGAAGTATATCAAATGACTGAGAGTTTAGCATCTTCACTTTCTTCTGTAATATTTATAGGTATGGGAATTGGATCATTTGCCATAGCTTATATACTAGAGAAATATCCAAACAAGCATTATGAAGCAATAATTCTATGTTCTCTTACAATGGTTGTTAGTTTTCTATTGCTTTTCGCGCAGGTCGATGGTCTTTATGTTGTATTACCGCTACTTTTCGTCATCGGTTTTGCCTCTGGTTATCAAGTAGTTACCATCTATAAAGCAATAAGTTATGTAAATCATAATTTAGTGGGCTTGGCCACCGCTGTGTCTAATATGATAGTCATGGCTTTTGGTTATTTTTTTCACACTGGAATTGCAAAAATAATAGATCTATTTTGGGATAGAACGGTGGTAGCAGGAAATCCTGTGTATGGTGCTGAATTACTAATAAAGGCAACATCTACTATTCCTTTATGTTTGTTTGTAGCTATCTTTGGGTTTATGTGGCTGAAAAAGCAGGATAAGCAGCTAACGTAATTCAATAGTATCCAAGACCCAAGTCATAGGATAACAGAAACTGTGCGCACCTTAATTATGTTAGCGATATTATTAAATAGATTAGATTGTTAAGTTAATTTTCTATTAAGAAAAGTTGAAATATTAAAGAAAATAGTATATAGTCTTTCTAAATGTATATAATTTAGAAGATTGATAATGCGTGATAAGAAAGGTGAGATACATATAATATTTTTTCATGGGCTAGGTGATGATTACAAGTATGCAAATAATTATGCTAAATACATAGAAAATAGCTACAAGGGAAAAGGACATAATATTTATACTCATGCACATGAGTACCCAACCGCATTTCAGAATTACCAAACTTATGTCAAAGTAAGCTTTTTATTTTTTGGAATATCTATATTAGCACCTATTATAATGATAGCATGTAGCCAATCGATTATGATGATAGGGTTAGCAAGCTTGGCAGCTTTAATTTGTTTCTTTTTATCAATGGCACTAATTGCTGTATCATTAATTTATAGAGATCAAAAGCTATTTAAATCATCAATAGATAAAATAGAAAAATTAATAGAAGAGGGTGTAGAATCAGAAAAGATTATACTTTTAGGCCATTCTTTTGGCGGAGTGACTGTATCAGAAGTTTTAAAACATTTTGCAAATAAAAATATTACGCTTGGGGGTGTTATTTTTGCTAACGCTTTTAGTTCGTTCGAGAAAGTAATAAAATATCTTCCAATGTTTCAATTGAGAATTTTAAATCTATTACCCTCGTTTCTTTCACAAAAACTGTTAAAGGCTTTAGACATAGATTTTAATGTAGTAAGAGATCTACGTGAATTACAGAGTAAAGAAAGTTTCAACATACCAATAGTCATTATCAACAATGAAAGTGATAATGTGGTACCACTATTAGCACAATTAAAATATGCAGTAGAGTCTAAGAACACAAATGAAGAAAACACGTTATCACCTGAAAATGAAAATATTATTAAAACCCTTAGTACAGGATATCCTACAACATCTCATACAGCAGTTTTGTATGGTCATGAGCTTGATCGAGAATTGACTGATTTAATGGTTAATAAAGTTGATAAAACAACCAGTAGGGAATCTTATAAATTTGGTTAAAATATTCAATATTTTTAGCATATAAAAATACCATTTATATTCTCATTCAATCAGATTAATGTAAATAGTCAATTTCTAGAAAATTTTTTTTAACTTATTATATTATTTACAGCTTTCACAAGCCTTCTCGTCATCCCTGTAAAAGTCCACAATTATACGAACGTTGCATTTTAGACCAGTTACCCGCAAAACGGTGTCTCCAGTGCTCCATTTTGTCAACGAATTACTTGACCTTTGCATAGCTTACGCACAACTTTACGAACATTGTAATATGGTCTTTACACATTAGAAAATGATGTCATTCTAGCGCGTGACGCTAGAATCCAGGTCTTTTTAACTTGATCCTATAATCAAGTCATAGTATGACAAAGATGCTTTATTATTAAAACATTTTTATTAATTTCATAAGTGTTGCTCTCCATTCTACTTTCTTTAAAAATATCATTACTAAAATACTTTGTTATTAAAACATTTTTATTAATTTAATAACTATAATTACCCATTATATTTCCTTTGAAAACATCATAACTAATATGTAAATTTTATCTAATATTCTTAATTTTCGTCGATTTTTTAATGGGATTATGGGAAATTATATGAAAATCAGTTATTTCCAAAACGGAAATAACTGGTCTTTAAAAGTATGTTGCTGCATGATAATAGCGTTAAAGTTGTAATTTTGGAGTTTATGGAAGCTTTGGTGTCAGGCAGTTGTTTTTTAGCTATTCAGATGACACTGTTTTTGGACAATTTGCCTAAAAATACTTATCAAAATCATGCCAAGCTGCTGGCCTTTAACTGAAGCAACTGATATACTGAAGTATTTTGGGAGGTTTAACCTATGGTAAGCGATTTAAAATCTTTTGATAATGAAGTTTATCAGTCTATAGAGGACGAATTACAGCGTCAAAGATCGCAATTGCAGTTAATTGCATCAGAAAATTTTGCAAGCAAAGCAGTTATGGAAGCGCAAGGTTCTTTTCTTACTAATAAATATGCAGAAGGTTACCCAGGTAAAAGGTATTACTGTGGTTGTGAACATGTTGATAAAGTTGAAAATTTGGCTATAGAAAGGCTATGCCAACTGTTTGGCGTTAAATTCGCAAATGTTCAACCTCACTCTGGTTCTCAGGCGAATAAAGCGGCATTTGCAGCACTTCTTTCTCCTGGTGATACAATACTCGGACTTTCTCTTGACTGTGGTGGTCATCTAACTCACGGTGCACGTCCAAGTCTTTCTGGTAAGTGGTTTCAATCAATTCAATATACAGTGGATAAAGATACTTACTTGCTTGATATGGATGAGGTAGAAAGGCTTGCTTTAGAACATAAGCCAAAGCTAATCATAGCTGGTGCTTCAACTTATCCAAGAAAAATAGATTTTAAACGCTTTCGCGAAATTGCAGATAAAGTTGGTGCTTACTTACTAGCGGATATTGCTCACTATGCTGGGCTTATTGCGGCTGGTGAATATCCATCTCCTGCTGAATATGCGCATATTATGACTTCCACAACGCATAAAACCTTACGTGGTCCTCGTGGTGGAATAATAATGACCAATGACGAAGCATTACATAAAAAAATTCAGTCTGCAGTTTTTCCAGGATTGCAAGGTGGACCACTTATGCATGTAATAGCCGCAAAAGCAGTTGCATTTAAGGAAGCATTGGATCAAGAATTTAAGGCCTATAGTAAAAAGGTAATTGAAAATGCTAAGATATTAGCAGAAGAGCTACAAAAACATGGGATCGATGTTGTTACTGGTGGCACTGACTGTCATATAGTGTTAGTGGACTTAAGATCAAAGAAACTGACTGGAAAAGACGTGGTGGATAGCCTTGAAAGAGCTGGTATTACGTGCAATAAAAACGCTATACCATTTGATACAGAGAAACCAACCGTTACTTCAGGACTTCGTTTTGGCTCTGCTGCTGAAACAACTCGTGGACTTGGGGCTAAGGAATTCAAGGAAATAGCTAACCTTGTTAGTCAAATAGTCCAAGGGTTAATAAAAGGAAATAGCTCAGAAATTGAAAAAGAAGTAAAAAATAAAGTTGAAGAAATGTGCAGCAAATTTCCTATTTATTAATAGTTTAACTGCTTTAATTCATAGGCCATGTTTAAATGGAACATAGATAATATTGTAAATGCCACTGGTGGAAGTGCAGCCACTGGCTGTCATAATATATATGGTGTCAACATTTCAACAGATACGCGTAATATAAAAAAAGGGGATTTATTTATTGCATTAAAGGGAGGAAACTTTGATGGCCATGATTTTGTATATGAAGCATTCTCAAAAGGAGCTGCTGCTGCAATAGTAAGTGAGAGTAAGTATAATGACCTTCCCATAATTGTTGTGCAAGATACATTAAAAGCTTTACACGATATGGCGTTATATTACGTCAAAAATGTTCTTATTAACACTAAAGTTATTGCAGTTACAGGTAGTGTTGGAAAAACTACCACGAAGGATATGCTCTATAATGCTTTATCGCAGTATGGAATATCTCATGTAAATGAGGGTAATTTAAACAATAATATAGGACTGCCTATAACCATACTGAAAGCTGCAGAAAAGTGCCAGTACTTAGTTCTTGAAATGGGAATGAATAGGGCTGGTGAGATAAAGAAATTGTCACAAATTAGCAACCCAGACATTGCAGTTATTACTAATATAGAGCCTGCACATACGGAAAATTTTTCATCACTGTTTGACATTGCACAAGCAAAATTGGAAGTTACGCATGGTATGAAAATTGATGGCACTCTAGTGCTAAATAGAGACAGTGAGTATTACGATTATCTTTCATCACATACTGATAAGAATTTAATAAGTTTTGGTAAAAGCTTAAACGCTACAACCTATTTGTTAGAACTAAAAAGAAATGCTAAGAGATTAGGTCTAAAAATTAAATCAGGTGATAACAAAGTTATAGATTGCAGTCTGCACATTTGTGGTGAGCACTTTGCTTATTCTGTGCTTGCTGTGGTGGCAGTTGTGCAAGAATTAGGGCTTGATTTATCAAAGCTATCGTATGCACTTGAGGATTTTAACGTCACAAATGGCAGGGGTAATGTTCATGTGGTACAATACAATGGAAAGCATGTGTACCTAATTGACGATTCTTACAATGCTAGCCCTGCTTCAATGCAGGCTGCAATAAAAACACTAGGAACATACTCCAATCAAAGAAGAGTGGCCTTACTTGGTGATATGCTAGAATTAGGTGATAAGAGCTTGGGATTTCATACAGAATTACTTGATTACATTATTGAGAGTAATGTTGACAAAGTTTATACGGTTGGCCAGTTTATGCTAGAATTGCACAAACTTTTACCGAGTAATATAAAAGGTATACATTTTAACGATTCTAATCAGTTAAAAGACGATTTGGTTAACATAGTTCATGATAATGATGCAATTCTAGTGAAGGGTTCAAGAGGGATGAAAATGGAGCTTGTAGTGCAAGAGTTTATTTCAGAATTAAACTCAAAATAACACCCTAAAAAATTTCTCTATATAATTTAGCTCTGGCACATCATTCATTACATATAGAGGTACTGTTTGTTGTTCAGTGCCTGGTATTTCTATATATATCTTGCCTACTTCTTGGCCTTTTTTAATTGGTGCGGCTATCCTATCTTGATATTCAATACGTACCTTAACTTGATCGTGCAGACTGCGGTTATAAGTAATATTAACGTCGCTTGCTACAGTAACTGGCACTTTTCTATCTTTTCCATGTAGAACATCTATTTTTTCAACAACATTACCTTTAGCAAATATCGTCTTAGTATTAAAGTGATTTAAGGAGTATTGAACTAATCTTTTTGCCTCTTCTGTTCGCTCTCTTTGAGTACTCAAGCCATTTATGACAGCAAAAATTCTTCTATCATTCCGCTTTGCGGAAACTGCAATACCGTAACCACCAGCATTTGTATAACCGGTTTTTAGTCCATCAACCCCGATATCATGGCCAAGTAAGAAATTTTTGTTTTTTTGCTCAACATCATTATATATGAGATATCGTTCAGAAAATAAGTGGTAGTATTCAGGAAAATCAGTAAAAATTCTTTTTGCCAATATAGCTAAGTCTTTTGCGCTCATATAATGGTCCTCATCTGGCCATCCGCTTGAATTGACAAAGTGACTGTTGCTTAAACCTAATCTTTGTGCAACTTCATTCATCTCAATAGCAAAATTCTCTTCTGAACCTGCAATGCCTTCAGCTAGCGTTATACAAGCATCGTTACCTGAAACTATAGTGATTCCCTCAAGCAACTCTTTAACTGTAACAGACTGGCCCTCCCTTAAAAACATAGAAGAGCCTTTTCTTGCCCATGCTTTTCTGCTTACTTGAAATTCGTCTTCCATATTGATGACTCCGGCTTTTAGATGATCAAAAGCTATATACAGAGTCATTAATTTACTCATTGAAGATGGTGCCATTTTTTCATCAGAGTTATGCTCAACAATAAATGAGCCTGAAGCTAAGTCTAAAACCACTGCCTGCTTGGCTTTAGTTCTAAATTGATATGAATGTAAGGGAATAGGAAGTGCAAAAACTAGTGCTAAAATTACTAATCTGCTTAACATATTTAAAATTTAAGATGCGTTAATTAATCTTATATAGATGTTTCAATTAAGTTAAGTAAAACTTCATTAAGCTCTATCTCTATTTCTCCTTAGCAATACATAAAAAGCTCCTTTGCCACCATGCTCTTTAGTAGCTTGTTGATGATATAGAACCATATGCTGAATTTTAACGTCATTTAACCATTTATGCAGGCTATTTTTTATAGTGCCCGCTTTGTTTATTGCGTGACTGTACCCTGTAATTACCAATAAACACCTATTACCTGCTTGATAATTCTTAGTAACGAAATCTATGAATTTATAGTAAGCATCTTCTACATTATAGCCATGTAGATCTAGCCTATCGCTTATAAAATATTTTCCCTTATCAACCTTTGATTTTGTATTGTAGTCAAGACAGAATGATAATTTGATATCATGGGAGTTCTCTTTTGCGATGAAGGAATAACCTTTGCTATCTGCAGAATTTAGATCAATCTTATGATCAATTTTTATGGTAACTTTATCACATTTTATTGGTTTGACATTTTTCTGCCAATTTAATTCGTCATCTGACATAAACGCATTAGTTGAGTCATGTGATTTTACAGAAATATAAAAATTAGTAAAATTATAGTATGCATTTACACTTTACTCGTGATTACATTTGTACCATTACAAGAAAAGCACTTCCAGCTATTGTTAAAGTGGCTAGAAACACCTCATGTAAAAGAGTGGTGGGACCAAGATATCAATTGGACGCCAGAGTTAATCGAAAAAAGATATAGTAATTACGTTCAAGGGTTTAAGCGTTTGACACTAGGAGAGCAGGTGATTGAAAAGCCGATGCATGCTTTTATTATTAACTATGATAAAGTTGATATTGGCTGTATTCAGTACTATAACAAATATGATTTTCCACCAGAGCTGGGCTACAGCACTTTAGAGCTTCCAGAAAGCTGCACTGCGATAGATTGGTATATTGGAGAGTTAGATTATATAGGAAAAGGGATTGGCTCACAGGCTTTGAGTATGTTTTTAAATGAGTTTGTTTTTCAAACTTTCGAGAATGCTTTTACTGATTCTGAAACTGCAAATGTTGCAGCAATCCGCGCTTATGAAAAAGTTGGATTCAAAAAAATAAAAGAAGAAAATGGCGTAACTCTTATGATTAAGGCTAATTCAAGATGAAAGCATCTAAGATTAATGAGAATTTTTGGTTATACGGAAAACACACCTGCATATCAGCATTGAAAAATAAAAATAGGAAATGTATAGAACTTTTAGTTACAGAGAATTTCTATAGAGAATGTGAAAAGGAAATTGAACAATATGTAGGTAGTAAAGGTATTAAAGCCAAAATAGTAGATAATAAAAAATTAAGTGATATCTTGCATAGAGATGCTAATCATCAAGGAATTGCTTTAAAAGTTGCTCCTATTACAAATGATTTAAGTATCGAAGAAATAGCTGGAAATGGCTCTACCATTGTTATCTTGGATCAAGTGACAGACACGCATAATATTGGATCAGTCTTAAGAACATCAGCTTGCTTCAATGTAGACGCGTTAGTTTTGCCGTATGATCATTCACCAAGTGAAAATTCATCTATTGCAAAAGCAGCAAGTGGTGCGTTGGATATTGTTCCTTTAGTATATGTTACAAACATTGTGAAAACTATGGAGTACTTGAAAGAGGTTGGCTATTGGTGTTATGGGTTTGATTGCACTGCTGGAGAGGATATAGAAAAAATAAAGGACTTTGAAAAAAAAAGAGTAATTATATTTGGATCTGAGGAAAAAGGTATGCGTAGGCTGGTAAAAGAGAATTGTGACTATCTTTTAAAGATACCAATATCAAATGCGATTGATAGCTTGAATGTTTCAAACGCAGCGGCAATAGGATTATATTCGCTATATATTAAAGCAAAATTGGTTTGACAATTTTATGCTTGATAAAAATGTAATTATGTAGTATAATGTGCTTTGGTTAGGGGATAAATAAAGGAGTTGTATTATGTCTTATATGAGAAATGAGCAAGATATCCGCTCTGAAGGCGTATATTATAGTGCTGGGCTTAGAAGTTATTTAGCTAAGGTATATAATTATATGGCTTTAGCATTGGGTATTACAGGGGCTGTTGCGTTTTTAACAGTATTTTTTGGTCTGTTTCAAGTTATTCACTCTAGTCCTGTGTTAACACTTGTGGTAATGTTTTCTCCAATTGTGCTAGTGTTTTATATGTCTTACAGGCTTCAACATTTAAGTGCTCAGTCCACGGTAACTATATTTTTCCTATTTTCAACACTAATGGGGCTTTCTTTGTCCTATATTTTTGTGGTTTATACTGCAGCAAATATAGCAAGGGCGTTTTTTATTACGTCAATCATGTTTGGCTCTATGGCTTTACATGGTAATAGTACGAAAAAAGACCTATCAAGCATGGGTTCCTTCTTGATTATGGGAATTTGGGGGTTAATTATAGCATCTGTAGTGAATTTATTCCTTGGAAGCGGCCCACTTCATTTTGCGATATCGTTTATATCAGTTATAGTGTTTACTTTAATGACTGCATATGATGCTCAAAAAATTAAAGATGTTTATTATAGATATAATGATGGTTCAGAGGTTGTAACAACTAAGCTCGCTATACTTGGTGCAACTAATCTTTACTTTGATTTTATCAATATATTCCTAAATCTACTTAGGTTACTTAGTGTATTTAACAATAGAGACTAGATGTTCTCCTTTTTAAGGGGAGGCAGTAGAGGTTCTATAGCTTTCTTTTTAGTGTCTTTAGTGGTGTCGATGCTATGTCTTGCATATGCTGCGGTGCCACTATATAGCATTTTTTGTAAGGCTACCGGGTATGGTGGCACAACAAAAAAAGTGACTAATGCAACAATCAATGCAACTGACCAAAAAATCAGGGTACATTTTAATGCTGATATAATGTCAGATCTACCATGGAAATTTGAAACAGAGACTAACTATATTGATGTTAACATAGGGGAACAAGGTTTAGCTCTTTACTACGCGCAAAGCTTATCAGACCAGCCTTCGTTTGGAATGGCGGTATATAATGTTACTCCTTTTAAGGCTGGTAAATATTTTAATAAAATTGCCTGCTTTTGCTTCAGTGAACAAATGTTATTACCAAGGCAAAAGGCAGCTATGCCAGTTTCATTTTATATAGACCCCGAAATAATGCATGATGATAGCACAAAAGACTTAAGTGAAATAACGCTCTCATATACATTCTTCAAGCTTAGGTAATCACCTTTACAAGTTCTTAAAAGAGATCTTTAATTGTACTTATAACTGGTTCGTGGACAAGATAAATCACGAAAACTATAACGCAGAGGATAAGGATCTTTTTAATTTTACCTTCACTCATTGTGAGTTTCATTTTAGATTTTCCTTTGGTTTTGGTAGCCATTTTAGTTGTATTAATATTTAATATTAATAATTATACTATAGATATTATAATTATTAGTAAAAGTATGTGTCCGTTCAGACGAGTAGCACAATACTACGGTAATCAAAAGTTTAAAAATCAGTAAAAAAGTGTATACTATATAAATAGAGAAATTTTGCCTCAAAATGAAAACCAGCGAATCAGTTGCTGCTGGCCACCCAGATAAGGTGGCAGATCAAATTTCAGATGCAATACTCGATGAGTATCTTGCAAATGATCATAACTCGCGAGCTGCAATAGAAACTTTAGTTACTAAAGATAATGTTATCGTAGCTGGAGAGGTATTTGGTCCAAGTATAGAAAATAGTAAAATTGAAAATATTGTACGAAGTACAATAAGAAATATTGGCTATGAGCATGATGGATTTCACCCAGAGAAAGTAAAAGTAAGTATACTGCTTCATGAGCAATCAAACGACATTGCAGTGGGAGTTGATCAAGGAGCTGGGGATCAAGGAATAATGTATGGTTATGCTACAACAGAGACGGAAAGTCTCATGCCTGCACCTATTTTCTATGCGCATTCGATTTTGAAAAATATTATGAGTGCAGTAAAAGAAAAAAAGATTCCAAAGCTCGGTCCAGATGCAAAGTCGCAGATTACTTTGGCATATGAGAACGGTCTTCCAGTTAGAGCAGAAAATATTGTTGTTTCAATACAGCATCCTGAAGATCTAAATCAATTGCAAGTAAAGGAAATAATTTATCCTTACATAGTTTCATCTTTGCCTAAAGGGTGGATGTGTTTTGAAAAAAATCTCCTGGTTAATCCAACAGGTAGATTTGTTATTGGTGGTCCAGTTGGTGATTGTGGGCTAACTGGTAGGAAAATTATGGTTGACACTTATGGAGGTTACATTCCACACGGTGATGGAGCATTCTCTGGGAAAGATGTAACTAAAGTTGATAGATCTGCAGCTTATATGGCAAGGTATCTTGCAAAAAACCATTGTTTCTGCAGATTTAGCTAAACGATGTCTTGTACAGCTTTCTTATGCAATTGGTATGCCGAGACCTACGTCATTCTATATCGATACATTTGGCACAAATACAATAGATGAAAAAAGGATTGCAAAGTTCATTGAAGACAATGTAGATTTATCAACAATAGGCATAATTAAGCATTTATCACTTGATCGGCCTATATATAAATACACAGCTTGTTATGGACACTTTGGTAAAAAACTGAAAGAGGATGGCAGTTTTTCTTGGGAGGATACGGATTTATCCGCTGCTCTCTGTAAAGAATTTGATAAAATAAGTGTGTCAAAATTTTAAAGTAACCTTTTGGACTACTGAAATTTTTAATTTACAACCAAGTATTTTTACATTAGTTTGTTATAGTATAATTTAATTAATATACTATTAAGGTAATAATTTTGTATCCATTCAGGTGTATGGCTTAAGAAGCAATAGCCAGTAGGTTTTGAAAAGGATTTAACTTCTTTTGCCTCCAAGTCGTATCCATTCAGGTGTATGGCTTAAGAAGCAATAGCCAGTAGGTTTTGAAAAGGATTTAACTTCTTTTGCCTCCAAGTCAAGTACAATGAAATTATCCTCTCAAGAAACATATTTCCCCGTTTCGATTGTGTAAAATATGAAACTTTTCGGTAAACAACGTAATGCCGAATCTGTCGCTCAGCATAGTTGTTTGTCAGTGGAATATTTTCTGGATCGTCCAAAAATTTCCACATCATCAGATCCGATTTCATGATATTTTTTGCTACTCGAGACGCTCCAATTGCCTCAGGTAAATTTGATATATTCTTTAAGTAATATCTCGTTCGCTTGCGTAATTTTCTTGCTCTTCTTATGAACCTTAATGTGTCTATTTCATCCTTTAACAGAGCTTTTTTCAATGCAAATAATTCAGTAGCAACATTCCTTAAATAATACCCCAAAACTTTCACTTCGCTATTCCAACTATGAGACAACCTTTCAAAATCTCTTGCTAAATGTGCCCAACAGACCTGCCTTTTCTTGCTGGAAAAGTAGTTGTAAGCTGCATATCTGTCGGTCACTACTAGGTTGTTATTCTTTCCAAATTTACTATTTTCCAGGACTTTCATCCCTCTTGACTCTGTCAATTTGATCACACTTCCTATTTTGCTCGCAAACATCCAGCACCAGCCCTGTTTACCTTTGTTGTAATGGCTAGTTTCATCGATATGTAAAATTTTGCTCTTGCTTACCTCTTCCTCAATTTGCTCATATGCTTCTTGGCATTTTTCTGCCACTCTAGCCTCGCTATTTGATACACTACCGACGCTGATATCCAGGTTGAAAATGTCCTTTATAATATTTGCCACTTCTTTTTTCGAATTCTTGTAAAATCCACTTAATGCTGTAATTACTGACTTAACTCTTGGACCAAATGTGTCCGCAGTTACTCCTTCTTGTAGCTTGCTACTTTTTCTTTTTCCACATCTTTTGCAACGTCCATGCTCTAGTTGATATTCAACTACATACGGCTTGATTTCCGGCAAATCGACCTTTTGATGAGTATACGGATCTTTTGATACCGCAATTTCTCCTCCGCACTCACACGTATTGGGCAGTTCTATTTTTACCATCTCATCTGCCTCCATTTTAGGGCGGTAACTGCCTTTATGTCCAACCTGTGCTCCTACTTTCCTGTCACTTTTTGGCTTATTTTCCCTCATCTTATATAATTCTTTGGAGCTTGGTATAGATGAATTTTTTGAATTTAAGCCAAGCCTTTCTTTTAACTCAGCGTTTTCGATCCTTAGCGCTTTATTTTCTGCTTTAAGCTCTTCTATTTTTGTTTCTAACTTTTCTATAGTCTGCTTAAACTTTCGCAAAATTCTAAAAGATCAACCATATTACCTCACAGCCACTCTAGTTTACCTTTTTAGCATTCCTTGTCTACTCTTTATTTTACCGCCCGGCTGAATGGATACATAATTTTGATTTATTGTGAGGCTAATAATGTACAACGATATACAAGAAGAATTTTATAGTGTAGCTGTAAGAGAAGCAGATTATTTAATTGATGAAATAAAAAAGCATCCTTTCAATGCCAAATTAGTGAATGGTACATTGGATTATGAGAAGTTTAAATTCTACCTACAACAGGATTTTTTATACTTGGTAGACTGTACTCGTGCTTTGTTGATTATTGCAGCTAAAGCCAATGACATTGAGATAATGGATAAATTAACCTTTGTAGCTGGTGGGGCTTTTGGTGTACGCGGCCAGTATAAAGAATATTTTCCGGATTGTGATTTGTCTGATGATCATAAGAAAGCAAGAACTTGCTCTGCTTTTACTGATTTTTTCATGCGTGCTGCATATCATAACTTAGTAGCTGAAGGATTAGCGGCTTCTTACCCATGCTTTTGTATATACCAAATAGTTGTTCGTTATATGACAAAAGATGATGTGATTGCAAATAATAAATACCAGAAGTGGATTGATATCTATAGCACTGATATAATGAATGATACAATTGATGCTGTAACAGACATTATGAATAAGTTATACAAAAAAGCTGGCAACGATGAGAAGCAAAAGATGCTGAAGTTTTTTCGTAATGGATTAGAGCTTGAAATAGCATTCTGGGATGAAATGTATTATTCTAATAAGCCTAATGACGAAGAAATATTGGCGATAAGTTGCCTGCGTTCTGATAGTGTTTAGCGACATAATTGTTAGTTGTTATGGATCAAATCTTTTGAGAGAGATGGTAGAGCATCCTTTCAATATTGAATTGATGAATAATACTCTCAACATAGAGAGCTTTAAATTTTACATCCAGCAGGACACGCTGTTTTTGGATGATTATATTCGTGCTCTATTAATTATAGCGTCGAAAGTAGAAGATATTGTCCAGCTAGTTGAGGTGGCGAGAGGAACAATAGCAATTAGCAGAGTGCTATATGAACATTATTTTACTGTGTATGGTATCAGGCAAGGGGAAAAATCCCTTGCTTGTTTCAACTTTACTAATTTTCTTTTATCAACGGCATATAATGACACTTATGAAGCTATTACAGTTTTATATTCTTGCCTTTTTATCTATCGGACAGTTATTCTTAGTATGAAGCATAAATTTAAGAAAAATAACAAATACAAAGACTGGTTTGATTTTTATAGTGGTGGTGTGGTAGAGTCTGGATGTTGTGTTTTGGAGAGTATTGTTGATAAGTACTGCAGCAGGGTGGGAGAGAGTGGAAGAAGAAGAATGCTTGAATTATTTAGAATAACTGCACAGTTTGAGTTAGACTTCTGGAGTAGTGCATATAATTTTCAAAATTCAACAATAAGCTATAGTTGATTCCTCTGTATCCATTCAGCCGGGCGGTAAAATAAAGAGTAGACAAGGAATGCTAAAAAGGTAAACTAGAGTGGCTGTGAGGTAATATGGTTGATCTTTTAGAATTTTGCGAAAGTTTAAGCAGACTATAGAAAAGTTAGAAACAAAAATAGAAGAGCTTAAAGCAGAAAATAAAGCGCTAAGGATCGAAAACGCTGAGTTAAAAGAAAGGCTTGGCTTAAATTCAAAAAATTCATCTATACCAAGCTCCAAAGAATTATATAAGATGAGGGAAAATAAGCCAAAAAGTGACAGGAAAGTAGGAGCACAGGTTGGACATAAAGGCAGTTACCGCCCTAAAATGGAGGCAGATGAGATGGTAAAAATAGAACTGCCCAATACGTGTGAGTGCGGAGGAGAAATTGCGGTATCAAAAGATCCGTATACTCATCAAAAGGTCGATTTGCCGGAAATCAAGCCGTATGTAGTTGAATATCAACTAGAGCATGGACGTTGCAAAAGATGTGGAAAAAGAAAAAGTAGCAAGCTACAAGAAGGAGTAACTGCGGACACATTTGGTCCAAGAGTTAAGTCAGTAATTGCAGCATTAAGTGGATTTTACAAGAATTCGAAAAAAGAAGTGGCAAATATTATAAAGGACATTTTCAACCTGGATATCAGCGTCGGTAGTGTATCAAATAGTGAGGCTAGAGTGGCAGAAAAATGCCAAGAAGCATATGAGCAAATTGAGGAAGAGGTAAGCAAGAGCAAAATTTTACATATCGATGAAACTAGCCATTACAACAAAGGTAAACAGGGCTGGTGCTGGATGTTTGCGAGCAAAATAGGAAGTGTGATCAAATTGACAGAGTCAAGAGGGATGAAAGTCCTGGAAAATAGTAAATTTGGAAAGAATAACAACCTAGTAGTGACCGACAGATATGCAGCTTACAACTACTTTTCCAGCAAGAAAAGGCAGGTCTGTTGGGCACATTTAGCAAGAGATTTTGAAAGGTTGTCTCATAGTTGGAATAGCGAAGTGAAAGTTTTGGGGTATTATTTAAGGAATGTTGCTACTGAATTATTTGCATTGAAAAAAGCTCTGTTAAAGGATGAAATAGACACATTAAGGTTCATAAGAAGAGCAAGAAAATTACGCAAGCGAACGAGATATTACTTAAAGAATATATCAAATTTACCCGAGGCAATTGGAGCGTCTCGAGTAGCAAAAAATATCATGAAATCGGATCTGATGATGTGGAAATTTTTGGACGATCCAGAAAATATTCCACTGACAAACAACTATGCTGAGCGACAGATTCGGCATTACGTTGTTTACCGAAAAGTTTCATATTTTACACAATCGAAACGGGGAAATATGTTTCTTGAGAGGATAATTTCATTGTACTTGACTTGGAGGCAAAAGAAGTTAAATCCTTTTCAAAACCTACTGGCTATTGCTTCTTAAGCCATACACCTGAATGGATACATACTTCTTTTGTGTATAACTTACCCTTCTCACCTAATACTAGAGACTTTCCCTCTTCACATTTTCTGATTTCTCTATCCAGAAGCTCTGCTTTAAGTATGGCCATGCATTCCCACTCCTCTTCTTCACAACTAACACCTCCAAAACCACATACTTTATCTTTATACTCTTCCCCACACTTCTTTGCTACACTTTTTTCTATCTCTTTAAATTGTGATGTCAAATCTCTTTTACATTCCTCTTTAAGTTGATCTACTACAACTTTTTCACATGTTTTTTTAATCTTATTTCTAAACTTATCACATATTTCATCTGATAACTCGCATTTGATACCTCTCTGGCACATAACTCGAGCAATATCTTTATTACTTAACGTTGTCATAATATTTATCTGTATAAAATACTTATTTTAGCATAAAATGGTAAAATAATTTATAATATACCTTGATTTCTTTACAGGCGCTGCCTATGCTACAAAGCTATCCGGAATCATAACTAACTGCTATTGCTTCACACATGATCTAAATATTTCTTGTGTTCTAACTCAAATAACTTATGCTTGAAGTAAGAATTGCTAGATCTGGGGGCATAGCTCAGTTGGTAGAGCATCTGTTTTGCACGCAGAAGGCCAGCGGTTCGAACCCGCTTGCCTCCACCATTCAAGAATTCGAACTTCATCTCTATCCTCTACAATATCAGGGGTTTTTACCTATTTTAGAGAAAGTTAACATCTCATATTTTTAAATCTATAGCTTTTTCTTATCTTTTACACCAGCAACACCAAGATATTTTGCAACCTTTCCCATAAAACACCTTACAAAGTTCTCATAAATTAAATATGCACTATGAAATTAAAATAATGGTAAAAATGACATGAAGATATATAGCCATTAATTCAAAGCAATTCTCGGCTTTACAATAATGATGATTGGTATACTTTGGACCACCAGACTTCTACAAATATTGCTAAGAATTTCTCCTTTACAGAGCTATCTTGAAAGTAAAACTTTGTTGTAATTTTATAGAGCCTCTAATATTATCTTTTAGACTTTCATAAGCAAACTTGTGATAATCATTTATCCACTTAATTTCATCTTCAGTAAGCATTTGCACGTCTATTAATCTTCTATCATATGGAACACAGGTTAATTGTTTAAAGCACAAGAAGCCATTTTCACACTGATCAATATACATCAAGTTTTCAATCCTTATTCCATACTTACCTGGAATGTAATAACCTGGCTCATTGGATAGTATCATGCCAGGTATTAATTTTATTTTATTACCTTTTGATATTGCCTGTGGCCCTTCGTGCACCGATAAATAACTTCCTACGCCATGCCCAGTTCCATGCATATAATCCATGCCGAATTTCCATAATTGCATGCGTGCTAATATGTCCAACTCTCCACCGGTAGTGCCTGCAGGAAAGATTGCACTGGCTATTGCAATATGTGCTTTTAGCACTACTGTATAATGAAAAATCTGCTCACTGGTTGGCTTTCCAATTGCAATAGTCCTTGTAATGTCAGTTGTGCCATCAAGATACTGACCACCAGAATCAATCAGATAGAGTCCATCTCCTTCGATCACTTTATTTGTGTTATTATTTGCGCGATAATGAATTATTGCTCCATTTTCATTGAATGCTGAAATTGTTGGAAAGCTCAACCGTTTAAAGAGCTCTTGCTCTTTTCTGTACTCTAAGAGCTTTTCTTCTATACCCAATTCTGTGACTTTATTTTCAATACTATCTTCAAGCCAACAGAGGAAATTTGTAACTGCAACTCCATCTTTAATGTGTGCATTTATAGCCCCTGCTATTTCAGTCTGATTTTTTATTGCTTTATACGGTAAACACGGATTTTCTCCTTCAATTACCTGCTTGTTTTTGATCATATTGATAATACTCACTTGAGTTGTGCTTGGGTCTATCACTACTGAATTCAGTTTATTCAGCGCACTTTCAAGCTCACCGATGTCGAAAATATTTATATGGCTTTCTAGCTCTCCTTCTATAGTTGAATATTCTTTATTTTCAATAAATAAATCAACGTGACCATCTTTGTACAATATAGCACGGCCCAATATGCATGGAGTATATTGAGCATTTTTGTTCCTCAAATTTAATAACCATGAGATTGAATTAGAGTCAGTTAAAAGAGTCGCTTCAATTATGTGGGTAGCTACTTTTTTGCATTTATCTTTGCTGCTTTCACTAGAATATTTAATATCATGAACAACTATTGCCTGCTTTTGATAATTATTTATTTTTTCAATTGGATGGAGTTTTAATTCACATATATTCTCATACTTTCTTATATCTTTTATGGTAAAATATTTTGAATAATAGCCTAAAGTAGTGATTGATGTTGTGTTTGCCTTTATCCATGAACATGGATCCTTTTCTTGTATATTATATACTTGAAAATTGCCTTGATCGAGCTGATTGTGAGCTTGTGTGGTGTAACGACCGTCTGTAAAAAAGGGACACTTTCCATTTTGTGTAATAATCAGTACTCCGTTTGTACCGGTAAAGCCACATAGCTCTGTTAATTCTTCTGAATATTCATTTAAATATTCACCTTTAGTTTGCAAAATAAATGCTTCAACACCTATTTTGCGCATAAATGAACAAAATTCTTCGATTTTTGACATAAAATACCCTGTGATTTTTAAAAATAGACACTTTAGAAGGATTTGTATAGTGTTTTAGGTCTCTCGTACATAACTGATACATCTGTTAGCTTCCTTTCCAAAGCTCTACTACCTCGCTGACTCATAAAGCTCTAAAGAAGCATTCTCTAATTTCGCAACAGCATCATTAATTTCATCAAGGTCATTTCCCTGAAGGGTGTCTCTTACATTTTGTAGAAGAGTTTTCAACCTTTCATCAGAAGATAGATTTTCAATTAAACGTATGAGTTTATTAGCATTGACTTTAGCCTCTGCAAGAGAACGAGCTTTTATATCTTCATTAAAACTTTCTATTGATTTATTAACCATATTCTGGATATCTGCTTCACTTAAGCCAGAACTTGAGTTAACTTCAATAATTTGCTCAACTCCAGTAGTTTTTTCTCTTGCAGTGACAGTCAATATTCCATCAACGCCAACTGTAAACTCTATTTCAATTTTCGCAAAACCTGCAGGCAGTGGTGGTATACCTTTAAGCTCAAATTCTGCTAAAGATTTATTATCCCCTATCATTTCACGCTCCCCCTGACAAACACGAATCTTCATTGCAGTTTGTCCATCAACATAAGTTGTAAACTCTTTTGTTTCTGAAACTGGAAGTGGCGTATTTCTTGGTATAATTTTCTCAACTATGCCCCCCATAGTTTCTATGCCAAGTGATAAAGGTAAAACATCCAGAAGAACATTTCTGTCCTTTGATTTTGAAGTAAGGTAGTAAGCTTGCAAAGCTGCACCACTCACCACTGCTTTATCTGGATCAACATCACTAAGTATTTTATCCCCAAAAAGTCTGGCTAGTGATTCTTTAACTAATGGCACTCTAGTTGAGCCACCAACTAGAATTATTCCTTTTATATCATCAATTTTGAGATCTATGTCATTTATAGTGCGGGTTACTATATTAATAGTTTTATTTACCAAAGGACCAATTGCCTGCTCAAATTCCTTCCTAGTAATTTCACATTCAAGCATCTCACCATTAATGTTAAATTTAAAAATACCTGAGGTATTTTTACTGAGATACTCTTTAACAGAGCGTAACCCAGTGACTGTCATTCCAGTACTTGATACTGAAATCCAATTCTTACTATCTAACTGCTTAATAACACCTGCCGACTTTTCTCTATACTTATCAAGCACAATTGAACTTAGCAAACGATCAAAATCATCACCACCGAGTTTAGTATCACCACCAACTGCAAGAACTTGAAACACTCCCTGGTGCAATTTCAATATTGAAATATCAAATGTACCACCACCCAAGTCATAAACCGCGTACATTCCACTGTTATTATTCTTCTCAATAGAGTAAGAAAGTGCGGCAGCAGTTGGCTCATTTATTAAGCGAAGTACCTCTATACCAGCCAGCTTCGCTGCATATTTGGTTGCATTACGTGCTGCATCGTCAAAATATGCCGGTACAGTAATTACTGCTTTTTTCACTCTCATTCCTGTAGATTTTGTGACTCTATCACATAAAGCTTTTAATATCTCTGCAGAAATTTCAACTGGCGTGAGATATTTTTCCTCTGCGCATTTTACTCTGATAACTTTCTCGCTTTCATAGTCTATTGTAAAATGAGTATTCTCCTTGCTTAAATCATCAATGCTTTTACCCATCAAACGCTTTATTGAATAAATTGCGTTTTGACTAACATTATAGCCAGTTTTCAACACACCATCTTCGTAAGAAACAACAGAAGGCAGTATCCCCCCCCTACCTTGCTCATCTTCAAATATTTTTATATTGCCAGCTTCGTTCACCATAGCAATCAAGGAATTGGTAGTACCAAGATCTATTCCAAACACTACTTCCCTTGAACTTGGCTCAGAAATTTGAATTGGTCGCATGTTTTTTTACCTCTTCAAATGACTTATATAAATATTTCAATCTCACCGCCTGTGTAGCAGCCTCACCAAAATTCTTTTTAGCAAAGGCATTAGAGATATTTTCAATACAGCTCTTTATTTTTCCCTCAATCATCCTATTTGCAAATTGTATATCATCACAGTCCAGCAAATACTCTCTTATTTCCATTGACTCGCTTAATATTTCAGAATTTAAATGGTCCTTATTGCTCTTTATATCAAAAAAATCCAGCAAATGCTCAGCTCGTTTTAGTGGTGATTTTAGCACCTCATATGCCTTATTAATACTGGCTATATTCCCAAATTGCCCATCATTTACATCAGGATGAAATTTTCTGCTAAGCTCTATATACTTTCTCTCTAATTCTTCAGAATTGACATTAAAAGCTGGCTCAATTTCAAACAATGAAAAATAGTTACTAGACATAAAAACTTTCTCCACAACCACATCTTCCACTTTCATTAGGATTTTTAAAAACAAAACCTGATGAAAATTTTTCCTCTACATAGTCCATTTCAGAGCCAAGAATAAACATGATAGACTTTGGGTCAATTAGTACCTTAATTTTTCTACCATCACTGCAGCTTTCTTCAATGACTGACTCTAAAGGGCGAACATCATATGCATATTCAATGTCATATTTCAGGCCAGAACATCCTTTTTGCTTAATTAACACTCTTATTCCTATTGCTTCTTCTTCAGGCTTTTTTTGATCCAGTAGATACCTTACTCTCTCCACCGCATTTGCAGTAATAGTGATAGGTTTTTTATCTTCTTTTATTGCTTTCACTCCTTGATATTCACTCATTAGCTACCTGCTGCACTCTCTTCTTCATTTTTACTTTGTTTGCGCTTTGGTAATCATGAATAGCGGCATTGATAGCATCCTCAGCAAGCACTGAACAGTGTATCTTTACTGGTGGTAAGGATAATTCTTCTACTAATTGAGTGTTCTTAATCTTTTTTACATCATCAATTGTCTTTCCTTTAATCATCTCTGTTAGCAAGGAGCTTGAGGCAATTGCAGAACCACAACCGAAAGTCTTAAACTTTGCATCTTTGATAATACCGCTATCACTTACTTTTATTTGTAGCTTCATCACATCACCACACGAAGGCTCACCAACAAGACCGGTACCAACATTTGGGTCATCTTTATCCAAAGAACCAACATTTCTTGGATTTTCATAATGATCTAAAATCTTTTCATTATAACTCATAAAACTATCCATGAACTACTACTTGACATTATAACATATTTAGGCTGAGAACCAAAGTGTAAATTAAACTAATATACTAACAAAAAAAACATACTATAATAAATTTCAGTGGCTCAGCAAACATTTTTGTGACAATACAAAATCTTATATCGCTTATTGTAATACTTTGCGTAGCAGTTGTTGATATGGCAACCGACTTATATTCAGTTGCGCTACCAAGCATTGCCCACTATTTTAATGTAGAAGGCAGTACAGTTCAGCTTACAATTAGCTTAAATCTGCTGGGGTTTTCGATTTCTGGGTTAATTTACGGTCCACTATCAGACCATTATGGCAGGCGGCGAATATTGCTAATTGGTATGGTAATTTTTACTGTAGCAAGTATTTTATGTTGCATCACCGAAGATATTAAGCTTTTAATACTTACTCGCTTTATACAGGGAGCTGGTGGTGGTGTTGCAGGTGTTGTTGGATATGCAACAATAAGAGATATGCACTCTGGTAGTGATTACTCAAGAGCAGCTTCAAAATTAAATATGGTTGTAGCTCTCTCACCTGGAGTTGCTCCAGTAGTTGGCAGTTACATCATTGCTTATGGTTATCACTGGAAATTTTTATTTATTATTACATCAATAGCAGCAGTGATTATGCTTGGTTTGATTTATTTTAAGCTACAAGAAACGTTAACTATAAGCAAGAAGAAAATCAGCATAATAACTGTGATTATCAACATGTTTAAGCAATACATATTGGTATTTAACAATTATCGTTTTCTTGGATTTTCAATTATCCATGGTCTAACTTTCATGTGGCTATGGGCATACATTGCAAACTACCCATTCATATTTGAATCTATGAAAATTGAAGTTAAGTATTTCGGCTATTTCATATCAATCATAGTTATATTTTACATAATAGGTACTTTAATCAACAGAAAATACGTCCCTAAGCTGGGAGTGAGTAAGATGTTAACTATAGGTTTAATTTTACCAATCATATCTGACTGTTTGCTAGTATGCCTTTACTTAACAGATAAGTTAAACATATTAACTCTCGTATTATGTTGGATTCCAAACAATATTGGGCTTGCATTAATAATAAGCAATAATATGACATCTGCACTAGAAACAATCGAGGATATAGGGCTTGGTAGTGCAATTATCTCATTTTGCAACACAACATTTGGAGCTGTTGGAATATATATAGTAGGGGAATTTTTTTCCTACGGCATTTTAGCCAATTTTATATTGACAATAGTATGTTCCATACTTGCAGCTATAATGTTTAAAATGCTATCTCTTTCCAAAATGAGGAGATAGCTACATATGGCAATAGGCTTCACTGCATGCTACTCTGCTAGTTGATGGAGTCTGAGTCATTGAACCATCTATCTCTCTTTGAATAGTAGAATCAGAAAGCCAGTAATTCAAACTTGTTTTTAGAATGCGCAGAGAGATTTTATCCCAAATACACCATAGAGAAGAAAAGAATGCAACAAATGCTCCTGTATAAAGCACCATATTTGGCACATAGCTTTTATTTAGGTCAGAAATGTTACTAATTCTATACAACTTCTCACATGATAAAGACGCACATACAAGGCATAAACCAACAATAAATTCTTTCAATGATAGATTCTTACTTTGCTTATGAATTTTTATTTCTTTAGGAAAGTTGAGTTCAAAAAATGCCTCACTGAGAAGTGCTTTTACCTTATCATTGTTATATAAAGCGGATGTATCACAATCATTTGCTTTTTTCATTATATTAGAGATATTTTTAATATGCCAACTTCTTATATGTAGAGGGCAGGCATACGGAGTGTGGTGTGTATAACTGCTAATTCGTATTAAAAGCTCACTTGCAACTGCATTAATTTCGTGCTCTTTAAATAGGTTTATTGCGTTGTATGTTAGTAGAAATTTCCAGCTTGTTTATATCAGTAAGAGTTTTACGGTTTATTAAGAAGGTGTCTGCAAACTCAAGAATTAGCTAATTTAGTAAGCATAATAGTAGTCATATTAAAGAAAATATTGGTTTCCGAAGTTTGAGGAGAATGCTCATAATCCTTACTCATACGCCTAAAATTGGAAAGCCAAGCAAAAGTTCTTTCAACAATCCAACGCTTCGGTATAACCTCAAATCCCGCAATATTAGGAGCTTTTTTTGCTATTGTAAATAAACATCCTGTTTTTATTAAGCATCTGTTTTTAAGGTTACCTGTGTATCCTTGATCAGCAAAAAACCTCTGTAATGTTGGTATTTTTTGTTTTGCTTTTACCAGAAGATCTAAAGCTCCCTCGCGGTCTTGGATGCTTGCACTGTGTACATCTGCCGTAATCACGAGTCCTAGCGTGTCTACAATAATATGCCGTTTTCGACCTTTTATTTTCTTGCCAGCATCGTAACCTCTGGCCCCCCTTTTTGAGTCGTTTTTACTGATTGGCTGTCAATTATTCCAACTGATGGTGTGGCTCTTTTACCAACTACCTCCCTTACTTTTTTTACTAAAATATCGTGTATTTCTTGCCATTTTCCAGTGTTTTTTAGTCGTGTGTTCCAACTGTAAATTGTCTTCCATGGTGGGAAATCCTTAGGTAATTGTCTCCATTGGCAGCCTGTTCTCATTACGTACCTTATTGCATTAATAATTGTTCTAATATCGTGTTTTCTTGGTCTACCTGTCTTTTTTGGCTCAAAATATGGCTTTAAAATTTCCCATTCACTGTCTTTTATGTCACTTGGATACATGTTAAAGTTATCCTTGTATCACATAATTGTCCTTTTTTCTACTTTTCTACATACTTTGCAGACACCTTCTAAGGAAGACGCAAAAGTTGTTAATGCACCTAAAGACGATATTGCAACGGAACCATTTTTAAAAAATATTGGCATAAGCAGAGAAGAAAACAAGCCTATCGCCCCAGAAAAAAATGCATAAGTCGACAAAGATAAATGCTCTTGCTTTAGCTTGATACTTTTAGTTCTTTGACCATCAAGGATTATGCCTTTTGCTAGCACTTTCACTTGGTTGAGTTGCGTAACACTCATCCGCGAGAGCACATGATCACAATAAGGTTTGTCGTGCTTTTCAATCCATAATTCTATATATTTATTTGCCATGTTTACCTCACAACTATTATACTACTTTCCATAATTTATTAGAATTATTAAAATATAGTTTAGATCTGCGGTTTACATTCAAATTTTATTTCATATCATCATAAGTATTACTCAATGTTAAGGAGCCAATTATGGCAGTCATGCCAGACAAATGGATAAGAGAAAAAGCTGAAAATTCTAGAATGATAGAGCCTTTTGTGGATCATAAAAACAGCAAAGGTGTTATATCTTTTGGGTTGTCATCTTATGGATATGATGCAAGAGTAGGTAATAAATTTAAGATTTTCACCAATGTCAATTCAGCTATTGTAGATCCTAAAGATTTTTCCGAAAATAGCTTCATAGATAAGGAAACTGATGTATGCATAATTCCTCCAAATAGTTTTGCGCTTGCAAGCACAGTTGAATATTTCCGCATACCAAGAGATGTACTTGTTATCTGTGTTGGCAAATCAACTTATGCGAGATGTGGAATTATAGTCAATGTTACTCCTTTAGAGCCTGGATGGGAAGGTCATGTTACATTAGAATTTTCGAACACTACACCACTTCCCGCAAAAATCTATGCTAATGAAGGAGCGTGCCAGTTTGTGTTTTTAAGTGGTGAAAGTGAGTGTGAAAAATCATATGACGATATGAAGGGAAAGTATATGAATCAACATGGAATTACTTTGCCGCTAGTGAAGTAGTCCCTTATCAAATATTCCTGTTTAAAAATTTATTTATTTAGATAGTATTTAGATCTATACTTTATCTTTTGCCTTAAAAATCTATGTACAAATTTATAGTTGCGTGTTTTATCCTAACAATCTGCTCATTTACACAATTGTACGCAGATTTTGACATTCCTCCTGAAAAAAGTGAATCCGAGCTATATGAGGAATCAGTGAAGCTTTTTGATAACAAGCAATATAAGCAGGCTATAAGAGCATTCCAAAAAATTGAGGACTTATACCCCTTTTCCTACTGGGCAATGAAGGCAAAATTGTTATCTGGTGTTTCAAGTTATAACATGGGTGACTATAGTAGAGCTGCAAGTAGTATGGACGATTACATACAAATTTACTCAAATGGTGAAGATTTGCCATATGTATATTACTTGAGAGTATCGTCTTATTACATGCAAATTAATAAAGCAGATCTTGGACAACAAATCGCATATAAGACTCTAGAGCTTGCCACAGAATACATTAATCTTTTCCCTGAAAGCCAATACGCAAATGAAATACAAGAAAAAGTGGAGTTAGTTACAGAGCATATTTTAACAAAAGAATATTCAATTGGTCAATTTTATCTAAGGCGCGGTGAATATTTGGCAGCAATTAAGCGTTTCCAAAATATAGTAAATTATAACAATCCTAATTACTTGCCTAAATCTATTAACAATTTGATAGTGGCTTACTCCGCCCTTGGCCTTGATTTAGAAGTTAAGCAGTATGAGAGTATGTTAGAAGAACTGCAGCTTGCATCCTAAATTTTATGCACTAAAGGTTCATTTGATAACAGAGATAATCCAGCATATTAAGATAGCTATCGCTTAACATGAATGGATAAATGCTATAGCCTTCTACCTGAATATTGCCCTCATGCTTTTCAATTTTAATATCTAAATCTTGAGGATTATAGCTACGCCCAAGGTGGTGGTTCACATAATGAAACTGATCCCCATCAAAATAGCCAAATTCATCAACTAAAGTGCCTATCTTTCTATTCTCTGCATTTTCATATATATGAGCTTTATAATTTTCAAAAGATTGCCCTTCAAGCTGTCCTTTTTTTATCGCAAATAACTGTGTATTCCCATGATAGTAATGCTTGCTTAAATCAATATTTACTGCATCTTTCATGCATTTTAAGTCTATGTATTTATATTCTCTTGGTAGATTTGCATATTCTGGATCATATTTTTTATAATCAAAAAATAAATTTGTATCCATTCAGGTGTATGGCTTAAGAAGCAATAGCCAGTAGGTTTTGAAAAGGATTTAACTTCTTTTGCCTCCAAGTCAAGTACAATGAAATTATCCTCTCAAGAAACATATTTCCCCGTTTCGATTGTGTAAAATATGAAACTTTTCGGTAAACAACGTAATGCCGAATCTGTCGCTCAGCATAGTTGTTTGTCAGTGGAATATTTTCTGGATCGTCCAAAAATTTCCACATCATCAGATCCGATTTCATGATATTTTTTGCTACTCGAGACGCTCCAATTGCCTCGGGTAAATTTGATATATTCTTTAAGTAATATCTCGTTCGCTTGCGTAATTTTCTTGCTCTTCTTATGAACCTTAATGTGTCTATTTCATCCTTTAACAGAGCTTTTTTCAATGCAAATAATTCAGTAGCAACATTCCTTAAATAATACCCCAAAACTTTCACTTCGCTATTCCAACTATGAGACAACCTTTCAAAATCTCTTGCTAAATGTGCCCAACAGACCTGCCTTTTCTTGCTGGAAAAGTAGTTGTAAGCTGCATATCTGTCGGTCACTACTAGGTTGTTATTCTTTCCAAATTTACTATTTTCCAGGACTTTCATCCCCTCTTGACTCTGTCAATTTGATCACACTTCCTATTTTGCTCGCAAACATCCAGCACCAGCCCTGTTTACCTTTGTTGTAATGGCTAGTTTCATCGATATGTAAAATTTTGCTCTTGCTTACCTCTTCCTCAATTTGCTCATATGCTTCTTGGCATTTTTCTGCCACTCTAGCCTCGCTATTTGATACACTACCGACGCTGATATCCAGGTTGAAAATGTCCTTTATAATATTTGCCACTTCTTTTTTCGAATTCTTGTAAAATCCACTTAATGCTGTAATTACTGACTTAACTCTTGGACCAAATGTGTCCGCAGTTACTCCTTCTTGTAGCTTGCTACTTTTTCTTTTTCCACATCTTTTGCAACGTCCATGCTCTAGTTGATATTCAACTACATACGGCTTGATTTCCGGCAAATCGACCTTTTGATGAGTATACGGATCTTTTGATACCGCAATTTCTCCTCCGCACTCACACGTATTGGGCAGTTCTATTTTTACCATCTCATCTGCCTCCATTTTAGGGCGGTAACTGCCTTTATGTCCAACCTGTGCTCCTACTTTCCTGTCACTTTTTGGCTTATTTTCCCTCATCTTATATAATTCTTTGGAGCTTGGTATAGATGAATTTTTTGAACTTAAGCCAAGCCTTTCTTTTAACTCAGCGTTTTCGATCCTTAGCGCTTTATTTTCTGCTTTAAGCTCTTCTATTTTTGTTTCTAACTTTTCTATAGTCTGCTTAAACTTTTGCAAAATTCTAAAAGATCAACCATATTACCTCACAGCCACTCTAGTTTACCTTTTTAGCATTCCTTGTCTACTCTTTATTTTACCGCCCGGCTGAATGGATACCTTTCTTTTTGAGATAACTCAGTAACAACAGGCCCTGCTGCTTCCTTATCAACCACTTTGCTCTCTGCACTAAAAGGACTAGCAGGAAAGTCAGGAGCAACAGACCCTGCCACTTCACTCTCCGCTCTAAAAGGTCTAATAAAGAAATCCGTTATGGTTATAAGCATGTTTCTTACTCTCTGGAAAGCCCAATTTCTCTCTTTGGTGCCGATGGCCCTGATACACCAAGAGAATCTGCATTTTGTTCTTCTTTATCAAAATACTTACTGAACGATTCAGAGTTCATTCCAAATTCATCAATACTTTGGCTCATAGGATCCAAAGGTGATTTATTGGTATTATCTCGCTCAGATCCCCTGTCTTGAATAGACTTAAGTCTCTTTTGAACCTCAACTAAATAAGGATTCAAAGGTGATTCATTCTTAGGCTCAGGCTCTATGTTTACATGCTTAAGTCCCTTTCTAATCTCAGCTTGCTTCTTTTCAATGGAAGTTTCATCCATATCCTTAGGTAAAACCTCTTTTTCCATGTTTCCATTAAAAATTCTGTCATATCCTGCAACTATTGGCATAGCTAATCTAGTGAAAAGCCCTACTTTATCGACAATAGAAATAGGTGTCTCAATACCAGAACTTTTTATCCTTTTTTTCGCATTTAATTCTCTTATACTCGCAAGCATAAACTTCTCCATTAATTAAACAATATAGTTAAATTTTAAACCATATTATTTGGTGTATAATTAAATGAGATTTCTACTTTGAATAGAAGTATTGCATATTAATAGAAAATCAACATCTTATACCACTTTTCGTATATCATAACTGTACAGACATTTAGAGAATTATGCTATAATGCCTGTACAAGAGTTTTCACCTTATCACAAGCAACTGTTTTTTCTTCACCTGTATCCATATTTTTTACTTTAATGACATTGCTACCCAACTCTTCATCCCCAAAGATCAATGCAATTTTAGCGTTGGCTTGATTCGCTTTTTTCATGCGATTTTTAAGTGCTCCGCTGTACTCGTAATTTATGTGCAAACCACTCCTGCGTAATTCATTTGCAAGCGTTGTAGCATACTCTTCCGCCTTCTCTCCAATTGGAATGAGGTAAATAGGTCTTGTTTCTTCTGGGGCATAGTTAATTAATTCCATTATGCGTTCAATACCACCTGCAAATCCTATTGCTGGAGTGTGCTTTCCACCTACTGAAGATACCAGATTATCGTATCTTCCTCCGGCAAAAATTGCTCCTTGTGCACCTAGATTTTCTGTAATAAATTCAAATACTGTATGGCAATAATAGTCTAAACCACGAACTAGTTTATTATTTACAGTATAAGGCACACCAAGGGCTGTTAATCTATTTAATATCTGCTCGAAGAAATTTGATGACTCCTTGGTATAATAATCGCTAATTTTAGGTGCATCAGAAATTATCGCTCTATCTCTTTCATCTTTGGAATCTAATATTCTGAGCGGATTTTTAATTAACCTATTTTGACTATCTTCTGATAAGTCATTTTGATACTTTTTAAAGTACAATACTAGTGCTTCTCTATATTGACTGATTGTCTCACCGTCACCTAGAGAGTTGATTTCAAGCTTTACACTGTTACCCATATCAAACTCAGTTAATAAGTGCTGAGCAAGCGATATTAGCTCAATATCAGCTTTTGGACTTTCTATACCAAAAACTTCAAAATTTATTTGATGAAACTGTCTTTGCCTTCCTCTTTGCGGCCTTTCATAGCGAAACAGAGGTCCAGTTGAAAATAGCTTTAGTGGCGTTTGGAGTTTTTTTTCGACCAGCATACGAACAATTGCTGCAGTAAACTCAGGGCGTAGAGTTATGCTCTTTCCTCCTTTATCATCAAAGGTATACATTTCCTTAGTGATAATATCTGAGCCATCACCCAGGGTTTTTGTGAAAACTTCTGTATATTCAAATATTGGAGTCTCAACCGGAGCAAAGCCATATAAATTGGAGATCTTACTTGCTACCTGCTGAACGTATTTAAATTTATACCATTCATCAAAGAGGAGGTCTTTTGTTCCTCTAACCGTTTGATTGGTCATAGTGTGGTTTCTATACCTGCAATTTCTGGTATATGATAACTTAACATGTTTTGCACCCCTTGTTTTAGAGTAATTGCAGCACTTGGGCAGCCAGAGCAAGCACCCTGAAGCTGAACGTAAACTATTCCATCCTTATAGCCACGAAATTTAATATCACCACCATCTTGAGCTACTGCAGGTTTAATATAACTTTCCATCAATTCTTTTATTCTGTTTACAATTTCTACATCACTTTCATCGAAAAATTCCTCATCTGGAATACTACTGCCTTCACCTTCCAGTGCTTTCCCACCTGAAGTAAAGTGCTCCATGATTGTGGTTAAGATTTCAACTTTTACTATGTCCCAGGTAACTTTTTCTGCTTTTGTAACTGAGATAAAATCATGACCAAAAAACACTCTCATTACATGTTCTATCTGAAAAAGTTTTGCTGCCAATCTAGAATTTTCCACTTCGCCTGCGCTTGAGAAATCGGCTGTTTCTCCTTCATTTAAAATGTCAAATCCAGGAAGAAATTTTAGCGTACTTGGATTTGGTGTCTCTTCAATTTGAATGAACATGTTATTTACCGTAGTAACTATAGTTGTTACTATTTAACCATAAAATAACAAAAAAATATACATGTCATTTATCTTTTTCTTTTTTGTAGGATTTATAATGATTACGTTTGTTTTACCTAGCGTTCTTGTTTTTTTCCTTTTTCTCACAAAAAGAAATAACATAAATTTCATGATGAATTCTATATTAAATAAATTTTTAAACGAATTTAATGGTAGTAGGAGTCATAATTCCAGCAGTAGTAATATGTCCAGAGATGAAGCGCTAAAAATACTGGGATTAGACTCTGAAGTTAGTGAAGATGAAATCAATAAAGCATATCAAAAGTTAATGAAGTTAATTCACCCAGATAAGGGAGGTTCAGAGTATTTTGCACAAAAATTGAATGCAGCGCGCGATAAACTGCTGAAGAAGTAAAAAACGTTATGTCCTGGCTTGAATAATTAGAACAAATTGCAGAAAAATTCAGTTATTTCCGTTTTGGAAATAACTGCTTTTGAGGTATATTATGGGCCATAAAGAAAAGTGTCGTTCTAGCGTGTGACGCTAGAATGGCTTTATTACATCGCTCTTTGGATAGGAGGCAATGCATAATAAATTCATGAAGCTATCTCAAATTTAGCCATGCCTATTTCAGTAAATTTGTTCAGCAAATAACACTTGAGTAGCATTTCTTTCTCACGGTTAATCTCAGATTTGTTCCTAAAACTAAACCCAAATGTTTGCTTCAGTCGCGAGAAAAAACTTTCTATATAAGATCTCTTCCCATAATTTATCTCTTTTTTCCACTTCTTCATACCATCTTCACCATATGACTTTATGAACTTGATTGTAGAATTTCTCTCAGCCATATAATCCAGCTTTGGATGCTCCACTGCATTGTTTTGCAGAGGAATTTTTGTCTTTATGCCAAGCTCATTGCACAATTTGTATAACTTCTTTCGATTATATGCTCTGTCTGCATATAGTGTGCTTATATTGTATTTAGCATTAGCCCTTGCAATAAGATCACAGGCTCCATAGTGGTCAGAATAAACTCCACTACTGTATTTTGCAGCTATGACTTTTTTGCTACCTATCTCCAGCATTACATGCAATTTTCTTGTTTGCTTATAGCCACGGTACTTTCTATCTGTACCGTTTGCCTTACTATGGCCTGGAATATTATTGTAGATGCTTATTCCAGTGCTATCTATGGCGATCTCAATATTTTCCATACTGTTTTTATCATGTCTTCGATCATTAATTTTTAAGTTAAGCTTTTTGAATCTTCTGGAAGCCTGGGAATAGCTGATAACTTGCAAATTTTTTCCTATTTGCTCAAGGTATCCCGCTATAAACCCCACCGTTTGTCTTAGGCCTATTCTAAACAAATAAGTTATTATGTGAATTAGAATTACGACTTTATCACTATAAATATTGTTGCCACCGGCCATTTTGGGACTTTTTTCGTACCAATTTTCTATGGCATCGTTGACGTAATAAAAAATATTTCCTCTTTCTTGGAGAAATTTGTTATATTCGTAGCAGTTACTGACTTTCATTTTGACTGGCATATTTTTCCTTTGTCGGTTAAATGCCTGTTTATAATGAATTTTGTCAGTAACTCCCAGTTCTTTTTACTTTAGCTATGCAACAAAGCCATTCCATTTCCATTTTTTCCACCATCTGTTTCACACCTATCATAGAATTCTCCTTGTCCTCTTATAGCATTGGCTTGTCCACCAGATGCAACATTATTATCACTATATGTTCTATATTTATCCCGATCATTATCGCCAAATAAGAATAGTATATCAGGATTACCAGCTATAAGTTTTCCATTATACCAACCTGTATCCACTTGACCAATACCAGTCTCTTTCAATAGTATTACTCTAATACCTTCTTCCATCTGAGATTTTAGTTGAGTAGCAGCATCATCTTTACATGGAGTTATAGTTTGTTCACCTTTTTTATTAATGTAGAAAGATTTGACCATACCTGCAATAACTCCAAAGAAAACTACAAGGGCAGCTCCAACTTCAATTAAGAACCAGAATGAGAGATGGAGCATCAGAATCAGAATTGGAAGACATAGTACCAAATAAACAAGAGCAGTACATATTGCTCCGGTTTTAAAGCCACTGAAAAAGTGCTTCTTTGTGTTATTACTATACATATAAATTACCGTACGCTTTATTAATTATACTAAAATTATAACAAAGATTATAAAAAAATCAATAAGCAGATTTATTGATAAAAACTTTAACTTTTAATTTATTATCAGTAACATTTACATAAACAGCTATATTATGTCTGAATTTGGGAATATATTGCTATTTGCAGCATGTTTACTATCTTTTACATGTTCATTTTTGCCATTTTTATTACCTAAGTCTTTTCGACCGATTACGATTGCAATTTTTTCCTGTACTGTAATATCGATGGCTATTTTGATTTACTGCCATATTGCAAACGATTTCTCACTTGAAAACGTATATTACCACTCACACACAACAAAACCTTTGCTCTATAAAATCTGTGGCGTTTGGGGCAATAAAGAGGGATCTATGTTACTTTGGAGTTTGGTGCTTACCTTTTATCTGCTGATGATGGATATTTGCATACGACAAACATTCCAGCACTATTCCAGTGTCAACTACTCTGGTGACAATCTGAGAGCCACTAAAATTATGCCTGATTGGGCTTTCAAGAGGGTTGCTTTAATTACTCAAAGTTTAATCTGTTTTGGTTTTTTATTATTTACTTTAATTGAATCTAATCCATTTATAAGAATGGTTAGTATTGAAACAGATGGATTGGGTTTTAATCCAATATTGCAGGATATAGGGCTTGCTATTCATCCACCAATATTGTACCTTGGGTATCTTGGATTTAGTGTACCTTTTTCGCTCTCCATAGCTGGATTAATTACTAAAATTGAAGGAAATGCCTGGGCTAAAATAGTAAGGCCTTGGGTGCTTTTTTCTTGGTCATTACTTACCTTAGGTATTGGTCTGGGCAGTTGGTGGGCATACCGCGAACTCGGCTGGGGGGGATTTTGGTTTTGGGATCCAGTTGAAAATGTTTCCCTTATGCCCTGGCTAATAGCGGTTGCACTTACGCATTTATTACTCGTAGTACGAAATTTCAATAAGTTAAGAAACTTTGCCATTTTACTTACGCTTACAACTTTTATCTTAAGCATTACAGGAACATTTTTAGTTCGCTCCGGAATATTGTCATCAGTACATACATTTGCCGATGATCCAAGATATGGGCTTTATATATTAGCTTTGCTTGGTATCATAACAATAGGCAGCTTGGCAGTTTTTGTTATATGTACAAAAATACCTGTTATATCATTCCAGCGCGTGACACTGGAATCCAACTCTATTCAATCAAATAAAACCTTCTTCTCACGCTCCTCAATGATGCTAGTAAACAATTTATTGTTCATTACTGCATTTTTTGTCGTATTTGTTGGCACGCTATATCCTACATTGCTTGAGTATTTGACAGGTGAATTAATTTCGGTTGGAGCGCCATATTATAACTCTCTATTTAATCCTATTGCACTAGCTGTTTTAATCCTTACTATGATCGGGCAATATTGCCGTTGGCAAGGAAATAGTCTTTTACCAATATTTCGTGAGTATAGATTTTCATTCTGCAGTGCTGCAGCAATTTTGCCGTTTGTTTTTTACAAGGGAATAATGATTGCATCATCAATTACTGTTTCTATAGCGCTATTAGTGTTTGTTTTGGAAGCATACAGCAAAAGAGTTAATTTATTTAAAGCAACATTTAGTGAATCAATTTTATTGATAAAAAAAGTCTCAAAAGCATATTATGCAATGATGCTAGCACATGCAGGGGTAGCAATTCTTGTGCTTGGCATAGCCTGTTCAGTTGGTTGGCAAGAAAAGAAAGAAAGCTATTTGAGAATAGGGGATGGCATCACAGTTAATAATTTTAAAGTTACATTAAAAAATATTGAGTTAATAAAAAAAGAAAATTTCCATGCAGTAAAAGGAACAATGGATATTAGAAACTTGTTGAATAATAAGCTACTGGGTGAAATAACACCTGAGTATAGATTTTATCTTGTTGAAGGCCAGAAGAATGTTGAAAGCAGTATTTACCACAATCTATTTTCTGACATTTATGTTGTAATTGGAAAAATTGATAAGCTCAAGAGTAAAATTGCAACTAAAGTGTATTATAAGCCTGGAATGTCGATAATTTGGCTTGGAGCATTTTTAATTGCTTTTGGTTCATTTCTTGCTGCTTTACCTTTTAGAAAGTCTTCAACTATTTAACCTTATCATAGAATTTAGTAAATATCATAGTAAATGCACCATTACCCATGACATTTACTGAGGTAATTATTGGATCAAACACTACGTATAGTGCTGTAATTAATGAAAGCATCTCCGGGGAAAATTGTAGGTATTTTTCTAAAATAGGTAACATCACTACAATCCCCCCTGCTGGCACTGCAACAATGGCAAACTTGAACAATAAAAAATAAAGAAGGAAGGTTATGTAGTCCGTTGTAGACAATGCATAACCAGAAGCGATTATCATTGACAATATTATAATAAAAAAACAATCTCCCACTAAATGAAAGCTGGCAGTTATTGGCACTACAGATGACGTGGTATCTTGTTGTTTTGTATTTTTCTTACATCCCTCAAGAGTCAGAGGCATAGTTGCATTGCTAGACATAGTGCTCATTGCAGTAATAAATGCTGGTGCCATATTACTTATGCTAGCTATCCAGCGTATGACCCTAAATGAACTTGCTGCTCCATACAAAAGAAAAACATAAAAGTAGGCTGCAGATGTAATAATAATGAAGATTATCGAATAGTCTTTAAATATTACAGATAGAACTTGATCATGCTGCATTTTTAAAACAAGTCCAAGCACGAATACTGGAACGATTGGAGTTAAAAGTACTTTTAGCACAAAGAGAGTTAAATCTGACATTTTATCTGAGAGTTCTTTGCTTTTTTTAGGTAAAAGTGTGGATAGTACTATACTAGACACACACCCATAAGCAAGGGCGTGAAAATTAGAAAATAGCATAGGTAACTTAAATGACCACAAAGGTGTAACTGTTTCTTTATACTCCATATTTTGTATCGAATGAGCGCTCTGCACAATAAAATGCCCAACTGAATATGCTATCAAACTTGAAGCTAAGTTTGACAAAAATATTGTTATTACAAGTAATATTATGAACTTTACAGCTGATTGCTTAAGATTATTGATGCTGCTAAAAATTAATGCAAAAACAATAAACGGCATTATAAATAGCAGGACTTCTTTGATGCTTAAACTTACAGAATACAAAAAGGTTGTCTCCTCCACTGAAGCTAAATGACCGAAAAACGCAACTGAAATAATAACAGCAAGTAAAGTCAACAATTGTAACATGATTCATATAGTAATATACTAACGATATATAAGGTAAGTTTAATATTAAGTAAATAAAACTATAGTAGATTTTTTATGAAAATTTAAGTTGTTTTAATGGTAACTTCACTTTGTATCCATTCAGGTGTATGGCTTATCAGGTGTATGGCTTAAGAAGCAATAGCCAGTAGGTTTTGAAAAGGATTTAACTTCTTTTGCCTCCAAGTCAAGTACAATGAAATTATCCTCTCAAGAAACATATTTCCCCGTTTCGATTGTATAAAATATGAAACTTTTCGGTAAACAACGTAATGCCGAATCTGTCGCTCAGCATAGTTGTTTGTCAGTGGAATATTTTCTGGATCGTCCAAAAATTTCCACATCATCAGATCCGATTTCATGATATTTTTTGCTACTCGAGACGCTCCAATTGCCTCGGGTAAATTTGATATATTCTTTAAGTAATATCTCGTTCGCTTGCGTAATTTTCTTGCTCTTCTTATGAACCTTAATGTGTCTATTTCATCCTTTAACAGAGCTTTTTTCAATGCAAATAATTCAGTAGCAACATTCCTTAAATAATACCCCAAAACTTTCACTTCGCTATTCCAACTATGAGACAACCTTTCAAAATCTCTTGCTAAATGTGCCCAACAGACCTGCCTTTTCTTGCTGGAAAAGTAGTTGTAAGCTGCATATCTGTCGGTCACTACTAGGTTGTTATTCTTTCCAAATTTACTATTTTCCAGGACTTTCATCCCTCTTGACTCTGTCAATTTGATCACACTTCCTATTTTGCTCGCAAACATCCAGCACCAGCCCTGTTTACCTTTGTTGTAATGGCTAGTTTCATCGATATGTAAAATTTTGCTCTTGCTTACCTCTTCCTCAATTTGCTCATATGCTTCTTGGCATTTTTCTGCCACTCTAGCCTCGCTATTTGATACACTACCGACGCTGATATCCAGGTTGAAAATGTCCTTTATAATATTTGCCACTTCTTTTTTCGAATTCTTGTAAAATCCACTTAATGCTGTAATTACTGACTTAACTCTTGGACCAAATGTGTCCGCAGTTACTCCTTCTTGTAGCTTGCTACTTTTTCTTTTTCCACATCTTTTGCAACGTCCATGCTCTAGTTGATATTCAACTACATACGGCTTGATTTCCGGCAAATCGACCTTTTGATGAGTATACGGATCTTTTGATACCGCAATTTCTCCTCCGCACTCACACGTATTGGGCAGTTCTATTTTTACCATCTCATCTGCCTCCATTTTAGGGCGGTAACTGCCTTTATGTCCAACCTGTGCTCCTACTTTCCTGTCACTTTTTGGCTTATTTTCCCTCATCTTATATAATTCTTTGGAGCTTGGTATAGATGAATTTTTTGAACTTAAGCCAAGCCTTTCTTTTAACTCAGCGTTTTCGATCCTTAGCGCTTTATTTTCTGCTTTAAGCTCTTCTATTTTTGTTTCTAACTTTTCTATAGTCTGCTTAAACTTTCGCAAAATTCTAAAAGATCAACCATATTACCTCACAGCCACTCTAGTTTACCTTTTTAGCATTCCTTGTCTACTCTTTATTTTACCGCCCGGCTGAATGGATACATTTCATTGTACTTGACTTGGAGGCAAAAGAAGTTAAATCCTTTTCAAAACCTACTGGCTATTGCTTCTTAAGCCATACCCCTGAATGGATACTGACATGCTTAATTTATTATCTTCACGATAAAATAGAAAGTAATCTACTCTACTTGCCAACGCAAAAGCTGCTGAATATGTTATCCAATATCTCTTCAACGTTAATAATTCCAGTCACCGCTCCAAGCTCAAGTGCAGCAAGTCTTAATTCTTCCGATATTAACTCAATCGGATTATCAATATCAAAACGCTGCAGATGTTTCAGCGCCTTCAGCATGCAATTCCTATGTCTCTGCCTGGTTATTACTGGAATATCTCGATCACCCCCAAATTTTTCCTCTGCTTTTGCTTTTATAGCAGATATCAACTTATCCATCCCTGTTCTTTTTAAAATGGAAATAGGCAAGAAATCTATGCCGTTAATCTTTATATTGCAATCATTAGTGATATCGTCAGCTTTGCTTAGAACATAAATAGTATCGCTTTGGCTGATCTCTGTAGAAGCGGTGGTTACTTCAGTGCTATAAGGAAGTAATTCTATTCTTATATCAGCTTCACTAGACTTTTTCTTTGCTCGATTTATACCCTCTGATTCTATAGGATCTGAGCTTTCTCGAATTCCAGCAGTGTCATAAAGGATAATAGGATATCCACCAATATCAACATGAGCTTCAAGCACGTCTCTGGTCGTACCTGCATATTCGGAAACAATAGCAATATCGCGCTTAGCTAAAAAATTAAATAATGTTGATTTACCAGAATTTGGCTCGCCAGTTATTACAACATGCAAGCCTTCACGTAACCTCTCACCTCGCCTATTGTCATTTAGATGCTCTTTTATTGACTGTATCAGCAGCTGCACTTCATTATTAATTTTCTCCAATTCATGTTTTTCTGTGGTGATATCTTCTGGAAAATCTATATAAGCTTCGATTTTTGATTGTATCAATATTAACTTCTGTCTCCAACCATTATATAACCTCTCTAATTCGCCTGACATCTGCTTAACAGCTTGCCTTGCTTGCATTTTTGTTTCAGCATCAATGAGATCAGCAATTCCTTCTATTTGAGTTAAGTCAAATTTACCATTTAGAAAAGCTCTGAGTGAAAACTCTCCGGGCTTTGCTATAGCAAAAACCTTTGATAATTCCTCTAAAATGATCTTTATAACCGCTTTGCTACCATGCACTTGTAGCTCTATAACATCCTCACCTGTAAAACTATTTGGAGCAGGAAAATAAATGATTATTCCATTATCTATTAACTGGCTGGAGCTATCATAAAGATCAACCAAAGTAGCAAATCTTGGTATAACATCTTTCTTAACATTGAAGTGGTTCAAAGTCTTTAGTGCATCATTGCCAGAAATTCTAATTACCGCAACTCCTGACTTACCAAATACGGTTGATAAAGCAAAAATAGTGTCATTTGTATTGGTCATATAGACTGGTTTATTTCTTAGCAATTTTACACTTGAAAGGCTAAAACACCTAACTCAAAAATATCCAGAATTTTTACTCGCTTTGTTAGTTTACATATACTATTAATAGTATATGTAAATATTTACAGATGTGTTGAGTAAAAAACTACTATTCAAAACAGCAATTGCAATACTGTTATTAATCTTCGCATCAAGTGTGTCTTTTGCTGATAATGGTGAGAAGGAAAACAGTAATGATAAACATCAGTATAAAACAAAGGAAAATTTTTATATAGGTATTAACTCTGGTATTACATTGTCAGGAGCTCTGATATTTTTTGACGGCGCTTCTGTTGGCTATTCATATGGCAATATTAAAGTTGGGCTTGAAGGCTCATACCTGCGTACATCAAGCCCCAGTTTAACGAAAACAATAAATGCTTACTATTATTTTGACAATGAAGATGATACACCATACGTTGGAGTTGGCATAGGAACAATGGTCTTTATAGGCTCAAGAGGTGAAGATATATTGTGCTATGCTTATCATGGCAAGGTGGGTATGAATTTTAGAGTAAGCAATATACTAAACGCATTAATCACCTTTAAATTCACTTCTCCAGTAGATCAATCTGTTGTTCCTGCTGCAATGCAAGAACCATCGTTAATCCAAATTTTTTCATCTTTAGAAATTGGATTAACATTTGATTTCCTATCTTACTACAGGTAAGGCCTGATATAGCAAAGACTTTTTATATAAGATCTATTTAAAACACTTTATTTAAAAATTTCACTTGTTTTATTAATTCATACAAATATACTGCTAGCAATCTAATTAATTTGAGGTAATTTGTGAATATATTAAATAGAAAACTGCTATGTAAAACAGCATTAGCAACATTATTATTAACCTCCATATCAAATGCATCCTCTGCTTATGAAAACAGCCATTATTCAGATGAAAAAGAAGGCAACTTTTATATGGGTCTTAATCTTGGTAAAGTAATACCTAACATCGTCCCATTTAGTGCAAAAGAAGACGTGGAGAGTGTAACAACGGAAAAAATTTTTAGCTTAGATAGCAATGACAATGCTAAGGAAGGCTACGATCCTAAATACACGGGGGATTTTTTAGGTAGCGTTTCCATTGGTTATAAGATTGGAAATTTTGGAATAGAGCTTGAAGATCTTGTTTCATCAGTTACTACAAAAGATTGGTACGTAGAACTATACCGCAATCTCCCAGATAATAAGACTGGTGTTACTGATTACCACATAAAAAATAAGGATGGTAAATTTGAAAGTGCTACTTCGCCCAATATACATGAGTGGGAAAGTATAATAGACGATGGAGCAGGTGGAAATGGAAGAAGACAGTTACATAGTGCATTTAAAATGAAAAATGAGGGATTTCGTAATATTGCAGCTATGATAAATGCTTACTATTACTTGAATAATGAGAGTAATATAACACCATACGCTGGTATTGGTGCAGGATTAACTAATATTAAATTTCTAGGAGTATCTCACTTCAAGCCTGCTTACCAAGGAAAGGTTGGGGTAAGATACAATATCAATGATACAACCAAAATATCTGCCGGCTATAGATATTTCGGTGTTTTAGGCAGCACTTTTACTAAAGTAGACCCAACTGCAAAAATACCTGATATATACTATGGCAGTAGTTATAATGAAAAAATAGGGTACGCAGGCTCAACTACTGCAACTGTTGAAAGCAAATTTGCTCATCATGCTTTAGAAGTTAGGCTAACGTTTAATATCTAATCTTGCTATTGGTAATGTTACCATACCGGAAGGAAAGAGTTTATATGGTTCGTGCAAGCGAGAGAACTCTTACCTCCCTTGCACCGGAGTTTAAAATTTCCTGAGAGCAAGATCGTGCTGTTGAGCCGGTTGTTACCACATCATCAACTAATATTACAATTTTATCTTTAACGACTTCTTTATTGCTTACACTAAAAACTTTTTTTAGATTTTTTTCACGTTGTTTTAATGAAAGGCCAGCTTGTGGTACAGTATTGCAAGTGCGTCTTATTGCAAATGGTGTATAAAATAAATCAGATAATTTGCTCAACTCTTTTGCCAGTAACGCTGCTTGATTATACTTACGTTTGAGTAGGCGCATTCTATGCAATGGAACAGGGATTATAACCTTTGCACTTTTAAATACATCATGATTTGCCTGGTATATCCACTTTGCAAAGGTTTTTACGTAATTTAAGTTATCAAAAAATTTAAAATTTATGATCATGTTTTTACTATGCTGATCATAAGCAAACACTGACCTTAATACTTTAAATGGCGGAGGATTAACGATACACTTGCCGCATGTATGAATATCATCTGTAAAGTATCCATTCAGCCGGGCGGTAAAATAAAGAGTAGACAAGGAATGCTAAAAAGGTAAACTAGAGTGGCTGTGAGGTAATATGGTTGATCTTTTAGAATTTTGCGAAAGTTTAAGCAGACTATAGAAAAGTTAGAAACAAAAATAGAAGAGCTTAAAGCAGAAAATAAAGCGCTAAGGATCGAAAACGCTGAGTTAAAAGAAAGGCTTGGCTTAAGTTCAAAAAATTCATCTATACCAAGCTCCAAAGAATTATATAAGATGAGGGAAAATAAGCCAAAAAGTGACAGGAAAGTAGGAGCACAGGTTGGACATAAAGGCAGTTACCGCCCTAAAATGGAGGCAGATGAGATGGTAAAAATAGAACTGCCCAATACGTGTGAGTGCGGAGGAGAAATTGCGGTATCAAAAGATCCGTATACTCATCAAAAGGTCGATTTGCCGGAAATCAAGCCGTATGTAGTTGAATATCAACTAGAGCATGGACGTTGCAAAAGATGTGGAAAAAGAAAAAGTAGCAAGCTACAAGAAGGAGTAACTGCGGACACATTTGGTCCAAGAGTTAAGTCAGTAATTGCAGCATTAAGTGGATTTTACAAGAATTCGAAAAAAGAAGTGGCAAATATTATAAAGGACATTTTCAACCTGGATATCAGCGTCGGTAGTGTATCAAATAGTGAGGCTAGAGTGGCAGAAAAATGCCAAGAAGCATATGAGCAAATTGAGGAAGAGGTAAGCAAGAGCAAAATTTTACATATCGATGAAACTAGCCATTACAACAAAGGTAAACAGGGCTGGTGCTGGATGTTTGCGAGCAAAATAGGGAGTGTGATCAAATTGACAGAGTCAAGAGGGATGAAAGTCCTGGAAAATAGTAAATTTGGAAAGAATAACAACCTAGTAGTGACCGACAGATATGCAGCTTACAACTACTTTTCCAGCAAGAAAAGGCAGGTCTGTTGGGCACATTTAGCAAGAGATTTTGAAAGGTTGTCTCATAGTTGGAATAGCGAAGTGAAAGTTTTGGGGTATTATTTAAGGAATGTTGCTACTGAATTATTTGCATTGAAAAAAGCTCTGTTAAAGGATGAAATAGACACATTAAGGTTCATAAGAAGAGCAAGAAAATTATGCAAGCGAACGAGATATTACTTAAAGAATATATCAAATTTACCCGAGGCAATTGGAGCGTCTCGAGTAGCAAAAAATATCATGAAATCGGATCTGATGATGTGGAAATTTTTGGACGATCCAGAAAATATTCCACTGACAAACAACTATGCTGAGCAACAGATTCGGCATTACGTTGTTTACCGAAAAGTTTCATATTTTACACAATCGAAACGGGGAAATATGTTTCTTGAGAGGATAATTTCATTGTACTTGACTTGGAGGCAAAAGAAGTTAAATCCTTTTCAAAACCTACTGGCTATTGCTTCTTAAGCCATACACCTGAATGGATACTGTAGGTGCGCCCCAACCAGGGAACTTAGGGAGCATGGCTTTTATACCCGCCATAATTTCGCCTGGCATTTTTGTCATTTTCTCGTTTATATCTTGTACAATTAGTTTTGTTTGTGTTTTTATGAAACCTTCCATGTGTTTTGCGAAATATTGCATTAGCTCTTTAGTTTCCCCTGCAAGCTCTTTCGCAACAGTTTTTCCCAAAGGGAATGCTATATCTTTTATAGCAACCTTAACAATTGGTGAAATTCCTTTCATAATATGCCCACTCACAGGCACAGCAAGATAGTTTGCTATATCCTTTACTGCATCTCCAGTTAATCCAGCAACTTTTCCAAGTGCATCTAGAGCCAATCCGTAGCTTGCTGCATCTCCGTGTCTGCCATATGTTGTCATGAATTTAGGGCCATCATACGTCATGTCTCCTGTCTGCAGGTACTCGGGTATAAAAGGAAATGGATTGTCATATTTTCCTACTTGTTGAGGAAGAAGGTATCCTTTTGCTTCTTCCCATGCTTTCGACAAGTTTTTGGATGAATTGTCATGTTTTGGAAGGTACTCAGAATATGATCTTAGTGGCTTGTTACTGCATTTCATAATGTTCTCCTGTGTTATTTATGCTCATTTTAGCATAATATTACTAACAATATACTAACTTCTTAATATTTATTCAAAATTAAATTAGATCTTTGACAATTTTGCGTATAGACCATCCTGATTTATTAAAGAGTCGTGAGTACCTATTTCTTCTACTTTACCGTGATTAATCACTATAATCTTGTCAGTTTTTAGTGCAGTGGATAGTCTGTGTGTAATGATAATCGTTGTTCTATTTTGCATTAATTTACTCAAGGCTTTTTGCACTAGATTTTCACTCTCGTAATCAAGAGCTGAAGTTGCTTCATCTAGTATTAAAATCTGAGGATTTTTAAGTATAGCTCTTGCTATGATAATACGTTGTTTTTGCCCTTCAGAAAGTTTTAGCCCTCTTTTTCCTACAAATGTGTTGAATTTTTCTGGTAGCTTCTCTATGAATTCCGTTGCATAAGCACTGATGGCTGCTTGTCTTACCTCTTCATATTCAGCATTTGGGTTGCCATATAATATATTTTCCATTATTGAACATGAAAATATCATATGATCTTGCGGTACTAAACCAAACAGCGATCTTAAATCATTTAATGCAATTGATTTAATATTGTGTCCATCGATAGTAATACTGCCACTGTTTGGATCATGAAATCTGAGTAGCAGTTTTAAGATGGTGCTTTTACCGCTGCCAGAAGGTCCAACAATTGACACTGATTTGCCTGCCTCTATGGAAAATGATACGTTATTTAATGCCAGTTTTTCAGCATAAGAAAATGTTACATCATTTAATGCAATTTTTTTTTGGACATGACTAATTTTTATAGGATTATTAGCATCTACTATAGAACTCTTCATATTTTTGAATTCAAACAGGCGCTCAACAATTCCTAAACCTCGTTGCAGGTCACTGATGTTATCGCTTAAGTTATTTATAGCCCCTGCTGCAAGTGCTGAATAAAACACAAATGAAGATAACTCTCCTATGGTCATATTTTTGTTTAAAACTTCTTGGACACCAAAAAAAAGCAAAATAACTAGCGATCCTATTACGCACGTAATAATCAGAGTCACTAAAATAGCTCGCAAAAGCACTAATTTCATATATGATTTTGATGCTGAACTTAAATATCGCTTAAAACGGGTTTTTTCATTTTCTTCCAGCACAAAAGATTTAATAGTGACTATGGATCTAAAATTCTCCTCACTAAACGATGCAAGCTCAGTTAACTTATCTTGAGCAAAGCGGGAATAGCTACGGACTTTTTTTCCAAGTGAAGTCATAATGATTAGAAGGATAGGTATTATGGCAATTGCATACGCAGTTAGCTGCATGTTGGTATATAGTAACATTACCATACTACCGACCAGCATTACAAAGTTTCGCAGTATGGTGAGCAGGCTACTATTTATTATTGATTGCAGCACAGTTGTATCAGTAATTAATGCTGATATGACGTCTTGCACACCCGTATTTTCAAAGAAGCTTGGTTGTAGGTTGGTGATGTTGCTATAAAGATCATATCTGATTTTCGCGATAACTTTTTCACTACCAATGCCAATGAAATATAGCCTCATAAATGCAGTAATGGACATAGCCAGAACTATAAGTATTGCAACCAATAATTCGTTAGTAAAATGATGCTCAGTACCAGAATCGATTATATTGCTCAAACCTCTGCCGAAAAGGAGAATTGTTAAAGCTGAAAACAAAACAGCAATAAAGGCTGTAATGAAATAAGATAGGTTCGGTTTTATATAGTAAAATAATTGCTTAATGTCGGATCGCATATATTTAAAATCTACAGAGTTAAGTATATGAATTTTAGATTTAGGAGAAAGAAGAAAGCTATAGCTAACCAAGATTCATCAAAAAAAGCCTAAATCAGCAATTTATTGTTGCTCAGAAAGGCGTTATTTAAACCCCTTTTTCAGCTGATTAATTTCATCAGCAAATTGTGTATCATTTTTAATGAAGTTTTCTATTTGCTTTACTGCGTGTATCACAGTTGCATGATCTCTTCCACCGAAACTTCTTCCAATATCAGGTAAACTTTTTTGTGTGAACTTCTTAGCGAAATACATAGCTATTTGCCTTGGTCTTGCAAGGCTACGGAGCCTTCTATTGGACTGCATATCTGCAGTTTTTATATTGTAAAACTCTGCTACTTTCTTTTGTATTTCTTCTATTGTAATTGATTTATGATTAGATCTTAAAAGGTCTATCAGAGTTTCACTTGCTGATTCTACTGTCATACTCCTTCCAATTAACGAAGTATGGGCAACTTTATTTAGCGCTCCTTCCAATTCTCTTATATTAGATTTTATGTTCCTTGCTAAAAATTCAAGTACATCTTTAGGGACATACATATTCATTTGCTCTATTTTAGCTTGCAGTATACCTAGCCTCAATTCAAAGGTTGTCTCATTGATATCTGCAACTAGTCCCCAGCCAAGTCGAGATTTTATTCTTTCTTCCACTCCGTCAAGGTCGCTAGGAGATCTATCAGCTGATATTACTAGTTGTTTATTTTGGTCTATCAATGCGTTGAAAGTGTGAAAGAATTCTTCTTGGGTACTATCTTTACCACTAATAAATTGCACATCATCCACCATTAATACATCTACCGACCTAAATTGCTCTTTAAATAGCATAATATCCTTGCTTCGCAGTGCTGTGATATATTGGTACATAAATTTTTCTGCTGATAAATATACTACCTTTCTTTTTACAGATGGAGAGTTAACTATGTACCAAGCTATGGCATGCATTAGATGTGTTTTACCAAGCCCAACTCCTCCATATAAAAATAGAGGATTGCTGCCTGGTATTGGATCCACAGACTCTGCTACGCGTTTTGCTGCTGTAAATGCCAATTCATTTGGTTTTCCTACTACAAAATTATCAAAGGTAAATCTTGGGTCTAGCGGTGAACCAAGATTGCGATTAATTTCTTCTGTATTTTTCAATATGGTGTTACAATTTGAGCTCTTTTCTTCAACCACCTGAATATCAATTGAATGTATATTTCCGTCTTCATTTTGCCATAATGATAATATTTTTTCCATATAATGAATTGCTATCCATTCTTTTATGAATCTTGTTGATACTGATAATAAAACTTCACCATTTCTGCTGCTAATAAACTTGAGTGAGCTGAGCCAACTATTATAAGTGGCTTCTCCATAGAGATTGTAGAGATAATTCTGTATTTTCTCCCAAATAATATTGTGATTTGTAACTGTAACAATTTGGTCAAAAAACATAGTAGAAACCTTAGGGTTAATTAAGTTCATATACCACACCAAAGAAAAAGCAATAATTAGAAAATATAAGATAATCAAAAGCTTATGACAAACTCAAAGCTTTAAATATACATCGGAGATTATGGTGGCTTTTTGATACGTTGTAAAGGGTGTAAAAGCACTATTTTTACTTTCGAAAAGTAAAAAAAACGTAAATCTAGCTTGTATCGAGGATTAGTGACAGATGACTAAAAATTATGATATCTTACACCTAAATAATATGTTAAATTTATTGGAAAATAAGTGAAGCTTTCATGTCAATATAGCTATAGATTTATTAAAACAAGTTTATGATTATATTAAAAGATTATGAAATACGTGCAGTATGCGGTATTGAACTAGAGTTTTATGTTGAGGGAGTAGAAGAAAATCTTTTTCTAAAAAACGCTAGAGATAAAATATCGCCTCTGGGATTTTTGTGTGAGAGAGAAAACTCTGTAGATCAATATGAAGTAAAAAGTGATTGTTATAGGAATTTCAATGATCTTATAAAACATTTTACATTAGTAAAGGAATTACTTTCTGAGGCAGCAGGTGGAAACATTTCCTTCAAAGCAAAACCATATTTAGATAGGGCGGGTAGTGCACTGAATGTGCATATTAACTTAATAGATTCAAATAATAACAATCTATTTTATTGTAGTGAACAAAACTATAGTGACTACCTGCTGCATAGTATTGGTGGATTATGCGCAATGATGAACAAACACATGTTATTTTTTGCTCCAAATGATGACTCGTATTTAAGGTTTCAATACCCAGATATTCACACTCCTACCACTGTTAGCTGGGGAGTAAATAACAGGACTGCTGCGATAAGGATTCCCAATTTTGGTAATGACTTTAAAAAATGTCGCTTAGAACATCGTGTTCCCGGAGCTGATTGTGATCTTGAAAAAGTGCTTGAAGTTATAATTGAAGGCATGGTTTTTGGTATAATGAATAAGGTTACTCCACCAAATCGAGTGTATGGTGTTGCATCTGATTCTCAATATAAAATGGAAGTTCTACGCATAAATTCAAAAAATTAAACCTATCTCAGAATATATAACAAGGTAATTTAAGTGTATCCATTCAGGTGTATGGCTTAAGAAGCAATAGCCAGTAGGTTTTGAAAAGGATTTAACTTCTTTTGCCTCCAAGTCAAGTACAATGAAATTATCCTCTCAAGAAACATATTTCCCCGTTTCGATTGTATAAAATATGAAACTTTTCGGTAAACAACGTAATGCCGAATCTGTCGCTCAGCATAGTTGTTTGTCAGTGGAATATTTTCTGGATCGTCCAAAAATTTCCACATCATCAGATCCGATTTCATGATATTTTTTGCTACTCGAGACGCTCCAATTGCCTCGGGTAAATTTGATATATTCTTTAAGTAATATCTCGTTCGCTTGCGTAATTTTCTTGCTCTTCTTATGAACCTTAATGTGTCTATTTCATCCTTTAACAGAGCTTTTTTCAATGCAAATAATTCAGTAGCAACATTCCTTAAATAATACCCCAAAACTTTCACTTCGCTATTCCAACTATGAGACAACCTTTCAAAATCTCTTGCTAAATGTGCCCAACAGACCTGCCTTTTCTTGCTGGAAAAGTAGTTGTAAGCTGCATATCTGTCGGTCACTACTAGGTTGTTATTCTTTCCAAATTTACTATTTTCCAGGACTTTCATCCCTCTTGACTCTGTCAATTTGATCACACTTCCTATTTTGCTCGCAAACATCCAGCACCAGCCCTGTTTACCTTTGTTGTAATGGCTAGTTTCATCGATATGTAAAATTTTGCTCTTGCTTACCTCTTCCTCAATTTGCTCATATGCTTCTTGGCATTTTTCTGCCACTCTAGCCTCGCTATTTGATACACTACCGACGCTGATATCCAGGTTGAAAATGTCCTTTATAATATTTGCCACTTCTTTTTTCGAATTCTTGTAAAATCCACTTAATGCTGTAATTACTGACTTAACTCTTGGACCAAATGTGTCCGCAGTTACTCCTTCTTGTAGCTTGCTACTTTTTCTTTTTCCACATCTTTTGCAACGTCCATGCTCTAGTTGATATTCAACTACATACGGCTTGATTTCCGGCAAATCGACCTTTTGATGAGTATACGGATCTTTTGATACCGCAATTTCTCCTCCGCACTCACACGTATTGGGCAGTTCTATTTTTACCATCTCATCTGCCTCCATTTTAGGGCGGTAACTGCCTTTATGTCCAACCTGTGCTCCTACTTTCCTGTCACTTTTTGGCTTATTTTCCCTCATCTTATATAATTCTTTGGAGCTTGGTATAGATGAATTTTTTGAACTTAAGCCAAGCCTTTCTTTTAACTCAGCGTTTTCGATCCTTAGCGCTTTATTTTCTGCTTTAAGCTCTTCTATTTTTGTTTCTAACTTTTCTATAGTCTGCTTAAACTTTCGCAAAATTCTAAAAGATCAACCATATTACCTCACAGCCACTCTAGTTTACCTTTTTAGCATTCCTTGTCTACTCTTTATTTTACCGCCCGGCTGAATGGATACAACAAAAGGATGTCATCCCAGTGCCCAGACACCGGGATCCAGTTCTTTCCATAAGCAAAATCTACTGTATGATTTTATCATACAGATCCTCCCAATTCGGATTTTCTTTTTCAATCAAATCAATTTTCCACTTTCTCTGCCAACTTTTCAAAAGCTTTTCCCTACTAATAGCTAAGCTTATATCTTGGAACTCTTCAAGGTACACTAATTCACAAACATTATACCTTGACGTAAAACCAGAAATGACTTTATTTCTATGTTCCCACACTCTTTTAGCTAAATTTGATGTCATACCTATGTATAAGGTTCCATTACGCTCACTTGCCAGTATATAGACATAATAACTCTTCATATATAGTAAATAAATTTACTGGATCCCAGTGGGCTTTGTTGCATAGCTAAAGTAAAAAGAACTGGGAGTTACTGATGAAATTCATTATAAACAGGCATTTAACCGACAAAGGAAAAATATGCCAGTCAAAATGAAAGTCAGTAACTGCTACGAATATAACAAATTTCTCCAAGAAAGAGGAAATATTTTTTATTACGTCAACGATGCCATAGAAAATTGGTACGAAAAAAGTCCCAAAATGGCCGGTGGCAACAATATTTATAGTGATAAAGTCGTAATTCTAATTCACATAATAACTTATTTGTTTAGAATAGGCCTAAGACAAACGGTGGGGTTTATAGCGGGATACCTTGAGCAAATAGGAAAAAATTTGCAAGTTATCAGCTATTCCCAGGCTTCCAGAAGATTCAAAAAGCTTAACTTAAAAATTAATGATCGAAGACATGATAAAAACAGTATGGAAAATATTGAGATCGCCATAGATAGCACTGGAATAAGCATCTACAATAATATTCCAGGCCATAGTAAGGCAAACGGTACAGATAGAAAGTACCGTGGCTATAAGCAAACAAGAAAATTGCATGTAATGCTGGAGATAGGTAGCAAAAAAGTCATAGCTGCAAAATACAGTAGTGGAGTTTATTCTGACCACTATGGAGCCTGTGATCTTATTGCAAGGGCTAATGCTAAATACAATATAAGCACACTATATGCAGACAGAGCATATAATCGAAAGAAGTTATACAAATTGTGCAATGAGCTTGGCATAAAGACAAAAATTCCTCTGCAAAACAATGCAGTGGAGCATCCAAAGCTGGATTATATGGCTGAGAGAAATTCTACAATCAAGTTCATAAAGTCATATGGTGAAGATGGTATGAAGAAGTGGAAAAAAGAGATAAATTATGGGAAGAGATCTTATATAGAAAGTTTTTTCTCGCGACTGAAGCAAACATTTGGGTTTAGTTTTAGGAACAAATCTGAGATTAACCGTGAGAAAGAAATGCTACTCAAGTGTTATTTGCTGAACAAATTTACTGAAATAGGCATGGCTAAATTTGAGATAGCTTTATGAATTTATTATGCATTGCCTCCTATCCAAAGAGCGATGCAACAAAGCCATTCTATCTCCATAATATTACCTTAATTAAAATTGTAATTATAATATTAATTCATTAATAAAGTATGCATGTTATAATATAATCAATACGAGTAGTGCTATAAATCATACAAAGGGTTTCTCTATTTGCTTGCTATACAACCAAAAGGTCTTGCAGTTTTTAAAAACTCATCTTTGTCGTTTACATCTTTGAATTTGAATTCTACGGTAGTGAACTTGTTCACTTTTCCAATTGATACATCTTCATATACTATAAAATTATTAGGGCCACATCCCACTCCTAAGAGACCATCTTCATATGCAAGCATGCAACCGTTAGTGGATTTGCCGGCAGTAAAAGAATTTGATACAGGATCATGTATAGTGTTGTATCCATCTTCTGGAAAAGAAAATTTTATAAGATAGTCATCCATAATATTACCTTTATTAAAATAGTTATTATAACATTAAATTATTAATAAAATATGTTTGTTATAGTATAGTCAATCTGAATAGTGCTATCTGATCGATAACTTTAACACAGCATAGTGAATTCATAATACTTATACTCGTGCACAATTTGTTTTCAATTTGTGCACAAGTATTTAGTAGGCTACTTATTTTTAGAATGAAATTGAGTGGCAATGTGTAAGTAGGCTTTAAATCTTAATATTTTCGCCTAATTAAAACCAATAATTACAATCAAAACCGCATGTATTTGCTTCATCGACTATATTCCTAGCGACCTCATCAGGCACTCTGAGATCATAGATATAGCGTTTCACATATTGTTGCGTGACATGATCATAAGTGTGGTCAGAAAACTCCTCTACTAATTCTGCTTCGTCTGTATGTGCACCATTACTATAATTGTTACAATTAAATCCCAAACGTACCCCTTGTGTATATGAGCCTTCTTTTTTTTCGATATAAATGCCTTTACCATAATCACTACCGTTGAATAGTGTAGGGTAATCATCGTGCGTAACTTGCTTAAAATTTGGTCTCGGAAGATACACTCTTATTCTTGCCATAATATTACCTTCATTAAAATAGTTATTATAACATTTACTTATTAATAAAATATGTTTATTATAGCATAATTAGCCCGAAGTAATTATATCTACGTAGGGCCTTGATTTCAGCCTGAGATCAAGATATTCTTGTAAGTGAAATGCCAGATAAAATAAGAACTATATTAGTAGAAGACAACGACGTTAGGTTGGATAGGTACATAAGGAGAGTTTTTCCTAATCTAAAACAATCTGTAATTGAAAAATCTTTAAGAAAAGGATTAATCAAAGTTGATGACTGCAAAGCAAAATCTAGCGATAGGGTGAATCCTGGGCAAACCATAACGCTGAAGTATTTGGATTATATTGAAGATATTAATTCTGAGCGTAAATATAATGAAAAACTAATAACATTATTAAGAAGTAACATATTATATGAAGATGAATACATATTAGCGATCAACAAACACTCGGGAGTAATCGTTCAAGGTGGAGTGAAGGTGAAGATTAGCATTAGTGATTTACTCGACCAAATAAGAGAAGGAGAAACATTTAAAATTGTCCATAGATTAGATCGTGATACTAGTGGAGTGATAATATTTGCGCGTAATGCAAGCATTGCAAGATATCTTATGGAGGAATTTAAAGAACGAAGAATAAAAAAAATTTACCTAGCACTAACATCTGGTGTACCAAGTAAAGACAGAGGTGTGATAAATTATCCATTAATAAAAAAATATATTTCCGGTCAAGAGAAAGTTATCGTTGATGAGAATTCCCCCAATAAAGCTACTACACATTTCTCAATTATATCGAAATTAGAACATAATGTTACTTATCTAAAATTACAACCAATTACTGGCAGAACCCATCAGTTACGTGCACATTTGGCTCACATAAATTGTCCAATTCTTGGTGACGGGAAATATGGTGGTAAAAAAGCTTTTGTGGATGGGGTGGTAAATCAAATTCACTTGCATTCTTATTCTTTATCTTTAAGGTTACCAAATGGCAAAGAGGTTACCATTACCGCTCCTCTTTCTGAGCATATCAAGCAGTCTATTGATACATTAGGCAAGCCTATAGTATCCATTCAGCCGGGCGGTAAAATAAAGAGTAGACAAGGAATGCTAAAAAGGTAAACTAGAGTGGCTGTGAGGTAATATGGTTGATCTTTTAGAATTTTGCGAAAGTTTAAGCAGACTATAGAAAAGTTAGAAACAAAAATAGAAGAGCTTAAAGCAGAAAATAAAGCGCTAAGGATCGAAAACGCTGAGTTAAAAGAAAGGCTTGGCTTAAATTCAAAAAATTCATCTATACCAAGCTCCAAAGAATTATATAAGATGAGGGAAAATAAGCCAAAAAGTGACAGGAAAGTAGGAGCACAGGTTGGACATAAAGGCAGTTACCGCCCTAAAATGGAGGCAGATGAGATGGTAAAAATAGAACTGCCCAATACGTGTGAGTGCGGAGGAGAAATTGCGGTATCAAAAGATCCGTATACTCATCAAAAGGTCGATTTGCCGGAAATCAAGCCGTATGTAGTTGAATATCAACTAGAGCATGGACGTTGCAAAAGATGTGGAAAAAGAAAAAGTAGCAAGCTACAAGAAGGAGTAACTGCGGACACATTTGGTCCAAGAGTTAAGTCAGTAATTACAGCATTAAGTGGATTTTACAAGAATTCGAAAAAAGAAGTGGCAAATATTATAAAGGACATTTTCAACCTGGATATCAGCGTCGGTAGTGTATCAAATAGCGAGGCTAGAGTGGCAGAAAAATGCCAAGAAGCATATGAGCAAATTGAGGAAGAGGTAAGCAAGAGCAAAATTTTACATATCGATGAAACTAGCCATTACAACAAAGGTAAACAGGGCTGGTGCTGGATGTTTGCGAGCAAAATAGGAAGTGTGATCAAATTGACAGAGTCAAGAGGGATGAAAGTCCTGGAAAATAGTAAATTTGGAAAGAATAACAACCTAGTAGTGACCGACAGATATGCAGCTTACAACTACTTTTCCAGCAAGAAAAGGCAGGTCTGTTGGGCACATTTAGCAAGAGATTTTGAAAGGTTGTCTCATAGTTGGAATAGCGAAGTGAAAGTTTTGGGGTATTATTTAAGGAATGTTGCTACTGAATTATTTGCATTGAAAAAAGCTCTGTTAAAGGATGAAATAGACACATTAAGGTTCATAAGAAGAGCAAGAAAATTACGCAAGCGAACGAGATATTACTTAAAGAATATATCAAATTTACCCGAGGCAATTGGAGCGTCTCGAGTAGCAAAAAATATCATGAAATCGGATCTGATGATGTGGAAATTTTTGGACGATCCAGAAAATATTCCACTGACAAACAACTATGCTGAGCGACAGATTCGGCATTACGTTGTTTACCGAAAAGTTTCATATTTTACACAATCGAAACGGGGAAATATGTTTCTTGAGAGGATAATTTCATTGTACTTGACTTGGAGGCAAAAGAAGTTAAATCCTTTTCAAAACCTACTGGCTATTGCTTCTTAAGCCATACACCTGAATGGATACGAACTGGGGTTTCTAAGTTTATGCGTTATTGACAGATCTCAAAGTTCCTTCAGTGTTTTTACATACTAGATCAACTATAATGCTTGACTCTTTCTGAATTTCTTCTTCAGTCAAAGTGTGGGTAGGAGAGCAGAAAGTAACCGAAAGAGCTATGGACATTTGGTGAGGTTCTATGTTACTCCCTTGATAAATATCGAATACTAACACTTCTGTGATAAGTTCTGAGCTCATTTTTATATCATTAATTACACTTCCTACTTTTACATCTTTACTTACAATAAATGCAAAATCACGCTTCACACTTTGATATCTGTAGTCAGTAAATTTCTTTTTATTAATAGGTAAGTTTTCAATATTTTCTAATATTATCTCAAAACCTATAGTTTTTTGTTTGATATCAAAAGAGTCTAGTATGTTTGGATGTAATTCTCCGAAACAACCTATTGTTTTATCTTTAAAAGAAAAAATTCCCGATTTTCCTGGATGATAATATTCTTTTTCTGCTCTTCCTAGGACTAAGCTATCGTATTTAATATTAAAATATTCTAAGGCTGCTATAAAATCAGCTTTTGCGTCAAAAATATCTGCTTCTCTATCCGTATTGTAATGATTTCGTGGCAGATTATTTCCTGTTCTAACCCCGCTTAAAACGTATTTAGATTGATTAGAACAACTATCATAAATTGGTCCAATCTCGAAAATTGCAAGATCAGACGCTCCATGAGAGATGTTATCGGCAGCAACTTGCAGCAAGTTTGGTATAATGCTTGGTCTCATTATGTTAAAATTATTATTAAATGGATTATCAATAATAAATAGTTTACCTGAGTAACCAAATTTTTCGGCTACGGACTCGCTCATAAATGACCAAGTTATCACCTCATGAAAACCTCTGCTTATCATTAAAGCACGCAAGTCGTCGTACGCATTGGTTTCTGCTTTAAAACTGCCTATTAGTGGCTCTTCTTTTATTTTATCATATCCATGTATTCTTGTTATTTCTTCAACCAAATCAATTGGTGTAGTAACATCTGGCCTCCAGCTAGGAACTTGAACGTTCCAATTATTTTCAGCCCTTTTATCAATTTTAAATCCTAATTTATCTAAGATATTAAATATCTCATCGGGTGATATAGATACGCTTCCAAATTTGCTTACATCTTGATAATCGAAGTCTATTTTAATGTCATTCCAGTGCTTAACGCTGGAATCCGTATCTTTTGGGATGACAAACACAGGCTTGCTGACATTACCAGCAGAAACCACACTTGAAGCTTCTCCACCACATAAATCTAAAATCATTTGAGTGGCAATAGCGAGCCCATTCAGAGTAAATTCATGATCAACTGAACGTGTAAATCTATAACTAGATTCCGTAGAAATATTTAGTTGCCTTGAAGATTTTGCAATAGATATAGGATCAAACCATGCAGATTCCAAAAAGACATTAGTAGTATCAATAGTACATTCACTGAATTGCCCACCTATAATTCCAGCAATTCCATGAGTATTTTTGTTGTCGGAAATAACGCTTATACTTTCATTTAATAGATATTCCTTACTACTCAAGGCAGTAAACTTTTCCCCGTCATTTGCTTTTCTTACTACAAGTTCTCCTTCTATTTTATCTGCATCATATGCATGCAATGGGCGGCCAAAAGATATCATAATATAATTAGTAATATCTACTATTGTAGAAATAGAACGCATCCCTATCGACTCCAATTTATCTTTTAGCCATTTTAGGCTTTCTTTATTTTTTACATTGGCGATATATGTGCCACTAATAAAGCTTTCTCCATCGGTTATTTTTACATTAATCGGTGAAGTTATAGAGCTGGTAAGCTGCGGAATGTATAAAGTATTCAGTGTTCCAATTCCAGTTGCAGCTAAATCACGAGCGATACCATACACACCCAAACAATCTCCACGATTTGGAGTAACATTTATATCAATCACAGGATCACAGTTAAAAAACCTATCTCCTATTTCATAATCGTCTGAAAGTTCCATTATTCCTTCACTTTCCTCTTTGGTTAGCGAAAGTTCAGATGCAGAGCAGAGCATTCCTTCACTTAATATTCCACGAATCTTTGTAGATTTGATTGTGAAGTCGCTATTTGGTAAAGTGCTGCCAAGAGAAGCAAGTATTGTTTTCATGCCTTCTCTAACATTATTTGCTCCACAAACTATCTGTAGAATTTTATTTCCATCATTTACTTTGCATAACTGTAACTTATCAGCATTGGGATGCGGTGCTACCTCTAACACCTCTGCAACAACAAATCCAGTTAAACTAGAATTATCAGTGACACTTTCTACTTCTAACCCTATGTGAGTTAGCTTATCAGTAATTTCTTCTAAACTTGCATTGGTATCTAAATGCTCCAATAACCAGGATAATGTAAATTTCATGAACTTTTAGAGTGCTAAAGGAATTATTTTAATGTAAAAGCTGGTGATTTTAAAGTTTTTTATATCTTCATCAAGCTCTACATTAAGCTATTACATAAACAATCCACCATTGATATTTAGTACATGCCCTGTTATATACTTTGCTTCATCGCTTGCCAGAAATAATACTCCTGCAGCTATTTCTTCTCCCGTACCCATTCTTTTCATTGGAATGTTGATTAATATTTTTTCCTTTTGTTCATCACCTAATACTTCGGTCATTTTAGTGTCAATAAACCCAGGAGCAATACAATTTACAGTGACACCACGATTTGCGACTTCTTTTGCCACAGACTTACTCATAGCCATCATTCCAGCCTTAGAAGCTGCATAATTTGCTTGCCCCGCATTTCCTGTTAACCCTATTATAGAAGAAATATTGATAATCCTTCCCCAATTATTCTTAATTAATTTTTTACATGCCTCTCTATTGAGCTTAAATGTAGAAGTTAAATTAATATCAATCACTTTTTGCCATGCTTCATCTGTCATCCTTAAAAATAAACCATCCTGTGTAATACCAGCATTGCATATTAACCCATCAAACCCTTCCATGATTTCACATGCATTGCTGACTAGTTGATTTACCTCATCGGTATTTGATAAATCACAAGGTAACACATGTATATTTTTTTCATATTGCTCAGCAACTTTCTCAAGCACATCCCTTCTTGTGCCGGAAATACATAAAATCGCTCCAGCATCGTGCATAATCTTGACAATTGCCTGCCCTATTCCACCTGATGCACCGGTAATTAAAAACTTTCTATTATCCAACCTGAACATAATTGTTCTATTTTATTTAATTATTAACAAAATGTTGATCAATTGGCAACAAGTATACTATGTAAATTTTAAGCTATTTTCTTTACTTCCTGTAACACACTTTGAACCTTGTTTCCTAACTCATTTAAAGTAAATGGTTTAGGTAAAAAGTGAAAGTCAGCTATGTTTATGTCATCGTTCTTTAAAAAAGCGTCTTCTGTATATCCGGAAATAAAAATAACATTTACATTTGGCCTAAGAACTAGAGCTTTTTTAACTATTTCTGGACCGCTAAATTCCGGCATGATCACATCAGTAATTATTATATCTATGTGCTGGCTCTTTTTACTAATTATCTCTAATGCCCGACTTCCTACGCTCGCCTCTATCACATTAAACCCTTTTCTTTTTAGTGCCTTGGTGGTGAATTCCCTTACTGAATCCTCATCTTCGATCAACAAGATTGTACCAGTGCTTCTTACTTTACTTATTGTTGGCTTTTCTATTGCTTCACTACTTTCTTCTATATCACTTTCTTCTAATGTGTAGACCATAGGTAAAAATATGCTGAATTTAGTTCCGTAATTTACTTTACTAGAAACGTAAATATATCCTTCAGTTTGTTTAATAATTCCATATACAGTAGAAAGGCCAAGACCTGTACCAGAGCTAATATCTCTGGTAGAAAAAAATGGATCGAAGATTTTGTTAATTACATCCTTTTCCATACCGCACCCAGTATCTATCACTTCAATCACTACATAATTTCCATGCTCAATTGATTCTTTGTCAGGAGAAAGCATGTCCTTAGGCGTAGAATTTAGCGAATCAATCTTTTGATTAAAGGTTCGTATAGTTAGCTCTCCACCTTTTTCCATAGCAGAGCTAGCATTAACTGCTAAGTTAATTATAACCTGCTCCAACTGTCCTTGATCAGCCCTTACAGCACCTAAGTCTCGATCATAATAAGTAGTAAATTTTATATTTTCACCTATTAATCTTTTTATCATTTCGCAAAGACTAGCTATCGTACCATTTATATCAATAATCTTTGGCTGCATGGTTTGTCTTCTTGAAAAGGCAAGTAGTTGCTTCACTAAATTTGATCCACGTTTTGCGTTCTGTTGTATTTGTATTATATCCCCAAAAGATGGATCGCCGGCTGAGTGTTGAAGCAAAAGTAAATCGCAAAAGCCTATTATTCCAGTTAATATATTATTAAAATCGTGTGCAATACCACCTGCCAATTGGCCGATGGCTTGCATTTTTTGGTAATGCTCAAGCTTAATCTCTAAATTTTTATGTTCGGTGTTATCAAGAAAATAACAAAGTATGAATATTATTTTATTGTGAAGAAATTTATTGAAATATATTTTTACATCGTTGTTGTCACTAAGTTGTACATCAAAAGATGCATTATTTATCCGATTACTCAAGAAATATTCACGAATTTTGGCATGGTAGCTTTCTGACACTAATGTGAAGATTGAATTCTTGTTCAATCCCGCAAATTTTATTAATGCTGTGTTTTTCTTTACGAAGTTACCATTTCTATCACACTGTGCAATTGCAATTGATGCATTTGCAAAGCAGGGGTGCAATTGATAATCAACTATGTTTGATTCAACAGGTGTTACAAAGCCATGTATATAGTTGTGATTATATTTATCACGGAACATAGCGGTACTCATGTACGCTTTAAAGGGAATACCACTTGCAGTAACAAATAGAGTTTCACTGCCAGCTTCTGTGTCATTGTATTTAGATTGAGATATAAAATCATTGATTGAGCTGCTTTTTTCAATTCTTTTTAGCTCGAATATATCCAAAAAGCTTTTATTTGCAGAGATAATCCCTCCTTTAGTGTTTGCAATGTAGGTTCCTATATTATGCTTTTCTACCAATTCTTCATAAACTTGCTCCTTGTTTATCTGCGTTGCTTTTAATACAAAGTATCCATGTGGTCGCGCTATTGGTGCTAATGACAGATTAAAATTACTTGTGGTAATTTGTGGATTGTCTGGTACCGGCTCACAAAGTAAAAGGAAGTCAGATGTCATATTTTTTTTGTTTAGTGAAATACGCATCTGTACAGAGGAGTTATTTTTTAGAGCAACATAAAGTGCTTTTTTGTCTTTTTCAGAAACCTCTCCAGCTGCAAGAATCTTACTTAGTGTAACTTCATCATCTATATGATCTTTGAATCTTTCATAAAATCTTGCATCAGCATATATAATACCTTCATCTTTATGTAAAATAAGACAAAACTCCGTATTGTGGTTTAGTGCATTTGCAAATATTGCATTTTGAAATTCTATAGTGTTGAGTAGGTACCTATAGCGTTTTATGTTGTATATTATGAAAAGAGTCATTAGAGTGGTTACCAGTAGGTTAATCTCTATATTGGTATGTGGATCATGTATATCAAAAGAGTAGAGAATTGATATTATTACTGGTGGCAATAGCATTATAGCTACCATCATGATGATTGACATTCCATAATTTCTCAAGATGAAATCAATCCTATTTTCTTTCTTGCTATCTACGTATCTTTTGCTCATTGCATATATAAAAATGTTTCATTATATTTATTTAATTATTATATATTTATTAACACCTTTGATAGGTAATTACTATTTAAATCTCATTACGCTTCTTGGTCATTAGTAAGTAAAATATTATGGAAAGGCAAAAAATACAAACTTTTGAGTGGTTTTGTTCGTTAAGAGACAAGATAGTAGAATCTTTCTTATCGATCGAAAGGCAGTCGCTTAAAGAGCCAAAAATTGAAAGAAGAAAGTGGGATCGTCCAGGTGGTGGTGGAGGTGAATCTACAGTTATTTATGGCAATATCTTTGAAAAAGTAGGAGTAAACATTTCAAAAGTATATGGAAAATTCGCAGGTTCAGTAATAGATGAAGTTCCTGGTGCAAGTGAAAGCGGTGGAGAATTTTGGGCTAGCGGTATATCTTTAGTGTCCCATATGCAATCACCTCTTATTCCTGCAGCTCACATGAATACGAGGCTGATATACACCTCAAAACAGTGGTTTGGTGGAGGAATGGATTTTACACCAATATATAACAATGAAAAGGATTGTCAATACATTCATCAATCAATTAAAAGAGCATGTGACAAGTTTGATACTGAATATTATCCAAGATTTAAAGAGCAATGCGATAACTACTTTTTTTTGCAGCACAGAAAAGAACCTCGAGGAATAGGTGGAATTTTTTATGACAACCTAAATTCTGGTAACTGGAAAAGTGATTTTGAGTTTACAAAAGCAGTAGGCAAGGCGTTCTTAGAGATTTACTTGCATGTTATACACGAACATATGAGCAAACCATGGACAAAGGAACAACGAGAAGCCCAACTAATAAAGCGTGGTAGATATGTGGAGTTTAACCTGCTTTACGATCGCGGTACGAGATTTGGCTTAATGACTGATGGCAATCCTGATGCAATTATGATGTCCATGCCGCCACTTGTGAAGTGGTTATAAAAGTTATATAGAAAATAGATTGACGCAATTTAAGCAATAATTTATGAGTAGGAAAAAAAGTTTATTGAGTATTTCAGATCTTACAATCAGCGATATAGAAAGTATAATAAAATTAGCTAATCAGTACTTAAATAAAGAAGTTACGGATAATAATATCTTAGAAAATAAGACAGTAATAAACCTATTCTTTGAAGATTCAACGCGCACTCTTGCCTCTTTTGAAATAGCGGCAAAAAGCCTTGGAGCAAATGTTTTAACTATACCAATCAAATCTTCTTCGATTAATAAAGGAGAGGACTTAAAGGATATGATCAAAACATTAAATGCGATGAATCCTGATTATATAATAGTCAGACATAAAAATAGCGGGATTTTCAACGTTTTGGCTCAGTATATTGACTGTGTATTAATCAATGCAGGTGATGGAAGTCGCGAACATCCAACGCAGGCACTTGCAGATTATTTTGTAATCAGTAATCATAAAAAGCAAATAGAAGGCCTTAAAGTTGTTATATGTGGCGATATTTTGCACAGTAGAGTTGCAAAATCAAATATTAGATTGCTAGAGATGTTCGGAGCAGAAATACGTTTAGTTGCGCCTCCAACTTTAACTTGTAAGTATTTTCCTGAAGTGCATTATTCGTTAATTGTAGGCATAAAAGATGCTGATGTGATCATGCTTCTCAGGCTGCAGAAAGAGCGCATGAATAATAGTTATTTTATCCCATCAGAAAAAGAGTATTTTTACCTATATGGGCTTGATTCACATAAGCTCTCGTATGCGAAGCCAGATGCGATTGTTATGCACCCTGGGCCAGTAAATAGAGGAGTAGAAATTAGCGATGAAATAGCAGATAGCATAATTTTACAGCAAGTGGAATGCGGGCTTGCAGTACGTAAGGCAATTTTGCGTTATTATCTTGGATAAGGGAATTTTATGTACTTCAAGCCCATTTTCGGTTACTATCAGTTTTTATATTGACTCTATGAGTATATTTTTACACAAAAATGACTTGCCAATTGATGTGGTGCCAGATAGCGTAAGTTCCGTAGCTGTTGACACTGAAGCAATGGGTCTGCTTCATGCAAGAGATAGATTGTGCCTTGTTCAGCTTGCCTTTAATGACGGTAATGCTCACTTAATCCAGTTTAAAGACGATTACACAGCCACGAATTTAAAAAAGATATTGGCAGATAAAAATATAACCAAGATATTTCATTTTGCACGATTTGATATTAGCATAATACGCTATTACTTAGAAACTTGGGCACTGCCATGCTATTGTACAAAAATAGCTTCACGTTTAGCGCGTACTTACACAGATAGTCATAGTTTAAAAGAATTGTGCCAGGAGTTGCTTGGCACGAAGCTAAACAAGCAACATCAGTCTTCTGATTGGGGAAGTGAAAATTTAACAGATAAACAGAAGAGTTATGCTGCATCTGATGTTTTGTACCTTCACAAGATAAAGGAAAAGCTGGATCTAATGTTAGAACGTGAAAACAGAAAGGAATTGGCGCAAAAATGTTTTGAATTCCTTCCAGTGCGTATCGAATTAGATTTAATGGGGTGGAATAATATGGATATTTTTAACTACCATATGTAATTCACAAAAGAGAAGTTAAGAATTTAGTTGATTAATTAGCAGTTAATGCGCTATATTACAGATGACAATTTTAAATTTAGGTATTCTATGAGTGATGATATTACAAAGGTAAATGATAAAAACTTTAAATCAGAGGTTGCTGATCATAAAGGATTCATACTTATAGATTTTTGGGCAGAATGGTGTGGACCTTGCAGAGCTATAATGCCGCACATTGAGCGGCTAGCAAAGGATAAAAAAGGTAAGATAAAGGTTTGCAAATTTAATATAGATGAAGGAACCGAAATGCCAAGCAAATATGTGGTTCAATCTATACCTACCCTAATAATATTGAAAGATGGCAAGGAAATTGCACGCAAAATTGGTGCAATAAGTGATTTATCAAGTTGGGTTGATGGCGAAATAAGCAAGTAGACAAACTCACTTTTTTCTGTATCATAAGTACTTATATAGGGGATTGTAGCTCAGTCGGTTAGAGCAGTTCGCTCATAACGAATTGGTCGTAGGTTCGAGTCCTACCAGTCCCACCATGTTGTTCTGTATCCATTCAGCCGGGCGGTAAAATAAAGAGTAGACAAGGAATGCTAAAAAGGTAAACTAGAGTGGCTATGAGGTAATATGGTTGATCTTTTAGAATTTTGCGAAAGTTTAAGCAGACTATAGAAAAGTTAGAAACAAAAATAGAAGAGCTTAAAGCAGAAAATAAAGCGCTAAGGATCGAAAACGCTGAGTTAAAAGAAAGGCTTGGCTTAAGTTCAAAAAATTCATCTATACCAAGCTCCAAAGAATTATATAAGATGAGGGAAAATAAGCCAAAAAGTGACAGGAAAGTAGGAGCACAGGTTGGACATAAAGGCAGTTACCGCCCTAAAATGGAGGCAGATGAGATGGTAAAAATAGAACTGCCCAATACGTGTGAGTGCGGAGGAGAAATTGCGGTATCAAAAGATCCGTATACTCATCAAAAGGTCGATTTGCCGGAAATCAAGCCGTATGTAGTTGAATATCAACTAGAGCATGGACGTTGCAAAAGATGTGGAAAAAGAAAAAGTAGCAAGCTACAAGAAGGAGTAACTGCGGACACATTTGGTCCAAGAGTTAAGTCAGTAATTGCAGCATTAAGTGGATTTTACAAGAATTCGAAAAAAGAAGTGGCAAATATTATAAAGGACATTTTCAACCTGGATATCAGCGTCGGTAGTGTATCAAATAGCGAGGCTAGAGTGGCAGAAAAATGCCAAGAAGCATATGAGCAAATTGAGGAAGAGGTAAGCAAGAGCAAAATTTTACATATCGATGAAACTAGCCATTACAACAAAGGTAAACAGGGCTGGTGCTGGATGTTTGCGAGCAAAATAGGAAGTGTGATCAAATTGACAGAGTCAAGAGGGATGAAAGTCCTGGAAAATAGTAAATTTGGAAAGAATAACAACCTAGTAGTGACCGACAGATATGCAGCTTACAACTACTTTTCCAGCAAGAAAAGGCAGGTCTGTTGGGCACATTTAGCAAGAGATTTTGAAAGGTTGTCTCATAGTTGGAATAGCGAAGTGAAAGTTTTGGGGTATTATTTAAGGAATGTTGCTACTGAATTATTTGCATTGAAAAAAGCTCTGTTAAAGGATGAAATAGACACATTAAGGTTCATAAGAAGAGCAAGAAAATTACGCAAGCGAACGAGATATTACTTAAAGAATATATCAAATTTACCCGAGGCAATTGGAGCGTCTCGAGTAGCAAAAAATATCATGAAATCGGATCTGATGATGTGGAAATTTTTGGACGATCCAGAAAATATTCCACTGACAAACAACTATGCTGAGCGACAGATTCGGCATTACGTTGTTTACCGAAAAGTTTCATATTTTACACAATCGAAACGGGGAAATATGTTTCTTGAGAGGATAATTTCATTGTACTTGACTTGGAGGCAAAAGAAGTTAAATCCTTTTCAAAACCTACTGGCTATTGCTTCTTAAGCCATACACCTGAATGGATACCTTCGCTGAGATCCCAGCGCTTCAAGCGCCAAGATCTAGGGTTTAACTCGGTGCTTGGAATTTTTTAATCAATTTCTTCACATTAACTGTATACACTCCAGATGAAGGCCCTTGCTCACGTGAAACATCAGGTTTTGCACCTTTTTTGTTATTACCCCGAGTAGTATCACACACTGCAATATTACCCTTTACATGTTTGACACTTGGATCTGATTGAAATGTATGATCCCTCTTCATCTTCTCTTCAAGCGCATTGCCATCGTGTGTAATCATACACTTTTCTGTAGCTGAGTAAGGTAGCTTGGTGCCAGAAGTTATGCTGCTATACTGAATATTAGCATCAATGCGTTGTGATGGATGAACAGGTTTGTTTGGATCAAAGGGCTTCTTATTGATATATGCTGGATTCCAATTACGATAATCTTTAGCGCCCACAGGAGATTTTTTAGCTTCACCTTGCTGCGGAGAAGAAACACCTGGAACTTCTTTAGTCTATTCTGAAACAGTAGGTTGAGCAGAAATGCTTATAGTTTCTTTATTACCATTACCTTGTTGTGGAAAAGAAATACCAAGAATTTCTCTTTCTTTTTTACTGAGTGTTCTTAGAACTTTCATAGTTTCTAATTCACCTATCGCACCTGTACTTCCTTGCTGATCTAAAACATTCTGCTCTGAAACAGTAGATTGAGTGGAAACACTCCATGATGAATCATTGCTATCACTTCTTTCCCTTGCCATTGGAATAAATGGCACAGTTTTTTTACCAGCCTCAAGAACTTTTAACCATTGCTCTTTTTTATCCTTAGTATATTGATTGGGTAGCTGTTGCTTCGCTTTTTTTGGATCAGCAGAAGTTACTTTCTCTTCTTGCCTTAAGATAGGATCTTGAGCAACAGAAGTAGAAATACTACCAGGCGTATTAGCAGAAGTTACTTTCCCTTTTTGCTTATAGGCTTGCTTTGGTACTCCAGTGAGATTCTTTCTTGTAAGATGAATAAAATCACCCTGTTTCACTTTATGTTTAAATTCTTTTGGCTCTTTACCAATCGTGTTTATTGATTCATTAGATGAAGAATTCTCATACTGTATAAACTTTGACCGAGCTTCAGCAAAAGAAGTGTTAGAAGGTGTCTGCAAAGTATGTAGAAAAGTAGAAAAAAGGACAATTATGTGATACAAGGATAACTTTAACATGTATCCAAGTGACATAAAAGACAGTGAATGGGAAATTTTAAAGCCATATTTTGAGCCAAAAAAGACAGGTAGACCAAGAAAACACGATATTAGAACAATTATTAATGCAATAAGGTACGTAATGAGAACAGGCTGCCAATGGAGACAATTACCTAAGGATTTCCCACCATGGAAGACAATTTACAGTTGGAACACACGACTAAAAAACACTGGAAAATGGCAAGAAATACACGATATTTTAGTAAAAAAAGTAAGGGAGGTAGTTGGTAAAAGAGCCACACCATCAGTTGGAATAATTGACAGCCAATCAGTAAAAACGACTCAAAAAGGGGGGCCAGAGGTTACGATGCTGGCAAGAAAATAAAAGGTCGAAAACGGCATATTATTGTAGACACGCTAGGACTCGTGATTACGGCAGATGTACACAGTGCAAGCATCCAAGACCGCGAGGGAGCTTTAGATCTTCTGGTAAAAGCAAAACAAAAAATACCAACATTACAGAGGTTTTTTGCTGATCAAGGATACACAGGTAACCTTAAAAACAGATGCTTAATAAAAACAGGATGTTTATTTACAATAGCAAAAAAAGCTCCTAATATTGCGGGATTTGAGGTTATACCGAAGCGTTGGATTGTTGAAAGAACTTTTGCTTGGCTTTCCAATTTTAGGCGTATGAGTAAGGATTATGAGCATTCTCCTCAAACTTCGGAAACCAATATTTTCTTTAATATGACTACTATTATGCTTACTAAATTAGCTAATTCTTGAGTTTGCAGACACCTTCTTAGATTGTCGTGTTTTTTGAGATGTAGCCATTTTTACCTCCAAATCTATTAACTATTTAATTATAAGCTTGAAAATATTAATTTTATTATAATAAGCCTACAGACCCTTCAATGAGCATCGATACAGGGTTTTCTATATAGCTCTTAAAAGCATTTAAGAATTTCGCTCCTAGTGCCCCATCAATTGTTCTGTGATCAACAGAAAGTGTTACTGTCATTATTTCTGCTACCCCTATTTCCCCATCAATAACAACTGGTTGCTTTTGAGATGCACCAACAGCTATAATGCACGACTGTGGTGGATTAATTATAGCGCTAAAGGTCTTAATACCAAACATGCCTAAGTTTGATATAGTGAATCCTCCACCTTGAAACTCTTCAGGTTTTAATTTTCCAGATTTTGCTCTACTCACTAAATCCTTCACTTCTCTTGATATTGACAAAATGCCCTTTTTATCAGCACTTTTTACTATAGGAGTAATCAATCCATCATCAAGAGCAACAGCAATTGAGATATCTATATTAGAGTACTGCAGTATTTTATCATCTATCCAAGAAGAATTTACTTCAGGAAATTTTGCCATGCTAAGAGCTACAGCTTTGATAACCAGGTCATTAATTGTAACTTTACTGCCCTCACTTGCAGAGTTGATATCATTTTTACACGATATTAATTTATCCACCATGCAGTCCACAGTTAAGTAAAAGTGTGGAACATTCTGCTTAGACTCAACAAGACACTGCGCTATAACTTGGCGCATGCTGCTTACTTCAATCACCCTATCTTCTTCAAATCTTTCACAACTTTTACCATTACCTAATCCACTATTACCTAAAGATTCCAACACATCAGCCTTAATTATACGGCCATATGGCCCTGTACCCTTTAATTGCTTTATATCCACTTGCTTGTCTTGAGCAATTTTTTTAGCTAAAGGGCTTATTTTTGCCCTGTTTTCTGCATAATCCTCTGTCATCTGAGTAGCTGACACTGGGATTGATTCTTTTTTTTCTTTACTGGATTCCAGCGTCGCGCGCTGGAACGACAATCCAGATTCATCAGCTTCAGCATTACCAGCAGAAGTTGTGGTATAGCCATCAAGTACACTGCTATCTTCCCCTTCTTCAAGCATTAAAGCTATAGGTTGATTAACAGGCACACCACTTGTTCCTTCTGATACTAAAATTTTGCCTACAATACCTTCATCTACAGACTCGAACTCCATTATAGCCTTGTCAGTCTCTATTTCAGCAATTACATCACCTACTTCAACTTTGTCCTGTTCTTTTTTATGCCATTTGACAATTTTCCCTCCAGTTTTACTCATTGTAGGAGAAAGAGCAGGCATTAATATTTCTATAGGCATTTATTGTGTATTTAAAGATCTATTCAATTTTTAATTTACTCTTTATCTTATGTCAATCTAATCGTGAATTATGATTAATAAGTTTATCATATTATTTTCTTTGTTACTTAGTTTCAGCTTATTTGCAAACGACTTTGTTTCAACAAAGTCAAATAAAATCAATATGAGAACAGGGCCAGGATTCCACTACCCTGTCAAGTGGATATACACTTGCAAAAACCTACCCCTAAAAGTTATGGAAGAATTTGAGGATTGGAAAAAGGTTTGTGATATAAATGAAGATTGTGGATGGATAAAAAGCAGCTTACTTAGCGGTAAACACTATGCAATAATAAAAGAAGATACTTGTGGCTACCAAAAACAGAGTATTGACAGCAAGGTTACTATGGAAATAGATAAATTTGTTGTCATGAAAATAGAAAAATGCAGTGAGGAGTGGTGCTTTCTTTCTGCCCCAAAACGTAAAGCATGGGTGCAGAAAAAATACGTATATGGTATTGATTAGTATCAACCAAGAATGTCATCACTGCCAGGATTATAAGGCGGAGAAAGAAGAACATAGTCATATTCTTCATCTGAGCTTTCTCCATATGAAGAGCCAAGATCATCTGAATCATCACTTTCCTCATCAGAAGAGCCTGAATCATCTGAACCAGTATCAGAACCTTCTTCACCTGCAGAATCAAGATCAACTACATTTCTGTCAAATGAAGGATTAGTTTCATCTGCCTCACCACAAAATGCTTTTAACATCTGTTCAGCAGACAAGTTTAATATTTCCATAATAGATTTTTCACTATATTCTCTTAACGACTGATCAAACCTAGAAAGCATTTGAAAAAATTCACTGCCTTCTCTTTCAGCTTCACTATTTATTTTACTTGAAATACTTTCAATGTTGCATTGTCTTATTTCTTCACGTGTTATACCAATTGCATCTGCAATATTTTTATATTGGACTTGACACTCACCACTTCCAACTATGCAAAGGGCGATGGAGTTAGAAATCTGGCTTGCAGCAGAATCATGCATAGATTCAATTGCAAATCTATGTGCAACACGAGCCAAATAATTATCCTGATATTTAATATCAAAATACTTAATGTGAAATTGTTGTTTTATCAGGTTATAAATTTCGTTTTTTATTGACATGAGATACCTCCTTACACTAATGAAGTCCTGCTCTACAAAATATAGTAGCCAGACTTAAATATCAAGTACTTTATCTTAATTAATTATTAAAGTAAGATAACAAAACATCTGCAATAGGTTTTAAGTGGTACTAAAGTTAGTTTCTGTAGAAAAGAGTTTTAAAGGCAGTCCTTCTGTCATAAAAGATATAAATCTAAATGTTGCAAAAGGGCAAGTAGTTGCATTAATTGGAGGCTCAGGGTCAGGAAAAACAACTATATTGCAAATTGCAGGCCTACTGGACAAACCAACCTCAGGTGCAGTTTTAATAGATGAAGTAGATTGTACAAAAATTAGCAATAAACTTAAGACCAATATCAGAAAAAATTACTTGGGCTTTGTTTATCAATTCCACTACCTATTGCAAGAACTATTGGTACTGGAAAATATTGCACTTCCTCAACTTATTGCAGGAAAAAGCAAAGCTGAGGCAAGAAAAAATGCACAGGCAATATTAGAAAAATTTAACATGGAAGCCAAAGCAAACAGCATGATATCTGAGATTTCCGGTGGAGAAAGGCAGAGAATTGCGATTGCAAGGAGTATTCTAAACTCTCCAAAACTTTTACTTGCAGATGAGCCCACAGGGAATTTGGATCCTACAAACTCTTTGAACGTATTTTCTCTGCTGTATTCATATGTAAAGGAAAACAATAACTCTATGCTGATAGTAACACATAACCATTCTCTTGCAGAAAAAGCAGATTGTGTTTTTCAATTGCAAAACAAGTCATTAGTAAAATTGTAACTGTAAAGGTCAAGTAATTTGTTGATCTTTACACAGCAGCTTGGCTCAAGGAGAGACTACAAGAAGGAGGGGCCACCGCAATGCGGTGGCTTTTAGGCAAAAATGATTTTATGTTAGTTTTCCGCAAGTTCTATAGTTTTACCCCATGCATAGTCTTTAGTCTTGCTAGTGACCAGACTGTATCCATTCAGGTGTATGGCTTAAGAAGCAATAGCCAGTAGGTTTTGAAAAGGATTTAACTTCTTTTGCCTCCAAGTCAAGTACAATGAAATTATCCTCTCAAGAAACATATTTCCCCGTTTCGATTGTGTAAAATATGAAACTTTTCGGTAAACAACGTAATGCCGAATCTGTCGCTCAGCATAGTTGTTTGTCAGTGGAATATTTTCTGGATCGTCCAAAAATTTCCACATCATCAGATCCGATTTCATGATATTTTTTGCTACTCGAGACGCTCCAATTGCCTCAGGTAAATTTGATATATTCTTTAAGTAATATCTCGTTCGCTTGCGTAATTTTCTTGCTCTTCTTATGAACCTTAATGTGTCTATTTCATCCTTTAACAGAGCTTTTTTCAATGCAAATAATTCAGTAGCAACATTCCTTAAATAATACCCCAAAACTTTCACTTCGCTATTCCAACTATGAGACAACCTTTCAAAATCTCTTGCTAAATGTGCCCAACAGACCTGCCTTTTCTTGCTGGAAAAGTAGTTGTAAGCTGCATATCTGTTGGTCACTACTAGGTTGTTATTCTTTCCAAATTTACTATTTTCCAGGACTTTCATCCCTCTTGACTCTGTCAATTTGATCACACTTCCTATTTTGCTCGCAAACATCCAGCACCAGCCCTGTTTACCTTTGTTGTAATGGCTAGTTTCATCGATATGTAAAATTTTGCTCTTGCTTACCTCTTCCTCAATTTGCTCATATGCTTCTTGGCATTTTTCTGCCACTCTAGCCTCGCTATTTGATACACTACCGACGCTGATATCCAGGTTGAAAATGTCCTTTATAATATTTGCCACTTCTTTTTTCGAATTCTTGTAAAATCCACTTAATGCTGCAATTACTGACTTAACTCTTGGACCAAATGTGTCCGCAGTTACTCCTTCTTGTAGCTTGCTACTTTTTCTTTTTCCACATCTTTTGCAACGTCCATGCTCTAGTTGATATTCAACTACATACGGCTTGATTTCCGGCAAATCGACCTTTTGATGAGTATACGGATCTTTTGATACCGCAATTTCTCCTCCGCACTCACACGTATTGGGCAGTTCTATTTTTACCATCTCATCTGCCTCCATTTTAGGGCGGTAACTGCCTTTATGTCCAACCTGTGCTCCTACTTTCCTGTCACTTTTTGGCTTATTTTCCCTCATCTTATATAATTCTTTGGAGCTTGGTATAGATGAATTTTTTGAACTTAAGCCAAGCCTTTCTTTTAACTCAGCGTTTTCGATCCTTAGCGCTTTATTTTCTGCTTTAAGCTCTTCTATTTTTGTTTCTAACTTTTCTATAGTCTGCTTAAACTTTCGCAAAATTCTAAAAGATCAACCATATTACCTCACAGCCACTCTAGTTTACCTTTTTAGCATTCCTTGTCTACTCTTCATTTTACCGCCCGGCTGAATGGATACTTATTTTCCTCTTAATATTAACTTGACATAACTTTAAGGAAAACTTGTCTGGTTGCGGGGGTAGGATTTGAACCTACGACCTTCAGGTTATGAGCCTGACGAGCTACCGAGCTGCTCCACCCCGCGTCGTTGTTTATTTATCCATTATATTGTGATTATATTAAAGCACAAGGATAAATCTCAACATGAGCGCATATTTTTTAACCATTATTGACATAATAATTAGATATGTACGTAATAATATACAGAATGAAAAATATAACTTAATACTGTGGTTTCCTGTATTTCAGTGTGCAGGGATTTTAATCTACTTTTCTTTAAACTCTGAACCAAGCTTCATTTTTACAGTGTCCACCTTTCTCTTGCTTGTACTCACACTGATTTTGATTGCGATATTGTGCAAGAAACACTCAATGAACTTGGTGTTGTCCAAGTGTTCCGATGCTGGAATGAAAAATGACTATAGTATGACAATAGGAGTTCTATGCATTGCCGTAATTGCAGTATTAATAGGCTTTACAGCAAGTAAATTGAGAACAACCTTAGTTGACACTCACATTCTCAGTAAAGAGAGATATGTAAAGGACATAATAGCCACAGTGAAGGATATTAACGATAAAGGTAAATATAAAAACTTCTGCTTTATGAAATAAAGCCTTCTGCTATCCCAATTGGGGTCCAGAATACATGGATTTCAGCGTCACGTGCTGAAATAGCATTGCTGAATAATATCAGAATCTCAGTCAGAACTAAAGTAGAAGAGGGTATCAAAATTGGCGATCAAGTAAAATTATCAGTAAAACTTTTTCCCTTAAAAATTGCACCTGCAGAGTATGCGTACGATTTTGCGAGAATAGCGTATTATCAAAAAATAAGCGCTACAGGTTTTGCAACGAGTGCGGTAGTGTTACATAAAAAAGCTGAAACTAAAAAATTTCAAGAATACATTGAATCTTTCCGGCAATTTATTTATGAAAATCTTCAGAGAAATATTAAAAAACCACATGCAGATATAATTTCCGCATTATTAATTGGCAAAAAAGATGGCATAGATCAAAAAACTATGGATGCCATACGCGACTCGGGTATTGCACATTTATTTGCTATTTCAGGTCTCCATTTATCTTTTATTGCTGGGTTATTTTTTGTGGTATTTCGTAATTTACTTGCGTTGTCTGAAGTTTTAACTCTTCGCTATAATACTAAAAAAATCTCTGCTTTTTTTACTATGTTACCAACAACATTTTATTTGTTAATTACGGGCATGCAAATTTTAGTTCAGCGTGCTTATATCATGGTAATTCTTGTGCTCATTGCTATCGTGATAGAAAGAAAATATCGCGGTTTAATTGTAATTGCATTTGCTGCTTCGGCAATATTGATATTAGAACCAGAGGCAATTTTAAAACCCGGTTTTCAAATGTCATTTTCTGCGGTGTTGGCATTGGTGGCGAGTTATCAGATTAACGCTAATAAATTGTTTAACATAAAAGTAATAAGGTATTTTGTATCAATTATGATCAGCTCAGTAATAGCAAGCCTAGCAACTGTACCTTACACAATATATAATTTTAACTATTTTTCAATATTTTTCAATCAGTGGTATCATCACCAACTTGATTGCTATACCGATCGTTACACTCATTATTATTCCACTTGGGATAGTTTATATTCTACTCATTCCCTTTGGTGTTGAATGGATTATTGCACCTATTGTAGAGCGCCCAATTAATAGTGTCTTGTATATAACAAATACTATTGCTGATCTTCAGTATTTAGTGATTCCTATACGCACTTTCCCTGCTTCATCCATTATTATCATAACACTAGGATTATTATGGCTGTGCTTATGGGAAAGAAATTGGCGTTTTTTTGGAGTATTCTTTATTGTGTTAGGTATTTGTTCTAGTGCTTTCTATAAAACTCCTGATATTTTAATAAATGCTGATAACATTGCTGTTAAAGAAAGTGATGGCTTGTTGTATTCTCTCAATAGAAAAAATAGAAATTTTGTCGTCAAAACATGGGCAAAACAAAATGGGCAGAATCAAGTTTTGAGCCATAAGAAGTATAATAGCCTTGACAAAAGACTAAACTGTGGCGATCATGGCAGTATATACGGGGGAGGAAAATCAATTCTGCTGGCTAATGAGCAAGGGGATATATTGGAGAATTGCGATAATGTTGATCTGATTGTTCAATTAAGCAAATTCAACTATTCAGCTTGTAATACTAACATTATTAAACATGCTGATTCAGAAACATACGCAATTTGGTTAAAAAACAATGAAGTAAAAGTGAAAAAAGTGCGCTCCAATAGGCCTTGGCATAAGTAAAAGAGCTTGATTTTAAAGTCTTGTTAACATATAATTAAATTAATTAAGATTTGAGTAAGTCATGCATACTAATGATACCAATGTTTTCAGTGAAAACCTAAATCATAACATGAGTGGAATAAGTAAGACTGTTAGTTATATTCCTAAAATGTTGCGTGGGATAAAAAAATATACTTTTGTTGGGTATCTTTTTACTGAAAGGATTAAAGAAGCTGAATTAGACAGAGAAATCAGGGGTGGCAAAAAAAACGGACGTGGCGAAGAAGAAGTAAGTCAGATTGACGGAACAGCCGTAAAAATAGAGATTATTCCAGATTTTAGCCCTTTAGGTTATAAAAAAGGAAAATTTATAATAGCTATACCAATTTCTAAGAAGCAAAAGGAAGTATTAGATGATCAAAGGAAGGAAAATGCGATCAGGATAATGCTTGGCATGTTTGTTCTAACTGCTACTGGAGTTGTACTTGTTCTCGTAATAGGGCAGTCATTTAACTTGCCAGTTCTAGGTGCTGTATTGGCATCGATTATTTTGCTTGCTGGCGTAGCCAGAGCAATCCAACTCTTAAAAAGTAATACAATAGATAATGATCTCGATTCTGTTCGGCTTTGTTGCATCGCTCTTTGGATAGGAGGCAATGCATAATAAATTCATGAAGCTATCTCAAATTTAGCCATGCCTATTTCAGTAAATTTGTTCAGCAAATAACACTTGAGTAGCATTTCTTTCTCACGGTTAATCTCAGATTTGTTCCTAAAACTAAACCCAAATGTTTGCTTCAGTCGCGAGAAAAAACTTTCTATATAAGATCTCTTCCCATAATTTATCTCTTTTTTCCACTTCTTCATACCATCTTCACCATATGACTTTATGAGCTTGATTGTAGAATTTCTCTCAGCCATATAATCCAGCTTTGGATGCTCCACTGCATTGTTTTGCAGAGGAATTTTTGTCTTTATGCCAAGCTCATTGCACAATTTGTATAACTTCTTTCGATTATATGCTCTGTCTGCATATAGTGTGCTTATATTGTATTTAGCATTAGCCCTTGCAATAAGATCACAGGCTCCATAGTGGTCAGAATAAACTCCACTACTGTATTTTGCAGCTATGACTTTTTTGCTACCTATCTCCAGCATTACATGCAATTTTCTTGTTTGCTTATAGCCACGGTACTTTCTATCTGTACCGTTTGCCTTACTATGGCCTGGAATATTATTGTAGATGCTTATTCCAGTACTATCTATGGCGATCTCAATATTTTCCATACTGTTTTTATCATGTCTTCGATCATTAATTTTTAAGTTAAGCTTTTTGAATCTTCTGGAAGCCTGGGAATAGCTGATAACTTGCAAATTTTTCCCTATTTGCTCAAGGTATCCCGCTATAAACCCCACCGTTTGTCTTAGGCCTATTCTAAACAAATAAGTTATTATGTGAATTAGAATTACGACTTTATCACTATAAATATTGTTGCTACCGGCCATTTTGGGACTTTTTTCGTACCAATTTTCTATGGCATCGTTGACGTAATAAAAAATATTTCCTCTTTCTTGGAGAAATTTGTTATATTCGTAGCAGTTACTGACTTTCATTTTGACTGGCATATTTTTCCTTTGTCGGTTAAATGCCTGTTTATAATGAATTTCGTCAGTAACTCCCAGTTCTTTTTACTTTAGCTATGCAACAAAGCCATTCTGTTCCAAAATTTGGTGCTTTAGATGTACTCCCATGGAGAGAGCCTGCTGTTGTTGCAGTGATGCCAAGGAAAGCGACAAGTGAGGAGAAGAATGATCTATCTAGATTACCTTCAAAGCTCTATGACACATTAAATGCGGTAAGTGACAATAGCAGAGCAGTTGCTGATCAGGTTGGTGTTGGTGTAGATGCAGTTGTAGATACATCTGAACATGTTAATTCTGCTGCAGATACACTAAAAGATACTGCAAATAAATTCAATCCATCTACGTGGTGTATTGCATTTCAGAGTGCTTGTCAGAGAGTTTCCCTCGGAGCTTTAAAGCGTGCTGCTTGGAATACTTGGTTTTCAGATAATGGTCACCAACCAACCGATACTAACAGCGGTTTAGGTTCTGTAGAAGACCTGAGTAGCAATGGGATGCAGTCAACAAATAGTTTAGATTCTGAAACTAGCACTCTTGAGGAACAGCTTCGTATTCAAAAAAAGCTAGAAAGAAGAGCAAGAGTAGAAAATAATCTATTAAAATCAGATGAAAAGACAAAAAAGCTAGAGAAAGAAAATGCAAAATTGAGAGAGGCCTTTTCAACAAGAAGAAATGGATGAACGGAGAAAGATAATCAACGGTCCAGCAAAAGAGTTTATTTATGGCGAGTTAGATTCTATTAAGTTTTCAGGAGAAATAAGGAATGAGCAAGGAGGGATAGACAAGGTTGATCTTACATTACATGATTTTTCTTGTAAAGCAGGAATTCATTGGCGAAATAGTTCACTGACAACCTGTGATATTGAGAAACAGGATCATCCTCGTAATTCTCAAATTCCACCGGGTACAAAAATTAATTTTGAAAATGAACACTTAAATAAAGTACTTGAAAAGGTTAATAGACAACCAACTCGTAGTGCAGGGTAAAGTTGAGGTTAGATACCTATATAGCTGAAAAGTGCAGCATATCACGCAGCAGGGCTCAGAGGTTGATAAAAAATGGGCAAGTGAAATTGCTTGAGGTACCCATCACTGATAATGATCACTTAGTAAAGCCAGATGAGGAGTATGCGGTTGGTATTGTTTCTAATAATGAGCCTATTTCCATTCGACCTAATTATGATATCAAACTTGACATCATGCATGAAGATGAGGATATCATAGTGCTAAATAAGCAGAGTGGGCTTACTGTCCACCCTGGTGCTGGCACAAATAGTGATACACTTTTCCATGCGCTGGTTGCACATCTTGGCTATAAGTCTGGAATTGTCCATAGGCTTGATAAAGACACCAGTGGACTGATGGCAATTGCAAAAAATGAAGGAGCACATAGCTTTTTGTCTGAATCATTATCAAATCGTCAAATAAAGCGGGAATATTTAGCAGTAGTGTGGGGAGTATTGTCCTCTCAACATGGAACAATAAAAACTAATATTGCTCCAAAACGTGGCAATAGAGAGATGATGTGCATAACAAAAACTATAGGTAAATTAGCAATTACTCACTACTTAGTGCAAAAAATTATAGGAAAGACAAGTTTAGTAAAATGCATTTTAGAGACGGGAAGGACACACCAAATTAGAGTGCACATGAGTCATATTGGACATTCTATAGTCGGTGATCAAGTCTATGGAAAAAATAGTAGCAAAAGTACAAAATATACTAAAAATTCTAACTTTATTTGTAATTTTAGCAGGCAAGCATTGCATGCTTATAAGCTAGGGTTGTATCATCCGAAAACTAAAGAATACATGGAGTTTAACTCCGATTTGCCACAAGATATAAAAACTTTAATGAATGAATTCGAAAACTTTTAAAGAAAAATGTACAGTATTCATCTCCTTTAGTTAACTGCAGCTAAAGCAAATACAATTCACATAAGAAATCAATGATCGCGTCATACCTTTAGTATAAAAACTTGCATTTCCTTAATGCATGTTTATAATAGCATGTATATTGTGGTGTGAGGCCTATGAATCCAAAATTAAAAAAATTCCTAGTTATTTGTGCGTATGTTGCATTAATCTGTGCTGCTCTTGCAGCGATCTTTTTATCTTTTTATCTACTTGATGTCATTGTGGATATGTTATATGAATACCTTCTTGCTAAAACTTCAAGTGAAGCTCTAGCTTTTTTTGGATTGCTTGCAGTTCTTCTTGCTGCTTTACCTGTAGGCCTTGGTATACATATTCTCTGTTCTGCTCTTACGGACAGAATCACAAGTAATTACGAGTCCTTTAAAAATAATAACAATAATAGTTTCTCTGAGGTGTATAACGATCCAACGGTCAGGATAAAAGACAAAATCTTATTTTTTCATATATCTTTAATATATTATATTCAATCACCATTATTATGGTGCTCATCCAAAATACAGTTTGTGACTGCTGGGTTTGCAAGAGGCGATGTAAGGGCAGCAATATTGCCTCTATTGATAAATGTTATATTATTAATACCAGTAATAATACTTGAATTAATAAAGTACCCATTAATAAAACTCTTCTCACCTTTAGGCTTAAATGTTCATCAGCTTAGTTTTTTATTTAATGTAAGTGATGTAGGAACTGGTAGTCAAAACGTTCATACCAGAAGTTTTGAAGAAAGTATTGTTAGATGTGCTAGAGAGTTAAAGATAAAATATAGAAATCAATTAAATGAGCTAGGTCAAGAGTTTAATGAGCTAGGTCAAGAGTTTAATGAGCTAGATCGAGAGTTTAAAGATTTCATAAGTGGGCTAACAAACCAGCAAAAATCGATGATAGCACCTTATTTAAAATTGGATGGCTATAGAGAAGGACCATGGGTAAATTGGATGGATTCTAAAACTGGCTTAACACTAACACAAGCGATAAATTTAGTTTTGATTGCAGCAAGAGAGCAAGGTGCAGATAGAGAATTGCTGAAATCCATACTATTAGTGCGTTTTGAGGAAAGTAACCGCCAATGCGGACCTGGTATGCTAAATCGTATTATTTATGCATTAAGCGGCCTTGAAGCAAGGAATAATTTTGTAGCTCAGCTGGAGCCTCAAATGATAGGAGAGCTAGCTGGCAATTCTACTAAAAGATTTCTTGAAAGATATATATGTAAGCACTATCAGAAGATAAAAATCTTAAAAGAAAATTTTGATGATTTATACTCACTAAATTCTGGAGTGGATTTAAGCAACGCAAGTGACGAGATAAGGGATGGAGTTTCTTATACAAGAAATGCTATAAAAGAGTTTGTATTTAGAGAGCTCTACGTAAAATTTTACAATGATTATGGAGAACATATCAAACGAGGTGAAATAAAACAAAAGCTAAAAGAGTTAATAACAGATGCAGTTATTGATGCAGCAATATATGCCAAAATAGATGAAATCAATATTTCTGAAGAACCACCTACTTACCTTGAAAAAGTAAAAGAATTTGTAGCGAATCATGTAAGGTTTGCTGCTGTCTGAAGTTTTATAAATTTTAATCTTGCTGCTACTTTATGTGTAGGTATTATTGTACTTTCATTTTTTGACATGCTCAATGATTTCTCATAGAAAGTTGCAGCATTCTTAAAATCAGATAAATTGTCTAAAATAACCGCTAAGTTATAAGTATAAAAAACGTTACTTTGGTTAAGAGAGACAGCAGTTATCATATATTCTTTAGCTTTCGCAAAGTCTTTTTTGTCCATATAAAGCAAACCTAGGTTAGCAAGCAAAGGAGCGTAATGCTTATGTGTCTCAAGTAACTTTAACATTTCACTTAATGCTAGGTTAGGATCATAATGTGAAACGATTGTGAGGAAATTCTCTAATATGTAAGGATGGTTAGGATATTCTTTTAACAATCTTTGATATATCTTTGTGGCTCTTTCATATTCTTTATTAGCATAATAAATGTTTCCCAATCCAATCAAGGCATTTTTATGGTAAGGAAATTTCGCAGTAACCTGATTAAGAAGAGAGATAGCTTCTGTTCTATTACCTGACTCAATAGAATCTTGTGCCTTTTTTAAAGTAGAATATATGTTAACAGAGTTTTGTGTGATTCTGATGTTAAATTTGTCACTTTTCTTTTCAAGAACATCAGGTTTGACATATTTTTTGTCAGTTTTTGTATTCTTGGCAACGCTATCAAAAGTTTCCTGTATTTCTAAAGCATAAAGAGAAGAAAAGTTTAATAAAATTATAATACAAATTAATAACACGGTAAAAATCTAAGAGTGCCAACTACCTATAGCGTATAATGGTAAAGATATTATTAATGTTGCTTCTGTAGAAATAAGCTAATAGACAACACTAAACGGCCAATGAAGCGGTTATGCTGAAGCCTTGCTGCTAAGTTCTATATCTATTCTAACAAAACATCTTAAATCCTCTTCAAATTTTGAAGAAAAGAGTTAAAATATTATCTAGAATGATTTTATAAGAGGTAAAGTGTTTAATTTCCCAAATACCAGATTAAGGCGTAGGCGTTCAAGTGAATGGATTCGTAACCTGACAAGTGAAAATACTTTGTCAGTAAATGACTTGATTTTTCCTTTGTTTGTTCATGACCAAAAAAAAACTACTGTGCCTATTTCTGGATTACCGGATGTTAAGTGCTATTCAATGGATGGATTGATATCTATAGTTAAAGAAGCTAAAGATTTAGGTATTAATGCTGTTGCGATTTTTCCTGTAGTGGATAGCAAATTAAAATCTGAAAATGCTGAGGAAGCTTATAACTCTGAAAACTTAATCTGCAGGGCAATTTGTGCTATAAAATCGAAAGTACCTGAAATTGGTGTTATTGCGGATGTTGCACTTGATCCATATACTACCCATGGTCATGATGGCATTTTAAAAAATAGCCAAGTAAGTAATGATGAAACTGTATTATTATTGTGTAAGCAAGCGCTTGTTCTGGCAAAAGCGGGGTGCAATATTGTCGCTCCTTCTGATATGATGGATGGAAGAATAGGAGCGATTAGAAAGGTGTTGGATAATAATGACTTTCAAAATGTATCAATATTGTCTTATGCGGTAAAATATTGCTCTCACTTTTATGCTCCGTTTAGGCAAGTTGTTGGCTCATGTGGGCCGTCAAGTTCTATTGATAAGAGTGGCTATCAAATGGATTATGGAAACATACATGAAGCAATTTGTGAAATTGAAATGGATATAAATGAAGGTGCTGACTTTATTATGATAAAACCTGGCATGCCGTATTTGGATGTGATAAAAACTGCAAGTGAGAATTTTAATTTTCCGATTTTTGCTTACCAAGTAAGTGGTGAGTATGCAATGATAAAAGCTGCGGCAAATAATGGATGGCTTAATTATAATAAAGTAATTTATGAGTCTTTAATTAGCTTTAAGCGTGCAGGTACAAGTGCAATATTTACCTATGCTGCACTTGATGTTGCGAGAAACATGGCTTGTGTATAGTATCCATTCAGCCGGGCGGTAAAATAAAGAGTAGGCAAGGAATGCTAAAAAGGTAAACTAGAGTGGCTGTGAGGTAATATAGTTGATCTTTTAGAATTTTGCGAAAGTTTAAGCAGACTATAGAAAAGTTAGAAACAAAAATAGAAGAGCTTAAAGCAGAAAATAAAGCGCTAAGGATCGAAAACGCTGAGTTAAAAGAAAGGCTTGGCTTAAATTCAAAAAATTCATCTATACCAAGCTCCAAAGAATTATATAAGATGAGGGAAAATAAGCCAAAAAGTGACAGGAAAGTAGGAGCACAGGTTGGACATAAAGGCAGTTACCGCCCTAAAATGGAGGCAGATGAGATGGTAAAAATAGAACTGCCCAATACGTGTGAGTGCGGAGGAGAAATTGCGGTATCAAAAGATCCGTATACTCATCAAAAGGTCGATTTGCCGGAAATCAAGCCGTATGTAGTTGAATATCAACTAGAGCATGGACGTTGCAAAAGATGTGGAAAAAGAAAAAGTAGCAAGCTACAAGAAGGAGTAACTGCGGACACATTTGGTCCAAGAGTTAAGTCAGTAATTGCAGCATTAAGTGGATTTTACAAGAATTCGAAAAAAGAAGTGGCAAATATTATAAAGGACATTTTCAACCTGGATATCAGCGTCGGTAGTGTATCAAATAGCGAGGCTAGAGTGGCAGAAAAATGCCAAGAAGCATATGAGCAAATTGAGGAAGAGGTAAGCAAGAGCAAAATTTTACATATCGATGAAACTAGCCATTACAACAAAGGTAAACAGGGCTGGTGCTGGATGTTTGCGAGCAAAATAGGAAGTGTGATCAAATTGACAGAGTCAAGAGGGATGAAAGTCCTGGAAAATAGTAAATTTGGAAAGAATAACAACCTAGTAGTGACCGACAGATATGCAGCTTACAACTACTTTTCCAGCAAGAAAAGGCAGGTCTGTTGGGCACATTTAGCAAGAGATTTTGAAAGGTTGTCTCATAGTTGGAATAGCGAAGTGAAAGTTTTGGGGTATTATTTAAGGAATGTTGCTACTGAATTATTTGCATTGAAAAAAGCTCTGTTAAAGGATGAAATAGACACATTAAGGTTCATAAGAAGAGCAAGAAAATTACGCAAGCGAACGAGATATTACTTAAAGAATATATCAAATTTACCTGAGGCAATTGGAGCGTCTCGAGTAGCAAAAAATATCATGAAATCGGATCTGATGATGTGGAAATTTTTGGACGATCCAGAAAATATTCCACTGACAAACAACTATGCTGAGCGACAGATTCGGCATTACGTTGTTTACCGAAAAGTTTCATATTTTACACAATCGAAACGGGGAAATATGTTTCTTGAGAGGATAATTTCATTGTACTTGACTTGGAGGCAAAAGAAGTTAAATCCTTTTCAAAACCTACTGGCTATTGCTTCTTAGTATCCATTCAGCCGGGCGGTAAAATAAAGAGTAGACAAGGAATGCTAAAAAGGTAAACTAGAGTGGCTGTGAGGTAATATGGTTGATCTTTTAGAATTTTGCAAAAGTTTAAGCAGACTATAGAAAAGTTAGAAACAAAAATAGAAGAGCTTAAAGCAGAAAATAAAGCGCTAAGGATCGAAAACGCTGAGTTAAAAGAAAGGCTTGGCTTAAATTCAAAAAATTCATCTATACCAAGCTCCAAAGAATTATATAAGATGAGGGAAAATAAGCCAAAAAGTGACAGGAAAGTAGGAGCACAGGTTGGACATAAAGGCAGTTACCGCCCTAAAATGGAGGCAGATGAGATGGTAAAAATAGAACTGCCCAATACGTGTGAGTGCGGAGGAGAAATTGCGGTATCAAAAGATCCGTATACTCATCAAAAGGTCGATTTGCCGGAAATCAAGCCGTATGTAGTTGAATATCAACTAGAGCATGGACGTTGCAAAAGATGTGGAAAAAGAAAAAGTAGCAAGCTACAAGAAGGAGTAACTGCGGACACATTTGGTCCAAGAGTTAAGTCAGTAATTACAGCATTAAGTGGATTTTACAAGAATTCGAAAAAAGAAGTGGCAAATATTATAAAGGACATTTTCAACCTGGATATCAGCGTCGGTAGTGTATCAAATAGCGAGGCTAGAGTGGCAGAAAAATGCCAAGAAGCATATGAGCAAATTGAGGAAGAGGTAAGCAAGAGCAAAATTTTACATATCGATGAAACTAGCCATTACAACAAAGGTAAACAGGGCTGGTGCTGGATGTTTGCGAGCAAAATAGGAAGTGTGATCAAATTGACAGAGTCAAGAGGGATGAAAGTCCTGGAAAATAGTAAATTTGGAAAGAATAACAACCTAGTAGTGACCGACAGATATGCAGCTTACAACTACTTTTCCAGCAAGAAAAGGCAGGTCTGTTGGGCACATTTAGCAAGAGATTTTGAAAGGTTGTCTCATAGTTGGAATAGCGAAGTGAAAGTTTTGGGGTATTATTTAAGGAATGTTGCTACTGAATTATTTGCATTGAAAAAAGCTCTGTTAAAGGATGAAATAGACACATTAAGGTTCATAAGAAGAGCAAGAAAATTACGCAAGCGAACAAGATATTACTTAAAGAATATATCAAATTTACCCGAGGCAATTGGAGCGTCTCGAGTAGCAAAAAATATCATGAAATCGGATCTGATGATGTGGAAATTTTTGGACGATCCAGAAAATATTCCACTGACAAACAACTATGCTGAGCGACAGATTCGGCATTACGTTGTTTACCGAAAAGTTTCATATTTTACACAATCGAAACGGGGAAATATGTTTCTTGAGAGGATAATTTCATTGTACTTGACTTGGAGGCAAAAGAAGTTAAATCCTTTTCAAAACCTACTGGCTATTGCTTCTTAAGCCATACACCTGAATGGATACGCTTCTTAAGCCATACACCTGAATGGATACGTTTTAAGCTATTTAGCAACTAAGGATAAAAAGTATTGGTTGCCTTCTCTTTTAGGTGCTAGTTCTACCTTTGCAATATCTTCAGTATCTCTAATTAGTCGTTCTAATTTTTCTAGTCCAACGTCAGTATTTATGAGTTCTCTGCCTTTAAATCTCATTATGACTTTTATTTTATGACCATGAGTAAGAAAACCCCTTGTTTGACGTAATTTTGTTCCATAATCATGATCACCAATATTCGGACCTAATTTTATTTCTTTGATAGTTAATGTTCTCTGTTTCTTTTTTACTTCACTTGCTTTCTTTTTTGCATCATATTTTTGTTTGCTGTAATCAAGGATTTTACACACCGGAGGAGTTGAATCAGGTGCAATTTCTACCAAATCTAAACCAACACTCTGTGCAGACATTAAAGCCTTTTCTATCGATACGATGCCAATCATCTGACCAGTATGATCAACTAAACGTACTTCAGCAGCTGTGATTGATTCATTAATTCTATTTTTGTTGTTCTTTTTTATTTGCAAATTTTTATTCCTCTAATTTAAATTAATATTTTCTAATAGCAATTGAGCAGCTTTTTCAAAAGAAAAAGATTCTTGCTTTTCTGATCCCAAACTTCTAACTGATACAGTTTTATTTGTAACCTCATTCTTGCCTATAATCCATAATATAGGCACCTTATTTAAGCTATGCAAGCGTATCTTATAATTAATTTTTTCATTGGTCAAATCAGTTTTTACCCTAACACCTTGCTCTTTTAGGGTATTACTAATTTCCTTAGCATATTCATCAGCTTCGTTGGTAATGGTCAAAACAGCAAGTTGCGTTGGAGCAAGCCACAACGGAAACTTTCCTGCATAATTTTCTATTAAAATGCCAATAAAGCGCTCAAAAGTGCCAAGAATTGCTCTGTGTAGCATTACGGGATGATGTTTTTGCCCGTCTGCTCCTATATAAAAAGCTCCTAGCCTTTCTGGGAGAATGAAATCCACCTGCAGCGTTCCACATTGCCAGCTTCTGCCTATTGCATCTTTCAAAACAAATTCTAACTTTGGACCATAAAACGCACCTTCACCAGGATTAAGTTCATAGCTTAAACCTGCTTCTTTAACAGCTTCAAGCAGTGCTTTTTCAGCTCTGTCCCATACCTCATCTATTCCTGCTCTTACTTCTGGCCGATCTGAAAATTTTACAGAGATTTCATTAAACCCAAGTTCTGAGTATACTTCTTTTAGAAGGTCACAAAACTTCACAGTTTCAGAATTCACTTGCTCTTCCATGCAAAAAATATGTGCATCATCTTGCGTAAACCCACGCACTCGCATCAGCCCGTGCAAAGAACCTGAGCTTTCGTTTCTATGGCACGTACCAAATTCTGCCATACGTATGGGTAAATCACGATAGCTCCTAGTGTGAGAATTGAAAATCTGTACATGACAAGGGCAATTCATCGGCTTTATTGCCAATTTTTTGCTTTCAGATTCATCAACAATAAACATATTCTCACGAAACTTATCCCAGTGGCCTGATTTTTCCCACAACTCTTTACTCACTAAAATAGGAGTCTTTACTTCAAAATAGCCATTATTGGTTAATTTTTTCCTTATATAAGATTCAAGAACGTTATATAAAGTATATCCCTGCTCATGCCAAAAAATTTGCCCAACTGCTTCATCTTGAATATGAAACAAATCCATATCCTTTGCGATCTTTCTGTGATCGCGTTTTTCTGCTTCTTCTAATCGTATGAGATAAGCATTGAGTTCATCCTTATTTCTCCACGCAGTGCCGTATATTCGCTGAAGCATAGGCCTACTTGAATCGCCACGCCAATACGCTCCTGCAACTTTCATCAGTTTAAATGCTTTTACCCTACCAGTTGATGGCGAATGTGGACCGCGACATAAATCGACAAAATCGCCCTGCCTATAGACAGTAAGGTTTTCATTTTCTGGTATAGAAGAGATAATCTCAACTTTATATTTCTCACCTATGCTATTAAAAAAATCAATTGCTTGCTTGCGAGTCCATACTTCTCGAACGAATTTATAGTTGCTTTTGATGATTTCCTTCATTTTCTTTTCTATTGCAGTAAGATCGTCGGTTGTAAAAGTGCGATCTGTAGCAAAGTCGTAGTAAAAGCCATCTTGAATTGTTGGACCTATAGTAATTTGAGTACTTGGAAATAGCTCTTTCACTGCCTGTGCCATAATGTGGGCAGCATCGTGTCTTATTATATCAAGGCCCATATCACTATTTAAGTTTATAACTTCTATTTCAGTATCGGATTCAATTTCACGTGAGAGATCATATAACTCTCCATTTACTTTAAGTGCAACTGTTTCTTTTATAACATCTGGCTGCAATATATCAAAACCAGTAACTCTACCAGTATATTCTTCTATTTTCTGCTCAGCTGAAAAGGTGATTCTAACCATCAATTCTGATTAATAATAGGGTCTATTCTTCTTTAATCTGAGTGCGATTGCTTCTTCCCAAATCTCACCATTATGCAAAAGCTTTTCTTTATTGTACATTAATTCTTCTCTTGTTTCAGTAGAAAATTCAAAATTAGGCCCCTCAACAATTGCATCAACAGGACATGATTCTTGGCAAAGCCCGCAATATATGCACTTCGTCATATCAATATCATAACGCGTGGTACGACGACTACCATCTTCTCTTTCCTCCGCTTCAATAACAATTGCCTGAGCAGGGCAGATAACTTCACACAATTTACAAGCTATGCAGCGCTCTTCGCCATTTGGATATCGGCGCAACGCATGTTCACCGCGAAATCTTGGACTTAAAGGCCTCTTTTCCATAGGATACCTTAGTGTTACTTTCGGCTTGAGCATATATTTCAGCGTGATAGCAAATCCTTTAATTAAGTCTACAAAGGACCAATACCAAGCTAATTTCTTTAGCATAAAATATTTAAAACTTTTACCAGCGATTATAAGCTACATTATACGTTTTCAAAAGCTTTTTTTAATCAAGTGAGTTTATTGATTGATTTTGAATCGCCAAAATTTTTCTTGACCCTTGCTAATTCCTATTCTTGGAGTGCAAATGTAGTCTGGTTTTAAGCCATAATCGCAAACACAAAATTCATAACTTATAGTCATATCCCGTTTATTATGTTCTTTGGTAATATTGAGTTTTTTACACAATATTCCTGGTCCGCCTAAATCCACTTCAGATGGTTTGATGAGCTTTAACCCGCGTATTAGTACTGCTGCTGGAAATCCTTCTACCTCTGTTACAATGTTTAAACAATGATACATGCCATATATAAAATATACATATGAAAATCCTGGCATGCCAAACATTACTGAAGTGCGCTGAGTATAACCTCTTGCTGCATGGCAAGCTGGATCATCCACTCCTATATAGGCCTCAACTTCAGTGATGATTCCACTAAAATTAGAAAATTTTAGTATTTTCCCCAACAATTCTCCAGCAACAATTAAGGTCGGTCGATTATAGAAATTTCGCGATAGTATCGTGTTATTCATTAGGCCTATTACATAAACTCCATGTATGAACATTGCAAAAAATGTTGTCATTACAACACACAATTATACAAAGGTTTCCACAAACCTCAAAATTACAACTTTAACGCTATTATTTAGCGGCAATATACTTTTAAAGACCAGTTATTTCCGTTTTGGAAATAACTGATTTTCATATAATTTCCCATAATTCTATTAAAAAATCGACAAAAATTAAAAATATTAGATAAAATTTACATATTAATAATGATATTTTTAAAAAGTTCCATAAGCGTCGAATTACAATTTTAACGCTACTATTTAGGTGGTAATTATCTTTAAAAAGCAGGTATTTCCATTTAAGGGGCAGTTATTTCCAAAATGGAAATAACTGGTTTTTCATATAATTGGTCATAATTTTGATTAAAGAGCTAATAAAAGTAAGAATATTATATAAAATTTATATATTAATAATGATATTCTTAAAGAAAATAGAATGGGTAATTATACTTATAAAACTAGTAAAAGTGTTTTAATAATAAAGTATTTTAGTAATGATATTTTTAAAGGAAGTAGAATGGGTGGTTATAGTTATGAAATTAATAAAAATGTTTTAATACTAAAGCATCTTTGTCATACTATAACTTGATTATAGGATCAAGTTAAAAAAATCTGGATTCTAGCTGGCTTTGTTGCATCGCTCTTTGGATAGGAGGCAATGCATAATAAATTCATGAAGCTATCTCAAATTTAGCCATGCCTATTTCAGTAAATTTGTTCAGCAAATAACACTTGAGTAGCATTTCTTTCTCACGGTTAATCTCAGATTTGTTCCTAAAACTAAACCCAAATGTTTGCTTCAGTCGCGAGAAAAAACTTTCTATATAAGATCTCTTCCCATAATTTATCTCTTTTTTCCACTTCTTCATACCATCTTCACCATATGACTTTATGAACTTGATTGTAGAATTTCTCTCAGCCATATAATCCAGCTTTGGATGCTCCACTGCATTGTTTTGCAGAGGAATTTTTGTCTTTATGCCAAGCTCATTGCACAATTTATATAACTTCTTTCGATTATATGCTCTGTCTGCATATAGTGTGCTTATATTGTATTTAGCATTAGCCCTTGCAATAAGATCACAGGCTCCATAGTGGTCAGAATAAACTCCACTACTGTATTTTGCAGCTATGACTTTTTTGCTACCTATCTCCAGCATTACATGCAATTTTCTTGTTTGCTTATAGCCACGGTACTTTCTATCTGTACCGTTTGCCTTACTATGGCCTGGAATATTATTGTAGATGCTTATTCCAGTGCTATCTATGGCGATCTCAATATTTTCCATACTGTTTTTATCATGTCTTCGATCATTAATTTTTAAGTTAAGCTTTTTGAATCTTCTGGAAGCCTGGGAATAGCTGATAACTTGCAAATTTTTTCCTATTTGCTCAAGGTATCCCGCTATAAACCCCACCGTTTGTCTTAGGCCTATTCTAAACAAATAAGTTATTATGTGAATTAGAATTACGACTTTATCACTATAAATATTGTTGCCACCGGCCATTTTGGGACTTTTTTCGTACCAATTTTCTATGGCATCGTTGACGTAATAAAAAATATTTCCTCTTTCTTGGAGAAATTTGTTATATTCGTAGCAGTTACTGACTTTCATTTTGACTGGCATATTTTTCCTTTGTCGGTTAAATGCCTGTTTATAATGAATTTTGTCAGTAACTCCCAGTTCTTTTTACTTTAGCTATGCAACAAAGCCATCCTGCGTCCAAAAGCATCACACTCTGCTGCCCTTTCACTACTGATTGCATCATAATCCATCTTGCTTGCTATTACTACTCCTATAGCTAATAATGCTAATCCTATAATAATTGCACCACAAGCTACTTCCAAAGGTATAGCTAGATAAGAGGCAGTAGCAACTCCAAACACTATCAACACAACGCCTGCAGTGCCAAGATCAACGGCACCTCCTCTTAGATCCCTATCCCAGATTGGTAGAGCTTTCTGCATCTTTTGCTTAATTTTTTCAAGGTCTCCTGCCTCAATAAAGTGTTTACCTTTTGATGTTCTCACAATACCAAGAGGCTTTAATTCATGTACTTTCCCACTTTGAAATGCAAAGCTTGTTTTAGTGGTAAGAACTTCGTTTAACACACCTGTATCTTCAGCTTCATCAAATACACCACAAACAAGCTTAGTATCACCCTTTTCTATAGCATATTGGAAAGCAGCTCCAAGCAGTGTGTAATTATGTGTAACCCCATTTCCTTCTACAGTTATACAATAAGTAGTCAGAACTTTGTTTAATATTCCTGCATCTTTAGCTTTCTTCAACATGTCATCAAAAGGCTCAGTATTACCTGTCTCTAAAGCAAAATTAAAAGCAGCTCCAAATGGTGTGAAATTATGTGTTATCCCATCTTCTTTTATAATCAAACAATAAGAAGTAAGAATTTCATCTAATATACCTACCTTTTCAGCTTCGTTCAATATATCATTTATATAATTAACAAGATTTGTATTACTTGTCTCTGAAGCAAAACTAAAAACACCTCCAATCAGTGATCCAGTGCATTCTTGACCACCTGGAAGTTTTATCTTTTGAATAGCTTTGAGAACTGCCTTTACATCTTCTTTCTCTTGATTTTTTAGTACATTAGCAATATTACCATTGCTTTCCATTGTATTGACTAAATTATCAAATAGCTGTCGCCGTTTTCGTTTCAGGCTTTCATATCTCATGTTTTACTCTTTAATTTCAGAATCAATATAGTTAATTATTACATAATTTGATGAAAAAGTCAACTGTGCCTTAGCCAAGAACTCCTCTTCAAATCCTGAAGAAGTGGTTGAAAAAATGCTATCTGCAAAGCAATATTCACAAAGCTTAGCTGTAAGGCCTATGGCAAAAATTCTCTAATGGTTTTGAATAAAATTTCTAATGAGCGGTTGTCAGACATATTGTGCTCTGCTGACTTTACTAAATGCACTTCAACATCGGCAGATGTAATTTTTTCTGCTAAATTTAACGAAGTTTGATAAGGTACGTCTTTGTCATTAATGCTATGCAGCAAGCGTACAGGACAGTTTATATTTATTACTTCTTTATTTAAAAGTAGATTTTTTTTACCATCATCAATTAAGTTTTTAGTTATTTTGTATGTACAGTTTTCAGAAGTGATATCTACTATCCCTTTGTGATCTAACTCTTCTCTTTGTTTGCTTGTAAATACTAAACTTTCAGTGAAATCAGGAGCGGATGATATACCAATCAATGCAGAGATTTTTTCTGGAAAATGCAGAGCAGTTAGCAACATTAACCAACCTCCCATACTTGAGCCTATTATTATTTGCTTGCCACTTGTTAACTCATTAACAATTTTAGTACAATTTCTTTGCCAATCACTTATCGTATAATCAGTAAAATTACCACTTGAATGGCCATGACCAAAATAATCAAACAATACAAGTGCTATGTCATTTTCCTGGCAGAATTTATAAATAGCAGTTGCTTTAGTGCCATTCATATTGGATGAAAAACCACCCAAAAAAACTAAAGAGACTTTTTTTCCTTGCAGCTTTCGATATGCTATATAGTTATTATCTTCATCAAATAACTTTTGATAGTCTGTCATTATTTTGGCAAGGCAACAGGGCTATCGCTCATTGAGCGCAAGTAGCTAACTAAGTCTGCAACTTCTTGTGGATTTGAAATACCTGCAAATGCCATACGTGTACCTTTTATATAGGCTTTTGGGTTCTTTAAAAAGGTAAATAGCTCTTCATATCCCCATTTTCCTCCTTTTTCAAGCACTGCTTTTGAGTAGTTAAATGAGCTACCAAGATGTGCCTTATTATTGCCAACTATATTCCACAAATTTGGTCCTACTTTATTTGCCCCACCTTTTTCAAAGGTATGGCAAGCTATGCATTTTTTCGCTACTGATTTACCCTTTTCAAAATTGGCATTCTGCATTAAGGCTCCAATATCAAGCGCCACTTGTTCAATTTTCTGCTGCGATTCGTTTTCAACGGTAGCAATTGTTGTCTTATGCTCAATCTTATATTTTTCTGGGCTGTAAAGCATATCAACTACGTTACTAACCACCATAATCATTAATCCTGCAAGTAAAATCGATGCTGCAATCTTATTGAGCTCCATAGTTAGTTGTTATTAATTCACATTACCAATTATGCAAATATTTTTATAAACAGCAACTGAAAGAGATTTACTTAAAATTTCATCAAGTTTTTAAGGAATATTGACAACTTTAGGCTATTTTATATTCTTAAGGTAAATTGATTCATTTTAAGTATAATATGGAAGGTAAAGAACACGATTTTCATTTAGTGGATCCAAGCCCTTGGCCAATTGCTATATCAGCAGCAATTCTTATTCTCGCGCTTGGACTAGTTGGCACACTTCATAAACAAATTTTTGGTGTACCAGGTTTGATTTTTGGAATTTCTGCGATATCTGGAGTGCTATTTTATTGGTGGAAAGATGTGGTAAGAGAAGCAATTTATGATAAATGCCACACAGCCATTGTAAAACATGGGCTCAAGTTTGCAATGTACTTGTTTATTCTCACGGAAGTTGTATTTTTCATTGCATTCTTTTGCTCATTCTTTAAAGCCTGGCTTGATCCGGTCTTTTTATTTGAAGCATTTTCTCCTACAAAAAAATTTGAATGGCCAACCAATGGTCCAGATCCTTGGTCCTTGCCGTTCATGAATACGTTAATATTATTACTCTCTGGTACAACCATCACCTCAGCACACCACTCCTTATTTGAAAATGATAAGAAGAATATGATTAAAATGCTCTCTATCACTATATTGCTCGGTGTTTTCTTTGTACTCACCCAGGCAGTAGAATATTACGAAGCAAACTTTTCTTTACATGACGGGATCTACGCATCCAATTTTTACATGATCACTGGGTTTCACGGTGTACACGTTATAATAGGAATAATATTTTTGTCTGTGTCTTTGTTTAGAGCGCGAAAAGATCAGTTTACTCCTCAAGACCATTTATGTTTTGAATTTGCTGCTTGGTACTGGCATTTTGTGGATGTTGTCTGGATATTTTTATTCATCTTTGTTTACTGGCTAGGTGGTGGTTAAAATAATAGGTCTTGACCCTGGAATAAGTAACACTGGTTGGGCTGTTATTGATCTTAATGAAGAAAATAATACCAAATTTTTAGGTGGTGGCACTGTATCAACAGATAGTAAGCTCGAAATAAGTGAACGTTTACACACAATTTTTGAACAATTAAAAGAAGTTATTTTTTTACATTCTCCAGATGAAGCTGCTATAGAAAAAATTTTTGTTAACAAGAATCCAAAATCCTCACTTACTTTGGGGTACGCAAGAGGAATTGCAATTTTAGTATCGAAAATAACAAAGCTATCCATAAGTGAGTATGATGCAAATTACATAAAGAAAAGCATTACTGGAAATGGTCATGCTGATAAGAATCAAATGATATTTATGGTAAAGCAGATAGTTAAAGATGTTGACGTAAAGTGCCATCACACTGCTGATGCTCTTGCTGTAGCAATTTGTCATGGTTTACACATGAAAAGTAGGCTTTATAATTTAAATTTTTCTTGATAAGTAAGTTCTAGCAAAGTATAGTGAAAATTTGGCTGACAGTGAGTAGCTTAGATTTAATTTACACAACTTTTTCAAGCACTGAAGAGGCTAAATTCATATCTGAAAGGCTATTAGATGATAAATTAATTGCATGCGTAAATATATTTCCTGAAGTAAGCTCTTTATACTTATGGAATGGTAAAATTAATAGCAGTTGCGAAGTAGTTGCAATTATGAAAAGTAACAATAGTCACATTGATAAAATTATAGAAAGAATTGAAGCAATGCATTCTTATGATCAGCCAGTTATTGCAGTAATACCTATAGAAAAAGCAAATAAATCTTTTACTAACTGGGTTAATAGTGTTATTAATGTGAGTAGTATTGGGGTGTAGCCAAGTGGTAAGGCAGCGGTTTTTGATACCGCCACGCGAAGGTTCGAATCCTTCCACCCCAGCCAAATTTTTTGAACTTGTCTATAGATTAAAAAGTGAATTAACAAAAAATCCCTTGTTTACTTTCGCTGACCTTATTAAAATCGGCAGTGTCTTTCTCAATTTTCAAAAGTTGTAGTCTTTTGTAACTTTTTGTACTACAACGTTATTGAAAACGGGTTTTATTTATAAAGACAAGGCTAGCTATATTGAGGTAAAGTAAAATGATATCGTTTCTTTATAGACTAAAATTAATTAACTATATATTGAGCAGCTTGAAAGATATGGTTGCCAAGGTATTTCGCCTTACAGTTTACTTTTATGCATCCAGTATCACACTTATGCTTCTCAGTCACGGTTTTTGGTATGCTGTGGAGTCTAGTTCTCTAAGCAGCGCGTTTTACCATCTATATCAATATTTAAAATGGTATTATGAAAACAGAAATGATCTAGGATATGGAATTTCTATCAGGATTTTAGTAGCATTTTTTACTCCACACCTTCTCTACAAATTTCTACTTAGTTTGAACTTGAAATCTTTTTTAGCAAATAAGATAATGCAGTTTGTACGCAAAAGAAAAGGTGGGGAATCAAGCAATAGTAGTCCAAAAGTTTACTTTACCAACAATGGTTATGGTGGTAAGGTGCAAAGTGCACAACAAAAGGTAGATTTAATAAAGCATTTATTAATGAAGGATATGACTCAGATTATAGGATCTGGACCACAATTAATACAAATAGATCGAGCTATAGAAAATAGGCTATATGCCATCTTTTTTGGCAAGAGTGATAAGCCTCACTAAGTTTCTTGTCGACTCTTTCCAAAAAAAGCCCTATACTTTGCATAGTTGGGGTTAATGGATATCTATGTTCAATCTTTAAAACAGTTTGCCTGCATACCCAATTATATTAAAATTATTTAATGTGAGATAATAATTACAATGCATTTATCACAGTATTACTTGCCAACTTTAAAAGAAAAACCTGCTAATGCTCAAATTATTTCTCATCAATATTCTTTACGTGCAGGCTTAGTAAAACAGGTGGTATCTGGAATCTATACGTGGTTACCGCTTGGCCTTAAGGTTATTAGGAATATTGAAAACATTATTAGAGATGAAATGAATAAATCCGGAGCAGTTGAAACATTAATGCCTTGCATACAGCCAGCGGATCTTTGGCGGGAGTCAGGACGTTATGATGATTATGGTGAGGAAATGCTGCGTATCAATGATAGGCATAAAAATGACATGCTATTTGGTCCAACGCATGAGGAAGTGGCAACTGATTTAATTAGAGATGTAGTTAAAAGCTACAAGGATCTGCCACTTTATCTGTACCAAATTCAATGGAAATTTCGTGATGAAATCAGGCCGCGTTTTGGTGTTATGAGAGGCCGTGAATTTCTAATGAAGGATGCATATAGTTTTGATTTGGATTACGAAAGTGCAATCAATTCATATGATTTGATGTATAAAACTTATATAAAAATATTCAAGCGTATGGGACTAACTCCAATTGGAGTAAGAGCAGATACCGGACCAATCGGGGGAAATTTAAGCCATGAATTCCACATATTGGCAAGCACTGGAGAAAGTACTTTATACTATGATAATAAGTTTTCTGAGCTACTGGAAAGTGAAGATATTGAAAGCTTGAAGAATATATACGCTGTTGCAGATGACATGCATGACTCTAACACTTGTCCTATATCGGAAGGGCAGTTAAGCACTAGCAAGGGTATTGAAATAGGGCATATTTTTTACTTTGGTGATAAATATTCAAAACCAATGAATGCAAAAGTGGCATCACAAGATGGAAAAAGTGTTGATATGCATATGGGATCGTACGGCATTGGAGTTTCAAGGTTAGTTGGTGCAATTATAGAAGCTTTTCATGATGATAAGGGAATTATTTGGCCAGAGAATATAGCCCCTTTCAAAATTGGCTTGATTAATTTACAGACAAGAGCAGCTGAATGTGTGGAAATTGCAAATAAAATATATAATGCTTTAGAAAGTGATGAAATACTGTACGACGATGCAGAAGAAAGCGTAGGAGTGAAATTCGCCAGGATGGATTTAATCGGTCTACCATGGCAAATTATCGTTGGGAAAAAATCAGCAAATGAAGGTATAGTGGAAGTCAAAAATAGGGCAACAGGAAAGGTAGAAGAAATGCAAATCGAAGAAGCAATAAACCGCTTTAGTATAGGATGATATACGGAATTGGCACTGATATAGTATATATATCGCGGATATCAAAGATACTACAAAAATACGGGGAAAAATTCCTCAAAAAAATCTATACTGAGCAAGAGATAGAAATAAGCAAGAAGTACAGTAGTCAAGAAATGCAAGCTAGATATTTTGCTAAACGTTTTGCTGCGAAAGAAGCTTTCGTTAAAGCACTAGGTACTGGGTTCAGCGAGGGCATTGTGATGAAGGATATAGCAATACATAGTGATGCGAAAGGAAAGCCATACATTACCATAAGTAAAGATCTTATTTCTAAACACTATATAATTCATCTTTCTCTCAGCGATGATGAAGATTATGCTATCGCTTTTGTTATAATCTATGTTTATACATAAATATATAGTACTTTCGAAAATATTAGATACTGAACAATCAGAGACAAACATGGGAATGAAAGAAGTAAGTGGGTTATCCACATTGCGTAGCCCCAACAAATAGACCTTTAATTTTCTGCGCTTATTTGCTATATTTACTGCAGGTTTTCATGAATTTTGTTGATGAATATTTTCAAGCAAGTCTTTGCTTTGATCTCAAGTAAATTGGATGAATTGAAGCAGAAAGATGTTATAAGTACAAGTGCAACAAATTTCATTGTGGAACAGCCAAGTAATAGGGCACATGGTGATATTTATACAAACGTTGCTATGGTGCTTGCAAAGCATGAAAAAAAAAATCCCATAGAAATTGCAAAGGTTTTAGCTAAAGAGTTTGAGCTTTTTAATGAAGTAGCAAAAGTAGAAATAGCGGGCTCTGGTTTTATCAATATGCATTTAAACACAGAAGTTTGGCATGGCATTTTAGAGCAGATAAACAAGCTAAAAACAGAATTTGGCACTTTGAACATAGGAAACAACCAGGCGCTAAATGTTGAATTTGTCTCCGCAAACCCAACTGGTCCGATGCATATTGGTCATGCAAGAGGAGCTATATTTGGTGATGTTCTGGCAAATTTAATGAAAAAAGTTGGTTATAATGTCACTAGAGAGTACTATATTAATGATGCTGGTGTACAGATAGATACGCTGGTAAAGTCAGTGTATCTTAGGTACAAAGAAGCGCTAGGAGAACAAATCAGTATCGAAAAAGGATTATACCCCGGTGAATATTTAAAGCCCATAGGGGAAGAGCTAGCTAAAAAATATGGTAAGGAGCTTTTAAACAATCAAAATAATCAAGTAATTAGAGATTTTACTTTAGATTTTATATTAAACATTATAAAGGAAGATCTGGATTTGCTTGGAGTAAGTCACGATGTTTTTACTTCAGAATATGAGCTGCAAAAAAGTGGCAAAATTGAAGAAAGCATTAAGATGCTGTCTGATAAAGGTTTGGTATATGAGGGATATTTAGAGAAACCAAAAGGCAAGGAAAATGAAAATTGGATTGCCAGAAAAGAATTGTTATTTCGTGCCACACAGTTCGGTGACGATGTTGATCGTGCACTGAAAAAAGAAGATGGCAGTTGGACCTACTTTGCCTCGGATATTGCTTACCATTTTGATAAAATATCACGCGGTTTTAATAATATGATCGTTGAACTTGGTAGTGACCATGGTGGTTATATTAAAAGACTCAAAGCAGTTGTTTACGCGCTAAGTGATAATCAAGCAAAAATAGAAGTGAGACTTCATAATATTGTGAATTTTCTTGAGGATGGAAAGCCTGTAAAGATGTCTAAGAGATCAGGTACTTTCCTAACAGCAAGAGATGTGGTGGAAGAAGTGAGTAAAGACATTACTCGTTTTATAATGTTAACACGCAAGAATGATATGGTTCTTGATTTTGATTTTGCTAAAGTTAAGGAGCAATCAAAAGATAATCCTATTTTTTATGTCCAATATGCTCATGCACGTGCTCACTCATTAATGCGCAATGCACCAAAAGATCTTCCAAGTGTAAACCCTGCACTCTTAAAAACTGAAGGAGAGCTATTCTTAATAAAAACTCTAGCAAAATGGCCAGATGTAGTGGAAATCTCAGCAAGACTCTGTGAGCCGCACAGAATTACTTTTTATTTATTGGAAGTTGCAGAAGCTTTCCACGCTTTATGGGGATACGGTAAAAACGATCTCAACATGCGATTCATACTAGAAGATAATTTGGACCTTACTGCTGCAAGAATGTTTTTAGTTCAGGCCTTAGCGCATGTGATTGCCTCTGCACTCTCGGTCTTTAACATTAAACCTCTTGAGGAGATGAAATAAATTAAAATTGCTCACTTGTCACCAAACTCCAATTTTAACTTTTATGTTAAGCATTTTACATAAGAATTAAATATTAACGCATTCTTAACTTCTATATTGCAATACTGAAATTTTAAGGGATAAGTTATGGATAATAGATATGAACATAAATATCCTCTGCATTATTGTGCAATTAGAGGAGATATAGCGAAGGTAGGAAAACTTTTATTCAATGGAGCAAATATAAATAAAACAGATGATGCGGGACTAACAGTTTTACATTATGTTGCTGCTGGCTATACGCTAAATTATTTGTTAATTTTGGACTTTCTATTACAATGTAAAGCAAGCGTTAATAAGCAAGATAGATTAGGAAATACCCCTCTACATGTAGCTACAGGTCAGGACGATATGTCAATAATCAATTCTCTGCTTGCTTATAGAGCTAATCCGTTATTGAAAAATTATGAAGGTAAAACTCCAGCTGATTTTGCTAATGGAAGTGCAAAACGACTGTTAGAAAGTGCAAAAAAACAAGAAGCTACTAATCAGTTATTTGCTTATGCTTCTGTGCCTAGTATTACTAAGAAAGATATTGAAGTACAATTAAGCAATGGAGCAGATATTAATGCTACCGCAAAAGATTATACAAAAAAATATCATGGCTATAACATATTAACTTTTTTCATAACACTCTTAAGCAAGAATAATTACAAGAAAAATACGATAAAACAGAAGTTGTTATCTATAAGGAATATAGTAATGTGTGGCGCTGATCCAGGTAGACAAGATGATTATGGAAATAGTGCATTGTCTATAATTGCAGCGTTACCCGAGGGCCAAATAAAAAAAGGTTTGTCAAGTGCAATGATAAATACTGTTGATGAGAGAAGAAAGAAAGCAAAGAGAAAATTAAAACTTGAATGGTTAGAAGCATCTGCAAAGAAAATGCGAACTGAACAAACAGAGACAAACATAGAAATAGAAGAAGGTAAGCTAGGAACACCTCTTTACATCTAGCTGCTTATTAGGGCAATATATCAAAAATCGAGCATCTGCTTAATTGTGGAGCTAATCCATTATTAGCAAATAGTAATGGTAGAACTCCAGCTGATCTTGCTCAAGGAAGTGCAAAAGAACTTTTAGAAAGTGCAGCAGCAAAACAAATAGCTACTAATAAATTGTTCAGAGCAGCGTGCACACGTGACAAAACTAATGAACAGATTAGTGACTTAATAAGTAAAGGAGGAGATATTAATGGTACAAAAAAATTCGATTCAAGTACAAAAAATAGAAGAAATATTGGAAAAAGCGCATTAACTTATTTGATTCAATTGTACATTGATTCGTTTTACAAATCTCGTCAAATAAAGGATAGATCTAAACAAAATTATTTAAATATGATATCAAGAGTAATAATGTTTGGTGCTGATCCATATAAAGAAGATGGTCATAGAAAGAGTGCAATATCTTTAATAGATAAAGAGAGGGGTAAAGGTAATGATAAATTTGCAGATAAATTATTGTCAGCAATTAACAAGGGTTTAGCTAAGAGAGTACTAAATAATCCTAGTCACAAATTACCTGTAAAGAGAGTGCAAACTGAACAACTAAAGACAAACATGGAAGAAGTAAGTGTACCATCCACATCGCATGATCATGGCAAATAGACTTGTAATTTCCTGTACTTGTTTGATATATTTATTGAAAAATTTGTATTGATAAATATCGTCAAGCAAGTCTTTTTGAGGGTATCCATTCAGGTGTATGGCTTAAGAAGCAATAGCCAGTAGGTTTTGAAAAGGATTTAACTTCTTTTGCCTCCAAGTCAAGTACAATGAAATTATCCTCTCAAGAAACATATTTCCCCGTTTCGATTGTGTAAAATATGAAACTTTTCGGTAAACAACGTAATGCCGAATCTGTCGCTCAGCATAGTTGTTTGTCAGTGGAATATTTTCTGGATCGTCCAAAAATTTCCACATCATCAGATCCGATTTCATGATATTTTTTGCTACTCGAGACGCTCCAATTGCCTCGGGTAAATTTGATATATTCTTTAAGTAATATCTCGTTCGCTTGCATAATTTTCTTGCTCTTCTTATGAACCTTAATGTGTCTATTTCATCCTTTAACAGAGCTTTTTTCAATGCAAATAATTCAGTAGCAACATTCCTTAAATAATACCCCAAAACTTTCACTTCGCTATTCCAACTATGAGACAACCTTTCAAAATCTCTTGCTAAATGTGCCCAACAGACCTGCCTTTTCTTGCTGGAAAAGTAGTTGTAAGCTGCATATCTGTCGGTCACTACTAGGTTGTTATTCTTTCCAAATTTACTATTTTCCAGGACTTTCATCCCTCTTGACTCTGTCAATTTGATCACACTTCCTATTTTGCTCGCAAACATCCAGCACCAGCCCTGTTTACCTTTGTTGTAATGGCTAGTTTCATCGATATGTAAAATTTTGCTCTTGCTTACCTCTTCCTCAATTTGCTCATATGCTTCTTGGCATTTTTCTGCCACTCTAGCCTCGCTATTTGATACACTACCGACGCTGATATCCAGGTTGAAAATGTCCTTTATAATATTTGCCACTTCTTTTTTCGAATTCTTGTAAAATCCACTTAATGCTGTAATTACTGACTTAACTCTTGGACCAAATGTGTCCGCAGTTACTCCTTCTTGTAGCTTGCTACTTTTTCTTTTTCCACATCTTTTGCAACGTCCATGCTCTAGTTGATATTCAACTACATACGGCTTGATTTCCGACAAATCGACCTTTTGATGAGTATACGGATCTTTTGATACCGCAATTTCTCCTCCGCACTCACACGTATTGGGCAGTTCTATTTTTACCATCTCATCTGCCTCCATTTTAGGGCGGTAACTGCCTTTATGTCCAACCTGTGCTCCTACTTTCCTGTCACTTTTTGGCTTATTTTCCCTCATCTTATATAATTCTTTGGAGCTTGGTATAGATGAATTTTTTGAACTTAAGCCAAGCCTTTCTTTTAACTCAGCGTTTTCGATCCTTAGCGCTTTATTTTCTGCTTTAAGCTCTTCTATTTTTGTTTCTAACTTTTCTATAGTCTGCTTAAACTTTCGCAAAATTCTAAAAGATCAACCATATTACCTCACAGCCACTCTAGTTTACCTTTTTAGCATTCCTTGTCTACTCTTTATTTTACCGCCCGGCTGAATGGATACAAAGGGAAAGAGGACTTAAAACAGGCTTATATAAATAAAGCAATTGTAATAGGTGTTATTATAGGAACTGCAGTGGCAGTGTTAACTTTTTGCATTTGTTACTTCGCTTTCTCTTTAGCTTTATTACCAGAAGCTGTTAGTATAGCTATAGGTGCTGGAGTTGTATCAGGTGCTATTGCTGGTGTTGGTAAATATATGACTAGCCCTAGAGTGGAGAATGTTGGTGCAAGTCAGCTAGAATCGCCCACTTCCTGACCCTTACCAAACAATCCATAACTGGAGTTTATAGGGCTCTTTTGTACTATAAATCAACTATTTCAGCATCAAACCTCAAGAAGACCGGTGTTGGTTTAGGTAATATTATGCCTGAACTTAGGCATGCACTACATAAAGACTTTAAATCTCGTTTTTCTTTTGGAATTTGCAATTGATTGAGTATCATCTCTGCTGATTTCGGCACGATTGGTTGTAGTAAAATGCCGATTATTCTTATGTATTCTAATAACTTGTAAATTACTAAATTCATACGTTCTTTGTCAGTTTTGCTTAATGTCCAAGGTGCGCTTTTGTCTATGTAAGCATTAGCTTCAGAGGAGATATTAATAATTAAAAGTATAATGTAATTAAACTCATACTTTGTAAGGTGATTCATAACTTGATCGATTATTGCATTACAATCAGGAAGACTTTCTTCATTTTTGAGTAGATTTTTATCGACAATTGGAACAACACCAGAGCATTGTTTATGCAAAAATGAAACTGTCCTTTGGACTAAATTACCTATATTGTTTGCAAGCTCTGAGTTTATGCAGCTTACCATATTTTTTTTACTAAAATTGCCATCCTGACCAAAGCTTGCTTCTCTTAGGAGAAAATAACGCAGTTGATCAACGCCAAACTCTGTAGCTAAGCCAATTGGATCTATCGCATTACCAAACGACTTAGATATTTTTTCTCCCTCATTTAACCACCAACCATGAACTGCAACTTGTTTTGGCAGTGGCAAATCTGCTGCAAGGAGAATTGCTGGCCAATATACAGCGTGAAAGCGCAGTATATCTTTGCCAATAACATGGACATTGAAAGAGTCATTATTGATCCAAAATTGCTTGTATTCTTTATCTTCTGCATTAGGAAAGCCTATTGATGTTACATAATTAGTAAGTGCATCTATCCAGACATAAATTACATGCTTATCATTACCAGGTACTTTTATTCCCCAACTAAAACTCGTACGTGAAATTGAAAGGTCAGTCAGTCCTGACTTGACAAACGATATTACCTCATTTTTTCTACTCTCAGGAAAGACAAAGTTAGGTTGGTTTGTATATAGTTCCAACAACTTATCTTGCCAATTTGATAAGCGAAAGAAGTAACTCTCTTCTTTTACCCACTCAACTTCAGCACCCGTTGGTGCTTTACCATCTATCAGTTCTGATTCTTGATAAAATGCTTCATCACGAACTACATACCACCCAGAATAAGAATCCAAATATATTTGCCCTCTTTCTTCTAGCCTATTCCATAAAGCTGTCACTGCTTTTTCATGGCGTTCTTCAGTAGTGCGAATAAAATCGTCATATTGAAAATTCATGAATTTAGCCAACTCTCTAAATGAAGTACTCACTCTATCCGTAAATTCCTTTGGCTGTATTCCCTTTGCTTTAGCTGCTTTTTCAATCTTTTGTCCATGTTCATCTGTGCCTGTAGTAAACTTGACACTTTTTCCAGCTAGCTTCATAAATCTTGCTGTAACATCGCATAAAAGAGAAGTATATGCGTGACCAATGTGCGGCTTATCATTTACATAATATATAGGTGTGGTAATGTAAAGATTATCAAATTGCTTCATTTTTCAGTGTTTAAAGCTCTATTGTATATGTGCTAGCGGCAGAGTTCAATTACTATAATGGGAAGTGAGAGAAAGTTGAGAGTGAAAATCACTCTCAACTAAAAGATATGTTACTTTTAAGTTAAAAAGCACCATTTCCTCACTCAATACTCCCTTACGCACAATTTCCGTCCACGTTACGTGTTTGACCTCGAGTACACTTAGCTTTGCATGTACCACTACCGTTTATAAGTACATAATCTTGGTTAGCACCACATGTTTTACATGTTTCATGTCCTGTAATTGCTGTTACAATCTTAGGAGCACCAAAAAATACGGCGGTGAACGCACCTAACGCGAATAGTGCTGGCCAAGGCATTCTACCAAATATGGCAAGTAAAGCTGCACCAATTATCACTATTGTAATCATTGGCCCACCCAAGTCGTTAATATAGCCTACTATTTTACATATTACTCCTGCCGTTTCATCAGCATGTGCATCAAACGTAAAGGAGAAAATTAACACTATAAGTAAAAGAAATTTTTTCATCACACACCTCAGACAATTTGTTTATGTCAGATTATCTATGACTTTGGTTAAATTTAAGTAAAAGTGGAAATGCTGATTGTGTCATAAGACCTATAGCAGGCCGTTATTTCATGAACATGCCAAGGATTTTATCCATTAACCCACCCACTGCAGCTTCGGCTTGAGTGTGTTCTATTTTGCCACCATTTAAAATTAGCTTAGCATCTGATCCTGGTGATATATTAATAAATTTACTACCAATAATTCCACTACTGGTAACTAGTGCTGAGCTATCAGCTGGTAATTTAATGTCTTTACTTATACACATATTAATTCGTGCCATGTAAGCAGATTTATCAAGCGATACGCTGATTATGCTGCCAACCTCCACACCAGATATCTTAACATTGTCACCAGCTTGTATGCCGTTAGCATTGGCAAAAAGACCATAAATTTTATAACAATCTTTATAATTTTTCTTTATGTAAGATAACTTATCAAGCGCAAAAAAAACTAGAAAAACAGTAAAAATTAATACAAAGAATCCAGCTGATATTTCAATTACATTTGACCTTTTCATTTCTCATTATTAGGATTCCAGCTTTCATAGTAATCTTTTACTTTTTGGTTTGGATAATATGCATGTTCTGTACCTGTTAAATTATGAGTATGCTTTGTACTATTAGCTGGCACTGTATCATCGGTATAGTGAAGCCATATGTGCCACTCTGGAGAAACGGTTGTAGGTTCGAAAATCTTGCTATATTTTACCCATCTTTTCCCTTCATTTGATTCGTAGTAAGAATTTCCATTTTCATCCTTTCCTACAAACTTATCTTCTTTTCGGAACCAGCGTCTACAAACTTTAGGTAACATAAGGGTATTAAAACAAGAAGTATTATATATAATAATACTTTCACTAACAACAATTTAATGCAATTACCAATTTTGCAAGTTATTATACCAATTATTGCATCTATGTTCTGTTTTCTTACAAAAAAACACAGAACATCTTGGTCTATTTCTTTTATTGCAGTAACGATTGCTCTTATCATTTCATCAATATTACTTGTTAAAACATATAACGGCAAAATTATAACTTATCACCTTGGAAATTGGTCTCCTCTATATGGAATAGAATTAAGAATTGACCTATTAAATTCCTTGATTTTAACTTTGGTGAATTTTATAGCACTAATTAGCGTGCTTTATGGTTTTCACATCAATGAAAAGGAGATAAGTGAAAATAAAATAACTGGTTTTTACTCTCTATTTTTACTATGTCTCAGTGGACTTTTGGGAATCTTGGTCACCAACGACATATTTAATATTTATGTTTTTTTGGAAATCTCCTCTCTCTCTTCTTATGTGCTTGTTTCAATGGGTAAAGATAAAAAAGCTCTGACAGCGGCATTTGAATATTTAATTAGTGGAACAATAGGTGCAACTTTTTATCTACTTGGCATTGGATTGCTATATTCCATGACTGGAACGCTAAACATGTCTGATATGGCAGAGAGAATAACGCAGTTATACGGTAATAATATTATCAGACTTGGTACACTATTTATTTTTACTGGGCTTGCAATAAAAATGGCACTATTTCCACTCAGCAGGTGGTTGGTCAATGCGTACAGCGAAGCACCAAGCTTTGTTAGCGTATTCTTTTCAGGAACGGTAACTAAAGTGATGGTATATATTCTAATCAGAATTTTTTACACTGTTTTTCGGCAGAATTTTTTCTTGCCATTAAGTAGTGTTATGGCTGTTCTTGCACTGTGTGCTATTATATTTGGATCAATATTTGCAATAACTGCAAAAGACATAAAAAGACTGCTTGCTCATTCTAGCGTTAGTCAAATCGGTTATATAATTTTAGCACTAAGTCTTAACTCACCAACAGCAGCGGTTTTACACATAATAAACCATAGTTTAATAAAAACATCTTTATTCATGGTTGTAGGGTGTATTGCCTATCAATTTAATGAAACGAAAATAGAAACTTTGTCAGGATTAAGAAATACTATGCCTTACACAGCATTTGCACTTACTCTGCTCAGCTTTGCATTAATCGGAGTTCCACTCACAAATGGCTTTATCAGCAAATGGTATATAATGCGAGCTATTACAGAATCGCACGCATGGGTTTCGCTTTCAGTGTTTGCCATTGGTTCTTTTTTTGCTTTAGTATATATGTGGAAAATGATAGAGAAAGTGTACTTTGAAAATGGTATGGCTGCTCAGCAGGCCAGCAACGTGCCATTACCCATGATCATCTGTTTGCTATTTATGGCAGCTTTAACAATAATAACTGGGATATATAGTAATCCAATTAGATTAGTAATTGGCAAGTTATCCTTTTGATTTTTCTCACAATAGCTTCAATGTATTTTATGGCTAAAAAAAAGCTGTTGAGAAAGTCTGAATCGGCCAAGAAATGGTCACTTCATCAGAAAAATAGACCCAAAAGTACTTGCAGAATACATCAAGCAGCACCTAAATCAAACGCTAGCAGATTAGATTATAGGAAAAGCTATAATATCAATATATTAGAAATTATAGCGTACTCCTATATCACCAACCACTGCTGGCAGCTTTGGTGCTTTTATGATAGCTAAAGTTCCCTCTACCATTACTCCACCAGCAACAACTATCTGCTTATTGATTTCATACTCAACACCGAGCTTAACTTTCCAGGCAACAGTATTTAATATCTTATCTATCATACTTACATCAGTTTCAGCTGCGTATGTAGCTAGCATTGGAGCTGATTGTACATTAGATTGTTCTTCTGTATTCTCATTCGGAGGGGGAGCTTTGTCTTGGTCGTTACCACCACCTCCCGCTGGGTCTACAGTACCTGAGTCTCCACCACCAGCTTCTGTACCACCACCTGTTTTTCCTCCACCACTATTTGAACAAATGCCAAGAGAAGGCATTATTTGTAAACACCCTCCTATACCTCCACTAACGTACAATTGCACAGGTTTAGTATCAAGCTCAGGGTAATAACAATAGTTGAACATTATGTTAGCTCCTACTGTTTTGTCTTCCCCTTTTTTAGTGACATTACCCACCCGTCCCATGATCTCAAGTTCAAGTTTAGAGTTGTCATCATAGTGATAACCACCAACGATACCAGGATTGACCATAATGTCCTTATTACCATCCATACCAGCACCTAAGTTTACGCCTGCATAATACTGTTCCTTTAAACCTGCTTTAACATTTGTTGGAGCAGGTTTAGCTGATGCCAGAGATGAGGCAAGCAGTACAGCCAAAGTAAATAATCTCTTCATTTTCATACAATTCTCCATATAAAAAATATGATAATGTACAAATATACATGTTTTATATTAAAAATGATATAATTGTACTGTCAAATTATGGATAGATTTGCTACTAAATTGTCTTATATTACTATATTTACTATTTTGTTTGGTACAGTGTAGACAGCACGAACTTTGTCCTGATCAATTTTACCAGACATAGACCCTATCGCCGTTTTCTTTAACTCTTCCTGGGGTAAATTCATTGCCACTTTAATTGTTGTACGCAATTTTCCGTTAACTTGCACTGCTATAGTTACCGTATCATCAGCCAGAAGTGATTCATCAGCCTTTGGCCAAGGCTGCATACATAGCATACCTTCACCTCCTACTTCTTGCCACAGATTCTCAGCTAAATGCGGCATAAATGGCTCTACTACTCTAATTAGTATGCATATACCTTCATCAATTACAGATTTACCAGTTTCTACATCTATTTCAGCTATTAAATTTGTCATTTCACGGAATTTTGCCACTGCACAATTTAATCTGCAATGTTCCAAGTCATTGGTTAATTCGTGTAAAAGTTTATGTATTTTTTTCCTATACTCTAAAAGTTTGCCTGTAACATTTTGGTTCGATGTTATTCCAGAGCGTGACGCTGGAATACATGCATCTTTTTTCTGGATCCCAGTGTCGTAGCACTGGGATGACAAAATTGAAGCCTCTAGGATTGCAATAGGTTTTAATTGCATCACCATACGCCAAAGTTTATGTATATAGCGTGAACAACCTTCCACTCCATCATCGGACCATTCCATATCTTTCTCCGGTGGGGTGTCAGATAGTACAAACAAACGAGCAGTGTCAGCACCATATTTTTCTATAATAAAATTTGGATCAACTGTGTTCTTTTTTGACTTACTCATCTTCTCAACTTTTCCTATCTGAACCTTTGCATCTTGTGCTATTAATTCTTTGGCCTCTTCAGGAAATAACCATTTGCTGTTTTCATCTTTGTAAGTTTCATGGCAGACCATTCCTTGGGTGATTAAAGTAGAAAATGGCTCTTTAATGTCAAAATAGCCACACTTAATCAAAGCGCGGCAGAAAAACCGTGAATAAAGCAAATGCAAAATTGCATGCTCTATTCCACCTATGTAATAATCAACAGGCATGAAACGATTACATGCAGCTTTATCGATAGATTTATTGTCGCTACAAAATGCAGCAAAATACCAAGAAGATTCAAAAAAAGTATCCAATGTATCTGTCTCACGTTCTGCTTGTTTCCCGCATTTTGGGCAGTCTACAAGCTTCCAAGTGGGGTGATGATCAATGGGATTGCCACCGCTTTTAAATTCCACATCAGTTGGTAGCACTACAGGCAGGTCTTTTTCTGGTACTGGAACAGTTCCGCAATCTTTGCAGTATATAATAGGAATAGGGCATCCCCAATAGCGTTGCCGTGAAATTCCCCAATCATGTAGGCGATAATTAATTGTTTTTTTGCCGATTCTTTTTTCCTCGAGTTTTTTGAGCATTGTTTCTTTTGCATCATTTACCACTAGTCCATTTAAGAATCCAGAGTTTAACATTACTCCGTCACCGGTATATGCTTCTTTTAATACCTCTACGCTCGTCACCTGAGTAGTTTGACATTGTGATCCATCATACTGGATTTCAGCATCACGCACTGGAATGACATCAGAAGTAAATGGAGAAACTACCGGAATGATCGGCAAACCGTACTTTGTTGCAAATTCGAAATCACGTTGATCATGAGCAGGGCAGCCAAAAATTGCACCTTCACCGTATTCCATCAATACAAAGCTTGCTATATAAAGTGGCAGTTCTTTATCAAGGAATGGATGTTTAACGTTTATTCCAGTGTAAACTCCTATTTTTTCATCACTCTTTTTTTTTAACATTATTTCTTGGATTTCAGTGTCAGTTACTTGGGCAACAGACTGCTGTTTAATATCTTGTACAATTGGATGCTCTGGTGCAATTGCGCAGAAAGAAGCCCCAAATAACGTGTGAGGATAAGTAGTAAAAATTTTTAGCTTTTTATTTAGGCCTACTATATCGAATTCTATAGTTGCACCCTCTGATTTCCCTATCCAGCGCTCTTGCATTGTTTTGACTTTTTCTGGCCAATTTTCTAAACCTTTCAGACACCCAAGTAAATCCTCAGCAAAATCAGTAATTTTTAAAAACCATTGGGACAATTTACGCTTTTCAACTATCGCACCTGATCGCCATCCTTTGCCATCTACCACTTGCTCATTTGCCAGCACTGTTTCATCCACTGGATCCCAATTAACCCACGATTCTTTTCTATAGGCAATTCCATGCTTTAAAAAATCCAGGAAGAACTTTTGCTCATGTTTGTAATAATCAGGATCACATGTTGCAAGCTCACGATCCCAATCATAGGACAGGCCTATAGACTTCAACTGCATACGCATATTACCTATGTTTTCTTTCGTCCAAGTTTCAGGATTAATATTGTTATCTCTTGCTGCATTTTCAGCGGGTAGCCCAAATGCGTCCCAGCCAATTGGATGCAAAACATCAAATCCACAAGCTCTTTTGTAGCGTGCTATTACGTCACCTATTGCGTAATTACGCAAGTGCCCCATGTGGATTTTACCAGATGGGTATGGGAACATTTCCAGAACATAGCATTTTTCTTGATTGCTATTTTTATCTACAGAAAAGTTCCATTTTTCTTGATAGAATTTTTCAACACTTTTAAAGTCGTATTTCATATATCAATCTAATTTAACTACAGCTTACATGCAGCAGTGGATCAACTGCTTGACCGTTATGCCTTATTGTAAAGCACATTTGTGGGTTTTTATCTTGCGCGCTTAACTTACTTGCAGATCCAATTACTTGACCCTGCTTCACCTTATCACCAATTTCAACATTATTTATGTTTTTTAAGTAAGAATACACAGTCATATAATTATCTTTATGCTCCACTATAATTAAGTTTCCATACCATCTTAATCCCTTACCTACATATATAACTTTACCTGCTGCTGAAGCAACCACGTTTGTTCCGCTTTGAGCAGCAATTTTTATACCATCCTTACATGTTTCGTCAGATGATTTAGCTGATGATACTGCACCCTTAATTGGCATGATAAACTTGCAATTCACTTTATTAATTTCTGCACTTTTTGCATTATCACTATTATTGTATACCTTATTTACAGTAATTTTTCTATTTTCTTTTTTCTCTGAAGGAACAACATCTTCTTTGATCAAAACGTATTCTCTAGTATCTTCCAGATCTCTTCTTCCGTAAAACTCCTCACCCTTAAGCAATACGGGTGCAGGCTTTTGCAGGCCACAGCTTACTAATACTGCTAATAATATCAAAAACAAAGCTATGCGCCACATAAAAACTATCTCTTATACACAAAGAAAGTTATATTGTAATCATGAGCAACGTAATTGTAAAAAAATTTGGTGGAACTTCCCTAACTGATCTAAATAGAGTTGCAAGTTTAATCAAGAACGACGTTGATAAAGGCCAAAATGTAATCGTAATTGTATCTGCTACAGCAGGATTCACTGACCAAATGGCACTTCAAGCGAAGAAAATTTCAAATTTAAGCTGCAAACAAGAGCTGTCAGAATATGATGTCACACTTTCAGCAGGAGAGCAAATTTCATGCGGATTGTTGGCAATTACTCTGCAATCTATCGGTATTAGTGCTAAATCCTGGCTTGCCTGGCAATTACCCATCTTAACTGACGATTCTTATTCTCACTCTAAAATAAAAACAATAAAAACTGAAAATTTAAAGAGATCTTTCGCTGAAGGCTATAGCGTTGCCATCATCGCTGGTTTTCAGGGTATAAACAGCAGTAGGATAACTACTTTTGGCAGAGGCGGTTCTGATATATCAGCAGTTGCTTTGGCTGTGGTCTTTGGTGTTAAAGTTTGTGAAATTTTCACTGACATTGATGGAATATACACAGCGGATCCAAAAATCGTTCCCAAGGCGCGTAAGCTTCACTCTATCTCTTATAATGAAATGTTGGAAATGTCGTCGTCTGGTGCTAGAATATTACACAACCGTTCGATACAGCTTGCAATGCAACACAATATAGAAGTGCAAGTGCTATCTACTTTTAAAAAAGCAAAAGGCACTGCAGTATTACACGAAAGCGATATATTGGAAAAGCATTCAATCACTGGCATAACTTGCAACACTAACGTAGCTCTAGTTACTTTAACTCACCTTACTTTGCACACCTTAAAGGAGATTACAGAAGCAAACATTAAAATTGACATTATCAGTGGATCCAGCTTTGTAATCTCTAAGCTTTACATCGATTCAGCTAAAAAGCTATTAAACAAACATATCATAAACGATGATATCGCTAAAATTTCAATAATTGGTGTTGGTGTTTCTGAAATTATGCACCATACACTCAAAATTTTAAGTACAAGAAGTATAGAAATATTTGCTATTTCTACGTCTGAAATCAAAATCAGCATCATCGTTCAAAAAAAATACGCTGAAGACCTAGTTAGGGACTTACATACTGAATATGGGCTTGATAGCTGCACAGGTTGAGTTTTGCACACTTCCTTACAATCTTCTATGACCTCGCGGTCCATTTTGTCCGCCCCCCGTTCTATTAACAAAAGATTCAGTACCTTGTTGCGGATCAGATCGGGAAACTTTAGCACCTTGTTGCAGGTTAGGTTTTAGTGTTTCACTAGCTGCTTTACCTCCCTTACCTGGTGAAACAGGTGATATTGTTTCACTAGATACTTTATGTTTATTGACCCATTTCTTTAAGTCCTTTTTAGCTTCCTTTCTCTGATCATTAAGCTCATCCCATGTACCAGAGATAGAAGCTTCCGGATATCTTTTGTCTTTCAGTTTTGGATTTTCTTCATCTTTCAGGTCTGCTCTTTTTCCATTTACAATAACACCACAATCACTTTTTATTTCTTTCCAACACTCTTTCAATTGATGATTAAATTGAGTGAAATAAGAATCAGCATATTTTTCCTTGTCTGCTACAAATAATAAAATCGGAAACCTAATTATAGCAGCTACTATGTTTACTGCGCCTTTCACTATTGCTGCAGGAGTGAATAAAACATAACCAAAAAATTTCGCAATTGGATTTTCTTTCTCTATTAAATATTCTCCTAGCTTCATAGGAAGATAAGTTAACCCATTAACAATCTTTTTAACTAAAACTGAAGCAAAAACTAATGGAACAGATATAAGACTTTTATCTATCTCCAAATTACCCTCATGATCAATGATCTGCATCATTCTGGTAACTCCCCACTTGTATCTAGTGGTATATAACTGCTCACCATTCCTACCTTTCCCATCTTTTTTATCAGAACCTACTAATTTCGGTGGATTAGTACTAGTGTCAACCTCAAAAACTGGTGTATGTGTTCTAAGATCAAATCTTGAAAATCCAAACGGCTTATAGAATTCTTCGTAATTGTCTGTTGATTTGTTAAGTTTTGGAAATTCAATAGTAAAATACGATTTATTGCCAGCTTTGGTCATAAAAGCTAGGTTATAAACATTGCCACCATACAAAAGCTCATATACAGGATTTCCATTTTCATCTTTTATAACATTCCACCTGGTATCTTTTTTTTCTCTAATGCTTCCAGATCCTACAATTTGTTTATAATTTTTTGGAAATTTGCATTTTTTTTCCCCATGTACCATTACCTCTCTACAGTCTTGGATATAACTTTCTTCACCCTCAGAAGTAAAAAACTTTCCTACTCCAATTACAAATTTTGATGCCCCGTTTACTAATGCTCCAAACATATTATAATACCACAATTACTATCAAATACTATAGCTCAAGAATAGAACTAATGTACTAATAATATTTTAACACAGAATTGCTAATTTTACAAGAAAATATGCCTATAATAGAAAAAAAGCGTGAAAGCTAGAGTTATATAAGTAATATATGAAAAGTATTTTATAAGTGTTATTGTAAAGACTCTTAAAGGTATGTTATGTATATAATCCTCACATACTACTTGCATCCCAAGAACTGCATGCCAAAAAACACAAAACAACAAAACAACAAAAAATAATAACTCTAAAGGGTAATGAATAACTTGCAATAATTTCTCGTTAAAAGGCAAAGAACTATTATTATAAAATGCATAAGAAAACGAATAAATAAACCAAGGAAGCAAAAGCAATAAAATCACCGCTGAAACACGTTGATTCCACCAATGATGTACCGAATTTTCTGACTGACTCATATAATAAACATAAATGCTATGGTAGAACAAAGCAGCATAGCTGCTAGTAATATGGCACTTTTTGATACGTCTGTAATCTCTAAATTAAACCCCATATCCCACAATAAATGACGAATACCATTAAGAAAATGATACGCAAAACTCATAAAGCATACAATATAAGCTAATTTAGCAATAGAAGTAGATAACAATATATTTAAATATTTTACTATAAATAATTTAGGAAAATAAACATGTAATATAAAGTGCCAAGAAAATGCTATTAACAAAAAAAATAACAAAATACCTGTTAACCTATGCATAATAGAAAAGAAAGTAGTAACCTGTATTTTATATATTTGTAAATGCGGAGAAAGTGGCCTATCACTCATAAAGTTCTATCACTAGGAAATTAAATTGAAATAGAGAGATTAAAATAAAGTAGAACTAAAGACAGCAGCATAGTGCACAACAACACTGCTATTAAAAACAGTAAGTTATACACGAAGCCTAAGGAGGTAATCCAGCTGCAGATTCCCCTACTGCTACCTTGTTACGACTTCACCCCAGTCACCGATCCCACTTTAAATAACTCCCTCCTTGCGGTTAGGTCATTAGCTTCGAGTGAAACCAATTCCCATGGCGTGACGGGCAGTGTGTACAAGACCCGAGAACGTATTCACCGTGGCATGCTGATCCACGATTACTAGCGATTCCAACTTCATGCACTCGAGTTGCAGAGTACAATCCGAACTGAGATGGCTTTTAAGGATTAGCTCAGCCTTGCGACTTTGCAGCCCATTGTAGCCACCATTGTAGCACGTGTGTAGCCCACTCCATAAGGGCCATGATGACTTGACATCATCCCCACCTTCCTCCAGTTTATCACTGGCAGTTTCCTTAAAGTCCCCAGCATGACCTGATGGTAACTAAGGATGAGGGTTGCGCTCGTTGCGGGACTTAACCCAACATCTCACGACACGAGCTGACGACAGCCATGCAACACCTGTGTGAAATCCGGCCGAACCGACCCTATCCCTTCGAATAGGTATGATTTCCATGTCAAGGAGTGGTAAGGTTTTTCGCGTTGCATCGAATTAAACCACATGCTCCACCGCTTGTGCGGGTCCCCGTCAATTCCTTTGAGTTTTAATCTTGCGACCGTAGTCCCCAGGCGAAATGTTTAACGCGTTAGCTGTAATACAGAAAGTAAACTTCCCATATTTAACATTCATCGTTTACAGCGTGGACTACCAGGGTATCTAATCCTGTTTGCTCCCCACGCCTTCGCGCCTCAGCGTCAGATTTGAACCAGATAGACGCCTTCGCCACTGGTGTTCCTCCTAATATTTACGAATTTCACCTCTACACTAGGAATTCCTCTATCCTCTTTCAATCTCTAGATTAGCAGTTTTAAAAGCAATTCCAAGGTTGAGCCTTGGGATTTCACTTTTAACTTACTAATCAGCCTACGCGCCCTTTACGCCCAATGATTCCGAATAACGCTAGCCCTCTCCGTATTACCGCGGCTGCTGGCACGGAGTTAGCCAGGACTTCTTCTGTGAGTACCGTCATTATCTTCCTCACTAAAAGAGCTTTACAACCCGAAGGCCTTCTTCACTCATGCGGCATGGCTGGATCAGGCTTTCGCCCATTGTCCAATATTCCCCACTGCTGCCTCCCGTAGGAGTCTGGACCGTATCTCAGTTCCAGTGTGGCTGATCATCCTCTCAGATCAGCTATAGATCATTGCCTTGGTAAGCTTTTACCCTACCAACTAGCTAATCTAATATAGGCTCATCTAATAGCAATAAATCTTTCCCCCGTAGGGCGTATACGGTATTAGTTGCCGTTTCCAACAATTATTCCGTACTACTAGGTAGATTCCTATACATTACTCACCCGTCTGCCACTAAGTTAAATCGTAGCAAGCTACAATATAACTCCGTTCAACTTGCATGTGTTAGGCCTGCCGCCAGCGTTCATTCTGAGCCAGGATCAAACTCTCAAATTTAAGAATTCAACCTATAAATAGGTTGAGGGTACATCGGATAAATCCGACAAAAAAATAATTTAGCTTTATACTGCTGTCTTTACTTCTACTTTTTAGAAATATTTTAATCTCCAACTATTCAAACAACTTTGAAGATATTATTATATGATATCATTACCCTGTCAATATGTTTTTGCAAATCAAAAAGGATTAATGTATAAAATATACATATTAAAAACATTTTATCATGAAAAAGTACATTTTTCTAGCTGCATTATTACCAATGTTAGCACTATATTTGTTAAGTAATATTAGTAATACAGAACAATCTACAGTTGCTGGTGACAAGTTTTATAGAATGCTGTTCTTGAAGGATGATAAGTTACCGTTAGAAGAAATAGACTCAAATTGGAAATATCTGGCAAGTTTTGAGCAAGCTACTTCAAATTCAACGTCAGAAGACATAGCACACACTTACAGCAGTATAGCAAATGGCAAAGAAGTGCCTGATGTTTTACGTGAATTAGCACAATATTTAGAAGTAATGAATTCATTCCATCGGAATAACAATGAAATTGATAATGACAAAATTAATAATTTACAATCAAGCTCAGTTTACCCTTACTCAAGTAAAGAAGCTATTGCTATAGCAAAAATACGCAATAGTGATATTACAGGTGCCGTGGAGATACTACATTCACTATTAAATGATAGAAAATGCCCTACTCTAATAAAGGCAAATGCACAAGAATTGTTAAGAATATACGACAATTAAGCGTTACTCTTGATTATAGCTAGTCACTAGTCAGCACACTAATTATAAACGAGTCTATATTACCATCAAAAACGGAATTTATATTCCCTACTTCGTGTCCAGTTCTTAAATCTTTTACCATTTGGTATGGATGCACAACGTATGACCTGATTTGATTACCCCAACCTATATTGCATTTTTTGCCATATTCCTCAGCCATTTTTTGTTCTTTCTTTTCCAGTTCAATTTGATATAAACGTCCCTTCAGCATTTTTAACGCTTCATCTTTGTTTTTATGCTGTGAGCGACCATTTTGACATTGAACTACCACACCAGTTGGAATATGCGTAATGCGCACTGCACTTTCAGTTTTATTCACATGCTGACCACCGGCTCCAGAAGCACGATAAGTGTCGATTTTTAAATCTTTCTCATCCACTGTAATATTGATTGAATCCTCAATCACTGGGGTCACTCCCACACTGGCAAAGCTAGTATGGCGTTTACCATTTGCATCAAATGGCGATATTCTCACTAGTCTGTGAATGCCGCTCTCACTTTTTGCCCAACCATAAGCTTTTTCTCCAATAATCTTTACCGTTGCAGACTTTATACCAACTGCATCACCTTCTAATTTCTCTACAATCTCAACTTGAAAATTATGATAAATCTCTGCCCATCTAACGTACATACGCATAAGCATCTCTGCCCAATCATTACTTTCAGTACCTCCAGCTCCTGCGTGAATCTCTAAAAAGCAGTCGTTATTATCTGCCTCACCGGTAAATAAGGATTCTGTTTCTTTGTATTTAATTAATTTCTCTATTCTTATTAATTCACTTTCAACTTCAGAAAAAAATTCTTCATCATTTTCATCAACAGCAGATTTCATCAAGCTGATGGCATCATTATAATCACTTTCCAACTTCAAAAATGACTCCACATCATTCTTAATTTTAGAACGTTCCTTTAAGATCTCTTGTGCTTTTTGGTTATCTTGCCATAAATCATCATCTGCAGCTTGAGAATCTAATTCTTCAAGACGCAGTTTTAACTTCTCTATGTCAAAGACACCTCCTAATTAAGGAAACACTTTCACTTAAATCCTGAAAGTGTGCGAGAATTTCTGAATAAGTTTTTGTCATACTTTAGATTTAAATATGTTTACTATTAGTAGCAATAACAGCACACAAAATAGAAATTTAACCATATGGTAGTTAATTTGAAATAATCTGATTATACTTTAATGTTCAAAATAATCAAGCATGCATGCTTATTAAAAATTAAGGTAAAATAATGAATATTGAAACAAATTATAACTACGATTTAGATCAAAAAGTTATTAGCGATTTAATAGAATCAATCAATGGTCAAGAGCTAGAAAATATTCATAAAATTGTAAAGACGATAGATAGTGTTCAATTGGCTTATTTTTTATCAACCGCAATCAATGATCACCGGGAAAAATTAATCAACATTCTCAATGATAACTTATTGAGTGAGGCTTTAGTGCACGTAGTGCCAGATTTGCAGATAAGGATTATAGAAACGCTAGGAGCAGAACATGCAGCAAGGTTGCTAGCATTTCTTGATATAGAGGATATAGTGACAATAGTAAAAGATTTAGATGAAAAGCCTTTGGAAAATATACTAGATTATCTTCCTAGCAGAACTAGAAAATCAGTAGAGGAGTTGTTATCATATCCTGAAGAAAGTGCAGGGAGGTTAACACACAAAGATATGGTTATAGCTCCATATTATTGGACACTAAACCAATTGACAGACTTTCTGCGCAACTATAAAAAAATACCGGAAAAATTTTACCAAATTTTTGTTATCAATTCAAAGCTAGAGCCAATAGGAAACCTCAATTTAAATAAAGTTATATCTCACTCTGGAGAGACTGTAATAGAGGAGATAATGGATAGAGAAATAAAAATCATAAAAACCGGAGTAGATCAGGAAGAAGTAGCAAGAATATTTCAGGACTACTCTCTATTATCAGCTCCAGTAGTAAACAAACATGGAAAAATTATAGGGGTAATTCTCATTGAAGATGTAATAAAAGTTGTACAACAAGAAACAGAAGAAGATGCATTAAAAATAAGTGGTGTATCGTCTAAAACTGATATTAATGCTCCTATTTACAGAACTGTTATGAAAAGACTGCCTTGGCTATTGTTCAACCTTATAGCTGCAACAATATGCTCTGTGGTGGTCGGCTTTTTTGATCATGTAATAGAAAGTTTTATTGTGTTGCCAATAATTATGCCAATAATTATGTCAATGAGTGGTAATGCAGGATCTCAAACAGTCACACTTACCATCCGCGCAATTGCAACAAAGTATTTAACTGAGCAGAATGCGAAAAGAATACTATTTAAAGAGTTTTTAATAGGCCTGATAAATGGAATAATTTTATCCACTATTTCACTAGTGGTAATGGCAGTAAGATTTCACAGTTTTAAGGTGGAAATGATTTTTGTGGCATCAATGATTATGATGTCAATTATTGCAACGTTCATTGGAGCTTTTATTCCTGTTACGCTTTACCGCTTAAGAGCCGATCCTGCAGTTTCTTCCTCAATCCTAACATCAGCAACAACCGATATTCTTTCAGCTTTAATACTCCTTGGCCTCGCTACAATTTTCTTATTTAACAACTAAGCTCCCGCGCTTTTTTAAATCTCTGCTACCTACCCAATAATTCTTTCCTGATTTCCTCTCTAATCGTGTCAATTATCCTAGAATCAAGTGTATTTATCAAAGAATCATCAATTCTTGTAATACCATCTGGTCCTTCCATCATCTTGTCAATTGCATTGCTTACTTTGTCCTCATCAATATTACTCAAAACTGGCTTGATCTTGACATAACCAGGAGCACCTTTGCTGTAGGTTTCGCTATCTTTATCAATACAACCACCTGCACCTTTTGTTGTGTTTGCATAACCCCTATCGCACTTTGTTACGTTTTGATATTTAATTGCACCATTTTCTATATATGCCACCTTCTTATCTTCAGTAGATCTCAATCTATCTCCTCTTTCAATTTTTTCTTCTAACTTTAAACCTTGCTCATGAATTAGTGTATCTTTATAACTCTTCCAACCATATTCTTTATATTTACCACCACCTGCAACTGTAATTAATGGTTTACAGTTTATTCTATTTAGATCACACATTCTTATAAAAGTTGGTCCACCATCCTTATTAGACATATGACCCTCAACTCCCCCGCCTCCCTCTGTTACTTCAACTTCAATGATAGGATAATTAGGGTCAATCCTTAACTTAGCCTTAATATAATCTCCAGGCATTCCCAATCTGCTTTCAGTGGAACAACTTGCACCTATGCAATTTTCAGGTGTATTTTTGATATGACCAGCCTCACCACCACCCCATGCTTCTATTTCAACATAGTCATATATTGATAAATCGTCTGTATAGCCATTTCCAAGATCATAAGGTTTTTGATTCTTCTCTTCCAATTTCTCCTTCTTATCTTTCAATTGCCTTATTATTATTCCACGCAACCTACTTTTTAAATCTTCCAAGTTAAATCTACACAGTTTGTCAGCATAAAAGACCTCTGCTCTATTTGCTTTAAATGGCCGTTCCAATTGTAGACCTTTTTGCATTCTACCATCCGTACCTTCATAAGATACTTCTTTATATTTTAAGTAAAATGGCTGATCATCTTTTTTATTCGCATATTGCGTTGAGCGACTACACTTACCATCAGAACAAAGATAACCATCACCCCCCTGCTTACACTCTTCCTCTCCTTGATCACACTCTTCTTCATGCCTTCCATCGATCAATTGATATGCTAACTTACATTTATTGCAATTTTGTTTTGCATCCATTTCATCATCTTTTTTCACATTACAAAAATCTTTACCGCTATTTTCTTTAGGAATTGAAATATATCCTTTTTTATTAAATATCATTCCATCCAGATCACCCTGAGTGTTTTCTTTTAATATATTAACTGTTTTATTGCAAGGAAAATAATAAAGCTGACTTGATTCTCCTGAATAGACAGAATTATATTTAGTGTAACTAGCTCCCATTAATTTCAGTGGTGTTATCTTACCTTGTTCTTCAAGAATAAATTCTTCTGGATCTGGTTTCCAGCCAGAAAGGCAGAGCATTTTGCTGTTGGTACTTTTCTTATACTTTATTTCTATTTTTAGCTGCTTTGTATTATCAAGTTCACATGAAATAGATCTATTTTTTAACCCTTTATTAAAATCTTCTAAACTATAAAAAATTCCGTTGCTAGAACATCTAAGTTCAATATCAGGAACATAGCCATATTGTTTCAGAAGCTTAAAATCCTCATCCTGATCATTTTCCAATATACCCTCTATCACATTATCAACATTGCTCCTGCCACTAGCACTATTAGTTGTTTTTGCTACTATTGCCGGCTTTACTACTTTCAAGGCGAGAGGGCCAACTATTTTAGGACGAGTGCCTACATTAAAGGTACAAGTACCACCAGAGAAAGATCCTCCTACTTGCCTACAAGTACCTGAATTCATCTCAATTTTTACCTCTAGTGTATTTTCATTGACTATATTTATCTCCTTAGGCTCTGGAGCAGAGGGAGCAGGGAAACAACGTTCAAATTGCAAATTCGTTTCATCTGTACTCTCAGTTCCATAATATCCAGCACAGAGTTTACCCTTTTCTCTATATGTCTTAAAATAATGCAACACTCCTTCATCTGCTATAGAGCGCGTTCTAGCCTTATCTTTTCCATATTCACTAGAGAAGCCTAACTCTATTTCACCTCTTCCATTCTCTTTTTTTACACTACCAAATATAACTTTAACTCTAGGGTTAAAATAATCATTCTTCTGCGCCGCATCATCTTTCCTCTCTGTGATTGGAACAATTCTAACTTGTGGTGGCGACATCTCAAGTTGTTTACAAAACGGAGGTGGGCCAGGCGCAAGCGGTACTGGGGCACATTTTATTTTTTGCTTTCCCCGGCTGCCCCAGTTGCAAGTATCACAAGCTTTCTCCATTTCTCCAGGACGAAAAATATTCTCTCCCGAAAACACTCTAGCAAAATATGCAGAAACTCCACCCAGACAAGCTCCTTTTTGGCTGCAAGCGCATATCTTAGGAGAGTTGGCAAATTCCTCTTGTTCTGCCTCACTTACACCTTCTGCCCATTCCCATTCAAGACCTCCTCCCATAGTCCCTCCAATTTTCGTTTTATCTCCTTCCCAGTCAATAAAAACTGCTGCTGAAACTCCGCCTCCACTGTCTTGCGTTCCATATATTTTTTGGCATGATGTTCCACTATGCAATTGATAACAATTCTTTTTTCCTTCAAAATCGCAAACTTCAATTTTCGGGTTAAAGTAACCATCAATACCCTGATCTTTAACTTTCTTTGCTGTAATATAATGATATAATTTCTCGTCTACTTGAAAGCCTCCAGCAGCGCCAAAACTCAAAATTGCTATAAGACCATCCAAAGCTTTCTTACCTCCAGACTCAGCATTGGTATTACTATATACAAGGCCAGGACAATCAGCTCCAACTTTGCATGCAAAACCAAGAATCAAGAATAATACAAATAAAAAATTAAGCTTTACACTTTTCATAAAACACCGGTAACCACCTATTAACTGCTTCGCCCTTCTCCTTTATTGCCTCATACATATACTTTATAGTCTCTTTATTAGCTGAAAGCACGCGAATTTCTTGCATATTCTTTAAATCTAAATTTAAAGTTACTAACCCTTTATATTGCTTTATTAAAAACAAACCTTCCTGCGTTGGCGTTTGCAAGATTATATTTAACTCTTCTTTAGATAAAGAAAACGCTTTCATGTATAACCTATTCGCATTGATATTCGGCATCAAAATTCTTGTATCAACATGCTTATCTAAATATTGAGTAAATTTGCTAGCAAATGCTAGATTTAAGTTCTCAGTGCTTAAAATTACTACAACATTCAAATCCGTCATTCTTTGCATCCAATTATCAAATTCTTCCTCCGTAGGAAAGATATTACTAATCTCCCAAGCTTCATCCAAAACAAGTATTGCTGGCGAGCCGTCACATTTTGCCTCAAAAGAATATAAAAAATAGTAAAGTATCACGGACATGCACTCTGGTTGTTTTGTGAGATTTGCAGTATTAATTGATATAGTTTTTGCCTCCCAATCAACGCCTGATTCACTACTATCCTGAAATAAATAAGCAAATTCTCCATCACCGCACCATTTGTTTATCTTTCCACCTAAGAGCAGGAGAACTTCAGAAATTTGTGTAAAGGAGCGTGATTCTCTTGGTATCGCAAATATGGAATCCACAACTCTTTTTATCTTATCTTCCATATCTGCTGAACCAACCATTCTCTTGATCAACTCAACTAGCATACTGCGATTAGCAGCATTATCCTCAACATCTAGTGGATTAAATTTTAGACTTTTTTCTTTATACTTTGGATCAACTATATAATATTGACCATTTACTGCCTTTATAAAAATTATAGATTTTCCAGTGTTGTCCAATATGACAATCCTTGGATTAAACTTTCTTGATTCTGAAAGTAGAAAGTTGATTAGCGATGTTCTACCAGAATTTGGAGCTCCCAGTATTGTAGTATGTCCATTATTTTTTTTTCCATGAAAATTAAAAAAGTAAGGATCTCCTTTTTTTGAGAAAAAAACAGTTACCGCTTCTTTCCATCTGCCTCCCTTCAATGTACCTGAGGTAAAGTCATGCAACATAGCAAAGCTGCAAGCATATTTCTTCAAAATGTTTTTTGGTTGTGTGACAAAAATGAAATTGCCAGGAAGCTGCGCCCAAAAATGATTTTCCATATGTAGGTCGGCTTTGAACATCATCAAACCAATTAATGACATCGTAGAGGACAAATTACTAATGTTTTTAGCTAATCTCGCTCTATCATCAGCAAAAACAGTAAAAATAATTTTCTGCTGACATACAGCAGTCTTTTCTGCTTCCGCTGCTTCTGCTATTCCTGTATTCTGCAATAAAGTATTACCTTCGCTGATTTTTAGCATATTAATCTGTTTTGTAAATTCCTTTGTCTCTTTACTATTGCTAGAAAACATCATTATTTCTGTGATGATAAACTCAGATTCAAGCTGCAGGCATCTATCTATATTGTTTAAAGGGATCTCTCTGTATTCTTTTAGGCTAAATATGGAACCAAACTTCTGTTGATCTCCAAATATTGTTTGAAACATGTTAAAGCCAAAGGCTATTCTTAAACTTCTAATATGTTGAGATAGATCTCTTTCCTGTATTTGGTAACTCTTACGTGTTAGAGTAACAAGATAATGAAGAAATTCCACCACTTCGGAGTACATTTTGTCCTCATGAAATCTTATTCCAAGCTTCCTAGCTCCAAAAGGCTCTAAATCCTTATGAACCAAGTCAGCCACCTTCTCTAATTGCTGATGTTTTTCTTGTAAAAAAGACTTTTGCTTACTCCTTATCCTATTAAAAAGAAATGAATTATAGTTATGCTTACCAAAACCGCTAAATAATATTACTATATACAGTTCATTTATATATTTTAACCTACTATCAGTTAATTTATTAAACCACGTTGAATGTAGCTTATCAGAGAAATCTTTAGTTTTGTCCCAATGTAAGTTGAGTTTATTATGCCTTCTTACAGTATGGATCCAAGCAGTAAAATATGGACTGTCAACATTTTTTGATACACTATTTCTAATTTCAGTTCTAAGATCGCTGCAATTATCGGCAGAGGCGTAATCCTCTAACTTGATTATTTTTAATAATTCACCCTGTTTAGTTAATATGGTTTCCTCATCGTAGTGACAAGCATAAGGAATAAAGTCTAAGTCGATACCTTCTATTGGTGCTGAATTATTTTTCTTCTCAAGTTTGGGGTTAGTCATTTGCACTTTTAGCCGCGTATAACATATATATATTTAGTAAAAATAATTAAAAAATATAAAAATGCTATCTTATTTTTCTTTCTTATTAACATCTTCATCTTGTGTGCTTTTAGACTGTACGCCTATATCCTGCCCAATATTAAGTGTTTCCTCTAAATAATCTATAACCTTTTGTGTGCTACCAAACATCATCACTAGCACACCAAGCATTATTACAAAAAAAATAAGGCCTCTGAACACTATTGCAAGCACTACTGCGGCTATACACAATACTATAATCGTCGTAGGACTACTATTTTCTATAGTATCTCTAATTGAAAAGGAAGAAATGAAATCCCTTATTGATTCTTGTATATCACTTAACTCATTGTTTACGTTCATGTCACGTGCTTTACTGGAATACGGTGTCAAGATAAAGCAAAAAAGAGCAAGAACAACTAAAACTCTATGAATACACATCAATACCTCTTATGCACCATTACATTATAACAGCTTTTATACTGGTAGACAATAATTGAATTTACTTGTCTTGCATAGGTAATATATATTTAATAGTTATTCATGGATATACATGCATACTCTTCAACTATCAGCAACAGTAGTTGAACTTTTCTTCTTTTCCAAACTTTGTTGAAACGTTTTATACATATCGAAAACATCTTGATAATTTAAGTGAGTGTAAATTTGAGTTGTCTCTAGACTTGCATGGCCAAGCAACTGTTGTATTGACCTTATATCAATATCCCCTTGAAGCAAATGAGTAGCAAAGCTATGGCGAAATGCATGTGGAGAGAGAAATTCTGGTAAATTGAAAATTCTCCTTATCTTCTGCAGACGATTAGCTACATAAGTTCTACCAAGTTTTTTTCCTCTTACCCCTAAAAAAAGGTATTCTGTTTTATTGTTAACACCAAGATAAGGACAGGCTTTTACATATTCTTCTATAAATTTTTTTACTACTGGAAGGATGAATATTTGTCTTTGTTTATCTCCCTTACCTGTAATGATTAAATCTTCATTATTAATATCACCAACCTTAAGGTTTAACGCTTCACTAATTCTAAGCCCTGTACCATAAAGCAGCATGATAATCGCAATTTCTCTTTTTATTACCCAAAACTCACCAAGGTCAGATAATTTCATCTCTTTCATTAAAACCTTTATATCAGGTATTGATAATGCTTTAGGTAAGGTTTTCCTCTGAATTGGTCTTGATAAGGAAAATACAGCATCATTTTCTATGCCGTGGTTATTCTTTATATATTTAAAGAAATTTCTCACTACAGACAATGCGCGAGTGTTGGATCTTGCATTTACGCCTCTTGCATAGCGAGAACTAAACCAGCTTCTCAATTCAGGTACACTTAATTTCTTCAAGGTACCAACATTTACTTCCCCACCAATATGAGAGGTAAGAAAAATCATGAGATCTTTTAAATCCCTCATATATGATTCTAAAGTATTGGGTGAGTAAGACCTATTACATCTTAGCCACTCATACCAATTTTCAATAATTGAATTAAGATCCACTATTATTTCTTAAAGAAAGCATCTATGCATGCATCACGGAAGGCTTCATTTATGTCAGGATGAGAATGGCAAATTCTATATATATCCTCTGCTGCTGCACCATATGCCATTGCAACTGCTGTTTCATTAATTAATGTATCAGCATACGCTCCTATAATATGAACACCTAATATTGTGTCCGTTTCACTACAGACCAGCACTTTTACAAACCCTTCAGCATCGTCAGTAATTTTTGCTCTACCGTTTGCAGCAAACTGACACTTGCCAATTTTATATTTACGGCCAGCATTTTTCAACTCCTCTTCAGTTCTACCAATTGAAGAAACTGCTGGATGCGTGTAAATAACTGACGGTATAATTTCATAATCAACATGAGGTAATTGTCCTGAAATTACTTCCGCAACTGCTACTCCTTCTTCTTCTGCTTTATGAGCAAGCATTGCACCACCTATCACATCACCAATGGCAAATATTCCTTTTACATTAGTTTCATATTTATTGTTCACTTGAATAAAGCCACGATTATCTTTTCCGATTTTGTCGTCAATACCAAGACCTTCAGTACATGGTTTGCGCCCTACTGCTACTAAAACTTTATCTGCCTCTATGGTACTCATTTGATTATCTTTTGTAGAAAAAACTTTCACATTTAAAGTTTTACCTTGTTCTATCTCCTCAACCTTGCTGCTGAGCAAAAACTTTATCCCCTGTTTCTGTAGGCTAGAAAGTAAGGATTTACTTAATTCGTTATCCATAGCTGCAGCAATCCGATCAAAAAATTCAACTACGGTAACCTCAGATCCAAGCCTGCTCCACACAGAAGACATTTCAAGCCCTATTGCTCCTGCACCAATTACTACAAGCCTTTTTGGCACTTCAGTCAGAGAAAGTGCACCAGTTGACGAAATAATATTTTCCTCATCAATATTAATACCAGGTAAAGAACTAACATCAGAACCAGTTGCAATTACTATGTTTTTTGTTTTTAGCACCTTTCCTTCAACCGAAACTTCAAGATTGCCTTGATCAAAAGCGGTAATTTTGCCAAGCCCATTAATTTTAGTGATTTTATAAAGATTAAATAGATATTCTATGCCTTTTCCAAGTTCCTGCACTCTAGCATCTTTATAGCTCAGCATTTCGTTTAGATCAAAATTTACACCTTTGATTTTTATACCGAGCTTTGACAGATCATTTTTTGTGTGAGAGTACTGATAGGAGGAGTGAAGAAGCGCTTTAGATGGTATGCAACCAACTCTAAGACATGTACCTCCAAAAATATCGTTTTTATCTACACACGCAACTTTTAACCCAAATTTTGCAGCAGCAATAGCACATTTATAACCCCCAGGACCACCACCTATAACAATCAGATCATAATCAGTCATACATAACAAACCTATTTTCTAAAGAATAAACACCATTCCCCTCAGTTGTTAAATATATTTTATCGCGAGTAAATACCGGTGTATGGAATACATTACCAGGTATTTTGATAACCCTTCCTGAGGTTTTAGATCCAGGAAAAGCAATTATGGAACCCTGATCACTTGTTACCCACAGCGTATAAGCGTACATAACTGGAGCAAAAAATTGTGTATTTTCTACTGACTCAGACTGCCAGACTACTTCACCATTTTGTATATCAATAGCAATTATTCTATCATCTTTAGTAATTATAAAAATCTTTCCACCTTTCTTTTTCTCCTTCATTACTGGACTATAGTATGACTTAATATCCGACACACTTTTTACTTGTAACGGCTTAGACCATAAAATACTTCCTGACTGTATATCAACACCGTAAATGTAAGAATTACTTGTAGCTATCGCAATATTATCAAGTATTCTTGGTGTCGTTGTAATATCTGTAAGCTGTGTATCCAAAAGGCTTGTAAATAACTTTTGGCTCCATAATCTTTTACCATCTTCACTAAAAGCCACTAATTCGCCATTTGAAAACGGTGCTATTACTTTATCATTAGAAACTGCTGGTGATATAGAATATAAACCTCGAACTTCACTGATACCATTTTGATGTGACCAAATAGTGCTGCCATCTCTTACATCAAACGCCTGAAGATAATTATCAACAGTTAACACTACTAACTTACTATTTATTACAGCTGCTTTTCCTCTTACTGGCGATCTTAATTCTCTCTCCCAGCGAACCTCACCAGTTTTTGCATCTACTACATGCAAAATATTATCTACTATAAAGAAGACATCCTCCCCATGATACGAAAGGCTCATATTGCCTATATTTTTTTTATCTATGGTATGTACCTTCCAATTTAGCACTTTTGAGTTATCAATATCAAAAGAGTACAGCGCTCCATGCTTATCTGCTAAAATAATGCTATCATCTGTACGTACCGGAGCTACATATCCTTGTGATAACTTCTTATCTACAAGACTTACACTCTCACTTGCCATTGTATAATTGCTACACAACAACACTATCATCAAAATTATCGCTCTCATTCTTTAATATAGATTGAAAGTAAAAATATACACCTTAGAGGCTCTAATAACAACGGAAATATTCCATCAAAAACAAAGTTAGGAAATTATTTTTGGATTACAGTTTAGTTTGATTAAAAAAAATTAAAAGAAGATTTTATAAACTTGGCAGCGACCTACTCTCCCTTTTCAAGTACCATCAGCGCTAAAAAGTTTCACTTCCGAGTTCGAGATGGGATCGGGTGTTTCATCTTTGCTATAGCCACCAAGTCAACAAAATCTTCTAAATTCAATATAATATTTAACACTGCATATACACATACAGAAAGAAAATAAATCAATCAGGCTATTAGTACTAGTTAGCTCCACATGTTACCATGCTTCCACACCTAGCCTATCAACGTGGTAGTCTCCCACGGCCTTAATTGGGAAATCTTTTTGAAGAGGGTTTCTTGCTTATATGCTTTCAGCAATTATCCCATCTATACATAGCTACCCAGCGATGCTATTGGCATAACAACTGGTACACCAGAGGTATATCCATCTCGGTCCTCTCGTACTAGAGTCAGATCTTCTCAAATTTCCTTCACCCACGGCAGATAGAAACCGAACTGTCTCACGACGTTCTAAACCCAACTCACGTATCACTTTAATCGGCGAACAGCCGAACCCTTGGGACCTTCTTCAGCCCCAGGATGTGATGAGTCGACATCGAGGTGCCAAACGGTGTCGTCGATATGAACTCTCGAACACCATCAGCCTGTTATCCCCGGCGTACCTTTTATCCGTTGAGTGATGACCCTTCCATACAGAATCACCAGATCACTATGACCGACTTTCGTCTCTGCTTGGCTTGTCAGCCTCGCAGTCAGGCAAGCTTATGCCATTATACTATCAAGCTGATTTCCGACCAGCTCTAGCTTACCTTCGCACGCCTCCGTTACTTTTTAGGAGGCGACCGCCCCAGTCAAACTACCCACCATACAATGTCCTAGTTCCAGATAATGAAACATAGTTAGATACTAAAAACGTAAAGGGTGGTATCTCAAGGTTGACTCCATTACAGCTAGCGCCATAACTTCAAAGTCTCCCACCTATCCTGCACATCACGCTTTTAATAGCAATGTAAAGCTATAGTAAAGGTGCACGGGGTCTCTTCGTCTAACCGCGGGTACCCCGCATCTGCACGGGGAATTCAATTTCGCTGAATTGATGTTGGAGACAGCGGAGAAATCGTTACGCCATTCGTGCGGGTCGGAACTTACCCGACAAGGAATTTCGCTACCTTAGGACCGTCAGTGTTACGGCCGCCGTTTACTGGGGCTTCAATTTAGAGCTTGCACCCTTCCTATTAACCTTCCAGCACCGGGCAGGCGTCAGACCCTATACTTCCACTTACGTGTTCGCAGAGTCCTGTGTTTTTAGTAAACAGTCGCTACTCCCTATTCTGTGCCACCTGCCAATAGTTGCCTAAAAACAGGTTACCCTTCTTCCGAAGTTACAGGTATAATTTGCCGAGTTCCTTCAACATCATTCTTTCAACACCTTAGTATACTCTACTCATCCACCAGTGTCGGTTTACGGTACGGCCTCATAAATATAAGTGCTATTTCCTGGGACTTCTTTTAAGCATAAACCAATCCAATAAGGTCTATACAAATACAAAATCCGTCACACTTAAGAGGTTCAGGAATATTAACCTGATTGCCATCGACTACTCCTTTACGGACTCGCCTTAGGAACCGACTAACCCTACGCAGATTAACTTAACGTAGGAACCCTTAGATTTTTGGTGAGAGTGTTTTTCACACTCTTTTACGCTACTTATGTCAGCATTCTCACTTCTGATATCTCCAGTAGTCTTCACAAACCACCTTCACAGACTTACAGAACGCTCCGCTACCGCGCTTGTTGACCGCAACCAACAAGCACCCACATCTTCGGTATACAGCTTTAGCCCCGGTACATTTTCAGCGCAGAAAGACTTATTTAGACAAGTGAGCTGTTACGCTTTCTTTAAAGGATGGCTGCTTCCAAGCCAACCTCCTAGCTGTAATGGTCTTTCCACTTCCTTCCCCACTTAGCTGTAATTTTGGGACCTTAGATGGTGATCTGGGTTGTTCCCCTTTCCACCACGGACTTAGCACCCGCAGTGTGCCTGCTGTATAATTAATCACTGGTATTCGGAGTTTAGTTAGATTTGGTAAGACGGTGAATCCCCCTAGTCTATCCAGTGCTCTACCCCCAATAATATACATACAACGCTCTACCTAAATAGATTTCGCGGAGAACCAGCTATTTCCAAGTTTGATTGGCCTTTCACCCCTAATCACAACTCATCCAATAATGTTGCAACATTAACTGGTTCGATCCTCCAGTGTGTTTTACCACACCTTCAATCTGGTCATGACTAGATCACTTGGTTTCGGGTCTAATCCATAAAACTAAAACGCCCTATTCAGACTTGCTTTCGCTATGCCTACACCTAACGGCTTAAGCTTGCTTCACAGATTAACTCGCTGACCCATTATGCAAAAGGTACGCTGTCACTTTAATACTACTTTTACAAGAAATATAAAGCTCCAACTGTTTGTAAGCACTCGATTTCAGATTCTATTTCACTCCCCTCCCGGGGTTCTTTTCACCTTTCCCTCACGGTACTCGTTCACTATCGGTCGTTAAGGAGTATTTAGGCTTGGAGGATGGTCCCCCCACATTCAAACAGGGTTTCACGTGCCCCGCCCTACTCAAGGACTTAGAAACTTTCTACTTATACAGGACTATCACCTTCTATGGTTACTATTTCCAGAGTATTCTAATTCTTATTTCTAAGTCACTGGCCTTTTCCGCTTTCGCTCGTCACTACTAACGGAATCTCGGTTGATTTCTTTTCCTTTGGCTACTTAGATATTTCAGTTCACCAAGTTTGCTTTACATATTACTATGTAATAACTAGCAAAGCTAGTTGGGTTTCCCCATTCGGAAATCTGCGGATCAAAATTTGTTGACAATTCCCCGCAGCTTATCGCAGCCTGCCACGTCCTTCATCGCCTCTTAACGCCAAGGCATCCATCAAGTGCTCTTAATAATTTATTTATCCGACTATATGCAGAATATGCAGAGTTAAATATTATTAAAATTGAATTGAGATTAAATTAATCTCTACCATAAAACTTGTCAAACATCTAAAAACTTAATTAACCTTTATATGGTATAAGCCAGTGAACAATATGTCAACGTTTTTTTATACAAAACATTTACTTACATTTGCAACAATAATATACTGGTAATCCTGATTGGTAAAATCTATAAAATATGGGTAATATTATGTGCAATGAAAATTAATGAAAAAGATACTTTGTAGTATACAATGTTCCAGCAATCATCTCTGCTTGAAAGTGCTAGCTAAGATGTTTAAAGATATTAAAGATAATTTATTTTTAAGTAAATATTATCTCAAATTTTATTTATAAGTTAATCAGCATGTTTAGTATTAAAAAAGTAAAAGAGTTCGCCATAAATAAATACAATGCCATTCATAAAGGAACTATAACATTCCTTGTAAAATCTAAAAATCTGTTAAATACAAATATTGAGATGGGCTTATATCACTTCTATAAAGGCAATATATCGGATGCAAAGTTAAGGTTTTGGCTGATTAGCATATTTTATCCCAATCTACCTATAGTTTGGTATAACATTGGAAGGTGTCATTTTGCAGCAGGAAACACTAGTAAAGCTTATAATTATTTAACAAAAACACTGAAGCTCGACAATAATTATAAAGAAGCATCTTATTACATACAAAAAATGGCAAATCCCTCTCTTATTACAGAACTACCTAAAAATATCATAAAGCAATACTTCGACTACACAGGTGAATATTTTGTTGAGCATTGGTTAATTGCTAAACAATACAGAGGACATGAACTTGTACACATGGCAGTCACAAAAATCTTTAATAACGATACTTCTAAGCTTAATATACTTGACCTTGGCTGCGGAACTGGAATATGTGGTCACTTCTTAAAAATACACAATATTGGAGGTCACATAACAGGAATTGACATTTCAAATAGAATGCTAAATATTGCTAGAGGGTGTTTTATAAAGGGTAAACCTGTTTATAACGAATTGATACATATGGAAATGACAGAATTCTTGAAGCAAGAGAAAAATAATCTATATGACGTAATCATACTATCTGAAGTATTACATTATTCATATGATTTTCAAACAGAGCTAGAATTAGCTAAAAGATCTATGAGCAAAAAGGGGGCCATCATATGTTTGATCAGAAGAAAAGAAAGTGAAGATGTCGACTTTATCAATAAAGGAGATTATTTTCGCCATTCAGAGGGTTATGTCCAGCGTGTTGCAAAAGAAATAAATATGCAAATAAGTTATATGAGTTACTGTAAAATGTATGGCAGTCAAGTTGACGGTATCTTGTTTGTATTACAGCATCCACAAAAAAGCCTAAAAAGCTTAGCTTAATTGTTGCTCAAAATAGTGTTTGATAAAAATAATATTAAAGAGGAGTTTATGAATAATATTAGTATTAATTACGAGAAAGATAGCAAATTGACTAATTTTGGGAAAGCAGTTTTATCAGATAGATATTTAATAGAAAATGAAAGTTATCAGGATCTCTTTATACGCATTTCCAACTATTACTCTGATAACAAAGAACATGCACAGCGCCTTTATGATTACATGAGCAATTTATGGTTTATGCCTTCAACACCAATATTGAGTAACGGTGGTACTAAAAGAGGATTACCTATTTCTTGCTTTCTTAACGAAACTGAAGATAGTTTACAGGGAATAGTTGATTTATGGAATGAAAACGTTTGGCTTGCTGCACGAGGGGGTGGAATAGGAAGTTACTGGGGTAACTTGCGTTCAATTGGTGAAAGCGTAAAAGGCAGTGGCAAAACATCAGGAATTGTACCATTTATTGTGGTGCAAAATTCTCTCACACTTGCAATCAGTCAAGGATCATTAAGAAGAGGAAGTTCAGCAGTCTATCTCCCTGTTTCCCATCCTGAAATAGAGGAGTTCTTAGACATACGCAAACCAACAGGCGGTGATCCAAATCGTAAAGCTTTAAATATACACCATGCCGTAATTGTAAATGACAAATTCATGCAAGCTGTTGAAAAAGATCAAAAATGGGACTTGATTAGTCCCCATAACAATAAAATTATTTCAACTGTAAAAGCACGTGATATATGGATAAAAATATTAACAGCAAGAATCGAAACTGGAGAGCCCTATATTCTCTTTCTTGATGCAACAAACAATAATAAACCAAAATCTTACAAAGAGCTGGATTTAGACATAAAAATGTCAAATTTATGTAGTGAAATCACTCTAACTACAGGTTATGATCATTTAGGTAAATCACGTACGGCTGTATGTTGTCTATCATCCGTAAACCTTGAATACTATGAAGAATGGAAAGATAATACACTCTTCATAGAAGATATAATGCGTTTCCTTGATAACGTACTAGAAGACTTTATCAGTCAGGCACCAGATGAAATGCAACGGGCAAAATATTCTGCAATAAGAGAGCGTAGTATTGGTCTTGGCGTAATGGGCTTTCATTCATTTTTGCAAAGCAAAATGGTTCCTTTTGAATCAGTAATGGCACAGCAATGGAACAAAAAAATATTCAAGTATTTGCGCGAACAAGCAGATTTAGTTTCAAAAAAATTAGCAGAAGAAAAAGGGCCGTGTCTTGATGCAAAAGAAATTGGTCTAATGGAAAGATTTACACACAAACTTGCCATTGCTCCAACTGCTTCAATCTCTATCATAGCAGGTAATACTTCTCCTGGAATAGAGCCATATGCAGCAAATGTTTTCATACAAAAAACACTAACTGGCTCGTTTGTAGTACGAAACAAGTTTTTACAAAAGTTATTAGCAGAAAAAAATCAAAATAGTGAAAAGGTATGGTCTTCAATTTCAACAAATGAAGGTTCTGTTCAGCATTTAGATTTTCTTAGTGAGCATGAGAAACTTACGTTTAAAACCGCATATGAGCTAGATCAAAGATGGATAATAGAACATGCAAGTGATAGAACGCCTTATGTTTGCCAAGCTCAATCAGTAAATTTATTTCTGCCTGCCAATGTACATAAGCGTTATTTGCATAAAGTACATGCTCTTGCTTGGAAAAAGGGACTGAAAAGCCTATATTACTGTAGATCACAATCAATGCAAAGAGCTGATAAAATCTCACATGATGTGTTCCAAAAAAGTGAAGCTTTCCAACAACAAACGGATATTGATTATGGCGAATGCCTATCGTGCCAATAGCGAAGCTTTTATTAAATTAAATATTCAGGAGCAACATCACCTTAAATAGCGTACCCATATTCTCAGTTAATCTAAGAAATGTACTTAAAATTCTACTCTTTTGTTCATTATCTGCATTTTTCATTAATATTTGCATCCTTTCTTTAATACCAAAGGAATATAAAAATTCCCTTTGAGTAAGAATTTCACAATCTGTGTATTTTAGTGCATTTTGCAATGCGCTAAAATCTACAAGCGTAGTGATATCACTACTACCTATACCTTCAAGAACGTCAGTATATTTGTGCTGTCTTATTGACTGCAGAGTGCTTTTGTACGTGGGGTATATATAGCCATAATCTATGATTAAAGCAGCTCCTTTATTACTGTGTATTTTCTCTTCAATTTTTTTTATCATATCAATTCTAGCCGTGCACATTTCTAATACTGCACCATCGAAAAGCTTTTCACGCATCGCTAATTCTGGAACCAATTTGAACTGAGTAAAATTGAAGTTACTGTCACCTTGTTTTGTTATTCTATTTTCATACCATTCCCCATTTTTATAAACAAACTGGTCAACTGGCAGAGCGTCAAAAAATTCATTTGCTAGGAAAATCATTGGTTGCTCTGGCAGATTATCTATATCCTCGTGCCAACTTACTTCTGCATCTTTCAAAGTTTGCTTTTGTACTTTTCTTAAAGCTGGACTAACCTCAATCAAGTGAAGTGACATTGAATCAAAAAAACTGCTATATTTTCTAGTCACTCTTATTATATCGTGGATTAGCGTTCCTTTACCTGGCCCAAGTTCAACTAAAGAGAATCTTGGTGGCTTTCCTAGCTTTTCCCATGTATTCATTATCCAAACTGCTATTACTTCACCAAATAGCTGGCTGATTTCAGGGGCAGTAATGAAATCTCCATCTTTACCAATGGACACTTTGTTCATATAATATCCGTATTTCTCGTGATATAAAGCAGAACTCATGAAATCACTTAGAGATATTGATCCTTGATTTTTATTAATTAATTCATGTATATGAGCGAGCATATTATTAATAAATGTTTAACTATCGTGCACCATAATATAAAGTAGTAGAGTATTTATATATATAATATACACTTGAGTCTATGAATAGCGGCATGGAAAATCAGAACGATACTACCATATCTCAAAATGGTGACAAATTTACAGAAATTGTCAACTTTATAGAAAACAAGATTATAAATCCTGATGACGGATTAACCTTGGCAGAAGTGTTTCAAGTGCTACTTCAAATGTTTAATGGCGATTTAGAGCTAGTGAAAAAAGTATTAGCACATGCTAAGATAATGGTAAAAAATGGAATGCAAGTAGCAAAAGAGTCTCGGTTAAGAAAAGCTGACGTCCTTCGAGCTCTGGAGGGACTGGAGGGAAGAGAAAGTACCGTTCATTTACAACATTCCATGAAAACACCACTCCCTTCACCCGTTACTACAAAAAAGAAAGGCAGAGGTCTATAAATGGCTGAATCTATAAAAAAGTTTACCGTACAATGTGATTTTAAAGGGCAAAGCTCTCCTTTTGCAATATATATAGGCAATCCAAAAAGCGATACTCATCCAATTCATCATCAAGATTGTTGGCTTACAAAAGAGCGCGGAGGAAACATTCCTAACAAAGTTAAAGAAAGCTTACAAAAATTACATAAATTATCTCAAGAAAATGGAATTTCTTTTTCGGAATTATGTGCTTATGCAATTACTGTAGTAAGCCATAGCAATAAAAAAGATAAAGAAGACGATAACAAACAAGAATAATCTCAATTCTGTATTAAAAAAATAATAAAAAATGGAAAAAGGGCATAAGATATATGCCCTTTATACTGTTACTAAGCAAAAAGATCTAAGTGATTCCCTATTAAAGTATTTAAGAAATCAATCCTTCCTGAATCTTGATTTTCATCTAAAGTTACAGCAAAAGCACGGTTTTCACTGTCATACTGAACTGTTCCATCAATTTTTACACCTTCCATTCCACAGACCCGCTTGGTTGCACCAGTTTTCTCATCAAGCAAATCAAGTTTTAAGTCAAATGTTCTATTAGCCGTTTCTTTCTCATCTCTTTCTGAATCAAGAGCATTGCGTATATAGTGTGAATTGTTAAGTGTTAATCTAGCGGCTACACCTAAATCTGGATCTTTTGCTGTGACCCCATAATATTTATACCCTACACTATCTGGATTAGCATCAGGACTGTATCGAACAACGTTTTGTAATTCCAGTTTATTTGTCATATTTTTAGCCTCCACTTGATTAATATGAAGTGCATATCATATGAGATTAAAGTAAAATTTCTCCTAATAAAACCGCCAACTAAAAATTGCTATTACTACAATTCAACACTTATGTACCACCTAACTCACAAAATACCTAAGGGCATTTTCAAATATAAGCATGCCATCACCATACTTTGGCACGCTAGTACCTGAACGTTTGCATTTTTCTTTTTCAAGTGGCCAATTGTCTTGCTGAGTGAAAAATATTCCTCTCTCTGGGTGAGGCATTAAGGCTAACACTCTACCACTTTTATCTGATAAAGCTGCAAGGTCATACATAGATCCATTTGGATTGTAAGAAAATTGCAAATTAGCATAATTGCTATTTTCATCTATATATAGCAACGCAGTGGAATGATCTTCAATCAATTGATTTAGAACGTTATTATCCATAAAAAATTTACCTTCTCCATGAGCAACAGGTAGGTAAAGCTCATCCAGATTATGTAACCAAATAGAGTTACTTTTTGAATTTACTTTAACTCTTACCCAACGGCATTGATAGTTGTCCATATCGTTACGAATTAAAGCTAAATTAGAAAATTCTGGAACAAGCTTTACTAATATCTGGCAACCATTACATATTCCTATAATGAGTTTGTCTTGAGATAAAAATTCTTGAAATTCATCAGATAAATTATTTTTAATGCGTAAAGCAAATGCATTTCCAGCACCAGTGTCGTCGCCATAAGAAAAGCCCCCTGGAATTGCAAGTATGTTACTTGACTTTAGTTCATTTGGATTATCTATAATTTCGTTGATATGGACAATCTTTACTTCAATATTGTTAATACCAAGCTTTCTACTGCATTCCATAAATGCAAATGCAGTTTCTTTTTCACAATTTAAGCCATAACCAAACAGAACAGTGATTTTCATGAGTTATTAAAAATTAAAAAATTCAAACTTCCTCTTTACAAAATTTGCTACTAAATTTAACGCAAATAATATCAACAATAACGCTATAATTGCGATGGCAGCAAGCTCAACAAATGCAATCTCGGGACTGCTTGACCATATATATATCTGTACAGGTAAAACAGTTGCTGGATCGAAAAAAGACGTAGGAGTATCAGCTATAAATGCCACCATACCGATCATCAGCAAGGGGGAAGATTCACCTAACACTCTTGCAGTTGCCAATACAGTGCCATGTATTATTCTTGGTAACGCAATTGGTAATGAATGATCAAATATTACCTTAATATGAGGTGCTCCAAGGGCAAAAGCTGCATTTTTTATTGCAATAGGCACACTAGCAAAAGCATTTCTCGTTGCAATTATGATATTAGGTAACATCATAAATGAAAGAGTCATACCACCAACAAGTGGCGAAGAACGAGGCAGTCCTAACATGCCAAGGTATAGGGTTAAACCCACCACACCGAATATTATTGAAGGAACTGCAGCAAGATTATTGATACTTATCTCTAAAATGTTAGTTATTAGTCTATTTTTATTCATAAGCTCATAAAGACAGATGCCAGACATAATCCCTATAGGTAGTGCCAACGCTAAACACACTATAATCGCCATCAATGAACCGATAAGTGCTCCCAAGATCCCTGCATTTTCTGGCTCACGAGAATCAGATTTAATAAACAAAGACTTATTAAAAACTTTTTTTACTCTTTCTTGCTTTTTTAGACAATCAAGTAATGCAGAATAGTGATCATCTTTATAATTTCCCTTATTAATGGAATTTATCATGCTCGATGCAGTCAACCAAACCTCATATTTGCCACCACCTTCTGTTTTTCTGTGAAGAAATTTTTCTAACTCTTTGTGGGAGTTACGACTTAAGATTTCATCACTATCTGTAAAATCAGCCCCTTTAAATACTTTATGTAAAGAATTACTTAGTAATTTAATGGACTTATATCGTATATCACCATCTAATCTAAAGTCAGCACTGATTTCAATTGGCAGCAAAATTTTTGTTGTTGTTAAAGCGCCGTAAGAATTAATTAATATACTGAACAATATGCATATAGGAGAACCAAGCGAGATGAATAAAGCTGTCAAAGAACAAAAACGTAACGCTTTGTTTTTTTTATTTTTTCTTTTAATGCGATTATGTACACGCCTAGCTTGCAATAACTTCAGGAATTTTGTTTTTATACTCATTTATTTGAGTACCTGTAAAAAATCTTCCAGACTTTAGCGTTATGCACTAACTTTTGCGAACAGTGCGCTCTTTAATTCTTGCAGCTTTTCCAAATAGCTTACACAGGTAATACAACTTTGCTCTGCGAACTTTCCCTCTTCTTGTTACTTGCACTGAAACCAATGCAGGAGAGTAGACAAAAAATTGAGATACTATACTTTCTCCATGGCTTACTTTCCTAACTAAAAAAGAGGAATGTAATCCACGCTTTCTCTTTGATATGCATACACCTTCAAATATCTGCATACGCTCACTTCCACCATCAACTACTTTAAAAACCACTTTTAAATCATCTCCAGGACGAAATTCTGGAATTTCTTTAGCTAGCTGTTGTATTTGCTGCTTGTTAAATTTTTCAAGTAAACTTGTCATTTATCATCTCCACTCAATAATTCAGACCGACGCTTTTTCGTTATAACATGAGACTTTTCTTTTCTCCAATCACTTATTTTTTTGTGATTGCCAGATAACAAAATCTCAGGCACTTTATATCCTTTCCACTGTTCAGGCCTAGTATACTGAGGATATTCAAGTATACCACCATTATAACTAAAGCTCTCTTCAGTGATACTATCAGAGTTATTTACTACACCAGGAAGAAGCCTGATGCATGCATCGAGAACCACCATAGCAGCCGGTTCACCTCCCGAAAGTATATAATCTCCAATACTTAACTCATAAGGAGTATACGCATCTATTATCCTTTGGTCAATACCCTCAAATCGACCGCAGAGTATTGTTATATGGGAACATTCTATCAATTCTTCTGCAATCTTATGATTAAATTTCATTCCAGAAGGAGTCATACAAATGAATTTAGTGTTTTTATGTGTAGAGAGCGCATGATCTACTGCATCACCAACTACGTCAGGACGCATAACCATTCCAGCTCCTCCTCCATATGGAACATCGTCTACCGTTGAATGCTTATCTTTAGCAAAAGAGCGAATATTTACCACTTCAAGATTCCATATCTTTTCCTTCAGCGCTTTTCCAACAAGAGAATAATCTAAGAAGCCAGGAAACATCTCTGGAAATATAGTTAATATTGTAACATTAAATGCCATTTCTTCAATAGATTTTTAATTGAGCGACCCTTTTGCAAAGCCGCTGTCAATCAACAAAAAAATATTCTTGCGAATTATCAACTAATTTCCACACTGCTGCATTACTAGCATATTACTGCTTATATTAGGCATAACCTTCATTATAATTGCCTTAGCACCAAAAAATACACCACAGAACATACCTAATGCAAAAAGAGCTGGCCAAGGCATCCTACCAAATATTGCAAGCAAAGCTGCACCAATAAATACCACCGTCATAAGCGGCCCACCAATACCCCAAATATACTTGATAATGTTACATATTACTGTAGTTGTATCATCCATTGCAGTACCACTTGGCTGAGTATTAGGATCTGCATAACCTGAGGAAGAAAAAAGCAATATTATGCACAAAATACTGAGAATTTTTTTTATAGAGCTCATTTTTTTGCCTTCATTAAAAATGCTTGAGACACACGGTTGTAAAACAAAATTTACCATCCGTCTATATGTTATGTATTATTATCTTACATCTGTAAAGCCCTTCCGTACATATCATCAAGTCTAACTATATCATTGTCAGATAAAAATTCTTCCACCTGAAACTCAACTATCTCAATCGGTGAATCTTTGCTCCTATTTTCAATTCTGTGAGAAACATTTCTTGGAATTTCTATTACACTATCTTTTTCCACAGTATGCACTGTATCATCCAGAGTAATACACCCAGTTCCTGATAATACTACATGATACTCATCTCTATAGTTATGAAATTGTTTAGAAGTACAGTTTGATGGATTTATAAGTAGATATTTTACCAGAAAATTTTCACCAGTTAAAATTGTACTACAAAATCCCCATGGTTTTATCTCCTTTGTTACTTTCTTCATTTCTTTTATTTTGGACATAAACGAAAATAGGCTCTTACTCATTTGAGCGTTTGGCTCTTCTTTCCACTGTGGCTCTTTATTAAACACCTTACTCAACTCCAGAACTGAACTGGCTTTGTTGCATCGCTCTTTGGATAGGAGGCAATGCATAATAAATTCATGAAGCTATCTCAAATTTAGCCATGCCTATTTCAGTAAATTTGTTCAGCAAATAACACTTGAGTAGCATTTCTTTCTTACGGTTAATCTCAGATTTGTTCCTAAAACTAAACCCAAATGTTTGCTTCAGTCGCGAGAAAAAACTTTCTATATAAGATCTCTTCCCATAATTTATCTCTTTTTTCCACTTCTTCATACCATCTTCACCATATGACTTTATGAGCTTGATTGTAGAATTTCTCTCAGCCATATAATCCAGCTTTGGATGCTCCACTGCATTGTTTTGCAGAGGAATTTTTGTCTTTATGCCAAGCTCATTGCACAATTTGTATAACTTCTTTCGATTATATGCTCTGTCTGCATATAGTGTGCTTATATTGTATTTAGCATTAGCCCTTGCAATAAGATCACAGGCTCCATAGTGGTCAGAATAAACTCCACTACTGTATTTTGCAGCTATGACTTTTTTGCTACCTATCTCCAGCATTACATGCAATTTTCTTGTTTGCTTATAGCCACGGTACTTTCTATCTGTACCGTTTGCCTTACTATGGCCTGGAATATTATTGTAGATGCTTATTCCAGTGCTATCTATGGCGATCTCAATATTTTCCATACTGTTTTTATCATGTCTTCGATCATTAATTTTTAAGTTAAGCTTTTTGAATCTTCTGGAAGCCTGGGAATAGCTGATAACTTGCAAATTTTTTCCTATTTGCTCAAGGTATCCCGCTATAAACCCCACCGTTTGTCTTAGGCCTATTCTAAACAAATAAGTTATTATGTGAATTAGAATTACGACTTTATCACTATAAATATTGTTGCCACCGGCCATTTTGGGACTTTTTTCGTACCAATTTTCTATGGCATCGTTGACGTAATAAAAAATATTTCCTCTTTCTTGGAGAAATTTGTTATATTCGTAGCAGTTACTGACTTTCATTTTGACTGGCATATTTTTCCTTTGTCGGTTAAATGCCTGTTTATAATGAATTTCGTCAGTAACTCCCAGTTCTTTTTACTTTAGCTATGCAACAAAGCCAACTGAACTCCACGTTCCAACATCAGCCCAATCAAAATTAGCCTCTATCATTGCAACATTTTTTGCTTTTTCCATAACTAAGCAGTCAATTGATACACTTTCAATTTCTGCAAAATCTTGTTGTTTGAGGTAAAAAAATTTCTCTTGTGGTATAAAATTTTCTATACCTTTAGCACACAAGTGATAGAGATGTGGAGCAAACTTTTTGATCTCATCTATATAGCGCTTTGCCTTAAACACGAATATACCAGCATTCCAATAGTGACTATTGCACAATTCGTACTTAGGTTTTTCTATGAAATTTTTTACTATGTGGTATTTTTTATTATCATCATAAACTGCATTAATATAACCATATTCAGGATTAAATCCACAAGGTTTAACTCCAAAAATGACTATGGAGTCAGCTTCAGAGGCTACTTTAGAAGCTTTTTCAATAGAATTATAAAAATTATTCACATCGCCTACAAAGTGATCTGAAGGCAAAATTAACATTATCTCATTTTCATCACAAAGAAGAGCAGCAATTAATATTGACGCTGCTGTACCAATTTTAGTTGGCTCGAAAACTACCTTGTATTCTTTTAAAGCCTGTAACTCCTTTATTACTAATGATTCATATTGTACATTTGTAGTAACTATAGGCGGCATATAATCGCTTTTTAGCCTGAGCAGAGTGTTCTGCAACATAGTATTGTTGCTAAACATTTTTTGAAATTGCTTTGGTTTGGATAAAGGCCAAAGTCTACCGCCACACAATATCACAGGACGCATTTAATATGGTTAAATAATTAATAGATTAAATTAAGAACAAAACATGAGCAAGATTTATTGCAGAAAGATCTTCATAGAATATTAATTAAAAATATTGTATTTAATTTAGGGTATTTGAAGAACTTTAATTGTGACAAAACGTATAGTTATCTTTGGTGGAACAGGATTTATAGGGAAACAAGTAGTAAAACGCTTGGCAGAAGCCGGATATTCAATAAAAATATTTACTCGCAATCAAGATAAGGCTTCTTCTCTTAAATTATGTGGCAACTTAGGGCAAATCTCAGTATTTAAAGGCGATTTTTCTGACGAGGAATCGGTTCTTAAAAGTATGGAAGAATGTGACGTGGTCATAAACTTAGTGGGGATACTATATGAAAGAAAAAAACATGATTTCCACACTGTTCACGTTAAAATAGCTGAAAGGATAGCAAAAGCTGCAAAAATGCAAAATGTGCCAATGATGATACATTTTTCTGCTATGGGAATAGAAAATAATAAGTTATCGAAATATGCTCAGAGTAAAATGGAGGGCGAAAAAGCAGTAACTTCTGAATTCTTCAAAGCAATAATAATTAAACCAAGTCTTGTATTTGGCAAGGAAGATAATTTCTTTAATAAATTTGCAAGATTAGCAACTATCCTGCCTTTCTTACCACTAATTGGCAATGGAACAACTAAATTTCAACCAATATGTGTAACTGACCTTGCAGAAGTGGTGTATCGTATCATCAGCCTCAATAAGCAAGACAAGAAAGTTTACTGCTTAGGTGGGCCAAAGGTTTACTCTTTCAAGAGTTTATTGAAATTTATTTTGAATGTGACTAACAGAAAGTGCCTACTAATCAATATATCCTTCTCAATGGCAAAGCTGATAGCCTTTTTCCTGGAAAATAAAATTATTTCCATGCTGTTAAAACCCATAACGGGAAACACAGCACCCATGCTTACGCGAGATCAAGTAAAAATTATGATGAATAGCACAACTGAAAAATCCACTGATCTTGAAGCAATAAAAATTAGGCCTCTGTCGATTGAAAATATTGTACCCGAGTATCTGAAGGTTTATAGAAAATACTAAAAGAGCGTGCCCGGTAGGATTCGAACCTACGACCCACAGCTTAGAAGGCTGTTGCTCTATCCAGCTGAGCTACGGGCACACAACACATATAAAATGCTCTCTAACGCTCATGAAGTCAATATATTTCAGGGAATGGACTTCTTACATAACCACAAAAAATAGTAGCTCTACAAACACCAAAGCTTCCATAAACTGCAAAATTACAACTTTAACGCTATTATTATGCAGCAACATACTTTTAAAGACCAGTTATTTCCGTTTTGGAAATAACTGATTTTCATATAATTTCCCATAATTCCATTAAAAAATCTACAAAAGTTAAGAATATTAGATAAAATTTAAATAATTAATAATGATATTTTTAAAGAAAATAGAATGGGTGGTTATATTGATGAAATTAATAGAAATGTTTTAATAATAAAGTATTTTAGTAATAATATTTTTAAAGGAAATGTAGTGGATAGCTATACTTATGAAATTAATAGAAATGTTTTAATAATAAAGCTTTCTTGTCATATTATGACTTGATCATAGGATCAAGTTAAAAAGACCTGGATTCTAGCGTCACGCGCTAGAATCCAGGAATTTCAATTGGGCACAAATGATGAATATAAAAGTTATTTTGAATGGAATTTAAAGGCTGTATCCAGTTAAAAAAAGATCTATATAATTTTATTATATAGATCTTCCCAATGTTATAACATAAAAATTTAATTTCTGTAGTATCCATTCAGCCGGGCGGTAAAATAAAGAGTAGACAAGGAATGCTAAAAAGGTAGACTAGAGTGGCTGTGAGGTAATATGGTTGATCTTTTAGAATTTTGCGAAAGTTTAAGCAGACTATAGAAAAGTTAGAAACAAAAATAGAAGAGCTTAAAGCAGAAAATAAAGCGCTAAGGATCGAAAACGCTGAGTTAAAAGAAAGGCTTGGCTTAAGTTCAAAAAATTCATCTATACCAAGCTCCAAAGAATTATATAAGATGAGGGAAAATAAGCCAAAAAGTGACAGGAAAGTAGGAGCACAGGTTGGACATAAAGGCAGTTACCGCCCTAAAATGGAGGCAGATGAGATGGTAAAAATAGAACTGCCCAATACGTGTGAGTGCGGAGGAGAAATTGCGGTATCAAAAGATCCGTATACTCATCAAAAGGTCGATTTGCCGGAAATCAAGCCGTATGTAGTTGAATATTAACTAGAGCATGGACGTTGCAAAAGATGTGGAAAAAGAAAAAGTAGCAAGCTACAAGAAGGAGTAACTGCGGACACATTTGGTCCAAGAGTTAAGTCAGTAATTGCAGCATTAAGTGGATTTTACAAGAATTCGAAAAAAGAAGTGGCAAATATTATAAAGGACATTTTCAACCTGGATATCAGCGTCGGTAGTGTATCAAATAGCGAGGCTAGAGTGGCAGAAAAATGCCAAGAAGCATATGAGCAAATTGAGGAAGAGGTAAGCAAGAGCAAAATTTTACATATCGATGAAACTAGCCATTACAACAAAGGTAAACAGGGCTGGTGCTGGATGTTTGCGAGCAAAATAGGAAGTGTGATCAAATTGACAGAGTCAAGAGGGATGAAAGTCCTGGAAAATAGTAAATTTGGAAAGAATAACAACCTAGTAGTGACCGACAGATATGCAGCTTACAACTACTTTTCCAGCAAGAAAAGGCAGGTCTGTTGGGCACATTTAGCAAGAGATTTTGAAAGGTTGTCTCATAGTTGGAATAGCGAAGTGAAAGTTTTGGGGTATTATTTAAGGAATGTTGCTACTGAATTATTTGCATTGAAAAAAGCTCTGTTAAAGGATGAAATAGACACATTAAGGTTCATAAGAAGAGCAAGAAAATTACGCAAGCGAACGAGATATTACTTAAAGAATATATCAAATTTACCCGAGGCAATTGGAGCGTCTCGAGTAGCAAAAAATATCATGAAATCGGATCTGATGATGTGGAAATTTTTGGACGATCCAGAAAATATTCCACTGACAAACAACTATGCTGAGCGACAGATTCGGCATTACGTTGTTTACCGAAAAGTTTCATATTTTACACAATCGAAACGGGGAAATATGTTTCTTGAGAGGATAATTTCATTGTACTTGACTTGGAGGCAAAAGAAGTTAAATCCTTTTCAAAACCTACTGGCTATTGCTTCTTAAGCCATACACCTGAATGGATACCTAAAAATAGCTTTACTGCACTATAGAGCCCCTTTCTTACGGCAGTATGTAATGGTAAGTTACCGTCTGTATCTTCCAAATTAGGATCTGCTTCATGCTCTAAAAGTAGCTTGAATATATCATAATCTCCCTTTTCTGGAGCAATATATAGTGGTGAGTTACCATCTTTATCTTTCGAATTAGGGTCTGCTTCATGTTCTGAAGGTAGCTTAAATGTATAATAATCCGCATTTTCTAAAGCAATATGAAGTGGTAATCTGCCATATGCGCCTTGCAAATTAGGATCTGCTCCCTTTTCTAAAAGTAACTTGACTGTATGGTAATGCCCATTTTCTAAAGCAACATGGAGTGGTGAGTCACCACACTTATCTTTCAAATTAGGATCTACTCCATGCTCTATAAGTATCTTTACTATATCATAATATCCCTTTTTTGCAGCAGTGTGGAGTGATAATCTGTCATATTTATCTTTCGAATTGGGATCTACTGCATACTGCTCTAAAAGTAGCTTAACAATATTATAAAACCCCTCTTCCACGGCAATATAAAATGGTAAGATACCGTCTCCATCTTTCAAATTAGGATCTGCTCCATGCTCTAAAAGTAGCTTGAATATATCATAATTACCCTTTTCTAAAGCAATATGGAGTGGTGATCTGTAATACTTGTCTTTCGAATTAGGATTTGCTCCATTATCTAAGAGTAGCTTAACAATAGAAATCTCTCCATTCAAACAGGCATGATGCAATAGTGTTGAGTCCTGATATCTTTTATTTATGTAGTCACCAAATTTTCTAGTTGTACCGCTTTTAAATTTTTCAAGTATTTTTTTTACAGAATCTTTATCCTTAGTTGAAATAACATAGGATAAGAGATCTAATAAATTATCATCAGAATAAATACGCTTAAACGCTTCAAGTAATGCTTTATCAGAAAGTGCTGTAGCAAATTTATCAGTAAGCAATTTATATGCTTTAATTACCTCGTCGAATTTTTCGTCCAGCTTTTTTTTTGTGTCCTCGTCCGTACCTGGATGTTTATCAGAGTGATATTTATGGACTAAACGCTTGTATTCTTTCCTTATTTCTTCTTTGCTTGGATTGTTAGCTGGCTCCAAGCCTAATGTTTTTAAAGCCTCTTCTTTTTCTCCGTACATAATTTAATATACTTAGAACATAATAAATTATATAATATTTTTAACTAAAAGTCTATATTTTTCATTATTTTCATAAATTCAGCAATTCCATTCTTCAGCCCTGTTTTTTCTGTATTACCAGCCATATCATGTAGCTTTTCAGGATTGTTTAGTAGATTAGTTAGCAACTCTGTGAGATTTTTTTCTGCTCCGCCATTTTGCTCAACTATCACTGCCGCACCAAAATCTTCAACGTATTTTGCGTTGTAAAGCTGGTGATCATCTTTTGAGTGAGGGTAGGGAATATATATAGCAGGGCGCCCAGTTAGGGTTATTTCTGCTATTGAAGTTGCTCCAGCGCGGCTGATTACTAAATGTGCGTTTGCTAGCCTATTTTTCATATCATTGAAAAATTCACTTAATTCGCAATTAATATATTCACTTTTGTATAAATCTTTAACCTTATTTATGTTTTTTCCAGTACATTGCTGTGTTATTTTTATTTTCTTCTTTAATTCTGAAGGCAAGGTGCAAATTGCGCTGCTTATCACGTTATCAAATAAGTTTGCACCTTGGCTGCCTGCTGTGATTAATATATTTATACTTGGTGTCATTCCAGCGCGTGACACTGGAATCCAGCTTTTTTCATAGGCAGAGGAGTCTGTTATTTTTGTACTAGAAATTCCTGTGTCCCAGTGTCGGCTACTTAGATGACACCGTTTTGCAGGCAAAAGCATACTGGATCCCAGTGTCAGGCTACTCGGATGATATTGCGGTTCTGCATAAGGTATTGGAGCAAGAGGTACAGAATATTCCTGCACTTTTGTATCAACAAAATTCCCAGTGAAAACACATTTACTTCTTTCTGCATATTTAGTCTCTGGAAAGCTAGTCGCAATTAATTTTGCACTCTTAGAAAAAAATCTGTTTACTCTGCCCAAGACCGTGTTTTGCTCGTGCAGAATTATTGGTATAGAAAGAATCCTTGCTGCAAGAAGGCTTGGAAAGGAAGCATAGCTGCCAAAGCCAATGACTATCTTTGGCTTTAATTTTTTCATTTTGTATAGTGCTAGTATAGAGCTATACATTAGCAAAAAGAAAAATTTAAATTTGTTGCTACTTGATTTACATAACATTAAAATGTAGCTTTCTGCGTTGGTATTTATTTGTTTATCAGTGAATAATATAGAGTTATAGCCTTGTGCATTTAATTCCTTTGCTAAAGCTATAGCCGGGAAGATGTGCCCACCTGTGCCACCTGTTGCTAGAATAATGTTCATCTGAGTGGTAAATAAATGCTAGATTGTTAACTATTATTTAGCAGTTTGCACGTAGAATTTGTAAAGCTAATAGTTGAGTGAAATATGCCTGAAGATAATAGAAAAGGACTCAATGAAGGAAAAGGGCCTCAAAAGCGAGAGGAAGAGAGTGGTAATCTTTTGAAATCATTGGGGAATATAATAAAAGCCATCTTCAATTCAGTAGTCAATCTACCGGAGCAATATGATAAGGATGTTAATTTACAGCAAAGTGCTTATATACAAGGAAAAAGGCCTTAGATCTTGACCAAAGTCCTGGTGTTGAAGGAATAAGCCCTAAGGATCTTGACCCAGAAAAACAACTTGAAGTGGAAGAAGCAGGAAAAGGGTTGTTGGTAGGTATCCATTCAGGGGTATGGCTTAAGAAGCAATAGCCAGTAGGTTTTGAAAAGGATTTAACTTCTTTTGCCTCCAAGTCAAGTACAATGAAATTATCCTCTCAAGAAACATATTTCCCCGTTTCGATTGTATAAAATATGAAACTTTTCGGTAAACAACGTAATGCCGAATCTGTCGCTCAGCATAGTTGTTTGTCAGTGGAATATTTTCTGGATCGTCCAAAAATTTCCACATCATCAGATCCGATTTCATGATATTTTTTGCTACTCGAGACGCTCCAATTGCCTCGGGTAAATTTGATATATTCTTTAAGTAATATCTCGTTCGCTTGCATAATTTTCTTGCTCTTCTTATGAACCTTAATGTGTCTATTTCATCCTTTAACAGAGCTTTTTTCAATGCAAATAATTCAGTAGCAACATTCCTTAAATAATACCCCAAAACTTTCACTTCGCTATTCCAACTATGAGACAACCTTTCAAAATCTCTTGCTAAATGTGCCCAACAGACCTGCCTTTTCTTGCTGGAAAAGTAGTTGTAAGCTGCATATCTGTTGGTCACTACTAGGTTGTTATTCTTTCCAAATTTACTATTTTCCAGGACTTTCATCCCTCTTGACTCTGTCAATTTGATCACACTTCCTATTTTGCTCGCAAACATCCAGCACCAGCCCTGTTTACCTTTGTTGTAATGGCTAGTTTCATCGATATGTAAAATTTTGCTCTTGCTTACCTCTTCCTCAATTTGCTCATATGCTTCTTGGCATTTTTCTGCCACTCTAGCCTCGCTATTTGATACACTACCGACGCTGATATCCAGGTTGAAAATGTCCTTTATAATATTTGCCACTTCTTTTTTCGAATTCTTGTAAAATCCACTTAATGCTGCAATTACTGACTTAACTCTTGGACCAAATGTGTCCGCAGTTACTCCTTCTTGTAGCTTGCTACTTTTTCTTTTTCCACATCTTTTGCAATGTCCATGCTGTAGTTGATATTCAACTACATACGGCTTGATTTCCGGCAAATCGACCTTTTGATGAGTATACGGATCTTTTGATACCGCAATTTCTCCTCTGCACTCACACGTATTGGGCAGTTCTATTTTTACCATCTCATCTGCCTCCATTTTAGGGCGGTAACTGCCTTTATGTCCAACCTGTGCTCCTACTTTCCTGTCACTTTTTGGCTTATTTTCCCTCATCTTATATAATTCTTTGGAGCTTGGTATAGATGAATTTTTTGAACTTAAGCCAAGCCTTTCTTTTAACTCAGCGTTTTCGATCCTTAGCGCTTTATTTTCTGCTTTAAGCTCTTCTATTTTTGTTTCTAACTTTTCTATAGTCTGCTTAAACTTTCGCAAAATTCTAAAAGATCAACCATATTACCTCACAGCCACTCTAGTTTACCTTTTTAGCATTCCTTGTCTACTCTTTATTTTACCGCCCGGCTGAATGGATACCAACACACAAGGTGAAAGATCAGGTGACAAGAGTCATCAATACACCACAAGGGATTACGTAACAATTTACTACAATAATATATTAGCCAGTTTAAGTAGATCATGGCAAGAGTTTAAAGAAAAAGCGCATGGCGTTAGGTATGAGATCGGAACTTGGCTGAGAAAAGTTTATAAAAATCTTACTAAACAATCTACAACATATCTCTTCAAGGCTGAAACAGAGCACCATGCTAAAAAAACAGAAACGAAGGAATTAAATTGTAAATCTAAACCATTTATAACTCCACCGCTTCATCCAGCAAGAGGAAGTCATGATATGGATCAAGTTGGTGTTACTCAATACGGTGACCATTCACGAATGTAAAATAGAGATTGATAAAAAATGGCATAGAAGTGTGGAGATAATAGATCTTATCAAATAGAATAAGATTGCCTTAACAGCGCTTAAAATGTACAATATGTGCGTTGGTTAAGTATATAAATGAACAACATAAGAAATTTTGCAATAATAGCACATATAGATCATGGCAAGTCAACGCTTGCTGACCGTTTGATAGAGGAATGTAACGGTCTTGAAGCAAGAGAGATGACTAATCAAATACTTGATTCAATGGATATAGAGCGCGAACGTGGCATTACAATTAAAGCACAAACGGTTAGGTTGAATTATACAGCAAAAGATGGCAATCAGTATTGCTTGAACCTTATGGACACTCCAGGTCATGTTGACTTTTCATATGAAGTTAGCCGAAGTTTAGCTGCATGTGAAGGTTCACTTTTGGTAGTGGACAGTAGTCAAGGAGTTGAGGCGCAAACTCTTGCAAATGTGTATAAGGCGATTGATAATAACCATGAAATAATAGTTGTGCTCAACAAAATTGATCTTCCCGCTGCAGATCCAAAAAAAGTAAAACTCCAGGTTGAGGAGGTAATTGGTATTGACGCAAGTGAGTCAGTTTTAATATCAGCTAAAACTGGTTTGGGAATAAAGGATGTATTGGAAGCAATAGTAACAAAATTTCCAGCTCCACAGGGAGATGCAAGTGCTCCATTGCAGGCAATATTGGTTGATAGTTGGTATGACACTTATCTTGGAGTTGTAATTTTAGTACGCATTAAAAATGGGGTACTAAAAAAAGGCATGAAAATTGTTATGATGTCCAACAATGCTACATATCAGGTAGATAATATTGGTATTTTTACTCCTAAGAAAATAATGACTAGTGAACTTTCAGCAGGTGAAGTTGGCTTTATAACTGCATCAATGAAGGAAGTAGCAGACTGCAAAGTAGGGGACACTATCACTGAAGAGAAAAGGCCTTGCAGCGCAGCACTACCTGGATTTAAAGAAGTGCATCCTGTGGTGTTTTGCAGCATTTTTCCTAATAAAATAGATGATTTTAAATATTTAAGGGAAGCGCTGGAAAAATTACACTTAAATGATGCAAGTTTCACTTTTGAAGCTGAAACTTCAAATGCGCTTGGTTATGGATTTCGCTGTGGTTTTTTGGGAATGCTCCATCTTGAAGTGATTCAAGAAAGACTAGAAAGAGAGTTTGATTTAGATTTAACAGCAACTGCGCCAAGTGTTATATATAAAGTCACAACACGAAACGGTGAAGTGCTGAGTATTCACAATCCAAGCGATATGCCAGATCCAACTAAAATTGAAATGGTAGAAGAACCATGGATTACTGCAACTATAATGGTTCCTGATCAATATTTGGGTGATATCTTGTCTCTATGCGAAGAAAGGAGAGGAAATCAGGAAGATTTATCGTATGTTGGCAATACAACAACAGCACTCTTAAGATATAAACTACCACTGTCTGAAGTTGTTTTTGATTTTTATGATAGACTAAAGTCAGTGTCTAAGGGATATGCAAGCTTGGATTGGGAAATTTCTAACTATCAGGAGAGCCAAATAGATAAGTTAAGCTTTTTAATTAATGGTGAACCGGTTGATGCACTGGCTTGCATAGTTCATAAAAGTAGAGCAGAAAAAAGGGGGCGTGAAATATGTACGCGCTTGCAGGATTTAATACCACGTCAGCAATATAAAATTGCGATCCAGGCAGCAGTAGGTGGTAAAATTATTGCCAGAGAAACAATTAATCCGTATAGAAAAGATGTAACAGCAAAACTCTATGGTGGTGATGTTACACGGAGAATGAAGTTACTTGAAAAACAAAAGAAAGGTAAAAAAAGACTGCACTCCATAGGAAACGTCAATATTCCACAGAATGCGTTTATTCAAGCTTTGAAGATAAGTGATTAATACTTTCTCTATTTCTTACTTAACATATCCATCAAATCAGATTCTTTGAACTTACTGTGATCAACTTTGCTGAATTTGTTTACCATAGCACTCATCTGATCGTATTGCTTAATTAAGAGATTAATATCCGGTACGCCTGTTCCAGAACCCTTTGCAATTCTGAGTCTCCTTTTGCCATTTAAAATATCTGGATTTTGCCTTTCTTTTTCAGTCATCGAGTTGATGATAGCGATATATTTTTTTACTTTGGTGTCGTCTGGTACTCCGCTACTCAATTTTTTTGTAAATGAGCTAGGAATGAATTTCATTATACTACTAATTCCATCCATTTTTTTTAGAGTTTTTAGCATTCCCACTAGGTCATTTAGGTCAAATTTACCTTTTTTGACTTTACTTTGCAGTTTACTAATCTCTTCCTGGCCAACAATTTCAGCGGCTTTTTCAACCAATGAAACGACATCACCCATGCTGAGTATTCTTTTTGCAATCCTGTCAGGGTAAAAATCGTCAAGATCGCTTAACTTTTCGCCACAAGCAATAAATTTAATAGGACAATTAGTGATCATCTTCATGGAAAGTGCTGCACCACCGCGTGCGTCTCCATCAACACGAGTTAGAATAATGCCAGTCACGCCGATTATCTCATTGAACGACTTAGCAATATTTACTGCGTCCTGACCTATCATTGAATCAGCAACTAAAATCACTTCTGCAGGTGAAGTGAGCTCCTTTACAGCTTTCAATTCGTTCATCATGCTGTCATCAATGTGAAGCCTACCTGCAGTATCCAATATCAATACATCATAATTATCATCTTTTGCATTTTTCAGTGCTCTTTTTGCAATCATAAGTGGCTTTTCATCCGCTATAACAGGCAAAGTTTGCACATCTATTTGTTTGCCTAGCACTTCAAGCTGCTTTTGAGCGGCTGGCCTATAAATGTCCAAGGAAGCTAGCATCACTTTTTTCTTCTGTTTTTTTAGCTTTAAAGCAAGCTTTCCTGAAGTAGTTGTCTTACCTGCGCCTTGTAATCCTACCATCATAATTACAGCAGGAGATTTAACTGTAAGATTTAATTCACTTTTTTCTGATCCTAAAGTTGCAACTAAATTATCTTGAACAATTTTGATTATCATTTGCGCTGGAGAAACACTTTTGATAACTTTTTCTCCAACTACTTTATCTTTAATGTCATTGATAAACTTTTTCGCAACTTCAAGTGCAACATCAGCTTCAATCAAAGCTATGCGTATCTCGCGCATAGCGAGATTAAAATCATCTTCGGAGATAATTGACTTCCCTTTTAGTTTGCTAAATACAGAATTTAAGCTTTCAGTTAAAGATTTAAACATAACAACACTAATAGAATACTCATTAAAAAGAGAGAAGAAGCTGAAACGAAGCTCACTGAGCTATAGCTAATTACTTCTTTAAGCTTAGTAGTACTATTAAAGTATAAATTAATAAATAAACTAGTCAAGTTTTGCAGTGTGTCAACGGAAATTTTCCTTATTTTTAAGATCAATTTACAAAAAAGTGAGATAATATAAGGCATGAAGGCTATAAAAATCCAATCAACATCCATTTTAAAATTTATTCTTGGCACAAATAACTTACGCAAAGGAATAAATAGCAAAGTTGCAAATAGCATTAAACTAAACTGTGACCAGATATTTTTTGTTGTGTATACTAAGTTAAAAATTGAAGATTTATTGTAAATAAATAAATAAGGATTGCCAATTGCCACACACATAAACGCTAAAATGATCATAGGTAGCTTATTCTTTTCCTCTGCTAGAGGTTGTGTTGACTTATTTTTGACAACAAACATGTAGTAAAGGAATTTCAGCCCCACGCTTAAGTAAAGTAGTAAGCCTAGAATTTTATATAGACTTTTATATACTTCTAATCCACTGCCATTAATTTCAGTTGCAATGTATGACTTGCTAACAAATCCAGCAGTGCCTGGAAATGTAGCCATTGTGAGTATTGCAATTATAGCACATATGCCTTCAAACGACATTAATTTACCTGCTCCATTGAAGCTAGCTGTTTTCGTTCGCGAAATAATTGAGTTAGAAACTATAAATAGTAGTGATTGATATACGAGGGAGAAAAGTACGTGCAGCGTTAAAACTGATGCAGCTTCTTTTGAAGAGCTAAGCAAACCTCCGGCAATAATGAGCAAGCCCAGTTGTCCAACAACATTATAGCACAAAAATCTACGAATATTTTGCTCAAGAGAGGCAAATATAATTGCGTAAATTGCAGTTATCGAGCCTAAAAATGCCAATATTTCAGCATGTAAATTATAAGCATGTAAGAACATTATTAAAAACGAAACTTTAGTAGTAAATAAAGCAAGGTAGCAGGTTCCATGCAGCGATGCAGCAGGATATGCATCAACAACCCAGAATGACAAAGGAAAGCAAGTGCAGTTTATCAATAAACCTATGATTATCAAATCAGGATTATGTGCTGCAAGCCCTACCATGAGCAGCACTCCAACAAAAAAGTGTATGCAAGTGTATCTTATTGCAGGTCCACTATCTTTGCAACCGGTTGAGATTATAAAAAATGCACTGATAGTCATCAATTCACAGAATATTACCACTAAGATCATCTGCTGAGATGAGATTGCACACAATGAGCTGACAGTGTAAGCAGTGAAAGATAGCATTTCTACAAAACTCAAATTTTTTGCTGAAAGCACAGATAAAAATGCGGCTGATAAAAAAGATATCAGTATAACACGTAAGGATAGATCAAAATTTAGAATTGGAAGAGACCAATTTACCGTAATGTTTATTGACAACGTAGGGACTATTACTACTAATATAATCAGTAGTAACAACAATGACGACTTATAAAGCTGCACAATAATCTAAACGAATATGGTTTATGCTATCTTAATGTGCAAGTAAAATCAATTCGCATTTTAACCACTAATTAAACTAATTAGAATATACTTATACAAGGGGCTAGATAGGTAACCGGTCAGACTAGGTTTTTAATCCAATCTGACCGATAGCTTTAATAGTGAGGTAAGCTTTAATATAGCATACTAAATTCATAGTGCTATACTCGTGCATAATTCGTTTTCAATTTGTGCACGAGCGTTAGTATATTATTTACTTTTTGGAATGAATTTGAGCAACAGTATGTAAATATCTTGTCTATACTTCTAACTGTTTTATTTTAAACTCACACTTATTTGCAGTTCTTACAACTTCCTCCATGCATTCTTTATCCTTGAATGTGAATTTTACAGTAGTGAACTTCTCATCATCAATCACATTATAACATACTCTTTCAAGTGATACATTTTTGCATATTGTAGGTGGAAGGTAATATCCTATGCTTAAGTTGTGATCTGCTTCTCTGTATTTCATGGTAGGCATTCCAGTAAAAAGGTGAAAATTAGGATTCCATGTACCTGGACTTACAGAGAGGGTACCTAGTTTCTTATCATGGATAACATTATAATAATCTTCTGAGAACTCAAGTATTAAAAAATAATCGTTCATAATATTACCTTTATGAAAATATTTATTATAACATTTACTTATTAATAAAATATATTTATTATGATATAATCATCCTAAAGTGATTGCGCCTGCAAGAAGTATGTGGTGCCAAAGTGTATTCTGAAACGTTAACTACACGTAAGGGGTAAGATAGAGTATGTACTAAGAGATAATGAGGTGGCATAGCATGCTAAATTCATAGTGCTATACTCGTGCATAATTCGTTTTCAATTTGTGCACGAGCGTTAGTATAATTATTTACTTTTTGGAATGAATTTAAGCAACAGTATGTAAGTATTCTGTCTATACTTCTAACTAGCTTGCTATAAACCCACAAGACTTTGCAGTTTGTAAAATTTTACTTTTGTTTTCTGTTTGCACTTTTATCTTCGTGACGTACTTGTTCTGACTCACGCTTTCAGCTGATACACCTTGATATACTGTGATATTAGGAGGATTACATATCATTTCTAATTCATTATTTTCATATATAAAAAGATTATCAGAATGTTTAGCGATTGCAGTGAGAGTATGTAATGTTCTATCATATTCATGCTCTTCAGTATGTTCAATATCGAACGCCCGTGTTGGAAAATAAAATGTTATGCTATCAATTGTGCTATCGACCATAATGTTACCTTTATGAAAATATTTATTATAACATTTACTTATTAATAAAATATATTTATTGTAGTATAATTAGCTTAGAATAATCGCTAACTTGTTAACTTAAAGCAAGGGTTTTAACAGCTTTTTAATTAGGGATTTCTTACTGATTTCATCAGACAACTTGCTTTCACTTGTTTCGCAGTGGGGCTGTGTGATGCTGGAAAAACAGATGTATTAAGCTGTTCCCCGTTCTGGTGGCTTAAAGCACTCAAGAATCAACTTACCGCTTAACATGCTCTTAAAAGCTTTACACTTGCTTGTGTCACCTTTTGCTGCTCTTTCATTGATTGCATCACAGACCATCTTGACCACCCTTTCTAGTGTTAATAGAAAGCATACTGCTGCTAAAGTACAAGACAATGCAAGAGGGATGAAAGGACAAAAAATGGCAGCAGTAGATAAAGCGCCTGTAACGAAAAGGCCACTTGTAATCTTTCCTGAATTTCTATCCCAGTATGGTAGAGCTTCCTGAATTTTTCGCTCAATTTCTTTAAAGTCTTCTACTTTTGTTTCATCAAGGCCTTCTCTTTTAGCAAAAGCTTTATTTGTTAATAATCTAGCAATACTAAGAGGTTTTAATTTATATATTCTCCCACTTTGCAATTCTAAGCTTGTTCTAGTAGTAAGAACTTCTTCTAGTCTGCCTTTATCTTTAGCTTTTTCCAATATATAATTAACAAGATCTATATTCCCATGCTTCATAGCATATTTAAAAACAGCTCCAAGCAGTGTGAAATTATGTGTCACCCCATTCTTTTTGAAAGTTATACAATGGGAAGTGAAAACTTTTTCTCGTCTTCCTTTTTTTTCAGCTTTATTCAATAGATAATAAACAAGATCAATATTATTATTTTCCATAGCGCGTTTTAAAGCAAATCCAAGCGGAGTGTAATGATATGTTTCCCCATTTTGTTCTACAGTTAAACAATAGGAAGTAATAGCTTTATTTAACATGCGTGCATGTTTAGCTTTCTCTAATGTATGCTCAAAAAGCTTAGTATCCCCTTTTTCCATAGCACGTTTTAAAGCAAATCCAAATGGCGTGTAATGATATATTGCCCCATTTTCTTCCACAGTTACACAATAAGAAGTAAGAACTTTTTTTAATCTACCTTCCTTTTTAGCTTGCTCCAATATGTCATAAATAAGACTAATATCACCTGTATCAAAAGCAAATTTATAAGCAACTCTCATAAGTGACTTAGTGCGCTTTAAATTACTTGAAAATTTTGTTTCTTTAATAACTTCGAAAACTGCCCTTACATCTTCTAGCTCTTGAATTTGCCATGTCTTAGAAGGTGTCTGCAAACTCAAGAATTAGCTAATTTAGTAAGCATAATAGTAGTCATATTAAAGAAAATATTGGTTTCCGAAGTTTGAGGAGAATGCTCATAATCCTTACTCATACGCCTAAAATTGGAAAGCCAAGCAAAAGTTCTTTCAACAATCCAACGCTTCGGTATAACCTCAAATCCCGCAATATTAGGAGCTTTTTTTGCTATTGTAAATAAACATCCTGTTTTTATTAAGCATCTGTTTTTAAGGTTACCTGTGTATCCTTGATCAGCAAAAAACCTCTGTAATGTTGGTATTTTTTGTTTTGCTTTTACCAGAAGATCTAAAGCTCCCTCGCGGTCTTGGATGCTTGCACTGTGTACATCTGCCGTAATCACGAGTCCTAGCGTGTCTACAATAATATGCCGTTTTCGACCTTTTATTTTCTTGCCAGCATCGTAACCTCTGGCCCCCCTTTTTGAGTCGTTTTTACTGATTGGCTGTCAATTATTCCAACTGATGGTGTGGCTCTTTTACCAACTACCTCCCTTACTTTTTTTACTAAAATATCGTGTATTTCTTGCCATTTTCCAGTGTTTTTTAGTCGTGTGTTCCAACTGTAAATTGTCTTCCATGGTGGGAAATCCTTAGGTAATTGTCTCCATTGGCAGCCTGTTCTCATTACGTACCTTATTGCATTAATAATTGTTCTAATATCGTGTTTTCTTGGTCTACCTGTCTTTTTTGGCTCAAAATATGGCTTTAAAATTTCCCATTCACTGTCTTTTATGTCACTTGGATACATGTTAAAGTTATCCTTGTATCACATAATTGTCCTTTTTTCTACTTTTCTACATACTTTGCAGACACCTTCTTATTAATGTCACAATTGTGTTCTATTGCAACTTGTAAACTAGAAAACAAATCTTTTTGCTCTGGTGTTAAATTATTGTATGACAGCACTTTATTCCTTAATGTAATAATTAATATAATTAATTATTACACAATTTTATGAAAAAGTCAATTGCTCTTCAGCCAAAAAAGGGTATAATTCTAGCGGGTAGTGCTGGAAAAACAGATGTATTAAGCTGTTCCCCGTTCTGGTGACTTAAAGCACTTAGGAACTACATTGCTTAACATGCTCTGAGCAGCTTTCCACGGACTTGTGCCATCTTTTACTGCTTTTTCATTGGTTGCATCACGAACCGTATAGAATATTAATAGTACTCCAAAAGCGATTGCTGTACTACTTACTTCAAAAGGTATAACTGGATAATGAAGGGCGATAATTCCAAACACTATAGGTACAAAACCTAAAGCGATAAGGCCAACCTTTCCTCTGTGCTCGCTGAAGAAGTTAGACCAACGCATTGCTGGCTTAGGCGGTTGATTTACATATCCAATGTTTCTTGGTCGACCATCTGCTGCTTCCTTAATCGTTGGAACAAGTGCTTTATGAAACATGTGTTCAGAATATTCAGACAATGTAAATGTAAGTTTTTCATCATTCGAATCCTTTATTTTTTGAGTAGCACTAAAAGCTTCTTTTATATCCTTAACATACGGATATAAACTATCAAACCCCGTACTATCATAAAAGCGTAGTATAGCATAACCAAGCAGTGTAACAGTGTGTTTTTCCTTATGATGTCCCACGGTTATAGTAGCAGTAAAAACAGACACCAAATCTTCTCGCCCTAGATTTTTGAGCGCATTATCAATGTCCGTTTTTGCTTCTTCATAATCCTTTTGTGCCACTTCACATGTTTTATCCTCTTTCTTCATCTTGTCCATTGAGCATTGTAAACGATTAAATAATTCTCCTTGCTCTTGTGTTAAATTATTGTGTGGCATACTTTACCCCTTAATTTTAAAATTAACATAATTAATTATTACATAATCTTACAAATAAGTCAATTTTTACTTAGCCAAGAAATTCTCTTCAAATCTGAAGAAATAGCTGAAAATGAAGTAAATAAAGCTAGAAAAGATTGCAAAGCTAAGATTTAATTCACATCAAGCATTTACAATCAAATATAAAAAATAAAAAAGATTTGATAAAATAGTTAAGAAAGCAAAAATATAGAAGTTTAACTTGAAATAGCCGCACGAGATTTGTACTACACTTCCAAGTGGTGGCGCCCATGAAAGCAATAAAGTTAAAAGAATTAGCAAATTTTTTATTGTTCTTGATGTTGTGTGTTCATGTTTTGGCTTGTGGTATGATTTGCGTATCAAAGTTGTCATTTTCCCTAAATACCAGTTAATCACTCCCCCAAGGCTTGAGCCTAATACTCCAAAAAGTAGCATAAGTGTTATATTATAGTACGACCTAAAGCATAGCATAACATGAAATACAAAACTTTGTTGTATGGGCAAGATTAAAGACGATACTAGATTATCTGTAAATAATAGAAAGTAATTTTCCATGCTCACCAGGTAGTTGTACCGTCCTCATTATCAGAAATCGAAACTCCCATTTGTTTTAACTGATCTCTTATTTTGTCTGCAGTATCATAATTTTTACTTTGCTTTGCCTCCCGTCTTAAGTCTATTAATTTTTTTATCTCTTGAGGATCAGTGTCAATAGCAAACCATTCTTGATAACTTGATTGCAAAAAGCCAATGAGCCTAGCGCTTTTGATAAAACTTTCAGTCAATTTTAGCTTTTCACTTTCATTGCTAGTCTTATTGATCTGTGTAACCATTCCATGAAGTGCAGCTATAGCTTCAGGAACGTTTAAATCGTCCTTTAAAGCTTCTATGAAATCTGTGGAAATCTCTGCATCACTTTTGTCAATATTTGTTGCATCTATATTGCGCAATAATCGATAAAATTTATTTAAAGTTTCTTGTGCTTCAATAATCACGTTTTCTGTCCAATCAAGTGGCTTGTGGTAGTGAGTCTTGAGTAGCGCATAGCGTATTACTTCACCTTTTATTCCGCTATCCAGCAAGTCTCTTACTTTAACTACATTAAACAAAGATTTGCTCATTTTTTCTTCGTTTACTGTTAAAAAGCCATTGTGCAACCAATATTTTGCAAACATTGATCCAGCAAATGCAGATCTACTTTGTGCAATCTCATTTTCGTGATGAGGGAATTGTAAATCTATGCCTCCACCGTGAATATCAAAATCTTTACCAAGAAGTGCATATGACATTGCTGAGCATTCAATGTGCCATCCCGGCCTACCTTCTCCCCATGGACTATCCCAATAACTTGAAAGTTTGTAATCGATATCATTTGCAGGCTTCCACAGCACAAAATCTCCTGGATGCTTTTTATTTTCATCAACTTCAATTCTGTTACCATAGTCTAATTCATCGATTTTTTTTCCCGATAGAGCACCATACTCAGGATAAGACTCTACGCTGAAATATACATGATTATTAGCTTCATAAGCGTGACCAGACTTGAGCAAATATTCAATTAATTTGATAATATAATCTATATTTTCAGTTGCCTTAGGCTCATACGTTGGTTCTGCACAATTGATGCTCCTCATATCGTCATGAAAAGCTTTAGTGTAATATGTTGATATATTTTCTATATTGCTATTTTTCTCATTTGCTGCATTGATTATCTTGTCGTCAATATCTGTTATGTTGCGCACATAAGTAACTTTACTATAGCAAAACTTGAGTAATTGAAATAATACATCATAAACGACAACAGAACGTGCATTTCCTATATGTGCTGTATCGTACACAGTTGGTCCACATACATATATTTTTATATGATTTTCATCAATTGGTTTAAAAATCTCTTTTTTTTTGTTAAGGTATTATAGAACCTAACCATATACAAAATTTTTAAGGAAAGAAAATGCTCCAAGTATCAGTTGTGGTCCTTTGATTATTATAACAAAAGTGAGCAGTAACCCAAGTAGCGATATTAAAACTCCTAATATAGACAAAAATCCATCCTTACTCATGATACCAAGAGAAATAAGAGTTGTGCCGATTGCAGGAACGAAATTAGTCAGAGGTAATGGAAGAGCTATCGATAATGCACAAAGCAGCATGATAAACGCCAAAATCCTTTCACCTGGTCCATAGAAAATAAAAGACATCCTCGGTTTCATAAATCTTTCTATCTTTTTTAACGTAGGGGAAGTTTTTTCTACCACAAGAGCAAGCGTTGAACGCTGAAAAGATTTCCTTTCTAACCAATGTGGCATCCAAGGAGAATCAAATCCAAATAAAAGCTGCAGTGAAAAGAGAATTAATGGAATAGAAAGTATAGTTGTATACCCAGGAGGAACTGGTATTGGCACTGATAGCGGTAAAGAAAAAATGATCATCAAAATACCAAAACCACGCTCATGCAGAGCTGTTTTAATGTCAAATAACGTTACTTTATCACTCTCATTGTTATCCGCAATCTCTTTTAACACATCAGAGGCTAATTTCTTATTTTCAGCAAGTTTCTCGCTTTTTTCCACAAATACCCTTAATTAAGCTACTACTTCTAACTAACATAATTATTGCAATATTTCAATATTCATTTTTTAAACCATTCTAAATAGCTACATGCCCACAACTGTATGAACATGGAAATCACTGCGTTTTACTGCAATTTGCTTGCAATTTGCTATAGTTTTCACAGACCTTCTTGTTATCTTGGTATGCCATTTTCTAAATTCTGAGATCAAAAAAATAACCTTTTTTTATTATTTTTTTTGCCATAATTATGATTAATAAAATTATAACAAATTATAGGTAAAATTTATATATTAATAATAATATTTTTAATAGGAGGGTAAAATGGCTGATTATTTTAGTTATTTTAATATAATTGAAGAGGGTATTTTAACAATAGTTAGAAGCAATCGTGGAGACGGTTCTGATAAGACATTAGAAGAGGTTTTCGAAGAGATATCTAAACGGGAGGACATATCTAAGATTAAAGAGTTTAATTTAAGTTGTGGAATTTTAGATGAAGATGTAGAAGTTGTAACAAACTTTCTAAGGAAAAATAAGAACCTTATTAAGAACCTTACATCACTTGATTTACGTGGAAGCCAAATTGGAGATGAAGGTGTAAAAGTTCTAGCAGAATATCTGGAGGAAAGTAATATTATATCACTCAATTTAAGCTGGAACAACATTGAAGATAAAGGTGCAAAAGCTCTAGCAGAAGCTCTGAAGGGAAGTAATATTACATCACTTAATTTAAGCTGTAACCAAATTGGATATAAAGGTGAAAAAGCTATGAAGAAAAGTAAGAACCCTATATCACTTGATTTAAGCTGGAATCCAATCGAAAGATGCAACACTGGATGTTGCGCTTTCAGTGGTGCAGCATTTGGCTTTGCTACAGGGTTAGCATTAGCAACATGTCTTACAGCTGTTAATGCTTTAGTTCTTGTTGAGGCCATTAAAGTTTTTACTTTTTGTACCGTTGCTTTCACATTTGCTGGAGCTATAGGGGGTTATGGTATTGCAACTTCACTTAATAATACAGATACCGTTCAGCACTTTAATCCAGAACTTTCTAAATAAATAACTTAAGGATGGGGGCTTGTCCCCATTCCTTGTTGTTAATGATACCAGATGTTATTCATGGTTATGCAAGAGCTATATTCACGTGCCCCATTTTGCGTTTATCTCTCACTTCCGTCTTTCCATATATAGTCAAGTTAGCTTTTTCATCATTTAAATATTTATGAGAATCATGTATATCTTTACCTATTATGTTTTTTGTCATGCAAGGAAAACGCAGTGCCACTTTCTGCATAGGCAATCCGCATATTACTCTCACCAACTGCTCAAATTGACTTACATTGCATGCATCCAAGCTCCAATGACATGAATTATGAGGTCTTGGAGCTAATTCATTAATTAGTAGCTCATTATCTTTAGTAATAAAAAACTCAATAGCTAGAATTCCTATTAAATTCAGTGCATTTGCTGTTTTTTCCGCAATGTATTGTACTTTCTCAATTAAATTGTTATCTATTTTAGCCGGTACTGTTGAGGTATCAAGTATACCGTCAACATGATGATTCTCTGCTACAGGAAAAAAAGTTACTTTACCACTCTTACCTCTTGCAATAATTATTGAAACCTCTTTAAGTAAATCAACACTTTCTTCAAGAATATGTTGTTTACTCCAATCAAAAGAGTTAAACCGCTCCAATTCAGAATCATTGTTGATTACATACTGTCCCTTTCCATCATAATCCATTTCTGCTGTTTTAAGTCTCATTGGATAGCTAAAATTTTTGCTGCCTTCCAGTAACTCATTGTAATTCTGTACACTTTTGTAGTTAGCAGTTTTTATGTTTAAATTTTTAATAAAATCCTTTTCTCTTAATCTATTTTGTGAAATGTGCAATGCTTCCTTACCCGGATAAAAACTCACATATTGTGATACAATATCAATTGCACTACATGGTATATTTTCAGATTCAATAGTAACTAAATCTACACTTTGCGCAAAAGACTCAAGAGCTTTCTCGTCAGAGAAATTTGCTATTGTTAAATCATCAACAATAGAACAGCCTGGATCGTTTTTATTAGCAGTAAAAATATGTATTTTTTGTCCAAGATTTGTTGCAGCAATGGCAGTCATTTTACCCAATTGCCCACCACCCATTATTCCTATTGTTTTTTTATCTAGCATATTCTAATTGTGTAGTTATCAACAGTACCAAATCAAAATTCATGGATCCCAGATACTACCTTCTGAGTCAACAAATTATTTGACCTTTACAGTAGAAAAATTCAGTTATTTCCGTTTTGGAAATAACTGAATTTGAGATATATGGACCATAAAGAAAGGTGTCATTCTAGCGCTTGACGCTGGAATGGCTTTATTGCATCGCTCTTTGGATAGGAGGCAATGCATAATAAATTCATGAAGCTATCTCAAATTTAGCCATGCCTATTTCAGTAAATTTGTTCAGCAAATAACACTTGAGTAGCATTTCTTTCTCACGGTTAATCTCAGATTTGTTCCTAAAACTAAACCCAAATGTTTGCTTCAGTCGCGAGAAAAAACTTTCTATATAAGATCTCTTCCCATAATTTATCTCTTTTTTCCACTTCTTCATACCATCTTCACCATATGACTTTATGAGCTTGATTGTAGAATTTCTCTCAGCCATATAATCCAGCTTTGGATGCTCCACTGCATTGTTTTGCAGAGGAATTTTTGTCTTTATGCCAAGCTCATTGCACAATTTGTATAACTTCTTTCGATTATATGCTCTGTCTGCATATAGTGTGCTTATATTGTATTTAGCATTAGCCCTTGCAATAAGATCACAGGCTCCATAGTGGTCAGAATAAACTCCACTACTGTATTTTGCAGCTATGACTTTTTTGCTACCTATCTCCAGCATTACATGCAATTTTCTTGTTTGCTTATAGCCACGGTACTTTCTATCTGTACCGTTTGCCTTACTATGGCCTGGAATATTATTGTAGATGCTTATTCCAGTGCTATCTATGGCGATCTCAATATTTTCCATACTGTTTTTATCATGTCTTCGATCATTAATTTTTAAGTTAAGCTTTTTGAATCTTCTGGAAGCCTGGGAATAGCTGATAACTTGCAAATTTTTTCCTATTTGCTCAAGGTATCCCGCTATAAACCCCACCGTTTGTCTTAGGCCTATTCTAAACAAATAAGTTATTATGTGAATTAGAATTACGACTTTATCACTATAAATATTGTTGCCACCGGCCATTTTGGGACTTTTTTCGTACCAATTTTCTATGGCATCGTTGACGTAATAAAAAATATTTCCTCTTTCTTGGAGAAATTTGTTATATTCGTAGCAGTTACTGACTTTCATTTTGACTGGCATATTTTTCCTTTGTCGGTTAAATGCCTGTTTATAATGAATTTCGTCAGTAACTCCCAGTTCTTTTTACTTTAGCTATGCAACAAAGCCATTCCAGCGTCACGCGCTGGAATGACACCTTTTGGAACAACGTTCGTACAGATGTAAATATAAGCTCAGTAATTTTTTTTATTCAAGAAATAGGATAGTTATGGAAAAAAAGTACTTGCATAACTTTGAACACCTACTTATTATGCAAAGCAATATTGTAGTTTAAACAGTTGACTATTGTTTAAAAGCATATTAGATATGGTATAAGTGTGATAAGGGGGTATATTATGGCAATAACAAATCCTACAAATTCTTCAATTTTTTCAGGAACTGCTTCTTATATAAGCAGTTCAAAACCTGTTACTTTTATAAAAAACAGTTTGTTTCCTAAAAAAAGCAATAAAGGAGGAAAAGTAAGTAATAAATTAACAACAGAAGATAAAAATATTATTGCAGATGTTATTTCTGCAATGGAAAGTTTATTGCAGAGAAATTCTGCTGATAAAGAAAAGTTTGATAGGGAGAAGTTGAAAAAGCTCGCATCTCTTAGAAGTAGGATAGAAAGCTCTCTTACTAAGGATAGAGCAATAATGAAATTTTGTCATTCCATTATAGAAAATGAAGATTTATGTAAAGCATTCAATGATCTTTCTGAAAAGAATAATGATAAGGAGTTTTCTGCTAAATTAGATGAGATCATTGAAGAGTTTGGCATACACCAACTGCAAAGAAAAATGCTGCTCCTTAAGAAGATTCAGGGAAAAAGTGACTTCAATTCTATAAAAAATAGTTATGGTGACTGGGGTTTTTATAATCTGTTAAGAGATTTGACGCGTGATGAAAATTTTAAGAAAGAGTATCTTGATAAAGCATTCAGTGAAAGAAGTAAGTCTTTTATGGATGATGTGAATAAGTATATAGAACTAGCATATATAGGAAGGGGAGTTGCAAATAAATATTTTAGCGCAAAATTAGATATTCAAGCTTATTATTCGGTAACGGGTGATAATAACAGAGTTTTGAATATAAATCTTGTTGATCACGGTAACAATGAGCCAATAGAAGTTAGTGATATTTTAAAGAAGGAACAAGATACTGATGCATTGAATATCTATCACAATGGAAAGCTTGAGGTTTATGGTCGTCAAGATAAAGAGAAGAAAAGATATTACACATTTGAAGGAAATGCATCTTACGAGATGACAAGCACTTGGCCTGTAAGCTGTAAAATGGTTATGCATGTGAATAAGGATGGTATAGCTAAAGTGTTGAGCTTTGATGATGGTACAGATTCTAAGTTGACACAAGAAAAGTGGTTTGAGTTATTGAAACAAAACCAAGAGTTGTACATTCAAGGCCTGCCTTTACATGAAGCTGTAGCAAAATACTTGGGACTAAGATCTGGAGAAACATTACAAGCAACAACAAAGGCTGAGAAGCAGCTACCTGACGTTATACCTACTTCTCAAAAAAGTAAGGAAATTGCTAAAAGTTCCAGTTGTGAAGGACCTACGAAGAAAGGTCCAGGTGGGAACCCAAAAGATTCTGATAAAGATAAAGATCCAGGTCCAGATAGTGGAGCTAGTCCTGCAGCTAGTTCTCCTAGTACACCGGATAGTCAACCAGAGACTGTTTCTCAACCTGGTAAGGTTACAACACAGAACTCTACAACCAATGTCACGCAACAAGCTGAAGCTCATACTGAAACAAAAGGAGTTAACTCGCAATCAATTGTAACTCAAGCAGAAACTACTTTACAAGATGAGTTAAATGGCAAGATAGTAGAGCTATCTGGAAAAAATAGTGGTTTGCAAAGTAAGCTTAAAGTACAAGAACAAAAATTTATAGAAAAAGAAGAGTATGAGGAGTTAGTGAAGTTGCTTTTTAAGGAAAGTGAAGAATTAAAAAGAGAGTTAGATGACACTGAAGAAAAGAAAGAAAAGCTAAATAGGAAGTTTGAGCAGGTTATTCAAACAAATGAAGAGTTAACAGGTGAGGTAAAAAGATTATTTGGAAAAAATAGCGATTTGGAAAATGAGCTTAAAGTACAAGAAACAGGTAAAGAAGAATATAGAGAGTTAGTGAACAAGCTTATTGAGGCAAGGAGTAAATTAGAAAAAGACTTAAATACTGCTACAAAAGAGAAGAATGAGTTTGAAGGCAAGGTAGAAGAGTTATCTGGAAAAAATAGTGATTTACAAGCCGAGCTTGAAGCACAAGAGCAAGGATTAAAAGCAGAGAGAATAAAAGGACATGAAGAATTAATGAAAGTTAATACAGAACGAAAAAAGCAAGTGCATGGTCTTGTTGAGGCAACATGGAAATTAAGAAAAGCTTTAAGTAACGCTATAAAAGAAAGGAATGCGTTCGAAGATGAATCAAAGAAGTTAAAGATAAAACTAAAAGAAGACGAAGAAGAATTAGATCTTATACTAGATAAACACTCTAATACTGTAGACAAATTAAATTCTCAGCTATGTGAAAAAGATGATGAGATTAAAGATTTAGAGGAAAGGGTAAAAGAACAGCAGTTGAAACTGCTGGAAAAAGGTGATGAGCTTAATAAGCTAGTTGAAAGTTATAAGGAAATAATAAAAGAAAAATTTCAGCTTCTGCAGCAGGAAAAAGATAACAAAATTGAAGATTTAGAGTCTCAGCTGCAGGGAAAAGATAATGAAATTGAAAATTTAAAGGAAATAATAGAAGATAAGACAGAGAGAATTGAAAGAATGAAAGAAGACTCTCTTATTGATAAAAAAGAAATAAAAGAGTTAAGAAATTATGTAGAAGATTTGAATAAAACTGATGATAACAAAATAGACATAGATGAGGTCTTCAGTAATGTAACGTCATATCGGGATTTATGTACTATAGTTTCAGGACTTGGTGGTCTTATTGAGCCAATAACGGAACAACTGTCACCTAGATCTAAACGACCTAGATTTGGAAGTATCACTACTGATGATGGGTTTGATAGTGAAAGTGATAGGGGAAGTGATATAGATGACGATAGAGGAAGTTATGGAGGAAAAAGTGATAATCGCCCTAACTCTGCTATTAATTCTTCTTGGATAGAAAACGTATCCATTCAGCCGGGCGGTAAAATAAAGAGTAGACAAGGAATGCTAAAAAGGTAAACTAGAGTGGCTGTGAGGTAATATGGTTGATCTTTTAGAATTTTGCGAAAGTTTAAGCAGACTATAGAAAAGTTAGAAACAAAAATAGAAGAGCTTAAAGCAGAAAATAAAGCGCTAAGGATCGAAAACGCTGAGTTAAAAGAAAGGCTTGGCTTAAGTTCAAAAAATTCATCTATACCAAGCTCCAAAGAATTATATAAGATGAGGGAAAATAAGCCAAAAAGTGACAGGAAAGTAGGAGCACAGGTTGGACATAAAGGCAGTTACCGCCCTAAAATGGAGGCAGATGAGATGGTAAAAATAGAACTGCCCAATACGTGTGAGTGCGGAGGAGAAATTGCGGTATCAAAAGATCCGTATACTCATCAAAAGGTCGATTTGCCGGAAATCAAGCCGTATGTAGTTGAATATCAACTAGAGCATGGACGTTGCAAAAAATGTGGAAAAAGAAAAAGTAGCAAGCTACAAGAAGGAGTAACTGCGGACACATTTGGTCCAAGAGTTAAGTCAGTAATTGCAGCATTAAGTGGATTTTACAAGAATTCGAAAAAAGAAGTGGCAAATATTATAAAGGACATTTTCAACCTGGATATCAGCGTCGGTAGTGTATCAAATAGCGAGGCTAGAGTGGCAGAAAAATGCCAAGAAGCATATGAGCAAATTGAGGAAGAGGTAAGCAAGAGCAAAATTTTACATATCGATGAAACTAGCCATTACAACAAAGGTAAACAGGGCTGGTGCTGGATGTTTGCGAGCAAAATAGGAAGTGTGATCAAATTGACAGAGTCAAGAGGGATGAAAGTCCTGGAAAATAGTAAATTTGGAAAGAATAACAACCTAGTAGTGACCGACAGATATGCAGCTTACAACTACTTTTCCAGCAAGAAAAGGCAGGTCTGTTGGGCACATTTAGCAAGAGATTTTGAAAGGTTGTCTCATAGTTGGAATAGCGAAGTGAAAGTTTTGGGGTATTATTTAAGGAATGTTGCTACTGAATTATTTGCATTGAAAAAAGCTCTGTTAAAGGATGAAATAGACACATTAAGGTTCATAAGAAGAGCAAGAAAATTACGCAAGTGAACGAGATATTACTTAAAGAATATATCAAATTTACCCGAGGCAATTGGAGCGTCTCGAGTAGCAAAAAATATCATGAAATCGGATCTGATGATGTGGAAATTTTTGGACGATCCAGAAAATATTCCACTGACAAACAACTATGCTGAGCAACAGATTCGGCATTACGTTGTTTACCGAAAAGTTTCATATTTTACACAATCGAAACGGGGAAATATGTTTCTTGAGAGGATAATTTCATTGTACTTGACTTGGAGGCAAAAGAAGTTAAATCCTTTTCAAAACCTACTGGCTATTGCTTCTTAAGCCATACACCTGAATGGATACATATTCTCATGCTAAATTGACCATTTTATTTATAGGCAATATTTATGGATTTGTTTAGTGATTCTGATACTTATAAGGATACAACGGTAACGTTTGAAGCACAATTGGACAGGTGTAATCTTACAGCTGATTATGATAGCGGCGGTAAAGGCCTTAGCATGGATTTAAAGGATAAGACAGGATTGGGAGGTAGTATTTCGTATGCAAACCATATGCTAAAGTTCTTCTCACCTGATAAGAATTATGAAGTGTCATTAGGTACAATGGAATTTGATGAGAAAAGTAATACAGTCAGAATTGGATTCCAAGCGGCTTTGTTGCATCGCTCTTTGGATAGGAGGCAATGCATAATAAATTCATGAAGCTATCTCAAATTTAGCCATGCCTATTTCAGTAAATTTGTTCAGCAAATAACACTTGAGTAGCATTTCTTTCTCACGGTTAATCTCAGATTTGTTCCTAAAACTAAACCCAAATGTTTGCTTCAGTCGCGAGAAAAAACTTTCTATATAAGATCTCTTCCCATAATTTATCTCTTTTTTCCACTTCTTCATACCATCTTCACCATATGACTTTATGAGCTTGATTGTAGAATTTCTCTCAGCCATATAATCCAGCTTTGGATGCTCCACTGCATTGTTTTGCAGAGGAATTTTTGTCTTTATGCCAAGCTCATTGCACAATTTGTATAACTTCTTTCGATTATATGCTCTGTCTGCATATAGTGTGCTTATATTGTATTTAGCATTAGCCCTTGCAATAAGATCACAGGCTCCATAGTGGTCAGAATAAACTCCACTACTGTATTTTGCAGCTATGACTTTTTTGCTACCTATCTCCAGCATTACATGCAATTTTCTTGTTTGCTTATAGCCACGGTACTTTCTATCTGTACCGTTTGCCTTACTATGGCCTGGAATATTATTGTAGATGCTTATTCCAGTACTATCTATGGCGATCTCAATATTTTCCATACTGTTTTTATCATGTCTTCGATCATTAATTTTTAAGTTAAGCTTTTTGAATCTTCTGGAAGCCTGGGAATAGCTGATAACTTGCAAATTTTTCCCTATTTGCTCAAGGTATCCCGCTATAAACCCCACCGTTTGTCTTAGGCCTATTCTAAACAAATAAGTTATTATGTGAATTAGAATTACGACTTTATCACTATAAATATTGTTGCTACCGGCCATTTTGGGACTTTTTTCGTACCAATTTTCTATGGCATCGTTGACGTAATAAAAAATATTTCCTCTTTCTTGGAGAAATTTGTTATATTCGTAGCAGTTACTGACTTTCATTTTGACTGGCATATTTTTCCTTTGTCGGTTAAATGCCTGTTTATAATGAATTTTGTCAGTAACTCCCAGTTCTTTTTACTTTAGCTATGCAACAAAGCCCGCTAGAATCCAGGTCTTTTTAACTTGATCCTATAAATAGTATGACAAAAAAGCTTTATTATTAAAACATTTCTATTAATTTCATAATCATAGCTATCCACTCTATTTCCTTTAAAAATATCATAATTAATATATAAATTTTATCTAATACTCTTAATTTTCGTCGACTTTTTAATATGATTATGGGAAGTTATATGAAAATCAGTTATTTCCAAAACGGAAATAACTGGTCTTTAAAAGTATGTTGCCGCATGATGGTAGCGTTAAAGTTGTAATTTTGAGATTTATGGAAGCTTTGATGTTCGTATAACTGTGTGTTGCATGCTGGAATGATATTATTATGTAGATAACTGGCTTAAAACACGATGTTTGTACAGTTGTGAAGCCTCAGAACCTATTTACAAATAGGAGAAGCTATATTAGCATTGTCTATAAGAGAGATCGTATTATCTATTCCGTAGAGCTTTATGAAAGATCCCATTCTCGGGCCGGTTTTTTGACCAAGTAATGTCTCATATAATAGCTGAAACCAATCACGTAAGTTTACATAATTGTGCTTTTTCCCAATAGAAAATACCTGTGATTGAATTTCTTCAGTAGTAGCAGCTACAGGTAAAGAGCTTAAAGTTTGCCTTAGATCTAACAATGCTTCTTTTTCCTGATCATTTGGAGTTTTATATGATTTTGTTGGTTTTATAAAATCATGATAATATTTCACCGCAAAATCAGAAAGTCTATCAAGCATCTTATTATTTTCTGGAATTACGTTCGGTGCATAGGTAGATATGAATCCCCAAAGAATCTCTTTGTTTTCAGCATTGCAAGCTGCTGCAAGATTTAAAAGCAGCGTAAAGTTTATACCTGAAGTTTCAATAAAAGGAACATCTCCCTGATGAATGTGCCATACAGGACTATTTTCATCCTTTTTGTCACTTTCGTGGTAGCGTTTAACGGATTCCAAATATTCATCAGTTGATTTCGGTATCACATCAAAATATAGGCGCTTAGCTTTTTTAGGGCTCTGAAAAATGTAAAGTGCTAGACTTTCTGTTGGTGCATAAGTTAACCATTCTTCAATCGAAATTCCATTTCCTTTTGATTTTGAGATCTTTTTACCTTCTTTATCAAGAAAGAACTCATAGCAAAATAAAAGGGGCGGTTTTTCTCCAAGTATTTCACATATTTGACTTGAAAGCACAGCAGATGGCGTTAGATCTTTTCCGTGTGCTTCATAATTTACTCCAAAAGCAGCCCATCTCATTCCCCAGTCTGGTTTCCACTGCAGTTTACACCTTCCTTTCGTTACTGGAGTTTCTATTCTTTCTCCGCTTGAGTCTTCATACGTAATTGTCCCTCTATCTGCATTAATTTCAATTACCGGTACTTGTAAAACTTGAGAGGTTTTAGGGCACAACGGTAAAAATGGACTATAGGTCTGCTGCCTCTCTTCTCTAAATGATGGCAACATTACGCTCATCACTTTGTCATAATTTTTTAATAAGAGTAAAAGTTTTTCATCGTAAATGCCAGATTTATAACACTCAGTTGCACTTCTAAATTCATACTCAAATTCAAATAGATCAAGGAATTTACATAATAATGAATTCATATGATGACCATAACTTTCATGAGTACCAAATGGATCTGGTATCATAGTTAATGGCTTATTTAAATGCTCTTTTAACATCTCTTGATTTGGCACATTGTCTGGTATCTTTCTAAGACCATCCATATCATCTGAAACTGCAATAATTTTGGTTTTTATACCAGGGGCAATTTTTTTTAGTGCATTTACAACAACTGTAGTACGAAAAACCTCCCCAAAGGTGCCAATATGTGGTAAACCAGAAGGTCCATAGCCGGTTTCAAATACTATTTCTTTTTTACTGGGAAATTGCTGCAATATTTTTTCTGCTTCTTGAAATGGCCAACTTATCATTATTTGAGATTAAATCAGTGATAAATATATTTTACTTTAAATGCTACTGATTTCAATGAATTTTTAATATAATACTATATATTAGAGCTAGAGCTATTATTAGAGGTTAAAAATGTCCACAGGTAGTATACAAACAGATCAGTTATTTAAAGGTCTTACCAGGCCTGCAATGCTTTTCGGCGTGAGTTACATGTTTGCAATATTAAATGTATTAATCTGCATGCTGATTTTTATCAACTCAAGTGATTTGAGAGTGATTCTCCTTGTGTTACCAGGAATACATGGACTTGGTTACATAGCTTCCGCAAAAGAACCGTTGTTTATTGAGCTATTTATGGTAAAGCTGGGAAAGTGCTCCAAATGTGTAAATCGTATTTACCACGGAGCTAATTCCTATGATATTACTTAAATATAGTGCAATACAATGTTGAAATTCAGAACCATTCAATCGAAGAATAAGTCCATCTTGGGCAGGGAGCTTCACGCTGCTGAATTTATACCTTATTCTTGTTATTGGAATAATACAACCTTGCTGACAAAAGAGAACTGGTTTGTTAAGGTTATAAAATTAAATGGTTATGCATTTGAAACAGCAGATGATGAGGATTTAGTAATACAAAACAGGATCAGGAATCAGATGCTGAGAAGCATCTCATCTCCAGCATTTAGTTTATATTTTCATACTATCCGGCGAAAAAAAAATATCTTTTCTGATGAATTTGCAAATCAAGATTTACCAAATTTTTTTGCTAATGAGGTAAATATAAAGTGGAGAGAAAAGAATGAAATGAGACAGTCTTTCGTTAACGACCTGTATATTACAATAATTCGCAGAGTAGATAAAAAAGGAGTAGAGTTTTTATCGCATCTAATTAAAAAATTCGGGCATGCAACTTCGAAGGGTGCATGGGAAAATGACATGCGCACTACTTATGAGGATTTGGAAGAAACAACAAATCGTGTAGTGACAAGTCTTAGGAATTACTCGCCTAAAATTCTTGGAGTAAAAGAAACCCCTAATGGTTTATTTTGTGAGATAATGGAATTTTTATCCAGGATTGTAAACTGCGGTTTTGTTACAAATACACTCTTTCCGCTCAGAACTGAAATATCAAAATATTTGCCTGTGCACAGGCTATTTTTCGGTTACAAAATGATACAGGTTCTAACTCACAATGAAAGTAGATACGCTGGCATAGTCAGTATAAAAGAATATGGAAATAACACTTCTGCAGGAATGCTTGACTACTTCTTACAACTCCCGTATGAGTTTATTATTACACAGTCTTTTCAATTTATAAATAGACAAATGGCCATTGCAAAAATGCAGATACAACAAAATCGAATGATACAATCTGCAGACAAAGCTATTTCTCAAATAGCAGAAATTTCGCAAGCACTTGACGATGCAATGAGCGGTAAAATTGCCTTTGGTCAACATCATTTGACTATTTTATGTATAGAGAAAAGTCCTAAAGCACTAGATAATGCTTTGTCTTTAGTAGAATCAGAGCTTTCTAATTGTGGTGTTTATCCTGTGCGCGAGAGAGTAAATCTTGAACCAGCATTTTGGGCGCAAATTCCTGGTAATTTTGATTATATAGTAAGAAAAGGTACGATCAGCAGTCTTAATTTAGCTGGGTTTGCATCGCAACACAACTACCCAACCGGTAATAAATTTGATAATCATTGGGGAGATGCAGTCACAGTTTTTGATACAACGTCTCGTACTCCGTTCTTTTTTAATTTTCATATAAGAGATGTTGGCCACACTATGATAATTGGTCCAACTGGTGCTGGTAAAACTGTACTGATGAATTTCTTATGTGCTCAAGCAATGAAATTTTCTCCGAGAATATTCTTTTTTGATAAAGATCGCGGTGCAGAGATCTTTTTGAGAGCACTTAGCGGCATCTATACTATCATAGAACCAAGAACTAAAACAAATTTCAATCCTTTGCAACTTGATGATACTCCGGACAACAGAACATTCTTAATGGAGTGGATTAAATCTCTCATTTCAGTATACAATGAAAAATTTTCCTCTGAAGATGTCGCACGTATTAATGATGCAATTGAAGGAAATTTTAAATTAAGAAAAGAAGATAGGTTTTTAAGAAATTTAGTGCCATTTTTAGGCCTTGCAGGACCAGATACTTTAGCTGGAGCAATATCCATGTGGCATGAACATGGCTCTCATGCAGCAATATTTGATAATGAAACTGATTTGCTAGACTTTTCAAAAGCAAGAGTATTTGGCTTTGAGATGGCCAGTTTGCTTAAAGATCCGGTTGCTCTTGGGCCAGTATTAATCTACCTATTTCATAGAATCAGCATCTCACTTGATGGCACTCCATCTATGATTGTGCTGGATGAGGCGTGGGCGTTAATAGATAATCCAGTTTTTGCTCCTAAGATAAAAGACTGGTTGAAGGTGCTGAGAAAATTAAATGCTTTTGTAATTTTTGCTACCCAGAGTGTTGAGGATGCAAGCAAAAGTGCTATAAGTGATACACTTGTACAACAAACAGCAACTCAAATCTTTCTGCCGAATTTGAAGGCTACTAGTGTTTATCGGGATGTTTTTATGCTGACAGAACGTGAATATGTGTTAATTAAGCACACGGATCCAAGTACTCGATACTTTTTAGTAAAGCAAGGAGTAAATGCTGTCGTCGCAAGGATAGACTTAAAAGACTTAGATGATATAATCAACGTACTATCTGGACGAGCAGAAAGTGTTCTGCTATTACATGATATATTAAAAGACGTGGGGGATAATCCAAAAGTATGGTTGCCTATATTTTATCAGAAGGTAAAAAATGTTTAAGACTAAGCTAACATTGTTGCTAATTGCAATATTTTTATTAAACATAGACTTTTTGCTTTCATATCCAGCGCTTGCAGATGAAGTAAGTGGTACTGATCAAACAAAATTTTCTAGCAGATTTAACTCTTCTGGTAGCTTTAGTCGTGCTTCTGATCCTGAATGTGGAGCATTTAAAACGGCTGCAGCCACTGCTGGAATAGCCATTGCGGTTGGTGCAATATTTGTCGGTATTGTTTTAACTGTTTCTTCTGCCGGCTTGTTTACTCTTCTTGCAATTATTGGAACAATAGCTGCAATTATTGGTGTTTGGAAGGCCATAGGAGGGCTTGTCGTATGTCAGCACAGCTTTGTGAAGCACCCAATTGCACGTGATTATGATGGAAAATATCAGGATTTTGAATTAAAAGATGCAAACTACAGTAATGAAGTTAACAAAAATTATTTAACGGAAGATGATTACTTTTCTGCATTGAAAGCAAAATCAGGAAAAGATGACGGAAAGAAAGCAGAAAAGGAAATTTTGAACTTTAGTCAGCAAAACAGCACCACTGATTATTATTGGCCAAAAAATGGTATTCAATATAGTGAATATATAGAAGTGTGTCATCGAAATCCTTTAACGTTTGGCAATATTATTAATACAAATGATTTTGAACACAGGGGGGAAGAAGGATACATAGACTTTGATGTCAGGGAAAAAGATACTGGATATGTAGATGGGAGTTGGTCGCCAAAGGTAGATGGAGGTCTAGAATGTGCAGTTCTTAAAGCTGGGCAAAGTAAAAATATACATGGTTCAACATTCAAGGCAGTGAGAAAAATGGGTAGGTTATGTGTAGAGTTAACTGAAATTAAAACGCTTGGTATTACAATGACTCCTTGGCCACAAGGAGTTGATATGGGTTGCACAGAATTGCCACCTGATCCTCTTGCTCCTATGTGTGAACAATCTATAATGATATTCAAGAATAAAGACGGCACAGGTGGTGAGGAAAGAGTTTCTATCGGCAATGACGATGATTACAAAGCTATTATCAGAAATAAAGAAAAGGTAGGAAAGCGTTTTATAAGTTACGACAATAAAGGTTGTTTCCAAGATTACATCTCCGAGGCTTGTTACAACCAGGCAGGAAGTAAATCATTAGCTCCTCTTCCTATAACTTCTATGATAGTACAGTGCATTAAGGAATCATTAGATAATTTAGTTGCAGGCATTGATTCAAGTGGTGATCTGCTAAAAGATAAGAATGGAAACAAAAAGGGTAGCTTTTTGTTCGTTGCTCAAAAGAGGCTAAAAAATACCGTAACTGCTGCTCTAGTATTAGCTTTAGTATTGTTTTCTATCAAGGCAATGTCCGGTGGCGTCCAAAGGCCTCAGGAAATGTATATGTTGATCCTCAAATTTGCCTTAGTGCTTTATTTCACAACGGGTGATACCATGTCCAAGTATTATGGATACCTAACAACACTTTCAAATGGTTTATCAGAAATAGTACTAAAAGCATCATCCGAAAGTAAAAATATATGTAACTATGAAGCAGGTAAAGATTATGAATACACTCGCAATGGAAATAAGATATCTTACAGCTACCTCGCTCCTTGGGATAGACTAGATTGTAGAATTTTATTTTACTTGGGAGCTCCTTTGAGTGGCATTGGAAGTAACATTAGTGGTGGTGCTGCCTTAGTGACAATTATAATTGGTGCTGCTCCTGTCTTATTGGTTGCTGGTTCAATAATTGGTATTGTTCTTGCTGGAGGACAGATTTTAATAGCGCTTGTTTGTATATTTATGGCACTTCTACTGACAATGGTTATTTTATGGATGTGCTATGTATTCATTTTATCTTTGGTTGCTTTAAGCGTAATTGTCATTTTATCACCGCTATTTATTCCAATGGTTTTATTTCAGCACACTAAAACATATTTTGAGGGGTGGGTAAAGGAGTTGATTACTTATAGTCTATACCCAGTTATTCTTTTTGCATTTTTGTCTTTTATGTTCATAGCATGTGACAAGATTTTCTATAAAAATCTAAATTTTGAGAAAAAGGAGACAACAGTGTTAGGTAATAAAAAACAATGGTTTAGTGTCAAGGATGGAGAGTGTAATGCAAATGAATCCACCTTAGCATGCGTTTTGCAGAACTATAGTTTTAAACAGAGTAGCATAATTGGTTTATTTGACATCAACTATATAGAGTTCGGCAGCTCTCCTCTCGGAGAGTTACTAAAATTATGTTTAATATTATTCCTCTTCTATCACTTTTTAACTATTCTTCCTTCAATGGCTGCTGAACTTGCAGGCAACCACAGAGCAGCACTTGGTCAAGGCTCTACTCCTCAACAAATGATTGGTAAAACTTTATCTGCTGCCAAGGCCATTATAGGAGCTGCTGCTAAAGCAAAGTCTGGAGATGCTTCTGGAGCTGCTAAAGATGCCAAGAATGCTACAAACAAAGCAGGTGGTGCTAATGGTGGAGGTTCTAAAGAAAGTATTCGTAAAGGAGGTGTAGGGGGTGATTCGTAAGATATGCCATGTCTAAGTTTTGGTTGATAGCATTAGTATTTCTTCTTTCTGGTTGTGGTGAGAATCACTGCATTAAACCAGAAAGTCTATCAAACTTGCGTGAAAAACTTAATGTAGTATCAACAGAGCAGAAATGGGTTGAGTCTAGTGTGTACATTTCAGATAGGATAACAGTGACAGAAATTGATATAGTACCAAGCAAAATTAATTTTTGCCCCAACCAAGATAAAAAAGATTTTGTAGTTAAAAATGATGGTTCAGTACCTGTAAGTACAATTGATTTTGTAGCCCTTGGTTTGAATGATGGCAATCCTATAGCAGTAATCAATGAGCAGTTGAGTTATTTATGGGAACTAAGAAGAGAAGCATATAGCAATTGGTCCAATCAAGAGTATGTTCTTAAGCAGTTTGAGAATTTTAAAAACACCACATCCAGTAGAATAAGCTATTGCTTCGAGAAAGATTGGTATGCAAATGGTGTAAGAGATGCGAAAAATAGCACAAAGTGGAGTACATGGAAAGATGTTCCATTAAGAGTAAATGATAGCAGTCAGGATCCTTATCGATATCTTAGATTAATTGATGGCCACATAAACGCTTGCCAAAGAAATAAACGTCATTTTGAAGGATTTGCAAAACAAACAGTTTCACTACCATTCGAGCTTAAAAAGGGTGATACGATCAGTTTTAGTGTAGTTGAAAAAAAAATGTGCGAAAATGATGAGACTAATGAAAAAAGATATATCACAACCGATGAAAAGTGCGGTGAACACGAAACAGAATATTTTGCAAAAACTTTAAATCAAGAAGAATGTCAGGGTGATATATGTCCTAATAGATACACTATAGGTAATGCTGAATGGTTAAATGGAAAAGAATATTGGAGTTCTAATTTTTTAAAATCAGATAAAGATAAGAAAAAAAGTGAGATTATAGATGTTATCAAATTTCTAAAAGATAACAACGGAGATTGTAGTAAGCTTTCAGATGATCACAAGAGTAAAGTAGATACGTATATTTTAAACTCTATGTGCAATAAAGTATGTCATTTTAAGGCTAAAGATTGTGTGCAAGTTGAAGGCCTTGATTTGATAAGTGGCATGCATGATTATAATGATATGCGTGATGAAGAGGGTGATCATGATGAAGAGAATAATAAAATCAGGTTTGCAAAAACACTTATAAGAGAGGTAGAATCTGGAGCGCAGTCTAACGTTCCTTTATTAAGAATTACAATGAGAGATGAAGATTTTGAGCACCTGCAAGGTGGTATACGCACTAACTATAATCATAAAGTAGAAAAGGATTACCCTCAGGGTGAAAATTTAATCTTTACCTTTGGTTATGCTGGTGGAAAGGGTGGTTATAATATGAGAGTGACAAAAAATCATAGCCTAGCAGATAACCTATATATACACGTTTCTGATAAACTCCCAGAGCATAAAGCTGGTGAAAATCAAGCAGACATACCTGTGGATATTAGCAGAATTCATGATGTCCAATATATGGAAAATTTAAGAGATAAACTGAAGGATAAAACTGGCTACATATACTATGGAATAAAGGATCATGGCTGTGATTATAAAAATGAAGGTAAGTTTAACATTAATTTAACAATAAAAGAACCGCCAGTTAAAACTTTTAGTGCAATATATCACTTCTTTGATGAGAAAGTTAAAACTGCATTCTTTGGCTCTAGCTACAAAGATGGCAATGCAACTCACTCCGAAACCAGCCCTGTAAAATCACTTTATCAAAGCTTCGTAGGATCAAACAGAGCGCATAATATTAGATCTACAATAATATCACTACTAACACTATATATAGTCTTATACACTCTTTATTATTTTTTTGGACTAACTCATTTATCTATATATGAGTTTTTAATTATATGTGTGAAGATAGGAATTATTGTCCAATTATTACGAGACGATAGCTGGAATTTTTTCTATAACAATGCATTTTCTATGTTTATCAACGCCCCAATGCAATTGATAGAAGTAGCAAATTTCAGAGGTACTACTTCAAATGTTTTTGAATTCCTTGATTTGCCATTAAATAGATTTTCATCATCACACTTAATACTATTAATAGTATCTCTTATCTTTTCTGGTCCTTTAGGTTTTGTATCTTTTTGTTTGGTAATCTGGGGCTTAATAATAGTATGTTTATCTATTTGTCATGCATTATTTTCTTTTATTACATCAATAGCAATTGTTGCATTATTATTATCCTTAGCGCCTCTTTTTATTATTTGTCTGCTATTTCCGTATACTCGGCAGATGTTTCTAGATTGGGTAGGATTTTTAACAAGATTTGCAATTCATCCAGTGGTGCTTCTACTTTTCATATCATTGATAAGTCAAGCTATGGACTATATTATATATTCAGTGTTTGATTTTGAAGTCTGTACTACATGTATATTTAGTATTAACTTAAAGATTTGGGAGCCATGTATACTTTATAGTTATGCCTCTAAATACACACCCAATATCACTGCTATGATGGCTTTCGTCATTTTAGGCCATGCTATGAAAGCTTTGATCGAAGCATCTTCAACAATATCTGAAGCATTATCTAGTACTAACCCGTTAGGTGAGCCTGGAAGACATTATCAACAGAGTTTAATGGGATTAGTTGGTCTTGATGAAACCAGCGTTGCAAGAAGAGAGTACGCAAAACAACATGAAGAAAAATATGGAACGTCTACTGGCATCTCTCAATCATCTGGTGGATCAGCTCAAAAAGCACAAACACCTCTACCAAGGCCTGAAAGGAAGTGAAATATGATAAACAAGATATCATTACTAATTATTATATGCTTCTTAATCACTGGATGCACAATGGATTGTGTTGAACCAGGATTACAAAGTAGAAATACCAGCGTGAACGTAACTGTTCCAGTTCATGAATCTAAGGATGGAGCTAAGATTTACTGGATTGATTCCGATCAAACAATTAGCAAAGATGAAAAGGTAAAATTTAGTATTAGCGGATCAATCAATTTTTGTCCTTCTCAGGGTGAAAAAAAGGTGCTTGTTCCTGCTAGCTTCTGCGATGATGGTTCAGAACCAAGGTATGCAAAAGCTAAAAATATTAATGCAGTACAAGATAATTACGGTATTGATAAAAACGAGATGTGTGGTGGTCAAGAATTTGGTAGTAATAGACGCTATGTTGATGCTGAAGTAAAAGTCAATCCAGGTGATAAATTAAGTTTCAACTTAGTTGCAAGGGAAGTAGAGATTAATTACAGCGATCCTGAAGGAAAAGGCATAAGTTTTGATGATAACTGTTATAAGGCAGAGGGAGGTAATGAGAAAGCTACAGCAAAAGACATAATTGAAGGAGGAACATTTTGGTGTAAAGATAAGGATGGTAAAAGGAATGAGGTAAAATTTCCATCGCTTAGTGAACAAGAAATGAAAACCAATAGAGTGCTTGTTGGTAATGGCTACACTCCTTACGATAACAAAGTGCATTTTAATAAAGATTATATTAAAGACGATGTGCCATGGATAAATGGTGCATTATCAGATTTGCGCCGTACTAAAGTGGGATTAAATGAATTATGTGATGGAAAGAGATGTAGTTCTGGTGAGGTAAAAAAATATAGCTCATATGAGCTTAATTGTTACTATCAGAATATATGTTACAACAAGGAAGGTACTGGTGATAATTGTGTTTCCTCAATCAGATATAAAAAATACGACAATAATAATACATGTGACATGTATTCTCACCTTAAAGAAATGCAGGAAGCGCATGAACGAGGTGATTATAGTGTAAAAACTATAGATGATGCATGGGCTGAAGCTCTTGTCGCAAAGATTGGTAACCTTGATGCACAATATACTGCTAAAGGTAATCAATGTCTTCCAAATAGTGGTGGTGCAAGAAATGATAATACATGTTCAAGAACTAACGGCGACTTCAAGGACTTTTCTTTACAGTTAAGCCGTGAATACAAAGTAAATGAAAACATACAGCCTGGTAGTAATGTTATGCTTGGTATAGCATATAATGGTAATGCTTCAGGGTTTAAAAGGGGTGGATATCATGTTAAAGTAAAAAGATCATGTGAACATACTGATGGTAATAAATTGTATGTATATCTAGGCGATAAACCACCTAAAGATTTATCCACTATAGGAAGTAATAATTTTAATAGAGTATCGGTATTAAATAAAATTAAAGAAGATGATATTGATTATTATACAATAGATGGAAACAAACTTAATGAAGAAGGGCCAAAAAAGATATATTTTGGTATTGATGTAAGCAATGTTAATATAAGTGATATTACAGACAAAAATGGTAAGTACTATGAAAATAATAAATACACTATCACTCTGTTTGTAAAAAAGAAAATAAATGATTTTATTTCATCAAGTATAAATAAGCTATTTGATTTTATAAGGGAAGGTGGTGATGATAACGTTAAAACTTCCTATGAGGGATATAGAAAAGGGCTCCTACAAGGGGTAAGAGCTTTACTTACTCTATACGTTATATTTTCCGTTGTTGGCTATATGATGAGAACAATACAACTAAGTAAGTTCGACTTCATCGTAAGAATGATGAAAATAGCATTTATAGCTTTTGTTTTCAGCGAAAAAAGCTGGGAATTGTTTGGTATGACTCTATCTGGGCTTTTTGTAAATGGTAGCACGTATTTAGTTGACAGTTTCTCTGGCTATATAGCAAGTGATGGAAGAAAATTTGCATTTTTAGATCTAACAGCAGGAGTATTATTTACTTCAGAAACTTGGTTGAAATTTCTATCGTTGATGCTTTCTGGTCCTTTTGGCTTTATTGCCTTTTTAATGATACTTAGAGCTACGTTTGCATTCTTGAGATGTATTATTAGTGCCACATTTAAATATGTAATATCTACTGTTTTGGTGGCGTTTCTTTTGTCACTAACACCTCTATTTATTGTATTTATGTTATTCCAACAGACAAAATCTTTGTTTGATGGTTGGATAAAAACGCTCGCACATATTGCAATAGCACCAGTTATTTTATTTTCATCTTTGTCTCTTTTGAATCAGTTGATGTATTTAGTTCTGTATAACCTCACGAACTTTTCTGCATGTTATCAGTGCTTAATTAGCGTAAATTTCTTGTCCTATGATCTATGCCTTATGAAATCAATACTACCTCTGGGATATAATCCTGGCACTACTGTTGACGTAGCATTAAGTAGTGGAGAAAGAAGCGGTGGACATTTTGCAGCTTTACCTATAGACCTTATTCAAGCGTTTATATACTTAATTATTGCCAGTGCAATGGAAGTCTTTGTCCATGCATCAGAAGTAATGGCACAATCGATATTTAGATCTGGCTATGGAGTGACAGGTAGTGTACGTCAAGTTGCGCACAATGCATCGCAAGCTATACTATCAACTGTTGGCCTTGATAATGAAACACAAGAACAAATTAAAGCAATAAAAAGGTCGCCTGCTAAGGATAGAGCTAAAATAGATATTCAAGATAGCAAATCTTCTGATGGCACTGATCCTCAATCAAATAAATCTAACACAAAAAAGCAACCAGGTAATAAGGGAGGGGAAAAAACAGGTAAGTCAGGAGTACAAGAAGAAGTCGCACGTAGAGGGAGCACGAGTAGTAGTGATTCTGGGAGAAGTAACGTCAACAGTCGTGAAACAGGAAATGGGGGAACAGGAAATGGGGAGGAAAATTAAAAGGAGAGTTACATTATATAGTAACTAATTAAAAAGAGATTTTAAGTAAAGTTTTAGAAATTTATTTTGTGGTGAGAGAAATGCAATTATATTGCAGCAGATATTGGTTTAAGTTACTACTTCTTGTAGTATGTATATTGATAACAGGCTGTAACAAAAACGATATGCCTTTTCCAAGATGCATATCTGCTGATTATTTCGGTCCTGAGCCTGTTGCAGTAGGTGCTCATTTTCCAAGTGATCATGTTAATTTTCTTCCAGAAGGGGATGATAGCAGTCCTATTGATCCTGATACTGGAGAAGTCAATTATGGTTTTCACTCCAATCAAGTAGTGCGATGGAAAGATACTGGATTTGAAACTAATGGAGATGATCTAGTGGTGCGAGTTAATGGTGCGTGGACATCTTGGGGTATTAATAACAAAAAGGAATCTAATAGTAGCTATAGTTTAGAGAATTTGGAACAATTAAAGTACGCAACCAAATTTGAAGGTGGTAGTGGTGATAATGCACTACCTGATTTTCACCTGATTTGTAATGATTATAAATCTAGCAATAGAAATATCTCAAGCAATCCTAGCGTGAGCTGCAGTGTAAATTGTAAATGCCTTAATGAAGACGAAAGTACAAGGCGTGGCATACCATGCTGGTTTACTAATGGTCACGGTGCTTATTTCTTATTTAAAAGACCAGGCGATGAAAATCCCAATAAAAGTTTAAAATATATGCGTAATCCACAATCTCCCAACATACATTTGGGTTATAATTCTATAGCAGAAAACGGAAGCGGACTTTTTACCTTAAAGAGAGATAGCACTGAACTAAAGGATGGAAAATGTGTTGGACAAAAGCTAGAAAAAGGATGGAAAATATATGTAAAAATATTAGACAGATATTACCTAGATAATGCAGGTGGTTATTCCTTTGAGTTTTTAAGTGGAGTGCAAAAACCAAGTAGCTTTGGTTTTTTTGATGAAGTTTATAGCTTTCTAAAATGTACACTGTTAATCAATGGAAACTGTCAAGGATATTTTGAAAGTAATGATCCTGCAGCTGCGCAAGCTATGTTTGAGAACATAGCTGAAAAAAGTACAGACTTTCATAATTTTGTACGCTCGCTGTTAGTGTTATATGTAGTGATTTCATCGCTTCTCTATCTTTTTGGTATGGTGCAGGATACTAGACATGATCTGATTGTTAGAATGATGAAAATTACGCTTGTAGTAGCGCTTATCTCTCCTGGTAGCTTCAAGTTTTTCTATAATCATTTCCTTGTGTTGTTTATCAAAGGTCTTGAACAATTAGTAAGTATCATTACTAACTTTGCTCCCAACTCAAATACTGATAAATTATTTGGCTTCATAGAGAATATGTTCAATAAGTTTTTTGCTTATTCAGTATGGAAAAAATTTGCAGGACTTTGGCATTACCAAATGTGGGCAAGCAGCTTGATGATACCAGCGATTTTTGTAGGAATAGTTCTATATTTCATATTATGTATATATGCTTATGTAATATTCTTATCTGGTTTTGTAGGTATAGCGTTCCTCATAGCTATAATGCCACTGTTTTTCATTTCCATTTTATTTTCTCAACTAAAAGATCTATTTCAAGGTTGGATAAAATTCTGCATTAGTTTTTGTTTACAGTCGATTATGGTATTTACTTTCTTGTCGTTGTTTGCTGCACTTATAATGAGTACCTTTTATAGGCAGTTAGGCTTTACAGTATGCTATAATAAATGGCTTGAGATAAGGCTATGTGCGCCGTCATGGATGTTTGGTGGATTTTGTGTTATTAACAATCAGTATTTTGATTGGACTCCAGGGCAAATTTTTGTACCTTACACTATTGGGGAAGCTTCTCCTCTCAATGTAGATAAAAGCATGGCAGGAATAGAAAGCTTAAGTAGAGAAGGTGGAACAGTAAAATTTACTAATGGTGCCGGATATATTCTCCTTCCACCGGATTATGTTGAAAAAGGGTTCCGCTATATAGATTATCCTTTCTTTAACCCAGTTCCTGGTACTGAAAGCAATCCGACAGATCACTATATCACAGAAAGCGATTTAGTTATTAATAAAGACTGTAATGTAAAGGATCTGGTGCGTTTAACAAATAGTTTATCACATGCAGTAGAAAAATCTGATATCCTATCTCTCATCGACAATATAGGTAAGAGAGTAAATATAGACAGTACAATAAAGAAAAAAATCGAAAAATATAAAAAAGATAACATTCTATCCGATCTAAAGGACGAGATAAAATCTTTAGTAGTTAAAGAAGTAGAACGAGATGCAAGTTGCCAGATACAAAAATTTCATGAGGTAAATAAAAAGTATCAAGAAAATAGTGACTATAAAAGAGTGCAGGATATCAAGAGGGGATATTTAATCAATGCTGGAGATATATTTGTATTATTCTTGCTCTCATTTTTAATGTTCTCTCTACGTAAGTTTGCACAGGAATTGGGTTTAAGTCTTGCTAGAGGTGGATACAGCATTGGCAGCATATCTCAGATGTATGATTCATCTCCCTTGGCCGGCATAGCAGAAGCGATGAAGAATCAGTATCAAAAGTCTGTTGGTGGCAAACTAGAATCTTTGGGTAATTGGGCTATGAATCAACCTAATAGAATAGCTGGTGGTGTAGCTCACCTTATCGGTAGGGGTGTCGGTAAGTATCTGCCTGTGAATGTTAATATTGGAGGTAAGGAAGTTAATCTAGTGCAGGCAGCTTTAGATGCACCACGCAAACTTATCAATGTTGCTGTTGGAGCAACAAAATTTATGACATCGCCTAAAAACGACGTTGATAAACTTGAAGAAAAAATTTATAATGCATTTGGAGTTGATAAAGAGGATATTGCACATAGAAGAATTAACAAATACTTGGATTACTATAGAGGGTATGTAGGATCGCACTTAGGTTATACACTAGAAGATGCTATGAAATTTGCTTGGAATCATGGAGTTGATTCCATAGGAAAACGCGGATATAAGCATAATTTACTTTATAGGGCAAAAACACACAGAAAAGAATTCTTACAAAAGCTTCGCGATTACACCATAGGCCGCAAAAGGGTGCCAGAAAGATATAAGGATGAAGAAGACAATACTCAACCTCAATCCAGTGAAGAAGTAAGAAATATCTCAGGAGATAATGATGAAGGACGTGAAGTGCTCACAAGAAGCTCTCCTGGTTCACCAAGTTCACAAGCATCAACAAGCTCTTCTGGTCCATCAAGTCCACAAGCACCAAGAAGACGCCCTAAAAGGAAAGCACCAGAACCACCAGACAGAAGAAGCTTGCCTGGTGATAGGGAACCTGATTCAGACGACGATGAGGTATAAATGAAATCTAAGCAAAATTTTAAAGGTCTTGATCATTATAAGCTGAAGCAAGATGAAAATGGCAACATAAAGTTGGATAGTTATGATGACGTTTTAAATGCGCGTATAGCAAGGCTGAATCTATTATTAGACAATGTGCAGCCTAATGATGACATTAATCTTACTAGATTGAATAATGCTTTAAGCGAAAAATTTACAGGTGATCAGGGATTGTCATCAGAATTTGAAAAAGAGGACCAAGAAATTGCACAGGAAGAGCTTAAGATGTTTAGCATTTTAGATAAACTTGATGATCTTACAGATGTGAAAAGTGAGGATTTATTAGAAGTAAGCTTATTATTATCAGATCTAAGCTTTATAGAGAGAAATATTGTGCTAAATCCTGACCAGAACTCAGATTTAGCAGGATTTAAAAATTTATTTATTGAAAAAAAAGCTTCAGGTGAGGAATATAATCATAAGGAATGCGAAAGTTTTCTCGATAATATAGAAAAGATAAATACTATAATCAAGCTAGAGCTAGAAAGTAGAATTGAAGGGCGGGAAAATGCTGAAGAAATTAGCCATGACAATTTACAGGATGACATTGGTCAAGCAATGGATACAGTAGATAAGAACAAGGTAGATGATTGTATCCATTCAGGGGTATGGCTTAAGAAGCAATAGCCAGGTATCCATTCAGGTATATGGCTTAAGAAGCAATAGCCAGTAGGTTTTGAAAAGGGTATCCATTCAGGTGTATGGCTTAAGAAGCAATAGCCAGTAGGTTTTGAAAAGGATTTAACTTCTTTTGCCTCCAAGTCAAGTACAATGAAATTATCCTCTCAAGAAACATATTTCCCCGTTTCGATTGTGTAAAATATGAAACTTTTCGGTAAACAACGTAATGCCGAATCTGTCGCTCAGCATAGTTGTTTGTCAGTGGAATATTTTCTGGATCGTCCAAAAATTTCCACATCATCAGATCCGATTTCATGATATTTTTTGCTACTCGAGACGCTCCAATTGCCTCGGGTAAATTTGATATATTCTTTAAGTAATATCTCGTTCGCTTGCGTAATTTTCTTGCTCTTCTTATGAACCTTAATGTGTCTATTTCATCCTTTAACAGAGCTTTTTTCAATGCAAATAATTCAGTAGCAACATTCCTTAAATAATACCCCAAAACTTTCACTTCGCTATTCCAACTATGAGACAACCTTTCAAAATCTCTTGCTAAATGTGCCCAACAGACCTGCCTTTTCTTGCTGGAAAAGTAGTTGTAAGCTGCATATCTGTCGGTCACTACTAGGTTGTTATTCTTTCCAAATTTACTATTTTCCAGGACTTTCATCCCTCTTGACTCTGTCAATTTGATCACACTTCCTATTTTGCTCGCAAACATCCAGCACCAGCCCTGTTTACCTTTGTTGTAATGGCTAGTTTCATCGATATGTAAAATTTTGCTCTTGCTTACCTCTTCCTCAATTTGCTCATATGCTTCTTGGCATTTTTCTGCCACTCTAGCCTCGCTATTTGATACACTACCGACGCTGATATCCAGGTTGAAAATGTCCTTTATAATATTTGCCACTTCTTTTTTCGAATTCTTGTAAAATCCACTTAATGCTGCAATTACTGACTTAACTCTTGGACCAAATGTGTCCGCAGTTACTCCTTCTTGTAGCTTGCTACTTTTTCTTTTTCCACATTTTTTGCAACGTCCATGCTCTAGTTGATATTCAACTACATACGGCTTGATTTCCGGCAAATCGACCTTTTGATGAGTATACGGATCTTTTGATACCGCAATTTCTCCTCCGCACTCACACGTATTGGGCAGTTCTATTTTTACCATCTCATCTGCCTCCATTTTAGGGCGGTAACTGCCTTTATGTCCAACCTGTGCTCCTACTTTCCTGTCACTTTTTGGCTTATTTTCCCTCATCTTATATAATTCTTTGGAGCTTGGTATAGATGAATTTTTTGAACTTAAGCCAAGCCTTTCTTTTAACTCAGCGTTTTCGATCCTTAGCGCTTTATTTTCTGCTTTAAGCTCTTCTATTTTTGTTTCTAACTTTTCTATAGTCTGCTTAAACTTTCGCAAAATTCTAAAAGATCAACCATATTACCTCACAGCCACTCTAGTTTACCTTTTTAGCATTCCTTGTCTACTCTTTATTTTACCGCCCAGCTGAATGGATACCTATTTTCTTTAAAAATATCATTATTAATATATAAATTTTATCTAATATTCTTAACTTTCGTCGACTTTTTAATGAGATTATGGGAAATTATATACAAATCAGTTATTTCCAAAACGGAAATAACTGCCCCTTAAATGGAAATAACTGGTCTTTAAAAGTATGTTGCCACATAATGATAGCGTTAAAGTTGTAATTTTGAGGTTTGTGGAAATTTTAATATTCTTACAGTCACTAATTACGCTTTACTATAAATAACGCAAACGCATTTAACAGCCAAGTGATAACAAACAGCACTAAACTTAGTGCATAAGCAGCAAGAGTTTGCACGCTGCTAAAATCTTGATCTCCTGTAAGTAGCGTTGCTATTTGCACAGTTATTGTGGTGACCGAGTGAAGGGGGTTGAAAGTTAGATTTGCATTTATTCCCACAGCCATCAGCACAATCATTGTCTCACCTATCACCCGCGATATTGACAACAAAATTGCGCTTAAAATGGTAGGCATTGCATATGGTATTGTTATGTGCCACACAGTCTCTGCTTGAGTTGCTCCCAATGCCATAAAGCCATAACACAAACTCTTTGGAACGGATCTAATTGCATCTTCCAGTAGAGAAATAATAAAGGGAAGAATCATTATTCCAATCGCCAGTCCAGCAACCAAAGCACTTTCTGAGTGTATACTTAAACCAAAAAAATTTGCTATCTGTCTTATAAAGGAAGACAAAAATACAACTGAAAAATACCCATATACCACGGTAGGAATGGCAGATAAAACTTGTAAAGTCGTATTAACGACATAACGCACTTTCTCGCTGGCATACTCACTAATGTATATTGCAGAAAATAAACCAAGCGGAATAACAACTAACATTGCTACAATAGTTATAAGTAATGTGCCAACTAAAAGTGGTGCTATACCAAAACATCCTATCTTTTCCTTATTAATAGTAAATACGTTGTAATTCCATTTAAGGCAAAATAGAAACTCTGAAAGAGGTACTTTATCAAAAAAGCTAATAGATTGAGAAAAAATGGATAGCATTATAAATAAAGCAATAGAAAACGATAAAGCCAAAGCTGTAAATAAAGAGAGTTTTATTATTCTTTTTCCCTTATATTCGAAAGCAAATACAAACAATACTATTACAATAGCAATTATGAAACAATGATCACACAGCGTTGATAGCCACACTAGCACCCATGCGCCACTTAGGTATAAGTAAGATTTAACTTTATCTGTTCGTTGAAACCTGTTAACACAAAACAAAAGAATTAGTAATATGAGTATGGAAAGTAAGATGCTCATATGCCAAGTTTTATTTTGCAAGCCATTGTTTGACAATCAGATAGAATAGTTTAAAATAAGTAATTATATTAATATAAAAACAATGAAGAGGACATTTCAACCAAAAAATTTGATAAGAAAGCGCAGGCATGGTTTTCGTTCGCGTATGTCAACAAGAGCTGGAAGAAAAATTCTAAATAGACGTCGATCACTTGGATGCGCTAAGTTATGCGCATGATAGGCATAAAAAAAAAGATTTTTCCTTTGCTTTTAAAAACAAGCTAGCATCCAATAATTTTTTTTATCGCGGTCTTTACATATCGCTATACGTGATAAAGGAGAGAGAGCCTCAAAAATATACTCATGTTGTTAGAACAGGTTTTGCTATCAGCAAAAAAATAGGGAAGGCAACAAAAAGAAATAAAATAAAAAGACAATTATGTACTCTTGCCAAGTCTAGTATTTTAAATATAAATAGTGTAGGATACTATTATATAATACTTGCTGGTAAAGATATTATGCAAGCAAGCTATCAAAATTTACAAAAAGATCTAATTACTTGCATAAAAAAGATAAAATAAGAAAAAACTTAAATTAAGGTGTTTACACCTATATTATTTATGATAATATAAGTAAAATTTTTAAAATTAATTAATAGGTGTAGGTGCTTAATGGTAGAGAGCAGAGACGACAGCAATCCTAATACAAGTAGCAAAATAGTTGATCCTTATAGATGCACAGAACTTGGTAATCGTAACCCTAATAGTATAGGTTGGGGAGAAGCATTTAAGCAGGGCCAATTTTTAACAAGAGAAACACCAGAGTCAAAACCAAATTCAAGCGCAATAGAAGTAGAAGAGATAGTAAAGGTAGGAGATGGTAAGAAAAAAAACGACTTGCCTATTTAATCATACGATTTAATAAATATCTATAATTTTATTGTATACTTTTCTGGGCTGAATTTGTATGTTACAGTAGGTAAAACAAGTGGAGAAGTAGTTGATCGAAAAAGTAAAAGGAAATTTTCTGCATCAAGCAATAAGAGTAAATCATGCTGGAGAATATGGAGCCATTTGCATTTATTCAGGTCAAAAACTAATTCTTAAAAAATCATCTATAATTAACGAAATCATTGAAATGGAAGAACAGGAAAAAAAGCATTTCCATTACTTTGACGAAAAAATCAAGGAATATAATGTGCGCCCTACTTTTTTGATGCCAATTTGGCGTGTTTTAGGAGTGTCGCTTGGTGTTGCAACAGCAGTGATGGGAAAAAAAGCTGCTATGGCTTGCACTGCTGCAGTTGAAGAGGTTATAGGAGAACATTATAAGGAGCAAGTTTCACATCTGGAAGATGGAGAATTAAAAGACACTGTAAGTAAATTTCGTGACGAAGAGTTAGAACATAGGAATATTGCAATTGAGCACGATGCAGAAAATGCACCTTGTTATAGTGCCCTGTCTTTATTTATCAAAACAGGCTGCAAAGTCGCTATTTACCTATCTAAACTAATTTAACTGATTATTGATCTGTTAAACGATTTTATGTATGTGCGACGTGAAAAGTCGCTTATTAAATTGTTTAGCAGGTCACCCTGACTAAACCGAGTGTTTTGCTACTCGTACCCTACTAGGCTGTACAAGTACAGTAATGTCTTGTGCAAAGCGTCTAGGACAACGTGCCCGCCTGAAAAGGAGAAGTTTGATCTGCGAAGAGAGGACAATGCTGTGAGTGTCAATATGGCACGGGTGCTAGGGTTGTATGGTATGGATAATGTAAGTGAACGATTATAAGCATCGTTAAGTCGAACAAGCCAAAGACACTGACAGGCTTGAACCAAAAGGTATGTAGCTGGTTGTCAGACTGAACGTATCTGATACGCAAACACGAAAGCTACCGGTGTAGTAGATCGATCCTAACCCGTACGTTGTTTAATAAGTGGAACACGGAAACCCCATATATCTCTGGGTATCTTGATACTTAGTAAGGTTGATCGCGAGAAAGACTGATGGGTATGTGGGATTGGGAGTGTGGAAAAAGTGAATGCTCATCTGTAATGGATGTGATACAGGTTTAAACGTTACCTGGCTCGAAAGGGAACTGACGTCCACAATGGTCATCTTGGACAAGATTGTTTGTAAAACCTTTAAAGAGAGGAAAGCAGATGGTTACAGGTAAAATTGTAAGTGCACCTTTCGGTACTGCCGAGCACTGGAACCAGATTAACTGGTCTCGGTGCAAGAAAAATACAAAAAGGCTACAATCTCGTATTGTTCAGGCAACAAAAGATGGTAGATGGAATAAAGTGAAAGCTTTACAACGTCTCCTCACACGTAGTTTTAGTGCTAAAGCATTAGCAGTTAAACGCGTGACTTCGAATAAAGGAAAATACACATCTGGTGTCGATCGTCAGTTGTGGCAAACACCTTCAGCTAAATCTCAGGGAATTAAAAACCTAAGGCAACATGGATATAGTCCTCAACCTTTGAAACGGATTAATATCCCTAAGCCCACAGGCGGCAAACGACCCCTTAGTATCCCAACGATAAAAGACAGAGCTATGCAAGCCTTATACCTAATGGGACTTGACCCTGTTGCAGAAACAATAGGAGATATACACTCATATGGGTTTAGAAAACATCGCTCAGCGGCCGATGCGGTAAGCCAGGTTTTTCTAACTTTGGCTAGACATGACGCTCCACAATGGATTTTAGAGGCAGATATTAAGAAATGTTTCGATGAAATAGACCATCACTGGCTAGAAAGTACAATTCCAATAGAAAAAGGTATTCTCAAGAAGTGGTTAAAATCTGGGTTTATAGAGAAACAAATGTTCCATTCCACAATAGCAGGAACTCCACAAGGTGGAATTATATCTCCTGTACTTGCTAATCTAACCCTAGACGGTCTTGAAGATGTTTTCATTAAACACTTTGGTAAGAAAGGGACAAAGAAACGCAAGGCAAGTGGTGTGCACCTGATCCGCTATGCCGATGATTTTATAGTAACTGGAAAATCGAAAGAAATTCTTGAAACTAAAGTCAAACGGCTAGTAGAGGTTTTCTTAGGTTATAGGGGGTTAACCTTATCAGCAGGAAAAACTAAGATCACACATATAAAACATGGGTTTGATTTTCTAGGTCAGACAGCGCGTAAGTACAGAACGAAATTAATCATCAAACCTTCAGTAAAAAGCATAAGCAGGCTACTGAAAAGCGTTCGGTGCTTGGTTCGTAAGAGTGGTGCACAAACCCAAGAAAAGGTAATTGAAGTCCTCTCACCTCATATTCGAGGTTGGGCCTATTATCATCGTGGGATATGTGCAAGAAAAGCTTACGAGAAAGTTGACCATGAGATTTTTAAAGCCTTATGGCAATGGTCAAAGCGCAGACATCCTAACAAAGGTAAACGCTGGATCAAAAGGAAGTACTTCAAAGTCATAGAAACCAGAAAATGGTGTTTTGCGGCTTTGACTAAGGATAAAGATACAAACAAATGGAAAGAACTTTTCCAGGCGACAAGTGTATCAATTCGACGCCATAAGAAAGTTAGAGCAGTAGCTAACCCCTATGATAAAGAGTGGTATGCTTACTTTAAAGAACGTCAATCAAAAAACTTTTCTCTTTGCAGAAATGGTGTAATATGATTAACGTTAGCTCTAAGAAGGGATTTGATATGTCCAAAAGTTCGAAGAAAATTGTAGCCGGTTCTCATCAAAAGGACTTAAGGTGGCTCGAGCCGTATGAGGGAAAACTTTCACGTACGGTTCCTAGAGGAGGGTTCAATGGGCAGGTATCTTAGTCCATTGAATCCTTACTCGTTCCATATCTCAATTACAAATAATAATTATGAGCTTTGTTATTGCAACCTTTTATCATTTTGTAGAGCTTTCTAATTATTATGATATGAAAGATGAAATCAAGGCTGCGTGTGATGCTGAAGGATTAAAGGGTACTATACTTCTCGCAGAGGAAGGCATTAATGCAACTGTATCGGGTAAAAGAGACACAATAGATAAAATATTTGATTTTCTGCGTTCTGATCATAGATTAAAAGATATCATGTGGAAAGAAAGTGCAGCAGAATATCAACCTTTCAGCAAGATGAAAGTGAGGCTAAAGAGAGAGATTGTGAACCTTGGTGTAAGAGATCTTGATATTTCCCTTCGTGGTCAATATGTTGAGCCAGAACATTGGGATAATTTCACGTCTCAGCCTGACGTTTTAGTGATAGACACAAGAAATGAGTACGAAGTAAAGTTAGGTAAGTTTAAAAATGCAATCAACCCAAATACTCTGTGTTTTCGTGACTTTCCTCAGTGGGCAGAATCATTTTCCGAGAGTAAAGATCTAAAGTTAGCTATGTATTGCACTGGCGGAGTTAGATGCGAGAAGTCTACAGCATATATGAAAAATATTGGATTTAATCACGTTTACCACCTAAAAGGCGGTATTCTTGCTTATCTTGAAAAGACTAATAACAAAAATGACAATTGGACAGGAGAGTGCTTTGTTTTTGATGATAGAGTCGCTGTTGATAATTCTCTTATTCCAAGTGACAGGATAAAATGTATATTTTGCTCAAGTCAGGTCTCAACAGACGATCTAAAATCAGTCCCACGCGGTCAAGTGATTTGCTCTAACTGCAAAACAAAAAATAACTAGTATAGGAAAATTAATGCTTTTTTAATTTTAATGGTTTATATTCTAAATTCTGTGAAAATATTTATAATAAGGGAGATAGTCTTTTAATGTTAATGAAATCTTCTAAAAACAACAATGATAAAAATAAGCAATTCCTTATGCAAATTGCCGGTTGGTTGGTAGATAATACATCTCTAACTTTTGATCAAATAGCACAGTGCTGTAGATTAACCCTCGAGGAAGTTCAAGGTATAGCTGATGGGGAAATAGAGGTTGAGAACTACAACCCTGTTCCTGGGATAATGAGTGACGACGATATTGATAATTGTCACAATAACCCTAATAAGGTACCAAGTTTAATTGTAAAAAACATAAAAAAAAGGAGCAAGGTAATTGGCAATGCTCTCGGTCTCGTTTCCATGGCAAGACGTAGAGATAAGCCTGATGCTATTTACTATTTAATAAAAAAATTTCCTAGCCTGGATAACAATGTTATAGCTAAATTGATTAGCACAACAAATTATACAGTGGAGCAAGTGAGAAATGGAACTCACCATAATATGCAAAACATAAAACCTCAAGATCCAGTGCTTTTACGTTTATGTAGCCAAGAAAGTCTAGACACAGAAGTAGAAAAAGCAAAGGTAGAAGAAGAGAAGCAGGAAAGATTGAGAAATATAAAAGATAGTTATTAAAATTTCTTGTTGAATTAGCTTGACTTGTTTTTATTTGTTAGTACAATACAGTTAAGTGTCAAGTTTATGGACAACTTAGCTTGATGCTTCCTAGAAACTAGCTCAGCCTAATTTATTGTCTTATAGTTGCATTTTAGGTTAGCAGGCATCAATTAAAATTTTTGGAGGACTATGACAACAATCAATGAAGGTGTTTTAGCAAGAGAAAGTGTTCAAGCTAAACTAGAATCGACAAAAGAAAATGAAAAAATTCCCAACAATAGTATGACAGAACAAGAAGTAAATGAAAGTGCTGAGGAAAGCAAAAAAACTCTAGACTTAAGTGAACTGAAAGGGAAAGGAGCAGAGGAATTGTTAGCACTAGCTGAAGAGAGAAAGATCTCAACTAATGGCAAAGGTAATGGTGGCATGCTGAAGCATGAAATCATATTTAGCTTAATGAAGAAAATAAGTGAGGAAGGAGGAATTACTACGGGAAGTGGGGTTGTAGAAATATTACCTGACGGTTTTGGTTTTTTACGTTCGGCAAGCGCAAATTATGCACCAAGTACTGATGATGTTTATATTTCTAACGGGCAAATAAAAAAATTCAATTTACGTACAGGGGATATAGTATGTGGAGAGATAAGGCCACCTAGTGATAAGGAGAGGTATTTCACTTTAACTAAGGTACATAGTATAAACTGCACTGAAATAAATGAACTCAGAAAGTACGCTCATTTTGATCACTTAATTCCACTTTATCCTGATGTAAGATTAATTCTCGAGGATAGCAGTAACAGTGACAAAAAGAATATAAGTATGCGTGCTGTTGACATAACCGTACCACTTGGAAAAGGACAAAGAGCATTAATTGTTGCTCCACCACGTACGGGGAAAACAATGTTGCTCCAACAAATAGCTCATTCTATAGCTATAAACCACCCTGAAATAGAGTTAATAGTATTATTGATAGATGAAAGACCTGAAGAAGTAACAGATATGAGGCGTTCTGTCAAGGGTGAGGTGATAAGCTCTACGTTTGATGAGCCAGCTTATCGTCATATTCAAGTTGCTGAAATAGCTATAGAAAAAGCCAAGAGAATGGTTGAAAATAAGAAAGATGTGGTTATTTTGCTTGACTCTATCACCCGTCTTGCACGTGCTTATAATGCAGTGATTCCTTCATCTGGAAAAGTATTAACTGGAGGCGTCGATTCAAACGCACTACAAAGACCTAAGCGCTTTTTTGGAGCAGCTCGTAATATAGAAAACGGTGGCTCTTTAACAATTATTGCTACCGCTCTTGTAGATACAGGCTCAAAAATGGATGAAGTAATTTTTGAAGAGTTTAAAGGTACAGGTAATGCTGAGATTATACTTGACAGGAAGCTTGCTGATAAACGTATATTCCCAGCTATTGACATTACAAAATCTGGAACAAGAAAAGAAGAGTTGCTAATTGATAAAGCTATACTAAATAAAATATGGGTGCTACGTAGGATACTTAATACTATGGGATCTGTTGAAGCGATGGAATTCTTGCGTGATAAATTGCTTTTAACAAAGAGTAATGCAGACTTTTTCAATTCTATGAATGATGCAAAGTAAACGACATTAGACTTCTTTCAAAACCTATTTATGATGAGAAAATTCTAGGAGAAGAGAAGATGAGCACCATAGAATAACTTGAGCGTATTTGAGGAGCGCAAGCAATCTTTGACGCCGAAATTGCCATCAGAAATTGAGTTTAGAAAAAAGTCTATTGTTTTAACTCTGAAAGTAAAACTGTAAGGTGTATTTGTATCCGTTCAGGGCAGCGGTAAAAAGTAAATAGATAAGGAATGCTAAAAAAGTACACTAGAGTGGCTGTGAGGTGATATGTATATTCATCAAAAGGTCGATTACTCAAGAAAATGGAGCCGCTTCTAGTAAAAAAAAATCACAATTACAAAAGATAGAACCATGACACCAGAGAGAATTTTAAAGATTTTAGAAGAAATATAACATGAGATTCAACATAATTGTAAAGGTCAAGTAATTTGTTGACAAAAGTTTTAAAAATTTATATAATAATTATATAATTATTAAAAACTATGATGCTTAAATGTTTAAATGAGAGGCAAAACAATCTTTACTCTAATAAAGAACGTAAAAAACTTATCTGATCTTAATGCTGCATTAAAAGATGTTACTGCCGAAGATCTAAAAACAGTGCTTCTTGCAGAAGATGAAAGTGGTAAAACACTATTGCACATGCTCTTTGATAGTACTACAGCTGTAGATTATGATATTGTTAAGTGTATAATAGAAAAATTAGAGAAATTTGAAAAAGAATTAGAGAAATTTGAAGCTTTAAAGGATATACTTACCGCAAAGGATAGCGGTGAAAAAATGCCTCTTGATTATTTAGTGAGTAACCAAAGCCTTGCTGGATCTAATCTTGGTTTAGTTCATTTTGTGCTAGGAAAAACTAAAAAATGTTGTGATAAAGATAATCAAAATGTGAAAAAAGCTGAAGAAGAAATTGGAAAAATGGATTCAAAAGAAGTTAAGAAGATATTAGCAAATGGAGAAGGGTTGTGCTCACAATTGCGAAAAGCAATACAATGCGGAATAGACATTTCACCAATACTAAATGGTCAATCTAAAGAGAATATAAATAAAGCTCTTGCTGCTCAATACTGTTGGAACAATACACTATTACACAGTGCTGTTAGACATAGTGAAAAGAATGGGAATAATGTTGCTATACTACTTAATATAGCTAAAAAACTTCAGATTACTAAAGGTGTTCTTTCTAAACAAATGCGCTGGGAAGAAAAAGGAGTGGATGCCAATCGTCATAGTGAAGCAGATAATAATTTTCTTCATATGTCACCACTAGCTCTTGCTATTTACGAAGAAAATGAAGATGCTATTAGAGCAATTGAGAGTATAGATAAAGTTACCGCTTATACCGCATTAGCACAAGATATTAAGGATCATTCCTCCTCTACACATGAGAAAAAGGAGGAATTTCGCAACAAAGTTTCACGGTTCACTGGACTGCGGTCTGATGTTTCTGGTATTGGAGTTGTGCGGAACAGTCTTAAATCTACGTATCCATTCAGGGGTATGGCTTAAGAAGCAATAGCCAGTAGGTTTTGAAAAGGATTTAACTTCTTTTGCCTCCAAGTCAAGTACAATGAAATTATCCTCTCAAGAAACATATTTCCCCGTTTCGATTGTGTAAAATATGAAACTTTTCGGTAAACAACGTAATGCCGAATCTGTCGCTCAGCATAGTTGTTTGTCAGTGGAATATTTTCTGGATCGTCCAAAAATTTCCACATCATCAGATCCGATTTCATGATATTTTTTGCTACTCGAGACGCTCCAATTGCCTCGGGTAAATTTGATATATTCTTTAAGTAATATCTCGTTCGCTTGCGTAATTTTCTTGCTCTTCTTATGAACCTTAATGTGTCTATTTCATCCTTTAACAGAGCTTTTTTCAATGCAAATAATTCAGTAGCAACATTCCTTAAATAATACCCCAAAACTTTCACTTCGCTATTCCAACTATGAGACAACCTTTCAAAATCTCTTGCTAAATGTGCCCAACAGACCTGCCTTTTCTTGCTGGAAAAGTAGTTGTAAGCTGCATATCTGTCGGTCACTACTAGGTTGTTATTCTTTCCAAATTTACTATTTTCCAGGACTTTCATCCCTCTTGACTCTGTCAATTTGATCACACTTCCTATTTTGCTCGCAAACATCCAGCACCAGCCCTGTTTACCTTTGTTGTAATGGCTAGTTTCATCGATATGTAAAATTTTGCTCTTGCTTACCTCTTCCTCAATTTGCTCATATGCTTCTTGGCATTTTTCTGCCACTCTAGCCTCGCTATTTGATACACTACCGACGCTGATATCCAGGTTGAAAATGTCCTTTATAATATTTGCCACTTCTTTTTTCGAATTCTTGTAAAATCCACTTAATGCTGTAATTACTGACTTAACTCTTGGACCAAATGTGTCCGCAGTTACTCCTTCTTGTAGCTTGCTACTTTTTCTTTTTCCACATCTTTTGCAACGTCCATGCTCTAGTTGATATTCAACTACATACGGCTTGATTTCCGGCAAATCGACCTTTTGATGAGTATACGGATCTTTTGATACCGCAATTTCTCCTCCGCACTCACACGTATTGGGCAGTTCTATTTTTACCATCTCATCTGCCTCCATTTTAGGGCGGTAACTGCCTTTATGTCCAACCTGTGCTCCTACTTTCCTGTCACTTTTTGGCTTATTTTCCCTCATCTTATATAATTCTTTGGAGCTTGGTATAGATGAATTTTTTGAATTTAAGCCAAGCCTTTCTTTTAACTCAGCGTTTTCGATCCTTAGCGCTTTATTTTCTGCTTTAAGCTCTTCTATTTTTGTTTCTAACTTTTCTATAGTCTGCTTAAACTTTCGCAAAATTCTAAAAGATCAACCATATTACCTCACAGCCACTCTAGTTTACCTTTTTAGCATTCCTTGTCTACTCTTTATTTTACCGCCCGGCTGAATGGATACGCTTAAAACTTCTTTTGAAATCAATTTATTTAAGAGAATTGGCTTTCTCTTAAATAAATTATCTTCCAGTCTTCTTAAGTGTACACATCATCTCATCCCATTCTCTTTTACCAATATTACTTTCTTCTCTAGTAACATTTTCTCCATCAATCAATTTACGAATAATTTCCAAACCTGTTCTTGAAATACTGACTGACCCTAAACAATATTCAACAAAAGCATTGTAAGCTAGAGGAACCCACTTTTTAACTATATCCAACATAACTTCCGCATAAACTCTAATTTCGTATTGAGCGTGTTTGTCAGCTCTAAGTTTTAAGAAATGGAGGAGATTGTGCAAATCTATTTTCCAGTAAAATTGTGTATAGTAATTAAGTGTTAGATTAGTTCGAGCAATCTCTCTTGCAAGCCCTTGTTCAATAAACTTTTCATAATGAGAATAGACTAAATTAGAATCTTTCGTTAAAGAATCTATTATTTCCTGCGAAATGTGTGTATCAAAAGCTTCACCACTACCTTGTTTATTATTATCAGACTGCTTTGCAACTTGCTCTGGCTTTGGTATGTAAAATTCATGATCAAGAATTGAATACCTTGCTGAATACTCATTTACATTTGCTGTCCTATGCCTTATCCATTGTCTTGCAACAAAAATTGGAAGTTTCACGTGAAACTTAATCTCACACATTTCAAAAGGAGTTGTATGATGATGCCTCATTAGATACTTGATAAGAGCTTTATCTTGACTTACCTGTTTTATTCCTATGCCATAAGAAACACGAGCAGCTTGAACTATGCTATTATCAGAACCCATGTAATCTATTACTCGAATAAATCCATGATCTAGCACTTTATGTTCTTCATATAAAAGATCATCTATCTCCTTTACTGTAACACGTTTAGTTGTGTAATATTCATTATCCATAAAATATCCTCAAGACAAAATAGCTCCACACGAGTTAAGTTTTTCAAGCATTGCTTCATATCCTCTACACAAATGATGTGCGTTATTTATTATAGTCTCTCCACCGGCTACCAAAGAAGCAATAATTAAAGCCGCTGTTGATCTGAGGTCAGTAGCATACAAATTAGCATGAGACAAGCTTTTTACTCCACTGATAGTAGCTATATTTTCTTCTATACTTATTCTAGCTCCTAGCTTTTTTAGCTCAGTTACATGTGTAAATCTACTTTCAAAGATATTTTCTTCAATAACAGATACCCCATCGGCAATGGACATTGCAGACATTAGCTGAGGTTGCATATCACTGGGGAAGTTAGGATATGGATTTGTTGCAACTTGTATGGGCTTTATCGAGCAATTCCTCCTTGAAATGACAAGGCTACTATTACGTGACTCAACGCTAGCATCCATATACTGCAATTCATTTGCAATACATCCTATATCGGACAAATTTATTCCTTCCAATTCTAACTTACCATCCGTAACTATAGCAGCAAGTGCATATGTACCAGCTTCTATACGATCAGGTATGATTGTGTGACAACATCCACTTAATACTTCGACTCCTGTTATTGTTATCCTTGTATCTTCAATTTCAATCTTGGCACCCATCTTCTTTAAAAACCTTACTAAATCAAGAACTTCAGGTTCTATTGCAGAATTTTCTATTATTGTCACCCCATCAGCTAGCGTTGCTGCCATTATTATATTTTCTGTTGCACCAACACTTACTTTTTCAAATATTATTTTTTTTCCCTTTAATTTTCCCTTTGCTGCTGCGGTTATATTATTACCATCGATTTCAATTTCAGCCCCCATTGTTTCTAATGCGCTAACGTGTGCATCAATAGGACGTTTACCTATATTACACCCTCCAGGAAGTGTTGTTTTCACTTTGCCGAATCTGCTTAGCATTGGACCCAGCATTACAAGAGAAGCTCGCAATTTACTTACAACCTCAAATGACATCACGTGATTACTAACAGAACTGCAATCGATTTCTAAAATATGATTTGCCTTGTAGTTTTTATTATATACAAAGTTTACCTTTGCCCCAAGATCTTCAAGCAACTTAGACATTAGATGCACATCAATCAAGTCAGGTGCATTATATAAAGTTACAGGAGAATTACTTAACAAACTTGCCGCCATTATAGGTAAAACAGCATTTTTTGAGCCATTAATCTGAATTCTTCCAATAAGCGGATTATGATTGCACTTGACTAATATTTTATGCATTTAACTTAAGTGGAGTCTTGTTAAGCAAGTATAATAAACTAGCGATCAAAAGCAAAATATTTAAAGTATAAAATTCCTATCTCACTTTTTATACGCTGAGCAGTATAGTTTAATGATCTAGTATATATTCCTGTGTTAAAGGAGACCGAGCATTGTTAAATATTTCTTCAGTACTTCCAGATTCAATAATTTTGCCACTATGAAAAAAAACTACACTATCAGATAACTTTCTCGCCTGTTTCATTGAATGAGTTACCATAATTATAGTAAATCTTGATTTTAACTCTTGTATAAGATTTTCAATTGCACTGGTTGCCACCGGATCAAGGGCAGAGCATGGCTCATCTATCAACAAAATGGTAGGTTTTATTGCTATTGCACGAGCAATACATAACCGCTGTTGTTGGCCACCTGACAAATCCAGTGCACTGTCTTGCAACCTATCCTTCAGCTCTTCCAATAAACCGACCTTTGTTAAGCTATTTTCGACTATTTCCCTTAATTTTTGTTTATCTTTTGCCATGCCATGAAGCTTTGGCCCATAAGCAACATTATCATATATAGACTTTGGAAAAGGATTTGGTTTTTGAAATACCATACCAACCTTTGCTCTTAGCAGCACCACATCCATATTGCGCGAGTATATATTACCCAGTCCATCAACATCCAATTCACCAGTAGTTTTGCACCCATGCACGTAGTCGTTCATACGATTAAAGCAGCGCAAAAGTGTTGATTTACCGCACCCAGATGGCCCGATGAAAGTATTAATCTTTCTCTTGTAAATATCTAAATCTATATCAAACAAAACTTGCTTAGAGCCATACCAAAGATTCAAATTTTTCACAGAAGCATGTATTTCATTCATATCACATCCTGCATCGAATAGAGCCCCGGAACTTCTCTTTTATTTTCATATAACCATATCGCTGCTTGAACAGCCCCTCTTGCAAATGCTTTACGATCTATTGCCTTGTGATTTAACTCTACCCGCTCATCAGAATTAATAAACATCACACTATGATCTCCTATTACTCCACCCCCACGAGATACTGCAAAGCCTATTTTTCCTTTTTGTCTAATATTATGATCCAAATACTGATTAACTTGAAAATCCACCTTTAAAGTACTAGCAATGGTTTTACCAAGCTCTAAAGCTGTCCCAGATGGTGAGTCCTTTTTTAAACTGTGATGCATTTCCCAAATTTCAACATCATATTCATTTCCTAAAAGTTCAGCAGCTTTTTTTACTAATTTTAGTAATATATTAACTCCAACGCTCATATTTGCTGACCACAAGATCGGAGCTTTAGCAGCATATTCACTTAAATTGATATCATCTATTCCAGTTGTACCACTGACCAGAGGTTTTTTTAATTTCATGGCTGTCTTAAGGCAGTCTAACACACATTCTCTGGTTGTAAAATCTATTATAACGTCAGATAATTTACATATCTCATAAATAGAGCTCGTAACCTTAACCCCTACATTAGAATTATGACCTACAATCAACCCAATGTCAGAACCTATATACTGGCTGCTTGAACGTGTAACAGCACCTACAATTTCCGTTTTTGTATTCCCAATCAATTCAGCAAGTGTTGCTTTACCCATTCTACCTAAGCAACCCACTACTCCAACTTTGATCTTCATAAATTTCTTTTGTTAGATCTTTTATCTGCTGATTCTCCTCTCAAATTCTGGTGAAAATTCACGCTACTCTACTTACACATATAGAAACATCTTCATAATCACTGGAATAGTCACTATTTTCTCCAGCGTGCATATCTGCTCCAATTTCAAGCGATAAAGTCTGCTCTTTCATGTATTCGCTCCATTTATTTATTGCTTCCTTAATCTTTTCATCTTCTGTTTTCACAATCACTTTAATACGGTCAGATATATGAAAATCTGCTTGTTTTCTGGTCTCTTGAATAAGCCTGACAATGTCCCGTGCAAGCCCTTCTAAAATTAACTCATCATTCAAAGCAGTATTGAGTATTACAATTCCTCTGTTATTATCAAATACAGAAGAAAACTCGCTATTCGCTTTTAACAACAGATCATACTCATTTTTTTCTATAATGTAGTTCTCTGATTCATCTCCCACAAGTATCAAATTTTTTATCACTCCTGAAGGCTTTGAAGTATTTGTCTCAGAGATGGTGTCATTCCAGTGCGTGACACTGGAATCCATCTTGCGTTCACCCTTGCCATGCCGACGTAGGGTTTCAGGTTTATTTGCAGGCAAAGCCTGCTGGATCCCAGTGTCACGCACTGGGATGACATCGGAGTGAGTTTCTTCAATTTGCCTCCATTTTCCCTGCTTAACATATTGAATTAAACCTTTGATCTTGTTTGGAATTCTTTTTCCAAGCTGAGAAAAATTTAATTTTAACTCCAGTGAAGCAACTTCCTTCAATTCGCTAACTACTTTTAATTCTTTTACGTTAACTTCGTCTTTTATCATTTCTTGATATTCACCCTCAAGAAAATCACAAGAAGACTTATGATAAATCGTCATGCTGCTCAGCGGCTGCCTGATACGTATATTGTAAGTATTTCTAATAGACAGAGCAGAATTGCATATTTCTCTTATCAAATCCATTTTTGTAGTAAGCTCGCCATCAAACTCTTCCAATTGTGGAAAGTCTGCCAGATGAACTGAAGCTTCTTGATACTTCAGCCCCTGCCATATAGCCTCTGTTATGATTGGTAGTAAAGGAGCAGCAGCTCTTAGGATATGGTAAAAAACTGTATACAACACGTTATAAGCATCAGTTTTATCTTTATCAAGTTCTTCTTTCCAAAAACGTTCACGACTGCGGCGAATATACCAGTTATTCAGCACTTCAAAAAAATCCACCAGAACTTTACAAGCCTCTTGCGAATTATAGTTATTCATGGATGTATGAATTTTTTGCACAGCTTCAGAACACTTAGCTATCATATAGCGATCAATAGTGCTCTTATAATCCTTACAAACCTCAGCTTTTATTCCATCTGCATTTGCGTACATAGTAAAAAAGTGATAGCTATTCCAAATAGGCTTTATCACATTTCTGAGTACATCTCGTATTGAATTTCCTTCTTTATCAAGCAACAGGTTACCACCACAAACAATAGAGCCAGAGAGCATGAGAAAACGCAATGCATCAGAACCATATTGATCAAAAACTTCCATGGGATCTGCATAATTGTTCAGGCGTTTTGATAGCTTTTGTCCTTTTACATCCAAAACAACACCATGGCATATGCAATTTTTAAACGGCTCACTATCAAAAAGAGCTGTAGACAATACAAATAACGTATAAAACCACCCTCTGGTTTGTGCTATATATTCAGTGATAAAGTCTGCGGGAAAATTGTTCTCGAACCACTCATTATTTTCAAACGGGTAATGAACTTGTGCAAATGGCATCGAACCGGACTCAAACCAGCAATCAAACACATCAGGCACACGACGCATAGTTGATTTTCCAGTTGGGTCATCAGGATTAGGTCTTGTTAAAGTGTCGATAAATGGCCTATGTAAATCTTCTACTTTAATATTAAAGTCTTTTTCCAGCTCTTCTATTGAACCATATACATCAACTCTTGGATATCTTGTATCATCTGACTTCCACACAGGTATTGGCGTACCCCAGAAACGATTACGTGAAATTGACCAATCATGCGCACCTTCAAGCCATTTTCCAAACTGACCATCCCTGATATGACCTGGGATCCAATTAACTTTTTTATTGAGATCCATCATCCTATCTTTGAATTTTGTCACAGCAACGTACCAAGAAGGCATAGTACGGTAGATTAAAGGAGTATCAGTACGCCAACAGTGTGGATAATTGTGAATATATTGTTCAGTTTTAAACCAACTTCCCTGCTCTTTTAGCTTCTTTATTATCGTATCATTTGTATCAAAAACGTGAATGCCTGCAAAATCTGCAACTTCAGCAGTAAATCTACCACCGTTATCGATTGGACAAATAGCTGGAATATCATAGCCTTGGCAGAGGTTAAAATCCTCTTCACCAAACCCAGGAGCGGTGTGCACAATACCAGTTCCATCTTCTTCCGTTACATAGTCAGCAATAAGCACACGAAATGCATTTTTCGTACCTTTAAAATAATCAAACAGTGGCTTGTAAGAAAGTCCCGCAAGATCATCTGCAGTAAGTTCAATATTGCATTCTTCATACTGAATCTTATTTTGTTTACAATGACTAACGAATTTTTCTAGATAACTTTCAGCGAAGATATAGATTTCACTATTTTCTGTCATTTCAGCACCATCTATTGTAATTCCAGCGCGTGACGCTGGAATCCATGTACTTTCTTCCTGGATCCCAGTGTCAAGCACTGGGATGACAGAGGATTTTGTAAAAGACTTATTACTTACTGACACTGCGCAATATTTAATATCTCTCCCTATCGCCAAAACCAGATTACTAGGTAATGTCCAAGGAGTTGTAGTCCAGGCAAGTAATTTACATTTTTGATCTTTAAACTGCTTTGGCTTTTCCAGAAGCTCAAATGCAACTGTTACCGCCTTACTAGTCTTTTCTCTATAAGCGTTATCCAGCCTCGTTTCAAAGTTGGATAAAGGAGTCTCACATGCCCAGCTATAAGGAACAACTCGCACCGATTCATACATCAAACCCTTATCATGTAGCTGTTTAAATGCCCACATAACTGACTCCATGAATGACTTATCCATAGTTTTATAGTCATTGTGGAAATCCACCCATCTTGCCTGCCTATTTACATACTTTTCCCATTCTGAGGCAAATTTCATTACTGAAGTACGGCAATGGTTATTGAATTTATCAATGCCAAATTTCTCTATCTCAGTTCTGCCAGATATTCCAAGCTCCTTTTCAGCTCCCATTTCAGCAGGTAATCCATGGCAATCCCAACCAAATCTGCGTTCAACTCTTTTTTGAAGCATGGTTTGATATCTTGCAAATGCATCTTTTATAAAGCCAGTAAGTAAATGTCCATAATGTGGCAATCCATTTGCAAATGGAGGGCCATCATAAAATACAAAGCAATTATCCTTAGAACGTCCTTCCACTGATTGCTCAAAAACTTTATTTTCCTGCCACAATTTTATTGTTTCCTTTTCAATTGAAGCAAAATTAGGACTGCTACTTGTATCAAGGTAATGTTTTGGCTTTGGTTTCATACTCACTAGATAACCTAATATTCACTGTTAAAGCATATAGAACTTCCTTAAGAATTTCAAACTAGCTTACTTGGCAATAATCTTTTTGTCTCTTAATAAGCTTTGCAACTCACCTTTTTCATACATTTCTCTAGTTATATCACAACCACCGATGAATTCTTCTTTTATGTATAATTGTGGAATTGTTGGCCAATCAGAAAATTTCTTTATAGATTCACGTATTTCATCATTTTCCAGTACATTGATATCTTTAAATTTTACATTTAATTTTTTAAGAATTGATACCACAAGCCCAGAGAATCCACATTGAGGAAAGTCAGAAGTGCCTTTCATATATAACACTACGTCATTTTCTGCTATATCTTTTTTTATTTGTTCAAAATCACTCATAAACTTTAATAGAACGCGTTCTTTTAAATTATAATACCTAATTATTACCTAAAACTCTTGTATGTGCAATCGAATCTTTTTCTTGCAATATAGGCTTACAAATTAAAGTTATAGCAAATATTCCCTGCTTCCTGGCTTAGTTATAGGTAATTGTTTTAGCTCACTAGGAATTTCTTTTTCACTATAATTTTCAATATTGAGTTCAACCAAAGATATCACGGGAAAAGGTAATTTCGTTTCACTGCTCCTCTTTATCAAAGAAGCTTCCGCAATGACCTTACCCCCCATACCTTCTGCACATTTTACTGCTTCAAGCGATGATTTTCCTGTAGTTATCACATCTTCAATAAGTAGTATCTTATCGCCTTGTTTAATTTTAAATCCACGGCGTAATTCAAATTCACCATTAACACGCTCGCAAAACATTGTCTTTACTCTAAGCTGCCTACCAATTTCATAGCCTACAATTATTCCACCAATTGCAGGAGAGAGTATTAAATCTATAGGAGTATTTAGCTCTTTTTTTATTTTATTTGCTAGTAATTTACAAACTTTCATAGCCCTGCTTGGATCTTCAAAGATTTTGGCACATTGTATGTATGTATCGCTATGCAAGCCAGATGATAGAACAAAATGCCCCTCTAGTATTGCTCCCGCTTCTTTAAATTCTTTTATTATTGGATGACTTTCTTCTAACATTATTTTAATTAAGTTTCACTATCACATTCTTTATTAATTATCTGAGTTACGCAAACATCAGACCAAACATTTATTGCAGTTTCAAACATATCAATGATTGTATAAATAGGCAAAATTAGCCCCATAATATGCAATGGCACATTCATCGATACTAGGTAGCTAGTTGCCATAAAATAGCACCCCATCGGCACTCCAGCATTACCAATTGCAGCTCCTGTAGCCAAAAAGATCCATATAAACATTTCACTCAGAGAAAAAGTGTACCCATTCATTTCTGAAACAAACATCACTGTAACCAGTATAAACGCAGCACATGCGTTCATATTAATTGTTGTGCATATTGGCAAAATAAATGATGACAACTTCTTTGGCACTTTGAGCTTATTTTGCACACAATCTATAGTGGTTGGCAGAGTTGCACTGGATGATTTTGAAAAGAATGCGAGTGTCAATGCTGGCATTGCCCCCTTTAGCGTCTGAATTGGCGATATACCCTTGTACCACATAAGTAATGGCAAAATAAAAATTGCCTGCACGAGATTTGCAGACATTATACAAGCAAAATACCATATAAGACTATATAACTCACTTCCACCTTTTAGCTCGTGTAAAAAGCACGTTATAAATGACCACACAGCAAGTGGAATAAACTTCAACAATCCTTGAGCAATTTTAAGTAATGCATCAAAAAGTGCAGAGAACACTTGATGCAGTATATCCTGCTTTTCCCTTGAGAGCGAGATAACAGACCCACCCATTAAAAAAGCAATTAATATGCTACCAATTATATTATTCTCGAGAAAAACTTGCACGAAATTTGAAGGTATAAGTGATTTTAAATACGAGAAGTAATTGTGACCATTCTCATTTACACTTTCTATCGTATTGCCTATAAAATTTTTTCTTACTGGATCGATTAGTAAATAAAAGGATAATGCAACAAACGCAGCAATAATGGTTGTAAGCAGTGTATAGAATAGCGTTTTTTTGACTAAAACTTTGATTTCAATTGAATCTTTCAGCCCAGAAATTGTGGATACTATAGATAAAAACACCAATGGTAAACTTATCAATTTTAACAGACTGATAAATATATCACTAAATAACTTTGCTATTTCAAATATAATATCATTAGCTAAATAATACGCAATGATCGCACATATTACAGCGCAAAATATAGCTAACTTATTCATGTGAAATACACAACGTATAAAGCAACATTATACGACTAATCTTGAAACAGAGAAATAATTTTACAGATTTAAACCAGATCTTATGAATAAGAATATTCTGCTTTGATCAACCAAGGTCATGACCATAATCGTGACCTTGATCATGACCAGGTGTAGGGCCAGGTGAGAAAGATTGACCTCTATAATTGCCTTCGTTATGCATGTCATGTAAACCTTCCGCATCATGAGCCATCGCATTATTAGCATGAGGATAGTCATTCGGGTCAGGTCCTTCCATGCCTCCACCCTGCGCACCTTCATGCTGCATACCATCTTCTGGTGGCGCTTCCCCGCCTTCTCCGGCATAACGTGAAAGATATTCTGCAATACCAGAAGCATCAAACATTTTTATGCCAAACATATTATCTGGTTTACTCAATCCAAATAATGATACTAAACTGCTACAACTTACTAAACCTTCAAATACGTTATTAAAAGCAGCAATTGACCCTTCATGAACATTAAACAGCCACTTCATACCATCTACAATCGTTGCAGCAAAATCTCCATGACCAAGGCCGAAGCCGCTTTTCTCACCACCAGATTCTTGGTGTTGTTGCATCGATTGCCATTCTGAAATATTTGGACCCATAAATCTTTAATTGTAAATTACTAACTATTATTATATCAAAAATAGTTAAAAATCAATTGATTAATTGCTCGTAGCAACAGTGAAGTTGCAACAGGCACACTGAGGAAGAGTGTTAATATTTATCATTTCTTAAGATAAAACGTTTAAAATGTTAGACAATTGTTAAAGTGAGGTTTAACTATGTCAAAGTATTTTCCAGTAGATTGTAATTCCTTGTATTTCTATCTTTATTTTGATGAGGTTTAGCTTTCATCTGCAATCCAGTGTGCCGCTATTAACTTAGCGGCACTATTGTACTACTCCGATTAATAGAAAATTAATCATTAGGCTCAACTGTTAGTTGGTGTATTTTAATTTTAACTAGAAATATATCGATAAATGCAACTTTGCAGATAAATGGCTTTAATATTGAGGTTTAATATGATAGCATTATTTACACTTATAAGGAGAATACTACTACCGCCCTCCAAAAGTAAACAAAATGTACCTGCCAGTAAGTATAGAAGAATAGCAGAGCAACTATTGCCAGGTGAAAGAAATCAAGAGTTATATGATGCCGTAAAAAACAAGGTAAGTAAAAATAGTCATGAGCCAATGACTTTCAAGTGTGGAGCTATTGAACGCTGTAAAGAACTATTGAAAAACGGTGCTCACCCTCACCGGCTAGTGCTATTTAAAGAAGATTTTAACGCATTATCTAAAAAACAAAAAGAATACTACTTAGAGTTTTTAAAGCGCTTAAACAAAATAGTGCAGAAATCAAAATATATTTCACAAGAAAAAAAAGAGAAGGTCGCCAACATTGTTAAACAAATTAATAATATTGTTAAGAAAGAAATAAACACACGCGTTAAAGAAAAAAGTCATGACAAAAGTGATGATAGCGGAATCGGAAGTTGTATCGAAAGTTGTTCTGAAGAGGATTCATACTCGCTAGAATCCTCTTCAGAAGATGAGCTTCATTCTAATAATATTGAAGATGGCCCTTCTACAAGTAGAAAAGATCAAAAGAGTAATGAAGTCATTAATAACTTACATGCTATTGCTCGGCAAAGTGGAAAACAAAAGTGCGAGTTTTTAGATAAAGTCATTCAGAACACACCTCAGGAGAGCTTAGAATCGTATATCAATAGTCAAAAAGATGGAAAAACTCCTCTGCAAGTAGCGTTAATTGCTAAAGTATCAAAAACAAAACATAAATCTAACACAGTTAGAGATAACGATAACACCCTTAAATTCATTGCCAAGTTACTACAACATGGAGCAGATCACACTGGTTTAAAACTATTGCCAGACCAATTATGTGACCTAAATAAAGAACAAACAACATATTATTATGGCTTCTTAAAAAAATTATCTGAATCGATAAAGCAATCTGAATTAGATCAGAAAATAAAAGATAAAATAATAATTAAAATTGCAGAGATTATTGACAATGGCTATCCATTACATTCAGCAGTTCGAAATAAAGAGAAAGATAGGTTTTTTAATCTTTTAAAAATTGATTGTGATATTACCACCCAAGATGAAGAAGGTAATAATGTTTTACATTATATTGCTTTGCTCAAGAAAAATAAAAAAGTTGATTATTTAGACCGAGTATTAAACTATAAAATACCTAAATATAAATTATATGAAGCTGTAAATGCTGTTAATAATGAGGGATATACGCCGCTACAAGTCGCATTAACAACAAAGGCTAGGAAGCCAAAAATCGAATACCTAAAACAAGAAACATTTTTTGACTTAAAAGCAGTTGATAATAATACAACACAATTTTGTGCAAAATTATTAGAAAGTGGTGCAAGTCCTGACTCTTTAGAATTAAAGGATAGGGAGTCAAAAAATGAATTTAATCAATTTCACACTAAACGATATTATTTTGCTTTGCGAAATTTAAAGTACTACCCCGAAACTCCACCAAACGCTCGAAAAGAAGCGAGAGGATTAAAAGAAAAACTTGAAGAAAAATACGGCTGTAGAACTGCTTCTAAGGCATGCAAATCTGGAGCCAAATCTGTTGCTAAAGGGTGTAAGTCTGGAGTTAAATATGTCGCAAAAAAAACAAAATCCGCCGTAAAAGCTATAGGAAGATTTATTGATCCAGGTAGAAGAGCTTTCATTGCAGCAGTGGCGGCTGTTACAATTACCATTATTATAATAACAATAATTGCTTTTGCTGAAGGCGCAATTTCACCAATAGCAGCTATATCTCTAATAGCTGCTGCAGGGATTTGTCTTGCTTTAACTTTATTGGGATGTGGTGTTCATAAGGGATTCAGCAAAAAACCCTCTTCTGATTCACCTAAAGATGAAAGTAAGTTTCAACCAACTATTGAAACTAAGGATCAGCGCTTAGCTAATGATCCAGAGGAGAAAGCAGAACAATTGGAGTTTAATGATGCTCCTGTAACTGGACTAAACAGTGTATCAATAACTTCTGGGCAGATTACGAACTCTCAGCAATCTAATAGACAAGTCAGTAACCTTTAAAATACTGCTTCTTCTAAAAGCTGCTCGCTTTCATCATCAATGGTCATACCATTTGTTAGCAGTAAATCCCTGATTTTTGTTTCTATCTCGTCTGCAACTTCTTTATTTGTTTTTAAGTAACTTTTGACATTTTCTCTTCCCTGCCCAAGACGTGTATTTTTGTACGAATAATAAGCACCAGCTTTTTCAAGCACACCAAGCTTTGCTCCCATATCTATTATTTCTCCAAGCTTTGATATACCTTCATTATACATTATGTCAAATTTTGCCTCTCTAAATGGAGGCGCAACTTTATTTTTTACCACTTTCACTCTTGTCTCATTTCCTGTGATATTTTCCTTATCTTTTATTGCACCAACTTTTCTGATATCAAGCCTGATAGAAGTGTAAAATTTCAATGCATTTCCACCAGTCGTTGTTTCTGGATTTCCATACACTACACCTATTTTCATACGGATTTGGTTAATAAATATCAATATGCAGTTTGCCTTTGAAACAGCAGAGGTCAATTTACGGAGCCCATGACTTAAGAGTCTTGCTTGAAGACCCATGTGTTGATCACCCATATCTCCTTCTATTTCAGCCCTTGGAGTGAGTGCTGCAACAGAGTCAACAACTATCACATCAACAGCTCCAGAACACACTAAATACTCAACGATATGTAACGCTTGCTCTCCAGTATCTGGTTGTGAAATCACTAAATCATCAGTATTCACTCCAAGTTTACGAGCATATATTACATCCAGCGCATGCTCCGCATCAATGAACGCGCATGATCCACCTTTTTTCTGCGCCTCAGCAATTACATGCAAAGCAAGAGTAGTTTTTCCTGAGCTTTCAGGGCCAAAAATTTCAATTATACGTCCCTTTGGTAATCCTCCAACACCAAGAGCTGAATCAAGTGCGATTGATCCTGTAGATATTGTATCTATCTTCTCCACAGGATTTTGCTTTAATTTCATTATAGCACCTTTGCCAAACGCTTTTTCAATTTGACTTATTGCATTGTCCAGTGCTTTCTGCCTATCACTACTTCTTTCGTCTGTCATGGTTCGTTTACAAGTTCATACAATCTTCTATGGTAACCGAACGCAAATAACCTGCCAAGGTTTTTTCTTGGAGAAGCCCTATGAAAGAGATAAACAAGTTATGTAATGGATTCAATATCAAACTTTCCACCACAAGCTGCTTCCCACTCTTTCTTGAATTTTTTCAAATGCTCTTTTTTTTCACATTCCAAAAGCAACTCCTCTATATTCTTGTTATAGCTTCCTGCAGTGATCCTTCCCTGGTGATACATAAATCTTAAGTAAATCAAATAAGTATTAACTACATCTGTTTCACAATAGTCTCGAATTTCTTGCAACTTGCCACTATCGTATAAGCTCGTCACTTGTGAACCATCAACTCCGATCTTGCCAGGAAGGCTAAATGCAGCACAAACTTCATTCATTTTTACCCTTGCAGAAGCACCAAAATCAGAAAGAGACTCAAGTAAATCACAATGCCAATCACTACTATACCTTTGATTATAGCTATTCCACTTATCACCTGCTTTATGTAAATATTCTGCTTGAATACCATGAACCATAGCACGATACTTGAGCACTGGCATGTCAAAAGTGCGTCCATTAAAAGAAACTAATCTAGGCTTTTTTTCTGACATGTAGTTAAAAAACCCTCTAACTAATTCCTTTTCGTTAGAACCCAGTGTTCCTCCTGATCTGATTTCTTGAAGTGTAAATACTTCATATCCATTTTTATGGCTTATGTTACAAAGTAAAAAGCTGATAACAACAACTTGGTGAAAGGGTTGACGTAAAAAAGGATTTTGCCCACTTGTTATTTCCAGGTGATATTTTGTTAATGCCTCCCTTCTTTCTTCTACACTAGTATTGTTACTGATATTGAGTAAATTCGTGCAGGAATCTACGTCTGGTATAGTTTCAATATCAAATACTAGTAGAGAATTAAGCATCGCTTATATACTCCTCAGGGCGGTCAGTCCAAGGCCGTACTTTTACAAACAAAAAAAGGTGAACTTTACATTCAAATAATTTTTCTAGCTCAGCACGCGCTTCAATGCTAATTTTTTTAATACTACTCCCATCTTTTCCCAACACTATTTTTTTATGACTATCTTTTAATACAAATATAACCTGCTTTATAACCAAACTCTTGTCCTTTTTTTCTTCAAATTGCTCAGTTATTATAGCTGCAGAATACGGCAACTCTTCACGTAAATTCAAGAACAATTTTTCTCTCGTAATTTCCGCTGACAAAAAATTCATTGATGAGTCGGTTATTTGATCTTCTTCATAAAACCAAGGACCAACAGGTGCGATTTCAGATAGGTAATCCATCAAGTCATCAAGTCCATCATTTTTCAAAGCTGATATCGTAAAAATCTTTTCAAACTTATAAAGTAGTTTCAGATGCTCATATGCCATTTTTAGTTCAGGCTTTTTTATTAGATCAGTCTTATTGATAACTAAAATGCATCTACTTCGCGTACGCTGCAGCCGTGCAAATACAGTCTTGATTCTCTCTATATTCTTTAAATAATTGCTTGCATCAATAAGCAGCAAGGTAACGTCATTACCCTTAATGGCCGACCACGCAGATTTAACTAAAGCTTTTTCAAGCTTTGTCTCTGCTGAAAATATTCCTGGAGAATCAGTAAATATAACTTGTGTCTCATTATACGTTGCAATACCCCTAATTTGCGTTCTTGTTGTCTGCACCTTAGGAGTAACGATTGCAATCTTTTTACCCACTATACTGTTAATTAATGTAGACTTCCCAGCATTTGGTAAACCAGCAATAGTAACGAATAAGCACTTTTGTTCTTTCACGTGGAATTTTTTTTTATCTTATATATTAACTATACAGATACCACGCTTTATGGCAACTATGGTCTTCTTATACGCTACTATACCTTACTCTTTTATAACAATTATAATCCTCTTGAAGAAGATACAACACTCTTATGTGATTCATCCTCTACTTGCTTAGCATAAGAAGAAAGAGATATAAAACTCTCATATGGTTCAATCTTTACTTGCTCAATATAAGAAGAATTTTTGTAATTACTTTTCACTTCATCAAAAAAATTTACACCTCTTAAGACATAATCTACCAAATTGGCAGCATAATGTTGAACTTTACCCAAAACTACAGCATTGACCTTATTTATTGCTCTAACAGGATAGTAAAAGAGAGATACATAATTGTTTGACCGGAAATCGCTTTCATCTGTTCTATAAATAGCTTCGTGGTAACCATCTATTTTATGGACGCTATACTCCTCTGGAGCTGATACCCTTAATTGTGCACCCACATGTGCATAACCAAGGCAACCAGGTGATACTGCTGGTACTGGATCTTGTCTATGCTGAGTTACCCTGATGGTTTTCTCTTCCAGAGCTTCATTATAGAATTCACTAGCAGTAAGATCAAAAACCCTTGGATCACCAAAAGTTGCAACATGAAGATCTTCAGCACCTTCTGTTTTGTTAAGACATAAAGCAGCTATTTTTGCAACAGCTCCTCCCATACTATGGCCTGTAAGATTAAATTTAAAATCTTTAATTTCTGACCCTTGTTTTTCAGCATGAGATTTTAAAATACCATAAAGATTAGGCCATGAATCCGTAAATGAATTATAAAAACCACGATGAATCCTTCCACCTTCAGGTAAAAGCTCTGAAGTAGTAAAAGACATGTTGAGATCAGTCATTACATCATTTAACCCCCACAAACCATGCTTTAGACGAGTACCATGGTAAGCTATTGTTATTCTGACCTTTTATGAAAACGCACCCAGCATCTTCTTCAAAGCTGTTACCAAATGGAATAACCTCGTAACCTTCGCTCATAAATTCAGCTCTGGTTTTATGCATTTTTTCGTTTTCAAGGATAATAAAATCCTCTTTCTCTTCTGTAAGCTTATCAGCTACGGCTTTGTATTTTTTCTCACTTAACTTAAAGTCAGCGTCACCATAGCTTATTTTGCAGAAATTACTCATTTCCAGTAATTTCTCTTTATTAAATCCTGCAATTTCTACAATGCTTTTGTCTATTTGATACGAAGAAGGTAAAGAGTGTATCTCATTTGGATCACGAGGATTTATAAACTCATAATCCTCAATAATTTCAAATCCTTCACTTAAAGTAGGGTTTGATTGACCGTCTGACTCTTGGCTTTCACCACTTGCACTGAAATTAAACCAGTTACGCCAAAAACTAAAATCCATAAATGCCTCACAATTATATCTTCAAATTGTAATATAAACTGGTATAGCTGTCAACAATGAATTTCTTGTTTATTGCTCTGTACGTCTTAATTTATTACGTTAATACAGCTTTTTTTCTACTTGCTGCACAATGTGATAAAAGCAATCAAAATCTAAACTCGCACTACCAATCAGCACTCCTGATAAATCTGTAATATCCAGCAAGTTTTCTATATTTTCAGAATTCACTGATCCGCCGTATATGACGTTCTTGTCAGTAAAAGATTTGATTATCTGTATTACCTCAGTAATAGAACTATTATTTGGTATATTACCTGTACCGATCGCCCATATTGGCTCGTATGCTACAGTATATTCACCACTAATTGGCAAACGATTTCTGCATTGACGTTCTATCACTTCTTGTGTTTTGCCACTTTTATAATCCGCTAAATTTTCACCCACACAAACAATTGGGTGTAAACCTGACTCTATTGCCGCTTCTGCTTTGAGTTTTATATCATTATCCGTTTCATGAGTTCTTTCAGAGTGTCCAAGTATTACATGAGTGCATTTCAACTCTTTCAGCATTGCCACACTGATTTCACCTGTATAAGAACCAGATTGCTTATAATGGCAATTCTGTGCCCCTATACTTAAATTATCACTTAAATTTATACTATCTGGAAATGATGTAAAAGGCGGGCAAATCACCAACCGAGAGGTAATCCCACTACTCTTCCCACTCATCTTACTGATAAAATCAACAAACGAGGAACGCATTCCGTTCATCTTCCAATTTGCTACTATTAAAAAGGGCATTAAATATTAATTTTATAAGAGTGCCGGCTATCGGACTTGAACTGATAACCTACTGATTACAAGTCAGTTGCTCTACCAATTGAGCTAAGCCGGCCGCTTACAATATACAATTGTTGGCGAATTTGAGTCAATCAATTTTTCATGTAAAGCTTTTTATTTCCACTAAGGGAACGTTGTTCCAGCTATTGTTTCCATAGCTATCCATTGAAGCATTTAGATAATCTGTATCAAAGCGCACTGGTACATCAAATTCAAAGCTTGCAGTGATTATTGCACCTCTTGCTGGAGGCTTCATAAATGTTACTTCCCCGGTTGAACAATTCACTAAGTATTTACTTTCTTCTGTACCATTTATATAGATCTTTATTGCACCACTTACTGGCTTCCTGATCACACGAACATGCTTATCAGTTCCACTTGTGTAAGTTTTGATCAATTGAAAAGTCAAGCTTTTACCATCACCCACTCCAATTTCTTGATTAATGGCTCTAAAATCTGACCAATCCTTGAAGCGAAATCCTATCGCCTTACCCTTTCGTGCCCGAAAAAATGCCACTAATTCTAGCAATTGTTCATTCGATCTAACTCCGCACCCTATGTTATACTTAGCACGAGCATGAAGCCAATTGATATTACGCTGCTCACAGCCATTATGAGTTATCACAATTTCGGTGGAAAATTCTGGCCCTCCAGTGGAACCGTAAGATATATCGTCTGGAAATCTAATTTCTGTAAATGACATATGTCCTCCTATGTAAATAAGTTTATATATTGATTGTAAATGCTATTGCTTACCGTAGAACATTGTTCCAAAAGGTGCCACTTGAAATGACACCTCAACGCAAATGCTTATTGCTCACCAAGAATAGTAGATTGATAAAGATTATCAGCAAAATCATAAAGTTTCTGATATTTTTCTTCTAACTCTACATACCTTTTTTGCTGCTCTTGTTGTGACTGTTCGTACTTTTCTTTTATTTCTAATGTTCTACGAAATACCTCAGCCTCTATGTGCTGATTAATAACATCTTGATTGCATATATAATCACTATATTCAGATTTGTCAAGCATAATTTTACCCTCATAAAAATAAAAATCTTATGGTAAATTAGTTGCGAATTTATGAAAACTATGGTAAAAAAAACCGCTATTTTTTTGCGTCAAGCATAATCATAAATTCATTAGGATTTACATAACCCAGCGCATTTTTTGCTTGTTCATCAAGTAGATCTAAGTCTAAACTTTTTTCGTATAAGCCAAATATTCTGTTGCTCAATTTATCTCTTTCAAGGGAAATATGCTGCAATAAAAGCTTATTATGTTCTATTTCCTTTTTCAAATCCATCAACGTCAATAGACCACGCTTGCCTCTGACTGCACTGACACTAAAATACATCGTTAAGCAAAAAGCAAAGAACGTTAGGATTAAAAAGAGTAATTTCTTCCTTCTCTTAGGCACGTGCTTTAAGAACCTTGGCGTACCTTACACCTTGGTCTTACTTTGTTTATAACGTAAACTTTACCACCTCTTCTCACAACTTTGCAATTTTTATCTCTGTTGCGATGAGATTTAAGCGATCCTTTAACTTTCATATCAATATCAAATTATCTTACATTATTGTCATCTATAGATTATTAGTCAACAGATTTTGTAAAGTATTATACATCCCAAAAATATAGGTACTACGAAGAAAGACCCTTCAATATACCATTGATTTTCCAGTACGTTATAAAATTGTTCATAACTTCATGATACGATTCTTACCATATTTATCATATTTACAGTGAGGTGTTAATTATGACAAAGAACCCAGCAATTACATTAGCAGCCAAAGCTAAAGAGTTTAGTTTTCATAAATTAAGAGCAGAGAAAAGCAATGAACAAGCAAAGTCTGGTGTGACAATGTCCTTAGATTTTCACAGGATGAGTTTTATTATTAACGGAAAAAAAATAGATAAAAATCTTATTACTGCGTTTAAAGAAGGAGCTCAACACTACAAAAGCGGGCTTTTTAAAAGCGAACTTTTTAATAGTAATGATATATATAGTGATGAAACGTTTAACAACAGCGAAACAAGAGAAATAGATACAGATTATGGCAAAGCTTTTGTTGCTTCAGTATTAGAAAATCTTGAGAAAGAGCTTATAAGTGATGAATTGACTAAGTTGTGGAATAATCACTGCAAAAATTCTGAAACTGCTGATTATCAAAAAACTGATTCATTTAAGAAAGAATTTGAAGAATTTTACAATGCTGGAAAAAGTTATGCCCATCTACTGCCTGCAGAAAAAGATGAAGTCAAGTATGACCGCTTCCTTGCAAAAGAAATTTTTAAGCAAATGTTCAGATACGCTGGAGCAGAAGTTCCAAGTGATGCTATTTTAGAAGAGCTAATAACTAATTGTAATCAAGCAGGGTATGATGCTGCTCCAGCTATACACACCCAATTTGCACTTGGGGAGCCGTTCATAGTAACAAGCCCTGAAAAAGTAATTTATATTGATTGTACTAACCAAAATAATGTGAGAATTAGATCTGATATGAGGATTCCAATATGTTCTGTCAAGAATCAAGTTATACATAAGATATGTGATCTGCCTCATTCATTAGAATTTACACTTGAACATCAAGATGATGAAAACCTCATCACATATACAGATGGTAAATTATTACTTACTATTCCTGAAGAGTTAAAAAATTATAAATATAATGGCCAAAGCTTATTTGACATTATTACAGAATATTTTAAAACACTCTGTGAAAAACTAGGATTTAAATTCGAGGCAGAAATACAAACAGAGATAGAGCTTGACTTAGGTGCCCCAATAAAAGTGAGTAGATATTTAGATGGTACAATATCTACCATAGGATCAGAGGCAAATAAAGATTTTATTAATCTTTTAGAGAAAAATCTCGAAGATAGGTTATTGAAATCAGGTGTTAAAAAAGAAGATATTGATGCTTATGTTGAAGTTAAAGTGCCTACTGTTATCGATCTATTGAGTAATTATGCTAAACTTGAGGATACTGAAGAAAACAAAGAATTATTAATAAAGGAAGTAACAGATAATTTAGGGCTTTCTTCTCATGATCATATATCTCACGGTAATAGCAGTCCTTTTGCACTAAAATTTTTACCTTCTTTAGTAAAAGGTACGATTAATTATGACCACGCTAAGTTTGTTGCAAATACTTTTACCAAGTTAATTATTGAAGGAAAAAGCGAAATATATGAAAAGCAAGGAGCGATCAATGCAATTGATGCAATTAATCAGAAGGTAGATAAGAAAATTGTTGAACAAGAAGAAAAAATAACCAACAAACACGGTACTGATAAATGGGCAGATAAAATAAAAGAGCAGAGATTATCTATGGGATCACATTCACTATCCATAGAAATGTAACAAGACTATCTCATGTATAGTCTTGTTACATTTTATTAAAGAGCTGTATAATTGTTGCAGATACTTCCTCTATTGATTTTTGTGTAACATCAATAACTGGCCAGTTATTTTGTGAAAATAGTTTTTCTGCCTCTTCAACTTCCGCTTTTACTCTATCATAATTAGCATAGATCTCATTACCTTCGTTATTAATTGAGCTCAATCTGTTCTTACGTATTTCAATTAATCTATTAACATCTATTGTTAATCCTATAGTAAGTTTATTTTTTAATCTTGCTAAATCCACATAAAACGGCACATTGCCCACAAAGGGAATGTTGGCAACTTTGTAACCCCGATAGGCCAAATAAGTGCTGGTTGGAGACTTTGACGTGCGTGAAACTCCAACCAAAATTATATCTGCTTTTTCAATATCTTGAAGATTTTGTCCATCATCATGATTGATAGTATAGTTTATTGCCTCAATACGCTGAAAATATTCGTTATTTATTTCAGCATGTAAGTCAAGTTTTTCATCTTTTTCGATTTCAAGATAGGAAGAAATCTCTCTAATAATATGGGATAATATTGCTCTATAGGGAATTTTTGACTTTACGCAGTTATCTTTTAAATATTTTCTTAACTCATCATCGGTAATAGTGCAAATAACAAAGTTATATTCATTACTTTTCTTATTAATTTCTTCTAAGATTTTATCAACTTGCTCCTTTTCTTTTACAAAAGACCAGACATATTCAACCGCTTCTATAGAGCGAAAATGCTTTAGTGCTGACTTTGCAACTGATATCACAGTTTCACCGCTTGAGTCCGATACTAAGTGTAAGTTGAGTTTTTTTAGAGTCATGTATAATAGTATAGCAGCTAAAATCTATAGAGCTATATTTTCTAAACTTTAAGCACCTTGCGCAAGTGGTGCAGGACTATTTTCTCCATGTACAGGCTGCTTTACCGCATTTACTCCATCAACTCTGAGTCTAGCAACACTACTATTTATCCCTCTAGCTAATGCAGGACCTTCCACTCCACTAACTTCGGGTTCAGCAACACTACTTTTTACCTCTTCAGCTAATGTAGTACCTTCCACTCCACCAACTTCGGGTTCAGCAACACCACTTTTTACCTTTTGTCGTGCTTCATATATAGAACACATAATGTGTAAAATACATAAAATCATCAACACTATCGATCCTATAGCTAATATCAATCCAATACTTTCTCTCTTTTCTTGTGGTACAAGTCCTTTCAAAATCGACACCTCTCCTAGTGGCAAATACCAGAGACCTGATGCTAATGCGAATACTGCTATTACTGAGAAACAAAAATAAGTATCCCATGAGGAAAATACAATCTTGAGTGGTAATTTTGATCTTATATTAGTAGGTGAAGTGTTGATTCCAGGTGGCTTTGTTGCATAGCTAAAGTAAAAAGAACTGGGAGTTACTGACAAAATTCATTATAAACAGGCATTTAACCGACAAAGGAAAAATATGCCAGTCAAAATGAAAGTCAGTAACTGCTACGAATATAACAAATTTCTCCAAGAAAGAGGAAATATTTTTTATTACGTCAACGATGCCATAGAAAATTGGTACGAAAAAAGTCCCAAAATGGCCGGTAGCAACAATATTTATAGTGATAAAGTCGTAATTCTAATTCACATAATAACTTATTTGTTTAGAATAGGCCTAAGACAAACGGTGGGGTTTATAGCGGGATACCTTGAGCAAATAGGAAAAAATTTGCAAGTTATCAGCTATTCCCAGGCTTCCAGAAGATTCAAAAAGCTTAACTTAAAAATTAATGATCGAAGACATGATAAAAACAGTATGGAAAATATTGAGATCGCCATAGATAGCACTGGAATAAGCATCTACAATAATATTCCAGGCCATAGTAAGGCAAACGGTACAGATAGAAAGTACCGTGGCTATAAGCAAACAAGAAAATTGCATGTAATGCTGGAGATAGGTAGCAAAAAAGTCATAGCTGCAAAATACAGTAGTGGAGTTTATTCTGACCACTATGGAGCCTGTGATCTTATTGCAAGGGCTAATGCTAAATACAATATAAGCACACTATATGCAGACAGAGCATATAATCGAAAGAAGTTATACAAATTGTGCAATGAGCTTGGCATAAGACAAAAATTCCTCTGCAAAACAATGCAGTGGAGCATCCAAAGCTGGATTATATGGCTGAGAGAAATTCTACAATCAAGCTCATAAAGTCATATGGTGAAGATGGTATGAAGAAGTGGAAAAAAGAGATAAATTATGGGAAGAGATCTTATATAGAAAGTTTTTTCTCGCGACTGAAGCAAACATTTGGGTTTAGTTTTAGGAACAAATCTGAGATTAACCGTGAGAAAGAAATGCTACTCAAGTGTTATTTGCTGAACAAATTTACTGAAATAGGCATGGCTAAATTTGAGATAGCTTCATGAATTTATTATGCATTGCCTCCTATCCAAAGAGCGATGCAACAAAGCCAGCTAGAATCCAGATTTTTTTAACTTGATCCTATAATCAAGTTATAGTATGACAAAGATGCTTTAGTATTAAAACATTTTTATTAATTTCATAACTATAACCACCCATTCTACTTCCTTTAAAAATATCATTATTAATATATAAATTTTATCTAATATTCTTAATTTTCGTCGACTTTTTAATAAGATTATGGGAAATTATATGAAAATCAGTTATTTCCAAAACGGAAATAACTGGTCTTTAAAAGTATATTGCTGCATGATGGTAGCGTTAAAGTTGTAATTTTGAGGTTTGTGGAAGCTTTAGCGTTTGTGTAGTTGTGAATTTGATTATATGATATAGTTAAAAAATCTATATTCCAGCGTAGTGCGCTGGAAAGCAGCTCTTTTGTAAAATGCAATGAAAAGGTAGGCAAAGTCTATTGACTTCTTGATACGATTTTCGCTATAATTTTAGTGTAGGTGATAGGGTGTGTGGCAATGTTAAATATCTACAGCAGTTATATAAAGAAGTACTTTCCCAGTAGCTTTAAAACTGGAGCAAAGTATGCTGCTTGTTTTTACTTGGTACTCGGCCTTCCAATTCTGATGTTCCACCCCCTAGCCTGGGTTTTAATTGGAGCTATTTTTATATCTGCATGTGGAGTTACTGCAGGTATAGTCACATCCTCATTTCACTGCATTAAGGATTATATTAATGGAAAAAGAACTCCGCTACAGGAGGGTGAAAAAGAAGAACAAAAATCACTGAAGCACAAGAAAATTGTAGAAATTCAAGCAGGGCCAAAAACTCCAGATAGAGATAGTGCTATTGTTATGCATGAAGAAAAAGACGAAAATTATTTTATAGACAAAACAAACAATCAGAATTATGAGTTTTGGTTAAGTGATACGCAGATTAGGAGTATTGCAAGAAGTATCTACGGATGGGTAGCACATAGGAACAAAAAAGGTTTAAAAGATACCTCTAAAGGTGTATACTTTGCTTGCACGTCTTTCTTAGAGACAGAGCTGCAAAAATACAAAAGCAAAGTTGCACAAGGAGATAAAAGTTTAATATTTACTGCAATCCTACATTTAAATAACAATCATTGGGTAACACTTGTATGCAATCCAAATAAAAAGCCCATAGTAAGATCAAATAGCTTAAATTTCTTAGATTTAGAAAGTAATGATAGAAGTAAAAAGTCAGAAAGAAGACCATCTCTTGGTAATGAAGATAATAATCAATTTAAAGCATATTACTGTGATTCATTTGGAAATCCAATACCAAGAGAAATATCAGACGCATTACAAAAAGCTCTAAAAATAGATGATAGTTGTATTAGAAGCTCAAAGACTAGACAACAACAAGATACACACAATTGTGCAATATTTGCATTGAAGAATGCTCATAAAACTACACAAATGCTTGGTGAAGGTAAGTCGTTTGATGATATTGATGCAGAATTATCACAATACAAGCCTACTGAGCAACAGCTAAACGAAGAGAGAAAAAAATTTGCAAAAGCATTAGAAATAGATAAGCAAAGCTGGGCTAGAAATAGTGCAGAAAGCGTAAGTCGCAGTAGCTCCCGTGCTTCATCGGATAGTGGTGCGAGTTCAATCTCATCTCCAGTTGACGCTGCAAGGTATGACACAAATCATGGATCACAAAATCTTATCAACCAAACACAAGCAGGTAATTACAATTATTTTTTGCAACAAATTGATATAGGACGTTTAGCAAATATTGTACATGGTTTAGATCCCAAAGTACATGAAATTATTGGGTCAAATGATCAATTAAAAAAACAATTACAACAATTTAAAAATAAAGTCGAAAATAGCAATGAAACTCAAAAATTAATATTCATTATAAGTTTACAAAATGGGCATTGGGTCACGTTATGTGTAAATCATTGTAACAAACAGTTTAATGCTTACTATTATGATTCGCTGAATGGAAAAGAAAGCAGGTCTATATTTACAACAATACTTAAAGAAGAACTCAATATGAACGAGGATAATATAAAATTTTTCAATGAAAAAACTCAAAGTGATGGTAGTAATTGTGGGATATTTGCATTAGAAGCGGCAAGTAGAATTAATCAAGTGTTGGATAAAAGTGCACTTCTTGATGATATTGATAAAGCATTATCAGAATTTAAACCAACAGCTAGTGAATTAAAAACGTTGCGAGAACAGTTTGCCAAAATATTAGGCAGCGATGAAGAACATGCTCGGTTTGTTGTTACAGATTCAACACCAATCAATAACTCAAATTATTGCTCCATATCATAATAAAAGTATTTTAGATTTTATATTATAATATATAATTGTTAGTTACTATTATAATTCAGTTTTTATCAAATCTTTTAACTTTATGCCTCTCCAAATAGGAAATTTAACTATCAACTCCCCAGTAATTTTAGCGCCAATGTCTGGAGTCACTGATTACCCATTCAGAAGCGTTGTTAAAAAGCTGGGTGCTAGTTTATTGGTTTCAGAAATGATTGCAAGCAGGGCTATGATTATGCAAACTCGCCAGAGTTTACAAAAGGCAAAAGTTGATGAGTTAACGGCCGTGCAACTTGCTGGGTGTGAACCGGATGTTATGGCAGAAGCTGCAAAACTAAACGAGGCTATGGGTGCCAAAATAATAGATATAAATTTCGGTTGCCCAGTTAAAAAAGTTGTCAATGGTTATGCAGGATCTGCTTTAATGAAAGACGAGAAGAAAGCAGCAGAAATAATTGAAGCAGTTGTAAATGCAGTCAAAGTGCCAGTTACTGTAAAAATGCGCACTGGATGGAATGATGAAAATCGCAATGCCCCACGCTTGGCAAAAATTGCAGAGGATTTAGGAGCAAAAATGATCACTGTGCACGGCAGAACAAGAGCACAGCTTTATAACGGTCAAGCAGATTGGAAATTCATTAGGAATGTTAAAGAACAAGTTAAAATTCCAGTGATAGTAAATGGTGATATAAAAAGCTTAAATGATGTTCAAAACGCCTTAAAAGAATCAGGGGCAGATGGAGTGATGATAGGCCGTGGTGCTTATGGCAAGCCTTGGTTGATTAATCAGGCAATGAATTTTTTAAGGGGAAATGAAGTTTCTGAGCCATCACCTTCAGAAAAATTAAAAATAATGCTTGAGCATTATGATAGTATTCTTGACTACTATGGAGATGATACAGGAATAAAGATGGCCCGCAAACACATAGGCTGGTATAGTAGTGGACTTAAAGATTCATCCGAATTTCGCGTTAAAATCAATAATATGGCAGATAGTATGAAAGTAAAAGAAAGTATAATCAGCTTTTTCAGTCCTTCTACAAATGCTATTTAAGTACATAACTGTACAAACATTGTACTTTAGGCCAGTTACCCACGTGTCATCCGACACTGGGATGACACGACTACCGCTAGAAATGACACCTTCTAGAACAATTCCCATACAGTTGCGACTTAAGCATGAGTATAAATAAACCCAAAAAGTATAAAATTGCAGTACTAATAGTTGCAGCAGGAGTAGGCAAAAGGTACAATGATACAACTCCTAAACAGTACATAAAACTCAGAGGCAAATCTGTCCTACTGCACACAGTTGAAAAGTTTCTAGCTAACAATCACACAGATTATGTGAGGATAGTCATTAATGAAAATCACGAAGGTTTATACAAGGAAGCTACATTATCAATTACAAACAATATACTAAGCCCGGTGTATGGAGGAGCAAGCAGGCAAGACTCAGTTAAGTTGGGGCTTGAAAGCCTGCAACAAATTAGCCCTGACTTTGTGATGGTACACGATGCTTGTAGACCTTTTATATCAGATAATCTGATAGATAGATTAGTTGAATCTATAGTTGGCAATCAGTATATAGGAGTGGTGCCAGCAATAGAAGTTGAAAGCACTGTATCGTTAGTAAAAGACAATTTTATTGAATCAACGGTTTCAAGAGAAAAATTAAAAGCTATACAAACTCCACAAATTTTTAACTTTAAAGAACTATTATCATGCCATCAATCTGCGCATAAAGAATTTACTGATGACTCTTCACTAGTAATAGAACAAAAAAAACGTGTTGCTATTATCCAAGGTGAGAAAAACAATTTTAAGCTCACTACAAAAGAGGACGTTGATATGGCAAAACTAATTTTAGAAGAGCCAAGATTTCGGATAGGAAGTGGTTACGATATACATAGGTTTATTGCAACTCAAAATGGTGATAAATGCTTTATAAAACTTTGCGGAGTAGAAATTGAACATGGCATGGCAATAGAAGCACACTCTGATGGTGATGTTGCAATTCACGCAATCGTTGATGCAATATTAGGAGCTTTGGGATTTGGTGATATAGGGGAGCATTTTCCTCCTAATTCTCTCGAATGGAAAGAGTGCAACTCGCTGCACTTTCTTGAATTTGCCACTCACAAGATGAAGAAAAAGGGTTATGTTATATCCAATTTAGATGTAACTATAATTTGTGAAGAACCTAAAGTATCTCCTTATAAATCAAAAATGAAAAAGATTCTGTCCGAAACATTAGAAACTGATAATGAATTTATTAATATAAAGGCAACCACCGCAGAAAAGTTAGGCTCCATAGGCAGAAAAGAAGGGATAGAAGCGCATGCTTCAGTTTTATTACTCAAAGTATAGACAGTAGACTATCCATAAGATGATCTAATGTAAGAAGTATATTGTTTTAAATTTAATAGTAGTGTATAATTTTAGTAATACATATTTTTATGGTAGGTATATTATGGTAGATAAAGTACAAGAAGATGAGTTCATGAAGCAATACATGGAAACTTGCAAAGAACAAATAGAAAAGCTAGCTAAGAATCCTGAGTTGCTTACTCAGACTTTAAAACCATTTATGCATATGTCCCAGCAGCTTATGACCGGTGGTATGATAGATGGAGCTTTGCCTGCTGATATGGATATTAACAGGATGATAGCTCTTATGATAGAGATGGTTAATTACATCAAAGGCAATCATAAGAAAATCATGCAAGAAGATGAAGCGCTTATCCAAGAGCTTGATGAGCATAGCAAAAGACTAAGAAGCTTGATAAAGAAGTTAATTGAGAAGATTGAAAACAAGTAATTAGTAACTCAGTAGCACAGAACCCCAGGTTAGTCCTGCACCTATTGAAATTAATAGTACTGTGTTTCCTGGCTTTATTTTTGATTTTTGTACTGCATAGTCAAATGCTAAAGGAATTGATGCTGCTGAAGTGTTTGCATGCTTGTCGACTGTATTAATAACTTTTTCTACTGGAAAGTCTAATTTTTTTGTCACTGCTTCAATAATACGGATATTTGCTTGATGAGGAATTAGCCAATCAATATCGTTGATTTCCAAATCATTAGATTTAAGTGTTTCTGATATTAAGGCTATTAGTTTATCTACTGCATGTTTAAATACCTCCCTTCCATTCATGAATATTTTTCCAGAATCACAGGTAGAAGATACCCCTCCGCTGGTAGATAATATATCTGTATTGCCATCAGAATGTAGGTCGGCTGATATAATCCCATTTGCTATACCAGTTTCTGACTTTATTATCATTGCACCAGCACCGTCACCAAAAAGTATACAGGTTGATCTATCTTCCCAATCAACAATTCTAGACATTATTTCAGCACCAATGACGAGTGCACATTTAATGTTATTATTAGATTTCATTAGCGAATCAGCAACTGTCACTGCATATACAAAACCAGAACATGCTGCTTGTATGTCAAAAGCAAATGCATTTTTGCATCCCAACTTGTTTTGCACAATTGTTGCACAACTAGGAAAAGTCTTATCAGGCGTAGTTGTTGCCACTATGATTAAATCAATCTCATTTGTTGAAATTTTTACCTTTTCCATAGCGTTTTTTGCTGCACTTACAGCTAAGTCTGACGTCCATTCCCTTTCATCTGCTATATGCCTTTGAGTTATTCCTGTTCTCTGCCTTATCCATTCGTCACTTGTTTCAACCATCAGCTCAACATCTTTATTGGTCAGTATTTTTTCTGGTAGATAGGATCCAGTACTTAATATGAAATTCTTATTCAATGTGACCAACTCCATCAATTATCTTTTGGTTTAAATTTTCACTAATTGAGTTTACTGCAAATTTTATAGCATGAGCAAAGGAAATAGCGTCAGAATTTCCATGACTTTTAATAACAATGCCATTTAATCCTAAAAATATAGCTCCACTTCTAGTCTTAGGATTAAAACGTGACAATGCTCTTTTTAATTTAGATCTGATGAACATTCCGAACAATTTTGCTATTAAAGAACTAGATAATGCACTTTTCATTAATTCCAAAAAAGTATTAGCAGTTGCTTCAGCGGTTTTTAGCATTACATTACCAACAAATCCATCTGCAACTATTACATCTATATTGCCCTCTAGAAACTCGCTTGCCTCTATATAACCTTTAAAATTGATAGAACTTGAATTATCTTTCAACAATTCAAAAGCCCCACGTACTGCATCATTGCCCTTAACTTCTTCTATACCAATATTCAGAAGGGCAACCTCTGGATTATCTATTTTCAACGCAATTTTTGCAAATATGCTACCCATTAGTGCAAATTGAAACAATGAATCTGCATTACAATCAACATTTGCGCCAAGATCAAGCAGCGCAAGACTTTTCGTCTTGGTTGGACAGATAGAAACAATAGCAGGACGATAAATGTTGGGCAACGCTCCCAAAACAAATCTAGAAATTGCCATTAACGCTCCGGTGTTTCCTGAAGAAACGATCCCTGAAGCCCTACCTTGTTTTACTGCTTGAATTGCAGCTCTCATGCTTGAGTCTTTACGATGCCTCAGTGCAAAAGATGGCTTGTCAGCTGCAAGCACATTATCAGAACAATGAATAAATTCAGAATTACTACTTACTTTTTTATATTGTGAAAGTAGAGGAAATACTTCTTTCTCATCTCCATAAATATGGAAAAAAACTTTTAAATTTGGGTCAACAAGATTACTTAGAAAAAAATCAGCCCCTTGAATCACAGACAAAGGCGCAAGATCCCCTCCCATAGCATCAAGTGCTATAACTATGTTTTTGGGTGGCATGTCAAAACAGTTATTCTGCCTTTTGCTTTATGAAAACTCGTTTTCCTTTGTAACTTCCATCAACCGCTACATTGTGAGGCAACATAAACTCACCAGTAGTTGAACATATCACAATATTCTTAGGTTGAATAGCATGATGAGAACGATGCATCTTCTTCCTTGATTTTGACTTCTTTCTTTTTGGAACTGCCATAACTTCTTCCATTTTATGAATTAAGGCTTATTAATAACATATTTCCTGCAATATGTAAATAGTATATGACTCATAAGACTCTTGCTGTAAGAAAAATAATCAATTGACTATTCGCACTGATATGTTAAGTATTTTATACCTTGGCGGGCGTAGCTCAGTTGGTAGAGCGTTAGTTTGTGGTACTAAATGTCGCCAGTTCAATCCTGGTCGCTCGCCCCATAACACTTTTTCAATAAGATAAAATGGTATCATGCAAGTAGCTGATACTGGAATGATAACCATAGAATCTTTTTATCATCCTATAAATTGACCACATGACCTAGTGAAGAAACCTGGATTTCATCGTTAAGTGCTGGGGTACAAGGTGTATATTTCAACATCAGATCTTGGATCCTGCGTGGCTTTATTGCATCGCTCTTTGGATAGGAGGCAATGCATAATAAATTCATGAAGCTATCTCAAATTTAGCCATGCCTATTTCAGTAAATTTGTTCAGCAAATAACACTTGAGTAGCATTTCTTTCTTACGGTTAATCTCAGATTTGTTCCTAAAACTAAACCCAAATGTTTGCTTCAGTCGCGAGAAAAAACTTTCTATATAAGATCTCTTCCCATAATTTATCTCTTTTTTCCACTTCTTCATACCATCTTCACCATATGACTTTATGAGCTTGATTGTAGAATTTCTCTCAGCCATATAATCCAGCTTTGGATGCTCCACTGCATTGTTTTGCAGAGGAATTTTTGTCTTTATGCCAAGCTCATTGCACAATTTGTATAACTTCTTTCGATTATATGCTCTGTCTGCATATAGTGTGCTTATATTGTATTTAGCATTAGCCCTTGCAATAAGATCACAGGCTCCATAGTGGTCAGAATAAACTCCACTACTGTATTTTGCAGCTATGACTTTTTTGCTACCTATCTCCAGCATTACATGCAATTTTCTTGTTTGCTTATAGCCACGGTACTTTCTATCTGTACCGTTTGCCTTACTATGGCCTGGAATATTATTGTAGATGCTTATTCCAGTGCTATCTATGGCGATCTCAATATTTTCCATACTGTTTTTATCATGTCTTCGATCATTAATTTTTAAGTTAAGCTTTTTGAATCTTCTGGAAGCCTGGGAATAGCTGATAACTTGCAAATTTTTTCCTATTTGCTCAAGGTATCCCGCTATAAACCCCACCGTTTGTCTTAGGCCTATTCTAAACAAATAAGTTATTATGTGAATTAGAATTACGACTTTATCACTATAAATATTGTTGCCACCGGCCATTTTGGGACTTTTTTCGTACCAATTTTCTATGGCATCGTTGACGTAATAAAAAATATTTCCTCTTTCTTGGAGAAATTTGTTATATTCGTAGCAGTTACTGACTTTCATTTTGACTGGCATATTTTTCCTTTGTCGGTTAAATGCCTGTTTATAATGAATTTTGTCAGTAACTCCCAGTTCTTTTTACTTTAGCTATGCAACAAAGCCATGACTGCATGGTGCAATGGGGTAGATAATTCATTATCTCTTGCATTTATATCACACCCTGTCTTTATTATTCCCCTTACATTCCTTACTTTTCCTTTATGCGCAGCCCTATGTAACGGTGTTTCTCCTTTGTCGTTTTTAGCATTTATATCTGCACCTTTTTCTATTAATAACTTTATTGTTTCGCCACTTGCATACTCTGCTGCCAGATGTAGTATTGTGTTACCTTTTTCGTCTTTACTATTGATTTCTTGAAATTGCTTTTCCTTCAACTCCTTCAATAGCTCACAGAATTTTCTCATATCACCTCCTCTAAAACTTAATCCCTTTTACACTTTTTAAACTAGATTACTGCTTGTTACTCTATTTGTACGCTTTTACTTAGGAATATTATCTCCACACCTGATGACCACAATTCCCTTAGTAGGCTTACTTGATCCTTAAACCTTTTTGCTAAGACCTCAGGTGAGTATAGATATACTTTCTCAACTCTACCTTTTGCAGCTTTATAACGTAAGCTTGCGAGTTCTGATTCACCGATGAATTTATTCTCATCCAACAACTCATATCTATCTGCCATAATCCTGTTACTCAGCTGCTCTGCTTGCTTTTCTGATGGTGCATATAAACTTACTACTTTGCACCTCCACCACATCCCTGCACTTAGGTTTGCTCCAGCTTCCATTAGCACTTCCACCTTCTCTTTACTTTCTGTCTGGCTTGCATAATATAATGGGGTACGTCCCCTTGAATCTACAGCATTAACCTTAGCTCCAAACTCCAAGAGAGCTACTAAGTTCTGAGTTTTTCCTATAAATGCTGCTCTGTGTAGTGGCGTCTCTCCTTTATTATTCTTCGCATTAACGTTTGCATCTCTTAATATTATTGATATTATTATTGGATAGTTAGAAACCATTGCTGCTAGGTGCAGTATAGTGTTACCATTCTCATCTTTATCGTTAATTCCATAAAATGAGTTTTCCTTTAATTCTTGTAATCTTTTTTCGAACTCACACATAAAACCCTCCAAAATTATAGCCTCTTCAACGTTAAGTAAAATTGGTTTATTTACTTATTGTTGTTATTACTATTATATTCTAGCCACCCACGAAATACAATATTTTTCAACAATTATAGATTGCATATTAATTCTTTTTTAATATATATTATAATATTATTTTATATAGTTAGTATATTAAATAAATTGGCTGTGTATTGCTCCAGGATCTATTCAAATACCGATGTTCGTGCCAGGTAAGAACGCCTGGATAAAATACTAAAATCTAGTTCATGAAAGGAAAGCTTAGCTATCGCTTCTTCTCTATTTTTTCTAAATAAGGTTATAGATTGATATGATTTTCTAGGTTACATGTTTGTGATAAAAGTCAATATGCACTTTCTACAACACAGAGCTTTTCCATAAGATATTGGCTTACATTGAGACTACCATTCTCGGTAGCAATATCCAAAACCTCTAAGCTTAGATCAATTTCTTTCTCTTCAACAAGATATTTTATGACATCTAGCTTATCAGATGAAGCAGCCCAATGTATAGCAGTCCAGTTATCGTTATCTTTAATATTAACATCGGCTCCCTTATCTACCAGGTATCGCACTGCTTTCAATTCACAATTTTCAATAGTGTAGTGCAAAGGAGCAATACCTTGGTGATTGGTAGCATTTACATCAGACCCCACGTCTATCAGATATTCTATTATATCATCATTACCTGCCCAAGCAGCTAAGTGTAGAGGAGTATCACCGTAACTATTAGTAGTATTTATATCAGCACCTCTCACCACAAGACTCTCTATTACATCTAAACTACTATCAAAAGCTGCCAAGTGCATAGAGTTCCATCCTTCATTGTCTTTGGCATTAACATCTGCATTATTCTCTATAAAATATAGAACTACATCTGAATGATCGTTTTGAATAGCAAGGTGAAAAGGAGAGCTATTATCATCATCTTGAATATTAACATCAGCTCCATTATCTACAAGAAGTTTTGCTAAATCTATATAACCATTAGTAGCAGCACAATGAAGAGGGGTCCATCCATCACTGTCTTTGGCGTGCACATCTGCATTATTCTCTATGAAATACATAGCTACATCTGAATGGTTGTCTTGAACAGCAAGATGCAAAGGAGAGCTATTTTCATCATTCTTAGCATTAATATCAGCTCCTCCATTTACGAGAAGCTCTACTAAATCCATATCATCGTTAGCAGCAGCATAATGCAAAGAGGTCCACCCATCATTGTCTTTGATGTTAACATTAGCGTTTTTTCCTGCAAGGTATGTGCTATTTCCCAATCATAGTCTCGAGCTGCAAAATGCAGAGGAGCACTGCCGTCATTTGCTTGGGAGTCAATATCAATTCCTTTATCTACAAAGCATTTTACTAGATCTAAGTCACCATAGAGAACAGCCCAATGTAAAAGAGTCCACCTACCATTGTCTCTGAAATTAACATCAGCATTATTTTCTACTAAGTACAACACCATACCAAGGTTACCTTGTTGAATAGCGAAATACAAAGAAGTGCTGCCATTATTGGTTTCAGCATTAACATCAATCCCTTTATCTACAAAGTATTGTACTAGATCTAAATTATTCCCTTGAGCAGCAAGATGAAGAAAAGTTAAACCAAAATCATCAACAGCCTTCCAGTCAGCGCCCTCAGCAGTAAGTTGTTTGACTCTGTTAAAATTACCTCGCTTTACAGCATAAGAAAGAAGTTTAGTTAAACGTTTTACAGAAGTCATATATACCCACTAAATATATCAATATTAGCATGGTACGGACAAGTTATGCAACACTTTTTAGCCAGCTAACTGTTGCTCAAATGGCTGGGATTATGGGGAAAAACCTGCAATCCAAGTTTTATTCAATTATACAAAGTCATTTAATAAGTTAATAGTAGTAAAATAGTTAACAATTGAAATCTTTCTAACGCTAAAGAATGGCCGGAGTCTCGCCACCCAATTCGCTCATAGGTTGGAAAGGGCCCATGAAATATTTTTCTATTGATAGTAGTTTGTCATTGAATAATTAGCATTTAAATTGTTATTTAGTTGACATTAAAACAAATTTTAAGCTATTTTATTAAATTCATTACTGCATCTGTACTATAATTAACTAACCCATACATCTGGTATAAGTTTAAAATTTTTATCAAAAACATTAAGTATTACACCCACAAATATAGCGTAGATTGAATTTCTATCGATCATACCTATCTAGTATTACTTGAATTAATCCACCTTATTCCCGTTTACTTATACCCATCCATATAGACCTAAATTACAGCTTTTACTTAAACCCAAAATTATATTTAGTCAACTGTAAATTTCTCGTTCCCACACCTTGTAACTATTGCAGCCAGAGCTACTAACTACATAGAATTTTGCATTTGAGTTCTGCTGTGTTTCTTGTAAGGCTTCTACTGCTATAATAATTAGACTGCTTCTATAGAATTAGGCTACTACAAATAACAAACAGGTACTTAGCTATAATTTTAAGGAAAGTTCAACATTTGAAGCAGCTTCAAAACACAAATTGCTATTAGTGCTAAATGGGAATGTATTTTATATGGACCCTAAGCTTTCCTACTAGCAATATGTAGTCCTAAGATTGCTGCTATTATAATTTAAGACCATGTGTTGATTTGATTGAGAACAAGATTTCATCTGCACAGCAATGAAATGCAACTAAAGCATAAAAAATTTCTTGCAGCTAAAAAGAAGACATGATAAGCTAACGTAAGTTTTTTTGTAAAAATAAAAGTTTAGAGTAGAATGTAGTATTATAATGCCTTTTATTCGAGCTTAGGTGTGGTTTACATTAGCAGTAGAGGTATGAGTAGTAATATTCTACCTTAAAACGTATCCATTCAGCCGGGCGGTAAAATAAAGAGTAGACAAGGAATGCTAAAAAGGTAAACTAGAGTGGCTGTGAGGTAATATGGTTGATCTTTTAGAATTTTGCGAAAGTTTAAGCAGACTATAGAAAAGTTAGAAACAAAAATAGAAGAGCTTAAAGCAGAAAATAAAGCGCTAAGGATCGAAAACGCTGAGTTAAAAGAAAGGCTTGGCTTAAATTCAAAAAATTCATCTATACCAAGCTCCAAAGAATTATATAAGATGAGGGAAAATAAGCCAAAAAGTGACAGGAAAGTAGGAGCACAGGTTGGACATAAAGGCAGTTACCGCCCTAAAATGGAGGCAGATGAGATGGTAAAAATAGAACTGCCCAATACGTGTGAGTGCGGAGGAGAAATTGCGGTATCAAAAGATCCGTATACTCATCAAAAGGTCGATTTGCCGGAAATCAAGCCGTATGTAGTTGAATATCAACTAGAGCATGGACGTTGCAAAAGATGTGGAAAAAGAAAAAGTAGCAAGCTACAAGAAGGAGTAACTGCGGACACATTTGGTCCAAGAGTTAAGTCAGTAATTGCAGCATTAAGTGGATTTTACAAGAATTCGAAAAAAGAAGTGGCAAATATTATAAAGGACATTTTCAACCTGGATATCAGCGTCGGTAGTGTATCAAATAGCGAGGCTAGAGTGGCAGAAAAATGCCAAGAAGCATATGAGCAAATTGAGGAAGAGGTAAGCAAGAGCAAAATTTTACATATCGATGAAACTAGCCATTACAACAAAGGTAAACAGGGCTGGTGCTGGATGTTTGCGAGCAAAATAGGAAGTGTGATCAAATTGACAGAGTCAAGAGGGATGAAAGTCCTGGAAAATAGTAAATTTGGAAAGAATAACAACCTAGTAGTGACCGACAGATATGCAGCTTACAACTACTTTTCCAGCAAGAAAAGGCAGGTCTGTTGGGCACATTTAGCAAGAGATTTTGAAAGGTTGTCTCATAGTTGGAATAGCGAAGTGAAAGTTTTGGGGTATTATTTAAGGAATGTTGCTACTGAATTATTTGCATTGAAAAAAGCTCTGTTAAAGGATGAAATAGACACATTAAGGTTCATAAGAAGAGCAAGAAAATTACGCAAGCGAACGAGATATTACTTAAAGAATATATCAAATTTACCCGAGGCAATTGGAGCGTCTCGAGTAGCAAAAAATATCATGAAATCGGATCTGATGATGTGGAAATTTTTGGACGATCCAGAAAATATTCCACTGACAAACAACTATGCTGAGCGACAGATTCGGCATTACGTTGTTTACCGAAAAGTTTCATATTTTACACAATCGAAACGGGGAAATATGTTTCTTGAGAGGATAATTTCATTGTACTTGACTTGGAGGCAAAAGAAGTTAAATCCTTTTCAAAACCTACTGGCTATTGCTTCTTAAGCCATACACCTGAATGGATACAAGAAAACTGCCAGAAGAAGAGCAACAGGAAGCTTCGAAGCCAAAAATACCAAAAGATACCTTACATCAAGTTTATATAGAACAATCTACTGGACAGCTCATTGCTGATGCGCTCAATTTATGTATTTCTTCAACTTAGCTAAAATTTTATCAGACTGGCTTTCATCTGAGCTTAAGTCGGCTGCAAAATGCGTGACATATTCCTTGCCAGGGCCGATAAGATATATTATTGAAGAGTGATTAATATCCTCCTCTCCGCCAACTTTGCTAGAATACACCTTATATTTTTCAATCACTTCATCTATTGCTTCTCTATTACCAGTTAACATTTGTATTCTATGGTCAAATTGATCGTGAAATCCTTTTAATTTTTCTACAGTGTCGCGTTCTGGATCAACTGTAATAAAAAACGTTTGTAGCTTATCATTAGTTTTCTCATCTAATTTTGCTAGCGTTTCTGAAATTATGCCAAGATTCATAGGACAAACTTTTTTACATGAAGAAAATCCAAAGAAAATCATCATATACTTGTCTTGAAAATCACTGCTTTGTACAATTTGTCCATCCTGATTGATCAAAGAAAAATCCCCACCTATTCTAACTTCTTTATTTTGAGTTACCATTGGAGCAAACACGCCTTTCTGAGTAAAGTAACAATAGCCAAGAATAATAACTGCTAATGCTATTAATATGTTAGATAATAATCTTATAAATTTTATCATGAAACTACTCTATAAGTAAAACTACATTATAGCTTTGTCTAGGGTTTATTCAATATATTCCTTCCACAGCGGATTATTGATCTTCTCTAGTAACTTCCTATGCTCATCAATCTCGTCATCACTTGGTGCATGTTCTCTGCGAGTTAAGTTACGTGCTTTATGCTGAACGAGCGTAGAAGTGCCATCTTGATCATTATCATTATCAAATAAAAAAGTTTGCAGCCCTCCTGTCAGCTCAACATACACCTTTGCAAGTAATTGAGCATCAATTAATGCCCCATGCAATTCCCTGTCTTCTAATGATATATCAAAACGCTTACATAATGCATTTAAAGAGGCGGGCGATCCTATAAATTTTTTTCTTGCAAGTGGTAGCGTATCAAGTACTCTATCAGGAGAAATTTGCTCTAGATTCAACATACCTAGCTCCATATTAAGGAATTTTACATCAAACTCAGCATTATGGATGACTAAGATATCGTCTGATATAAATTCAAGGAATTCGCGCGCTACTTCTGAAAATAGTGGCTTATCTTTTAAAAATTTTTCACTAATGCCGTGAATCTTAAAGGAGTGATAAGGTACATCTCTTTTTGGATTGAGATATCGATGAAATACCTTACCAGTTGATATACGATTAATTAACTCAACGCATCCAATTTCAATAACCCGATGCCCTGATGTAATGTCAAGACCAGTTGTTTCAGTATCAAGTACTATTTCACGCATTCCATAACCAATCAATAAAACTGATATTATGTGTCATTTGTTACTAAATTCTTACTATTATCAGCATTTTTGTAATTTATGGAAACTAACAACCAACCAGGATCTGATGAATTGATATTCTTTTTAAATTGCCATGTATCTTCAACTTTATTAATAGTGGACGTACTGCCAGAAATTATTTCTCCTTTTTCATTTTTAACGAAATTAATTTGTTCTGAAAGGAAATACACTGCAATAAATACAACATTTTTCACCAACTTCATTTCTAAAATTTTCTGTTCAATGACAGAAACAATCACTGATTCGTGCACTTCTTTGTTATGCTTAATCTTTTCTGCAAAGTGACTATATAAATCTTTATCTACCAGGGGTTTCAGTTGTGTTAAATTACCTTGATTAAAATATTTTATTATTAGCTCAAAGGCTATGCTTGAACCTTCCATAAAACGACTGATAGAAAAATCTTTATTTTTTTTGATTATTTGTTCATAAGTGGCTTTCATTGGCCCTTCACTTATATAATCATCAATATTTTCCACTACACATTCTCTGCTTGGAGTTACATCCAATACTTTAGTGAATTTTTTTATATTTATATTAGTAGTTTTTCCTAAAGAATTGTACAAACGCGAGAAAATAAATGCTGCTAATAAAGCATATATCACAAGTTCTATCATAATAAATTTAACTCCCCGTCAAACTGAGCATAATATTATTAATAATTAAAATATGTTATCAGTTTATAATTAGGTTGACTATTCATTTATAAATAGATATCATAAAAAAGTCTCGAATTAGTTAAAAGGAGCTTAAGAAATGTTACAACAAAAGATGAAAGTTCACGGTCAATATATAAAAGATTTATCATTTGAAAATCCAAATTCGCCATTCCTTGCTACCAGTAAGTCTCCTGATATTAATGTTATGGTTAATATCAATTCAGCAAAATTGGAAGGTGCAGAAGATCCAGATGGAGGAGAAGAAAGATCTTTCCATGAAGTTACTTTGCATATAGAAATTAAAGCAACAGTGAAAGATGATAACATAAAAGATAGCGTGGCTTTCATTTGTGAAACGAAATATTGTGGTATTTTTTCAATAGAAAATTTTAAGGATTTAAGTGAAGAAGAAGTGAGACAAGCTCTGTTTATTGGCGGACCTGTTTTTCTTTTCCCATTTGCAAGAGAGGTGATTGCAAGAGTTACAAGCAGTGGTGGATTTCCTCCTCTTATGTTGGATCTCATAAATTTTGAAGCTATGTACATGCAACAAAGCCAACAACAAAAAAGTACTGTGAGTAATGAAAATTTTAACTAATTAGTATTATTGCCTATACTATAGCAGCATTAATCAATGAAAGAAAAACAGCCGCACTGCCCAGATCCTTGACCTTTTTTGAGAGTGCATGTTGTTTGCTGGAAATGCGTTCAATGGTTGTTTCAAGAGCTGTGTTAATGATTTCTATAATCAATACTAAAAACAGGCTACCTATCATAACAGCACGCTCTGATTTACTGACGTCAAGCATGAAAGCAATAGGCGCACACATAACAAATAACAACAATTCCTGTCTAAACGCAGTTTCTGACAAAAAAGCTGCCTTTAGTCCCTCAAAAGAATACCAGATTGTTTTGTATCCATTCAGCCGGGCGGTAAAATAAAGAGTAGACAAGGAATGCTAAAAAGGTAAACTAGAGTGGCTGTGAGGTAATATGGTTGATCTTTTAGAATTTTGCGAAAGTTTAAGCAGACTATAGAAAAGTTAGAAACAAAAATAGAAGAGCTTAAAGCAGAAAATAAAGCGCTAAGGATCGAAAACGCTGAGTTAAAAGAAAGGCTTGGCTTAAATTCAAAAAATTCATCTATACCAAGCTCCAAAGAATTATATAAGATGAGGGAAAATAAGCCAAAAAGTGACAGGAAAGTAGGAGCACAGGTTGGACATAAAGGCAGTTACCGCCCTAAAATGGAGGCAGATGAGATGGTAAAAATAGAACTGCCCAATACGTGTGAGTGCGGAGGAGAAATTGCGGTATCAAAAGATCCGTATACTCATCAAAAGGTCGATTTGCCGGAAATCAAGCCGTATGTAGTTGAATATCAACTAGAGCATGGACGTTGCAAAAGATGTGGAAAAAGAAAAAGTAGCAAGCTACAAGAAGGAGTAACTGCGGACACATTTGGTCCAAGAGTTAAGTCAGTAATTGCAGCATTAAGTGGATTTTACAAGAATTCGAAAAAAGAAGTGGCAAATATTATAAAGGACATTTTCAACCTGGATATCAGCGTCGGTAGTGTATCAAATAGCGAGGCTAGAGTGGCAGAAAAATGCCAAGAAGCATATGAGCAAATTGAGGAAGAGGTAAGCAAGAGCAAAATTTTACATATCGATGAAACTAGCCATTACAACAAAGGTAAACAGGGCTGGTGCTGGATGTTTGCGAGCAAAATAGGAAGTGTGATCAAATTGACAGAGTCAAGAGGGATGAAAGTCCTGGAAAATAGTAAATTTGGAAAGAATAACAACCTAGTAGTGACCGACAGATATGCAGCTTACAACTACTTTTCCAGCAAGAAAAGGCAGGTCTGTTGGGCACATTTAGCAAGAGATTTTGAAAGGTTGTCTCATAGTTGGAATAGCGAAGTGAAAGTTTTGGGGTATTATTTAAGGAATGTTGCTACTGAATTATTTGCATTGAAAAAAGCTCTGTTAAAGGATGAAATAGACACATTAAGGTTCATAAGAAGAGCAAGAAAATTACGCAAGTGAACGAGATATTACTTAAAGAATATATCAAATTTACCCGAGGCAATTGGAGCGTCTCGAGTAGCAAAAAATATCATGAAATCGGATCTGATGATGTGGAAATTTTTGGACGATCCAGAAAATATTCCACTGACAAACAACTATGCTGAGCAACAGATTCGGCATTACGTTGTTTACCGAAAAGTTTCATATTTTACACAATCGAAACGGGGAAATATGTTTCTTGAGAGGATAATTTCATTGTACTTGACTTGGAGGCAAAAGAAGTTAAATCCTTTTCAAAACCTACTGGCTATTGCTTCTTAAGCCATACACCTGAATGGATACGTGGATGGCTATACTTATGAAATTAATAGAAATGTTTTAATAACAAACCTTTCTTGTCATATTATGACTTGATTATAGGATCAAGTTAAAAAGACCTGGATTCTAGCGCCAAGCGCTAGAATGACACCATTTTGTAGGTAACTGGCCCAAAATGCGATGTTCGTACAGTTGTGTTTGAAGATATTAATTAGGTTTATATATTTCAAGTCAAATCTTTATTAAATAATAAAATAATTTCCTTAAATTACTAAGAATAGTATTAACGCATCGTTAATACTTGTTACTTAGAATTAGATTATGTTAATAATTTAAAGGTTGAAAAATGTTTGGTAATAATCAATTTACAGGTTCAAGTACATTTAGAAAGAATCATAAACATCTTGAAAAAGTTTTAGATAAAATTCAATTAAGTTATGTTTTAAGTGAAGATGATATAGAATTTTTACAAAATGATAATGTTGTTAATACAACTGCAAAAGGTAGTAAAGGGGGTTTAAATGGTATCTTAAGAGCATATCAAGAAAATCCAGCTAGACCAGGTGATTTAAAGGATATAATCAACAAAGCGATTCGTGCTAGTTACTCGTTAGCAATGAACTCAAGTGAATTTGAACAAGACGATGAATTAGAAGAGCAGCAAAGCATTGCAAGCGGGGCAGACTGACAGTGTAGTTTCTTCTCATGACAGTTCTGATGATTATTTAATCTTTGATAATCAGCCACAGTATGAGGCAGTGGTTGAAGATCCTATAAAGAAAGAGTTGGCTCAAAAGATAGAAGAAATCAAGAGTAAGATCAAAACATTAGAGACAAGGCAAAATGATCTAGCGAAGGATCGTGCTGATCTAAAGAAAAACAAAAGGCTATTAGCAAAGTTTCCTTTTTCAAAACAACATAAAGAGTATAAAAAAGTGAAACATGATCTTAAAGATGTTGTAGGAAATAAATGGCATTTAATTCTTGAGGAAAGCAAAGAGGAATTGCAATTAATAACAATAGAAGAAAAAGATGTGAATCATCGTTTGCACGCATTGAAAACACTTCAGACAGATTTGAAAAAGAGTTTATATAGCCTTTTTTATGAAGACAAGAAGGTTATGAGAACGGAAGAGTACGAAGTAATAGAAAAAGTGCTGCAATTACGTCTACGTAACACAAGGAAAGCTAAATGGGAAGCAGCTATTGAGAAAAATAATAATGAACTAGAATCAGCAAAAGAGAAAAGGAATGCTGGTATTCGCCTTGAAGAGCTACAAAACTTACAGAGAACTGTAGAGCAAGATTTAGAGAAGCTTAAGCAAGAAAAAAAGCCTATGCGATCAGAAGATTATGAAAGTGTGAAAGGATTGCTGAAATCTCAGTTATATAAAATAAGAGAAGACAAGTGGGAAGCAGCTACTGAGAAAAATAATAATGAACTAGAATCAGCAAAAGAGGAAGGGAATGCTGGTGTTCGCTTTGGAGAGCTACGAAAATTACAGACAACTGTGGAGCAAGATTTAGAAAAGCTTAAGCAAGAAAGAAAGCTTATGCGGTCAGGAGATTATGAAAGTGTGAAAGGATTGCTGAAATCTCAGTTACATAAAATAGGAAGGGCCAAGTGGGAAGCTAGGCTTGATCAAAAGTTTGAAGAGAACAAAAACACACGACTTAATAAAATTGCAAAAGATATTGACAGTAAATATGTAGAGAAAGCAATAAACAATAACTATAAAGATAATAGGTATAGATATTTTTGTTATGAAGAAGAAAAAGGAAATGAGCAATACGAATATAGAACTTTTGAAAGAGTTTTATTCAATAGAGTCGATACAACATATAAAGATAAGAAAATTCTGTGCAAATGGGATATTTATCAAGTTGAAACTTTCCTGGAAGACTTTAAAACTAAAAAAGATTTAACAGAAGGGGATAAAAAGGATATAAAATCTCTAAAAGAAATACGCCAAGATTTGAAGAATGAAATGAGACAAAGTAAAAAGGATTTTAATTCAAGAGATGACTTATACATTAACAAATTGAAAGAAAGCAGGGGTGAATCTTGTTCGTATCCATTCAGGTGTATGGCTTAAGAAGCAATAGCCAGTAGGTTTTGAAAAGGATTTAACTTCTTTTGCCTCCAAGTCAAGTACAATGAAATTATCCTCTCAAGAAACATATTTCCCCGTTTCGATTGTGTAAAATATGAAACTTTTCGGTAAACAACGTAATGCCGAATCTGTCGCTCAGCATAGTTGTTTGTCAGTGGAATATTTTCTGGATCGTCCAAAAATTTCCACATCATCAGATCCGATTTCATGATATTTTTTGCTACTCGAGACGCTCCAATTGCCTCGGGTAAATTTGATATATTCTTTAAGTAATATCTCGTTCGCTTGCGTAATTTTCTTGCTCTTCTTATGAACCTTAATGTGTCTATTTCATCCTTTAACAGAGCTTTTTTCAATGCAAATAATTCAGTAGCAACATTCCTTAAATAATACCCCAAAACTTTCACTTCGCTATTCCAACTATGAGACAACCTTTCAAAATCTCTTGCTAAATGTGCCCAACAGACCTGCCTTTTCTTGCTGGAAAAGTAGTTGTAAGCTGCATATCTGTCGGTCACTACTAGGTTGTTATTCTTTCCAAATTTACTATTTTCCAGGACTTTCATCCCTCTTGACTCTGTCAATTTGATCACACTTCCTATTTTGCTCGCAAACATCCAGCACCAGCCCTGTTTACCTTTGTTGTAATGGCTAGTTTCATCGATATGTAAAATTTTGCTCTTGCTTACCTCTTCCTCAATTTGCTCATATGCTTCTTGGCATTTTTCTGCCACTCTAGCCTCGCTATTTGATACACTACCGACGCTGATATCCAGGTTGAAAATGTCCTTTATAATATTTGCCACTTCTTTTTTCGAATTCTTGTAAAATCCACTTAATGCTGCAATTACTGACTTAACTCTTGGACCAAATGTGTCCGCAGTTACTCCTTCTTGTAGCTTGCTACTTTTTCTTTTTCCACATCTTTTGCAACGTCCATGCTCTAGTTGATATTCAACTACATACGGCTTGATTTCCGGCAAATCGACCTTTTGATGAGTATACGGATCTTTTGATACCGCAATTTCTCCTCCGCACTCACACGTATTGGGCAGTTCTATTTTTACCATCTCATCTGCCTCCATTTTAGGGCGGTAACTGCCTTTATGTCCAACCTGTGCTCCTACTTTCCTGTCACTTTTTGGCTTATTTTCCCTCATCTTATATAATTCTTTGGAGCTTGGTATAGATGAATTTTTTGAACTTAAGCCAAGCCTTTCTTTTAACTCAGCGTTTTCGATCCTTAGCGCTTTATTTTCTGCTTTAAGCTCTTCTATTTTTGTTTCTAACTTTTCTATAGTCTGCTTAAACTTTCGCAAAATTCTAAAAGATCAACCATATTACCTCACAGCCACTCTAGTTTACCTTTTTAGCATTCCTTGTCTACTCTTTATTTTACCGCCCGGCTGAATGGATACGCGCTAGATAGTTTTTTTCAGAGTACTCCTGCCTTGCCCTACAATCAGCGTGTTACCAACTGCCTAAGTGAAACTTCATTTAGCGCGGATAATTTTAATGGAATGATTCAACTATTTGGTTTAGCGGTAGGAAAATTTACAGGGGTAAAAGACTCAAAGCCAGTAGACGACTTGCCATTAACTGTAAAAGAAATTAAGGAAAGAAAGCTCAATCATATAGAGAACACTTTAAAAGCAGCAATTGATAAGTTTGGCCCTAAAAGCTCATTAAATAATACAACAATATCTAAAGTAGCTAGAAATAATACCCTCACTATGAATTAGCAAAGAATGGAAAAGTGAGGAAAATCCCAATCAGCTTAAGCACAGGATTTTCTTGCTTTTCTGCTTCTTTCTGAGCCATATTTGGAGTTCTTAAATCTGGCTTTAGCTCTTAATTTATTGATTTTGGATCTTTTAAAAACTTTTTTAGTTTTATTGTGCTTGTTGAGTTGCACATTACAGTCAAAATTTGGTTCCCCTTCTTTACTTGCCAACGCAGGTAATCTTTTTTTATCTTGAGGTGTAACGAAAGATAATGCACAACCTTCAGCTCCAGCACGTGCAGTTCTACCTATACGATGAATATAATCAGCTTGTGATTGTGGCGCATCATAATTTATGACGTGTTGAATGTGAGGAATATCAAGACCACGGGATGCAATATCAGTTGCAACCATAATTTGATTGCGACCACGACGAAAGGAATTGATAACTCTCTCGCGCTTATGTTGTCTTAAATCACCATGAATTGCTAAAGCACTATAGTCGTCTCTGCGCAATTTATCAGCTAGCTGATCTGCTCCATGCTTTGTTTTTACAAAAATAATGATTGCTCCTTCACGCTCGCATAATTGTTCAACAAGTTTCTTATATTTTTCTGACTCTGATGCGTAAACAATCTCTTGTTTTATCTTTACAGGAGTCGTATTTTCATGCTGAGCAGAAATACGCTCTGGCTTATTAAGATGCCTTTCAGCAAGCTTTACTATGCCGTTTGGAAGAGTTGCAGAAAACATAAGAGTTTGCCGTATTTTTGGCAGATATTTTATAATTTCTTCAATTTGAATTCCAAAACCCATGTCAAACATACGATCAGTTTCATCAAGTACAAGAGTACTAACATTGCGAATAGCTAAGCTCTTACGCTCAATATGATCTATAATGCGGCCAGGAGTGCCTATTACAATTTGCGGTTTTTTCTTGAGTTGATTTAATTGCCTAAAAATAGGCTCACCACCGATTAATAAAGCAATCTTTAGCGCAGCATTTTGAAATAGTAGTTTTTTGATTTCATTTGTTACCTGTTGTGCAAGCTCTCTGGTTGGTACAATTACTAAAGCTGAGCTGTTATCAGACTTGCTCAGTAGCTTTGTAACTAGCGGGATGGCAAATGCTAGAGTTTTTCCTGTTCCTGTTTGAGCAGATCCGAGAATATCTCTTCCTTGTAAAGCTAAAGGAATTGCTTGCATTTGAATTGGGGTTGGAACAGCTATGTTATTCTTATCAAGTGCATGCTTAAGTGAAGGTGGAATATCCATCCCACAAAAATTAACCAAATTGAGAGCTTCCATCATCATCTCTATAGCAGGAATTATTATCCTACTTCTTCTATTAACTCTAATTTTATTGCAGATTTTTTTTCTTCACCATTTCTTCCGCGTTCCTCTTTAAGCTTATAACTTACCCTTTCTCCTTTAATCCCCTTTTCTTTATTTTCCCCTTTGAGTGAATCAGGTTTTATTCCTGCATGCGACAGTTCAGTAATATGCACAAAAATATCACTTCCTTTATTGTCTGGTTTGATAAAACCGTAACCCTTGTCAGAATTAAACCATTTTATGTGACCAAATTCCTTATTATCAGACGTCATTTAAACAACTCCATTAAATTATCAATTAATATTACTAATGTGATGAAAAACTTTGAAATTACGCTCGAGAATGTCTTAAGTTTAGCTCTTGAAACTAAACCATTATACTCCATAGTCTATCTTAACATTACTTTCCTATAATATACAGTTATTGCATTTAATGCAACTAATTTTTTACGAACCTGCAATAGTATGTGGACGCATATACTAATTTATGGTATATGATTTAGTTGGTAGTGGTTGAGTTCTAATTTTCAGCAGACCTGTTTTTAAATAGCATTTTAACGTACATCACCAACCAAATTAAGGAAAGTGCAAACCAGGTAATTGCATATTCTAAATGCTTCATTGGCTTTATAGTATCAAAACCTTCTTGCCATAATATACATTTATTCAATTCAATACCAAGTTCATTCGAAATTTCTTCTGCACTCAAGGTGAACCATGTGTTTGCATCAATATCGTTCTTAATGAACCAATTTTTATTACCATCACAATATAAAATTCCATTGGCAGTTACTTTTGTGATTTTTACTTCTTCTGTCCTTTTTTTACTTACTATTCCCTTGTTTACTAACATATAATGTCCATCAGCAAGTAGCATAGGAGACAGCACGTAATAGCCACGCTGCCCGGCAAAAACATATAATTCTATATTGCTCAATATTCCATCAATTGCGATGTGCCTATAGTTAAAATCCTCAAGACTGTTATTGAAAGATATTTGAGCAGTAGGAAGGTTCATATTTTTGACAATATTCTTCTTCCAGCTTAATCTAGATAATTGCCAAAATCCTAGTGAAAAAAGAAGTAAGCAAGGTAAAATAAATAATATTTTTTTCAGCACTTTATATTTGTGTACGAAGGTAGTTCTCAACGCCCATTAATTCGATTAGATCAATTTGTTTGTTAATCCAATGCAAATGCTCTTCTTCATTTTTTAATAAATCTTCTAGCAATATTACAGTCACAAAATCCTTTTCTTTTTCAGCTATAGAAATTGCTTCTCTGATGTCTTGGATACCCTTTTCTTCTAGCTTCAAATTAGCTTCTAAGATTTTCTGTATTGTATCTTTTGCAAATTTTCCATCATACTTGAGTATTTCATTCGTATCTTGGAAGTTTGGTACTCCCTCTAATAATAAAATTCTTTCTGCTAATTGATGTGCATGATCAAGTTCTTCGCTAAGCTCATTTTTTACCTTATCCGCAAATCTATTAATTCCATTATTTTTAAGAATTGCAAAATGCAAAAGGTATTGACGCACGGAAGTCAACTCATTAGTCAATAGCCCGTTCAAATGCTTTACTATCTCTTCACTCATAATATTCCTTAAATTTAATATATAGACACAATTTACACGATAATGAGGACTATAGCAATACTTGTGGCAAATTACATAAAACCTTCTACAAAGCGACATTGAAGTAATTTGAGCACAAGAGGCACACAACTGTTAACAAATTAACAATTGTTTCCGTTTAGAAATAACTGCTTGTCATGCCCTTTTGCGGTAGATCTAACATAAACACCATCAATGCTACAGCTGACATGTTAGCTCAAAGTAACATAATCTTTTAAGTAGGTTAATTTAGAGGGTTAAGTATGGTGAAAGGGTACAACTATTATACAAGCAATTTCATAGGCAATAAGAGTTATGATGACTTAAAAAATGACATTAATAGATCTTCTTATATGGCTCCTCGTGCAGGGTATATAACAGAAGAAAACATCAAAGACATTGCAAAGCGAGTGAAAGAATATTGTAAAGAGAATAATATAAAGTTTAATAAATCACAAGGTGAAAGCAATGCAACGCCAAGGCGTGGCCATTCAAGCAGTGGAAATGTAAATATCACTATCAATGAGAATAGAAGGTTAGGTTTGTTGGATTATCTTTTACTATCAAATCTTTTCAGTAGCAGGCAGCAGCCTATAATTATCAACAATCCTCCTGCAGCTTCAGCTTATAGTGCACAAAATTCACAACAAAAGGCTAAAGAAGAGGAGCAAGGGAATAAGCTTTTATTTCTTATAGCGCTTTGCGTTATAACGCACTTGATAGTATGTGCTGTTTATCATTTATATTTCAAAAAAGAAGCAGAAAAATCGGATAAATCAATTGACTATTTAGCAAATCGTCAATTTGATATAGCAGTATTTCAACTATTGTTCGGAGCGGTAAGCGCTATTACTGCTGCTTTTTCGCTTGATCAAAGTGCAATTTTTGTTCCTTTTATAGTTAACACATTTATATGTCTTGGTTCGGTTGTCCTTTTTTGTCGCGAACATGGTAAAACAATCGAGAATGAGGTAGGGCCTTATATGACATTGGCAAAGCATTTGCTATATGAACGTTATCATGAACGTGGACATGGACATGCACCACCAACTTACGATCAAAGTCAGCAGCAGTACCAACCACCAAGTGCACCACTGCCTGATGGTTATGTAACTAATACACAAATGCCGCAGCAGCTTTACCCAAATGTTTCATGCTTTGAACATTAGACTGCCTATGGGATGGTAATTTTTACCCTATAAATCGGTTTCGAAAGAAGTCTAATTTTTATCTTGTGGCCTTATTTGCGATATAGCAACTAGGCTGACAAATAAACAGAAGATTATATAAAACCCGGCGGCAAAATTTATTTGAGCAAATGTTCCAGTAAACCACATGCATATCATAGGAGTAAATCCGCCGTGTAGTGCGTAGGATATGTTGCGTGATAGGCTTACGCCACTAAATCTAACGCTGGTAGGAAATAACTCAGACGTAACTATTCCTATGGGGTTTATTCCTCTCTCTATTATAGAAAAAAACATTACGCTCAGCATAATTACGGTGTAACTTTCATAATGGTATGCAATAGATAATATAGGGCAGCATAGCATCATCGTGACAACTATAAATAAGACTGCTGTACGCTCTCTTCCCATTTTATCAGCCAAAATACCTAGTGCTATTGAGGATATTGGCATCAATATACTGGTTATAATAGACACAATTTCGCTGATATATGTTGTTACATAAACTTCCATTGATGCTATTTCTTTTGCAAGCGTTCTCAAGAATATAGTAAATCCAACAACAACATTGACTGGTATAGATATTAAAACGGCCAGTGTAAGAGCTCTCTTGTGGTGTTTTAGCAGCTCTATTACTGGTAGGCTAGGTGAATGTTTTTGCTTTTTATATTCTGGAGTTTCTCCTAATGTGTATATACTATATGCACTAATGAATCCCAAAATGGCTGAAAAAACAAACGGCAATCTCCATCCCCAATCATTGAAATCAGTAGTTTTTTTGCAGATGATTACAATTACTGCAGAAAGCAAGATGCCAATAGAACGGCCGAAGCCTATTATTCCAAAAAAAAATCCCAAGCTTTTCTTTTTATTAGATAAGTGCTCTATGAGATAAACGGAACTGCCACCTTGTTCAGCACCAAGCGCAATTCCTTGTGTCACATGAATTATGAGGAGTAATATAGTTGAAGCGACGCCTATTTGACTGTAACTTGGTATAAATGCAATCAAACTGGATGGGATCGATATTAATAAGATAGCAGCGGGTAATGCTCTTTTCCTTCCATATCTATCTCCCACATGGCCAAATATGAATGCACCAAGCGGCCTTGCCATAGCTCCAAGGCCTGCTATACCGAACAGTTGTAGTATGTTGTAATAAACATTCTGTGCGGAAAAAAATTCTCTACTTATTATGTTAATCAGCTCAATAAAAAGCATGTGGTCATACCATATTGCTATTCTGCAGAATATAGTTGATATCAATACTCTCGTTTGGTGACTGAACACTTAATTTAATTTGTGAATCACTTAAATTCTGAATGTTTTTTAAAATTTAGTAAAGCCTCTTAACAATGGCTAAAGATTCTTGATTTTTCATAATGATTATACTATAATTGGACAATGTATTTTTGGTGAGGGTTATTATGAAAAAAGCAGGACAAGGAACATTACGTAAGCAAAATCTTTTTGATGCTGCTAAAGAAGGAAATGTCCTTAAGATTAAGGAGCTACTAAAAGAAGTAGAAGATGAAGATATTAATGTAAGAGATATATATAGAAAAACTCCTTTACATTGGGCTGCTGAAAATGGCCATACAGAAGTGGTGGCACTTCTGTTAAGTAAAACAAAAGATCCTAATATAGAAAGTTATGGAGGCAATACTCCTTTGCATTGTGCTGCCATTCGTGGTCATACAGAGGCAGTAAAGCTTCTACTTAATCATGATAAAATAAATCCTGAAGCAGTAGGTAGTGGAACTACTCCTTTATGTTGTGCTACTATGCATAACCACGTAGGGGTAGTAAGGCTTTTGCTCAATCGTGGAGTAGATCCCAATATAAAAAGTAAAAGTAGTGGAAGGACTCCTTTACATTGGGCTGCTGGTCAGGGCAATGCAGCTATAACAGAAATTCTACTAAAAAAAGGAGCGCACGCTAATGTAATGGATAATTATAGCAGAACTCCTTTACACTGGTCTGTTATGTACGATAGAGTTAATCTACATGATAGGATTAAGACGATAAAGATTTTGCTAAAAAATGGAGCAAATCCTTCTATACAAGATGATTATAGAAGGACTCCGGAAGTTTATATTAAAAATCAAGATATTAAGGACTTATTATTAAATCCCAAAATTCCTAAAACTAATATAGAGGATATAAATACATCTTTACATAGAGAAAGAAGCTGTAATATACTATAGATGTAATTTTCAGAGCTTTTCTACAAACCAAACTATTCATTTTTTGACATAACCGTATTCATAGCTAGATTGTTGTCAACCAAAATAATAATGTATTCTGCGCGAAGTTGTGGTATAATTATAGAATGTTTTGGAAATTTGGAAATAATAATATATGACCGGTCCTATAGAAGAATCTAAGATCAGCTCTATACTAGAACCTAATGAATTGAGAAAGCGTTTACAAGGATCTTACCGCACTGATGAGAAGGGTTGTGTGCGTTATCTTGTGGAAAAAACAGAGATTTCAGCTGATTCAAAAAATAGAATTTATAATATTGCAAAACAAGTTATCGAGAAGATTAAAGGCAGTAAATTAGGGGTGATAGATTCTTTTATGCAGAAGTATTCTCTTTCTAATGATGAAGGTGTAACTCTGATGTGCCTTGCTGAATCGTTGCTCAGAATACCAGATAATTATACAATAGATGAACTAATTAAGGATAAAATTGCCAATCAACAATGGGGTAAGCATTCAGGACACTCTCCTTCATTGTTTGTAAATGCCTCTACATGGGGATTAATAGTAGGTAGTAGTATATTGAGAGATAATAAGGGAGATTCTAAATTTTATAATGCAATCTCTAAATTACTTAAAAATCTAGGAGAGCCAATAATTCGTAAAGCAGTAAAAGAAGCAATGATGATGCTTGGTAAACATTTCGTTATTGGAGAGAGTATAGAAAAAGCACTGGAAAACGCAAAATCAGGTAATAGTAGCAAATACTTATGCTCTTTTGATATGCTTGGTGAAGCTGCTCGTACAGCTAGTGATGCAGAAGAATATTTCAATTCGTATATGCATTCAATAAGGGCTATCGGTGCATCAGCTGAAGTGGACGATTGTTATAAGTCTCATGGTATTTCAATCAAATTATCCGCATTGCATCCACGTTATGAGTTCAATCAATTCGATAATATAGCGGAGGAATTGAAGGTAAGATTACTGGAACTTTGTCATGAAGCGAAAAAATATAATATTCCTCTATGTATAGATGCGGAGGAGTCAGAAAGGCTTGAAATGTCGTTAATTTTATTCGAATATCTGCGTCTTGATAAGTCGCTTGAAGGTTGGGAGGGGCTTGGATTAGCCGTTCAGGCATACCAAAAGCGTGCTTTGGCAGCTCTTGATTTTGTTGAGGATGTTGCTATTCGATCAAAGCACAAAGTTATGGTAAGACTTGTAAAAGGTGCATATTGGGATTCAGAAATTAAGCACACACAAGAGCTGGGATTAAGTGGTTATTCAGTATTCACAAGGAAGAGTTATACCGATGTGTGCTATTTAACTTGTGCGCAAAAGCTGCTTAGCAAGCCAAATACCTTTTACCCATGCTTTGGAACTCATAATGCCTACACTTTTGCAGCTATTATGGAATTTGCTGATAAAAATCACCCTGGATTTGAGTTTCAACGCTTACATGGAATGGGTAAAGACTTATATGATTATGCAATGTCAGAGGTTGCAACAAGTATAAATTGCCGTGTATATGCACCAGTTGGCAAGCATAGCGATTTATTACCATATCTTATTAGACGCTTGCTTGAGAATGGAGCTAACAGTTCATTTGTTAATCAAATAAACGATCCTAATGTTAGAATTGAAGATTTAGTTGCTGATCCACTGGAAAAAGCCAAAAGCTTCGAATACGAGCCTCATCCAAGCATTCCACTGCCACGAGATATTTTGGGAGAAGAAAGAAAAAATTCCTTGGGAATGGATATTAGTGATTCAGTGACAGTAGCACAATTTACAGATGACATAAAAAAATTTAGTGAAAAAAAATGGCAAGTTGGGCCAATTATTGAAGGAAATGTACTACTTGATGATGCTAATTTTACTGAAGTGGTGAATCCTGCACATTTGGAGCATATTATTGGAGAAGTATCAAATACAACTGGAGTTCAAGCTTTAAATGCTCTGGAAAAAGCGCATAGAGCTTTTCCTGAATGGCAGAATACTCCGGCAGAAAAGCGTGCTGAATATCTTGAAAAAGCTGCAGATTTGCTTGAAGGTAGAATGACACAATTAATCTATATTCTAATTGTTGAAGCGGGTAAAATTTTATCTGATGCTATAGCAGAAGTAAGAGAGGCAGTGGATTTCTTACGTTATTATGCAGCTATAGCAAAGAATGAACTGAGTAATTGGAAAAAATTACCAGGCCCAGCAGGTGAAGATAATTTTATCTTTTTTGAGGGGCGGGGAGTTTTTTTATGCATATCACCATGGAATTTTCCACTTGCTATATTTTTAGGGCAGGTTTCGGCTGCACTTGCAGCCGGTAATGCAGTATTGGCGAAGCCAGCAGAACAAACACCCATTATTGCCTATGAAGCTGTAAAAATTCTGCATGAAGCTGGTGTACCGAAAGATGTATTACATCTTATCCCAGGAGATGGCGCATATTTGGGTAAAACTTTAATACCAGATAATAGAGTTGCTGGAGTGGCTTTCACTGGTTCAACACAAACTGCACAAATAATTAACAAAATGCTTGCCAGCAGAAATGGTCCTATCGTGCCACTTATTGCTGAGACCGGTGGATTAAATGCTATGATTGTTGATAGTTCTGCTCTTTTAGAACAGGTAACTATGGATGTTCTGCTTTCCGCATTTCGCAGTAGCGGTCAGCGATGTTCTGCGCTTAGGGTGTTGTTTATTCAAGAAGATATTGCAGAAAAACAGATAAAAATGATCTGCGGTGCAGCGCAAGAGTTAAGAGTTGGTGATCCAATACATTTTAGTACTGATATTGGTCCAATAATTGATAAGACATCTCTTAATATGTTAATTAAACATACAAATAAGATGTCAGAGGATAGAAATTCGAACCTTTTGTTCAAAGTTCCCATGAATGTAAGTTCTCAAAATGGTCATTTCTTTTCTCCATACATTTATGAAATACAAGCAATTTCGCAATTAGAACAAGAGGTATTTGGCCCTATTTTACATGTCATACGCTTCAGTAAGGCACAACTGGATAAGGTTATAGATGATATAAATAACACAGGCTATGGGCTCACATTTTCTTTGCAAAGTCGCATACAAAACCAAATTGATTCAATTAGCAAAAAAATATCAGCTGGTAATGTATATATTAACCGAAATCAAATAGGTGCAGCAGTTGGCATACAGCCATTTGGTGGCAGAGGATTATCAGGGACTGGACCAAAAGCTGGCGGTCCTAATTATTTACAACGTTTTTCTACGGAAAAAGTTGTTAGTGTTAATACTACGGCATTTGGTGGTAATACCACACTTATGTGTCTAGATTAATTTTTATATAGCTCAAGCTAATTATAAGGTGGAAAATGCAGATTTTTTGGTGATGATGTGAATATTTCAACTCCATCTTGTGTTACTCCAAGTGTGTGCTCAAATTGAGCAGAAAGCGACAGGTCGCGTGTTGTTACTGTCCAGCCATCTAGTTTACTAAGCAGAGTTTCGCATTTTCCAGCATTGATCATTGGTTCTATTGTAAAAAACATACCTTCCTTTAGTACCAAATTTTCATCTTCATTGTAAAAATGTACTACATTTGGCGGTGCATGAAATACTTTACCTATTCCATGTCCACAATAATTGCGTACAATGGAGTAATTAAAATCGCCAATATAATTTTCTATAGCACGTCCTATCTCATTCAGCTTATTACCTGGTTTAACTTGTTTTATTGCTTCCATCAATGCATTATAAGTGGCATCACACAAACGCTTTGCTTTTATTGATGGTTTTCCTGCCCAAAACATACGACTTGTATCGCCATACCAACCATCTAAAATGACTGTAACATCAATATTTAAAATATCCCCATCTTTAAGTGGTATATCATCGGGAATACCATGACATACAACAGCATTTTTTGAAGTGCAAATCGACTTAGGATAACCTTTATAGTTCAACGGTGCTGGAATTGCCCCTGCTTCTATTATGAAGCCGTGACACATATCATTTAACTCGTTGGTTGTTACTCCCACTTTTACATGTGGTGCGATGAAATCAAGGGTTTCGGCTGCCAGCCTACCAGCTTTACGCATAAATTCAAAATCTTCTTGCGAATGTATCATTACGTTCATATTTTTTATATAGTCGTTGTTTTGCCTTACAGCAGCATTATGTTAGTTAGTGACAGGTTCAGAAATGTGTTCTATTTTAACATTTACATCCTGACCCAACGCAACCAATAAGTTGAGTAAATACTCCAATGAAAAAACCTCAATTCTTGATCTATTAATTTGAGATACTTTGGGCTGATCAATCTTTAGAGCATCTGCTGCTTTTTTTTGTGTTTTGTATTTTTTGCTTATTAATCGCGCAACGACCCTTATTAACTTTAGCTTTGTATCCTTTACATCACTAAGCTCTATTGTTATAGGATAGATTAATTTTAAATCCTTCATGACTATTTTAATTTTTCTTCCTTGAATAGCACATGTCTTCTTACTTTTGGATCATATTTCATGAACTCCAGTTTTTTAGTAAGCTTCTTAGGATTGCGCTTTTTCACATAAAAATAACCTGTCAATTTTTCTTCACCAGTTCTTGTTACCTTAGTTGCAGTGCTAACCAGCTTAACAAGGAGAGAAGCAGCTTTTTTTGCCATACTTATAGTAATATAATTAAATCCTATGTGATTTTATTACGCAAAACATTAAAAGTCAATCGTTTTAATCAGATTAGATTGTAAAATTCTTGACAGTCAATGGTGTACTAGGTAATATTTACAATGGAAAACAAACGGTAAATTAGTTGCATTAGTGGCGAATAGTGGTAAAAGGTTACTTTTAATAGAAAATTCTATATGCTCTGACGAGGTTAGAGTTGCCTTATCAGTTAATAATAAGGTTGTAGAATTTGAGCAAGAATTCAAGGAAAAAAAACAATTACGAGGTAATATATATGTTGCTTATGTAAAACGTATAGAACCTTCTCTTCAAGCTGTGTTTATTGAATATGGTAAGAATAAACAGGGTTTTTTATCTTTTTCTGAAATATCGTTGGATTATTTCAATATTCCAGAAGAAGAAAAAGAAGCACTCTTTGAAAGTCATTTTAATGATCAAAATGCAGAGGAGAGCTCGGATTCTACTTCTAACAAGAGTACAGGCAATGGTTTTATTAGAGGAGTGCTATTATATAAGAAGTATAAGCTACAGGATGTTATTTCAATAAATCAAAAATTATTAGTTCAGCTAACCAAAGAAGAGCGAAGCAGCAAAGGTGCTTCATTTACAACTTATATCACTTTAGTAGGCAGGTATTGTGTCTTTATGCCAAGTTCCATGAGTAAAGGTGGAGTGTCGCGTAGAATTGAGGATGCAAATACAAGGAAGCAACTAAAAGATATACTGGGTTCAATAAATTTACCAAAAAGGTCCGGTCTAATAATAAGAACTGTTGGTTCAGAAAAGAGCAGAAAGGAAATAGAGCAGGATTATAATTACCTCTCTTCATTGTGGCAGAATATTCAAAATAATTCGTCTGCTATTAATACTTCATCATTAATCTACAATGAAGCGGATGTTATTATGAGGTCTGTTCGTGATTTCTGCAGTGATGGTGTGGAAATTGTAGTATCTGGAAAGGAGGCTTTTGAAGCAGTAAAACAATATACTAGGCATGCATTGAAAGGCAGTAAATTGCGATATAAGCTATACAAGGGCTATGTTCCAATATTTACTTACTACGGCATTGAAGAGCAAATTTCTGAGTTATATAGCAACAGAGTGAAATTATCATCTGGTGGATCTTTGATAATAACTTTAACTGAAGCATTTGTCTCAATAGATGTAAACTCAGGAAAAATGACTGGGGAAGATAGCATAGAAGAAACAGCTTATAGGACAAATATGGAGGCAGTTCCTGAAATATATAGGCAGGTGAATTTAAGAGGATTATCAGGGTTAATAGTAGTTGATTTTATTGACATGCTAAAATATAAGTACTGTAGAGATGTTGAATCTGCTATAAGGCAGGCGTTTAGAAATGACAAAGCAAAAGTTCAGTTTAGCTATATAAATGATTTTGGGATAATGGTGTTTTCAAGGCAAAGAATTAAGTCAAATATACAGGAAGTCAATACTACAGAATGTTCACATTGCAAAGGTGTTGGAAGAGTAAAATCAAATGAAGTGATTGTCGCTTCAATATTGAGAGAATTGCAACATGTTGCTAGCAGATACAGGAATAAGACATTTGATTTAGTGGCGCACGGTGCAGTTATAGCGCATATCTTTAATAATAAGCGTGATACGATTGCTACAATTGAAAAGGAATTTAATATTGCATTAAATATTACGACTGATGATAGCTTAGATGCAAATACATTTATTTTAAAGCATGGAGATGGTGTTAGTTTAAATGATCATAAACCGCTGCAAAATTCTGGATATCAGGTTGAAGCAAGCAATAATAATGAAAAAGCTGAAAGCAATTTTTGGTTAACTAGATGGCTTTCACGCCTTTTAAGCTCTAGTAATTAGACTTGTTGCATAAAGCCAGTTTTAAACTATTTACTAGTCTGATTGAAGAAGTTGGCTTAGTTTTGTAGGAAGAGTTTGCAATTTTTTTATGCACTTTCAAGATCAAAGTATTGCAGTTTTTGGCCTTGGTAAGACTGGCTTATCGGTCATTAATTTTCTTACAAATAGCGGAGCAAGAGTATATGCATGGGATGATTGTGATGAGCAAATAGCAAATGCAAAAGTAATATACAAAAAGTGCAACTTTGTTCATCCTAAGGAATATAATTGGAATGAAGTAACTGCACTGATTTTGAGCCCTGGAATTCCGCTTTACTATCCAGAGCCGCACTGGATAGTGAAGCTTGCAAAAAGATTTAATTGCAAAATCAAATCAGATATTGAGTTATTCCTTGAAGCTAAGGCTGCAAATCAGAAAATAGTAGGTGTTACAGGTACAAATGGCAAATCAACTACTACGTCGCTAATAGGACACATATTAAAGTTTGCAGGGAAAAAAGTAGGAGTCGGAGGGAATTTAGGTACTCCAGTTTTGAATTTAAACAGAGATGCGGAAATTTATGTGATTGAGCTCTCCTCTTTTCAATTGGAATTAATGAATACACCTACGGTCATTTCAGCGTGTAGCACTGCAACTGTAAAGCAAGAATTGGTGTCATCACAGTGCTTGACACTGGGATCCAGTATTTGGACAAAAAAGATAGATATTGCAGTACTGCTCAACATTACACCAGATCACATAGATAGACATGGGAGTATGGAAAATTATATAGCAGCTAAGTCGAAGCTGATAGAAGGTAGCAACATTGCAGTGATAGGATGCGACAACGAGATTACTGCTAACATATTTAATAAATTTACTGGAAATAAAATTCCTGTTTCAGCTTCAATGCCATTTCGACCACTCTTTTTGTCATCCCAGTGCTCAGACACTGGGATCCAGGAAAATTTAGTAAAATTAGAGCTATCAATAGAAGATGCAAAAATAAACTTAACATCAAACGCAGAAAACATAGCATCTGCATATGCTGTATGTGGGCTACTTGGTGTTAGCCAAAGCGCTATTATTGATAGTATGAAGTCATTTTCAGGGTTAAGACACAGAAATGAACTGCTTGGTAAAATAAAAAATGTGCTATTTGTAAACGATAGTAAAGCAACCAACGCTGAATCCAGCGAAAAAGCAATTTTATCTTATGAAAATATATACTGGATAGTTGGTGGAAGGAGTAAAGAAGGCGGGATAGAGTCATTGAGTAAATATTTTCATAGAATTAAAAAAGCTTTTCTTATTGGAGAGTCGGCAACAGCTTTTGCGAGCGTTCTAAAGGGTAAAGTAGATTTGATGAAGTGTGATAATCTTGAAAATGCATTCAAGTTAGCCTGTAAGGATGCTTTTAGCACTCGAGAGGAAGTAACAATACTACTTTCCCCTGCATGCGCTTCTTTTGACCAGTGGAAGCATTTTGAAGAACGCGGCGAAGCTTTTTGCAATATGTTTGAAAAATTAAAGGATTCGTTTACAATAACACATGCTATTTGACGCGATATACAGTGGAACAAGACGAGATAAAACTAATAGTAGAACAATTAATTAAGGTTATTCCATTTAAAGGAATAAGCGATGAGACTTTGTTGAAGGTATGCACAGAGATTAATTTAGCAAATAGCTTTTGTAAATTTCAGGATGGGATATATAGCGCTCTGGAGTACATAGCCGAAGATCTAAATAATTTAATGGAGATTAAGCTACAAAACTCCAATTTAGAAGATATGAAAGTGCGTGAGAGAATCAAGCTAGCAGTGCGAATACGTCTCACAAACTATTCCAAATTACCAAATTACAGAGAATTCTTAAAAAAAGTTTTATCATTTTCTGTGCTGCCAAAAAATACATATTTTGCTAGTAAGCTTTTGTGTAAAATTGTTAACACAATTTGGTATGGAATTCATGATCAATCAACGGATTTTAATTATTATACGAAACGGGCAATATTAGCTGGAGTGTATCTAAGTACGGTGTTTTATTTTACTAATGATTATTCGGAAGATTTTGCGGATACTCTATCATTTCTCGATAGGCGTATCAACAATGTTATGACGTTTCAAAAATTTAAAACCCGCTTAAAGGGAATTGTAGGAAATTTCTTATAGAATATCTATTTTACAATGCTACCTAATTTACTTAATAAAGTAAGTAAGTATGGACCTGCCATACTTGCAATAAAACTTCCTGCGTAGTATAGAATAATACACTTAACAGCAAGGCCAAATAAAAGGTATCCATTCAGGTGTATGGCTTAAGAAGCAATAGCCAGTAGGTTTTGAAAAGGATTTAACTTCTTTTGCCTCCAAGTCAAGTACAATGAAATTATCCTCTCAAGAAACATATTTCCCCGTTTCGATTGTGTAAAATATGAAACTTTTCGGTAAACAACGTAATGCCGAATCTGTTGCTCAGCATAGTTGTTTGTCAGTGGAATATTTTCTGGATCGTCCAAAAATTTCCACATCATCAGATCCGATTTCATGATATTTTTTGCTACTCGAGACGCTCCAATTGCCTCGGGTAAATTTGATATATTCTTTAAGTAATATCTCGTTCACTTGCGTAATTTTCTTGCTCTTCTTATGAACCTTAATGTGTCTATTTCATCCTTTAACAGAGCTTTTTTCAATGCAAATAATTCAGTAGCAACATTCCTTAAATAATACCCCAAAACTTTCACTTCGCTATTCCAACTATGAGACAACCTTTCAAAATCTCTTGCTAAATGTGCCCAACAGACCTGCCTTTTCTTGCTGGAAAAGTAGTTGTAAGCTGCATATCTGTCGGTCACTACTAGGTTGTTATTCTTTCCAAATTTACTATTTTCCAGGACTTTCATCCCTCTTGACTCTGTCAATTTGATCACACTTCCTATTTTGCTCGCAAACATCCAGCACCAGCCCTGTTTACCTTTGTTGTAATGGCTAGTTTCATCGATATGTAAAATTTTGCTCTTGCTTACCTCTTCCTCAATTTGCTCATATGCTTCTTGGCATTTTTCTGCCACTCTAGCCTCGCTATTTGATACACTACCGACGCTGATATCCAGGTTGAAAATGTCCTTTATAATATTTGCCACTTCTTTTTTCGAATTCTTGTAAAATCCACTTAATGCTGCAATTACTGACTTAACTCTTGGACCAAATGTGTCCGCAGTTACTCCTTCTTGTAGCTTGCTACTTTTTCTTTTTCCACATCTTTTGCAACGTCCATGCTCTAGTTGATATTCAACTACATACGGCTTGATTTCCGGCAAATCGACCTTTTGATGAGTATACGGATCTTTTGATACCGCAATTTCTCCTCCGCACTCACACGTATTGGGCAGTTCTATTTTTACCATCTCATCTGCCTCCATTTTAGGGCGGTAACTGCCTTTATGTCCAACCTGTGCTCCTACTTTCCTGTCACTTTTTGGCTTATTTTCCCTCATCTTATATAATTCTTTGGAGCTTGGTATAGATGAATTTTTTGAACTTAAGCCAAGCCTTTCTTTTAACTCAGCGTTTTCGATCCTTAGCGCTTTATTTTCTGCTTTAAGCTCTTCTATTTTTGTTTCTAACTTTTCTATAGTCTGCTTAAACTTTCGCAAAATTCTAAAAGATCAACCATATTACCTCACAGCCACTCTAGTTTACCTTTTTAGCATTCCTTGTCTACTCTTTATTTTACCGCCCGGCTGAATGGATACGTAAAAAGAGTCTTGCTCCACATAATAACAAAACTTCTCCCTTGATAATGTCCCATTCATCAGTTCTTGGTTGAATGGATGATTGATAATATCTTGATAAACGTGTTCTGACTTTCTCCATGCTATTTCTGATAGTTTTACCATTTTTATTCCTCCATAATTTTATTAAGTGTTGGCCATAAGTGATAAAAGTGATGAACTGGCCCAATTCCTTTACCAATACGTTGGTTTTTTGCAGCTTCTAAAGCTTTGCTTAAATATTCTTTTGCTATTTTACAACTCTCAAAAAGATTTAAACCAAGAGCTAAACAGGCAGCAATTGCAGCAGATAATGTACACCCTGTTCCATGAGTGTTTTTAGTTTCAATCCTTAAAGAACTAAACCATCCATAGTCATTATCGGCCGTGATAAGAAGGTCACATGACTCACTACAATTTTCTAAATGTCCACCCTTTAGTAATACAGACTTTGGACCGAGTTTTAGTAATTCTTGTGCAACAGTGGACATCTCTTCCTCAGTACTAGCTTTTATACCTGTTAATTCTTCGGCTTCTAGTAGATTCGGAGTGATTACTGTGCTCATTGGAATAATTTTTTCCTTGATAAATTCAACCGCCTCTGGCAGGAGAAGATAATCCCCACTCTTTGCTACCATTACTGGATCAACTACAATTGGTATGTTAGCAGCATATTTTGAGAGAAATTCAGAAACTAGCTCTACAACCTCGGTACTAAATAGCATACCTACTTTTATAGCATCTGGAGTTATATCCTCGAAAATAACCTCTAGCTGATCCTTGATTGATTCCAGTGGTAATGGGTAGCACTTTTTCACCCCTGTAGTATTCTGTACTGGCAAAGCAGTTAATACTGTCATGCCATAACAACCAAAAGCTGAAAACACTTTAAGATCTGCTTGGATACCAGCACCTCCTGATCCGTCAAAACCTGCAATTGAAAGAGCTTTGTACTTCATAGTCTTTTTCTCATAAATTCAAAATTAGGGCTATACAAAGCATCAAGAAACGCTACTTTAAAAGATCCAGGGCAAGACGCTTTCTGTTCTGCTTGTTCACCACATAAACCGTAGAATGCAGTAGATAATAAACTTGCCTGAAATAAGTCAGTCTCTACGGAACAAAATGCAGCAGTAACCGCAGATAACACACAACCCATTCCAGTTATGTACTGCATAATAGGTGAGCCAAAAGGTAGATATTTTATAGAGCCCTTTTTTACTACAATATCAGCTGCACCGCTAGTTATAACTGTTACATTGTACCGTTCAGCTAAAGAAACAGCGTTTTTTTCTGCTTCTAAAGTAGCATCCTGTGACTCAACTCCAAGAGTCTTACCTTGATTGTTATTGTCAAGTGATATAATCTCACTTGCATTTCCACGCACAACATTGGCATATTGAATAAATTTTTGGCTCGCTTTGGTACGGATCTTTGTTGCCCCACAACCTACAGGATCAAGCACTATTATTTTTTTCAATGTTTTAGCAGCTGCTAATGCACATTCTGTTCTTTCCAAAAAAGAACTATTAAGTGTCCCTACATTAATATTAATAGAGTGTGCACAAGATATAAGTTCACTGAGTTCATTTGTTTCTTCAGACATAATTGGTGCAGCACCTATTGCAAGTAGTGCATTTGCAACAAAATCCATGGTTACATAATTAGTTAGATTTAAGATCAAAGGTTTTGATTTTCTGATCTTTTCAATATAAAATTTTATTTGTTCCAACATATTTTCTAAACCTCATTAATAATGTTACATAATTGTTGTACTTCTTTTTGTGGGTTACTTGCTTCGTGAATTGCACTCACAACTGCAATTCCAGATGCACCAGCATTGATAACTTGTGCTGCATTTTTCTTATTGATACCACCGATAGCAACAACTGGATATTTTGACAATGCAACTACCTTTTTTAAACCGTCTATTCCCCATACAGTTTTAATATTGCTTTTAGTTTTAGTTGCAAATACAGCACTTGCAGCAATGTATGTTATTTCTATATCCAGATTATTCACTCTCTCTAATTTGTCTAATGATTCAATTGAAAGACCAATAATTTTGTTGATGCCTAGTAGTTTTCGTGCTTTTTTCGGATTACCATCAGATTGACCAAGATGAACTCCATCTGCATCAATCTTGTAAGCAAGTTCAACATTATCGTTAATTATAAGTGGAATATTAAAAGGCGCTAAAACTGACTTCAATTTGCACCCAAACTCAAATAAGAATTCCATCGAAGCATGTTTATCACGCAATTGCAGTGATGTTATACCCCCTTCTGCACACCCCTTGATAAATTCAAGATACGAATCAATGTCAGTACCGTTAAGTTGAGTAATTAACATAAGCTTATATGGTTGTTTATATCCTTTACACTGGGACATAATATTTTCCATAACTTTCATATACTTGCATCAAACTTCCTTATAGCTAGCCACTCCCGTATACCACCAACTAGGCTTTTTACGTTAGAGAAACCAAGTTTTTTTAAAATTGTAACAGCTTGAAAACTACGCTTACCTGAATGGCAATAAGTAACTATTAGTTCGTACTGACTATTTATTTTAATCTTTCCTGGTAGTTGAGAGAGAGGAATATTAATTCCACCTAAGTTGTAGCACTCATGCTCTTCTGGTTCTCGCACATCTAATAATAGAACTGTAGGCTTATTTACGTACTCTTGTAATTCTCTGGCAGTGATAATCGCTTCATTTAAACAGGAAGAATTGCTCGTGTAAGAAAAAGGAGGGAGATCTTTGCTATTACATAATTGACAAGCGGTATTTTTAGTTAGGGAATAAATCTTATAGTCCATCATTAACACGTCTACTTGAAGAAGTTTGCCAATTAGAGGAGATCCTATATCTAAAATTAATTTAATAATTTCAGCTGCTTGTATCATTCCCAAGATTCCCGGTACAACACCTAATATTCCGGTTTCACTGCAATTCAACAAGCTTTCTTCACCTTGATTGGCAGGGAAAATACAATTATAACAAGGATATTTAAAAGGAACAAAAATTGTACAATGACCCTTAAATTCTGAAGCGCTTGCAGCAACATTAATTTTTTGCAGAGCGATACAAATGTAATTAACCAAATAGCGAGTTTCAAAATTATCACTTCCATCTGCAATGATGTCATATTGCCTAAAAATCTCTTCTGCATTTTTGATTGTTAACCTCTCCGTATAAATTTTAACATTAATGTCAGGATTTAATTTTTTAAGTCTTTCCTGAGCTGTGATAGCCTTATTTCTATTAATATCAGAGGTGCTAAATAAGATCTGTCTGTGTAAGTTTGAAATCTCCACTGAATCATCATCTATAATTCCTAGCGTTCCAATACCTGCAGCCGCTAAATAGATTGACAATGAACTTCCGATTCCTCCTGCTCCGATGCACAGTACTCTAGCCCTTTTGAGTTTTGTTTGGCCTGAACATCCAACTGATTTTAACGATAAATGACGTTTATATCTCTGTAATTCTTCACTTGAAAAGTGGTTGTAATCGATCATTGTTTTTGCCTTAGTGAAAATGCCTGTTTACAAATTTTTAAAAACTTCAGAGCAGCTTGCTCCGGATCTATACTGCTCAATACAGCAGAAATGACAGCAACTCCATCTACTTTGCATTCTAAGACGGATAGTAAGTTATCAATAGTGATTCCCCCAATGGCTACTAGAGAGCACTTTAAAAGCTTACGACAGCGCTTCAAATTAGATGTTCCCTGTGGTGCAAAAAACATTTGTTTAGAAGTAGTTGGAAAAATTGGACCATAAGCTATATAGGATGGCCTTAGAGCGTAAGCTCTTGCTAATTCATGATAGCTATGAGTACTTATCCCTAGCCTCATTCCAGCTTGCGCAATAGCTTTACAATCAGCGCTTATTAGGTCCTCTTGCCCTAAATGTATACCGTACGCATTATACCTTATAGCTAATTCCCAGTGATCATTAATGAATAGTTTAGCTTTATACTTTTGAGCAATCTCAACGCCTGTTCTTATTTCATCTTCAAGTTCTTTTCCTTGAAGACCCTTAATGCGTAGCTGGATAGTTTGAATACCTATAACAAAAAGTCTTTCCAACCAGTAACTGGAGTTGACTATGGGGCAAAAGGCTAACGCTTCTAAATCGCATTGAGGAAAGTTGGGTTGATTCACTCCTTCATGTGCTGATTTAGTAATCCATGGTAAATCTTCATGTGATGTTAGCCAGTTGTGCTGAATAGCAGTCTGACAAGCCACTCTTGTTTCCTGGCTTACATAGGATTTTCCAATCACAAGAGCATCAGACAAACTATAGCCCAAAGCCAAACAAGCTGTTATAGTAGCAGATAAAATATTTCCGGAGTTGTGATTTTTTCTCCTGCTATCAATAGTAATCCAGTATTGCTGCTTTCCATCTGCCCAGTAGTCTTGGCAACACCTGCTCAAACCATTTCTACCCTTGATTAAGACACTTTGCTTTCCGTAATTTAACAATCTTCTGGCTGCTTTTTCTATATCAGTGGAATTCTTAATGGTACAATCTAATAATTCTTCAACTTCTAAAATGGAAAGTATTAACAGATCAACGTAAGGTATAATATTTTCAATTAAATAATTTTTATCATCCCAATTTAATAATGGCACACCATCTAAAGATAAAATAACTGGATCACATACAACATACCCATTATAGCGCTTTAGAAAAGAGGATATCTCCTGCATAATTGACATAGGGCCTAGCATACCAAGCTTAATAGACTTTGGTTTCTCTAACTCAGTAATTTGAGCGTTTATAACTGCAGAAGCAGTAAATGTTATATCTGGCACTTTATGACTATTTTGTGCTGTTATAGCAGTAACTACGGAATAGCTTTCGACCTCAAAAGTGTTGAAGACTTTTATATCACTCTGAATACCAATTTCCCCTGAACTTAACTCAGCTATAGTCCACACAATAGGTTTTTTCATTTTATTGCTCCTTGCTTCCAAAATGGCGTATCGATTAATGGGGTACTAGTGTTTGCTATGTTTCTTTTAGGCATAATTCCGGCTTTAAAAGCTCGTCTACCTGATTGTACTGCCAGACAAAATGCTTTTGCCATTCCTATAGGATCGAGTGCAAGTGCAACTGCACTATTGAGCAGTACCCCATCATATCCTAGTTCCATAGCCTGCGCCGCATGAGAAGGGGTACCAATACCAGCATCAACAATTAGCGTGATATTAGGTAAACGTTCCCTAAGTACTGTGAGTGCGTAGGGGTTAAGTAAACCTTGTCCTGAACCAATAGGAGCACCCCACGGCATCAATATTTGACAGCCTACTTCAACTAGTTTTTGACATGCTATTAAATCATCAGTGCAATATGGAAAGACCACAAAACCACGTCTAACAAGCTCTTGAGCGGCTTTTACTAATTCGAAAGGATTAGGTTGTAAATTATAGTCATCACCTATAACCTCCAACTTGATCCAACTTGTGTCGAAAATTTCTCGCGACATTTCAGCAATTGTAATCACTTCTTCTGCTAATCTGCATCCAGCAGTATTTGGTAGTATTCGGCGCCCCAGCCCTTTTATATAATGCCAAAAAGCTTTTCCTCCTTGTTTGTCTGGTACCTGCCTTCTTAAAGAAACAGTTACAATTTCACACTTGGAAGCCTTTATAGCTTCCTGCATAATAGAAGGAGATGGATATAATGCTGTACCTAAAAGCAGCCTGCTCTTCAGTACTTGATTTCCTATTTTCCACTCCATACTTTAACCTCCTTGCATAGGTATAACTAATTCCACTTCGTCATGATCCTTAAGAATGGTGCTTTCGTAGTGTGCTTGAGGAATAAATTCTTTATTAATAGAAGCAGCAAAAGGTATTACTACTTCTTCTTTGATCTCCAATAAAAAATCCTTAAGTGTAGTATTCACCGGTACTGACTTATTTTTACCATTGAACTTTACATATATCATTTGAAAATCCTCGTAATATTTCTGGATGCAGAATAGAATTAGTTCCCATTTCAATAACTGATATTGCTTCTTCTACTAATACTGGTGCTAATAAAAAGCCATGCCGATATAAGCCATTTATGCTCAGCAAACCTTCCGTATAAGAAATTCTTGGTAGATTATCAGGAAATGCCGGACGGCAATTGACCGATGAGCTAATTACTCTTGCCTCTGCAAATCCTGGGTGAATACTATAAGCAGCAGAAAGTAGCTCTAAGGTAGTGCGTACTGAGATTGGACTTAATTCCTCACTTTCAATCTCACTTGCACCAATAACATAAATGCTATTTTGGCGTGGAGCGATATAAATACAGTATCTTGGATGAATTAGACGAATTGGCCTAATAATTCCTACTTCAGGTGCATGCAAATAAATAAGTTCGCCTCTTACTCCACGCAAATCAGGGTGTAAATCTCTAGCCCCAAGACCACGACAGTCACACACTACATCAAAATCATATGCTTTAGATGAAGATATCACTTTTCTAGGCTCAATATTTTGTACATAAGTTTCACTTTTCCAGACAATACCTTTTTCTAGCAATGTGAATCGAAGTGCTGCGAGCAACATACGATTGTCAATTTGTCCTCCAAAATCACAATAAAGACCGTTGCTAGACCAATGGGATAAGGCGGGCTCTAATTTTGATATTTCATCGTGTGTCAGAACTTTTAGGCTAATATATAGCTTTGCCTCAATTTGGCCTTTAATGCGAGCTAGTTCATTAACATCTTGAGCATGAGCTAGTATTAAACTACCTTTGTTTTGAAAGTAGACAGATTGGCCTAATGTAGGTAAAATACTACGCCACAGGTTTATCGATTTAACCCCCACGCTATGTATAATGCTATCTGCTTTCTCAAGCTCAAAAAGAGGAGAGAGCATACCTGCTGCTGCGTAACTGCAGCTGGCTTTACCTTCTTGGTCATCAATGTCAAACAATGTAACATGCCAACCGTTTTGTAACAAATTTAAAGCTAGCAGCCTTCCGATAATACCGGCTCCTACAATACCAACTGACCTCAATTTTCCCCCTTTGATATATAAAGCTCAGATCCTTGTTCACGGAACTCATGAGATTTTTCCACCATTCCTTGCTCGATAGCTTTCTCAAAACTAAGCTGGTTTTCAGATGCATACTCCATAACCTTTTGACTAATTTTCATCGAGCAGAATTTAGGACCACACATCGAACAAAAATGTGCTACTTTTGCTGCTTGTTTAGGAAGTGTCTCATCGTGGTAACTTCTTGCAGTATCTGGATCTAATGACAGATTAAATTGATCTTCCCAGCGGAAAGAAAACCTGGCCTTAGATAGGATATCATCATGAATTCTTGCTGCTGGGTGACCTTTTGCAATATCAGCTGCATGAGCAGCAATTTTATAAGCGATTATGCCAGCTTTTACATCATCTTTATTTGGTAACCCTAAGTGTTCTTTAGGGGTAACATAACACAATAAGGCACAACCATACCAAGCAATCATTGCAGCACCAATAGCACTAGTGATATGATCGTAACCAGGTGCAATATCAGTAGTCAATGGACCGAGAGTATAAAAAGGGGCTTCGTGGCAATAGAAAAGTTGTTTATCCATGTTTTCTTGAATTAAATTCATAGGTATATGTCCTGGCCCCTCAACCATTACCTGTACATCATGTTTCCAAGCAATTTGAGTCAATTCACCTGAGGTTTCCAACTCAGCAAATTGAGCATCATCGTTAGCATCAGCCAATGATCCTGGACGTAATCCGTCCCCTAAAGAGAAGCTAATATCATAGGCCTTCATAATTTCACAAATTTCACCGAAATGTGTGTAAAGGAAATTTTCTTTATGGTGAGCAATACACCACTGAGCCATAATGGAACCACCTCGAGAAACAATACCTGTAACTCTATTAGCAGTAAGTGGAACATACCTAAGTAGTACTCCGGCATGAATAGTAAAATAATCCACTCCTTGCTCTGCTTGTTCAATTAATGTATCTCTAAAAGCCTCCCAGCTTAAATCTTCAGCAATCCCTCCAACTTTTTCCAAAGCTTGATAAATTGGCACTGTACCTATAGGAACTGGTGAATTTCTAACAATATATTCTCTAGTTATGTGGATATCTTTTCCTGTAGAAAGGTCCATTACAGTATCAGCTCCCCAACGGGTTGCCCATATCAATTTTTCCACTTCTTCAGCAATAGAAGATGTTACAGCGGAATTACCTATGTTTGCATTTATTTTAACCAAAAAGTTGCGTCCTATAACCATAGGTTCCAACTCTACGTGGTTAATATTAGCTGGTATTATGGCTCTTCCTTGTGCTACTTCATTGCGGATAAATTCAGGCGTTATAACCTTAGGAGATTTACTATCGGTAATTGCCTTACTATAAGCACTTTTTCCAGTATTATCTATAAGAGCTTTTCGGCATTGATTTTCTCGAATAGCGGCAAACTCCATCTCAGGAGTAATGATTCCTTTACGTGCGTAATGTAGTTGAGTTACTGTTGTGTCTGATTTAGCTTTTCTGGGCTTACGCGAAAATATGTTATTACCATCAAATTTCTTATCCTTTGCCCTTTTGCCACCATTATCTTCTGGTTTGACTGCTCTACCTTCGTATACAATCGTATCGTCACGCGTCTTAATCCAAGAACTACGTATATCAGGCAACCCACGGTGGATGTTAACTTTAATTTGAGGGTCAGTGTGAAAGCCTGATGTATCATAAACGGTAAAAAAAGTTCCATCTGTTAGGGAAATTTCTCGCATAGGAACACGTATCTCTGAAAAACTTTTACCACTTACGTATACTTTTTTAGAATTTGGTAGAGGATGGGTATTAATGGTTTTTGATAGTATCTTTTTATTTTTCATTTGCCGCTCCGTATAAAATTACTTACTTATATAGTTAACAATATAGCAAAGAGCGTAAATAGAAACAAAAGACGAGACTAGTAAATGCTTTCTTTTCTTACGCCAATACTAATTGGATCAAGTTCTATGGGTTTGGCTTATAAACCATCTCAGCCTATTAAAGGCACCCCAAGAAAAACACCTATTTAAGTATATTATGCTAGGTTATATATAATGAATTATTTTGTTTGTCCAGAAAAAAATTTCTTTGTGTATAAATTTTTTTGTTCCGTAGCTATTGAATTTACAAGAACCAATGCCTTATAAGCAAATCAGACTGAAACTGCCAGCAATTATTCCTCCCTGACGACTATTACATTCATCTGTAGTAATATACCAAACTACCCTCTAACTTTTAATCCTAAAACTCAACTCCTTCAGCATAACTTAATTCTCTGGATAATTGATGTATCGCTTAAGAAAGTCCTTGTTTTATCAGGCACACCTGTTGTCATTGCTTCTTTCGGATTAAATTTTGGTTTCTTTGTTTCTCCTGCTTTCTGTTTATTAAGTGGAAGTGTAGTCTCTTTCTCGGCCAAAACCTTTTCTAGACGACCTTCTAACTGTAGACTAGCTTCTTTTGTTGATAACCCCAATTGATTAGAAAGCTATAGAAAAGCCAGGAAAATAGGGTAAACTCCAAGATATTCCATTTCAAAAATAAAAAGATTACCAATGAATAAAAGCGCTACAGAATTATTTTGCCTAATCAACAATTTTTTCAGTGCAGTCGACAAAAATTTTACAAAAAACCCCTGCCAAACAGCAAAGAACCAGCCAGGATGCCAAGAATCACGCATCAAGGAATTCTAACTATCATTCTACTTGACTATCAATCCCGATGTGAAGATTTTAAGTCTTTCTGTGTACATTATTCAAAATTGTTGTATGGATCAGCATTTTCCAAATTACCATCGTATAATTGATTCATAACACTAAAGCCTAAAATTTTATGGTATTTAGCATTACTTTTACAATTGTTCTGTAAACAGGCAAAAATGATCCGATTTCGTATAAGGTTTTTGCTAGTATCACTTTGGTAGATTGAACATATCCAAGCTAAAAAACTATGATATTTTTTGTGGCAGGTCACTCGAAAAGTATTAGCGCATACTGTATGTTTTTGCCATTAACAAAAATTTGAATGTCAACAACCCATTACAACTCCAGTCCTTAACTACATGTTAAAACTAGCATATGATATTATTTATTTAAAGTACATCCAAGCCTTGTTACAAGGCCTGGAATTTACAGTACTCTATCTACTTATTTACCCATATGGTGAGTTGAAGATAAGGAAAGCTCATGCTTTTCTTGGTTAGCGTGCCTTTCTGGAGGAAGCAAGCCATGAAGTAAACTTCCTGGAGTGGAAGAAGACGATGAAACGTCCATAGAAGGCTGTACTAAAGCTGATTTTACTTTTTTTACTGCATCCACCATATTCCCTAAGGATTGCTTTACTTCACCCCAGTGACATGTTTTAAGACCACAATCTGGATTAATATGTAATCGTTCAGGTGAAATAAACTCCAAGGCATGGCGAATAAGCATCTCCATTTCCTCAGTAGATGGTATTCTTGGTAAATGAATGTCATAAATCCCTGGTCCTATTGAATTAGGATAATCAAACTTTTTAAATGCTTCCAACAATTCCATTTTAGATCGGGAACTTTCTATGCTGATTACATCTGCATCTAAATCAGCGATGGCTTTCATAATTTCATTAAATTCCGCATAACACATGTGGGTATATATTTGAGTGCCATCTTTAACTCCTGAAGCACTGATTCGAAAGCAGTGTGCAGCCCAATTGAAATATTCTTCATGGTGCTTTGCCCTTAAAGGTAGTCCCTCACGAAAGGCCGGTTCATCAATTTGAATCACCCTGATTCCTGCTTTTTCTAAATCGATTACCTCATCTCTTAAGGCTAAAGCAATCTGCTGAGCTGTAACTTGTCTGGGCGTATCCATTCAGCCGGGCGGTAAAATAAAGAGTAGACAAGGAATGCTAAAAAGGTAGACTAGAGTGGCTGTGAGGTAATATGGTTGATCTTTTAGAATTTTGCGAAAGTTTAAGCAGACTATAGAAAAGTTAGAAACAAAAATAGAAGAGCTTAAAGCAGAAAATAAAGCGCTAAGGATCGAAAACGCTGAGTTAAAAGAAAGGCTTGGCTTAAGTTCAAAAAATTCATCTATACCAAGCTCCAAAGAATTATATAAGATGAGGGAAAATAAGCCAAAAAGTGACAGGAAAGTAGGAGCACAGGTTGGACATAAAGGCAGTTACCGCCCTAAAATGGAGGCAGATGAGATGGTAAAAATAGAACTGCCCAATACGTGTGAGTGCGGAGGAGAAATTGCGGTATCAAAAGATCCGTATACTCATCAAAAGGTCGATTTGCCGGAAATCAAGCCGTATGTAGTTGAATATCAACTAGAGCATGGACGTTGCAAAAAATGTGGAAAAAGAAAAAGTAGCAAGCTACAAGAAGGAGTAACTGCGGACACATTTGGTCCAAGAGTTAAGTCAGTAATTGCAGCATTAAGTGGATTTTACAAGAATTCGAAAAAAGAAGTGGCAAATATTATAAAGGACATTTTCAACCTGGATATCAGCGTCGGTAGTGTATCAAATAGCGAGGCTAGAGTGGCAGAAAAATGCCAAGAAGCATATGAGCAAATTGAGGAAGAGGTAAGCAAGAGCAAAATTTTACATATCGATGAAACTAGCCATTACAACAAAGGTAAACAGGGCTGGTGCTGGATGTTTGCGAGCAAAATAGGAAGTGTGATCAAATTGACAGAGTCAAGAGGGATGAAAGTCCTGGAAAATAGTAAATTTGGAAAGAATAACAACCTAGTAGTGACCGACAGATATGCAGCTTACAACTACTTTTCCAGCAAGAAAAGGCAGGTCTGTTGGGCACATTTAGCAAGAGATTTTGAAAGGTTGTCTCATAGTTGGAATAGCGAAGTGAAAGTTTTGGGGTATTATTTAAGGAATGTTGCTACTGAATTATTTGCATTGAAAAAAGCTCTGTTAAAGGATGAAATAGACACATTAAGGTTCATAAGAAGAGCAAGAAAATTACGCAAGCGAACGAGATATTACTTAAAGAATATATCAAATTTACCCGAGGCAATTGGAGCGTCTCGAGTAGCAAAAAATATCATGAAATCGGATCTGATGATGTGGAAATTTTTGGACGATCCAGAAAATATTCCACTGACAAACAACTATGCTGAGCGACAGATTCGGCATTACGTTGTTTACCGAAAAGTTTCATATTTTACACAATCGAAACGGGGAAATATGTTTCTTGAGAGGATAATTTCATTGTACTTGACTTGGAGGCAAAAGAAGTTAAATCCTTTTCAAAACCTACTGGCTATTGCTTCTTAAGCCATACACCTGAATGGATACTTTTAAATAGATATGCACGTTCTTGAGGAGATATGTTTTCTCTTGTCAAAACCAAGGCTAACTTCGTATTGTAACCATTCAGCTTACCATTTTTTACCTTATCAATAAGATGTTCACCATACCCTATTAGAGTATTATCCTCAGATGATATTTGCAGCTCATTTTTACACTCTTGCTCTTTTGTCTTAGAAAAAATTGGCATCTTATCTAATCTCTTAAATAAGGGTTGTAATTGTTCATTCTCTGTAATGGGTACTTTATGTGTTTTTGGCATATGCTTTTCTGTTAAAATATCAATATTTAATGTTAATATATAAATTATATATATGCAAGAAAAATATTAATTTTATAATTAAAATATTTAAATTTTACTATAATTTTCTTGAATATTAACTAATGCGGAGGAGAGGTGGTCGCCTAAACATCACGCTAATCAGCGCCACATGAAATTAACTATTAGAAACAGTTAACGGGAAGCCTTCAGCTTCTTAAAATCTTCTTCAGCATGATATGAAGATCTGGTAAGTGGACTTGATGCAACCATTAAAAATCCCTTTGAGTAAGCAACGTACTTGTAATGCTCAAATTCCTCTGGTGTTACATACCTGTCAATTTTTGCATGCTTTGGTGTTGGCTGCAGATACTGGCCAATTGTAATAAAATCAACCTCAGCGCTACGTAAATCATCCATAACCTGCAACACTTCTTCCTTTGTTTCCCCAAGACCAACCATAAGCCCTGACTTTGTAAAAAGTTTAGGATTAATTTGCTTCACCATTTTTAGTAGGTACAACGAATGAAAATAACGCGCTCGCGGCCTGATTTTTGCATATAATCTCGGCACTGTTTCAATATTATGGTTATAAACATCTGGTGCAGCAACAGCAATTGCTTCAAAAGCTCCTTTTTTATTGAGAAAATCAGGAGTTAAAATTTCTACTGTCATTTCAGGACTCGTCTTTCTAATTTCTTCTATGCATTGTATAAATTGGTTTGCACCACCATCTGGTAGATCATCACGATCAACAGAAGTAATCACCACGTGCTTTAAATTTAGCTTTTTTATTGCTTTGGCTAAATTTTCTGGCTCATGAGGGTCCAGTTTATCAGGAATGCCAGTTGCAACATTGCAAAATGCACAAGCACGAGTGCAAACAGAACCGAGTATCATTACAGTAGCATGGCGTTTATTCCAGCACTCACCAATGTTTGGGCATGCAGCCTCTTCACACACCGTATGCAAGTTATGTAGCTTGACAATATTTAAAGTCTCGTTGAATATTTCACCAGCTGGAGCTTTCGCTCTGAGCCACTGAGGCTTGCTATGCATCTGAAACGGCTAACTCTACTTCCTGCTTTACTAAAACTTTCTTTAATTGCTTTTTTATTTTCTGTGCTTTTTCACTTAGATTAGCTGTTCTTGTATTGAGTAAAAAATCATCAAGGCCGCCTTTGTAATCTATAGTTCTTAAAGTTCTTGTTGCTATGCGAAATCTAAATTTTTGATTTAATATATCACTTGTTAACGTAACTTTATGTAAATTCAAAAGAAAAGTACGTTTCGTCTTACGGTTTGAGTGTGATACCTTATTACCAAAAGATTTTTTCCTGTTTGTTAAGTCGCAAACTCTACTCACTGCAATATACCAAGTTACTCTATACTATCCAGATTACCCTATTTCGCTTGATAGTCAATACTTTCTTGCTTGATTTTTATCCCATATACTGCCTTATAGCCAAAAAATATTGTGATTTTTTCTATAATCAGAGAAATCATATGCTGAATTTCCAATGCCTTACTGCCATTTGTTACAATAAGGTGTAATACACCAGAATTGATATTCTGTGCATATAAGATCTTTTTTGGCCTTGTGCACTCTGCTATTTCTTTTCCAACTATGTTTCTCCAATTTAAAATAAGAAGTATTTCATTTTTACTGATCTTGCTTTTCATACACTTTAGTGCACACATCTCTACAATAGATTTTAACTTTTTTGGTCCTCTTTGCTTAAGCATTTTGTTCTAAAAATCAACCAGATCTTCGCACGTCTGTTCCTCGTAAAAGAAGTTCAACGTTATCGTAGTGCCAAGATTTGCTTCGCTTTTGATATTGAAAGTTCCACCCATTAGTTCCACTAATTTTTTGCTCAGTGGTAATCCAATACCTGTGCCTTCATTTCTATATCCTGAATCGGCTTGGCCAAAAACAGACATAACCTTGTATATATCCTGTTGCATTATCCCTATGCCATTATCACGAAATTCAATAGTTAATAAATTTTTTTCTATGTCCTCCTTAATTACCATTTTTATCAATCCATCTTTTGGAGTAAATTTAATTGAATTTGATAGTAAGTTTATTATAACTTGCTTCATTCGTTTGGGATCTGCAATAACTAGCAATTGCTTGTTAGGCATATCCCTTTGTAGATTAATTCCGTTTTCCTTAAATTTAGGTAGCAGCATATTCACACATGAATCTATTATTTTATTCAGGTTAAACTTTACTTTTTCTACTGTTAAGCTACTTGATTCAGCTTTTGAAAAATCTAGCACATCGTTAATTAAAGAAAGTAAGTGCGTTCCTGCATTGTATATCTCATCAGCGTACTCTTTATAGTGAGAATTGTCCATTGAACCTCCAGTTTCATTTTTAATCAATTCTGCAAATCCAATAATAGCATTAAGAGGCGTACGCAATTCATGAGTTACACTTGCAAAAAATTTTAGCTTATTTGCATTTTCTTGCTCCAGCGCCTCTTTTATATGCTGTAGTTCAATATTAGTTTTATACTGCTTAACTAACATTTGAGTATTAGAAAAGTGCAAGTAGAACATAACTAATATTAAAATTATTAGCAGCGAGCTTATAGATATTAGAAATAGGCTATATACCGTAACATAAGAATTATTATAATTTCGAATAATCTTCAAAAAAAACGATGGCTTGGTATTATTTTCATAGAATATAGGGAAAATAGAGGTTAATATATCGTCTGTAGTATAAAATATTTCTTGGTTGTTTAATAACTTATCAACTTCATCATCTGTGAGTAATTGCTCATCATCATGATCTTGAATATTGAAATTGCTAAACATTATTCTACTGTTCTGATCATATAATATTATGCTAAAATCCTTTGCTTTGGCGACTGATTGTAATAATTCAGCACGAAGCCTTACTAGTTGATTGATATAGTCAAAATTTTTGTACTCCACATGATGTTTCTCTATTAATAAGTAGTGATATTTTTTTATTATGCCATTTTCCAGTACGCTTTTTAGATTTACACTTGAATTGCGGCAAGAAGAGATAAAACTCTTTTTGAGCAAATAATTGCAGTATGCTACACTAAATAAAATTATAAAAATTGATGAGAACAAAACAATAATTTTTGTCTTCTTCAGTGCAGATAATATTAACTGATTTAACTTATACATATCCTTCCAATTGTGAAATAATGGCTTTCATGTTATTAATAATAAAATTTAACACATAATATTTTTATGACAATTTCTACTAACTTGCCAGTTTATTCTCCTATTAGCATAAATTTTTCTTACGGGAAAGGTGCCTATTTATATGATAATGATGATAAGCATTATGTTGATTTCCACTCTGGCATAGCAGTAAGTAATCTAGGACATGCTCATCCGCGACTGGTTAACACCCTTAAAACACAAGGAGAAAAGTTGTGGCACATATCAAATACTTACAATATACCGACTGCTAATAACTTTGCAGAAAATTTGGTACAAAATAGCTTCGCTGACACTGTGTTTTTTGCAAATTCTGGGTCAGAGGCAGTAGAGTGTGGGCTAAAGATTGCTAGAGCCTATCAAAACGGAACAGGCAAAAAAAATCGCCATAGAATTTTAACGTTTCATGGTGCATTTCATGGCAGAACTTTTTTAACTTGTGCTGCGAATGATAAGCACAAGTTTTCTGAATTGTTAAATCCTTATATCGATTGGTGTGATAATGTTGAACCGAGCATTGAAAGTGTAAAGAAAGCAATTTCTAATAACATAGGTGTTATATTAATCGAACCAATACAAGGGCAGGGTGGTATCAAAGTGATGGAAGATACCTTTATGCAAGAGTTAAGAAATTTATGTGATGAGAATGACATATTACTATTTTTCGACTGTGTGCAGTGTGGAGCTGGTAGAACAGGAAAATTGTTTGCATATGAGCATGTAGGGGTTAAACCTGATATATGTGCCCTTGCGAAAGGAATAGGAGGTGGTTTTCCGCTTGGAGTTTGTCTTGCAACCGAAAAAGCTGCTCAGTACATGGCAGTTGGCATGCACGGTTCTACTTTCGGTGGCAATCCACTTGCAACTTCAGTAGGCAATGCTGTGCTCAATGAATTGCTCAGCCCTCAATTTTTAGAAAATGTTGAAACTAGAGGTAAATATTTAAAAGATAAACTAAAAATCTTAGCAAATGAATTTCCAGTAATAGAGGAGGTAAGAGGAAGAGGATTGATGCTTGGAATAAAAGTTAAAACAGATAATCAAAAATTTGCAGAAGAGCTGAGCTACCGTGGCTTGCTTACTGTTGGAGTAACCTCAGACAATGTTGTAAGAATTTTACCTCCACTAATTGTTACTGAGAAGGAAATTGATGAAGGCGTTGAAATCCTTAAGCAGTATTTATCTTGAGCTCAGTAATACTCTTTATACATACTACATGTGGACTTGACTTTTTTAAGTATTTAATTTAAAATTTTAAAAAAATGAGGAAGTTATGTACGGACAAGAATTATCAGGAATATTTAAAGAAAGATATGGTTTAGACTCGATTAAAAAAATAAAAGCTAAGGTACTAATAGCAGATAAAAAGGCATTTGATGAGTGGAAAGGACGTGGTTTTAATGTAAATTACCAGTTTAGTGGTGGTAAGACATTATTACATATGGCAGCTGATTATTTAAATGTGCCAGCATTTAAAACCCTTGTAAGAGAAGGAAAAGGAGCAGGGCTTGACGTGAGAGATAATTCTAGAAAGCTTCCTTTGGATTATGCAAAGCGTTATGCAATTAAAATAGTACTCTCATCTTTAGGTTTAATATTATGTACTATAGCAATACCTGCTGTGTATATTTTTGCTTTATCAAAAATAGCGACTAAAGAGATAACTAGATCAGATAATGCATTATTTTTTCTAGGCTTTATATTTACTTTGGTTTTAACAGCTTTGTTTTTAGTTTTTACTATTAAAGAAATTAGGGATGATGTTCGCGATTACAAAGCATCAAAGTCTATCGTTGAAGAAGCTAAGCTTAAAAAAGATCAGGAAGAAAACCCTGCTGCAGATATGAAGGAAAATTCCCCTTTGAATGATGCAAAGGAGGAGCCTAACACTGGCTTGGAGAAAGCTGACTTGGAGAAAATTGATAAGTCTTTAGAAAATGAAGGAAACAATGCTACCCAGACTGAATTTTCCCACGCGTAAGCGCACAACTGTACGAACGTTATAGTACGATTCTCTAAATGGTGTTGTCCCAATATTTGATACTGGGATAACGCCATAAGGGCTGCCTCCAATATTTTTTTATCCCAGTGCTTTAGTTATTAATTTTCTATTAACATTCATTTCTTCTATTTAAAATTGAATTTATATTCAATTACACACTCAATAGTATGGTTTATAATTTAATCATATTATTTAATAAAAGGAGCAAATATGAAATTTGACACAAAGCAAAATATTCAAACTCATTCTACAGTAAATGAGGAAACTAAAGCTGGCAAATGTTCATTATATGAAAAAATAGTATATAATTGGTATCAATCCATATACGCTATTGGAATACCATTATGGGTATGGCCGTTAATAAGAATAAAGTCTGGTGTATCCATTCAGCCGGGCGGTAAAATAAAGAGTAGACAAGGAATGCTAAAAAGGTAAACTAGAGTGGCTGTGAGGTAATATGGTTGATCTTTTAGAATTTTGCGAAAGTTTAAGCAGACTATAGAAAAGTTAGAAACAAAAATAGAAGAGCTTAAAGCAGAAAATAAAGCGCTAAGGATCGAAAACGCTGAGTTAAAAGAAGGCTTGGCTTAAGTTCAAAAAATTCATCTATACCAAGCTCCAAAGAATTATATAAGATGAGGGAAAATAAGCCAAAAAGTGACAGGAAAGTAGGAGCACAGGTTGGACATAAAGGCAGTTACCGCCCTAAAATGGAGGCAGATGAGATGGTAAAAATAGAACTGCCCAATACGTGTGAGTGCGGAGGAGAAATTGCGGTATCAAAAGATCCGTATACTCATCAAAAGGTCGATTTGCCGGAAATCAAGCCGTATGTAGTTGAATATCAACTAGAGCATGGACGTTGCAAAAGATGTGGAAAAAGAAAAAGTAGCAAGCTACAAGAAGGAGTAACTGCGGACACATTTGGTCCAAGAGTTAAGTCAGTAATTGCAGCATTAAGTGGATTTTACAAGAATTCGAAAAAAGAAGTGGCAAATATTATAAAGGACATTTTCAACCTGGATATCAGCGTCGGTAGTGTATCAAATAGTGAGGCTAGAGTGGCAGAAAAATGCCAAGAAGCATATGAGCAAATTGAGGAAGAGGTAAGCAAGAGCAAAATTTTATATATCGATGAAACTAGCCATTACAACAAAGGTAAACAGGGCTGGTGCTGGATGTTTGCGAGCAAAATAGGAAGTGTGATCAAATTGACAGAGTCAAGAGGGATGAAAGTCCTGGAAAATAGTAAATTTGGAAAGAATAACAACCTAGTAGTGACCGACAGATATGCAGCTTACAACTACTTTTCCAGCAAGAAAAGGCAGGTCTGTTGGGCACATTTAGCAAGAGATTTTGAAAGGTTGTCTCATAGTTGGAATAGCGAAGTGAAAGTTTTGGGGTATTATTTAAGGAATGTTGCTACTGAATTATTTGCATTGAAAAAAGCTCTGTTAAAGGATGAAATAGACACATTAAGGTTCATAAGAAGAGCAAGAAAATTACGCAAGCGAACGAGATATTACTTAAAGAATATATCAAATTTACCTGAGGCAATTGGAGCGTCTTGAGTAGCAAAAAATATCATGAAATCGGATCTGATGATGTGGAAATTTTTGGACGATCCAGAAAATATTCCACTGACAAACAACTATGCTGAGCGACAGATTCGGCATTACGTTGTTTACCGAAAAGTTTCATATTTTACACAATCGAAACGGGGAAATATGTTTCTTGAGAGGATAATTTCATTGTACTTGACTTGGAGGCAAAAGAAGTTAAATCCTTTTCAAAACCTACTGGCTATTGCTTCTTAAGCCATACACCTGAATGGATACAGCATTTTTTGCTTTTATTAAGCTACCACTTTTAAATACCTATACCTTGCAATGTTTTCACGTCAGTTACCTCAAAAGGTTCACAACTCTTTTTTTCTTCAACTTCAGGCTGCTTACAAATATGTTTATTAATAGTATTAATAAAATCACCTCTAACTAGCACGTCCTTTATCGGCCAATTTGTTTCTGTTTTAGTACCTAATGAAGAAGCTGCATCTTTCATCATAGGGTTATACCAATCAAATTTTTTAGTGAGTATATCCATCCCACGTGGAATTTGTAGTGAGATTATAATATCATTGCTAATTCCGTTTTCTTTCGGAGAAAAAAGTTCAGTGTATATACTCTTATCATTGTGTTTACTAAAATACTCAGGACAATACATATTGAGATATGTAGAATGAAGCTCTATGCAATCTTTCTTATCATCTTCTAGAGTGAATGTATATAGGTTATCATTTTTTTTAAGCTCGCGTAATTTAAATTTACTAAGGTCTTGATTAGAATCTCCTTGCTTCGGTTTGTTAATTTCAAAAGCAAGTGCAAGAGTTTGAGTTGAGCGATCAAATTCAATTTTCTCGTGTAAATCTTGTTGCAGGCTATAGTACTTATTCTCCTCATATTCTTTTCTTTTGTTAGCTTTTTGCTCACTTAAATCTTCAACAGCATCAAAGAATTCCTCTCGCTCTTCTAAGGCATCGTGCCAATCTTCTTCTGAATCAATATTATTATCTCTACTTTGCTTTTTATCTTCTGCATGATTATCAGTTATTTCCGTTTTGGAAATAACTGCTTCATCATTTAATTTGCTAGATTTATCTTCATTTGAACCTGAAAAGAAATTCTTTATCTTTAATATTAGACTAGCCCATGTAAATCTAACTTTATTTAATAAATCATTGATAAAATTAATCATATCTTACCTTTCTTTAGCTTTCTATTAATTTTATTGAAAGATATTAAATATGTCAATAAATTTATATTAAAATTGCCATATTTGCTTAATTGTGCTAACTTTGCTTTAAGAATAGTTATAAATGTCAATGTTAGCAGATAGGTACAACTTTGAAGAAGTAGAGGATAAATACAACACACTGTGGGAAAATAGTAAAGTTTATAAGTGGAATGGTACAAATACTTTTACTATAGACACACCCCCACCTACCATATCAGGAAAGCTACATATTGGCCATATATTCAGCTATTGCCACACAGATTTTATCGCAAGATTTCAACGCATGTTGGGCAAGGATGTTTTTTACCCAATTGGATTTGACTGCAACGGACTTCCAACTGAAAGATTAGTTGAGCAGACCTATAAAACTCGCGCAAAGGAAGTTGGCAGAGAGAAATTTATAGAGATGTGTCATGAAGTAATTAATAAATCAAAGCAAGAATTTAAGGAATTGTTTAAGTCAGTTGGCATTAGTTATGACTGGGATTTGGAGTATCATACGATCAGTAAAGAAACTGTGGCACTTTCTCAAATGTCGTTTATTGATCTTTATAACAAAGGATATGCATACAGAAAAATGCAGCCAATTCTCTGGGACCCAGTTGATAAAACCGCAATCGCACAAGCGGAAATTGAAGATAAGGTTTTTGAATCATCTTTAAATACGATAACTTTTTTAAGTGAAGAAAATGAGCAAATAAACATTGCAACCACGCGACCTGAATTACTTCCTGCATGTGTTGCAGTCTTTTGCCATCCAGAAGATGAGCGTTATACCCATCTGGTTGGAAAAATGGCTATAGTGCCGATCACAGAAGCAAAAGTGCCAATAATAGCTGATGATAAGGTAAAAGTGGACAAAGGCACTGGGCTGGTGATGTGCTGCACGTTTGGTGATGAGTTTGATATATATTGGCAGCAGAAACATAACCTACCAATGAGGATTATTATTGACCAGGATGGGAGGATAGATCTAGGTTCGGCACTTGACAATAATGGATCCCAGTGTCGTAGCACTGGGATGACAAAGGATGTGTTAAGTGAAATAAACGGACTAAAGGTAAAAGAAGCAAGAAAGAGAATAATTGAGATTTTAACAGAAAGAGGATTGCTTATAGAAAGCACTCACATTTCTCATTCTGTTAAATGCGCGGAAAGATCTGGTGCACCACTTGAAATATTGCCTACTTATCAATGGTTTATCAACACACTAGATAAGAAAGTTCAAATGTTGGATAAAGTTAAAGAATGTAATTGGCATCCAAGCACTATGCGTAAGCGTATGGAAGTGTGGATAGAGGGATTAAATTGGGATTGGTGCATTTCAAGGCAGCGCTACTTTGGCGTGCCGTTTCCGGCTTGGTATTCAAAACGTAAAGGTGAAGAGGGTAGAATCATCCTGGCTGAAGTAAATGATCTCCCGATAGATCCACTGAAAGACTTGCCAAAAGGGTACAGCAAAGATGAAGTTGTTCCAGACCAGGATGTGATGGATACTTGGGCTACAAGTGCAATAACTCCTCAATTAAATGCATTAGCAGTAAATGATGAATTTGGCTTGCCAGGCAACCGTTACGATAAGATATTTCCTGCAGATTTGCGCAGCCAAAGTCATGAAATAATTAGAACTTGGGCTTTTTATACGATCTTAAAAGCACATTACCATGCAGATTCTTTACCATGGAAAAATATTATGATCAGTGGTTGGTGCTTAGCTGATGATAAAAAAAAGATGAGTAAATCAAAAGGTAACATCATCACTCCACACTCGATACTTGATATGTATGGAGCTGATGTAGTGCGTTATTGGGCAGCAAATTCAAGGCTTGGAGTTGATACGGTTTATTCTGAAAATGTGTTTAAAATCGGCAAGCGCTTAGTAACAAAACTTTGGAATGCTAGTAAGTTCGTTTCTACATTTATGGAAAAACATCAAGCGCTAAGCATAGATTCTATCTGTGAAACTATGGATAAGTGGATATTATCTAAACTATCTAAAGTTGTAGAAAAAGCAACAATCAGCTTATTACAGTTTGAATATAGCGAAGCTTTAAGCGCTATAGAGGATTTCTTCTGGAAGGATTTTTGTGACAATTATTTAGAATTAGTAAAAAAACGTGCATATGGCGATACGGTGAGTAAAGAAGCAAATTTAAGTGCTAAACAAAGTTTATCATATACATTAAATGTTATTTTACGGCTATTTGCACCTTTCTTGCCTTACATTGCAGAGGAAATATATTGCCAATTGTATAGTGAAAATTCTGTGCATAATCAAAGCAATTGGCCAAAACAGGAAGAACTTATCTACGAGAAACAATCGGAAGAAATGGGAGATGATTGCATACAAGTATTGAATTTAGTAAGGAAAATAAAGGCAGATAATAATGTTTCTGTTAAGCATTTAATAAAAAGGTTAGCAATAAAAGCAAATGTTCAAGAGGGTAAATTGGATAAATCTGTACAGAGTGACTTACAGACTGTTTGCAATGCTGAAGTGATAGAATGGAATGAAAACGCGCAGCCAGAACTCAAAACAGAAAATGGAAAATTCGCCGTAGGGGCAGAGTTGTAGTAAATACTCTATTTAAAAATCAATAGGTTTTTTAGTATACTAAAATTAGCTTGACTCAATAAATTACATATATAATATAATAACAAAGTTTCATTTGTGAGGAAGTAATAATGAGCAGTTTGCTTAACAAAAATAATACCCTTTCCCTTTATATTATAGCTGGCTCTTTTGCTGCTCTTACGTTACTTACGCTTATTGTAGCCCCTTATGCTAGTTTCATATCTCCACTTCTAGCTTTAAGTATATCTACTGCTGCCATTCCTTTGGCTATACTTTCTGTTCTGGTAATTGTGTTTTCATATAAGGTGATGAACGATCGCGTTAAAGTAGAAAAGCTGACTGAAGAAAATAAAAATTTATTTAGGCATATACAGCAATTGACTCAGGAAAAAGAACAATTACAAGCAGATAATCTTGCACTGCATCAAGCAGGATTAGTATGTGATTACCTCCTCAGTAACTATGATTTACGGCGTGTAGGTACAAGAGAACCTTTATCAATGATATATGCAGGTTCGGAATATGGTGAAGCCTCAAGTAATGATGTGAGCACAGATGAGGATGAAGAAGTTGAAGTAAATAATTCACCTCAAAGGGTAGAAGCAGAGCTCACGTTAGAGCCGTTCTTCAATCATAGAACAACAGCTCAAATAGTTCGGTAACATACTACATCTCGTATCCATTCAGGTGTATGGCTTAAGAAGCAATAGCCAGTAGGTTTTGAAAAGGATTTAACTTCTTTTGCCTCCAAGTCAAGTACAATGAAATTATCCTCTCAAGAAACATATTTCCCCGTTTCGATTGTGTAAAATATGAAACTTTTCGGTAAACAACGTAATGCCGAATCTGTTGCTCAGCATAGTTGTTTGTCAGTGGAATATTTTCTGGATCGTCCAAAAATTTCCACATCATCAGATCCGATTTCATGATATTTTTTGCTACTCGAGACGCTCCAATTGCCTCGGGTAAATTTGATATATTCTTTAAGTAATATCTCGTTCGCTTGCATAATTTTCTTGCTCTTCTTATGAACCTTAATGTGTCTATTTCATCCTTTAACAGAGCTTTTTTCAATGCAAATAATTCAGTAGCAACATTCCTTAAATAATACCCCAAAACTTTCACTTCGCTATTCCAACTATGAGACAACCTTTCAAAATCTCTTGCTAAATGTGCCCAACAGACCTGCCTTTTCTTGCTGGAAAAGTAGTTGTAAGCTGCATATCTGTCGGTCACTACTAGGTTGTTATTCTTTCCAAATTTACTATTTTCCAGGACTTTCATCCCTCTTGACTCTGTCAATTTGATCACACTTCCTATTTTGCTCGCAAACATCCAGCACCAGCCCTGTTTACCTTTGTTGTAATGGCTAGTTTCATCGATATGTAAAATTTTGCTCTTGCTTACCTCTTCCTCAATTTGCTCATATGCTTCTTGGCATTTTTCTGCCACTCTAGCCTCGCTATTTGATACACTACCGACGCTGATATCCAGGTTGAAAATGTCCTTTATAATATTTGCCACTTCTTTTTTCGAATTCTTGTAAAATCCACTTAATGCTGTAATTACTGACTTAACTCTTGGACCAAATGTGTCCGCAGTTACTCCTTCTTGTAGCTTGCTACTTTTTCTTTTTCCACATCTTTTGCAACGTCCATGCTCTAGTTGATATTCAACTACATACGGCTTGATTTCCGGCAAATCGACCTTTTGATGAGTATACGGATCTTTTGATACCGCAATTTCTCCTCCGCACTCACACGTATTGGGCAGTTCTATTTTTACCATCTCATCTGCCTCCATTTTAGGGCGGTAACTGCCTTTATGTCCAACCTGTGCTCCTACTTTCCTGTCACTTTTTGGCTTATTTTCCCTCATCTTATATAATTCTTTGGAGCTTGGTATAGATGAATTTTTTGAACTTAAGCCAAGCCTTTCTTTTAACTCAGCGTTTTCGATCCTTAGCGCTTTATTTTCTGCTTTAAGCTCTTCTATTTTTGTTTCTAACTTTTCTATAGTCTGCTTAAACTTTCGCAAAATTCTAAAAGATCAACCATATTACCTCACAGCCACTCTAGTTTACCTTTTTAGCATTCCTTGTCTACTCTTTATTTTACCGCCCGGCTGAATGGATACGTCAGTGCACGGATATAGGGATTCAACAACTATAATGGAATAAAAGGAAGAATTTACAGCTAAAGTTTTACGCATCTAAAAAATAAAAATTTTAATAACTAAGATTATAATTATAGACCATAACAAAAGATAAATTTTCCCATTTTGCTTGCTCTTTACTCTGGTATTTTCCAATTTTTGATCAGCAATTAAGTTTAACTTTTCTATCAAATCGAACATCCCCTTTATTGTTTTTATAGGATAGGAATTTTTAATCTTTTCTTTATATCCTATTTTACCTTCATGTTGGCTGTTTATCCATGCTTCAACTACTTTCCATATATTAATTTCCGGGTAAACTTTTCGACAAGTTCCCTCAAGAAGAATCATAGTTTTTTGCAGTAACAATAACTGTGTTTGAACTTTCATATCAAAATCTCCAGTTATTTTTAACAATTGAGTAAGTAAGTTAGCAAATGAGATTTTCTGTACAGGTTGCCCGATAATAGGCTCACCTATTGCCCTACAAGCTGTAACAAAATTTTTGTGCTCTGATGAAACATACCCAGCTTTAAAATGTATTTTCGCAACGTGATCATAATCGCGGTTTAAAAATCCTTTAAGTATCTCTATAACATAATAACATGTCTCACGGTCTATTCGACCCATAATACCGCAGTCAAGGGCAATAACATTACCATTATTATCAACCATTAAATTTCCAGGGTGAATATCAGCGTGAAAGAAACAGTCCCTGTATACTTGATTGCAAAATGATTCTATAAGATTTATAGCTATTTGCTTGTGATTGTTTAATTTGTCAACTTCATAGATCGGTGTTGCTTCTATCCATTCCAACGTTAAAACCCTTTTTGAAGTTCTACTCCAATTTACTTCTGGCACGTAGAAACCTATGTCATTTTTTGTGTTTTCCTTTAACTCTGAGAAATGAGCAGCTTCAAAGCGCAAATCTAATTCTAATTTGCAAATTTCGGCAAAAGTCTTTACCAATTCAATCGGTTTGAGCCGCCTTGATTGTTCGCTGTGTTTTTCTGCAAGCTCTGCAAGCCAATAAAGCATTTTTATATCTCTGAAAAATATTTTTTCAATATTTGGCCTTAAAATTTTTACTGCTACTTCCTTTCCTTCAATTGTGGTTGCTCTATGCACCTGCGAAATCGATGCTGCTGCAATTGGCTCTTCAGAAAAGCTTGAAAAAATGTCACTTAATTTACAATTAAACTCGCTTTCTATAGTTTTAACTGCTATCTTATGTGAAAAAGAGGGCAGTCTATCACATATTAACAATAAGTTGTTTGTTATGTCCTCGCTTAAAAGATCAGTACGTGATGCAATAGACTGCCCAAATTTAATAAATACTGGACCTAATTTCTCAAGGGCGCACTTTAGCTTCCGTCCACATATTCTATTTATAGACTTTTTTGATGGCGGTAACAAGTGCGGTAATATATTATAACGAGTAAGTACTGCAATCACGCGTAGTAGGCGTAGGACATTCTGAATCATTTCATTTTATAACTACTAAATATTTCACTTAGAGTTTTATTTTTTAAAATCTCATCAGGCTTACCTTGGCAATAGACAGTATTATTTATACAAACTATATAATCCGAGCACGGCACAACAGAGCTAAGATCGTGAGATGTCATCAGAATCGACACTGATCGTTTTTTTGCTATTTCAGCTATGATATTATAGAACTTGGTCCTTGCGTTAATATCCATCGCACTTACTGGCTCATCAAGAATGATCAGATCAGGTTCCGCAATCAAACAACGCGCAAGCAGTAATAACTGTGTTTGTCCAGCCGAAATCTCCAATACTTGATTTTTCAAAATATTGCCAATACCAACTAATTCAATCACCTCCTGAATAATAGACTGATCTTTTTTCAGCTCTTTTGAAAAGCTATTGAGAAGGAAGTATTCAACTGTTATTGGTATCAAATTGCTGATGCTAAAATTTTGTGGCATATAGCTAATTTTTATATTGTCAGCAAATTTAACACTACCAGTATATTTTTTATTTATGCCAGCAATTGCCTTTACTATGGAAGTTTTTCCTCCTCCATTTGGACCAAGTATTGTAACCACATCCCCTTTTTCTACTGATATATTTATGTCATCAAGAACTTTTTTGTTGTCGTATGAAAGGGCGAAATTTTCTATGTTTAGGATACAATTATTGACATTATTTAATTTTTTGATAAAGTTTAATTTTTTCTCAACGTTTGTATGAGACATTTACTGGCTTTTCTTTTATTAATTGCTTTTACACTATACTATAATAACGCTTTTTCATCTAGTTTAAAAGTTGTTGCTACAATCAAGCCTATTCATTCACTTGTAGCTTCTGTGACAGATGGGATCTTAGAACCAGATTTGTTAGACTACACAACGTCTGAACATGATTATATATTAAAGCCCTCTGATGCAAGTAGTCTGGAGCTCAGTGATGTGGTATTTTATGTCGATGATAACTTAGAGACATTTGTAAAAACTTTTTCTAAGGATAATAAGAGGTTAGTGCAATTATCAAAAACTATTGACCTACTGCCTACTCGACCACATTCATTTTCCAAAAAGGTTGCCAATGTTCACGGTAAAAAAGATTTGCATATTTGGCTAAGTCCTGAAAATGCAAAAAGCATGATACTTTTGATAAGTAAAACTTTGTCTGATTTGGATCAGGAAAATTCTTATCGATATAATGCTAATGCAGTAAAAGCAGTAGAAAAAATAGACCAAGAAGTAAAGAAAATTGCGCAAGATCTAAATAACTTTAGAAATCAAAAATATATAGTAACTCACGATGCTTATCAGTATTTTGAAAAATATTTTGGTTTAAACAGTCCAAGTGTAATACTTTCCATAGAAGAAGATTCATATCTTGGAATGAGAACCTTAATGGAGTTGAGAAAGGTAATGAAGAAAGAAAATATTAAGTGTATACTTTCTCACTCGCGAGAAGACAGTATAAAACCTCAAATCCTTTCTAGTGACACAAGAACAACAATTCTTGATCCTATTGGTGCAGAAATAGAATCTGGAGAAAGCGCCTACTTAGCTATAATGAATGACATTGCACAAGGTTTTAAGTCCTGTTTTGCTGCTCCAACACGAGACTAAGTACAAAATCTAGATAATGCCAAAAACGTACATTTTTATCTGTTGACGCACAGTTTCTTACTATATTAAATATTAATATTAAATAATTAATAATATTAATAAATGATTAGGAGTAAGTTATGCCAAAAAAATTGAAATCATTCGATGAAGTTGAAGAACGTCAGGGAATATGCAAAAATAAGATCGCAGAACTACAATTAAAACTAGAATCACGCACCCCCCTAAGAAGGTGTCTGCAAAGTATGTAGAAAAGTAGAAAAAAGGACAATTATGTGATACAAGGATAACTTTAACATGTATCCAAGTGACATAAAAGACAGTGAATGGGAAATTTTAAAGCCATATTTTGAGCCAAAAAAGACAGGTAGACCAAGAAAACACGATATTAGAACAATTATTAATGCAATAAGGTACGTAATGAGAACAGGCTGCCAATGGAGACAATTACCTAAGGATTTCCCACCATGGAAGACAATTTACAGTTGGAACACACGACTAAAAAACACTGGAAAATGGCAAGAAATACACGATATTTTAGTAAAAAAAGTAAGGGAGGTAGTTGGTAAAAGAGCCACACCATCAGTTGGAATAATTGACAGCCAATCAGTAAAAACGACTCAAAAAGGGGGGCCAGAGGTTACGATGCTGGCAAGAAAATAAAAGGTCGAAAACGGCATATTATTGTAGACACGCTAGGACTCGTGATTACGGCAGATGTACACAGTGCAAGCATCCAAGACCGCGAGGGAGCTTTAGATCTTCTGGTAAAAGCAAAACAAAAAATACCAACATTACAGAGGTTTTTTGCTGATCAAGGATACACAGGTAACCTTAAAAACAGATGCTTAATAAAAACAGGATGTTTATTTACAATAGCAAAAAAAGCTCCTAATATTGCGGGATTTGAGGTTATACCGAAGCGTTGGATTGTTGAAAGAACTTTTGCTTGGCTTTCCAATTTTAGGCGTATGAGTAAGGATTATGAGCATTCTCCTCAAACTTCGGAAACCAATATTTTCTTTAATATGACTACTATTATGCTTACTAAATTAGCTAATTCTTGAGTTTGCAGACACCTTCTTAGAGAACGTATCGAATCTTCCACTTCTGGAGCTATCGCTCTTGTTGTAAGTGATGTTATTAATAAATTTCGCGATAAAAGAGAAATAAAAACACTTCAACGTAAAGTGAAAAAATTGGAAAAATTAGCCAGTAATATGGAGCAACCTGCTACTGTAACAGAAATTGCAGAAGAAGAAATGGATCAAGATAATTATTTTCTATATCCTGTGTCAATTGAGGATGGATTGGATCAAGATAATTCTTTTCTAGATTCTGTATCACATGTTAAACACGTACAACCAGCTCAATGTACACAGCGATAAGTTATTATGTGAATTAGAGTCACTGTAAAGGTCGGCTACTTAGATAACACTATTTTACAGGTCACTGGCCTAAAACGCAACGTTCGTACAGCTGTGGTGTCAGCTACTTGGCTGACACGTTTTGCAAAGAGTTATTTGTATCCATTCAGGTGTATGGCTTAAGAAGCAATAGCCAGTAGGTTTTGAAAAGGATTTAACTTCTTTTGCCTCCAAGTCAAGTACAATGAAATTATCCTCTCAAGAAACATATTTCCCCGTTTCGATTGTGTAAAATATGAAACTTTTCGGTAAACAACGTAATGCCGAATCTGTCGCTCAGCATAGTTGTTTGTCAGTGGAATATTTTCTGGATCGTCCAAAAATTTCCACATCATCAGATCCGATTTCATGATATTTTTTGCTACTCGAGACGCTCCAATTGCCTCGGGTAAATTTGATATATTCTTTAAGTAATATCTCGTTCGCTTGCGTAATTTTCTTGCTCTTCTTATGAACCTTAATGTGTCTATTTCATCCTTTAACAGAGCTTTTTTCAATGCAAATAATTCAGTAGCAACATTCCTTAAATAATACCCCAAAACTTTCACTTCGCTATTCCAACTATGAGACAACCTTTCAAAATCTCTTGCTAAATGTGCCCAACAGACCTGCCTTTTCTTGCTGGAAAAGTAGTTGTAAGCTGCATATCTGTCGGTCACTACTAGGTTGTTATTCTTTCCAAATTTACTATTTTCCAGGACTTTCATCCCTCTTGACTCTGTCAATTTGATCACACTTCCTATTTTGCTCGCAAACATCCAGCACCAGCCCTGTTTACCTTTGTTGTAATGGCTAGTTTCATCGATATGTAAAATTTTGCTCTTGCTTACCTCTTCCTCAATTTGCTCATATGCTTCTTGGCATTTTTCTGCCACTCTAGCCTCGCTATTTGATACACTACCGACGCTGATATCCAGGTTGAAAATGTCCTTTATAATATTTGCCACTTCTTTTTTCGAATTCTTGTAAAATCCACTTAATGCTGCAATTACTGACTTAACTCTTGGACCAAATGTGTCCGCAGTTACTCCTTCTTGTAGCTTGCTACTTTTTCTTTTTCCACATTTTTTGCAACGTCCATGCTCTAGTTGATATTCAACTACATACGGCTTGATTTCCGGCAAATCGACCTTTTGATGAGTATACGGATCTTTTGATACCGCAATTTCTCCTCCGCACTCACACGTATTGGGCAGTTCTATTTTTACCATCTCATCTGCCTCCATTTTAGGGCGGTAACTGCCTTTATGTCCAACCTGTGCTCCTACTTTCCTGTCACTTTTTGGCTTATTTTCCCTCATCTTATATAATTCTTTGGAGCTTGGTATAGATGAATTTTTTGAACTTAAGCCAAGCCTTTCTTTTAACTCAGCGTTTTCGATCCTTAGCGCTTTATTTTCTGCTTTAAGCTCTTCTATTTTTGTTTCTAACTTTTCTATAGTCTGCTTAAACTTTCGCAAAATTCTAAAAGATCAACCATATTACCTCACAGCCACTCTAGTTTACCTTTTTAGCATTCCTTGTCTACTCTTTATTTTACCGCCCGGCTGAATGGATACATCCTTTTCAAAACCTACTGGCTATTGCTTCTTAAGCCATACACCTGAATGGATACGATTTAAAAAGATAACCTAAAGGACTTAGGTGGTGTAGTTTTATACAAAAAACACCCCAATGGTAATTTTACAATATTCTCTACATAATGTCAACTAAAAATTCCTGGTGTTTTAATTAATTTGTCACACTTAATCTTTTAAACGAATTATCATCTTAAGGTATTGATATTCTCGTTATTTTTCTATATCCGGAAGAGTAATCATTTTTTCTATTCCTTCTTCAGGCTCTTTTTCTCCTATTAATGCTAACTCGATACCTTTCTTTTTCAGAAAATTACTAGAAGATACAACTTTTATGTTTCTTGCTTCCTCAAATGCTTTTCTTGCTATACCAGCACTTCTGCCACCATCTTTTACAGCTTCTAAGTTTGCATTATATCCTTGTGCATTCCTATCTTTTACTTCTTCTATAGTCGCTTGTTCACCAAGCATGTTAAATATCAATTCTGTTGGTGTCATGTGATCCCTCAAAGGCTGCTTTTTTAAATCTTTTATTTTCTTGTGTTCTTTAGTTGTAACTCCAAATGTTTCTTGGGAGATCACATCAGTGAGTATTGCATACTCTTTACCTTCCATATTCTTATTATTATGGTCAGTTATGTTCATCTTGTCCCATTCTTGTGTTAGTTGATTTCTTGTAGATATAGATTGAATTCTTCTTTGTATCCATTCATGAGAATACCCTTTTGCAACATAATTAGCATAGGCACGCTTAAATGCAAGTTCAGGGTTTTTATATTCTTCTAACCTTTCATATCCAACCTTTGCCAGCCAACGTTTAAATTGTTCCACTCTTTCAGTTTTAGAAGGTACAGATTGTAAGATACGCAATAATCCCTCGACATTCGTACAATTTACATTTTGTTTACCACCTTTTGTTTTTATTTCAAGGGGGGTGACAAATTGTCCCCATCCTTTAGCAAGCTCTGGATCTCTGCTCCTCATCTTCTTTAAGTAATCAGATGGGTTTGTACTACCTGTAAGAGAAGCTATTACTTCCGTTATTACATACCACCACTCTCCGTTATGCAGGATTCTAGTTAAACTATTGCTATCAAATGAGGTAATATCGATACCTCCTTCTTTTATATTTAAGACATTATTTACCATAACTCTCTAAAAAACCTTCAAACATTTTATCTTTAATTTACACCATTTTCAACCACCCACAATAGTTACTTTTTTAGAGTCACCCAACTACCATAGTTACATTCAAGTTATAAAATTGTGTAACATATTTTCTCAGCAGCAATATTTCAGACAACTGGATTTTTCTTGGCTAGCTAACATATTTTGTAGATGCTCATTCTTTACGTATGCTTCCACTAGGAAATAACATACTTTGTCTCCTAACTTGAGTATTTATATATGTTATAAAAATTACAGATATTCTTAAGCTTTTAATGAAGAGCTATACATCAAACTTGCATAAATATGATGATCAGGTGTGATAATTGAAGTGATTTTATTCTTATCACCATATTCGCTAGTTTCAATGCTAACTTTAACTACACACTCCAAATCATTTAACTCAGATAAAGATTCAATTCTACGAGCAAGCTTAGCCTCCTCACCGTTATCATATGGGTAAACATTGCGAGCAGATTCTAGGATAACGCGAATCATTGACCTACCCATTTCACCCCATTTATCTTCAACGTCTGCACTTAACTTGCCACTCCTAAGAAGGTGTCTGCAAACTCAAGAATTAGCTAATTTAGTAAGCATAATAGTAGTCATATTAAAGAAAATATTGGTTTCCGAAGTTTGAGGAGAATGCTCATAATCCTTACTCATACGCCTAAAATTGGAAAGCCAAGCAAAAGTTCTTTCAACAATCCAACGCTTCGGTATAACCTCAAATCCCGCAATATTAGGAGCTTTTTTTGCTATTGTAAATAAACATCCTGTTTTTATTAAGCATCTGTTTTTAAGGTTACCTGTGTATCCTTGATCAGCAAAAAACCTCTGTAATGTTGGTATTTTTTGTTTTGCTTTTACCAGAAGATCTAAAGCTCCCTCGCGGTCTTGGATGCTTGCACTGTGTACATCTGCCGTAATCACGAGTCCTAGCGTGTCTACAATAATATGCCGTTTTCGACCTTTTATTTTCTTGCCAGCATCGTAACCTCTGGCCCCCCTTTTTGAGTCGTTTTTACTGATTGGCTGTCAATTATTCCAACTGATGGTGTGGCTCTTTTACCAACTACCTCCCTTACTTTTTTTACTAAAATATCGTGTATTTCTTGCCATTTTCCAGTGTTTTTTAGTCGTGTGTTCCAACTGTAAATTGTCTTCCATGGTGGGAAATCCTTAGGTAATTGTCTCCATTGGCAGCCTGTTCTCATTACGTACCTTATTGCATTAATAATTGTTCTAATATCGTGTTTTCTTGGTCTACCTGTCTTTTTTGGCTCAAAATATGGCTTTAAAATTTCCCATTCACTGTCTTTTATGTCACTTGGATACATGTTAAAGTTATCCTTGTATCACATAATTGTCCTTTTTTCTACTTTTCTACATACTTTGCAGACACCTTCTAATACCAATAATCTGATGAATTTTATATTGTGAATATGGACCTTCAACTACAGTAAATTCTGTGTTTAAATATATACTCCCACTGTTTACACTCTTACTTAACCAACTGTTTTGTTCATATCCACCAGGGTGAATTTTAACCGATACTTTTACTATTGTACCTAAAGGAATTAGAGTACTTTGTGGCACCGCAGTATTGAAATCAGTCAAAAATTCATCAGCTAAAAAGTCATATTCCATAAAGTTACCCCTATACTCAAGTTTTTTATAACTTATTTTAACCAAAAATTATATGAGATACAAAATTTTCAAACAATTTTTCCTAAAGTAGACCATTCTTATGAATTGTACAGTTCCACTATGTCATGAGATGGTTTAATTGAAAATAATACAGGATATTTTGCCTGCTGTAACAGTATGGACGACATTGCAAATTTAGAGTTTAAAAGGGTAATTCCTCGAGAACCACTGCGTCCAAGTAAGGGCGCTGAATTTGTATATAATGTTGATCATGGAGGTTTTGTATGGGTAATAGTGAGGATAAAAGAAGAGAAAAATTAAAAACTAGAATTCTATAAAGCAAAAACACTCTGCTTGATCATGAGTTGTTATAGTTTATATTGTATTTTGTGTGCAAAAAAGGGGAAAGCAGAAGTGTTGCAGAAAAACTTATAGAGCTTCATAGTTTGGGAAAAGTAACTAGTGCTGAATATCATAAGAATATAGATCAAAAACACTTAAAGGAACTGGAAGGGTCGTTATCCAAGTCATATGAAGCATTAAAGCTAAATCTTTCAAAAGACATAACAAAATTACCTTAAGAAAAAGATAAGGTTTGTCAGCTTTTTATGCGATTTCAAGTATCAAGAAAATCCGATAGAGTCATTTGCAGCCCAAGCAAATGTTGATTATCAAGTAGATAAATTTTTACTTTTTTTGATTGCAGAAAATATAAAAGAAGAAGAGATGTTAAACGAAATAAACGGAATGATGGAACTATTAGAAAAGCATGAAAGATTTAATGAATTAGAATACAAAGTAAGGAGGCTAAAGTCAGAGCTTGGGCGCGGTAAAAGCAAATACCCAGCAGAAATTATTAAAGCAATCATCAAAGAACGAGAAAGGGAAATGAGGAAAATCGAAGAAAAATATGTCAAAGTAAAGAATTTATCTGAAGAAAGGAAGAAATTATTGAGACAGCTAAAGAAGCTAAGTGTTGGTTTCAATGAAGTATGGTAGAAAATAGGATTAATGGCACAAATATAAGAAGTACATAACTTTAAAATTAAAAACATCGATATGCAACCCACGTATTGTAGGTAAAGTTTACTATATTTTAAACGGTATCATATATAAAAGTTCTTACTTATTCCTTATGTTTTTATGGTATGCAACATTAAATTTGGTGCCTACACAATTGAGAACAAGAATAAATTTATAGCAAATTTTAATAAAATTAGTTAATAAAATAAAAGTTTAGAAGTAAAGCAGTCAATAAAAGATTTTCCATTAACACTGCTTTATCAATTCTTTTTGCTGGAAAATTTTGTTGCATAAGATGAATATTTAAACTGAGGTAAGCATAACAGTGAAAGCCACAGGACAATTATGTATGGAGTTTATCATAATACCTGATCTTTCTTGTTCACAAAGAAACTAAAACAACAATACTATTATTGTATAATTTATGTCAATTAAACCAATACTGCTTATCAAGGGTTTTTGTTACAGACAGAGAACAGTAAAAAAAATATGCATGCACAGGTATTTAAACTAAAAAGTTGTCTATTAATGTAGTTTCACCTATTTGAACTGAACCGTACCTTCTTTCATTTACTTCTTCGATATAATTGACTTTAAAACCTAGTGCTCTTAATTTAGCTGTTATTTGTTCAGGCGAAAGTTGTTTAGATGAAAGTAGTAATGGAAAGTGCTTAGCCAATTCCATTTGTTCTTCGCTAAGGTTTCTGTTTCTAGAACTTAGTGCAACCCCATTTTTATTCCTGATTATGGAACAGAGTATAATTTCCGTATCAATAAAAAAAGCTTCCTTCATTCCTTTGATTAGCTCGTACTGCTGGTAATCTTTTTCACCAAAATATGCTCTATGTGGTCTTACAATATTTAGAAGTTTTAGTACCACAGTTAACATTCCGGTAAAATGACCAGGACGATATGTTCCTTCTCTAAATAAACTAATATTGTCTTCAACAACTTTATAATGAAAATCATCAGGATATATCTCATTACTTGCCGGAAAAATTACAGCATCTACTTTTTCATATCTAGCTATTTCTAGGTCTTCCTGAATTGTCCTTGGATAGTTTTTATAGCTAGACTTGTCAGCAAACTGGGTTTCATTAACAAAGATACTAAGGACAGAGAAATCATTTTCTAAGATTGATTTTTTAATCAAACTACAGTGTCCCTCATGTAAACAACCCATGGTTGGAATAAAACCTATAGATTTTATATTAGATAAAGAACTTTTTCTAAAAATGTTCCACTCCTTTATAGATTCAAAAACTTTTGGCATTTTTTGGTAACAACAATTCCAGTATACAGCTTAATATACTATTCTTCACGCATACTTCAACTTTTTTTCACGCATACTTCAACTTTTTTTATTGAGTTCTTAGCATACTTTCTTTACTCAAGTAATTCTCTTATATAGTCAAAGTAACAGTCTTTACCGGATATCGATTCTAAAACTACATTACCTAAAGCCTTATATAGGCTCAACAGCAATGGCATTGACTCCAGAGAACTGATATGGCTTTTTATAATATCTATATCTCCTCTTTGTATTGGACCAGTAATAGACTTTTCAAGAGACCTATTTCTATGTATATTTGCCAAAGTACCTGAAGAGAGGCTATAAATAATATCGAGAATATTGTTTTCTTTTATACCAGCTTTATAATAGAAATCGTATGATATTTTTAATAAAGCAATTAAGTAATTTGAAGCAAAAACACTTCCAATGTGATATAAACTTTTTGCTTCTCTGTTAATTTTGAAAACTTTAGCTCCTATTCTTTCAAAAAGACATCTTATTAATGAAAAAGCTTGCTTATCGCCTTCATAAGCACAGTACGTTCCTTTAAATGTTTTAATGCTTACCTCTGGATCTGCGAAGGATTTTATAGGATGTAATGAGCCAACAAAACATCCTGCTTTTTTTGCAGAATACAAAACCTTTGAGTTTAATGTACCGCTGAAGTGGATTACAACATCTCCCCTTGCAAGCTTTTCATGACTTAATAGCTTCTGACAAACACTAGGGATTAATGAATCTTGTGTTGATATTAACCATAAGTTAGAGGTCATTAATTCTTCGTAGCCATTGCAAACATAACCATCTTCTATAAACTTAATAGCTCTCTCAGAGGAATCAATATTTCTGTTTAAAATTCCTTTAATGCTACAATTAGCTTTTTTTGCTAGAAGATAACCAATTGTCTTTCCTACTTTACCGCACCCTATAATATTTACAGAAATCTTTTCCATCAAACTACCATGACAATACAGTAGAAAATACAAAACTATAGAATAGGAGCTTTAAATAACCCTATCAATACCATTAGACTTGTTAACTAAAACAACAGAAGGCTTCCAATCTTTAGGAACAGGTTCCTCTATCTGTAAATACGACATAATAATCACTAAGTCCCCTACGTTAACTAGATGTGCTGCAGCTCCGTTTACTTGAATCACACCGCTGTTCTGGTCACCTTCTATAGCATAAGTTTCAAACCTATTACCGTTTGTAACATTAACCACCTGCACAAACTCAAAAGGAACTATATTTGCCACTTTCATTAGCTCTAAATCAATAGTAATTGACCCTACATAATGTAGATCACTATGTGTTACTGTTGCTCTGTGAATCTTTCCATTTAACATATTCCTAAATTTCATAAGTTGCTCTATATAAAAAACTTTCCTTAATAACCTTATAAACCTCTAATAATAACAATGATTCTCAAGAGGAAACTTTTCCGTTTTAACTTCTTCATCGAAGTCATTTAAAGCATTCTTTATCATCTGATATCCATCTAAATAGGTTTTTAGGAATTTAGGACTAAAACCAGAATTCATACCTAACATATCTTGTAGTACTAACACTTGCCCAGATACACTAGGACCTGCACCAATTCCAATAGTTGGAATTTGAAGTTTTTCTGTTATTACTCCAGCTAATTTTGCCGGGATGCACTCAAGTACTATTGCAAAGCAACCAGATCTTTCTAACGCAATAGCTGACTGTAAAATTTCTTCCTCCTCTTCTTTTTGTTTGCCTTGTACTTTAAATCCCCCTAATTGATTAACAAACTGAGGTGTCAATCCTAAATGCCCCATAACTGGAATACCAGATTCAACTATGTGAGAGATTAGCTCTAAATTTCCTTTTGCCCCTTCTATTTTGATTGCATGAGCACCACTTTGTATAATTCGTAAAACAGAGTTCATAGAATCAGTTAAACCTTTTCTAAAAGATAAAAATGGCATATCTACGATAATAGTCTTTTGTTTTGCCCCTCGAGCAACAGCACCAACATGCATACACATTAACTCCACAGTTGCTAAAATGGTATCTTTATGGCCATGCATTACCATGGCTAAACTATCTCCAACCAAAATGGCATCTATATTTGTTCCATCAATGATTCTAGCTGACCAATAATCATAACAGGTAACCATACTAATCCCTTTCGATAATTTTTTCATATCCTGGAATTTTAAGATACTTGCCATTTCTACCTCCATAAAACCTCTTGAAAAGGTGATTTTATTACTAAATTAGAATAAAATCAACCATTATTTCTTAAGCTTCTGAATTTTGAAAGTAAGAACTTGCTATCTCATCAGCCACGGCATTTGTAGATTTTCCTAATCTTTCAGAAGATATAAAAATTTCCATTAAGGTACCATAAATTGCTGCTATTTTTGATTCTATTTGACTTTTTAACATATTACTATAAAGTCCGGCTACATGAATAAGACCGCCAGCATTAATTACGTAATCCGGTGCATATAAAATATTTCTTTTCTTTATTATTTCACTAACTGTATCATCAGAAAGCTGATTATTTGCTGATCCAGCAATGATTGTTGCTTTCAATTTAGAAATAGTTTCTGGATTTATTGTGCCACCAAGTCCACATGGTGCAAAGACGTCACATTCTATAGAATAAATATCGTTTGGACTGACTACACTAGCTGTAAATTCCTTTAAACACTTGTTTACCATCAGTGGATCATAATCGCATATAGTGAGTTTTGCACCTCTCTCATAAGCTTTTTTTCCCAAAAAGAAACCTACATTTCCTACACCTTGAATAGCTATATGAATACCACTCATTTTTGAAGTGCCGTACTTGAAATTAAGAGCAGCTTCAATTCCTCTTATTACACCTTCTGCAGTATACGGTGCTGGATTGCCATCAATTCCAAGTCCTGTAAGATATGACGTCTGGTTAGAAATTATCTCTAAATCTTTAGTAACCATACCGCTATCCATAGTTGTAATATACCTACCGCCTAGCTGATTTACAAAGTTACCAAAACTCTTAAATAAAAGTTGCCTATCAAAAGGTTGCTCTGGTTTTAATATAACAGCCTTACCACCACCGTATGGTACCCCAGCAAGAACTGCCTTAAAAGACATACTTCTTGATAATTTCAGCGCATCTACAAGTGCATTCTGACTAGAATCGTAGCTTATAAACCTACACCCGCCTAAGGCAGGTCCATTGGAGGAATTGTGAACACAAATAATTGATTGAAGGCCAGTTTTCTTATCACATTTAATATATACTTCCTCATGAGCATCAAGTTCATAAGTATCAAAGTCTGGCATTTGTTTTAACATAATTTTGATAAATAAAATTCTATTTTTAGTATAGACCTTAAAAGCTATTAGTCACCATTTTTTTACTATCTACAAAAACAGCATTGCATTTGAAATCAGGCTCAAAGACTATTAGTTTAGCTCTGAAATGGGTTTATAAAAAAAGGCCACCATGTCTAGTTTGCACTATCCAGCCTATTTATAAGGATACTTTTTATCTTTGAAACCGTTAGTAGCAGGTTAAAACTAAACTGTTGCATTAAAAAATATTTTCTCCATATTTAAATTGGTATAATAAATCGGAGTGTACAGTGAAAATACCAATCTTCCTGGACTATCAATCAACAACTAAAGTAGATCCTCGCGTGTTAGAGGTGATGATTCCTTACTTTGGTGAATTCGCTAATCCACACTCACGTAGTCATTCATTTGGCTGGACTGCTGAAGAGGCTGTTGAAAGGGCAAGGAAGTATATTGCAGAATTGATCAATGCAGATAGTAAAGAAATAATATTTACTTCTGGTGCAACAGAATCAAACAACATGGCAATTAAAGGAGTTGCCAACTTTTACAAAAATAAAGGTAATCACATAATAACAGTTTGTACTGAGCATAAATGTATTCTTGACTCTTGTAGACATTTAGAAGGTGAGGGTTTTGAAGTAACTTATTTACCTGTTCAGCAGAATGGTATGATAGACTTATCAAAGCTTGAAGCAGAGATTACTGATAAAACTGTCCTTGTTTCAGTTATGATGGTAAATAACGAAATAGGAGTAATTCAACCTACAAAAGAAATTGGTGCAATATGTAGAAAACACAACATATTCTTTCATACAGATGCTGCACAGGCGTTTGGTAAAATTTCAATAGATGTAATGAATATTGATTTAATGAGTCTTTCGAGCCATAAAATTTATGGGCCGATGGGAATAGGGGCACTATATGTGCGTAGAAAAAATCCTCGCGTGAGATTAACTCCATTAATTAGTGGTGGTGGGCAAGAGAGAGGTATGCGTTCTGGTACAGTTCCAACTCCTCTTGCAGTTGGTTTTGGTGGAGCAGCTAGAATTGCAAAAGAAGAAATGATAGAAGAAACAACTAGGCTAGAAAAGTTAAGAGACATTTTATACAACAAAATAAAAGAAGCATTTCCTGATGTTGTGTTAAATGGTGATTATGAAAACAGGATTCCTGGAAATTTGAATTTAAGTTTTCCTTATGTTGAAGGCGAATCACTTATCATGGCAATAAAAGACTTAGCAGTTAGTTCTGGTTCTGCATGCACTTCAGCTTCCCTTGAACCTTCATATGTTATACGTTCATTAAATAACGGTCATGATCTTGAGCACTCTTCAATTAGATTTGGTTTAGGTCGCTTTACAACAAAAGAAGAAATTTTATATGCGGCAGATCTCGTCACTAAAAATATTGGTCGATTAAGAGAGATGAGTCCTCTTTGGGAGATGGTTCAAGATGGTATAGATTTAAATTCAGTTAAATGGGATGCTCATTAGAGGAAATAGTTATTCTATTGGTGTTATTTGGTTTACACTTAGCTTGTTTAGCAGTGCAATCAATGATGTTATAGCTAAGTATTTAGGGTTACGTCTTAATAGTTTTGAACTGGCTTTTTTTCGTTTTTTATTTAGTACCGTTACTCTCATACCTTTCATTATCTACTATGGGATAAAAACTCTCAAAACAAACAACTTCATTATTCAGATAATTAGAGGAGTTTTATTGTTTCTTGGTATGACTTCTTGGAACTATGGATTAACTGTTGGCTCTGTAACTACAGCAACAATCGTAAGCTTTTCTATACCATTATTTGTATTGCTACTTGCAGTACTCTTTTTAAACGAGAATATAATTTGGCAAAGATGGGTAGTAGTAATTATCGGGTTTATTGGTATTGCTATTACCTTAAAACCTAGTAGTGATCCTAAAATTTTTATTGTAGCTGCATTGTTCTTTTCTCTCTTGGATATAATCAATAAAAGAATTGTTGTTCAAGAATCAATAATCAGTATGTTATTTTATTCAGCTTTAACTACAACCATTTTCTCTATTCCACCTTCATTACTTTATTGGCAAACACCGTCTTTCTTGGAATTAATGTTGCTGTTTATTCTTGGTGTTAATGCTAACTTAATTTTATTCTTTATATTAAAAGCTTTTGCTATTGTCGATGCCACTGCACTTGCACCATATAGATATTTTGAATTAGTGATCTCTGCAGTAGTAGCATACCTTATATTTGGCGAGTTTCCTGATAAAAACATTTGGTATGGTGCTTTAATTTTAATATCATCAACATTATTTATAATTTATTCAGAGCATAAGTGCAACGTGCTATAATTTACCTCTACAAAGTTGAACTTTATAGAGGTGTTTTTTTTAATGTTCCATGTATTGTAACTTCTGTAACCCTAACCTCTGGAATAAATAATTATCCTGTTCAGGTACTGGATTGTGGGCTGTAAGTAGCTTTTCACCATAGAAAATTGAATTAGTGCCAGCAAGAAAACATAGTGCTTGTAGTTCATCTGACATCTTTTCTCGCCCAGCTGATAAACGTATATAGGATTTTGGCATCATAATTCTTGCTATTGCAATAGTGCGAACAAAATCAAATGGATCAACATCAGCTACATTCTCAAGAGGAGTTCCAGGAATTTTCATCAGCATATTAATTGGTACTGATTCTGGTGGCTCATCCATATTAGCAAGAAGAATTAACATCTTTATACGATCATCATTAGTTTCACCCATACCAAGAATACCACCACAGCAGACCTTGATTCCGGCACTACGTACATTTTCCAGTGTATTTAAACGATCTTTAAAAGTACGTGTTGTTATAATTTTATCGTAATATTCTTCAGATGTGTCAACATTATGGTTATAAAAATCTAAACCAGCTTCTTTTAACATATCAGCTTGGTGATCTTTCAATAACCCAAGAGTAACACACGTTTCAAGACCTAACTTTTTTACTTCTTTAACCATTTTGCAAACAACTTTTAAATCTTGATCTCGTGGACCACGCCAAGCTGCACCCATACAGAAACGAGTACTGCCAGCTTCTTTTGCACGCTTTGCTGCTTCAACTACTTCGGCAATTTCCGATAAAGACTCTTTTTTCAATCCAGTGTCATAATGTGCTGACTGTGGGCAGTAAGAGCAATTTTCAGGACAACTACCTGTTTTAATGCTTAAGAGTGTACTAATCTGTACTTCACTAGAATTAAAATGTTTTCTATGTTCCGTTTGTGCTGTATACATTAACTCGGGAAACGGAAAGCCGAAAATTTCGTTTGCCTCGGCAAAAGTCCATTCTTTTGTCATTATCTAACCTCCTATGAGAAAAATTATGTATTACTTATACCACAAATACTATAATATGCTACAAAATAAAGGTAAATATCGCCAACTACCAGACACGATATTTGATACAAACTTTATCGATTTTTCCACCAATGATTACTTTGGTTTAAGTAAGTCAAAAGTGTTATTTGAAGCAGCAAAACTTGCTGGGGAACAGTTTGGAGTAGGGTCTACTGGTTCTCGTTTGCTTTCAGGTAATAAAAAGATATTTGAGGATCTTGAAAATCAGATTGCTCAAGATAAAGAAAGTGAATCAGCTCTTATTTTTAACTCAGGTTTTCAAGCTAATCTAACAGTCCTTGCAAGTCTATTAGATCAATCAGTGTTAGGTAATAAACCTATTGTTTTTTTTGATAAATTAAATCACGCTAGTTTGTATCAAGCTGTTTTCCTAAGCCATGCTGAACTTGTGCGATATAGACACAATGATATGGATCACTTAAGTAATTTACTAGCAAAATTCAAAAACGACTTGAGACCAAAGTTTATTGTCACTGAAACCATTTTTGGTATGGATGGAGATATTGTGCCAATAGAGGAAATTTTTGCTCTCAGTAAAGAATATGAAGCTTTTCTATACTTAGATGAAGCACATGCAACAGGTATCATTGGTCATGATGGGTACGGTCTATCTACTAATGTTAATCTTCAGGAAATTCCTCATTTGGTTCTAGGTACTTTTAGTAAAGCTTTAGGATGCTTTGGTGCATATGTAGCTTGTTCTAATGTTATAAAAAACTATCTCATCAACAAATGTTCAGGATTTATCTATTCAACCTCTCTTTCTCCAATGATAATTGGGGCAGCAGCTAAAGCTTGGCATTTAGTACGACATCTTGCTAATCAGCGCAAAACTCTACTTTTTAAAGCTGCAAACTTGAAAAATCATTTGCAAAACCTGGGATTTAATACAGGTGATTCAGTTACTCATATTATACCAATAATTCTAGGTGACGAAACAACTGTCATAAATGCAAAAGAAAAACTTCTAAAACACGGATTAATTGTTTCTGCTATACGTCCACCTACTGTTCCTACTGGAACGTCAAGGTTACGTATTGCACTGAATGTTAGTCATACTGAAAGTGACCTAGATCATTTAGTGCACGTTCTTCAGCAAATATGAATTACTGCTTTTGCCATGGCTGGGGGTTTAATCATAAATTTTTTGAACCTCTTATCAATGAATACTTTTCCCATGCTTCTTGCTACAACTTGGATCTTGGTTATTTTGGAGAAGAAAACTTAAACCTGCCAAGTCAAAAAGATAATACATTTATTGGTATTGGGCATTCTCTTGGTTTAATAAAGCTAGCATCTTTAAATGTAAAGTTCAAGGCACTTATTGGCATACAAGCCTTTGTTAAATTTTTAGGATTTGATTCGCAATTACACAGAGAACGTGAATTGGAGTTAAAAACAATGATGCGGAATTTTAAAATAAGTTCCATAGACACCATGATATCCTTCTACAAAAGGTGTGGTATTAACTTGAGAAACAACTATTCTTTTAGTCACCTGAATAAAGTAAAACTAATGCAAGATTTAAAATTATTAACTACAACACATGAGTTGCCACGTATGCCACTATTGATATTAGGTGCAACAGATGATACAATCGTACCTCCAAGGCTTATCTATGATAATTTTGGTAGCGATGTTATTATGCACAATAAAGGTCACCATAGTTTAGGTTTACTCGAGCATCGTTTTGTATATGAACAAATTGTTAATTTTTTGAATGGAATTACAGAAAAAATACATACAGGGTAATTTTAGCAGAGCAAGCTCATCCTATGATTCTGTTGCTTTAGTTCAAAAAGAATGTGCTATAAAACTAGTTAGTATATTGGGAAATTATTTTTCTGAGTTTTACCCATATTCCATTTTAGATTTGGGTACAGGTACAGGATGTATTCCAGAAATCTTATTTAATTTTTTTCCACGAAGCAAATTTGCTTTAAATGATATATCGTCCAACATGCTGACAAAAGCAAAAGAAAAACTTGCAGGTAGAAGAGTTGAATTTATCTTAGGTGATATGGAAGAACTAGACTTTAGCTTTTATAGCCTGATCATTTCAAATTTAGCCCTTCAATGGGTAAATGATATAAACAAAATAATAAAAAGATCTTATGAAAATTCAGACGTTTTTGCTTTCTCATGTTTACTTGATGGTACATTTAATGAATGGTCTAAAATCTTTATAGAATCCTCACTACCTGTACCAACTTATCGTTACCCATCCCAACAAGAATTAGAGAGTAATTTGCTTTCTTTAAACCCAAGTAAATACTTTTTTGATTTGCAGGAATTTAAATTGAGTTTTTCAAATGCAAGTGAATTTATCAGGTATCTAAAAAACTTAGGGGCAAATCAAGGTAGCAAAATAATTCTTCCAGCTGATCTAAAGAAAATCATTAAAACCTATACAGATAAGATTAACATAACTTACAAGGTATTTTTTGGAGTTTTATGCAGATCTTTGTAACAGGAACAGATACTGATGTTGGTAAAACTATTATAAGTAGCTGGCTTTGTTTGCACACTGGATATTCATACTTTAAACCTATCCAAACTGGAAGTGTTTTAGGTACAGATAGTCATCAAGTAAGTGACTTGGTTAGTACTGAAGTCTATAAAGAAGATTTTGTTTACAAAGAACCACTGTCTCCTCATCTGGCAGCATCACTGGAAAACTGTAGCATTGATATCGATAAGATTAGTTTGCCAAAAACACATGAACTAATAATAGAAGGTGCTGGTGGAATTCTAGTGCCAATTAGTAGAGATAAATTTATAATTGACTTAATTAAAAAGTTTAACGTACCCACAATTTTGGTTGCTAGATCTGTTCTTGGTACAATTAATCATACATTACTAAGCTTAGAAGCATTACGTGCCAGAAATATTTCTATTTTAGGAGTGATCTTAAACGGACCACCTAATCAAGATAATCTTGAAGCAATAGAATTTTATGGCAGAGTACAGGTGTTAGCCTCAGTACCAAAACTACAACGAATTAACAGAGAATCTTTAATGCAAATACCACTTTCAAATCAATTAAAAACTATTTTTGAGGTTAAGCAATGATGAATTTAAGTGAACGTGATAGAAAGATTATATGGCACCCATTTACACAAGAAAAAACCGCCGAGCTTCCAATTGCAATTAAAAGAGCCTATGGGTCATACCTTTATGATGAAGATGATAAGTCATATCTTGATCTAATTTCCAGCTGGTGGGTAAATCTGCATGGCCATGCTCATCCTAAAATCGCTGAAGCTATATATAAACAAGGTATAACTTTAGAACATGTGATTTTTGCAGGGTTTACCCATGAGCCCGCAGTAATACTTTGTGAAAGGTTGAAAACTTTATTGCCCGATAAGCTTTCCAGGTTCTTTTTTTCAGATAATGGCTCCACTGCTGTTGAAGTAGCATTAAAAATGGCTTATCAGTACTGGTGGAACCGTGGCAACTATGAAAAAACTACCTTCTTAAGTTTTGCCGGAGGATATCATGGTGATACATTTGGAGCAATGAGTGTAGGTGCTAAATCTGGATTTCATGATGTTTTTTCAAATCTATTGTTTTCTGTTTTAACAATACCTTTCCCTGAAACCTGGAGTGGAGATGAAGAAATAGAGAATAAGGAAAAGTACTCACTTGAAGTATTGGAAAATCATCTCAATACTGGTGCCAATAAAATTGCTGCATTAATTTTAGAACCCTTAGTACAAGGTGCAAGTGGTATGAAGATGTGTCGACCAGAATTTATTAATAAAGTTGTTAACTTAGTACGCAAACATGAAATTTTAGTAATTTGTGATGAAATTATGACTGGCTTTGGACGTACTGGTACCTATTTTGCTTTCGAACAAACCAAAATCATACCAGATTTTTTATGCATCTCCAAAGGGCTAACCGGAGGCTTTCTTCCACTTGCTCTTACAATTACTACTGAAGAAATTTATTCAGCATTTTTAAGCAAGCATTTTAGCAAAGCATTTGCTCATGGTCACTCTTATACTGCTAACCCACTTGGTTGTGCTGCTGCAATTGTTTCCCTAGATTTACTTATGAAACCTGATACTATGAAATCAATTCAGAGAATCCATAGTGCACAGAAAAAAGAACTAAATTCATTGAAAACTTGTACAAACATTCAACATATACGCGTGACTGGTACAATAGCAGCCTTTGACATTCATAATGCCCAAATGTTAAAAACAACGTTTTTGAAACACGGTCTTTTAATCAGGCCACTTGGCAACACTATTTATTTATTGCCACCTTATTCAATAAGCACCTTGGAACTTGAAGAAGCTTATGCAAAAATTAGAAATATCCTTGATGCAAGCTAAACATGAAAACTTTCTCCGCAACCACATTTTCCTTTTTCATTAGGATTATTAAAAACAAAACCCGATGAAAGTTTTTCTTCTACATAATCCATTTCAGAGCCAAATATAAACATAATAGACTTTGGATCAATTAACACCTTAACTTTAAATCCATCACAACAGCTTGCTTCAATTAGTGACTCAAAAGGACGAATATCGTAAGCATACTCAATGGTATACTTTAACCCAGAACACCCCTTTTGCTTAACTAATATCCTTATTCCTATTACTTTCATTTCAGAAGAATTTTGATCCAGTAAATACCTGACTTTTTCCAATGCCCTATCTGTGATAGTAATAGGATCTTTTTTATTTTTTCCCAAATACTCACTCATTATGATTCAACTTCATTCGCTTCATACTTCTCACCTCCTGATTTATTATTACCATTCTGTTTACTACGATAATCATTAATTGCGGCTCTGACAGCATCCTCAGCAAGAACTGAACAATGTATCTTAACAGGTGGTAAAGATAACTCTTGTACTATTTGAGTATTTTTTATTTGTGCAGCATCCTGAATAGTCTTTCCTTTTATTATCTCGGTCAGTAATGAACTTGAGGCAATGGCAGAACCACAGCCAAAAGTTTTAAACTTGGCATCTTCAATAATACCTTTTTCATTCACTTTTATCTGCAGTTTCATTACATCACCACACGATGGAGCACCAACCAGACCAGTACCAACTTTTGGATCACTATTATCTAAAGACCCAACATTTCTTGGATTTTCATAATGATCTAAAATCTTTTCATTATAACTCATATGATAACCTATACATTAATAACTATGTAGTTATAGCATATTAAGACTATAGAAGTAAACTACGGTAAAGCAGTTAAAAATATTTATAATTCTTGGTGTGAAAATTTTCATCATCAGAGAAATAATAACGGCAGTTGAGCAAAACTCTATGCTTTTAAAGACTACAGCAACCACAATTATAGCACTCTTTCCAATGTTTCCACTACCTCTAGCTAGCTTAGCTATTGCAGCAATATGGCGTTTCCTTTTGTTCCTAGCATGAGCGATAAAGGTTACAGCTATGATAATTCTGTCTCAGAGAGCTTTCTTAGTTTACCAAAAAGAGACTGCCCATTCCAAGTACTCCATAGAGGTTTTTTTAGAGCTTGTTCGTAAACTAAAAAATCAAGCATGTTCCCTCTTTAAATATAACTCTACTAATAGATAGATATATGAAATTTTCAGTAGATGTGGTGAGTAAATCATACTCTTTTGATAGTTTCCTGTTTTTGTTGAAGTGGCACATCAAGCACCCTGCCTATTGCCCGAAATCTACTATTATTCAAGTATATAGCTACCGCTATACACCTCGTTTTATCACTGTATTTTACTTGATTACCTTCCAATACTTGATTTTGCACACTTTTTACAGATGCAGCACTGCATCCCTTTACCATTTTTGATCAGCTCATCTTGTTTGCAAAACTTACATCTTTCCGTATTCCCTTATCTCTAAAATCTAATCCTGGATTTCTATCTTGATTTGTCAACGCCCAAAAAGGATAAGAATTTCAGCAATTTACTTTAATTCATAGTTGGAATTTACATGAAAAAATTCTGTTATATACCAATAAAAAAATATTGACTTAAATACTTTTATGCACTTTCAATGCCGTTTTAAATAAGTATTAGGGAGGTAAGTTATGCCTAAATCACATATTTTAGGTTACCCAAGGATGGGTGAACGTCGTGAATTAAAAAAAGCGTTAGAAGCCTATTGGGCAGGAAAAATCTCTCAAACTGATTTGCTTGAAACAAAAAATGCGCTGGAAAAGGACATTTGGGAAATGCAAAAAAATCAGGGTTAGATTACATCACCGTAGGAGACTTTGCATTATACGACCACGTATTGGACGCTAGTTTACTATTTAACGTAATTCCGGAGCGGTTTATAGCCTGTGATAATGAGATGGATAGAATGTTTTGTATGGCCAGGGGTAAGGCGCCTAATGGTTCAGAAGCTCAAGCCTGTGAGATGACGAAATGGTTTGATACCAATTATCACTACATTGTTCCTGAATTCTCAAAAGAACAAAAGTTTACTTTAAATCCAGAAAAATTACTGGACGCTGTGGAACGTGCTCAATCCACAGTAGGGAATTCTATTAAACCGGTTATTTTGGGACCACTCACTTTCCTATGGTTAGGGAAGGTGGGCAATGATACGGATAAATTATCGTTATTAGAAAATTTAATTCCTCAATACAATCGACTCTTTGAATTACTCAACCAAGCTGGGGTTCAGTGGGTACAAATGGATGAACCTATCTTAGCCCTTGATCTAAACAGGGATTGGAAAGAAGCGTTTGTACACGCCTATTCAGAACTTCAATGCTCAAAAGTAAATGCACTGCTCACGACCTACTTCGGTGCTTTAGATGACAATCTGGAGTTCGTTTCAAAAATGCTTGTGTCCGGCTTGCATATCGACCTATGTAGAGGTCCAGAACAACTGACCGATGTTTTAAAACAGTGGCCATAGAATAAGGTATTGTCTTTAGGTGTTGTAGATGGTAGGAATATATGGAAAAACGATCTGACTGAAACACTGAGTCTCGTCGAGGATCTTAGTAAAAATAATGGGGTTTCTCCAGAAAATATATGGGTGGGTTCTTCATGCTCTTTGTTACATTGTCCCATTGATTTGTCACTAGAAACGGAGCTTGATGCAGACATAAAGGATTGGATGGCTTTTTCAAAACAAAAGATACAAGAAGTTGCCACAATTTCCCGAGGATTAAGTGAAGAAAAGTCGTCGATAGAAGAAACGTTACAAGAAAATCGCCAGGTCGTTCTTTCTCGGTCTACATCAAAGAAAATTCACGATAATACGGTTAAAGAAAGAGTTAGCAAAATAACGGAATTAGGGAGTAAAAGAGCTCATGACTACTGTACTCGAGCTAATGTCCAAAAAGAAGAATTGAAATTACCTCTTTTACCGACAACGACGATTGGGTCTTTTCCTCAAACTCAAGAGATACGACGGAATCGCTCTCAATTCAAGAAAGGGGATACCCTCAATGAATATCAAATTTCCTAAAAGAAGAAATAAAAGAGGTTATAAGAGTTCAAGAAGAATTAGGGCTAGACATACTCGTTCATGGTGAACCAGAACGGAACGATATGGTAGAGCATTTTGGTGAACTGCTTCAGGGATTTACCTTTACCAAGAATGGTTGGGTTCAAAGCTATGGATCACGGTGTGTAAAACCTCCTGTTATTTACGGTGATGTAAAAAGAACACAGCCTATGACCTTAGAATGGTCTGAATATGCCCAGTCACTTACTGATAAGCCTGTTAAGGGTATGCTCACAGGGCCAGTAACGATTTTAGAATGGTCTTTTGTCCGAGATGATCAGCCCAGACAGTATCCATTCAGGTGTATGGCTTAAGAAGCAATAGCCAGTAGGTTTTGAAAAGGATTTAACTTCTTTTGCCTCCAAGTCAAGTACAATGAAATTATCCTCTCAAGAAACATATTTCCCCGTTTCGATTGTGTAAAATATGAAACTTTTCGGTAAACAACGTAATGCCGAATCTGTCGCTCAGCATAGTTGTTTGTCAGTGGAATATTTTCTGGATCGTCCAAAAATTTCCACATCATCAGATCCGATTTCATGATATTTTTTGCTACTCGAGACGCTCCAATTGCCTCGGGTAAATTTGATATATTCTTTAAGTAATATCTCGTTCGCTTGCGTAATTTTCTTGCTCTTCTTATGAACCTTAATGTGTCTATTTCATCCTTTAACAGAGCTTTTTTCAATGCAAATAATTCAGTAGCAACATTCCTTAAATAATACCCCAAAACTTTCACTTCGCTATTCCAACTATGAGACAACCTTTCAAAATCTCTTGCTAAATGTGCCCAACAGACCTGCCTTTTCTTGCTGGAAAAGTAGTTGTAAGCTGCATATCTGTTGGTCACTACTAGGTTGTTATTCTTTCCAAATTTACTATTTTCCAGGACTTTCATCCCTCTTGACTCTGTCAATTTGATCACACTTCCTATTTTGCTCGCAAACATCCAGCACCAGCCCTGTTTACCTTTGTTGTAATGGCTAGTTTCATCGATATGTAAAATTTTGCTCTTGCTTACCTCTTCCTCAATTTGCTCATATGCTTCTTGGCATTTTTCTGCCACTCTAGCCTCGCTATTTGATACACTACCGACGCTGATATCCAGGTTGAAAATGTCCTTTATAATATTTGCCACTTCTTTTTTCGAATTCTTGTAAAATCCACTTAATGCTGCAATTACTGACTTAACTCTTGGACCAAATGTGTCCGCAGTTACTCCTTCTTGTAGCTTGCTACTTTTTCTTTTTCCACATCTTTTGCAACGTCCATGCTCTAGTTGATATTCAACTACATACGGCTTGATTTCCGGCAAATCGACCTTTTGATGAGTATACGGATCTTTTGATACCGCAATTTCTCCTCCGCACTCACACGTATTGGGCAGTTCTATTTTTACCATCTCATCTGCCTCCATTTTAGGGCGGTAACTGCCTTTATGTCCAACCTGTGCTCCTACTTTCCTGTCACTTTTTGGCTTATTTTCCCTCATCTTATATAATTCTTTGGAGCTTGGTATAGATGAATTTTTTGAATTTAAGCCAAGCCTTTCTTTTAACTCAGCGTTTTCGATCCTTAGCGCTTTATTTTCTGCTTTAAGCTCTTCTATTTTTGTTTCTAACTTTTCTATAGTCTGCTTAAACTTTCGCAAAATTCTAAAAGATCAACCATATTACCTCACAGCCACTCTAGTTTACCTTTTTAGCATTCCTTGTCTACTCTTTATTTTACCGCCCGGCTGAATGGATACAATATTACTGCTTAGCATTCTATAAGTGCAACAAGAAAAGATTTAAAATATCAAAAACTACTAAAAGCTTAAAAGCCTTTTCCCAGACTGGTTTTGAGTTGTCCGGAAATTCAGGAACACTTGATTCATTTATAATCTTAATGGACTTATTAACTATTTGCAACTAAGCTAAGCCTCTCTTCCTCTCGTAGTATTTTTATACCAAGCTCCACAGCTTTTTTGTGCTTTGATCCAGGGTTTTGACCTACTACTAAAAAGTGGGTTTTGCTTGATACACTTGAGCTAACTTGTGCTCCCATAGATCTAGCTTTGTTGCTTGCTTCGTCTCTTGACATTTTTAAGGTGCCAGTGAAAACAATGATCTTACCACTTAAAGCTGAGCTGCGTTTATTGTTATCAACGGGAAGAATATTCAAATGGGACACAAGATTATTTAACATATTTACGTTTTGCTGATTGGAAAAGAATGACCTTATAGATTCGGCTGTTTTCTCTCCAATGCCATCTATACTCATTAATTCAGAGAAAGATTCATAGCATTGCAGCTTCATCATCGAATTTTGCCAATTTTCAAAGAAAACGTAGTGCTTTGCTAGTAGTTTTGCTGTACCTTGAGCAATGAACCTGATACTGAGCGAAGAAATAAATCTATCCAAGCTTATAGTTTTCCTGCTATTTATAGAGTTTAATAAATTAGCTATAGATTGCTTTCCCCAGCCATTGTATGCTTCCAAGTCAAACTCTTTTAATTTTTCTTCTAGTGTAAAGATGTCTGGAATTTGCTGAATAAGACCAATATCATAAAAGAACTCAATCTGTTTATCAGCTAGCCCAATGATAGCGAAGGCTTCTTGCGAGACAAAATGTTTTAACTTCTCAATAATTTGGGCCTTACAAGTGAACTCTCCAGAGCATCTTATAGCCGTTTCTCCATCAACTTTTTCTATTCTACTTCCGCATTCAGGACATACCTCAGGGAAGATGAACTTAGGTGCATTTGGTAGACGAGAATCTTTATCTACTTCTACAATGTGTGGAATAACATCACCAGCTCTTGCAACTACAACGATGTCTCCCTCTCGTATATCTTTCCGTTTTATCTCCTCATAATTATGCAAACTTGCTCTGCTTATAATCACCCCTCCTACGTTTATTGGTGTTAATTTTGCGATTGGAGTAAGAACTCCGGTGCGTCCGACCTGTATTAATATCTTTTCTAATTTGGTTTTTCCATAAGCTGCAGGAAATTTATGCGCAATAGCCCATTTAGGTGCTCTGTTGGTACTACCTAATTTGCTATGCAATTTTAAATCGTTCATTTTGTAAACAATGCCATCTACATCGAACCCTAAGTTACAACGGCAATTATATATCCCATTATAGAATTGTAGCATTTCATCTACGCTCTTCGCTAAGAATCGGTGTTTATTTACACAAAAACCAAGCCCCTCCAATCTATTTAATACTTCATCTTGAGTTTTTTCTTCTCCACCTAACAAAGAATATGCAAAGTATTTAAGCGGCATATTTGCAGTAATATTAGGATCCAATTGCCGTAAAGAACCAGCCGCTGCGTTTCTTGGATTTGCAAAGTCATTATTCTCATTTAATTTTAAAAAGTCGTCATTTCTTATATAAGCTTCTCCCCGTACTTCTAATCTATCCTTTATACCAGACAGCACTTGTGGGAAATCCTTGATAGTTGCAATATTTTTTGTAATATCTTCACCATAATCGCCATCTCCACGGGTTGCGGCTTTGATGAATCTTCCATCTTCATATACGGCAGAAAAAGATAACCCATCCACTTTTGGTTCACACATTATCTCTAATTTACTAACATTCAAGAGCTTTTTTACCTTAGTTATAAACTTTTCTATATCTTGCTCATTATATGCATTACCAAGTGACAGCATTGGTTCGCTGTGTTTTACTTTGCCAAATCTACTATCCAGTTCTGAACCTACTTCTATTTCTTCTCCCAATTCAACTGCCTTTTGTTTTAATATATCGTATTCTGCATCAGTTATCTCCGGCTTATTCTTCTGATAATATAGTAAATTATGGTATTCTATTTTTTGTCTTAGTTCTTGGTTTGTCATATACTCCCTCACATTAATTCAAAAGCAGCTTAGTAGTTTCTTTTCACAGTAATTTCCACCTCACAATCCAATAGAGATAAGAGCATGAAAATCCTTTCTGCGCTAAACCCTTTAGTCTTCAAATTTTCAATTGACGATATTTTTGGCTGGTCCAGTTCCAGCATATCTGCAGCTACTGTCTGAGTCCAGTTATGAGCTTTTATAATATCTCTTACAATGCTCAACAATTCTGTTCTTACTTTATTTTTATTACTCCATTTTACTACAAGCATAATTTCCTCACCAAAAATTTGTCCTCTTTCAGCAACAGACAAAATCAACATGTGTTATCTAAGTGAGGAAAGTTACCCCTCCCCACTCGACTTCAGAACCGGACTTGATAGTTTGCCCATCATCCGGCTCCTCTGTAATTTGGCGCTTGTCACGCATACTCTTATGTAATTGATCATGGCAATGCTTGTGTAACAAGGATAAGTTTTTCATGTCATTATTACATCTATTCCGATCTTGATGATGCACGTGTGCTAGGTCCTCAAATCTGAACTGAAGATGACAATAATTGCATTTACCTTGCTGCAGCTTTAGTAATTTTATTACTCGTGTTGACCTCCATGGTATTTTACTTAGGCGACTTCCCCAGTATGTCCAATCCCCATCATACGGAGATTTGGTTTCCTTCACTTTGACATGCCTCTTAATAGCATGATCTCCATGTTTGATAAGATGTATTCCGTTACTTGTCATGAACCTCCAATTGTCGTTGTTATACTTTCTAAAGTATTTTCTTTTTATCCAGCGTTTCCCTTTGTTATGGTGTCTACGAACTGCCCATTTCCAAAGTTTCTCAAACATGATACAGTTTAATTTACTAAAGATTCTGCTTGAAACTACCGAAGTGTAATATTGACACCATCCTCTAATAATTAGATTAAGTTCTTTTATTATTGCCTCTTGAGGTACTCCGCGCATTTTCTTAAGCTTCATTTTTATGGTTGATGTATGTTGCTTTACTGATTTACAACTTGGTTTAATCAATAACTTGTAACCTCTCTTATTTCTTACTTGATACTGTCGTACAGTAAATCCAAGAAAATCGAAACCTGGTTTCTCTCCACTGAGAGAATTTATTGTGTGAGAAATTCTTGTCTTTGATGGTTTCAATTCTAATCCAATGGTATTTAACCATTTTTCAACTAGAATCTTAGCTTTCAGAACAAGTTCCTTGCTCTCATGTAAAATCACAAAATTGTCAGCATAAGTAATTACGCCAATCGAATTCAGTACATGTTTGTAAGCTCCGCTACCATATTTCTTTTTCATATGTTGACAAAGTTCTTCCTTGAGTTCTTCTTTGATATTCTGCTCTAATCCATATAATGCTACACATGCAAGAAGTGGAGATATTGTCCCTCCTTGAATTGTACCACATTTAGTGGGTTTGAACTTTCTATCTTCCATAACGCCTGCTTTCAACCATCCTTTTATAATTCTCTTTAAAGTCGGTGTGGTATTGAGTTTTTCTAACAGTGCATGATAATCGATATTATCAAAGCATCCGGAAATATCAGCACCTAATACAAATGCTGTCTTCCTTCCAAGTGCGATAAATATGGCTTCTATTGCATCCTTACACGATCTACCAGGTCTAAAACCATATGTGTTAGGTTCAAATTTTGCTTCCCACTCTGGTTCTAGCACCATTTTAACAAGTGTTTGCTTTGCTCGATCTGTTATTGTGGGTATCCCCAGTGGTCTTTCCTCAGTTTTTCCAGGTTTTGGAATCCAGACACGTCTTGATGGTTCAGCCTTCTCTTTTATATCTAAAGAATATGCTAATTGCAACCTTTCTTTTTGATTGAGATTAGCTTTTCCATCAACTCCTGCTGTCTTTTTTCCTCTGTTATCCTGAGTTATCTTCCTAACAGCGAGCATTCTCCCACTTGTTGATTTGAGTAATAATCTCTGAAGATTATGCATCTTTTTGATATCATTACACTTAGAAGCTCGGTAAATTCGTTTTTGTAGCTTGAATACAGATTTTTCTAGCTCACGCCAAGGAATTGTATTCCATTCATACCTAACTTTCTGTTGGTCCATAACATATACACTACTACTCACAACTTTACCCTCCAAATTACAGTGTCTACGTCTGCATATCCTAAGCATTACCTTAGGCATTAGCTTCTTAGACAATCCCTCCACATAGAAGCATTCAGTTGGCTACCTTCTTAATTATCCCTTTAAAATAAAGAATAATAAGAACGTCTATGTGGTTACTCCGTTCCATGAAACCGTTTCCCGTTAAACTTAGGTCCCTATTATTTGCCGGAAGATAGGAAACATCTTGTTTAGAAAGTAAAATCTAAACATCCACTTCTCCACACCTTTTGGTTTATGTGTATCAACCTTTTTCACATATTTAACATAACGACAATTCAAACATAGGTTCCTCTCGTAACCATATTTAACTCTTTTTGGGAGGATTTATTATAAGGTTTAATATTACTCCCTTTTAGTCCATGCTTTCATTTTAAGTAGTTGCCAATTACCTAAAATGTGGACTATAATTTCAACCAGATGTTATGGTGGATGGAATTCAACCATCACGATTCCACGACTTCCAGATCGCACTTACTGCTGTTATTTTTAGTATATTCTAGCTTTACACTAAATATAAATAATTTTCGTATCCATTCAGCCGGGCGGTAAAATAAAGAGTAGACAAGGAATGCTAAAAAGGTAAACTAGAGTGGCTGTGAGGTAATATGGTTGATCTTTTAGAATTTTGCGAAAGTTTAAGCAGACTATAGAAAAGTTAGAAACAAAAATAGAAGAGCTTAAAGCAGAAAATAAAGCGCTAAGGATCGAAAACGCTGAGTTAAAAGAAAGGCTTGGCTTAAATTCAAAAAATTCATCTATACCAAGCTCCAAAGAATTATATAAGATGAGGGAAAATAAGCCAAAAAGTGACAGGAAAGTAGGAGCACAGGTTGGACATAAAGGCAGTTACCGCCCTAAAATGGAGGCAGATGAGATGGTAAAAATAGAACTGCCCAATACGTGTGAGTGCGGAGGAGAAATTGCGGTATCAAAAGATCCGTATACTCATCAAAAGGTCGATTTGCCGGAAATCAAGCCGTATGTAGTTGAATATCAACTAGAGCATGGACGTTGCAAAAGATGTGGAAAAAGAAAAAGTAGCAAGCTACAAGAAGGAGTAACTGCGGACACATTTGGTCCAAGAGTTAAGTCAGTAATTACAGCATTAAGTGGATTTTACAAGAATTCGAAAAAAGAAGTGGCAAATATTATAAAGGACATTTTCAACCTGGATATCAGCGTCGGTAGTGTATCAAATAGCGAGGCTAGAGTGGCAGAAAAATGCCAAGAAGCATATGAGCAAATTGAGGAAGAGGTAAGCAAGAGCAAAATTTTACATATCGATGAAACTAGCCATTACAACAAAGGTAAACAGGGCTGGTGCTGGATGTTTGCGAGCAAAATAGGAAGTGTGATCAAATTGACAGAGTCAAGAGGGATGAAAGTCCTGGAAAATAGTAAATTTGGAAAGAATAACAACCTAGTAGTGACCGACAGATATGCAGCTTACAACTACTTTTCCAGCAAGAAAAGGCAGGTCTGTTGGGCACATTTAGCAAGAGATTTTGAAAGGTTGTCTCATAGTTGGAATAGCGAAGTGAAAGTTTTGGGGTATTATTTAAGGAATGTTGCTACTGAATTATTTGCATTGAAAAAAGCTCTGTTAAAGGATGAAATAGACACATTAAGGTTCATAAGAAGAGCAAGAAAATTACGCAAGCGAACGAGATATTACTTAAAGAATATATCAAATTTACCCGAGGCAATTGGAGCGTCTCGAGTAGCAAAAAATATCATGAAATCGGATCTGATGATGTGGAAATTTTTGGACGATCCAGAAAATATTCCACTGACAAACAACTATGCTGAGCGACAGATTCGGCATTACGTTGTTTACCGAAAAGTTTCATATTTTACACAATCGAAACGGGGAAATATGTTTCTTGAGAGGATAATTTCATTGTACTTGACTTGGAGGCAAAAGAAGTTAAATCCTTTTCAAAACCTACTGGCTATTGCTTCTTAAGCCATACACCTGAATGGATACGACACTAGGATGACACCTTTGGAACAATGTTCGTACACTTCTGCTGTGGATTAAGAGATCAAGCGATTCTTAGATTTTATATCTCTTGTGCTCAAATTCACATAAATCGTGAATTATGCATGTATCACATAAAGGTCTTTGTGCTTTGCAAACATATCTACCATGTAAAACCAACCAATGGTGCGCATAAAGTAAGTATTTTTTTGGCACAGCCTTTAAAAGAGATTGCTCTGTTTTAAGCACGTCTTTCTCTTTTACAAGCCCAACCCTATTGCTAACTCTAAAAACGTGAGTATCAACTGCTAATGTTGGGATACCAAGCCCTGAGTTTAAAAATACATTTGCGCTTTTTCTGCCAACTCCAGGCAGGGCTACTAAGCTGTCAAAATCAGTGGGCACTTTGCTATCGTGCCGTTCAATTAATATTTTACACAGTTCTATTATGTTTTTTGCTTTGGAATTATATAGACCTATACTGCTGATGCTTTTTCTTAGCTCACCTTGCCCAAAACTTAACATTTTTTCTGGAGTATTAACAATGTTAAATAATTCTTTTGTAATTTTATTAACACTTACATCAGTTGTGCGTGCTGATAAAACAACCGCAATAAGTAATGTAAAATGATTAGTATAATTTAGCTCTATTTTTGGTGTAGGGTTTGATTGCTGAAACCTTTCAAATATCAGTTCTACTTTCTCTGAATCCATTCATAGAGCTAAAAGCTTATACTATACCGTAACGTTCGGTTGTGCAAACTCAGCTATTTGAGGTGTAAATGGCTGTTCAGTACTAACGTCTTGCATGTCAGAATCTACTCCATCTAGATTTCTCTCAGCAAATTCACCTACTAGTTCTGCAAAATATTTCTTAACAAAAGGCATAATAATCGGCATTAGTAACTTACGTGGATCATACCACTTTAGTAAGTCAGTTGCCTTTTGCACTCTATCTCTTGGATCTTCTTCAAGCAGGTCTCTCGTATATTTTTCAGTGTATACTTCAGAACCTTTTGCAAAAATAGGAGCCAGTGCTTCAATTAATATAGCTGCAAATAATAAAGGACTGAGTATAACACCCCCTATAGTTAAACCATTTGCAATAAAATTTGTTGTGAGTAGATAAACAGAAAAAGCAGCCAGAGGGTAGTTAATCAAAAACTTGCTAGCTAGTGAAATATAGTTCATTTTATTTATAAATTCATCAGTGGAAATTTCTGAATTTTTATACTTTTCCATGTAGCGATTCACTAGTGCCTTAGAAGACATGCCAATAGCGGTATTGAATGCTAGTATCCACAATGAAAAATAACAGCATATAGTAATTGTAGTTAATAGAGCCAAAAGAACAATACTCATGCTTAAGATAGATATTAGACCATTTTTGCGCTCTATAAACTTTTGTGCTAACACTTTCTTGTCCTCATTTATAGGACTTCCCTTTTTTTCCAAAGGGGCAAAGTAATCAAATAATTTTATGCAAGGTTTTGCTAGCTGTTTCTTTAGTTCTTTAACTAATTTTGCAACCTCTGTTAATTTTTCTAAAGGACTCAAAACTGGGTTTTGTGAAATTAGCATTATCCGTGTTTTAAGCCAATCACATTCTTTTTTTGCTTGTTTAAGCGAATTATCCTTATTATGTAACATAGAGATTAGCTGATCATAGGTTTTACCTACTGCTTCTTCTTGGGTAATATTTAATGTATCAAATAACTTTTTTCTGTAATAAAATTCATGTATTGTTAAGCGTCCATCGCTTTCAGCATCAATACTAACTTTAACGCAAGGGTCACCTAGCTCTAAAGGTTCGATATATTTTTTTAGTTCTTGATAAGCTTTATAAATTTGGTTAAACCTATGTTTATCTCCACCTTTGTCTGGATGATTTACGAGAATTAATTTCTTATGCTGTTCTTTTAGAATTTTTGTAAGTTGTTGATGGTTCTTACCAACAACTTTCCTCGCTTTTATTTCTAGTACATTAAATAGATTACTATTATCATGAAATTCTTTCTCAGTTAGAGAAAAATGATTAACCATATTTGCCCCACGTTAGTTATTATATGCTAATAATACACTAATTTATGCCAATATGATACTGATTTTATTGGGTCTAATAAAATAATATTTTTCCTAATAAATACCCTCTTCATAGCAGTTACTAAAATGACCTTCCTTAAGTTATTACGAATAAAATCAATTTTCTCAAATTCATCGAACTGTGCTTTAAAACGGTAGTGCCAGGGTTTGAGTATAATGACTATCAATACATAAAAGTCATAGCAGATAGGCTGGAGGCTGCAAACACTGGTAAAGTTAGGCGCATAATATTCAATATGCCGCCACGCTCGATGAAGTCCATATGTGTGAGTGTTGCGTGGCCTGCGTGGATACTGGGAAATCAGCCAACTGCAAGGATAATAGTTGCAAGTTATTCTCGATTGCTCAGCGAAAAGCATTCACTTGATACAAGGTGCATAATACAGTCCGATTGGTATAGAGAGTTATTTCCAGAAGTGAAATTATCTAAGAGTCAAAATACTAAATATAAATTTCAAACTGTGCAGCAAGGGTTTAGAATAGCAACCTCTGTTGGAGGCACATTAACTGGAGAGGGTGGCGATTTCATTATTGTGGATGATCCGCTGAGTTCTGCTCAAGCTTTGAGTGAAACATTCAGAAAGCGTGCCATAAATTGGTTTGATCAGACTTTAGTAACCAGGCTTAATGAGCGGAAAAAAGGAATAATTGTGCTGGTAATGCATAGGCTACATCAGGAGGATTTAACAGGACATTTACTTTCTAAGCCAAGGAACATATGGCATCACGTCTGTTTACCGATGGTGCCAGAAAGTGGGCAAATTATCAATTCAGCTCTGGGAGAAGCAAAAGAATTATACTCAAGAAAGGAAGGTGAATTACTATATCCCATTGATGATGAAGAAATTGAAATGATAAAAATTGAACTTGGAAGTTATGCCTTTGCTGCGCAATATCAGCAGAATCCTTTGCTATTTTCAAGTGGCATGATTAAACAGGAATGGTTGAAGTGCTACAAAAATTTTCCTGATAGCCTTACACATGTGGCTCAAAGTTGGGACACTGCAGTTTCAATAAACGACACTAGTGACTTTAGCGTATGCACCACCTGGGCGAAAATGGAGAATAAATTCTATTTACTTGACGTATATCGTGCAAAACTTGAATATCCAGCGCTTAAAGAGCAAGTTTTGTCATTAGAAGCAAGGTGGGAACCACATGCAATTCTGATTGAAGCAAAAGCAAGTGGGCAGCAACTAATTCAAGAGTTAAAAATTAGTAGTGATCTGCCCACCACTGAGGTATTTCCACATAATGATAAGCTTGCTAGGTTTTGTCAAGTGGTTCCGATGATAGAGTCTGGTAGGGTATTTTAACCACATCAGGCAGTGTGGTTAAATGATTTCGAGCATGAAATGCTGATGTTTCCAGGGGCTCGTTATGATGATCAGGTAGACAGCATGGTGCAATATTTGCAGTGGGTAAAAAAAGCTAGTAACAATATCTTGAGAATTAGAGATTTTTCCAACTAATGGCTCTTTGTCTTGCATAAATTCCATGTACAAACATTGCATTTTGGGCCATTTATTCACAAAATGGAGTCTCCAGTGCTACATTTTTGTCAACGAATTACTTGACCTTTACAGGAATAACACCATTTTCTAACGCGTAAAGTATTTCAAATTGATAAAAAATTTAACTCTTATAATCGTTCAAATCTAGTATTACTTCGTTAATATAACGCTCATTTGCGCCTTTAATAATAAATCTTATTCCGTTTTTATATTCAATAATTTCACCTACAGAAGGAACCTTGTCTGCAATCGATAAAATCAAGCCGCCAATAGTAGCATAATCTTCCTCAGAATCACGTAACTCTATATTTAAATCTTCTTCTAAATCTTTTATAAGAGCTCTTGCTGAAACTTCAAATTTATTCTCAGGTAACTTAACAATTGCATACTCTGAGCTAGCCTCATCTTCATTGTCAATGTTTGGTATCATTTCTTCTATAAGATCAGTCATTGAAACTAGACCGTCAGTTCCACCATATTCATCCAGTACAATAGCTAGGCTCGATTTAGAGGATCTCATCTTAACAAAAAGATTAGTTGCCTTCATTGAAGGTGGGACAAATACCACACTCTGTATTATACTTCTTAAGTTAAAGTTTTCATCTTTGCTAAGAATAACATCTTTTGTATAGAAAAAGCCTACTACATTATCAAAATTACTTTTGTAAATAGGTATTTTAGTATAATAAGTATTTTCTATTTTCTTCAGCACTTCGTTTCTGCTTGAGTCAATATCCACCGCGCATATCTCCGTGCGTGGAACCATTATATTTACTATGCTACAATCGTGAAACTTCAACAGGCTATTAAATATATTAAGGTTTGGCAGATCTTTTATTAATGCTTCGGTTGCACACCTTTTTAGCATGGGAACTTTTTTAAAAAGAAACAAAAAGATCCTATATGCTATCTTTTCCATCAAAGTCCTCTTTTTATTCAACCTATCTCCTATAATGAGTTTAGACAAGATTTACAAAAAAAACTGTTACTAAATGTTTAATAACTATGTGAATAATGTCAAATTAATCTGTGCACAATTTGTTGATACAAAATACTCACAATTATTCCACAATAATTTCACAGACATGTACATGATTATATAACAGCAGCCAGTAATGAGTTATTTTCCATAAAAGAAAATTGCTAACACGTTCAACATCTTACTTATACACACAAATTATAATCGAAAATCATTAATATACGAAAGTTACTAACATATTTATCAACAAATCAAACAACAGAAAACTTTACTAAATTTTAAGTTACTAACAAATCATTGAAGAATTACTATTACTACTATACTCTTAAGTATAAGAAAGAATTAAATAAAGTAGATTGAAAGTGAACGTGATAGTAGCAGAAACAATAAAGGGTACTAAGCAATGTAAGGTGCCTATTTGGCTAATGCGTCAGGCAGGTAGGTCTCTTCCGGAGTACAGAGAGGCCGTAAGTAGCTTTAAAAATTTCATGGAAATGTGTTACAACACAGATCTTATGGTAGAGCTAACACTTCAGCCAGTAAAGAGATTTGATATGGATGCGGCTATAATATTTTCTGACATCTTAACAATACTCAATATGCTAGGTTGTGAGGTAAATTTTGTTCGTGGTGTTGGACCAAAAATAAAGCCTATAAGAAACTCTGCAGAGTTGAATTGTGTTGAAGGGGTGGAAAATAGTGCCAAGAGAGTTCTAAGTGCTATAAAGGCAGTTAGAGAGCTACTGCCTAAGGAAAAAACTCTTATAGGATTTGCTGGTGGACCTTGGACGGTAACTTCCTATTTGATAGAGGGTGGAGGAAGCAAAACTTTTTCTAAAGTACTTAATTTTTGTTCTAAAGATTTAAAAGAAATAATTGACAAAATTACGGATGAAACTGCTGCTTACTTAATTAAGCAAATAGAATATGGAGCAGATGTTATTCAGTTGTTTGATAGTAACGCTGGTGTATTATCCGAACCTTTGTTTAGAGAGTATATTGTGGAGCCGACGAAGAAAATTGTCTCTACTATAAGAAGTAAATTTCCTAACTTTCCGATAATAGGTTTTCCAAGATCTGCAGGAAACCTTTACAAAGAGTACTGTAAGCATACTAGTGTGTCTGCAGTTAGCATAGACTATGATGTTTCAATTGAATGGGCAAGGGATAATCTACAGATACCAATACAAGGGAATCTTAATCCTAGTCTTTTGGCTTATGATATAGAGGAAGCACTAAAGGAAACAAAGCGCATTATGGATTGTTTCAGAGATTTACCTTTTGTGTTTAATCTTGGACATGGTGTGCTTCCTGACACCCCGGTTGAAAATATTGCTGCTTTGGTAAACTTGGTAAAAAGTTATCAATGAGTGCATAACTTTTTAGTTAATTTAAAAGTTGAAATTTAATCCACAACCTTCATTCCCACCACGTTGTACCCTGAATCAACATGGAGGATTTCTCCAGTAGTACCGCTACTTAAATCGCTTAATAGATAAAGTGCTGCCTTTCCAACATCCTCAATAGTGGTATTTCGCCTTAGTGGAGCATTGTTTCTGTTCCACTCTGATATAAAGTGAAAATCACTTATTCCAGAGGACGCTAAAGTTCTAATTGGACCAGCGGAAATAGCATTAACTCTTATATTCTGTGGTCCAAGATCACATGCTAAATATCTTACGCTCGCTTCAAGTGCTGCTTTACATAAGCCCATAACGTTATAATTTGGCATAACTTTTTCAGCACCATAGTAAGATAAGGTAAGCAAACTTCCACCGCTTGGCATCACCTTTTCAGCCCTTTGTGCTAAAGCAGTGAAAGAGTAGCACGATATATTCATTGCATTTTGGAAATTATTCAGCGAAGTATTAACATATTTACCACTTAACTCATTTTTATCAGAAAATGCAATAGCATGTACTAAAAAGTCAAGAGTACCCCACTTTTCCTTTATTGTACTAAACATAGAGTCTATGGTTTCTTCATTTGAAACATCGCAATTTAATACTAATTCTGCATTTAACTCTTCTGCTATAGGTGATAATTTTTCTCTTATTGCTTCATTCTGATAGGTAATAGCAAGCTCTGCTCCATTGTCTGAGATAGTTTTTGCTATACCGTATGCTATCGATCTTTTATTTATTATTCCAGTTATTAACCCTTTCTTGCCTTGTAGTAAATTTGTTGACATAAAGCTGCATCATGTTGCTTAAGTAAATGTGCAGCATCAGCAGACTTAAGTCAACCTTATCTGCACTTCTATGAGGTTGTTATTGCAAATGTAACTAACCTCAGCATTATAGGACTTTAATAACAGAGAAGTCATATAAACGTTAATATCTTTTGTATTTAAATTAGTATCGCTTTTATTGCTTAGCTTATCCGTCAATGATCCGCTAAGCGGTTTATTTTCATTTGAAATTCTTATAGTTAATAGCGTTTTACTTCCTTCTTTACTTAGTAAAATTGATACTTGCTCAACTCCTGCTACTGCACTAGCTATAGTTAGTACCATGCTAGAAACTACTTTATTTATTTTCTCAACTAGACTTTCGTCTTCTACTGCGTAGTACTCACCTATTTCCCACGCAAGTTTTATTTTTTTTTTAGTAAGTAATTTTTGATATTTGACTTAGTCTGATCAAAACTTCGATTATCTGCTGAAGAGGAATAAGCCTGCTTCATGACATTATGCTGATATATTAGGTAATAGGAGCTTTCTTTCAGTAAAGATAGTGCATCGTTCTGAGCATCATTATCATAATCATTTTCATCAAACTCTTCTAAACCAAACATTATTCCATTCATAGAATTAGCAAAGTCATGAAGTAATCGTCCTGATAGTAACTCCATTGCTAGTAGTGTGTTTTTGATGTTTTCGTTCATTTGATAATTATAAATGATGACAAAATTAAAGTTACCCTGTATTAGTAAGGATGTGATAGTCAATTACGAGAAGGTTGCATTTTTTGTTCATGACTATTAATATGTTATTAATAATTACTAATTTGTAAAGTATTTATGAATACTTATGCTAAATCGGGTATAGACCTAGAATTGTATAATGAGCTAATAAAAGAAGTCAAACCTATTGTTGAGAGCACCAAAGGTAAGGAAGTAATCAGCGAAGTAGGCTCTTTTTCTGCATTATTTGACTTTGCTGCACTGAGTAAGAAATATAACCATCCTGTATTAGTTTCATCGACTGATGGAGTAGGGACAAAGCTGTTAATAGCTCAAGAAGTAAATAATCACGACACTATAGGCATAGATTTAGTAGCAATGTGCGTGAATGACTTGCTTGCACAAGGAGCAACGCCTTTATTTTTCCTCGATTATTTTGCATCTGGCACTCTTGATAGAAGTGTTTTACTGTCTGTAGTTAAAAGTATTACAGAAGGGTGTAAGCAGGCTAAGATAGCGCTAGTTGGAGGAGAAACTGCAGAAATGCCGGGAATGTATGGTGAAAATCACTATGACCTTGCAGGTTTTGTTGTTGGTGTGGTTGACAAAGAGCAAATACTTCCAAAGTATGACATAATAAAAGAAGGTGATTGTTTGATTGGCTTGGAGTCAAGTGGCATCCATTCAAATGGATTTTCTTTAGTGCGTCATATTTTTAAAGATCTTGGTATAAATTATAAAGATTTATCACCGTGGGATAATAAATCATGGGGAGAGGTATTACTTGAACCAACAAAGATATATGTTGATTCTCTATTGCCTGTAATGTCAAAAGTGAAAGGTATTGCACACATTACAGGTGGTGGGTTAGTAGATAATGTTCCACGTATTCTCCCCAAAGGTTTACGTGTAGGCGTAGATGCTGGTTCTTGGGGGTGGCCTGAAATATTTTCATGGCTAATGGAAGAGGGTAAAATTAAAAAAGAAGAGATGTTAAAAACGTTTAACTGTGGTATTGGGATGGTGTTGGCCGTGGATCACGAAGACGTGCAGGATGTGGAAAGCTATTTTCAAAAACGTGGAGAGAAAGCTAAAGTGATAGGGCATATTATTGGTCGTTAAAAAACAGCATTTTGTATCCATTCAGCCGGGCGGTAAAATAAAGAGTAGACAAGGAATGCTAAAAAGGTAAACTAGAGTGGCTGTGAGGTAATATGGTTGATCTTTTAGAATTTTGCGAAAGTTTAAGCAGACTATAGAAAAGTTAGAAACAAAAATAGAAGAGCTTAAAGCAGAAAATAAAGCGCTAAGGATCGAAAACGCTGAGTTAAAAGAAAGGCTTGGCTTAAATTCAAAAAATTCATCTATACCAAGCTCCAAAGAATTATATAAGATGAGGGAAAATAAGCCAAAAAGTGACAGGAAAGTAGGAGCACAGGTTGGACATAAAGGCAGTTACCGCCCTAAAATGGAGGCAGATGAGATGGTAAAAATAGAACTGCCCAATACGTGTGAGTGCGGAGGAGAAATTGCGGTATCAAAAGATCCGTATACTCATCAAAAGGTCGATTTGCCGGAAATCAAGCCGTATGTAGTTGAATATCAACTAGAGCATGGACGTTGCAAAAGATGTGGAAAAAGAAAAAGTAGCAAGCTACAAGAAGGAGTAACTGCGGACACATTTGGTCCAAGAGTTAAGTCAGTAATTACAGCATTAAGTGGATTTTACAAGAATTCGAAAAAAGAAGTGGCAAATATTATAAAGGACATTTTCAACCTGGATATCAGCGTCGGTAGTGTATCAAATAGCGAGGCTAGAGTGGCAGAAAAATGCCAAGAAGCATATGAGCAAATTGAGGAAGAGGTAAGCAAGAGCAAAATTTTACATATCGATGAAACTAGCCATTACAACAAAGGTAAACAGGGCTGGTGCTGGATGTTTGCGAGCAAAATAGGAAGTGTGATCAAATTGACAGAGTCAAGAGGGATGAAAGTCCTGGAAAATAGTAAATTTGGAAAGAATAACAACCTAGTAGTGACCGACAGATATGCAGCTTACAACTACTTTTCCAGCAAGAAAAGGCAGGTCTGTTGGGCACATTTAGCAAGAGATTTTGAAAGGTTGTCTCATAGTTGGAATAGCGAAGTGAAAGTTTTGGGGTATTATTTAAGGAATGTTGCTACTGAATTATTTGCATTGAAAAAAGCTCTGTTAAAGGATGAAATAGACACATTAAGGTTCATAAGAAGAGCAAGAAAATTACGCAAGCGAACGAGATATTACTTAAAGAATATATCAAATTTACCCGAGGCAATTGGAGCGTCTCGAGTAGCAAAAAATATCATGAAATCGGATCTGATGATGTGGAAATTTTTGGACGATCCAGAAAATATTCCACTGACAAACAACTATGCTGAGCGACAGATTCGGCATTACGTTGTTTACCGAAAAGTTTCATATTTTACACAATCGAAACGGGGAAATATGTTTCTTGAGAGGATAATTTCATTGTACTTGACTTGGAGGCAAAAGAAGTTAAATCCTTTTCAAAACCTACTGGCTATTGCTTCTTAAGCCATACACCTGAATGGATACCTATTTTCTTTAAAAATATCATAACTAATATATAAATTTTATCTAATATTCTTAACTTTTGTCGATTTTTTAATAGAATTATGGGAAATTATATGAAAATCAGTTATTTCCAAAACGGAAATAACTGGTCTTTAAAAGTATGTTGCCACATAATGATAGCGTTAAAGTTGTAATTTTGGAGTTTATGGAAGCTTTGGTGTTTGTACAGTTGTGTTTGGAATTATAAAATTTCTGCAAATCATTTATGATGGTATTGCTAATGGCAATTCATGTTGTAAAATATACAATAATTGACTACTTTAAGTAGATGCTAAAAAGATACCTAAAATCAGCAGTATATTTATCGCTTTTGTTATATGTATATATATCAGTTTTTAGCTATAACTATAAAGACTCATCCTTAAATACAACAACAGGTGAAGAGGTAACAAATTTAGGTGGAGTAATTGGCTCATATTTGGCTGATGCATTGGTTCAATTTCTTGGCTTAACTAGCATTGCAATAGCTACAACTGTGGCCTACTTATTGATTTTTAAGCCACCAAAGATGCTACTAAAAATTCTTTATTTTACTCTGATTAATTTAGGAATATGTGCTGTGTTGCCTGAGCTTTCATTGGATATCACTGGAAAATACAAGCATGGCGGAATAGTAGGGAATGCGCTAATTGACCACTTCCCATTTTATGTATTTCAGGTGGCAACATCAATAGGTACTATAGGCCTAATTGGATGGAAAAGAGTGATTTATACCCTGCTTCTTCTGTGTAAAAAAACTGCTTCCTTTCTTTGGAAAATTATGTTTTTTAGGTCACGCAGAACCACTGAATATTCTGTTGTGCCACCAGTAGTAGAAGAAAGATATAATGCTCAGATAACCACTAAACAGCCACCAAGAGAAAGGCGGGAAAGGATTAGTGAAGAGCCGTCAAGTGAGTTTGAGTTTCCGAGCATTCATTTACTGTCTAAAGCAAGGGAATCTGTGCAGAAGAAAGAATTGAATGAAATAGAAAGTAATAAAAACTTATCTCTCTTAGAGCAAGTGCTTAATGATTTTGGCGTGCAGGGGAAAATTATCAGTATATGTTACGGGCCGGTTGTAACTCTCTACAAACTTGAGCCTCAGGCTGGCACGAAATCAGCAAGAGTGATTGGTCTTGCAGATGACATTGCACGTTCAATGAGCGCACTTTCAGCACGCATCTCAATAATCCGCGGCCAAAATGCTATGGGAATAGAGTTGCCAAATAAGGAGCGAGAAATTGTAATGCTGCGTGATTTGCTTGAGTCAACTGAATATCAGAATGCAAACTTAAATCTTCCAATTGCACTTGGTAAGGATATAAGTGGAAAGCCTATTATTGCAGATCTAGCAAGAATGCCGCATCTACTTGTTGCAGGAACTACAGGATCTGGTAAGTCAGTTGCAATTAATACTATGATTCTTTCGCTTGTATATCGGCTAAGCCCAGATGAATGTAAAATGATAATGATTGACCCAAAAATGCTTGAGCTTTCAATATATGATGCAATACCGCATTTAATAGCACCAGTGGTTACAGAGCCAAAGAAAGCTGTGATTGCGCTTAAGTGGATTGTGAAAGAAATGGAAAATCGCTATCGCATGATGTCATATTTAAATGTACGTAATGTTATAAATTACAACCAAAAAATTACAGAAGCTATAGAAAGTGGAGTAGAGTTAGAACGTGTTGTGCAAATTGGCTTCAACTCAACAACAGGTAAACCTTTGTTTGAAAAAATACCGATAAAAATGGAAACATTTCCATATATTGTAGTCATTGTTGATGAAATGGCAGATCTGATGCTTGTTGCTGGAAAAGAAATAGAGTGTTCTATCCAGCGTTTAGCCCAGATGGCCCGTGCTGCAGGGATACATATAATAATGGCCACACAACGTCCATCTGTTGATGTAATAACTGGTGTAATCAAGGCAAATTTTCCAACTAGGATAAGTTTTGCTGTTACTTCTAAAATAGATAGCAGAACAATACTTGGCGAGCAAGGTGCTGAGCAGCTGCTTGGCATGGGTGATATGCTATATATGTCTCCGGGTGGAAAGATTGTTCGAGTTCACGGTCCCTTTGTAAGCGATGATGAGGTGCAAGACATAGTTGATCACCTTAAAATGCAAGGCGAACCAAACTATATGGAGGAAATCACCAAAGAAGATGAAAATTCTTCTGTAGAGTCAGAAGATGGAGCGGAGGACAATGAAAGTGACCTCTATAATCAGGCAGTTGCTATAATTCAAAGAGATCAAAAAGTTTCAACTAGTTATATTCAGCGACAACTTAGAATAGGTTACAATAGGGCTGCAAACATTGTAGAGAGAATGGAAAAAGAAGGCATTGTCAGTGCTCCTAATTATTCAGGTAAGAGAGAGATATTGGTTGATTAATTTCTATAGAGCTATATCCTAACTGATAATCTTTCTGCGACTTCTAAATACGCTGCTTTTAAATCACCTAAATTCAAACGGAAGACATCCTTATCTAATTTTTTGTGAGTCTTTTTGTCCCACAATCTGCAATTGTCAGGGCTAATTTCATCTGCTAAAACAATTTTTGTATTATCATTTACTAATCGGCCAAATTCCAACTTAAAATCAACTAGATCTATGCCAATGTTTGAAAACAAGCGGACTAAAATTTCATTAATTTTTAAAGTAATAGCTTTAACTTCTTCTAACTCTTTGTTTGATAGCCAAGAAAAATATAATATGTGACCTTCACTTATCATTGGATCAGCTAAACTGTCGTTTTTATAGAAAAATTCGATTATGGGAGATGAAAGTTTATCACCCTCTTTTATGCCAAAACGCTTGCAGAAACTTCCGGCTGCAATATTTCTTACTACTACTTCGATGGGTATTATTTTTAACTTTTTTACTAATTGTTCTCTATTACTTAGAACTTTTATAAAATGTGTATTAATTCCTACTTCTTCAAGCTTTCCCATGATAAAGGTGCTGATACGGTTGTTAATTACCCCTTTGCCTTCAATAACTTCGTACTTTTCTTTATTGAAGGCAGTGACGTCGTCTTTAAAGTATTGTATTACAGTTAGTGGATCTTCAGTTTCAATGATAGACTTTGCTTTACCTTCATATATTGTTTTATTTAGTGGCATGTTCCAAATAGCTGTTTGTTGTCATTATATCAATTTATTGTCGTATTTACCACAAATTATGCAGCCAAACTATCTCAATTTATATATAATATGTATTAAAGAATAAAGAGATGTAACATGGTAGAATGGCTAATATCCGACAAATCAGTTGATTATAATTACGCTGTGGAATTCATGGAAAAGAGAATTCGGCAAATTCATAATAATTCAGCAGACGAACTGGTATGGCTGCTTGAGCACCCTCCATTATATACTGCAGGAATTAGTGCAACGGGCGGTGACGTGGTTGAAAAATTGTTTCCTATATATAAAACGGGCAGGGGGGGTAAATATACGTACCATGGTCCAGGACAGCGTGTTATCTATTTAATGCTAAATCTTAAAAAAAGAAACAAGTGTGATATAAAACTTTATATCAGGGATTTAAGTAGATGGATAATAAGCGTCTTAAAACACTTTGATATATTAGGAGAGTGTAAGGAAGATAGAATTGGCGTTTGGGTAGATAATCATGGAGCAGAAGAAAAAATCGCAGCTTTTGGTATTCGCATAAGAAAGTGGATAACCTACCATGGTATAGCACTTAATATTTGCCCAGACCTTTCTCATTATATGGGCATTATTCCCTGTGGATTGCAAGGATATGGAATCACATCAATGGAAAAGTTGGGGGCAAAAGCCTCGCTTGCTGAGTTGGATGGCATATTAAAGCAAGAGTTTCATAAGATATTTTGATAAGAGCATTAGAGCTTCTGTGGATTTCAAAATTACAACTTTAACGCTATTACCATGCGGCAACATACTTTTAAAGACCAGTTATTTCCATTTAAAGGGCAGTTATTTCCGTTTTGGAAATAACTGGTTTTTCATACAATTTATCATAATCTTGATTAAAATATTAATGAAATTAAGAGTATTAGATAAAATTTACAGAAATGATAAGCAGGTCTGTGAAAGCTATATTATTTTACATAACTAGTATACTAACTATTTACCATAATATAAAACTATTGAATTATAAGTTTTAAAATGAGGTAATTTATGAGTGATACACCAGAACTAGAAAAACGACTTTTTTTATGCTGTTTACAGGGGAAATATCGATGTAATTAAAGAGCTGATAGAAGCTGGAGCAGCGATTAATGCATTGGACGAGGAAGAATGGACTCCTCTACACTTGGCTGCTTATGGTGGTGGTGAGGAGGTAGTAAAGTGCTTACTTGAAGGTGGAGCAGATATTCATGCAACAGATAAATATGGCTCCACACCTTTACATTTTGCTGCTGAAGAAGATAACGAGGAGGCAGTGGAGCTTCTACTGAAAGCAGGAGCAAATGTTCATTTAGTGGATAATTAAGGATCTACTCCTCTACACTTGGCTGCTGAAAGAGGTAATAAAGAGATAGCAGAGTTTCTAATTAGAGCAGGAGCTGATGTTAATGCGAAAGATAAAGATGGGTGGTCTGCCTTACATTTTGCTACTTACGACAGTAATGAAGCAGTAGTAAAGCTTTTGCTGGCAAATGGAGCAAATATTTATGCAAAGGATAAATATGGCTCTACTCCTTTACATTTTGCCGCTGAAAAAGGTAATAAAGAGATAGTAGAGCTTCTAATTAAAGCAGGAGCTGATGTTAGTGCGAAGGATTACCTTGGAACGACTCCTTTACTTTCAGCTATTGAAAACGGCCATATAGAGTGCAGTAAAACTCTCATTAGATATATTGTACTCAAAAATCCTGAAGCAATAAAATCAAGTTATATTACTAGCAATGCTGAGCTATTTGAACTTTGGGATTATTGTCAATATGATGTATTGAAAATGCAGAATGAAAAAATTGGTAATAGTGATGTATCACTTTATCAATTCTTACGTGAAATAGATAAAAGCAAATTAGTAGGCTATTTATTGGACAAACACTCTTGCCTATGGGAGGAATTAGAAAAGGATCTATATATAGAAAGATTCCCTTATACTTATCCTATGTATGGTGGTATAATAGAAGGCATGATAGAAAGTCAATATAATAAAGGAAAGGCTAGTTGTCCAAAGGTTCTACGTAATGATATTCCCAGTAGAATGTTTGAAAATATAACTTGTGAGTTGGTTGGTAAGCAGCAGGGGCAGTATTAAACCCTGTTTCATGTGTGAGTTTGCTTCTGTACAGCTATCTAAAAATCAAAATTTTGTAACAAAAAACCCTTAATTAGTATCCATTCAGGTGTATGGCTTAAGAAGCAATAGCCAGTAGGTTTTGAAAAGGATTTAACTTCTTTTGCCTCCAAGTCAAGTACAATGAAATTATCCTCTCAAGAAACATATTTCCCCGTTTCGATTGTGTAAAATATGAAACTTTTCGGTAAACAACGTAATGCCGAATCTGTCGCTCAGCATAGTTGTTTGTCAGTGGAATATTTTCTGGATCGTCCAAAAATTTCCACATCATCAGATCCGATTTCATGATATTTTTTGCTACTCGAGACGCTCCAATTGCCTCGGGTAAATTTGATATATTCTTTAAGTAATATCTCGTTCGCTTGCGTAATTTTCTTGCTCTTCTTATGAACCTTAATGTGTCTATTTCATCCTTTAACAGAGCTTTTTTCAATGCAAATAATTCAGTAGCAACATTCCTTAAATAATACCCCAAAACTTTCACTTCGCTATTCCAACTATGAGACAACCTTTCAAAATCTCTTGCTAAATGTGCCCAACAGACCTGCCTTTTCTTGCTGGAAAAGTAGTTGTAAGCTGCATATCTGTCGGTCACTACTAGGTTGTTATTCTTTCCAAATTTACTATTTTCCAGGACTTTCATCCCTCTTGACTCTGTCAATTTGATCACACTTCCTATTTTGCTCGCAAACATCCAGCACCAGCCCTGTTTACCTTTGTTGTAATGGCTAGTTTCATCGATATGTAAAATTTTGCTCTTGCTTACCTCTTCCTCAATTTGCTCATATGCTTCTTGGCATTTTTCTGCCACTCTAGCCTCGCTATTTGATACACTACCGACGCTGATATCCAGGTTGAAAATGTCCTTTATAATATTTGCCACTTCTTTTTTCGAATTCTTGTAAAATCCACTTAATGCTGCAATTACTGACTTAACTCTTGGACCAAATGTGTCCGCAGTTACTCCTTCTTGTAGCTTGCTACTTTTTCTTTTTCCACATCTTTTGCAACGTCCATGCTCTAGTTGATATTCAACTACATACGGCTTGATTTCCGGCAAATCGACCTTTTGATGAGTATACGGATCTTTTGATACCGCAATTTCTCCTCCGCACTCACACGTATTGGGCAGTTCTATTTTTACCATCTCATCTGCCTCCATTTTAGGGCGGTAACTGCCTTTATGTCCAACCTGTGCTCCTACTTTCCTGTCACTTTTTGGCTTATTTTCCCTCATCTTATATAATTCTTTGGAGCTTGGTATAGATGAATTTTTTGAATTTAAGCCAAGCCTTTCTTTTAACTCAGCGTTTTCGATCCTTAGCGCTTTATTTTCTGCTTTAAGCTCTTCTATTTTTGTTTCTAACTTTTCTATAGTCTGCTTAAACTTTCGCAAAATTCTAAAAGATCAACCATATTACCTCACAGCCACTCTAGTTTACCTTTTTAGCATTCCTTGTCTACTCTTTATTTTACCGCCCGGCTGAATGGATACTTTTGAGGAGATGAAATAAATTGAAATTATTAACTTAGGGTAGCAGGTAAATTCCCAGTAAACAGCAATACCCCTGAAATTAACACTACCCAAAGTACTGATATTGGTAAAAACACTTTCCAACCAAGACGCATCAGTTGGTCATATCGATAACGAGGTATTGTTGCTCGAATCCAAATAAATACGAACAATAGTAGCACTATTTTCAAGATAAACCAAATTAATCCTGGAATCTTATAGAGTAAACTAAAATCAAGTGGTGGATACCATCCTCCAAGAAAAAATATCGTCATCATAGCACTTGCTAAAATCATGTTTGCGTACTCACCAAGGAAAAAGAGAGCAAAGGGCATAGATGAATATTCAACGTTATATCCAGTCACAAGCTCTGATTCTGCTTCTGGTAGATCAAACGGATGACGGTTTATTTCTGCAAGCAAAGAGATAAAAAATATTATAGCAATAGGTAGCATTAGCAAGTCAACCCAAAATGGCATATTGTGCTTTGTAGCTACCATTTCTCCAAGATTTAATGTACCAGTTGTAATAACAACCGTGGCAACTATTAGACCTATTGAAACTTCATATGAGATCATCTGAGCAGCTGATCTTATTGCACCAAGAAAGGCATAATTGGAGTTGCTAGACCAACCTGCAATGATAATACCATATACCCCTAAAGAAGATATTGCAAGTACGTAGAGTACACCAACATTAATGTTTGCCATCACTTTAGGAATCACTGTTTGCTGTCCATTTTCTATAATTACTTCAGCACCAAATGGTATAACTGCCCAAGCAATTAACGCTAAAATAAAAGTAAGCATTGGCGCCATAAGGAACAACAAAGTATTTGCCCTAAATGGTATTATTGGCTCTTTGATTAATAGCTTAATTGCATCTGCAAATGGCTGCAGTAAACCGAATGGTCCAACAACACTTGGTCCATGTCTTAATTGAATTGCACCAATGACTTTACGCTCAAAGTATACCAGATATGCCACTGAGAGCAGTAGTGGTACAAGGAGAAAAAGAATTTGTATTATTAGAAGCATAAAGCTTGTGTACATTAAAATAACGTAAAATGCAAGTATTGAAGTTGCGTTTTAATTGTATGCAATTGTATAAATTTTATGTTTTTTATCATAAGTACAGTTCATTTATTTAATTATATGTGAAAATTTTAGTTTGATTAAAATGGATAAAAGCTGTATTTATACTCAGTATAGCTAAATGATCCCGTAGCTCAGCCGGTAGAGCAACTGACTTTTAATCAGTGGGTCGCGCGTTCGATTCGCGCCGGGATCACTTGAAATTTTGAAATGCATGCTGAAGGCACAAAATAGAATATTCACTAACCTAAACGGTAAAGAAGATCCATTGCTTAAAGGTGCAAAAAAACGTGGTAGCTGGCAAAAAACAAAGGAGTTTCTAGATTTAGGGCCAGAGAAAATTATTGATGAAGTAAAAAAATCTGGTTTAAGAGGAAGAGGAGGAGCTGGATTTCCAACTGGCTTAAAATGGAGTTTTATGCCAAAAAACCTTCCAAAAGAACAACCAACTTATTTAGTAGTAAATGCAGATGAATCTGAACCTGGCACATGTAAAGATAGAGATATATTGCGATATGAGCCACACAAGTTACTTGAAGGAATTGTTCTAGCAGGAAGGGCAATCAATGCATCAGCTGCTTACATCTATATAAGAGGTGAATTTTATAACGAATATTTAGTTTTAAAAAAAGCGCTTGAAGAAGCTTATAAAGGAGAGATGGTTGGAAAAAATGCCTGTAAGTCAGGTTATGATCTTGATGTATTTATTCACCGAGGTGCAGGTGCTTATATATGTGGAGAAGAAACAGCCCAACTTGAATCCATAGAGGGTAAAAAAGGCTTTCCTCGCATGAAGCCTCCATTTCCTGCGGGTGTTGGGCTTTTCGGTTGCCCAACTACAATAAACAATGTTGAAACTATAGCTATGGTTCCTGATATCATGAACCGTGGAGGGGAATGGTTTGCTTCTCTTGGTAAACCAAACAATTCTGGTACTAAAATCTTTTGCATTTCAGGGCACGTGAATAATCCATGCAATGTTGAAGAAGAACTTGGGATTCCATTACAGGAATTAATTGAAAAGTATGCAGGTGGAGTGCGTGGAGGTTGGGATAATTTGCTCGCTGTTATACCTGGAGGATCTTCAGTACCATTAATTCCAAAGTCTATATGTGACACTATTGAAATGGATTTTGACTCCCTAAGAAATGTACAATCTGGTCTTGGTACTGCGGCTGTGATAGTTATGGATAAGTCAACCGACATAATAGCAGCTATAGAGAGGTTGTCACACTTTTACATGCATGAATCCTGCGGACAATGCACACCATGCCGTGAGGGCACAGGGTGGATGTGGAGAATCATGAAAAGAATGGTAGCAGGAAGTATTCAACCTGGTGAAATAGATAAGCTACTTGATCTCACAACTCAAATAGAAGGGCATACTATCTGTGCACTTGGTGATACTGCAGCTTGGCCAATTCAAGGGCTAGTTAGGCACTTTCGTCATGTAATTGAAGAAAGAGCAATTCAATTTTGTCAGAGTTAGAAATTTTATCCTTCAGCTAGATTTATTTCATTTATGTAATATTTTTCTATACATTTTGGATAAATTACTATAATTAACGCATTATGTAAATAATAGTTATGGCATTATGGTAAAAAAACACAAATATCAAAACAACAACAAACCTGCATCGTTTAAGCTTAAAGAGTTTGGCTCTACTGCTAACATAATACCAGAGTATAGTACTTCAGTAGACATGGAGGCTGTAAGGTACAATCAGCCAGTAGAAGAAACTTCCATTCAAACGGAACCTAACGTAAAAGCAGATCACGCTGTCAGTGAGCAGGAGTTAAAACACTATTACATGGCATTCAAAATCAATGGCTATAGTAACAATGCCAGCTTAAATAAATGCATAAACTTCTTTAGCCAGGATAAGAATCTAACACTCTTGCATTTAGCAGCACAAGACGGCAATGTAGATGCTATTAAAAATTTAATAAAAAGAGGAGCAAAATTTACAAAAGATATCTATAGAAAAACGCCTCTGCACTACGCATCTATTGATGGTAAAAGTGAGGTACTAGAAGTTCTTATTAAAATGTTGAGATGCGATAGAAGTGAGATTAACAGACAAGATCAAGAGGGCAATACTCCGCTACATTATGCATCCAACGTGAATTGTGTACAGTGCCTTACAGCAAATGGAGCAAGAATTATAAAAAACAACCAAGGTCATACTCAATTTCATACTTTTGCTATACGGGGTTTAAAAGAATGTGTTGAGTACTTGATATACAATTTAGGTAGTATCCGCGATCTTGATGCTAGAAGATAATGAGCATTGTGCATTTCTACATTACGCTGCCAAGTCTGGTGTTGGTATATATTTCATAAAATACTTATACCAAAAAGGTTTAACATTTATAGATGATGGTGAGTTAATAGCTGATAAAAGCGGCAGGAGCCTACTGTTTTATGCTGCAATGAGTGGAAATTGTCAGTATTTCATAGATTTTTACACTTTACTGATTTCAGTACAGGGATTTAACTCAGAATTTGAGATTGGCAGGAAAGACAAGGATGGAGCTACAATTTTGCATCACACCGCACAGTCAGACGGAGAAGAGTTATTAAAATTTATAATAGATCAGGGAATTAAAAAAAGAAATCCTACTCATTTAAGTGATGGCAATAGTTCAATTATTAAAAACCTAAAAGGTCGGTCTCTACTGCATTATGCTGCTCAAAGTAACACTAATAACTGCCTTAAATTTCTTATAAGCCAATTAGAAAGAGATAGGACAAAATATACAATTGATCTTGCGCAAGAAATAAATACGCAAGATGAAGATGGTAGTTCACCTCTACATTGTGCTGGTAGAGTAGGAAATAAGGAGTGCATTGAATTATTACGCAAAAAAGGAGCAAATATTTACCTTGTTGATAAGAATGGAATGAATTCATTGCATATCGTTTCTATGCACGGACACATGTTTTGCGCCAAATTACTTATTTTACATAATCAAAACAAACAAGATTATGTTAACAGTAAAACCCATAACGGTGAAACACCATTACTTTTAGCAATTAATGAAAACCACCGAGAGTGTGCTGAGCTATTAAAAAGTGCAGGCGCAAATGTTTATGCCTGCAGTAACATGGGAGCTACTATATTACATTACGCAGCTCGCGGAGGTATAGAGTGCCTTGAGTTTGCTATAACAACGCTGAAAAATTGTGGTCGAGTGCACAATATTAACGCATGTGATGAATATGGCAGAATGCCACTGCATTTTACAAGAAATAAAGAATGTTTTGAGCTTCTTGTACAAAATGGTGCATATTTTGCTGAGCAAGGAAAGCTCATTCGTGATTGTCATAATAAAACCATATTGCATCATATTGCTACAGTTGGAAACATAGGCTTTATGGAATTTATTTTAAAAGAGTTAGAAAAGTATAGGGTTAATGTTAATCAAGAGGTTAATTATCGGGATGAAGATGGCAGAATGCCGTTATATTATGCAGTACATTGCCAAAACTTAGAGACGGTTAAATTACTTTTAGATACCAATACTCAACTTGCAGCCAAAGAGATAAATAACTGTGTTGAAAGCGGGACATATAAATTGTTGATGTATAACGTAGCAAATAAAGACAAGATTCTTCACACCAAAGATAAATATGGAAAGACAATTTATAACTATGCGTTGGAGAGTGATGAGATTGCCATGTTAGAGTTATTTCTGGAGTTTTCTTTTAACATGGAAAAGTTAAAGGAAAAATTTCATGATAAGCTTGATAATCAATTTATGAGAAAATTTGCTTGCTTTAGTTCAATTTCAGGTTTGATTATGTCTCTCTTTAGCATTAGGTTTTATGCTAGAGGTGATTTTACCGGAAGGCGAGAGTTGTCTGATTTTGTTGTCTCTATTAGTATTTTTCTTTCCGTGCTCACAACTTTAGTAGTATTTTGCCCCGCAGCTAAAAAAACTAAGATTGGAAAAATAATGAGTGAATATGAAGCAGAAGCGAAAAAAATTACTGCTAAAATTAATGACATTGAACAAGAAAAATCTAGTAATGCTCAAAGTATAGAAGAAAAACTGCAGCAATATGTTGAAGCGGCGGTTGGAGAAGGTAATGCATCAAACGATCAAAAAAAATGTCTCGATGAACTAAAGAAGGAAAGTGAAGCTTTCTTAATAGCTAAAAAAATATTTTCAAATCTTTTTGCAGACTTAATCACTAGAAGCAATAGACCTGAGCCTACAGAATCCTGGATAAGTACACAAAAACGCTGGGAAAGTGCAATAAGACAGATCATTGATGACATAAAGGAAAAGAAGGAAGAAGATTGCATTACAAAGTTGTAAAGACATTACACCAAGTCGTAGGAGAATTGGTGTAGTTTAAAGAAAGCTAAACAATACTGCACGAAAAACCAGAAGATTTCTTTAAACTAGCTTGAGAATCCCAATCAACAGAAAAGTATATTAAGGATGTTTACCAGTATCTTCTACCTTTGTAGCGCTACTTTTTTTAAGCTTACTTTTAGGCGTGAAAATTTTTGAAAGAAGCCATTCAATTATTGTTACGGCAGGAGGATTTACTTGCTTTACTTTCATTTCTGTGCCACCATACTTTATATCATCAAATATAGGATTTACTTTCCTTGTGGTTTTTGGAAATAAAGGTGCAACCTTGGCTGCATCATGCTTTTTACTCACATTTGAAGCAGTGTTTTGAGCTTTTGATTCATTGATTTGTGCAGGTAAAGGTTTAATCCTTGTTTTATCAAGCTTTTCACCCGTATTTGAGGTAGGGTTTTGGGCTTTTGACTCGTTGATTTTTGCAGGTTGTGGAAATGAAGATCCAACATTGTTTTTGTCATGCTCTTTTTCCATCTCTTATGTCATTATGTAATATTATTAATATTACATAATGATTATTAATTTATGGTTAATTTTAGAGTAAAAATATTAAGAAATTGTAAATTTTTTTAATAAAAATATAATATAATTTAAATACTTAGGGGTTTTATTTATATGATACGTAAAATAGCTGTTATCGGTGCAACAGGAAGAGTAGGACGTGAAGTATTGAGTATACTTTCTGACTTTCAAATAGGTTATGTCGTTGCACTTGCATCAAAAAAATCAGAAGGAAGAAAATTAAGTTTTGGTGATAAAAACTTAACTGTTTTATGCCTTGAAAATTACGATTTTGCTGAAATTAATATAGCTATCTTCTGTGCTGGATCTAATGTTTCCGAAAAGTATGTACCAATTGCAACAAAAGCTGGGTGCATTGTGATAGATAACACTTCTTATTTTAGAATGAAAGAAGGTGTGCCACTGATTATTCCAGAGATTAATAAGGAAAGAATTGCAGAATATAAAAACCATAACATCATATCCAATCCAAATTGCACAACAATACAGATGCTCCTAGTGCTGCATTTATTAAATCAAAAAGCAAAGATAAAAAGAGTAGTCACTTCGACTTATCAATCAACCTCCGGTGCCGGTAAAGCAGCAATGGATGAACTCTATAACCAGACAAAAAAAATGTTCATGAATGAAACTACAAATCCTGAATTATTTCCTAAACAAATAGCATTTAATTGCATTCCTCAAATAGGGGAATTCATGGAAAACGGCTCTACAAAAGAGGAATGGAAAATACAAGAAGAAACGAAAAAAATCTTGGGGAAAGATGTAAGAGTAACTGCAACTTGTGTAAGAGTGCCTGTTTTTATTGGTCATGCAATAGCAGTTAATGTAGAATTTGATCAACAAATAACTGTAGAACAAGCTCGTGAAATATTAAGTAACGCTGAAGATAAAGGGATTTTAATGCACAATGGACGTGAGTATACAACTCAAATTGATGTTGTACAAGAAGATGCCGTGTATGTGTCACGCATTAGAAAAGATGATACTGTTCAATATGGATTAAATATGTGGATAGTAGCTGATAACCTACGTAAAGGTGCAGCGTTAAATATAGTGCAGATTTTAGAAATTTTAATCAAGGAACACTTGGAGAGTAAGGTGGAAGTGTTAATATGATATTCCATGGTAGCTTTCTTTTGTGTCAATTATAGTAAACTACCGCCTTTCCCTTGTTTCTGCTATTTTTTCTCTACTTTATTTTCTCATGGCAAATTTTGTTCACAGAGCCTACAAACTCGATTTTATTTTCCTTTTTATTCATGAAAATATTCAGGATTTTTCCTTTTACTAATCTGCAATTGAGTATCTCATCTGCCAGATAACCCTTTATTTCTTTTTCAATTAGTCTTTCTATTGGACGTGCTCCCATTTCTTTACTATAACCCATTTTAGCGAGATAAAGCTTTACCCCTTCATCGACTGAACAAGATATGCCCTTTTGTGTAAGCTGATTTTTCAGCTCAGCAATGAATTTATCAACTACATGGAGAATGGTATCTTCATTTAAATCAACAAACGAAATAGTTGCATCAAGGCGGTTACGAAATTCAGGGCTAAAAACCTGCTCTAGTGCTTTCTCGCTATCACCGATGTTAAAGTCTTTATATCCAAAGCCAATAGAGCTTTTGCTACGCTCAAATGCTCCTGCATTGGTTGTCATGATTAAAATCACATTAGAAAAATTAATCTTGCGTCCGTAAGTGTCTGTAACGCAGCCATAATCCATGATTTGCAGTAGTATATTGTAAATATCACTATGTGCCTTCTCGATTTCATCAAGCAGCACAACGCTATACTGATTATTGGATACAGCTTCTGTGAGCAACCCACCTTGATCATAGCCAGCATATCCGGGAGGAGAGCCAATCATTCTCGAGACTGTGTGAGGTTCCATGTACTCGGACATATCAAAGCGTATAAGGTGCATACCCATGTTCTCTGCCAATTGTTTTGCAAGTTCCGTTTTACCCACACCAGTTGGCCCCGCAAAAAGGTAGCTGGCTAATGGCTTGTTGTAGTTTCTCAACCCCGATTTAGCAATTTTGATAGAGTTTACTAGAGATTCTATAGCTTCTTCTTGACCAAAAATAACTTTTTTAAGATTTTCTTTTAAAGATTTCACCTTTTGAAAATCCTTGTATTCAGAGCCGCAAGGTACGTTTGTGATACGAGTAATGGTACTTTTAATATCACGACTATTCACAACTTTGCCTCTGTTTCTCAGCAGCTTACAATATGCTCCTGCCTCATCAAGGACATCAACTGCTTTGTCTGGTAATATTCGCCCAGTAATATATTTATATGAAAGCTCGGCTGCTGATCGGATAGCATTTGCTGTGTAATACACTCCATGGTAGCTCTCGTAATAATGTTTTATACCATTTAGTATCTTCACTGTTTCACTAACAGATGATTCTCTGATATTAATTTTTTGAAACCTTCGTGCCAGCGCTTTGTCCTTTTCAAAACTAGTACTATATTCTTTGTATGTTGTTGCACCTATGCAACGCAATGTACCTCTTGCAAGTGCAGGCTTGAGCAAGTTTCCTGCATCAAGAAAGCTACCACTTGTTGAGCCAGCACCAATTATAGTATGTATTTCATCAATAAATAAAATAGCTCCTGGTTTTGCTTCAATTGCTTTGATGATAGATTTTATTCTCTCTTCAAAATCACCTCGATAACGCGTTCCTGCAAGGAGCGATCCAAGATCTAAAGCATAAATTATACTGGACCTTAGCAAATTTGGAACGTTACCCTCGATGATTTTAAGGACTAATCCTTCAACTATGGTTGTTTTACCAACACCTGGATCTCCAACATAAAGAGGATTATTTTTTCTGCGCCTTGATAATATTTCTATTGTACGATCCAGTTCGTAATCACGGCCAATCACGTAGTCTATTTTCTTGCTCCTTGCAGAATCATTTAAATTTTTACAGTAAGTTTGTAAAACTTCATCATCTTTTAATAACTCACTCTTATTTACGGAAGGATCATTATTTTTATCAGATTTCACTTTATAATTAGTGGTATATTCATCAACACTATCTACATATTTCATGTTGGATATGTGGTAAATGAGGTCAGGGTCTCTTGCACTTTGCTTTTGCAACAGATCTTCTATGTATAAGTCTCGTTCAGACAAAATTTCCACTAGAACGTTCGCTCCACTTATCTCTCTCTTTTCTAAACTATGAGCTCGTATTATTGCCCTATGTATTATGCATCGAAATAGTGAACTAGGCTTCACTTCATGGGCAGCTAATTTAGAGTTGTCCTGCAATAAGACTTTTATATTATAATCGCTAATCTTAATATCACATTTTGATAGAACGTTATCTATATTTATGATTTCCTCAGGGCTAATATTACATCTCGAGAGAACATAATTTACATCCGCATCTTTAGTTAATGCTAATAGTAAGTGTTCTACTTTTGCATATTTAAGATTAAAATTAGACGCTATCAGTAACGCTCTATTTAAACTAGCCTCTAAATTTTTAGAAATCATGCTTTATTCTCTTTTAACGGGAATTTATGTATAATTAATAGCACAGAATTATTAAAAATTTTGAAACCTGGTCAGTAGACTTCTCACTCCATATATGAACATTTTCATATATGTACAACTGTACCTATAAAGTGGTAGGTTGTTAAATTTTTCCTCTGTTGTTTATTGAATTTCAATAAATTACCTTTTTAATCCTTAAATGAGTGTATGCTTTATGTTTGTTTCAAAGCCTAAAAGCAAATTTATGCTTTCTATTGGGGAAGAAGGTATAATATTACTATGCTTTAAGAATGATACCTTAAGTAAAAGGTACTTTGCTAAGAGCAAAAATGACAAAATAGTTTCTGAATTAAGATCATGTCTTCTATCTGATAAAAAAGCACCTTTATACTTGATTCTTAACCATACAGACCAAAATTATACCTCACAGTCTATTCCTGATGTAAGTAGAGTTAGCGCATATCTATCAGTAAAAGCGAAAATGGAGCATTTTGCTGATGATTACGATATAAACTCAGCTCTATTAATAGAGAAGCCAAACAAATCCAGCAAGTATTGGCATTATATTTGCGTGTCATCAAAGGTAAAGCACTTAATAGAATATTGGTTAGATATGTTTATTGAAGTAGGCTCTAACTTCAAGGGAATATTAATGTTTCCTATTGAAGTGAGTAGTACAGTAAAAAAGATTTTACATAAAAATTTAAAATATTGGAAGATCATAGTTGCTGCAACTAAAACAGGAGGCTATAGACAAGTGGTCTTAAAAGACAACAGAATGGTGCTTACACGCTTAGTGCCTTTTACTAACGATGTTTTGCCAGGAATTATTGCGGGAGGAATATACCAAGAAGTACAAAATACCATTAAATCTTTAGCTAAATTTGGTTTTAAAAAGAATGACCATGTTGACCTTTGTATGATTGTATCAGAAGAAATAAAGGCTAGTTTATCAGTTATAAATTTTTCAGAAAGTAGTGTAGATATACTCACTCCATACGAACTGGGAAAATTACTAGGATTAGAGCTAGCTATAAGTCAGAAAGACAAATTCTGCGACACCGTTATTTTATTTCATAGTTTAAAAAATAAACCAATAGCCATCTTTAATACGAAAGAGACAAGAGAATTCTATCTATACAATTCCTTTTCTTTGAATTCTCCTCGAGCTTTTTTATATTTCGCTCTGATATTGGTTGTAATCAATATTCTATCTTTATTAAATTTGCGTTCAAATTTCAATGTTTCTGATAATTTATCAGCGAAAGAGAAGACCTTAAATAATCAATTAGTAAAGCTCAGCCAAGATTATAATGTAAAAAAAATAGATGAAATTTATGATTTTATTAATATGAACAATATTTTATCAAAAATAGAGTATTCTCCTCTTACGCAAGTCAGATACGTGGAAAAATTAAAAGTACCAGGTGCGGAACTTCAGTCTTTTAAATGGCATTACAACGAGCTAAAAAATTCTATTAGCACAGTTTTAAGATTTCATTTGCAGCCAGGCAAAAATCTTACTAGCCAGTATGAAAAGCTACGAAAGAATTTAAATAGTAATTTTCGCACCTATAACACTGATATTTCTAGCTTGCCTGACTCTATAGAACGAAGTGTCTTGGTTGATGTTAAAATAGGAGAGGTAATGTAAATCCATGGCTATTTCTCAACTAAAAAGAAAGGCTACAATACAATTTATATTATATTTATTACTATCTGTTGTGTTAATAGGACTGCTAACGTATATCGTAATATATAACGGCAAGATCTATAGTAAAAACCAAAGCACTGCCAATAAAATACGCTCCATTAATTCACAAATTGTCGAAATTCAAAAGAAAGAAGTTATCCTCAATAAAAACTTAGATTTGTGGCAAAAAATTTCTTCTGCAAATTTACATAGCAGTAGATATATTACAAATTTAAATTTTGAACTTAATAAGTTATATAAGAAGTATTTTATATTAGAACCAGAAATATCAATCTCTGTACCTCAAGAAGTTGATATTCCATATAAAAGTGAACAGGCAGAAGTAATAAAAAGCGAAGTTACTTTAAATTTTAGCTCGATAAGCGATAAACATATTTTTTTCTTTTTACAATCTATTCCAAGTTTGCCTGGTTATGTTATGATTAAGTCTCTTATTTTGAATAAGATAAAAAATATTGACTCTACAATTGTAGATCAAGTTTTAAGTGGTGATATGGTAGAGGTAGTGGGGGCTAATATGGTTTTTGACTGGTACATTTTATTAAGCAGATAAAATGAATATAAAGCTGCTTTTTATTTTGATACTGCTATGTTTCAACTTCAACACGTATTGCGATTGTGAAGATATTGCAGAAAGTATAGAAACGTGTAAAAAGTATTCTTGCACACGGTTTATCAATGATGGCAACTCCATTGAACACAAAATATTAGGATTAAATAGTGAAAATCTATGTGTATATATAGAAAAGCAGGGTGATGATGAAATGGTATGCCATCATTCTCATGATGGAATGATTATAGAAAAAAAGTATTTTGAAAGTATTGCAAGACAAGAAATTGATGATTTGATTGATGTGGCAAAGATTCGTGCAGAAGAATGTTTTTTTATCAATGGTTCAAAGTCAAATGATAAAGATCAAGATTCTGTAATGAAAGAGGCCATCGATTTTGAAGCTTCACCAGAATATAGTGATATAAAAAGCATTTTTTTTGATGAGGAACCAATTAATAGGATGATCCACGAAATGGAGCAATTTAATTTGCGATCTTCAAGAGTAGTAGTAGAAGAAATACTAGATGACTTCGATTGTAAGGTAGTTAGCCTCGATTCGATTTTATACCTTTCACCTGATACGTGGAAAATATGGGTAAATGGAAAGCTATTCATTAACACCCGTGATTTAAAAATACATTCAGTAACTGAAGATTACGCAACTTTTATATGGGCTGTAGATCAACAAGTGGTGAAAAAACAAATAAGCAACCCTAAAAATATATATTTTGAGCGTGAAAGTATTATGTTTACACTTTATCCAAAACAAAAGTTTGATTTGGAAAGTTTATCCATTACATAAGCTTACAGCTGCTAATACCTCATACTAATCTCTCTTTTGATCTTATATAAATTCATCAAGTAAAGTGAGTACAGTATCCACACTACTAAAAAAAATGTGGCGCAAAATATGAACATAACGATTAGCGGTAGCAAAAGAGAACCTTCGATTGCTACTCCACCTTTTCTCATGATGCTAGCTGGTTGATGCAGAGTAGACCACAAATTCACAGAAAATTTTACTATTGGAATGTTTATAGCACTAAAAATAGCAAATACTGACGCTGATTTTTCAGCTCTTGCCTCACTATCAAAGGCACTCCATAATGCGAGATATCCCATATATAGAAAAAACAGGATTAACATTGAGGTAAGTCTTGCATCCCACACCCACCAAGTGCCCCAAGTGCCTTTCCCCCAGATACTGCCAGTAATCAAACATATTGCAGAAAAAATCATTCCAGCGGGAGCGGCTGCGTGAGCTAAAACACTGGCAATGCTATTATTCCACACCAATGAAATAAAACTTAAAGATGCAATTAATCCATATATTCCTAAGGAAAGCCACGCTGAAGGCACATGTAGATACATAATGCGTACAATTTCTCCTTGTTTATAATCCTCTGGGGAAAAAAATAAAGCTAAGAACATTCCGATAAGAAAACATGCAAAACAGATAGCTTCAAGCCAAGGTAATGCCCTCTTAGCAACAGAAGAAAAATTTGTTGGTTTTAACAAAAACATCTTTCACAAATAATCTAGAATAACTTTAATCCCTTTGGTACGCACACAATATTTTTCTTGTATTGCTCATCCTTTCACTCGAATTTCATTCATTTTATCCAATACTCGCTGTAAAATAATACATGCTGCAATTTTATCATCTATTTTTTTTGACTTTGTGATTGATACTCCAGTAACTTTTAGTGTATTTGTCGCAATAGCTGTTGATAAGCTCTCGTCCTGCAAATATATGTCTATTTTATATCTTTTGATTATTTTATTTGCAAATTGAATAATCATTTCACACCATTCACTTTTTTTTTCATCTATTCCATATGGTAATCCTACTACAATTGCGCAAGATTCATTCTCCTTGAAAATTCTATACAGATAGCCTAAATCTTTGCTCATATTTTTTCTATAATATATGCTGTGAGCTGTTGCTATGAGCTGGGTTCTGTCACTAAATGCTATACCTATCCGCTTTTCTCCCATATCAAGGCACATTATACTCTTGTTTCTTGAAATAGATTTTAGAAATTCATCTAAACTATTATGTAACATCTACCAGTTATTTTCCTATATCAATAATATATTGTTTAGTCATTTATGGCTTTTGGCACTACAAAATACCCATGCTCAGACCTTGTATTGGAGAGTATTTCCTCTTTGATATTCCGAGAGTTTACAACGTCATCACGTACATGAACATCCTTATCGATAGTACCGTAACGTATAGGAGAAACGCCATCAGTGTTAACTGATAATAAGATATCATGTATCCAATCAAGCATGGTTAACTCCCTAGAGTAGTGTTTTATCTCATCATCTGATAACTTAATCCTGACAAGATGCGCAATCTTAAGCATTTCTTCTCTAGTAATTGTCACCTTTCTCTTGTTTGAAAACTCTATCAGTGAGGTAATGGTATCTTCTGTTGATTTAGGCACTCTTATCTCCTTGAGTCTTTAATATGAAACTCATTAAAATATCTGCAATTGAAACAACTTCTATTTTATCAATTTTTTCAAATTTGTGAAGCACAGTATCTGTAACTATTAATTTATCTAGTACAGAAGAAGAAATCTTCTCAATTGCATTTCCCGAAAGCACACCATGTGTGATGCAAGCAGTGACAGATTTTGCTCCTTGATTTTTTATAGCAAGTGCCGCATTACAGAGCGTTCCGCCAGAATCTACTATATCATCAACAATGACACAATTTTTACCTGCAACCTCTCCTATTATGTTCATTACTTGTGATATACCAGCCTTTTCCCTATATTTATCAACCACAACAATTTTATCATTTAATTCTACGTTATGTTTTGCTTCTAAGACTTTTGCAAAAGCACGCGCTCTGCCAATTGCTCCAACATCTGGTGCAACAACTGCTAAATCTTCTTTTTTGATAGACTGGGCAAACACTTCAAAACAACTTAGATTAACTACTGGTACATTAAAAAACCCCTCAATTTGAGTTGAATGCAGATCAAAAGCTGCAATGCTGTTTGCACCTGCAGTTTGAATAAGATTTGCAACCAATTGGGCACTCAAAGCTGACTGCATATTATTATTTTTAATAATTCTATCTTGTCTGCTATATCCATAATAAGGAATGACTGCAGTTATTTTTTTAGCATCCGCTCTTTTTACTGCATCAATCATTAGGAGAAGCTCCATAAGATTATCATTCACAGGTGGAGAAATGGACTGTACTATGTATACTTCTTGATTATATAAATTACTTTCTACCTCCACATTTAGCTCACCATCAGCAAATTTTGATATATTACAAGGAGACAGTTCCTCGCTAATCACTAATTCTCTACTAGCATTACCTATTATTATCTTCATGATATTCTTAATTGAATTTTTAAGATTATATAGAAATTATAAAGGTTGCTCAAATTTTGTTAATTTGCCAATACTAAGAAGATTAAGATGTTTACAATATCTTGTAGGCTATTTCATTATGCAAGAGGAGCCCAGTGCAGAGCACTGGGGCAATTATGCATTTTTTATTGGCTAGCAAAATTAACAGTAAGACCAAGTTCTACACTATGTGTAGCAAATAACTTGTTGCTTATGGTTATGTCTTGGGTGTTTGTTGTACTTATTTCTGCACTTTTTTGTCCATTTGTTATTTCGCCGGCTTTAAGTTTTATATCAGTACCAATAGCACCAAAATGTCTATATCCAATGTGTACATTTGTATCATCAGTTATTTTATAATCAAGACCAGCTTTCACTTGGTACGCAGGTTTCCATGACGTTTGTTCAAACATTTTCATTCTTGTCATACCGCCTCCAATTCCAATGTAAGGAGAAAAAGAGAAGCGATCACTCTTCCAGTGATGATAGACATTTGCCATTAAAGATGCATTTTCAATTTGATCATGATTTACTATCACTCCATAATTTTTCGTGCCTCCTTGTCCAGGGTCTTTTATATACGATACAGTCATTTGGCTACTTGCCAGACCAATATTATCCACTTTTATAGAAGAATACATTCCTTCCAGCTCAGCTTTATAGCTATGGTCATTAAGTTCTCCAGCGTAACCAATTGCTACATTTGCAGCAAAAGGTGGATTATAATCTCCCTTGTACTTATCTATCAGCTGACCTTTTGTGTTACTGGCATCTCTATCATTTATAGATACTTTATTAGCAGCTGTAGCATCGGCAGTTCCAATTTTAACTTTCAATGCACTTGTGCTGTTATGAATTTGATTATGATATCCACCGCCAATGTACCATCCATCTGCAGAAGATTGTTGTGACAACAGCAAAGCCATTGCCGTTATTGCTAAAGTTTTTTTACTAATCATTTTACTAATCATTACCACTCCCTCAATTCAAAGTAGCTACTTTAATGCCAGTTAATTAAGAATTGCTTAATATGAAAAGTAAAATTAACCTTTTCTACTTCGTATTAATAATTAACAAAAATGAAACAGTTTTCATGCATCATGTAGTTTTTACAACACATGGAGGGTTAATATGGCGGTTGGTTTAACATTTGAAGAAACTACAGGTACTGCATCAACAGATTTTACCAAGGTGAAAATCATAACTTTGGAAGATAAAACAGGAAATAAATATACTTTAGATATATCTGGAGGAGAGCTTGAATTAGGATATGCACCTAAAACGGGCAATGCAATAAAGTACAAAGTAGAAGGCTTAGGTAAAGCTATGGAAAGCTTGTTTAAAGCAGATGGTTCTACAGCTAGCACACCAGCTCTTGCAGGGGCAGTAGCAGAAGCAGGCGTGGTAGATGCAATAATCGGCGCTCCTGAATTCACAAACAAAGTGTACACTAAAACTAATAATACTGATGCAGTTTACACTAAAACAGAAACAGACGGTGCATTTGCTAAGAAAGCAGATGTATTAAGTTATGATGTTAGTGGTACTTCAACACCTATAAAAGATATAGATACTTTAATAGGTCAATTAACAACTAACGCTGATAAAGCTAAAAAAGTGTACACTGTAGACGGTGCAGATAAAGCATTTGCTCAAATTAGTGGTGACAATGTTGACAAAACTTTTGCAGGGAAAGTGCTTGGTGCAAAAGATGGTGACAAATTTATTTTAGTGGACACATTAGGAACAGCTCTTGACCAAATTACAGACCCTGACCATAAACTATATGGCCCTTCTAGCGGTAAATTATTGGCAAAAGATTTCTTAGGTGCAAAGGGCCTACAGGGGCCAGTTGGACCTGCAGGAGCTCCTGGATCAGCTGCTAACTCTGACGAATTAAAAGTTGATGAAGATTTCCAACAAGCCGTTGCAACAAAGATGTTACAATCATCTTTTGACGCCTCAGGTGATGTGAATACTCCACTTAGCTGGGAGTTTTAATACTAACGAACTTATGGCATCCAAATCTCTGGATGCCTGCGCTCAATGTATAACTGTACGAACGTTGCGTTTTAGGCCATTTACCCACAAAACGGTGTCATCCGAGTAGCTCCCCCTTTGTCATCCGAGTAGCTGACACTTGGGTCAGTAAAAAGAATATCATTACTATACGAACACTGTATTTCCCCCGGCAGGAGTGTGTCATCCCAGTGCTCCCCCTTTGTCATCCCAGTGCTTGACACTGGGATGGCTTTGTTGCATCGCTCTTTGGATAGGAGGCAATGCATAATAAATTCATGAAGCTATCTCAAATTTAGCCATGCCTATTTCAGTAAATTTGTTCAGCAAATAACACTTGAGTAGCATTTCTTTCTTACGGTTAATCTCAGATTTGTTCCTAAAACTAAACCCAAATGTTTGCTTCAGTCGCGAGAAAAAACTTTCTATATAAGATCTCTTCCCATAATTTATCTCTTTTTTCCACTTCTTCATACCATCTTCACCATATGACTTTATGAGCTTGATTGTAGAATTTCTCTCAGCCATATAATCCAGCTTTGGATGCTCCACTGCATTGTTTTGCAGAGGAATTTTTGTCTTTATGCCAAGCTCATTGCACAATTTGTATAACTTCTTTCGATTATATGCTCTGTCTGCATATAGTGTGCTTATATTGTATTTAGCATTAGCCCTTGCAATAAGATCACAGGCTCCATAGTGGTCAGAATAAACTCCACTACTGTATTTTGCAGCTATGACTTTTTTGCTACCTATCTCCAGCATTACATGCAATTTTCTTGTTTGCTTATAGCCACGGTACTTTCTATCTGTACCGTTTGCCTTACTATGGCCTGGAATATTATTGTAGATGCTTATTCCAGTGCTATCTATGGCGATCTCAATATTTTCCATACTGTTTTTATCATGTCTTCGATCATTAATTTTTAAGTTAAGCTTTTTGAATCTTCTGGAAGCCTGGGAATAGCTGATAACTTGCAAATTTTTTCCTATTTGCTCAAGGTATCCCGCTATAAACCCCACCGTTTGTCTTAGGCCTATTCTAAACAAATAAGTTATTATGTGAATTAGAATTACGACTTTATCACTATAAATATTGTTGCTACCGGCCATTTTGGGACTTTTTTCGTACCAATTTTCTATGGCATCGTTGACGTAATAAAAAATATTTCCTCTTTCTTGGAGAAATTTGTTATATTCGTAGCAGTTACTGACTTTCATTTTGACTGGCATATTTTTCCTTTGTCGGTTAAATGCCTGTTTATATCGAAAACGCTGAGTTAAAAGAAAGGCTTGGCTTAAATTCAAAAAATTCATCTATACCAAGCTCCAAAGAATTATATAAGATGAGGGAAAATAAGCCAAAAAGTGACAGGAAAGTAGGAGCACAGGTTGGACATAAAGGCAGTTACCGCCCTAAAATGGAGGCAGATGAGATGGTAAAAATAGAACTGCCCAATACGTGTGAGTGCGGAGGAGAAATTGCGGTATCAAAAGATCCGTATACTCATCAAAAGGTCGATTTGCCGGAAATCAAGCCGTATGTAGTTGAATATTAACTAGAGCATGGACGTTGCAAAAGATGTGGAAAAAGAAAAAGTAGCAAGCTACAAGAAGGAGTAACTGCGGACACATTTGGTCCAAGAGTTAAGTCAGTAATTACAGCATTAAGTGGATTTTACAAGAATTCGAAAAAAGAAGTGGCAAATATTATAAAGGACATTTTCAACCTGGATATCAGCGTCGGTAGTGTATCAAATAGCGAGGCTAGAGTGGCAGAAAAATGCCAAGAAGCATATGAGCAAATTGAGGAAGAGGTAAGCAAGAGCAAAATTTTACATATCGATGAAACTAGCCATTACAACAAAGGTAAACAGGGCTGGTGATGGATGTTTGCGAGCAAAATAGGAAGTGTGATCAAATTGACAGAGTCAAGAGGGATGAAAGTCCTGGAAAATAGTAAATTTGGAAAGAATAACAACCTAGTAGTGACCGACAGATATGCAGCTTACAACTACTTTTCCAGCAAGAAAAGGCAGGTCTGTTGGGCACATTTAGCAAGAGATTTTGAAAGGTTGTCTCATAGTTGGAATAGCGAAGTGAAAGTTTTGGGGTATTATTTAAGGAATGTTGCTACTGAATTATTTGCATTGAAAAAAGCTCTGTTAAAGGATGAAATAGACACATTAAGGTTCATAAGAAGAGCAAGAAAATTACGCAAGCGAACGAGATATTACTTAAAGAATATATCAAATTTACCCGAGGCAATTGGAGCGTCTCGAGTAGCAAAAAATATCATGAAATCGGATCTGATGATGTGGAAATTTTTGGACGATCCAGAAAATATTCCACTGACAAACAACTATGCTGAGCGACAGATTCGGCATTACGTTGTTTACCGAAAAGTTTCATATTTTACACAATCGAAACGGGGAAATATGTTTCTTGAGAGGATAATTTCATTGTACTTGACTTGGAGGCAAAAGAAGTTAAATCCTTTTCAAAACCTACTGGCTATTGCTTCTTAAGCCATACACCTGAATGGATACTTCAAAAGTATTGAATATTGTTAAAAATTGAGTTTCGAAAGAAGTCTAATAAATCCTAATGAAAAAAATTGCGAACACCAGTGAAAAACATAGAAATTTTACTCTCATTTGCAGTTTTTATTACATCTTGATCTCTCAGTGAGCCACCCGGTTGAATAATTGCTGTGATCCCATGTTTTGCACTCTCTGTTATGCTATCTGAAAATGGAAAAAATGCATCCGACGCAAGCACTGCACCTTTACATTTTTCACCTGCTTTTCTTACTGCAATATTTACACTATCTATTCTGCTTGTTTGCCCGGCACCGATGCCAACAGCACATCCATCCTTTGCTATAACTATAGCATTGGATTTCACATGTTTGCACACTTTCCAAGCAAAAATAAGATCTTTTTCCTCTTTTTCTGTTGCAGCACACTCTGTTACTTGCTGTATCTCCTTCGTTGTTATTTTGGAGTCATTACTTTCCTGCACTAAAAAACCACCTATCACATTCTTGATTTGGTATTTTGCATTTCCCTGAAAAGATTTACGAATGACTACTCTTAAATTTTTCTTTTCTTGCAGGACTTTTAGCACCTCATCGCTTACTGAAGGCGCTACTATTACTTCTAAAAAAATCTCATTTAACTTTTTTGCAAGCTTCAAGTCTATTTCCTGATTAAAAGCCACTATGCCACCAAAACTGCTTATTTCATCACACGATAAAGCTTTTTGATATGCTTCAAAAACGTTATTACCAATTGCAGCCCCGCACGGGTTATTGTGCTTGATAATTACTGCTGCTGGCTCTTCAAATTCATCAATTATGTTAAGTGCAGATTCTATATCTACTATATTGTTATAACTTAATTCTTTCCCATGTACTTTTTCTAGTGGATATTTACTGTACTCATTGCTATAAAAAGCAGCCTTTTGATGAGGATTTTCTCCATATCTTAATTCCTGTACTTTATTACCATAAAGAGTAAAAAACTCTGGAAGTTCGTCATTTTTGCTTTGAGATAAAAACCAACTATAAATATTAGAATCATAATGTGCAGTAAGTGCAAATGCCTTAGTTGCCAGATACTTCCTATATTCCAATGTTGTCTTATTATTATTTTTTATCATCTCAGCTTTTAATGTTTCATAATCTTCAATGCTCGAAATCACTGAAGTAAAACGAAAATTTTTCGCTGCAGCTCTGATGAGCGCCACCCCGCCGATATCTATTTGTTCTATTATCTGCTCTTCACTTGCATTACTACTTACCGTTTCCCAAAACGGATACAGATTAGTGATAAGTAAATCTATCGGCTCAATATCTAAATTCTTCATTTCTGCTTTATGTTTCTCTCGATCACCAAGTATTCCGCCATGAATTTTGGGATGTAAAGTTTTCACTCTTCCACCCAATATCTCTGGAAACTTCGTGTAATCTGAAATTTCCTGAGTTTTTATTCCTGCATCAGATAGTACCTTATAAGTCTTTCCTGTTGAAAGAATTTCTACTTGTTGCTCCACAAGAAATTCTGCAAGGTTAACTACATTGGTTTTATCATATACCGATATTAAAGCTCTCATTACTTATTAAAGACAAATTTCTAAATTATAAACCAGAAAAAGAAATTTGGCTATCAAACTTCTTTTATCAATTTATATGTAAAAAATATAATAGATTTCTTTAATTATTAAATTCTTAAGCTTTTTATGATCTTTTCCACTTTTTTATACAGTTGTGTCACTCAGCTCCACAATTATCAAACTTACAAAAAAGCTTTATTATTAAAATACTTTTGTTAATTTCATAAGTGTAGCTATCCATTCTACCTCTTATTAAAAATATCATTACTAATATGTAAATTTCATCTAATATTCTTAACTTTCGTCGATTTTTTAATAGAATTATGGGAAATTATATGAAAATCAGTTATTTCCAAAACGGAAATAACTGCCCTTTAAATGGAAATAACTGGTCTTTAAAAGTATGTTGCCGCATGATGGTAGCGTTAAAGTTGTAATTTCTCCGTAATAACGTTGATATTTTTTCTATTGCCAGTCAAGCTGCTAAATTTTATAATTTTATAGCTTCATAAATCTTACTATGTATAACGCATTTACCAGTAAAAAGGAGAAAATGATGGAAATATATTACTTCAGTAAAAATAATTGCGAAGGTAATGCAGAGATGAAAAATCTGCTAGGGGGAAAGGGAGCAAATTTAGCAGAGATGTGCAATATCGGCATTCCCGTTCCACCTGGTTTCACGATTTCTACTGATGTTTGTAAAATCTATTATCAAGATAATGAGCCTCACGTAGGGTCATCTGTCATCCGAGTAACTGATACTGGAATCCAGAAGAAAGATAAAGATGTGGATTCCAGCGTCACGCGCTGGAATGACATATGTAGTAAAATTAAAAACTACATGGCGATGCTTGAAAGTGATATCAGTTGCAAATTTGGAGACACAAATAACCCTTTATTAGTTTCTATACGCTCTGGCAGCGTAAATTCAATGCCGGGAATGCTCGATACAATTCTAAATGTTGGTCTAAACGATGAGACGGTTGTTGGATTAGCAAAAAAAAGCGGAGAGCGCTTTGCTTACGATAGCTATTGCCGCTTCATTATGATGTATTCCAATGTTGTATTGCAGCTTGATCATCACTTATTTCAAGACGTTATTGATAGTGAACAACAAAACAATGGGGCTAAAAGCTTAGCTGAGCTTGAGATTAATGTTTTAAAACAGATAGTTAATGATTTTAAGCATATAGTGCACGATAAAACCGGAAAACACTTTCCTCAGAGCGTGGAAGATCAATTATTGAATTCGGTTAATGCAGTGTTTGCTTCTTGGAAAAATGATAGAGCTGTTTCTTATAGAAAAATACATAATATTCCTGAAGATCTTGGTACTGCAGTTAACGTGCAAGCGATGGTTTTTGGTAATCTGAATAACAATTCTGCAACTGGTGTGATATTTACGCGAAATCCTTCAACTGGAGAAAAAAAGTGCTTTGGTGAGTTTTTAATCAATGCTCAGGGTGAAGATGTAGTTTCTGGTGTTTACACCCCAACACCAATTGATGGAGAAAAAGAGAATACCATGGAAAAATTGATGCCAAGTGTCTATCAAGAGCTGAAAAGTGTATGTGATAAGCTTGAAAGGCACTATAAGGATATGCAGGATATAGAATTTACCGTACAAGATGGCAAATTATGGATCTTACAAACTAGATCTGGCAAGCGTACAGCCGAGGCAACTGTTCGCATAATAGTTGATATGGTAAATGAGGGAGTGATTACAAAAGAAGAAGGAATATTGCGAATAGACCCGAAGACTTTTGATAGTCTTCTGCACCCAGTTCTTGACGTAAAAAGCGATCAGAAAGTCATAGGGAAAGGGCTACCCGCCTCTCCAGGTGTGGCATCTGGATATGTAGTGTTTAGTGCAAGTGAAGCTGAGAAAGCTGCAGAACAAGGTAAAAAAGTTATTTTAGTAAGATCAGAAACGAGTCCTGAAGATATTAATGGAATGAATGCTGCAAGTGGAATCATAACAGCAAGGGGAGGAATGACCTCACATGCTGCGGTTGTGACAAGAGGAATGGGTAAACCTTGCATTTGCAGTGTGAGCGGACTTTGTATTGATAAAAATGAAAGTTACCTCTCTATAGGGGATATAAGAATAAATAAAGAGAAGCCACTTACTATTAACGGAGGAACAGGAGAGGTGATGCTTGGCATTCTTCCAACCACTTCACCTGAATTATCACCTGAATTTAGGACAATACTCAACTGGATAGATGAAATAAAAACTATTGGTGTAAGAGCAAATGCTGATACTCCAAAAGATGCAAAGATTGCAAGAGAATTTGGAGCAGAGGGAATAGGGTTATGCCGCACAGAGCATATGTTTTTTGCCAGTGATAGAATTGAATTTATTCAAAAATTAATAATTGCCGATGACGAGAATGAGCGGGCAAATGCGTTAAGTAAATTGGAGGAAATGCAAAAATCTGATTTTAAAGAAATATTTTCCATTATGGAAGGTACTGAAGTCACTATACGTTTGCTTGATCCTCCTTTACATGAGTTTTTGCCGAGTAATCAAGCCACTATTGAAAAAATTGCTAAATCATTGAAAAAACCAGTTGAATCAGTAAAAAATAAAATAGAGCAGCTATCAGAAAAAAATCCAATGTTGGGTCATCGTGGTTGCAGGCTTGCTATTTCTCATCCTGAAATATACAGCATGCAGATTCGAGCAATATTATGCGCTGCAGACGAAATTAAAAGAGAAAAGAAGGTTGAAATTAAGCCTGAAATCATGATTCCATTCATAATGAATGAGAAAGAACTTGCTCTGATATGCGAGCTAGTTAAAAAAGAAGCTGAAGGTAAAAATGTAGACTATTCAATTGGAACAATGATAGAATTGCCGCGAGCTGCACTTATTGCTGATAAGTTAGCAAAATATGTAGAATTCTTTAGTTTTGGCACTAATGATTTAACACAAACAACTATGGGACTCTCAAGAGATGATTCAGTGAATTTCCTCGATTCTTACAAGGAAAATAATATATTTAGCGATGATCCATTTGAAAAATTGGACATTGAGGGGGTAGGAGAATTAGTTAAAACAGCCATTGAAAGAAGCAAAAAAACTCGTAAAGGCATAAAACTTGGCATATGTGGAGAACACGGAGCGGATCCACAATCTATAGAATTTTTTATTAAATCAGGGATAGATTACGTCTCATGCTCACCTTATAGAGTACCGGTTGCAAAACTAGTGGCTGCACAGGTTTGCTTATTAAAATAATACTAATTTATTAATATTATTCCTTGACTTTTATATCTGTAGTTAATATAATTTAATAAATTAATTATATTAATAGGAAATTATCATGCTCCCTAATATTACTTTCTCTAATATTATTCTACATAATACTATTTCATACGAAAAAAGTGAGTATAATGCACACACTTTAATGAATTCATGCTCTTTAGCAATAACTCTTCTTGCATCCTCCATAGCTCTGGTATCCTTTTATGCTTATATATACTCTCCATCTTTTGCTGTAGGAATTACTGCTATAATTGCATTGGTTACTGCTCTATCTGCATTTATGTGTATTGCTCATATCTCGATTAATAACAAATTTTCAGCAGATAAGGATAAACTTGTTACATCTAGTGCTAAACCCTATATAGAGTTTGAATTTAAAAAATACAACGGTAAATATTACCTTGTTTTTTCAGAGAATGAACTTAAAGGCTATAGTGAGAAAGCAAAGGAAGAGGTTTTGAATTTTAACACAATAATTGCTGATAAGTGGCATCGTACTATTAATGGGGAAGTAGTTGATCCATACTACAAAAAACTTCACCTTCATTTTTCTAAAGATTTTCATAAAGTATATAATTATCATAAAGCATATAATGAAGCAGATAACAAAATAGATGACAAAGCAGTTAGTTATTATTACAAAGAATTAGAATGGTTTGAGGAATTTAAAAACAATTCACCGTTGAAAGAATACCCAAAGTGTACAGAAGGCCAATTAACAGAGTACATTCTTAGTCCTAAAAATTTTAAATCTCTTAAAAAATATTCAAACGAAGAAATTGAAAAATTTACAGAGCTAAAAAAAGGAAAGTGTTACATACCATCTCCTGATACAGCAGAAGAAATGGCTAAAACGCCTAATAATTTGCTTAATTGGATCTCTTTAAAGCTTCAGCCCAATACTCGATCAGTTCACGTGCAGAACTAGTGGCTGCACAGGTTTGTTTATTAAAATAATATTAATTTCATTCTTGATTTTCATACCTGTGATCAATATAATTATTTATATTCAAAGGAGATTATTATGGCCAGTAGTAAAGTTTTATATACAAGATATCATAATATAGATATAGGTAATAAAGATAGATTATTTTCAACAGAAATGAAATTTGCTTTAGCACTTGCTGTTTTAGCATTTGCTGCAGCTTGTGCACATTCTGGGTTTTTTATTGCAGGAATTATTGCCGTATTCGCAGCCATATGTCTTGCTTATAGGTTTATTAATGACAAATTTGCAAGAGATAAGGACAGCTTTGCTGCAAACAATGCTACCATCACTATAAAGTATAGAATTAAAGAACACAACGGTGAATTTTACTTTGCTGTTCCAAAGGATAAATTTGAAGGTTTTAGTGAGGAAGGAAAGGAAGAGGTTTTAAGATCTACCACAGTTACTACTATCATGCAAGGAGCAGGCCCCTAAATACTTCGTGCTATATAATTTTCGTCTTTCTGAAGATTCTCATGAAGTAGATCTTTATCATAAAGTAGATAATAAGTATAAAATAGATAGTTTTTATTATAAAAAATTAAAATGTATTAATGAAATTCGATACGACTTTCAGTGGAAAAACCCAGGCGATAATAATTACCCTGCTGGTTATCAAAGAGTACCATGTGAATTGAATTCTGAAGAATTGAATGCAAAACTTACAGATTATAAAGAATTAGAAGAAGGAGAGTGGAGAATGCCATCTCCTGATACAGCAGAAAAAATGGCTAAAATGCCTAATAGTTTGCTTGAATGGGTTTCTTCAAAGTTTCAGCCAAAAAAAACTCAACTAGCATAAATAGATTACATATCATATGTAAAACTAGTGGCTGTGTAGATTGCCATAAAACTCAAGGTCTGCTGACTTAAAGCAGTATCCATTCAGCCGGGCGGTAAAATAAAGAGTAGACAAGGAATGCTAAAAAGGTAAACTAGAGTGGCTGTGAGGTAATATGGTTGATCTTTTAGAATTTTGCGAAAGTTTAAGCAGACTATAGAAAAGTTAGAAACAAAAATAGAAGAGCTTAAAGCAGAAAATAAAGCGCTAAGGATCGAAAACGCTGAGTTAAAAGAAAGGCTTGGCTTAAATTCAAAAAATTCATCTATACCAAGCTCCAAAGAATTATATAAGATGAGGGAAAATAAGCCAAAAAGTGACAGGAAAGTAGGAGCACAGGTTGGACATAAAGGCAGTTACCGCCCTAAAATGGAGGCAGATGAGATGGTAAAAATAGAACTGCCCAATACGTGTGAGTGCGGAGGAGAAATTGCGGTATCAAAAGATCCGTATACTCATCAAAAGGTCGATTTGCCGGAAATCAAGCCGTATGTAGTTGAATATCAACTAGAGCATGGACGTTGCAAAAGATGTGGAAAAAGAAAAAGTAGCAAGCTACAAGAAGGAGTAACTGCGGACACATTTGGTCCAAGAGTTAAGTCAGTAATTGCAGCATTAAGTGGATTTTACAAGAATTCGAAAAAAGAAGTGGCAAATATTATAAAGGACATTTTCAACCTGGATATCAGCGTCGGTAGTGTATCAAATAGCGAGGCTAGAGTGGCAGAAAAATGCCAAGAAGCATATGAGCAAATTGAGGAAGAGGTAAGCAAGAGCAAAATTTTACATATCGATGAAACTAGCCATTACAACAAAGGTAAACAGGGCTGGTGCTGGATGTTTGCGAGCAAAATAGGAAGTGTGATCAAATTGACAGAGTCAAGAGGGATGAAAGTCCTGGAAAATAGTAAATTTGGAAAGAATAACAACCTAGTAGTGACCAACAGATATGCAGCTTACAACTACTTTTCCAGCAAGAAAAGGCAGGTCTGTTGGGCACATTTAGCAAGAGATTTTGAAAGGTTGTCTCATAGTTGGAATAGCGAAGTGAAAGTTTTGGGGTATTATTTAAGGAATGTTGCTACTGAATTATTTGCATTGAAAAAAGCTCTGTTAAAGGATGAAATAGACACATTAAGGTTCATAAGAAGAGCAAGAAAATTACGCAAGCGAACGAGATATTACTTAAAGAATATATCAAATTTACCCGAGGCAATTGGAGCGTCTCGAGTAGCAAAAAATATCATGAAATCGGATCTGATGATGTGGAAATTTTTGGACGATCCAGAAAATATTCCACTGACAAACAACTATGCTGAGCGACAGATTCGGCATTACGTTGTTTACCGAAAAGTTTCATATTTTACACAATCGAAACGGGGAAATATGTTTCTTGAGAGGATAATTTCATTGTACTTGACTTGGAGGCAAAAGAAGTTAAATCCTTTTCAAAACCTACTGGCTATTGCTTCTTAAGCCATACACCTGAATGGATACCTCCCAGTTCTTTTTACTTTAGCTATGCAACAAAGCCATTCCAGCTCCACATTCTGTTACATTAGAACAGCTGACCTGGTGAGCAGTAGGGGCAGTAGCTCCAGCATAAGAATGTTGAGAAGATGAATCGTCACTAAGAGCTCTCCAGCCAGGTGCAGGAGGGACGCCAGGGTTAGGATCAAAAGTGGAGTAAGGAGGAGGTGGATCTTGAATAAAAGTATTTGAAGAAGGCTGAGTGCTTGCAGATGAACCACAATTCGGAGCATTAGAAGTGCTAGGATCTGGAGGAGGGTTTCCTACTGCTTCCTTAGCTTTTTTAATATCGCCTGATTCTTTATTGTGTTTATCAATAAAAGCTAAACCACCAACAAAACACACAAGAGAGTTAGCTCCAAGAGCTACCAAGGCCCAGGTAGGTAAAACTGGGTTGAAAGCACAAACTAACAAAATTGCCAAAGAAACAGCAAAACCTACAAATTCTATACCAGCGAACATTTTAAGACTATTATCCAGATAGTATATATCTTCTGATTTCCTAGCTGATTTTTTGCTACGATTATATCAAAAACATATCAACACATGAAAAGCAATGCACACAACTACAGCTACTATACCTAGAGCTGATAACTTTCTATCACCCTCTCTGTCTTGGTTATTGTTATTACCATAACCGTTAATAACTGTAGTGTGACTGCACCTACCGGAAAAAACGTTAATAAAAGCGTTAATACAACATTGTAACAGTAAACAATCTAGAAAAGAATCCCATGCACTTCTATCATTGCCTTGTGTATTTGTATTTACCTGATGGTCAGCAGAGTTGTCATGATCTCGCGGTTGACTTCTGTTAGTATTTTGTCTATTTTGAATAAATTCTTTATATAACTCATCAAATCTTTTTTCGTTCCAGATCAAGCCATTTTGCTGACTTGACGCATTACAAAGACGCACAAAAGCTTTAATCTTATCAATATCCTTATCACCCGACTTCTTTATATACGCTAACGCATATCTTTTTAAAATATCTCTATTTGTTAACATAAACATCCCCTAATTAATATTAATTTAATCAAAATTTATCCTAATAAAATAATATTTATTTGTCAATTTAATTATTAAGTAAATATCATCACTCTTTGGGACCATACACTCTTGAAACGCCTAAATGAGATACCTACAAGAAACAGGTATTACCCTTTAAAAAAAAGAGATATCAAAAGAGCTTTCACTATAGGGATGGTTATGACCTCATTCATATATTAATTCTCCACGTACTTTTCTAATTATTGCAGGGAATGAGGTAACTTTTCATTAAGTAGCCACCGGTGTTTATGATTAAACTAATATTTAGAATAACCAACTTGATGAAAAGTTGGATCTTTATAAAGAGTTGGACGAGAATTTCTGAATGTACTATCAGATTCAGAAGGAGGGTCAGTAGCTCCAGCATAAGAAGAAGCGCTTGCAGCGTTAATATCGTGAAGAGAGTGAATAGGAGGTAATTCAACTTGAGAATCATTTGCAGCGCTAGTACCTTGAAGAGGTGAATTATCATGAGGAGCACCAGGAGCAGGATTTCCAGTAGCTTCATAATAAGAAGGTGGATTATCACTAGGAGCGCTTGAAGGTGAACCACCATTAGAAGCATTCAGAGGAGGGGCACTTGGAGTAGTAACGTTTGGATTAGCACTACTTGGAGCAGTAACTTCACCAGATGGTGAACTTTTACTAGTAGCACTTGCAGCGTTAGTACCTTGAGTAGGGGCACTTGGAGAAGGCTGAGTGCTTGAAGATAAATGTATTCTTACTGCTTTCTTAGCCTCATTAATCTTGCCTAATTCTCCCTTGTGACTCTCATGAAAAATGAAACCAAAAACAAAAAACCCTAAAGCTATCAATCCAAGCACTACCACGCCCCAAATAGGAGTAGATTTTGGCTGAACAACACAAACTATTAAATCTGCCAAAAAGCCAGTAAAAAAGGCAGCAGAACACCCAAATCCTATATTTCCGAACATTTTAAGTACGTCGTCCAGATAGTCTATTTTTTCTGATTTTCTAGCTGTCTCTTTGATACTATTACACAAATCTATAAAAACAGTAAAAACAATGCACAAAAATTGAATTAATTCTAAGACTGCTCTGTCATTAGATAAATTACCATTTACGCCACCACTGCGATAGTTATTTCTAGTAGGGTTACTACCAATTTGCTGTGGATTGCTGTTGGTATTTGGTCTATTACATAACTTATAAAACTCTTTTTCGCTCCACTTTAAATTAAGTACCTTATCGCAGTCCTTCAGGAAAGCTTGAACACCATTACTACCAAACTCATCTATATACGCGCGCGCAAACCTTGCTAGAACACTATCATTTACCATAAACATCCCCTAATTTATTAACTTAATAAATACTTATCTTAACAAAATAATATTAATTTGTCAATTTAATTATTAAGTAAATATCATCACTTTTGGGACCATACACTCTTGAAACCCCAGTTGTGGATTACTGCATGAAATAAATCATTGAAATTCTAGGCTTTTTCGGCTGCATAGAGTATGAAATCAAAACACTAAAAATATGTACCAAAAAACTTATCGGAGATCTATGTCTACTATGCTCAATCTCAAACTTGTTTTTCAGGCAATTAAAGACCGTTTCTATAATCGATCTTTTCCTGAGCAAAATCTTGTCTTCTAGCGAAATTAGTGTGTTTTTCATACCTTTTTTCACTTTAGTAACGAGTTTTAGGCCTCTATCAAAAAGTTTTTCAAAGAGCTCTTTTTTGATATAGCCCTTATCTCCAAATAGCAATCCAGTCAATTTTTTAGTTAAATTTGGCACAGGCTTTCTGTCGTCAACATTACCTTTAGTGAGCGTAACTCCTTGAATTTCTCCCTTTTCATTAATCACTATGTGCAATTTAAAGTCAAAAAACCAACCATATATAGTCTTTCCAATTTTTGCAATTCCTTTAAAAACTTTATTTCTTGAGATTCTTTTTGAATGGCAAACAGCAATAGACGTTGCATCTATGTATGAAATTCCGGTCATTTTTGACTGTTCACAAAACCACTGTAACAAGAGAGCTAAATGCCATAAAACCCTCGATTTTAGTCTGGTAAACCTACTATATGATGGTAAATTAGGAAACTCAGATCCATATAGTGCTTTTAAGTAACGTGTATAGAAAGATTTAAAATCTTCACATCTAGATTGTTGATAAAGCAAAATTATAGTAATAATTTCAGAATGTGTAATCTCTGGAGTCCTGGTAGGTTTTTTACCGCTTGGCAGGAGTTTTTCTGCAAAATTTTTGTTTATAGCTTTGCAAAAATCGTCTACAAAGCAAAATAATTCTGTTATATTTTTATTCATGGGTAACCTCCTATACTGAAAATAAAATACTTTGGAGTTTACCCTATTTTCCTGGCTTTTTCACTGATTTCTAATCCGCAACTGGGGTTTGAAACGCCTAAATGAGATACCTACAAGAAACAGGTATTACCCATTTTAAAGAGGATAATACCTGTTGAAAAGCAAAAATAGTTACAAGATATTATTATCAGCAAAAGTAGAAACATTATTGTCTTTAAAAGAGATATCATCTTTAAAAGAGTTTTCACTATAGTGATTATGATTGCCTAACTCATCTGTTAATTCTTGAAAATTACTATTTAGATCATTTTCTATATCATTTAATACTTCCTTGCAGTGCTGTAGCTTGTTTCCTATGGATAATGCTATATCAAATGTTTCACCATGCATTTTCAGCTGATCAATAAATTCACTCAACTTAGTATCTTTATGATCTATTAAATTATCTAACATTCCTTGCAAATTCTGAAATGTACAGTCCGTATAGTTTTTCATATAATTTACTGCATTTTCTACTGAGCTGTAATCTTCAATCTCATCACGTAAATTGTAACCCATAATATCCTCTTTAAATTATTAAAATGACAAATTAAGTGAAATTCGTTTAATTTTTGTTAATATTAAATTAAATATAATGAAGTTATTCAGTAGTTTTGATTATAATAAATCCTTATAAATCACTTAAAAATGACTATTTATCATCCCCAAATATTGAATCAGCTTTTTTACGTCTAGGAGAAAACTTATCAGCCCAACCGCTTCGTACTTCTTCCACTTTCTTAAGAGGAGTTTTGCTACTGTATTCCTTTATTTCTTTATCTAACTTATCCATTATTTGTGGATCAAGAAAGTTTTTTTTCCACCGGTTAGTAGCGAAAAACAATGTGTTCAAATCATGAGTACGAATTAGGTATTTTTTATCCTTAGGATAAACTTCTTGTGCCCAAGCAAACACCTCAAAATAGCGTGCAAATACTTCAGATGCTTGTAATTTAGTAGTCCTATAAGCTCCTATTTCCTTAATTAGAATTTGCTTAACAATATTTTGCACAAGAATATTTGCTTTGTTTAAATTTTGACTTAGATCTTGATAAATTATGGAATAAAATTTACATTCTTTACGCATATCAAGATCTAAATTAAGCTCCTTCTCAACCATATGTGAAATCTCATGCACTACTATGTAAGGATTTGATCTTTTGACTATAACAACATATCTATTTAAACCACTAGGAGATTTAATTGTTTCACACGTTCCTTCTTCCATATCAACTGGTCCCTCTTGATATACTCCAAATGAGAGCCTATTTTGCTTTATTAATGATAGAGCAAGATTCAACATGTTTCTAAATTGTTCGAACTGATAAAGATATTCTATATATCGTGTAAGATCTTCATAATCTCCTACTGAAGTTGCTTGTTTTACCAAATCTCTAATTAGCGTACTCATAGCGATATTTGCCTTGTAGAGAGCCTTTGTTGTACTTGTATCATAAAATACCCCCTATACACCTAATTTAAAATTTATGTTATGTATACACATATAATGACATTGAAGCTATTCCTGACGTAATATATTTTTATGAATTTTATAAAAGAAAAAAACACTCCTGCAATGGAGCAATATTTAAATCTAAAAACACAATATAAGGACTACTTGCTGTTCTACAGAATGGGTGACTTCTATGAATTATTTTTCGATGATGCTATTCAAGCTGCAAAATTGCTGAATATAGTGCTAACCAAAAGAGGCAATGCAAATGGACAGGATATACCAATGTGCGGCGTACCAGCACATAGTAGTGAATCTTACTTGCACAAGCTAATAGATTTTGGATTTAAAGTTGCAGTTTGTGATCAATTAGAAACAGCAGACGAAGCAAAAAAGAGAGGCTATAAAACTATAGTAAAACGTGATGTAGTGCGCATTGTAACTCCCGGTACAATAGTTGAGGATTCACTACTGGAGGATAAAAGCAACAACTATCTTGCATCTATAGTTGAACAAAATAAAGAATATGCAATTGGTTGGCTTGAGCTATCAACAGGAAAATTTTTCTATACTGTAACAAATCTCAAAGATTTAAATAGCGATTTATTGCGTATTTCACCAAGGGAATTATTGATTTCTGACAAGCTCACTGAAGATGAAAAAATTAGATTAATTCTAAAAAATTATAAAATATCAATTACGCAGCATGCTCAGAGCTTTTTTGAATATAACAAATCCCATAGAACGCTGTGTGAATTTTATAAAGTGCGGGAAGTTGGGGTAATAGGAAATTTCAGCAAAGTGGAAGTTGCTGCATGTGGTGCACTACTTGAGTATGTGAGAGTAACACAAAGAGGCTCCATACCAAGACTTGAATTTCCAAAGCCCTATAAGCAACAAAATTTTATGCTTATTGATGCATCAGCAAGAAGAAATCTTGAATTATTTTCAACTCAATTTGGTGAAAAGAAAGGCTCATTAATCTCAATTATTGACCATACAGTAACAGCTTCAGGTGGACGATTGCTTAAACAAATGCTTGCTTCACCTCTTACCTGCTCTAAAGCGATAAATTTAAGACTCAGCACCGTTGAATTTTTTGTCAATAATCATGAATTACGCAAGAAAGTACGTGAAATACTTTCTAATATTCCAGATGTCGAAAGATCACTATCACGTTTGATGTTAGGGCGTGGTTCACCGAAAGATATGCATTTATTAAAAATAGGCCTTGGGAAAACTCTAGAGCTATCTGAATTGCTATCTCACTACTCTCAGGTGTCATCACAGCACTCATGGATCCCAGTGTCAGCTACTCAGATGACAGATAATAATGAACTCAATACAATACACAAGAGCCTTGGTGATCACAAAGATTTATTTGAAACTCTAAATAATGCAGTACTTGATAATAATCTCAATTCCTTGAAAGAAGGAGGATTTATCAATCCAAAATATAATCAGGAGTTATCTGAGCTATCATATGTTCTAAACAACAGTAATAAACTGATAAATAAACTTCGTGAGTCTTATCGTGATCTAACTGGTATTGCGGCACTTAAAATATTACACAACAACATACTTGGCTATTATGTTGAAGTGTCAGCTAATCACAAAATAGCTGCAGACATATTCATTCACAGGCAAAGCCTGGCAAACAGCAGTCGTTACACTACTAATGAGTTAAAAGAGTTGGAAAACAAAATTCTTACTGCGCGTGATGCTGCTATTAACTTAGAAATAAAAATCTTTAATGAATTGTGCAGTAAAATTGCTGAAGAAGCTGAAAAAATTGCTCTTGCTGCAAATTCACTGGCAAAGCTCGATATTAGAGCTACATTTGCAGAAATTGCCGTTCGGAATAATTATGCAAAACCCATTATTGATGAAAGCAAGGAATTTAAGATTTATAATGGAAGACATCCTGTAGTAGAAATCAACAATAAATTTATTGCAAATAGTATCGATTTAATTGGTATACATTTAATTACTGGCCCGAATATGGCTGGCAAAAGCACTTTTTTGAGGCAAAATGCCCTGATCGCAATTTTAGCTCACATGGGATCATTTGTGCCAGCAGAGAGTGCACACATTGGCGTGATTGATAAAATATTCAGCAGAGTTGGTGCAACAGATAATATAGCAGCCGGTTATTCCACTTTCATGGTAGAGATGATTGAAACAGCAACGATAGTCAATCAGGCAACAGATCGTTCTTTAGTGGTGCTCGATGAAATCGGTAGGGGTACTGGAGTATATGATGGATTGTCAATTGCTCAGGCAGTAATTGAGCATATCCATAATACAAATAGGTGCCGGGCCATTTTTGCAACTCATTACCATGAATTAACTAAAGTAAGTAAATCTCTGGAAAACGTAAAATGTTTTTGTGTAAAAATAAAAGAATGGAATGGAGAAGTTATTTTCTTGCATGAAGTGATCGAAGGCATTGCAGATGAATCATACGGAATACACGTGGCAAAACTTGCCGGCTTTCCTGATTCTGTTTTAAACAGAGCAAGTGAAGTGTTTGAAGAGCTGAAGGCTTGATTTGCAGTATTATTAGGATATAGGAAAATATTTACTCTCTTCTATGAATTATCCATAATATATTATCTAATCAAAGAGAGGGGGTTATCATGGAGCTGCTACATAAAATATTAAAAACATTAAATCACGACCAAAACTTAGACTCAAGTAATATAGTTGAAAAAATAAAACTAGAGTTTGAAAGGGAAATAAAGGAGCTGTACCTGCAACAGGATACTCGCAAACACAAATATAAGCTATGTGAAGAAGAATATGAATTATGGAGGGAAAGTGAGTTTTCGTTAGATCATCAATTTGATACAGGTATACTACTGAATGTGGCTGCTAAATGTGGCTATTTTAATATAGTAAAATACCTAAAGGACAGGGGAGCAAACATTGATATCCAAAACGGGCGTGGAAATAGTCCATTACATGAAGCTGTTGAATATAGATGCCAAGAAATGGTAAAGTTTTTGTTGGAAAACGGAGCTAGTATTAATGCAAAAGCTGGAGTGAGTGAAGAAACTCCTTTGTGCCTTGCTACCCAAGTAGGTGACTTACAGATAATAGAACTTTTAATAAAAGAGAAAGCAGATATTGATGCAACAAATGGTTATGGATCCACTTCTTTACATAAGGCAGTTCTGTGTGAAAATATCAATATAGTAAGACTGCTAATAGAAAATGGTGCAGATGTTAATTTTCAGAATAAAGATGGAGATACTCCTTTACATAACGCTGCCAACAAAGGCAATATAGGTATAGCAGAGCTTCTAATAGAAAATGGTGCAAATACTAACATCAAAAATGCGCAAGGTGATACTCCTCTGCATGAAGCTACTTGGCTACCCCGAGTAGATATAATTAAGCTTCTAGTAGCAAAAGGAGCAAAAATTGACATAACAAATAATATCAGACAGACTCCCTTACATATAGCTGCCCATCGAGGTTATGAGGAAGCAATATTAGCCTTAATAGAACTTGGATCAGATTCTTGGATAAGGGATAACAATGGTGCAACTCCTAGACCATTATGTATCTGAAAGGCAAGCTTGTCAAAGCTGTGTTGACTGTGGTTTCACACAAGACCGCCCTCGTGAGACCGGGTAGGCTTTGTTGCATCGCTCTTTGGATAGGAGGCAATGCATAATAAATTCATGAAGCTATCTCAAATTTAGCCATGCCTATTTCAGTAAATTTGTTCAGCAAATAACACTTGAGTAGCATTTCTTTCTCACGGTTAATCTCAGATTTGTTCCTAAAACTAAACCCAAATGTTTGCTTCAGTCGCGAGAAAAAACTTTCTATATAAGATCTCTTCCCATAATTTATCTCTTTTTTCCACTTCTTCATACCATCTTCACCATATGACTTTATGAGCTTGATTGTAGAATTTCTCTCAGCCATATAATCCAGCTTTGGATGCTCCACTGCATTGTTTTGCAGAGGAATTTTTGTCTTTATGCCAAGCTCATTGCACAATTTGTATAACTTCTTTCGATTATATGCTCTGTCTGCATATAGTGTGCTTATATTGTATTTAGCATTAGCCCTTGCAATAAGATCACAGGCTCCATAGTGGTCAGAATAAACTCCACTACTGTATTTTGCAGCTATGACTTTTTTGCTACCTATCTCCAGCATTACATGCAATTTTCTTGTTTGCTTATAGCCACGGTACTTTCTATCTGTACCGTTTGCCTTACTATGGCCTGGAATATTATTGTAGATGCTTATTCCAGTGCTATCTATGGCGATCTCAATATTTTCCATACTGTTTTTATCATGTCTTCGATCATTAATTTTTAAGTTAAGCTTTTTGAATCTTCTGGAAGCCTGGGAATAGCTGATAACTTGCAAATTTTTTCCTATTTGCTCAAGGTATCCAGCTATAAACCCCACCGTTTGTCTTAGGCCTATTCTAAACAAATAAGTTATTATGTGAATTAGAATTACGACTTTATCACTATAAATATTGTTGCCACCGGTCATTTTGGGACTTTTTTCGTACCAATTTTCTATGGCATCGTTGACGTAATAAAAAATATTTCCTCTTTCTTGGAGAAATTTGTTATATTCGTAGCAGTTACTGACTTTCATTTTGACTGGCATATTTTTCCTTTGTCGGTTAAATGCCTGTTTATAATGAATTTCATCAGTAACTCCCAGTTCTTTTTACTTTAGCTATGCAACAAAGCCGACCGGGTATCTGATGAAGTTAAATAAAGCATACAACAAAGATCTTTTTGTTCGTTATTCAGCTATGTTATTAGGTGCCATAGCAGCAACAACACTTTTTGCAACTGGCAACATTACGCTAGATGTATCACATATAACAGGTACAGCAATTATAGTTATAGCAGCAGCACTTATAGCTGGTCGTGTTATATATGAGGCATTGAAACCCAGCACTGCAATGGCAAGAATGGAACATGATGGTTTTGTAGCTGCACAGCAGTCACAACAGTAATCTATTGTATAGTCCAAAAAATAAGTAGATGAATTTTAAGTATATTGCTATATTGTATTTACTTGTTACGGTATCTATCAACTATGAACCATGTTATAACAGAAGAAACCACAGTAACTAAGGCAACAATAGCAGAAATTATAAATCAAGAGATAGGGTTATCAAAAGAAGATTCTGCTGCAATAATAGAAGACATACTAGATGAAATGAAGGCAAATCTTGTAAATGATGGAGTAGTAAAAATATCGTCATTTGGAACATTTATAGTCAAGAAAAAGAAAGAGAGACCGGGAAATGTTCCAAGAACATCAGAAAAAGTAATGATTAAGGCAAGAAATTCAATTTCTTTTCGGCCTTCAAAAATTATAAAAAGGCTAATAAATGATAACAAGTAAAGAAAAATTGTTTTACACAATTGGCGAAGTAGCAGAAGAGCTACGCTTGGAGCAGCATGTTTTAAGATTTTGGGAGAGTCAATTTGATCAAATTAAGCCTACAAAGCGCAAAGGAAGAAGGCTATATGATCACGAGTGTATAAATATTATAAAAAAGATAAAAGATATGTTGTATGACAAAGGATATACGATAAAAGGAGTACAAAAAGAATTTAATAATAAAAAGAAGGTCAATGGCATTTCAAAAAACTTACTTCAGGAGCTTATAGACTTGAGGAGCTATTTAATGGATAAACTGAGCAACGGAAGATAGCTTTTGCGTAATCCTTTTTTAATTGCTATAGGTTTGGCAAATTTGTTAGCTATAGGTGTGAGGGTTTAAGATGATAAAGAGCATTACTCGTTTAATAAAAACAATGTATCCATTCAGAGGTATGGCTTAAGAAGCAATAGCCAGTAGGTTTTGAAAAGGATTTAACTTCTTTTGCCTCCAAGTCAAGTACAATGAAATTATCCTCTCAAGAAACATATTTCCCCGTTTCGATTGTGTAAAATATGAAACTTTTCGGTAAACAACGTAATGCCGAATCTGTTGCTCAGCATAGTTGTTTGTCAGTGGAATATTTTCTGGATCGTCCAAAAATTTCCACATCATCAGATCCGATTTCATGATATTTTTTGCTACTCGAGACGCTCCAATTGCCTCGGGTAAATTTGATATATTCTTTAAGTAATATCTCGTTCGCTTGCGTAATTTTCTTGCTCTTCTTATGAACCTTAATGTGTCTATTTCATCCTTTAACAGAGCTTTTTTCAATGCAAATAATTCAGTAGCAACATTCCTTAAATAATACCCCAAAACTTTCACTTCGCTATTCCAACTATGAGACAACCTTTCAAAATCTCTTGCTAAATGTGCCCAACAGACCTGCCTTTTCTTGCTGGAAAAGTAGTTGTAAGCTGCATATCTGTCGGTCACTACTAGGTTGTTATTCTTTCCAAATTTACTATTTTCCAGGACTTTCATCCCTCTTGACTCTGTCAATTTGATCACACTTCCTATTTTGCTCGCAAACATCCATCACCAGCCCTGTTTACCTTTGTTGTAATGGCTAGTTTCATCGATATGTAAAATTTTGCTCTTGCTTACCTCTTCCTCAATTTGCTCATATGCTTCTTGGCATTTTTCTGCCACTCTAGCCTCGCTATTTGATACACTACCGACGCTGATATCCAGGTTGAAAATGTCCTTTATAATATTTGCCACTTCTTTTTTCGAATTCTTGTAAAATCCACTTAATGCTGCAATTACTGACTTAACTCTTGGACCAAATGTGTCCGCAGTTACTCCTTCTTGTAGCTTGCTACTTTTTCTTTTTCCACATCTTTTGCAACGTCCATGCTCTAGTTGATATTCAACTACATACGGCTTGATTTCCGGCAAATCGACCTTTTGATGAGTATACGGATCTTTTGATACCGCAATTTCTCCTCCGCACTCACACGTATTGGGCAGTTCTATTTTTACCATCTCATCTGCCTCCATTTTAGGGCGGTAACTGCCTTTATGTCCAACCTGTGCTCCTACTTTCCTGTCACTTTTTGGCTTATTTTCCCTCATCTTATATAATTCTTTGGAGCTTGGTATAGATGAATTTTTTGAATTTAAGCCAAGCCTTTCTTTTAACTCAGCGTTTTCGATCCTTAGCGCTTTATTTTCTGCTTTAAGCTCTTCTATTTTTGTTTCTAACTTTTCTATAGTCTGCTTAAACTTTCGCAAAATTCTAAAAGATCAACCATATTACCTCACAGCCACTCTAGTTTACCTTTTTAGCATTCCTTGTCTACTCTTTATTTTACCGCCCGGCTGAATGGATACAGATGATTAGCTAAAGAGCTATAAAACTCTATGCCTAATGCATACCTCAGTTATAATCATATCAAGCTTTTGATCATGTTCTTCGATTGGTAAATCCTTGCAATATTGTTTTTCATAAGCAACACCAATGAATGTTTTTCCCAGTGGTTGTAATTCCTTTATGATTTTGTCATACCAACCACCACCAATACCTAACCTGTTGCAGTGGTCATCAAAAGCAACAATTGGGGTGATAATTGTATCTGGAACTATGGGTTTTCCGTCTGCTTTGTTCCATTCTTCAAATTTTAATGCTTTGTTGTTTGGTATTACCAACTTATAACCCAAGTTAAGCAAACTGTGCATTAAGGGGATAACATTTATTTCTCCATCCATCGGAATATAGGCTGCTATTATATTGCCTTTAACGCAACTTAAGTTCTGATGAAAAAGATTAATAAGCAGGTTTTCCGCATCATTTCCTTCAACACTTTTTCTTATTGCCCTATATTGCTTCCTTACCTCTTCTTTTCGTTGTTTAATGTCCTTGCACATGGTTTACCCATTTTGCAGTGAGTTTCTCTTGTAAACTATTTTGCTTTAAACGCTCACTCAAGAAACCAAAGTCAACAGATTCCATATTTTGATCTTGGCTGCTACAACTATAGACGAAACTTTCTTCTCCTGTTTTTGCATCAACATGTCGTTGTACACATTGAGCACAGATTTCTTTCATCATGCATTGCATAGGAGAATTAATCGATGATATCGCCACGTGATTTGGCTTTAAATATTGCTTTAAAGTGGTTTTTCTAGCTTCATTTACTGCTCCCATCATTTTATCAGAACCAATAGTAATTATCCTATCTATAGAGTTTAAACTAATATCAATATCATCTAATGTCCCTTGTTGATAAGCGATAATTGCATCAACTATATTGCCATGAAAAGACTTATCCTGAGTTCTATGCGTTTCTATCAATCCTTCTTCACATGCCCACACTACAACACTTGATGCCTGTTCTATAAGTATTCGTTTGAATACATCGTTGAGTTTTCTATAGCCAGCAAAATATAAAACTTTATTGCCATTTTCAAGGCATGCTTTTCCTATAGAAAATAGCACAGCATTTCCAATTCCGCTACCAATTAGCATAACATTTCTCATGCACTATTTTAACCATAAAAACTTATTTAATTCAACTCCTGGATCTTAAGTAGGCGCTATCGATCTTATTTTTCAAAAATCTGAAGCTATAACTCCAAACATGCCTAAAAAGGGATTTACTTATAGTTAAAAATTTTGGGCTAAAACCAGCTTATTTAGAGAATGTTGTGGGTAACAATAGGTATACATTAAACTTACATTACAATAGCAAAAACTTTCCTGATCTTTATAATGATAAACTATTTTACCATATTGCTCACCGCAACAGTACAAGAGATTCTAAAGGTAATACTATTGAGGAAGGCTTCTACCTATTAGCATTGTATGATGAGGCATTTCCCAACTCATATTGCGCCAATAGACATTGTCAAAATAACGGCACTTATTATGGCACAATTACTAATAGCTTCTACCACGTAGAGAAAGATCTCTCAGGCAAAATGATAGGATTAAAGTTTTTGGTAGTCTATTCCGAATTAGGAAAAGATTCTAATGATGACAATGATGGAGCTAAGTTTGCACTCGGAGAGCTCGAATTAAAAAAAGACGATGACAGACTAATTCTTAAATCAGAGTCAAATGGACTAAGGCTATACATCAGAGGAACTAATCACTCAACACAGCTACTGTGCTCTCAAGAAATAGATCATACTATTAGCAAGGGATTAGATTACAATAAGAGTCCGAATGATATCATTAAATCTGGATTGTTTATTCCAAAAGAAGATATAGATCTTGATCCAGGAAAAGATTTCAATGACTCTCAGCTTTATGCATTGACATTAACAACAGATGGTAAATTGGGTGTAATAGAGTATGATATTAATCAACACAAAAACTATAATGGTGAACTAATAGGGCATTTAAATAGCAAAACAACTCTAATACAAGACAAGTTATTAAATGGTCAACATCTTTATGCTCTATATTACGGTGATCCATTTGATACATCTCCTAACCCAAACGGAATTCCATGTGGGTTAGAAAATGACAGTAATCTTTCTATTTTTAGAGATCAGACTGGGAAGTTTATATATGAATTTGTAACTAGTGGTGGAAAATCTATCGTAGGTGGCGAAGCATTTTGTCAAGGTGCAAAAATTTGCAAAATGGAAAATCTCAACCTAATTCCCAACATTAGAACTCACTTAAAAAGCATGCTAGTTTCTGCAGATATTGGGGATATTAAAGGCACTGGTAGTGTTGATGCAACAGCGGTAGCGCTCAATCTGAAAAGTGATACTAGTTTTGGCAAATTAGTACTTAACACAAGGGACAGCAGCGGAAAAACAATACCTCAGCAAATTAATGAAAATCTTGGAGCAGGCTTGAGATATGCGTTAGAAAATAATCAAGAATTTAAGAATCTTATTGCAGGAAATAAGATTCTGGCAGCAAGTGTAGCAACTGAATTAGCAAGCAATCCAAATTTAAAAAATCAAATAAAAGGTAATCCAGGTCCACCAGGTAAAAGAGGTCCAAGAGGCCATGAAGGCCCTCCTGGTTCAAAAGGTGAAGATGCAAGCGTTCAAGATATTGCGGCTGAACTTCTTAACTCTAACAATCACAATATGGGCAATTTAGGTAGGGCAGTGCTTGATGCGAAGGATAGTTAAAGTATGCTACTCTCCGAATATTTAAAAGACAATCTAAAGCGTGATAATGAACTTAGAGGTGGAATTGCGGAAGAATTAAGAAAGAATCCTGGAAATACAAGAGGTCCAGAAGGACCACGAGGTTATCCAGGCCCCCGTGGTCCAAAAGGGAAAGATGTAAACGCTCAGGATGTTATAGATAGTAAAGATTTCAGAAAAGCAATTGCAACCGACGATGATTTTCAAAGGGCAATTGCAGGATTTCAAATTATTCGAGAGAAAGTAAAAGATTTTCTAAAAGATGATTCTCGTTTTCAAGGTAGCATTGCAGAAGAATTAAGAAATAATCCTGGAAATGCAAAAGGTCCACAAGGTGAAAGAGGCCCAAGAGGCCACTCAGCTCCACCTGGGAGGCATGGTGAAGATGGTAGAAATGGAGTAGCAGGCCCACAAGGTGATCAAGGTGAAAGAGGCCCAAGAGGTTACCCAGGTACATCTGGAAGGCCAGGTGAAGATGGAGTGGATGGTAAGCCAGGGCAGCCTGGTGCAACAGGTGATCAAGGTGAAAGAGGCCCAAGAGGTTACCCAGGTCCACCTGGAAGACCTGGTAAAGATGGTGAAAATGGAGCAGATGGTAAGCCAGGGCAGCCTGGTTCTATAGGACCTCAAGGTTATCCTGGTGCAAAAGGTCCACAAGGTGAGCAAGGTGAAAGAGGTCCAAGAGGCCACTCTGGTCCATCTGGAAGACCTGGTAAAGATGGTGAAGATGGAGTAGATGGTCAGCCAGGGCAGCCTGGTGCAACAGGTGAGCAAGGCGAAAGAGGCCCAAGAGGTCATCCAGGTCCATCTGGAAGATCTGGTGAAGATGGAGCAGATGGTAAACCAGGGAAACCTGGTTCTATAGGACCTCAAGGCAGTACCGGTGCAAAAGGTCCACAAGGTGAGCAAGGTGAAAGAGGCCCAAGAGGCCCAAGAGGCCACTCTGGTCTACCTGGAAGACCTGGTGCAGATGGAAAAGATGGAGTAGATGGTCAGCAAGGGCAACCTGGTGCAACAGGTGAGCAAGGCGAAAGAGGGCGGTTACCCAGGTACACATGGAAGGCCAGGTGAAGATGGTGAAGATGGAGTAGATGGTCAGCCAGGGCAGCCTGGTGCAACAGGTGAGCAAGGCGAAAGGGGGCCAAGAGGTTACCCAGGTACATCTGGAAGGCCCGGTGAAGATGGTAAAGATGGAGCAGATGGTCAGCAGGGTGAAATGGGCCCTCAAGGACCGCGTGGACAACCAGGAGAAAAGGGTGAAAAAGGAGAGATTTCTGATTTTAGCTCAATAATAGACGCTAATCACTCTCAGAAGAAGTCTTTATTGAGAATCATACAAGATACTGAGAATCAGAAAAAAGCAAAAATAGTCACAGAAATAAATGGACAAGAAGAGACAGTTGCAAAATTTTTAGAAGTTGGACATTTTTTCAAAAATGATGATCTGTACATAAGAAACCACATAACTGGTAGTAATATACTAATTCCTAAAGACTTTCATTTTCTTAAAGTAATTAAAGATGACCTACAGAGTTACAAACTAGCTTTTTGTAATAATCTGGGAAATCTATTCTTTGAGCATAAAAAATATGATCCAGAGTATACAAGTTTACCAAAAGAATATAAGTCTATTGACTTACAATACATGAAAAACGCCGTAAATATTGATCTGAGTAAGTATTACTATCATACGCACACACCATTATTTGCGATAAAGAGGGGAGAGCTTTAGGGACAATCTTTTGAAAATTACAAAGCTTACATATACGAAAATGCAAGGAATAAAAAAATAGGAACTTTAGCTGATGCATTTGGCTATTTTGATGGAGATAAGTTTCATTATGTGAATCATCATCAAGGGTCTAATCAATAACCGCAAAGTTTAGATGTTACAATAAGAGATTGCAAAGGCGATTTTCAAGCTAGCGATGACATCACAATGCATGCAATTGTGCTAAACCATGACTTACTCAGTTGTTAACTTTTATCACGAAGTTGGTCTATGGATATAATGCTACCGTTTGATGATCTTTCAATGCTTTGATATTCTTCATTAGAGTTAAAATTGATCTTATCAAATACCAAAACATCCCCTGAAATTTTATCATGAAACTCATTGATAGCAAAAAAAGGTATGGTAATCTGTTCTTGTTTGCCGCGAAAACTTAAGTTGACGCTGAACTTATCTTCAAAGACTTTTAAGTTGAAAAATTGATGCTGTAGCACAATAAGCATTTGAGAAGGATATGACTTTTTTAGGTAATCTGGTATAATTACATCATTAAAGTATGTGAAAAATAATATTTCTAAATGAGGAGTAAAATCATTACTTGATATAACGTCTAGAGCTTTTTTTATAACTTGCAATTTGTTAGAGTTAAGCGATTTTTTATAATCTGTATGTTCCATATAACCTTCATTGACATAACGTGGGAAACTTCTGTTACCCGGTGTTCCCCAAACCGTGCTTACAACAATGAATTATTGTGCTTAAATTAAGCAGCAAATGCTACATTGTCTTCAGCTGCAAAATTATCGTTTGCATCTAAATTATGAACTCTTAACGGTGGTGTCTAACCGAGCAAAGGTACCATCTTTACTATGCATGTCGATCCTAATTCGCCCCCATAACTCAAAATCATTTCAAAACTATGGTGGAGGCGCCGAGTACTGCCCTCAGGTCCAATACACCTATTACAAGGTAAGTTTATTGCCATAGTACATAGGATGTACATAACTATTATACAGTAATATTGAACAAATGTCAAGGTATTCGACTTTGTATTAAGCCAAAATTAAAAGTTATTAAACTTCTTTAAAATTCTCTTATTTCTTTATTAAATAAATAAATTTCTTTTTTAGGAAAATATATGATAATAGAAATTATATATTTTTTTAATAAAATATGTAATGATAGAAATTTATGTATAGGAAAATGAATAAGCAAATTCAAACCAGCAGCTTTATGAATATAGATGACAAAATATATGTATCTATATGTGTATTTTTTGCAGTGTTAGTTGTAGTTGGTAATTTAATATACCAAAAGTTTGTTTCACTGCCTATTTTTTCAATACATACTTTCGAACTATCAGTTGGAGCAATATTATATCCCTTAACCTTTTTACTTACGGATTTAATTACTGAATTCTATGGCAAGGAGAAATCAAGGTTCTGTGTAAAACTTACTATTGTAATGAATCTTATTGTAGCAAGTATAATCATGTTGATGGATAGCTTAAGTGCCACCGGATGGTCAAAAATTGATAATGAACTTTTTCACTTAGTATTTGGCAAGTATGGTGTTAATTTTATTGCTTCTATGATTGCATGCTATGTTGCACAATATGTTGATATTAAGATATATCTATGGATAAAAAATGCAACCAAAAACAAGTTTTTATGGCTACGAAGCAATGGTAGTACGGCTATCTCTCTATTAATTGATACATCTCTTGTTATTAGTATATTATGTATCTTTAATGTATTACCACCAGACCGCATGTTTTCACTAATTGCCAGTAGTTATTCATTTAAATTTTTCTTTACTATATGCAGCACTCCCATATTTTACCTTGCAGTGCAGACAGTTAAGGTAATAAAGAAAAATAGCAATTGTTGAGTGTATCCATTCAGGTGTATGGCTTAAGAAGCAATAGCCAGTAGGTTTTGAAAAGGATTTAACTTCTTTTGCCTCCAAGTCAAGTACAATGAAATTATCCTCTCAAGAAACATATTTCCCCGTTTCGATTGTGTAAAATATGAAACTTTTCGGTAAACAACGTAATGCCGAATCTGTCGCTCAGCATAGTTGTTTGTCAGTGGAATATTTTCTGGATCGTCCAAAAATTTCCACATCATCAGATCCGATTTCATGATATTTTTTGCTACTCGAGACGCTCCAATTGCCTCGGGTAAATTTGATATATTCTTTAAGTAATATCTCGTTCGCTTGCGTAATTTTCTTGCTCTTCTTATGAACCTTAATGTGTCTATTTCATCCTTTAACAGAGCTTTTTTCAATGCAAATAATTCAGTAGCAACATTCCTTAAATAATACCCCAAAACTTTCACTTCGCTATTCCAACTATGAGACAACCTTTCAAAATCTCTTGCTAAATGTGCCCAACAGACCTGCCTTTTCTTGCTGGAAAAGTAGTTGTAAGCTGCATATCTGTCGGTCACTACTAGGTTGTTATTCTTTCCAAATTTACTATTTTCCAGGACTTTCATCCCTCTTGACTCTGTCAATTTGATCACACTTCCTATTTTGCTCGCAAACATCCATCACCAGCCCTGTTTACCTTTGTTGTAATGGCTAGTTTCATCGATATGTAAAATTTTGCTCTTGCTTACCTCTTCCTCAATTTGCTCATATGCTTCTTGGCATTTTTCTGCCACTCTAGCCTCGCTATTTGATACACTACCGACGCTGATATCCAGGTTGAAAATGTCCTTTATAATATTTGCCACTTCTTTTTTCGAATTCTTGTAAAATCCACTTAATGCTGCAATTACTGACTTAACTCTTGGACCAAATGTGTCCGCAGTTACTCCTTCTTGTAGCTTGCTACTTTTTCTTTTTCCACATCTTTTGCAACGTCCATGCTCTAGTTGATATTCAACTACATACGGCTTGATTTCCGGCAAATCGACCTTTTGATGAGTATACGGATCTTTTGATACCGCAATTTCTCCTCCGCACTCACACGTATTGGGCAGTTCTATTTTTACCATCTCATCTGCCTCCATTTTAGGGCGGTAACTGCCTTTATGTCCAACCTGTGCTCCTACTTTCCTGTCACTTTTTGGCTTATTTTCCCTCATCTTATATAATTCTTTGGAGCTTGGTATAGATGAATTTTTTGAACTTAAGCCAAGCCTTTCTTTTAACTCAGCGTTTTCGATCCTTAGCGCTTTATTTTCTGCTTTAAGCTCTTCTATTTTTGTTTCTAACTTTTCTATAGTCTGCTTAAACTTTCGCAAAATTCTAAAAGATCAACCATATTACCTCACAGCCACTCTAGTTTACCTTTTTAGCATTCCTTGTCTACTCTTTATTTTACCGCCCGGCTGAATGGATACAGCAAATTAGTTCACACACATATTTTACTAAGTGGTCAGCACTGATATTAAAATGCTCATACAGCGTTTTGTAAGGTGCTGATTCCCCAAAGCTTTTCATGCCGATAAATATACCATTTGAGCCTATATATTTATGCCAACCCATTTCACTTCCGGCTTCAATTGCAACTTTAGTGCTATTATTTCCTAATATTGTTGCTTTATATTCATCATTTTGCTCATCAAAAAGCCTCCAACATGGCATAGAAACAACTCTAATACCCATACCTTTTTCTTGTAATTTATTTTTCGCTTCAATTGCAATTTCAACTTCAGATCCGGTGGCAAAGATAGTAACTTCTAATTTTCCTGAATATTCAGAGAGTATATATGCACCAAATTTAGACAAGTTAGCAGATTGATCAGCATTGTAGTGAAACTTACGTACGTAATTCACATTCTGCCTTGAAAGTGCAAAGAGTGCTGGTGATTCTTTTTTCTCCAATGCAATACTAATGCACTCTAACGCTTCAATTGCATCTGCAGGTCTAAAAACGTAGAGGTTTGGTATTGCGCGCAGAGAAGATAAATGCTCTATTGGCTGGTGAGTTGGGCCATCCTCTCCAACTCCAATTGAATCGTGAGTCATAACGTACATAACTTGCTGTTTCATTAAAGCTGAAAGGCGTATAGCAGGCCTGCAATAATCAGAAAATACCAAAAAAGTGCCACTATAGGGAATAATACCACCGTGGAGAGCCATTCCATTCATACAAGCTGCCATAGCGTGCTCCCTTATTCCATAATGCACGTAAGAGCCATTATAATTATTACTGTCTATTACTTGCATATGTTTATATTTGGTGCAATTTGATCCAGTAAGATCAGCAGATCCACCAATCAACTCTGGCATAGATTTTGTTAACAATTCCATCACTCTACCAAAAGAAGAGCGTGTAGCTTCGTTTGGCATTGATTCGTGTATTTGTTTCTTTAAGCTAGTTAAGTTATTATTGATATTATCTGGCAAGCGCTTGTCTAGTCTTCTTTGAAGTTCTTTATGATCCTCTGTCATCCGAGTAGCTGACACTGGGATCCAGTCTTCTTGCTTTCTGGATTCCAGCGTCACGCGCTGGAATGACAACGATGAATTATAATTCTTTTGCGCTCTTTCAGTCGTTTTTTTCCACTCATTTCTTACATCTTCTGGCACATCAAATGGTTCATAATTCCAGTTTAATTTCTCCCTCATATTTTTTATATCTTCTTCTGTAAAAGCACCGCTATGAGCAGCAGATGTGCCAGCACGACTTGAAAATTTTCCAATAATAGTTTTGCAGCAGATCAGTGTTGGCTTGTCAGATTTTTGAGCCTGTTCTATTGCAAGAGATATTGCTTCAAAGTTATGTCCATCAATTTTGTTTACGTTCCACCCGTATGTTAAAAATCTTTTTTCCACATCATCAGAGCAAGAAAGACCAGTAGAGCCATCTATGGAGATGTCGTTATCATCAAATAGCGCTATTAATTTATTTAACTTAAGATGCCCAGCAAGGGATGCTGCTTCATGGCTTATTCCTTCCATAAGGCAGCCATCTCCAAGCATTACGTAAGTGTAGTGGTTAACTTCGAGTTGTCTTGCAAGTATCGACTCAGCAAGCGCCATACCAACAGCAACTGCAAGTCCCTGTCCAAGTGGACCTGTTGTTGCTTCAACTCCTGGAGTCAAGCCAAATTCTGGGTGGCCTGGAGTTTTAGATCCTAATTGCCTGAAGTTTTTTATCTCATCTATGTCAACATAACCCGTAAGGTATAATATGGAATATAACAGCATTGAACCATGGCCATTTGATAGGACAAAGCGGTCTCTATTGAACCATTGTGGATCATTAGGGTTATGATTTAGATATTTGGTAAATAAAACAGCTGCAACATCTGCCATTCCAAGCGGCATACCTGGATGACCAGAATTTGCCTTTTGCACTGCATCAATGGATAAAAAACGGATTGCATTAGCCATTGTTTCCAGTGGTAAATGATTCATATATCGATGGAAAAGTTTAAAGTGCAAGTATAAGTGATTATATAGGCAAAAACAAGTTGACACTTAGTGCTAAAATCCTTAATAATCTAGAGATAAATTGTGAGAATTTTGATATGACAACTGTTGTAACTAGGAAATATAGGATCAGCCGTAGGCTTGGAGTAAATTTATGGGGTAGAGCAAAGGATCCTGTAAACAAAAGGAAGTATCCTCCAGGTCAACATGGTATTATTGGATTTAAGAAACAGTCTGACTTTGGAAAGCAGTTTGCTGCGCATAAGAAGTTTAAGTTTTACTATGCAATCTCAAGTAAGCAGCTTAGACGGACATTTTTGGATGCTTATAACAGGAGAGGTTATACAGCTGACAATTTTATCGGTATTTTAGAGTCAAGGTTAAGTTCTGTTTTATACCACTCTGGTCTTGTACCAACGATTTATGCAGCAAAACAACTAATATCTCACAAGCATGTTACAGTTAATGATAAGGTGGTAAATATCTCTAGTTATCGAGTAAAATCAGGTGATGTGGTGAAAATTAGAGAACGGGCAGCAAAGATTCCTGCAGTGGTAGAGGCTGCACAAAGACAAGAACGTAAGGCTCCGGATTACTTAGAAGTACAGATTGAAGAGCGTTCAGTAAAATATTTAAGAGCGCCTCAATATTCTGAGGTACCTTACTCAGCAGACATGGGAGTGAATCTAGTAGTAGAATTCTATTCTAGGTAAGTAAAAAGAGCCCGTGTGGCGGAATCGGTAGACGCAGCGGACTTAAAATCCGTGGGTTTTGCGACCTTGGGAGTTCAAGTCTCCCCATGGGCACCAATCAGTTTAGTTTAGATCAAAATAATATGAAATGGCTTGATATAGAAGATATAGCAGAAGCACTGGAGGAAAAATTTCCTGACGAGGATGTAATTAGCATTAGATTTACTGAGCTTAAAAAAAAGGTTTTGAATTTAGAAAAATTTGATGATGATGAAAAACGCTGCAATGAGAAAATACTAGAGGCCATTCAAGCAGCTTGGCTTGGGGAGAGATCTTAACAAAACAAATACGATAGCATGATAAGTATCCATTCAGGTGTATGGCTTAAGAAGCAATAGCCAGTAGGTTTTGAAAAGGATTTAACTTCTTTTGCCTCCAAGTCAAGTACAATGAAATTATCCTCTCAAGAAACATATTTCCCCGTTTCGATTGTGTAAAATATGAAACTTTTCGGTAAACAACGTAATGCCGAATCTGTTGCTCAGCATAGTTGTTTGTCAGTGGAATATTTTCTGGATCGTCCAAAAATTTCCACATCATCAGATCCGATTTCATGATATTTTTTGCTACTCGAGACGCTCCAATTGCCTCGGGTAAATTTGATATATTCTTTAAGTAATATCTCGTTCGCTTGCATAATTTTCTTGCTCTTCTTATGAACCTTAATGTGTCTATTTCATCCTTTAACAGAGCTTTTTTCAATGCAAATAATTCAGTAGCAACATTCCTTAAATAATACCCCAAAACTTTCACTTCGCTATTCCAACTATGAGACAACCTTTCAAAATCTCTTGCTAAATGTGCCCAACAGACCTGCCTTTTCTTGCTGGAAAAGTAGTTGTAAGCTGCATATCTGTCGGTCACTACTAGGTTGTTATTCTTTCCAAATTTACTATTTTCCAGGACTTTCATCCCTCTTGACTCTGTCAATTTGATCACACTTCCTATTTTGCTCGCAAACATCCAGCACCAGCCCTGTTTACCTTTGTTGTAATGGCTAGTTTCATCGATATGTAAAATTTTGCTCTTGCTTACCTCTTCCTCAATTTGCTCATATGCTTCTTGGCATTTTTCTGCCACTCTAGCCTCGCTATTTGATACACTACCGACGCTGATATCCAGGTTGAAAATGTCCTTTATAATATTTGCCACTTCTTTTTTCGAATTCTTGTAAAATCCACTTAATGCTGTAATTACTGACTTAACTCTTGGACCAAATGTGTCCGCAGTTACTCCTTCTTGTAGCTTGCTACTTTTTCTTTTTCCACATCTTTTGCAACGTCCATGCTCTAGTTAATATTCAACTACATACGGCTTGATTTCCGGCAAATCGACCTTTTGATGAGTATACGGATCTTTTGATACCGCAATTTCTCCTCCGCACTCACACGTATTGGGCAGTTCTATTTTTACCATCTCATCTGCCTCCATTTTAGGGCGGTAACTGCCTTTATGTCCAACCTGTGCTCCTACTTTCCTGTCACTTTTTGGCTTATTTTCCCTCATCTTATATAATTCTTTGGAGCTTGGTATAGATGAATTTTTTGAATTTAAGCCAAGCCTTTCTTTTAACTCAGCGTTTTCGATATAAACAGGCATTTAACCGACAAAGGAAAAATATGCCAGTCAAAATGAAAGTCAGTAACTGCTACGAATATAACAAATTTCTCCAAGAAAGAGGAAATATTTTTTATTACGTCAACGATGCCATAGAAAATTGGTACGAAAAAAGTCCCAAAATGACCGGTGGCAACAATATTTATAGTGATAAAGTCGTAATTCTAATTCACATAATAACTTATTTGTTTAGAATAGGCCTAAGACAAACGGTGGGGTTTATAGCGGGATACCTTGAGCAAATAGGAAAAAATTTGCAAGTTATCAGCTATTCCCAGGCTTCCAGAAGATTCAAAAAGCTTAACTTAAAAATTAATGATCGAAGACATGATAAAAACAGTATGGAAAATATTGAGATCGCCATAGATAGCACTGGAATAAGCATCTACAATAATATTCCAGGCCATAGTAAGGCAAACGGTACAGATAGAAAGTACCGTGGCTATAAGCAAACAAGAAAATTGCATGTAATGCTGGAGATAGGTAGCAAAAAAGTCATAGCTGCAAAATACAGTAGTGGAGTTTATTCTGACCACTATGGAGCCTGTGATCTTATTGCAAGGGCTAATGCTAAATACAATATAAGCACACTATATGCAGACAGAGCATATAATCGAAAGAAGTTATACAAATTGTGCAATGAGCTTGGCATAAAGACAAAAATTCCTCTGCAAAACAATGCAGTGGAGCATCCAAAGCTGGATTATATGGCTGAGAGAAATTCTACAATCAAGCTCATAAAGTCATATGGTGAAGATGGTATGAAGAAGTGGAAAAAAGAGATAAATTATGGGAAGAGATCTTATATAGAAAGTTTTTTCTCGCGACTGAAGCAAACATTTGGGTTTAGTTTTAGGAACAAATCTGAGATTAACCGTGAGAAAGAAATGCTACTCAAGTGTTATTTGCTGAACAAATTTACTGAAATAGGCATGGCTAAATTTGAGATAGCTTCATGAATTTATTATGCATTGCCTCCTATCCAAAGAGCGATGCAACAAAGCCATTCCAGGTTGAACAGAAGAGTGCTGTTCATTACCTCTAATTACGGGATTTTGTTCCTATAAATACCCGTTTGTAATGCAAGATGCACCATATGGAAAAGGCATTCCTAAGTCTGTATGCAATTTCTTTCTTTTAAAATCTACTTGTTCCTGTAAGTATTCGTTTGTAACATAAGATGCGTCATCTGGAGTGTATATTCCCAATGTTTTCAAGACTGCAAGTATTTCATCTCATTCTTGTACTTCATTTATTTGTCTACCCTGTAAATAAATAATATTAAATACTTCATTAAAAACATAGCGTAATATTTCTTTGTCTTTAACTTTGCATGCGTTCATTGTGTCGATAAATATCTTGTCAGGTTTTTCACTACTTTCCTTGGATTTTATGGCTATACCAACACGCATTTCTGTACTTTCTATTAGCCCTTTTATGTTAGCAGGTATCTTTTTCTTGCGCCCAGTTTGCCCAGCGACTATGTGGCTACTTTGAGGTTCTTCTACACTACTTGTTATTCCAGCACTTGTGCTTGGCATAGCCTGTTCAGTATTCACTGGATGATCAGTCACAGCCCCTCCTGCTTGTGGAGAAGGTTCTTGCAAAAAAGAAAATTTTAACGCATTAACTGTATTAAAAAAATTACTTGGTTTGAAGGCTTCAAGTAAGGGTTGAAGCCTAAGTTGAACCCTTATTTTTTCACGCGAATCAAACTTAGGAGCTTTTCCACGCAAAGATCCAAACCAATAAGCGTTTTCACGCATCGCTACATCCACCACAGAAGCACGTGTTACTTGCTTTCCACTGTCTTCCTTAGGTTCAAGTAAGTTTGTAGGCGATATATTCTGAGCTATACTCTGTGCTTCTCCATTCTTATTTTCACTTCCCCCTACTTTTATCGCCGTTTCACCCTGCTCGCTTGTTACCGTCGGTGTATCTAGCGTATCGCCCTCTATCCTCTCATCTGGCACGGGCTGAGCTTTGCTGGGATCAATATTTTTAATATCTGCTTGTAGCCTAATTGTTATTCCTTGTAAAAAAATATTCAGTATCTTTGATTGCTCTTCTTCAGGTAAATTATAAAAATCCTCTGCGCTATATAACCATCTACCTAAAACATGACCCCCAATTTTATCTACAATACGCAAAATCGATTTATCTACTCCACCACTATATAATTTTTCAAAAGCATTCCAGGAAGTAGTTAACTCTTTACCAGACACTTCTACCACATATTTATCAAAAGTCTCACCTTTTCTCAAATAACTCGTATGAAGATTTACTGATTCTTTTAATTTCTTGAGAATATCATCGTACAATGTTTTATTATCTGAATCATCTTCTGACACCTTCAATTCAAATGAAAATTCACCTGTGTTATTCTCCTTATACTCCCGATAACCAATAACTTCCATAGAATCACTCTCAATTTCTGTGACAGCTTCTTCTTCGCCTTGGTTAATATCTTTAATGTCTGCTTTATTTGCTGCTAGCCTAATTGTTACTCCTCGAAAAAAAACATCTAATACTTCTTGTTACTCATCTTCAGTTATGTTGTAAAAGTTTTTTTCTTGAAAAAAACTTTTGAAGAATGCAAAGCCTTTTTTGTTGGGTACAGGGCTTCGTCTTTCAATCTTAAAGTTTTCAAAGTCTTTTATGTTAAGTGTAAAGCTTTGTCCTTTATAATCTTCTCCGCTTGATAGAAAAGCTTGCAACTTTCCTTTGTCAAGTATAAAGCTTTCTATTTCCCTTAAAATACTCCATGTGAAAGCGTCAATCTGTTCTTTTTCCCATTCATCTTGTCCCCCACTAGCTTGGTGTAATCTTTCACCAAATCGATGTGATTCTTTACTAATAAAGCTGCCTATAGTCTTAGTAATGGATTGATTAACAATAAAAAACTTTTCTGGCTTTAAGCAACGTTTATAAGATTCTATTTGCTCTCTTATTTCATCAAAGACACTGCTGTACAAATCCTCCTTACTGAATTGAGTTTGTGACGATAATTTTAACTCAAAGGAAAATTCGCCTATGTTATCCCCATACTCCTGATAATCAATAACTTTTACTTCGGTTACTTCCCCAATAGACTTTGTTCTTCCATTTTCTCCCATCATAATTAATATAATAAATCTACTAATATAATATTAAATAAAAAGATACATTTTGTCAATAAATTAGCAATTAAAGAAAGTTTGAGTTATCGTGAGACTGTACTATAATTAGGGTTTAAGTTAGATAAAGGATGAATAAAGAGTTGCTCAATGATATACCTTCGCTTGAATATCAAGCTATCGCAGAAATTGAGAGAGCCTCCTCTTTGCAGGATTTAGAAAAAGTCAGGCTATTATACCTGGGAAAAAAAGGCATAGTCAGAGCATATTTTAATGACTTAAGAAATATAGACAGTGCTGAAGAAAAACGCAATTTGGGCGAAGTTATTAATGCGTTACGTGATAAGCTGGATAATCTAATAAGAAATAAGGAAGATGTGTTAAGAGCTGAGGAAATCACCTCTAAGTTACAAAATGAAGCAGTGGATATTACATTACCTGTAAGGCCAGAAAAAATTGGCAAAATTCATCCACTAAGTAAAGTTATAAATGAAGTAAAACTTATCTTTGCCCATATGGGCTTTTCAGCAGTTGATGGTCCGGACATTGAGGATGAATTCCATGTGTTTGACGCGTTGAATACTCCAAGTTACCATCCAGCACGTGAGGAACAAGATACTTTCTATTTAAAGGAAAAAATAGATGGTAAGAGAATGGTACTGCGCACTCACACTTCATCTGTACAGATTAGAACTATGGAAAAAGCAAAGCGTTTTCCAATTAAAATAGTCGCACCGGGCAGAGTATACAGAAATGACTTTGATGCAACCCATACCCCAATGTTCCATCAGATAGAGGGACTATATGTTGCTGAAAATGTTAATATGGGTCAGTTAAAATTTACCATTCACAACTTCCTAAATAAATTTTTTGGAGAAAAGGGGCTAAAGATACGCTTCCGCAATAGTTTCTTTCCTTTTACCGAACCTTCAGCAGAGGTGGATATCAGCTATAAAGGCAGTAAATGGATAGAAGTTCTTGGCTGTGGTATGGTACATCCTAATGTTTTTAAAAATGTTGGTATAGATCACACTAAATACAATGGTTTTGCATTTGGCATTGGTATTGAGAGGCTTGCAATGCTAAAATATCAAATTCCTGATTTAAGAAGCTTTTATGACAATAAAATAAGCTGGCTTAATCATTATGGTTTTAGCTTTTCATCTTTAAGATAATTAAGTGATAAATAAAGCCCACACTTTCATTATACTTGCTGCAGGTCACGGCAAGCGAATGAATTCAAATTTGCCTAAAGTTTTGCATAAGATAGGCAATTTCTCTATGCTCGAGCATGTAATCTACAATGCAAAACAATTTAATCCTGAAAACATAGCCGTTGTGGTTGACCAGCCTTTAGCTGAAGAGTTAAAAAGCTTAAAACCTATTATACAAGAATCAATACTTGGCACTGGTCATGCAGTTAAAACTGCAATGAAAAGCCTTAAGGAATTACCAGATTCAAGTGTAGTTATCGTGCAATATGGGGACACACCACTTATAAAAAGCTGCACGATCACTAAAATGATTAACCGCTTGCAAGACAATGCCTTAGTATGTCTTGGATTTGAAACGCGCAATAAAGAATATGGAAGATTCGTTATAGAGAATGATTCCTTGGTAGAAATTATAGAAGCAAAAGGTAGTACAAATGGTAATAAAGAATTTCTAGCCAATGCTGGAGCTATGGTTGCATATGCAAAAGATTTACGTGAATTAGTAGAAAAAATAGAACCTAATGCCGCAAGCGGTGAATATTACTTGACTGATATAGTTTCTATTGCGGTAAAAAATAACTTAAATGTAAGCTACATTGTAACTGATGAAGAAGATGCAATGGGGATAAACAATAGAAATGATCTTGCAAAAGCTGAATTTTGCTTTCAAAAAAGCAAAAGAGATTTTTTCATCGATTCTGGAGTCACGCTTACTGCACCAGAAACTGTTTTCTTCTCTCTTGATACGCAAATTGCTAGGGATTCAATTATTGATCCATATGTTTTTTTTGGTCCTAACGTTAAGATAGAATCTGGTGTGAAAATACTGTCATTTTCACATTTAGAGAATTGCTTAATTAAAAGCTGTGCAACAATTGGCCCATTTGCGAGAATACGCGAAAAAACAACGATCGATAACAACGTAACAATAGGTAATTTCGTTGAAATTAAAGCAAGTGAGGTTGGTAATAATACTAAGATAAAGCACTTAAGTTATATAGGAAATACTAAAATAGGACAGAAAAGTAATATAGGAGCTGGCACAGTTGTTTGCAACTATGATGGAAAATATAAACATGAAACAAACATAGGAAATAACTGCTTTGTCGGCTCCAATAGCTCATTAATTGCACCGCTTGATATTTATGATGGCTCCAAAGTTGCAGCAGGCAGCGTTATAGTTGATAACGTACCAGAGAAAAGTCTTGCAATTGCAAGAGAGAAACAAGTGATTAAGGAGATGAAATGAGCTTTAAATCATAAGTTAAAACTCATCCCAAATTCAAATCCATGATAATGATCTTTAAATGCTTTAAGCAAGGTATCCATTCAGCCGGGCGGTAAAATAAAGAGTAGACAAGGAATGCTAAAAAGGTAAACTAGAGTGGCTGTGAGGTAATATGGTTGATCTTTTAGAATTTTGCGAAAGTTTAAGCAGACTATAGAAAAGTTAGAAACAAAAATAGAAGAGCTTAAAGCAGAAAATAAAGCGCTAAGGATCGAAAACGCTGAGTTAAAAGAAAGGCTTGGCTTAAATTCAAAAAATTCATCTATACCAAGCTCCAAAGAATTATATAAGATGAGGGAAAATAAGCCAAAAAGTGACAGGAAAGTAGGAGCACAGGTTGGACATAAAGGCAGTTACCGCCCTAAAATGGAGGCAGATGAGATGGTAAAAATAGAACTGCCCAATACGTGTGAGTGCGGAGGAGAAATTGCGGTATCAAAAGATCCGTATACTCATCAAAAGGTCGATTTGCCGGAAATCAAGCCGTATGTAGTTGAATATTAACTAGAGCATGGACGTTGCAAAAGATGTGGAAAAAGAAAAAGTAGCAAGCTACAAGAAGGAGTAACTGCGGACACATTTGGTCCAAGAGTTAAGTCAGTAATTACAGCATTAAGTGGATTTTACAAGAATTCGAAAAAAGAAGTGGCAAATATTATAAAGGACATTTTCAACCTGGATATCAGCGTCGGTAGTGTATCAAATAGCGAGGCTAGAGTGGCAGAAAAATGCCAAGAAGCATATGAGCAAATTGAGGAAGAGGTAAGCAAGAGCAAAATTTTACATATCGATGAAACTAGCCATTACAACAAAGGTAAACAGGGCTGGTGCTGGATGTTTGCGAGCAAAATAGGAAGTGTGATCAAATTGACAGAGTCAAGAGGGATGAAAGTCCTGGAAAATAGTAAATTTGGAAAGAATAACAACCTAGTAGTGACCGACAGATATGCAGCTTACAACTACTTTTCCAGCAAGAAAAGGCAGGTCTGTTGGGCACATTTAGCAAGAGATTTTGAAAGGTTGTCTCATAGTTGGAATAGCGAAGTGAAAGTTTTGGGGTATTATTTAAGGAATGTTGCTACTGAATTATTTGCATTGAAAAAAGCTCTGTTAAAGGATGAAATAGACACATTAAGGTTCATAAGAAGAGCAAGAAAATTACGCAAGCGAACGAGATATTACTTAAAGAATATATCAAATTTACCCGAGGCAATTGGAGCGTCTCGAGTAGCAAAAAATATCATGAAATCGGATCTGATGATGTGGAAATTTTTGGACGATCCAGAAAATATTCCACTGACAAACAACTATGCTGAGCGACAGATTCGGCATTACGTTGTTTACCGAAAAGTTTCATATTTTACACAATCGAAACGGGGAAATATGTTTCTTGAGAGGATAATTTCATTGTACTTGACTTGGAGGCAAAAGAAGTTAAATCCTTTTCAAAACCTACTGGCTATTGCTTCTTAAGCCATACACCTGAATGGATACTATATATCAAAACACATCCAATAAGTAGAACTATCAATGGAATACACCATATAATATAAGTGCTAGACTTCAGTGGAGGAGTGATTATTATTGAGTTTCCGTAAGCATTTTGCAAATCTGCAATTATTTCTTGATCAGTATACCCATTGTTAATTTTTTTACGAATTGCTTTGCGCATATCGTATGCTACCTGAGACTGAGATTCAGATAGTGACTCACCAGAACACACTGGACATTTGATCACTTCAAATAAGCTAGTAGCTCGCTTTTCCATACTTCTATCTGGAAGCTTATCATCTAAAGTAAAAGCACTCACGCTCCAGCAAAATGCTAATATAAAACTAATTACTACTCTCATTCTTAATGAGCTTATCAATTATGCTCAATTGACTTATGAAATCAGCAGTAGATAACTTGCCAATAAACCCTGTTCCTATATTATTATCATATCTTATTGAAAACTTAACGCTGTCATCAGTTGTTTTTTCTGACAGAGAAGGTAATAATTTCTCAAACGCATCTGCAACTTTTGGTTCTTCTTCACTCATTACATATGAAACTAACTCTTTATAATTTGATACAGATACGTTAACTTGATCTTCAAATGAAGAAGTAACAAAATTGTAATTTCGCACCCCACCATCTGCAATAATAGAGAATTTATTGCTTTGAACTAAAAGCTTTTCTATATTAAAATTCATACTTGAAGCAGAGATATCACTTACAAACTCATAGTCAAGTTTAATGTCCATGCTTAAGTAATCTTCTGGTTTTGCAACATCTTTATATCGGTAAATATAAAGATCCTGTGACGACTTAGCATTGCCATTAATTTCTTTATTAAAAGAGATTTGTATATAGTTGCTTCCGTCATTTACTTCAGTTTCAGCACTCTTTCTGCTTTCCAAGTCCTCACATTTTAGCCCATAATCCTCATAACGTAGTGTATTTACATAATCTATAAGAGTACTATCTGGATCAAACTGCAGCGAGAACAGTAAATCTTTTAGCTTGATCATGAAATTATTGCTATTACTTGTGTGACACTTGATATTCTGTTCCTTCTCTCCATGAAAAGTAATATTAACTTCATTGCTTGGTACATAAGCATATACTGATTTATCAAACAATCTGTTTTTTATCAGCAAATCCTTAGAAGAGAGAGTGAATTGCTCATTAGAAATTTTTGGATTTGTAACATGAAAAGTAAGACTAAAAGGAAAACCACTGAAATTATATGAAATCTCAGATTTTTCATCATTAATATACAAAGCTAAGAATTTTTTTACTTTCCATATACAAAAGCTACCATATGCTAAAGGAATAAATAAAAGTAAAGAAAAAACGGCAGTATAGATAAGGATCTTCCGCATAATTATTCTTTATCTTGCTTATCAAGTGATATATTTCTTGTGCCTTTTGGTATGGTTACACACAAACCATCAATATCTTCTGTGATTTTTATTTGGCATCCAAGCCTTGATGTCTCTGTGAGGCCAAAAGCCAAATCCAACATATCATTTTCTTCATCAGAGATAGGATTGTGTGCTTCCACAGCGCTAAAAAATTTTGGATCAACAATTACATGACATGTGGAACAAGCAAGAGAGCCTTCGCACGCTCCTTCAAGCAGATCAGGATCGCTCCTGTGAGCTAAATTAAGCAAAGTTTCACCCTCTGCAGCTTCATAACTTCTCTTACTACCATCAGGTAGAATAAAAGTAACAGATGGCATATTATTTCCTTATTTAAAATCCTTACTAATATCCTACAGGGAATGACCACGACTTGCAACATTTTGGTTTTCAAACATAGGTACCAACGTTACCTCTGTTGTTAAACCTTCAGACAATTTAGTGCAGACGTATTCTTCCAGATTAAAATCTTTATTTAATCCTGAGTTTATTAAATATTTGTGAGCCATTTCACTAATAAAATAGTTTTTCATCTCTATAAAACTTATACATATTTCATCAGGTTCCAATTCATCGTTATTCAATTTAATATACTTAACTATCAAATGTCCCTCATCATCAATATGAATATTTTCTTTATTCTTACATTCTGTTTGATTGTGCTTAAGTACTACACTTACTCTAAATTGCTGAGGCGTAATTAAACTTGGAAGCCTATATCAGCAAGTTGCGCTTTTTCTGGGGGGATTACAGTGTCACCATCTCTACCTGCAACCATCACAGGGCTTTCCTTTACATCTTTTTCTATAACTTTCTGTTGGTCCCACTCTAAGCCACAACGCCTAAACCAAACATTCACGAATTTTGTAGGGAGCTGTTTTGTAAATAACTTTCCTACATGGGGAAAGTTATTGCTTGCATCTTTAAGTGTACAGTAAGAATTACTATGAATTAATGTTAAATAAATACCTAGTTCTGCAAACCTTTTTAATACTTCTGCTGCAATTCCTCCTCCAAGGGAATTAGTGTCTAAAATTATGTCATTTGGATGTACACCCTCTAGTAACAACTTGTTTACCATTGCCATTCCGGCCTGAACTAACTTTTCTCCGTTTGTCAGAAACTTGTACAGTGCTAATACCTTATCTCCTTTCAAGAGGAAATTAACAATATCTTTTATGTCCTCACTCTTTTCTGGTTTTTGACCATGCACCCCTTCGTTTGATTGTTTACCTATAAGTTGATTCTTGTATAGCTTCACTAACTCAGGATCAAGGCCTTCTAGCAAATTTTCAAGCCTATGTACAACAAACCTCTCCTTAATAAAATCAAAAAGCAGCCATACTGCGCTCACAGCAAAGAATATTACTGCCAAAGCTAATAATATTACTAAAGTAAACGCTAATACAGAAAGCACTAGCAAACACAGAGGCACTATCGTTCCTGTGAATTTTTTCTCCCTACTCCTCAATTCTTTGCAAAAATGCTCTGGATTAACAATGTCAGAAAAGAACGGGTAATCAAAGTAATAATCTACTCTCTTAAATCCATTTTTTTCCTCATCATATTCACTACTTTTCTTTTCATTCTCTCCTAGTACATTAGCCTCAATTCCATTTTCTTGCTTATCAGATTCACTACTCTTCTTTTTATTCTTTCCAAGTACATTAACCTTAATAAAGCCACCCATCCCAAAAAAGTGTACTACGAATTTTGTATTTTTTTCTGGTTTTATACTTTCTTCTGGTTTTATATTGTTATTAAAATTGTAAACAATATGGAAGATTACCTTCATTTTACTGTTACTTACCATTTTAATAATAATATCAATATATATTTAATTTATTTTAATAAAATTTTATAAAAAATCAATATTTGATCTATCATTTAAAAATAAATTATTATAAAATTAATATAATTAATGGACGTATGATTATAATGTAACTACAAGGAAGAGGTTGCAATATTGGAAGTTCTCAGGCAAATAACTTAAAGTATAGGGCATAGCCCTATACTTATTAACCTTTAGATGAACCCTTACTGCTATCCACCTGATCTACTGAGCTAACTGAGCAGGATGTTGATGGTCTATCATCCACAACCTTCATATTCATATCTGCCAGTGTCCTGCTAAGATTTTCAGCTACTTGAGACTGCACATCCGGCATTACCGCTATACAATGTGGCATTTTGATCACTCTGTCTTCAAGTGTTCGCAGATATCTCTTACCACTTTTATCTTTGTAGCTTACAATACACGAAGTGCCTTTGCAGTCAAAACCAGCTCCACTATCTAACAAAAAATCAACAATTTCTGCATAATCACTACGAATAGCAATAGAGGTTGGAGAACCACAAGGACTATCAACATTAACATTGGCCCTACTTTCACCAACAACTTCACGACCTCTAAATGGCCATTACTAGACGCAATAACAAGCGGATTGAACCCGTCCTTAGCTTGAGCATTAACGTTTGCTCCTTTTGTTACTAGCAATTCTGTAATCTTTACATTACCGCTTTGAGCAGCGATATATAGCGGCGTATGTCCTCCAGCTCCAGCCAGATCAACTTGAGCTCCGTTGCTTAATAGTGTTTCAACAACTTCTTGAGAACCATGTTGAACGCTACAGTGTAGCGCAGTAAAACCATCCTTGTTTTGAGCATTAACATTAATTCCTTTTTCTATTAAGAGCTTTACAACTGCTACGTGACCTTCCATAGCGGCCTCGTGTAACTCTGTAGCCCCATCTTTATCTGTAAGATTAACGTCAGCTCCTTTTTCTATTAATAATCCTACGGATTTTTCTTTGCCGCTGGAAGCAGCCCAACTGAGCAATGGGCTACCATCAATTTGAATATTCATATCAGATTTTTTCCTTAGCAGAAATTCGATAGTTCTTAATTGCTCGCCTTCAACAGCAACGCGTAATTTTCTAGTAAACATTTTATAACCCTCTAGCAGAATATGGTATTTTTATAATGTATTACATGCCAGTTGTAAAATATTTTTCTTTACAACATAATAATTTAGCATATGCTAACTTTGTTATAAAATATTAAGGTATAAAATGTGGCCAATTAATTTATGGAATCCTTCTTCAGAAAACACACGAGAAAAGCTGGTTATACAAGGAAGCAAGCATAAATTTTATGACGCTGCTGAAGTACAAAAAAGCAAACATAAATTTTATTATGATACTGAAATACAAAGTGTATTGTCAGATTTTGTTCATTTAGATTTCTCAGACGGACCATTTAACAGCCATCTGTATGATATGAACTACAACGAAGGCCAAAAGGCAAATTCCTTCGACAAAATATCAAAACATTATGGAAGAAACAAAAATATCTTCCTTTTTATTTCTGTGCTGCGAAATAAAGAACAGCTAGCAAGTATAATCAATATAATAAGTAAGAAATGCGATGCTCCAGCTAGAGAAAAATTCCTTGAAAGACTGCGCATATATTTGGACAGGATTAGTAGAGGGAAGAGTGATGCAAGAGAGTTTTTGAATGATGATTCTGCAGATGCCTTTTTTAATGGATATCATGTAGCTTGTCCAGGGCAAGTTCGTAATATTCATGCAAACCTTAATATTAACATTACTAAACCTGACCAGGTTTTAGAAACTAGTAATTTTTTTAGTAGAACAATTAAAAGAATTGAAGAAGAAAAGAGCGAAGTCAAAAGGGTAAAAATATATCACAACGGTAAAAGAACAGTAACAATTGAGAAAAATGAGAAATCACAAAGGAATTACTCTTTTACAAAGCTTGCAACGTGTAGCATGGAAATGAGTTGGAATGCAAAAGACGAAGCTGGAAAAGATATTAATTGTTCTATTGTTTTGAGCATAAATTCTGGTCAAGTTAGCTTTGGAAGTGCAGCTATCAATTGTAATAATGCTGAATTAAAGGACATTTTAGAGTTAGCTAAGCAAAACGAAGCTGTGCTTATAAAAGATAAAGCTTTATATGAAGTTTTAAAAGAGTGTTTAATTGGGCAAATATCAGAGCAAGCATTGTGTGATATGGGAGAAAGTCTGCAATTAAATAGGTCACCTGATTCTAGTGATATTGGGGAAAGTCTGCAATCAAATAAGTTACCCAGCTCTAATGTCAATAAGCTGAAGATAAGTAAGCCTGAAGAAAAACAAGAACTAGAAGGGTTACAACGTTCTTTCAGGGCTTTTGCAGATCAGGTACTAGACGTTAAACCTAAAGTGCATGATGTCGCCATCTTTAACGACGTATTCTCTTCCTTCAAAGCGCATTTTTCCTGCGTCTTTGCAGGCTGATTCACTTCCATATTTTATATAATCATCGAAGCTTATCGTCTCTGCTTTTATAAAGCCTTTTTCAAAATCAGTGTGGATTACACCTGCCGCTTTATCAGCTGTTGATCCCATTTTTACTGGCCATGCACGTGCTTCCTTAGGGCCAATAGTAAAGAAAGTTATCATATTTAATACTTCGTACATAATACGTGCCACTCCATCAAGCCCTGACTCTTGCAGACCAAATTCAGATAAAAAACTCTGCTTTTCTTCCTCACTCTCAAGATTAGCAATATCTGACTCAAGTTTTGCTGAGATACAATAAAATTGACTATTACTTTCCTCTGCCATTTCCTTAACTTTTTCAGATAATTCATTACCAGTTATAACATTGGTATCTTCAACATTGCAGACATACATAACCGGCTTTGTTGTTAGCAGCTGAAGAGCTTTCATTTCAAGTTCGTCCACATTATTTAGAATTCTTGCAGGTTTACCAGATTTTAAAATGACTAAGACCTTCTGCATCAATTCAAATTGTCTTTTTAGCTCTTTATCACCTTGTTTTGCTTTTTTTTCTAACTGAGGTAGTCTTTTTTCAATGCTATCAATATCAGCTAAAATCAGCTCCATCTCCACCACTTCAGCATCTAATATTGGGTCTATTTCGTTATGCACGTGATTGATATCGTCATTGACAAAGCATCTGAGCAGATGAACAATTGCATCAACTTCTCTAATGTGGCTCAAAAACTTATTACCAAGTCCCTCACCTTTACTTGCCCCTTTCACCAGACCTGCAATATCCACAACTTCCAATTGATTATATATCGTCTTCTCAGAACCTGCCATTGCTGCAATTTGCCTCAAACGCTGATCTCTTATTGGCACTTTGCCTATGTTTGGCTCAATTGTGCAGAAGGGATAATTCGCAGCCTCAGCGGCACTTGACTGCGTAAGTGCATTGAATAAGGTCGATTTTCCAATATTTGGCAATCCAACTATGCCACAATTAAAACTCATATCATTAAATAAAGCTAGAATGTGGATAATTATTGCATAATTTGAAAATTTTTGCTATACTTAATTAGTTAACTATTTATTAGTAAGTTTACTATTATAGTTAAATATATAGTTTTATTTTAGGTAAAGACATGCTTATTAATAATAAGGTAATTAAAAAATATTCCACTGTAGGAGATGGAAACTGTTTTTTTCATGCTGTATTTGGAAAAAAAGATAATTTTGGTCAGTATAGAGCTGAAAGAGCACCGGCAATGAGAAAAGAATTCACAGGTTTTTGAGTCAATTTACATCTTTAAATGATAAGAAAATGCCAAAACATTTAAGAGGTGAGCTAGAGACAGTTTTTAGTGATTTTTTACTGGAGCTAGAAGGTTCAATTGGTCAATCTGGTAAGATAAAAGCATTGGCTAAACAAGTGAATAGAAGGATTGACAAAGCTGAAAAAAATATTAAAGCACTGAAGAAAGGAATTGTTGAAAAGTTTAAATGTGATGATGACTTTAGAAACCAAATATATTCAGTGATAAAAGAAACCATTGATACACGTAATAAGCGTAACATTCATTCTCCAGAAGATCAAAAAGCTTTGCTTAGTATTGAGGATTTATTGAAAGAAGAAAATAGTGAAAGGCTACATAATGATATTGAAGCAGATCTTAAACCTTGTGCACTTATCTTAAATCCTAACCTTAGCGGTGAAGATTATGATAACACATATAATCCTAAAGTTATAAAAGATTCGTTTCTGAATAGCAAAGATCTCTATAAAAGCTACCTAGAAGCAATTAACAACCAAAAGTATTTTATCTTCCTTTCAGAAATTCCTATTTTAGCATCTTTAGCTAATATTGAGATTAATGTTCATTATAAAAATAATTATAAAAATAATGGTAGTGATAACAACACAGTGTTTAAACCAAATCTGGAAATGATTAATGAAGATTATCAACAAAATAACGAGCTATGGGGCAACAAGGAGCGAGAAACAATATGCTTAAAAGGAGAAGGGAAAGGGGCTCACTATGAAAGAGCTGAGGTTATAACTCAACAGCAACAAGAGCAAGAAGATTTTCTGCCTGCGCCATCGCTTGATGAAAATAAAAGTTTAGTGAAACAACAAAATAAAAGTGTACTAAAACAACAACAAGAGTATAAAGATTTTGCACTAGCAAAAAAACTTCAGGTAAATGAGATTTTAGATTATTTCGATATCTCAAAAGATAGCTCTGACGCACAAGAAGTTAAAGATGCGTTCAATGAATTATTGGTAGAAAATGCTAATGGAGAAATTACTTATGTTGTAGACCAGCTTGTAAGTGGAATAGAAGAACGCATAAAACAGCGCTCTGAAGAGCAAAAGCCTTTAAGTTTAACAGCAGTGTATCATCAGACTGTAGAGCGGAATTAGCACAGGAGATGGAAGTTCATCAACAACTAAAGAAGACACAACAACCACTTTTAGTAAAATAACTCGTATCCATGTATCCATTCAGGTGTATGGCTTAAGAAGCAATAGCCAGTAGGTTTTGAAAAGGATTTAACTTCTTTTGCCTCCAAGTCAAGTACAATGAAATTATCCTCTCAAGAAACATATTTCCCCGTTTCGATTGTGTAAAATATGAAACTTTTCGGTAAACAACGTAATGCCGAATCTGTCGCTCAGCATAGTTGTTTGTCAGTGGAATATTTTCTGGATCGTCCAAAAATTTCCACATCATCAGATCCGATTTCATGATATTTTTTGCTACTCGAGACGCTCCAATTGCCTCGGGTAAATTTGATATATTCTTTAAGTAATATCTCGTTCGCTTGCGTAATTTTCTTGCTCTTCTTATGAACCTTAATGTGTCTATTTCATCCTTTAACAGAGCTTTTTTCAATGCAAATAATTCAGTAGCAACATTCCTTAAATAATACCCCAAAACTTTCACTTCGCTATTCCAACTATGAGACAACCTTTCAAAATCTCTTGCTAAATGTGCCCAACAGACCTGCCTTTTCTTGCTGGAAAAGTAGTTGTAAGCTGCATATCTGTCGGTCACTACTAGGTTGTTATTCTTTCCAAATTTACTATTTTCCAGGACTTTCATCCCTCTTGACTCTGTCAATTTGATCACACTTCCTATTTTGCTCGCAAACATCCAGCACCAGCCCTGTTTACCTTTGTTGTAATGGCTAGTTTCATCGATATGTAAAATTTTGCTCTTGCTTACCTCTTCCTCAATTTGCTCATATGCTTCTTGGCATTTTTCTGCCACTCTAGCCTCGCTATTTGATACACTACCGACGCTGATATCCAGGTTGAAAATGTCCTTTATAATATTTGCCACTTCTTTTTTCGAATTCTTGTAAAATCCACTTAATGCTGTAATTACTGACTTAACTCTTGGACCAAATGTGTCCGCAGTTACTCCTTCTTGTAGCTTGCTACTTTTTCTTTTTCCACATCTTTTGCAACGTCCATGCTCTAGTTAATATTCAACTACATACGGCTTGATTTCCGGCAAATCGACCTTTTGATGAGTATACGGATCTTTTGATACCGCAATTTCTCCTCCGCACTCACACGTATTGGGCAGTTCTATTTTTACCATCTCATCTGCCTCCATTTTAGGGCGGTAACTGCCTTTATGTCCAACCTGTGCTCCTACTTTCCTGTCACTTTTTGGCTTATTTTCCCTCATCTTATATAATTCTTTGGAGCTTGGTATAGATGAATTTTTTGAATTTAAGCCAAGCCTTCTTTTAACTCAGCGTTTTCGATCCTTAGCGCTTTATTTTCTGCTTTAAGCTCTTCTATTTTTGTTTCTAACTTTTCTATAGTCTGCTTAAACTTTCGCAAAATTCTAAAAGATCAACCATATTACCTCACAGCCACTCTAGTTTACCTTTTTAGCATTCCTTGTCTACTCTTTATTTTACCGCCCGGCTGAATGGATACGCTACGAACAGTAGCCAATAATTGAGTATTCTATATGATACTCCCCTTAAAGAGTACTTTCTTCTAGCAGTTTTTGAATTTCATCAGTAGGTAAGCCTGTAGATTGGGATATAGTATCAATTGGTACGCCAACTTTAAGGAGGTTCTTTGCCACTTCAATTTCACGCTCTTTTCTCCCTGCTTCCCTGCCCTGTTCCTCGCCGATTTGGATGCCTTCTTCTCTACCTTCTTTTCTTCCTTCCTCTCTGCCTTCTTTTTTACCTTTTTCAGTAGCATCATCAAGTTTTTGCTCGAGAATGGCTTGCTCATCAAGTGTACGCTTTACTTCTTGCTCATATTCTATGTATTCCTTTTCTGACCAGTTAAACCTATTCAGTTCCTCATATGCTTTCTTGATTATTAGATCACTACCTATTATCTTTTCTAATCCTTCTTCACTGGTTTCATCTGCGTATTTAAAATAATAAATCCATTTTTCAACAATATTCTCAAGCTGATCTTCTTTTGTCTTAGGAAATTTAGGTAGCTCGATAAACGTAAAATAAAAGTCTTTTAAATTGTGTTCATAGCTATTTCGATCAAGAATTATATGATCAGACTTATATTCCTCTTTATTGGGAAACAGAATACAGTCAGCGATAGCAATGAAGATAATTTCTTTAAGATTATGATATTGATCACCTTTATCAGCTTGTCTTGTATAAGCCTTAGCTGCGTAATATTGAGCACGTTTTTCAAAACCTTTAGTCTTAGCAACCTGCATCTCGCAAATATATTGAATACCTGAAGAATCCCTGCATAATACATCAACAATACTTTGTTTTTTTGCAGCAATATCAGGATCTTGAATGGTACTTAAAAACTCAATCTCTTTTATTCCATTGACATCAGTAAATCCCAGAATATCATTTAAGAAATGAATTAAAATATCTTTGTTTTTTTCAGTACCAAAAATACGCCGAAATGCGACATCATTCTTAGGATCTAAAAACTTAGAAATAGCCATAATATTTAACGCACTAAATAAATAAATTATATATTATTTTACATAGGCTTACAAGAAGGAGTTTAAAAGTGTGCATGTAGCCAACATTCCAATGGCTAAATACAAAAAATCAAGGAAGAAAAACTTCCTATGTGCTTATTATAAATAGTTTATAGGCAGTGTTCAATATTTTTGTGGCAAAATTTATAATTGAAGCTATACCTTTATAGAAGTCGGTTGAACGCTTATGACAATCATTCTACTAGATACAAAAACCATAAACCGTATAGCAGCAGGAGAAGTAATAGAGCGTCCAGCTAGTGTAGTGAAGGAATTAGTAGAAAACGCCATTGATGCAAAAAGTACAGAAATAGAGATAAAAATAGAAAGTGGTGGACGTAACCTTATTACTATAACAGATGATGGTAGTGGAATAGAGAAGGAGGATATAGAGCTTGCATTTATGCGCCATGCAACTTCTAAGCTAAAAAACGATGATGATTTAGTAGAAATTAAGCATCTTGGCTTTAGAGGAGAAGCTTTACCATCAATTGCTGCAGTAAGTAGAATGAAGCTATCATCCAAAGCAAACAGAACAAACGAAGCATGGTCAATTAATTATGATGGTGGAGAAAAAGTAGGAGAGCTTGCACCTTGCTCTTTATCAAGAGGTACACAAATTGAAGTACGAGATTTATTTTTTGCTACTCCAAATAGGCTAAAATTTCTAAAGACTGAAAGAGCAGAAACCCAGCATATAGTTGATATTGTAGGTAATTTGGCAATGATTAATCCCAATATTGGGTTTACTCTTACTTCAGGTAGCAAAAATCTTGTAAGATATGCAAAGCAGAGTTTGTTATTTAGTAGATTATGTGAAATAGAGGAAGAATTCAAGGATAATGCGCTAGAAATTTGCGAAGAAGAAGACGGGATTAAGCTTACAGGACATATTTGCAAACCGACCATTAATCGTGGCAAATCTACCATGATCTATACATTTGTTAATGGCAGACCGATTAAAGATAACCTACTTATTGGAGCAATTAGATATGCATATCACGGTTTTATTCCAAGTGACAGATATCCTTTTGCAGCGTTACATCTTGAAATACCTTATGATCAAGTAGATGTAAATGTACATCCAAATAAATCAGAGGTAAGATTTCAAAATAAGAGGCTTATATACGAAATAGTGACAAGAGGATTGATAAAAGCACTGTCAACTAGAATAAGTATATCATTTGATGAGTTTGTTTCTAGCAAAGGTGGCTATGAGCTCATAGTGAGCAGTAAAAGTAAAGGACCAGAAAGTCAAAAAGAATTCTATGAGAGAAGACCAAGCCTTTTAGAGAATCAATTAATAAAAGAGTTTGTTTCACCTAGCACAAGTTCATCAAAGCAGTCAAATGACTATGTGCAACAATCTCCACTACAAACGGTTCTGGAAAAAAAGACATCAGAACAGACCGACTTGGAGCACCCACTAGGAGTTGCACACTGCCAGGTTTACAATACTTACATTATTGCTGAGGCTAAAGACAAATTGATTATAGTTGATCAGCATGCAGCGCATGAGAGGCTCGTGTACGAATGCTTGAAACAAAAATCAAATATAAAGAGGCAGTCATTGCTTATTCCCGAGGTAGTTAAAATTAAAGATCAGGCTGGAATGGAGATGATTGAAACTTATAAGGACAAATTATTTGAAATGGGTTTTTATATTGAAGTTAAGTCAGAAAGCGAAGCAATAGTGAAAGAAATACCTGCAATATTAGGAGCAGTCGATGTAAAAGAAATACTACTCAACATAGCTGATAGATTAACGGAAATAGAAGATACGCTTCCTATAGAAGACAAGGTAAATAAAATATTGGCAACCATCGCTTGTCATGGATCAATTAGAGCTGGTAGGAAAATGAAGTTAGAGGAAATGAATGCACTACTGAGGCAAATGGAAGAAACACCATACTCTGGTCAATGCAATCATGGACGTCCTACTTATGTAGAAATGAAATTGAGTGACATTGAGAAATGGTTTGAAAGAAGGTGAAAGTAGTCTGTGTAGAGGTTTGGTTATGCTTAAGATATTTTATTGTACTAAACGTTAAAGCTATTAATATGGGTATATGATGCTGTCCAATAAAGAGCTAAGGAAATTAAATGAAGATTTATTCTATGCTGTAAAACAGGGTGATCTCAATAGCGTTAAAGGGTGTATCGATAAAGGGGCTGATTTTAAAGCCATTACTAAGAGTGGTAATACTACTTTACACTTGGCTGCGTATTGGGGAAACTTGGATGTAGTACAATATCTTATAGAAATAGGAATTGATATAAATGCTAGCTAAGGATGGTAACACTTCTTTGCATCTAGCTGTCAGGGATAGCGATTGGGATATAGCAAAATATTTAATAGAGCAAGGTGCTGACTTTAACATTATCGATAACGATGGTAATACTCCTCTACACTGGACTGTAAGAAATGGTGGGTTAGATGTAGTAAAACACCTTGTAGAAAAAGGTGTGGATTTGAATATTACCGACAGTGATGGCTTGACTGCTATGGATTTGGCTGCTGCAGCTCATAACTTTGACATAGTTAAATATCTTAGTAAGAAGGGTTGCAATTTGGATGGTTTATTAAAAAAGCTTGGGTTAAAGAGGGATGCTTAGACTTAAAAATTCATGCTTAAGATTATAGATAAATTTTTAGATAGAAAAGAGTGATTTACGTAAATATAAATTTGGTTTGTTTATCACTTTCGCTAAAGTAGCAGATATAGATTGAGATTCAGATTTTAAGTGTGTCTTTTTTTAGAAGTCATTGTCTTATATAGGCCTTAGAACGTCAACTTATGATGAGGTGACACTTTATATCGTCTTTTGCAAGTACTTCTGTAGCTGCCGTTTAAGCATCAAGAAATGGATCGCCGTCATTTTATCAAATATTACGTATCCATTCAGGTGTATGGCTTAAGAAGCAATAGCCAGTAGGTTTTGAAAAGGATTTAACTTCTTTTGCCTCCAAGTCAAGTACAATGAAATTATCCTCTCAAGAAACATATTTCCCCGTTTCGATTGTGTAAAATATGAAACTTTTCGGTAAACAACGTAATGCCGAATCTGTCGCTCAGCATAGTTGTTTGTCAGTGGAATATTTTCTGGATCGTCCAAAAATTTCCACATCATCAGATCCGATTTCATGATATTTTTTGCTACTCGAGACGCTCCAATTGCCTCGGGTAAATTTGATATATTCTTTAAGTAATATCTCGTTCGCTTGCGTAATTTTCTTGCTCTTCTTATGAACCTTAATGTGTCTATTTCATCCTTTAACAGAGCTTTTTTCAATGCAAATAATTCAGTAGCAACATTCCTTAAATAATACCCCAAAACTTTCACTTCGCTATTCCAACTATGAGACAACCTTTCAAAATCTCTTGCTAAATGTGCCCAACAGACCTGCCTTTTCTTGCTGGAAAAGTAGTTGTAAGCTGCATATCTGTCGGTCACTACTAGGTTGTTATTCTTTCCAAATTTACTATTTTCCAGGACTTTCATCCCTCTTGACTCTGTCAATTTGATCACACTTCCTATTTTGCTCGCAAACATCCATCACCAGCCCTGTTTACCTTTGTTGTAATGGCTAGTTTCATCGATATGTAAAATTTTGCTCTTGCTTACCTCTTCCTCAATTTGCTCATATGCTTCTTGGCATTTTTCTGCCACTCTAGCCTCGCTATTTGATACACTACCGACGCTGATATCCAGGTTGAAAATGTCCTTTATAATATTTGCCACTTCTTTTTTCGAATTCTTGTAAAATCCACTTAATGCTGTAATTACTGACTTAACTCTTGGACCAAATGTGTCCGCAGTTACTCCTTCTTGTAGCTTGCTACTTTTTCTTTTTCCACATCTTTTGCAACGTCCATGCTCTAGTTAATATTCAACTACATACGGCTTGATTTCCGGCAAATCGACCTTTTGATGAGTATACGGATCTTTTGATACCGCAATTTCTCCTCCGCACTCACACGTATTGGGCAGTTCTATTTTTACCATCTCATCTGCCTCCATTTTAGGGCGGTAACTGCCTTTATGTCCAACCTGTGCTCCTACTTTCCTGTCACTTTTTGGCTTATTTTCCCTCATCTTATATAATTCTTTGGAGCTTGGTATAGATGAATTTTTTGAATTTAAGCCAAGCCTTTCTTTTAACTCAGCGTTTTCGATCCTTAGCGCTTTATTTTCTGCTTTAGAAGGTGTCTGCAAACTCAAGAATTAGCTAATTTAGTAAGCATAATAGTAGTCATATTAAAGAAAATATTGGTTTCCGAAGTTTGAGGAGAATGCTCATAATCCTTACTCATACGCCTAAAATTGGAAAGCCAAGCAAAAGTTCTTTCAACAATCCAACGCTTCGGTATAACCTCAAATCCCGCAATATTAGGAGCTTTTTTTGCTATTGTAAATAAACATCCTGTTTTTATTAAGCATCTGTTTTTAAGGTTACCTGTGTATCCTTGATCAGCAAAAAACCTCTGTAATGTTGGTATTTTTTGTTTTGCTTTTACCAGAAGATCTAAAGCTCCCTCGCGGTCTTGGATGCTTGCACTGTGTACATCTGCCGTAATCACGAGTCCTAGCGTGTCTACAATAATATGCCGTTTTCGACCTTTTATTTTCTTGCCAGCATCGTAACCTCTGGCCCCCCTTTTTGAGTCGTTTTTACTGATTGGCTGTCAATTATTCCAACTGATGGTGTGGCTCTTTTACCAACTACCTCCCTTACTTTTTTTACTAAAATATCGTGTATTTCTTGCCATTTTCCAGTGTTTTTTAGTCGTGTGTTCCAACTGTAAATTGTCTTCCATGGTGGGAAATCCTTAGGTAATTGTCTCCATTGGCAGCCTGTTCTCATTACGTACCTTATTGCATTAATAATTGTTCTAATATCGTGTTTTCTTGGTCTACCTGTCTTTTTTGGCTCAAAATATGGCTTTAAAATTTCCCATTCACTGTCTTTTATGTCACTTGGATACATGTTAAAGTTATCCTTGTATCACATAATTGTCCTTTTTTCTACTTTTCTACATACTTTGCAGACACCTTCTTAAGCTCTTCTATTTTTGTTTCTAACTTTTCTATAGTCTGCTTAAACTTTCGCAAAATTCTAAAAGATCAACCATATTACCTCACAGCCACTCTAGTTTACCTTTTTAGCATTCCTTGTCTACTCTTTATTTTACCGCCCGGCTGAATGGATACCTAGTGTCAAGCACTAGGACGACACTATCTTGCAGGTAACTGGCCTAAAACACGATGCTCGTACACTTCTTAACCCTCAGTTGCAGTTGTGTTTACTGTAGCTCTCGTCATCAGTCGGTCAAACACTCCAAGTACCCTTTTTAACAAACTTGGAGTGAGTGAAGAAATAACATCAACAAGTACATTACTATCTTCATTATCTCCGCTTGCTTTATAGTCTATTGATATAATCCCTCTGCTTTTTCCGCCAGTAAGGAGTTTTCCAAGTATAGGTATTTTCAATAAAGTTTGATTTATTGAATATGCAGGTATTACCTGTCCTTCAACCTGGAATTTATAGTCCTTAATATCAAGTTTTCCACTAGTGCTGATACCAAGTTCTGCTCCTTCAACCCATGATTCTTCAATCTCAATAGTACCATCTTTATACGAAAAAGGTGCATTACACTTGTGAAAGTGCACACCCTCATTCTTTATAGCATTCACAATTCCAGGAAGCGAAGACATGGATAATAAAGTAGTAAGTAGCGGAGCATCTTTTACATAAAAATGGCTAATGGATAGCATACCATAACGTTCTTCATTTTCCCTTTCAGAAGATAAATAAAAAGACAATTTGCCATCTTTTATTGATTTATTAATTCCTAGGGAGCGTAATAATATTCCTGCATTGTCTGCATATAATTCTAGCCCTATGCCACTGTACTCTGCAAATATTTTACTACTATCTTCAAGAAATTGACCTGTAAATTGACTTCCATCACAATTTCCTCCGATGCAGGTTAGGTTGAGGCTAGCATCTTTAATAATAGTTCCTTCCTTCATAATTATACTATCAATGTCCATACTAACCTCTATTTTTTTAACTATTTTATTGCTATTCCTGTTAAGCAACTCTAAGATGTCGCTTAAGTTAGCTTTCTCACCATAGATAGCAATAGAATCTTTTTCTTTACTCGATTCGATATCCACACTGAAATTGTTGTCAGGTAATTTAAAACTACTGGAATTTAAATATAAGGTTCCATTTTCTTTCTTGCCGCCAAATTTTATGTCTAAATTACTTCCCACTATTTCTAGCCTATCTACTGATAATTTACCAATACCTTGCAACTTTACAGAAAATGAAATTTGATTATGATCCTCAATCTTATTTTTCCACCCTAAGTAACTTGAACGTGAATCAAAACCTGATAAGTCTATATTACCTTTAATGTGTCCTGTATTACCTGCATTTATCACTGACTCTACATTTGCACTAATATAACCACCTATATCTTTATCAAAGTTAAGTATTTGAGCTGGCAAATCCCCAGCCAGGCTCCAGGTGAAAGTTTCATTTTTGTTACTGCTTTTAAGATCAAATAATAACTGCGTATCGTTTACTATGCCGCTACCTCTTAGGTTGGTAAAATCACTACCAAAATTAAGTTTAAGGTCATATTTGCCAATATTTGCATCGTAAATAGCCAAATCATCAATTTCTGAATGGAAATTGGCAGAAAAATCCACTTCTTTGTCATCTGCATTTATGTTCAAAATGCGAAAGCCGAACACAGAATTTGCTGTACCGCTCATATCATCCCTTGTGACTGGAATGGCATCGTCTAGCTTAAATCTTACCGGTTCATACAAACCATAAGCATCACTTACAGCCTGACCATTGATAGTAAGCACCGAATCGTCTTTGTCCAGAGAGTTCATTTCAATGTCACCACCATTAATGGTAAAATTTTGAAATTTAGCATTATTTACATTAATCTTAAGGTTATTGTTCTTGATAATTAAATCGCCATTTAGCTCTCGTACTTGCTCAAAATCTTCGTCAAACTTCACGCTGCCGTTTTCTATATCAGCAACAATTACAACGTCTGATAAATCATCATCAAATAAGTCTTTAATTTTACCGTTGAAGCTTAAAATTGTGTTTACAATATTTCCATCAATATTTTCACAATACCAATCTTGAAATTTCTTATTCAGCACTCCATCTGGCACATAAACACACAGATCTTTTGCCGCAAGTCTACTAATATTCACTCTAAACAAAGCATGTTTTATATCAAAATTCATCTTTCCCATTAAAGAGAGATAAATATCTCGAAATTTAAAGTGGAAATTCCTTACATTCATAATTCCAGCATTATATGCAAGGTTTATGTTTACATTAGTTAAGCTTGAGTTATCATTTGCATTATTCTCTGTACTAAGCACGTATACGTTTCCATCTACAACCTCACCCTTATCATTGATTTTTAGTAGAAAATTCCCTTTTAAACCTACGTTTTTATCTAAATTGTAATTTTTAACTGACGCAAAAACTTCGCTAAACAGCCCTAGTTTCAGATCATAAAATGTCCCATACGCATTTAACGAATTATTATGATTCTTTATCGTTATGAATAAATCATCTAAAATACCTTTTCCATCTTTTGTATGAACATAAACATTCAAAACGTTAAAATCTTCTTTCTTATCTATATAAATTTTATCAATTAAAAATTTGTTTTCTGTGCTTTCATTCACAACAATATTAGTAAATTCAATTTTTGACTCTACACTTAAGCTAAAAAAGAATTCTCTTGCTGCTTTTAACGAGTGTTGCAAACTGAAGCTCACTGCTTTTAAGTCAGCTTGATTAGTATGTATACGTATATTATCAGCTAAAACCTGGGTGAATTTTGCATTGGTTTTGAACAAAGAGCTGAACTTAAAGTGCACAAAAAACTCTGGAACTTTTATAGTAAAATTAGGGTTTTTTATCGTTAAGTCTGTAATGACTAAATATGGATTTTTCCCGTCTTTTTGCCAAATAATTGATGTGTCTTGCATACTGACGTCTGAGTTAGCAAAGACTTTTGCTATCTTATTCTTTACGTAAAAGTCGACATAATTTACATTAATTTCTAAAGAATTTTTGCTTTTAAAAAAAACAAACAGGCAAAATGCAAACAATAAAATTATCGAAGACAACACGGTAATTTTTTTAAGCATCAGTCACTGCTTTCCTTGCTAAACTATCCGCTTCCTCATTATATTTATCACCATTATGCCCTTTAATCCATCTGTAATCAACTTTATGTTGTGAAGCTGCGTCATCTAGCTCTTGCCATAACTCTATATTTTTGACCGGTTTTTTGTTCATTGTCATCCAACCATTTATTTTCCACTTATGTATCCATTCTGTTATACCATTTTTAACATAAAGGCTATCTGTATACAAAACAACATCACAAGCAGTTTTCAGAGCTTTCAACCCATTGATTACAGCTCTTAGCTCCATTTGATTGTTTGTTGCATTTTCCTCTCTACCATAAACTTCTTCTTTCTGATCTTGATACAATATAATGGCTGCCCATCCTCCAATTCCAGGATTACCAGAACAAGCTCCATCCGTATATATTGTTACTTCTTTTTTACTCATTTCTTATCCACATAAATTAATGAATTATACAGTTGTCTTATGAAAAAACAATTTTAACGGGTGGATGCAAACTATATTTTAAACTTTATTATAGAAATGAAAAAGAATACGATAGTTAGTGCTAATAAAAGAAAAAATAAAAAATAATTTTTATGTTTTTGCTGTTCCTTCATAATTAAAATAGATCGATAGAACAAAAAATAATGCTGGCAAACAGAGAAAACAGGTAGGAAACTGAATAGGAAAACATCCTTTTTTGCGAGCTATGATCTTTAAATCTTATTATAGATATAGCATACCAAATAAAAATGCAACCCTCAATCGTTACCACGCTTAGATAAAGCAAAGTCTTTTTTAAGAATAGTGCTGGAAACAGGCTAGTAAGCACTAGCAACACGCTATAAACTAGTATATATTTTCTTGTTTTTTCTGAACCATAAACAATATTAAACATTGGAATTGATGCTTTTAAATAGTCTTCAGACTTATTTAAAGACAGAGCCCAAAAATGTGGAGGAGTCCACATGAAGATTATTAAGAATAAAATAAAACTTTCCCAACCAATTGAGTTAGTAACAGATGCCCAGCCAATCATTGGTGGAAAAGCTCCTGCCGCACCACCAATAACGATATTCTGTGGAGTGCGCCTTTTGAGCCAAATTGTATATATGAAAACATAAAATAATATACTAACTGCAAGTAAAGCAGCAGAAACATAATTCACTGCTATTGCCATTATAAACACTGATAATATTCCAAGTGTTATGCCAAATTCAAGTGCACTTTCCGCAAGCACTCTACCTGTTGGTATAGGGCGGTTTTTCGTCCTTTCCATAAGTATATCTATATCTCTATCATACCACATATTTATAGCACCTGCAGCTCCTGAGCCAAGAGCAACACACATAAGAGAAATTAGCGCAAGAAAAGGATGAATACTACCTGGAGCAGCAACCATTCCAGCAACTGCAGTAAACACTACGAGATACATTATTCTTGGCTTTAATAGATACCAAAAATCTCGTATTGTTGACTCAATATTCAATAAAGCACCTGTATGCATTCTATTCGATTACTGGAGGTTTTTCAAAAGTATGGAAAGGTGGTGGCGAAGAAATAGTCCATTCTAAGGTAGTACCTCCCCATGGATTATCTCCGGCTTTTTTACCCCACTTAAATAAGTGGATTACCACAAATACAAAGAACAAAGCTGCAAAAAAAGATATATATGAGCCAATTGAGGATACATAATTCCAAGGAATAAATGCATCAGGATAGTCTGGTATACGCCTTGGCATGCCAGCCAGCCCCAAGAAATGCTGAGGGAAAAAAGTAATGTTAGTACCAATAAAAGTCAGCCAAAAGTGTATTTTGCCTAGACACTCGTTATATTGCTTGCCTGACATTTTACCTATCCAATAATAAAAGCCTGCAAAAGCCCCAAATAAAGTAGCTAGCGACATGACGTAGTGAAAGTGAGCAACAACATAATAGGTATCATGTAAGAGTCTATTTACTCCACCGTGAGAAAGGACTATCCCTGTTATACCACCTCCAACAAACATGAAAATGAAACCAAGAGCAAATAACATCGGTGTTTTAAATTCAATTGATCCACCCCACATTGTTGCAATCCAGCTAAAAACTTTTATGCCAGTAATAACACCAATAAGCATAGTTACAGTACTAAAAAATATTGCAGCATCCTCACCAAGACCAACATTAAACATGTGATGTGCCCAAACCATAAAGCCAAACACTGCTATCCCTATCATCGCATAGATCATTCCTGTATGACCGAACACTGGTCTATTAGAAAAAGTTGACACAACTTGGCTGATAATTCCAAATGCAGGGAATATAATAACATACACTTCTGGATGACCAAAAAACCAAAATAGATGCTGAAACAACACAGGATCACCACCACCTGCAGGATCAAAAAATGTAGTGCCAATATTGCGATCAGTAAGTAGCATAGTTATAGCACCAGCAAGCACTGGTAAAGCAACTATAAGCATAAATGCGGTTAATAACACAGACCATACAAATAATGGCATTTTAGTCAACGACATTCCCTTTGCACGCATATTGAATATAGTAACTATAAAGTTAATTGCCCCCACAATTGATGATATACCAGCAATATGGAGTGCAAATATAGCAAGATCAACACCTGCACTCGGATGAGAGGCTATTTGTGATAAAGGCGGATATAAAGTCCAACCTGTACCTGCACCTTCACCAACAAATACCGAAAGAATAAGCAAAACAAAAGAAGATACTAACAACCAGAAACTTAAGTTATTCATACGAGGAAACGCCATGTCAGGCGCACCAATCATTAAAGGAACAAACCAATTGCCGAATCCCCCCATTAAAGCTGGCATTATCATAAAAAACACCATTGTCAACGCATGTCCTGTAACCATCACGTTGTATAGTTGGTAATTACCGTGCAGTATATCAATGTGCATCAATTGAGTACGGATAATTACTGACAATAGTCCACCAATAATTCCAGCAAATATGGAAAAAATAATATACAGAGTACCAATATCTTTGTGATTAGTAGAAAATAACCAACGTTTTATACCTTTTGGTACATCACTCATAACTATACCTCAAACTTTATCTGATAACTTCTTACTTTCAATCCACTTATTAAAATCTTCCTTGCTTACTGCTTCAACAACAATTGGCATAAAACCATGGCCTTGACCGCACAACTCATAACATTGCCCATAATATATACCAGGCTTTTTAATATTAAACCACGCTTCATTTAATCTTCCTGGTATTGCATCAATTTTCACGCCAAAAGCAGGAACTCCCCAACTATGTATTACATCCCCTGCTGTAACTTGTAAACGAACATTAGTATCAATCGGTAAAATGACGTTGTGATCAACAGAAAATAGCTTTAAATCTCCTTTAACAAGATCATCTTTTCCTTTAATGTAACTGTCAAACGATATATCTTTATGTTCTGGATATTGATAGCTCCAATACCACTGATGGCCAATGACTTTTAGCGTCATGTCAGCTTTTGGTATTTTCTCTTGCAATCTAATCAATTTAGCATTCTCAAAAACTAATACTCCTACAATAATTGTCGGTATAACACACCAAATAATTTCTAGAAGGATATTATGATTGGTTTTACTTACTTCTTTTACCTTGCTTTTGCGAAAGCGAAGCACCACATATGCAAGTATTATCCATACAAACAGCATTATAGCAGCCATAATAATCATCACAAACGAGTGCGCTTTAACCACAGACTCCATTATATCAGTTGCAGGAACAGGAAACCCGAATTGCCAAGAAGTGGGAGCAGAAGCAAATGATATACTTGCGAAAAATAATATCAGTAATGCAAATAGCTTTACCATATCTTATGTTTATTTATTTGCTATAAACTCAGATAATAGTATATATAAAACTACTATGCAAATGAAGATTAGTGATGGTTAATGATTTTTTAGTATTTAATACCTATAATACAACAAAATCAATTTGAGGAAAGGAGCATTTGTACAAATCTATCTAAAATGAAAAGATCATAATACTTTACATTAAGAAAATAATAATATATAATGTATTGAGTGTTTACTTTAAGTAAGCTCTATAATAAGTTTAATAGTGTCTGTTACTGCTAATAACCCTCTAGCCTCACACCTAAAAGCAGTAACAGACACTATTAAACTTTATGTCAAATCTACTTACAGCGATAAGGAATTTCAAAGTTCCCTATTTGCATTTTGTCTTGTGATTCATTAATTAACTTTTAATGCTTACTGTAGCATCTAGAATCTAAATTGAAGTGTATCCATTCAGGTATATGGCTTAAGAAGCAATAGCCAGTAGGTTTTGAAAAGGATTTAACTTCTTTTGCCTCCAAGTCAAGTACAATGAAATTATCCTCTCAAGAAACATATTTCCCCGTTTCGATTGTGTAAAATATGAAACTTTTCGGTAAACAACGTAATGCCGAATCTGTCGCTCAGCATAGTTGTTTGTCAGTGGAATATTTTCTGGATCGTCCAAAAATTTCCACATCATCAGATCCGATTTCATGATATTTTTTGCTACTCGAGACGCTCCAATTGCCTCGGGTAAATTTGATATATTCTTTAAGTAATATCTCGTTCGCTTGCGTAATTTTCTTGCTCTTCTTATGAACCTTAATGTGTCTATTTCATCCTTTAACAGAGCTTTTTTCAATGCAAATAATTCAGTAGCAACATTCCTTAAATAATACCCCAAAACTTTCACTTCGCTATTCCAACTATGAGACAACCTTTCAAAATCTCTTGCTAAATGTGCCCAACAGACCTGCCTTTTCTTGCTGGAAAAGTAGTTGTAAGCTGCATATCTGTCGGTCACTACTAGGTTGTTATTCTTTCCAAATTTACTATTTTCCAGGACTTTCATCCCTCTTGACTCTGTCAATTTGATCACACTTCCTATTTTGCTCGCAAACATCCAGCACCAGCCCTGTTTACCTTTGTTGTAATGGCTAGTTTCATCGATATGTAAAATTTTGCTCTTGCTTACCTCTTCCTCAATTTGCTCATATGCTTCTTGGCATTTTTCTGCCACTCTAGCCTCGCTATTTGATACACTACCGACGCTGATATCCAGGTTGAAAATGTCCTTTATAATATTTGCCACTTCTTTTTTCGAATTCTTGTAAAATCCACTTAATGCTGCAATTACTGACTTAACTCTTGGACCAAATGTGTCCGCAGTTACTCCTTCTTGTAGCTTGCTACTTTTTCTTTTTCCACATCTTTTGCAACGTCCATGCTCTAGTTAATATTCAACTACATACGGCTTGATTTCCGGCAAATCGACCTTTTGATGAGTATACGGATCTTTTGATACCGCAATTTCTCCTCCGCACTCACACGTATTGGGCAGTTCTATTTTTACCATCTCATCTGCCTCCATTTTAGGGCGGTAACTGCCTTTATGTCCAACCTGTGCTCCTACTTTCCTGTCACTTTTTGGCTTATTTTCCCTCATCTTATATAATTCTTTGGAGCTTGGTATAGATGAATTTTTTGAATTTAAGCCAAGCCTTTCTTTTAACTCAGCGTTTTCGATCCTTAGCGCTTTATTTTCTGCTTTAAGCTCTTCTATTTTTGTTTCTAACTTTTCTATAGTCTGCTTAAACTTTCGCAAAATTCTAAAAGATCAACCATATTACCTCACAGCCACTCTAGTTTACCTTTTTAGCATTCCTTGTCTACTCTTTATTTTACCGCCCGGCTGAATGGATACTTCATATTTTACACAATCGAAACGGGGAAATATGTTTCTTGAGAGGATAATTTCATTGTACTTGACTTGGAGGTAAAAGAAGTTAAATCCTTTTCAAAACCTACTGGCTATTGCTTCTTAAGCCATACCCCTGAATGGATACCTAAAACACAAAATTCGTACAGCTGTGGATCAAGTCATAGGATGATAAGAAGATCTGCAAAAGCTATTAAGACGCACGATCTTGATATTCACGCAGACTTTTGTTAGTAACAACAACTGTGTCCGCTATCTTATCGTGCCAAGACTGGCAGCGCTTGTTGAAATTTGCCCATATGAAACCCAAGAACAATGGAATGATCGATAACGTAATAGAAAAAAATCTTTTTGTTGCTTGTTTTAAGGTCATTTTTTCAAAAGTTTGTGCATTTACAACTCTGAGTCCCAATAACAGTTTTCCAGGTGTGGCAGCAAATCTTATCCACATATACGCAATGTAGCTGAAGAGCATAAAGAATTGGATTATTTGATTTAAGATTAGTAACCAAATGAAACTACTTTGCATATCCTGTTCCTCAATAGACAGAGGGACTTGCATTTGATATTTTGAAGTAATTTCACCTAGCATCTTACCAGTTTCTGAATTTATAAAGATTTGACCTACAATCTGGCCAAAAAACTGTAAAAGTAAGATTATAATAACTAGATCAAGCAATATTGATAAATAGCGCCTAAGCCCTGTGATATAACATATTCCACTCTCATCTTTTTTGACTTTCTGAACGGCACTCATAGAAGAGAGAAAGGAAAATAAACTATCGAAAAATTTCTTTAACATAAAATGCACTTTTAAATATCACATGTGCCCCTGGCCGGACTTGAACCAGCACACTTTTGCAAGCAACAGATTTTGAGTCTGTCGTGTCTACCATTTCACCACAGAGGCCTTTAGTTTTAATGCTATAGACAGCAGAAAATTAGTCAAATTTTATGTGTCTTTAAAATCGAAATTAAATGTTTTAACAGTTAACTTATGGGATTGTATAAGATTAGTTGCAATTGTTTATAATATATAATATATTAAAATATTAATAATTAATTTCAGAAAAATATTATGGCATCATCCAGTCAAGAAGATTCAGAAAGGATTTGTATTTTTATTCTTGCTTCATTTGTTTTGTTCATGGCTTTCCTTGCTCACATTTTGACACCATCACGAAATAATCATCATATTTATCGCAGCCCAGCATAAGTGGCTGGCAATTTTTCTAATGCTAGTAATCCTACCATTCCAATAGTGCTTCTCTGTGTAGCGATAGTGTTGTTAACAATAGCTGCTTGTTGTTACTACTATGACTATAAGCAAACTTCTGCTGAGAAGAAGGGAGGCGAGAAAGTAGAATCAAAAACTGATATTGGTCGTTGTTTAGAAGGAGACAGCACTCCACAAACTGGCGTGGAAGCTAACGATTCCGGCAGTATAGTTGCTAATGCAGCTCATGCTACTTCAACAGAAGCACCCAAGCGTAACTGAAAATTATATTTACTTTATAGCGGATATTATGTATATTCACTATAAATATTTTAATAATTAGCTTGCTGGACCATCAATAATAAATCTAGAGGTAAAAAATATGAGAGGAGGGTTATTTAATAGAAGGCGCTTAAGAGATATATTCAGGTTTCCACTTGTTTTATCTGGCTCAATGATATTTCTTGGAGCCGCAGTGGCTATAGTGTCTTATGCTATTGGATTCTCGTCTGGGATATGGAAATCTCTTAATTTGCAAATTTGTTATTACACTGGCCTTGGTATGATATTACTTAGTGCAGCATTTTTTGTAGTGAGTGTACTTATTGGTTGTTGTATGGTAGATGCTAAAGAATACAGCACTCCAGAAACTCATATTGTACAACAAGTTGATGATGAAACGCTAGGAAAGCTGGAGTTAATTAAAAAGAAGTTATTGTTATCTGAACATGAGCATCAGCAAATTAGAACTTCGCAAGCTAACGTGAAAATTACCGAACTTGAAGATGAAAATATAGATGCTAATGCAGCTAGTGTTACTTCAACAAGAGTACCAGCAAGATAAAATTATATTTTACTTAAAGTGAGCATTCTGTATATCCACTTAATAAGTTCTAAATTTGATAATTATCTCGTGAGAGCATAAAAGTTTCGCATTTTAGCGGACTACAGGGTTATATATTTCAAGATTAGTTGCAATTATTCATAATATATGATATATTAAAATATTAATAATAAATTTACAGGTGAAATATGATTACAAATTTAAATAATAAAAAGCCCAAATCAGAGTATGTAGCTAATTTAGCTTTTAAAGCTATGATAGGTGGATTAAGGGGGGTTTTCTTACTTGTTTTATTGATATTATTGGACATGCATTTGGGTTGTGTGAATCTCCTGCATTGAAAATTCTTTATGGCGTCTGTTTGGTTATATTTATATCTGGTATAATATTGTTTTGTACGGCAGTATTTATGGAAGATCCTAAGAAAGCCAGCACTTCAAAAATCGGCATGAAAATTACGGAAGACAGCACTCCAAAAGCTGATATGAAAGAAGTTAAAGAAACTAAAGGTATAAATGCTGATGGAACTAATGTTGCTCCATCAGTAACAACAGCAAGCTAAACTTGCATTGTACTTAAAGTGGGCATTTACATGTCCACTTAAATAATAATCTTTAAGGTTAAATATTTTAATGATTAGTAAAAACTCAAGTGAGTATAGGAATTTTCTCTCTAAGTAGGGAAAATCAGTTGCAATTGTTTACCATATTGTCATATATTAAAATATCAATAATAAGTTTAGAGGTGAAATATGATTGGAGATTTATACAGTAAAAGACACAAATTAAGGTGCGTAACTATTTTATCTGTTCCAGTGATGTTACTTGGATTCACAATGGCTATAGCGTCTTACTTTAAAGGATTCTCGTTTGGATCGTGGAAATCCCCTGAATTTGAAATTTTGTTTTACACCAGTATGTGTCTTGCTTTAATTTTTGGAGCGCTCTTTATTGGAATAGAATATATTGGTATGGTGGGGCGTAAAGAAAGCAGTACTTCAAAAACTAATATGCATACGCTACCTATTGCAACATGTATTAAGAATGGTATGGCGGTAGGTTTTGAAGAAGGCAGCACTCCAGAAATTAGTATACGAATTAACGGTGAAGTACTAGAGCAAACAAGGTTATTTCAACAGAAGAATCAGCTTAGCCAACACAGCTGAAAGTTGTATCTTACTTAAAGTGGGCATTTACATGTCCACTTAATAATAGGCTTTAAAATCATCAGCTTTTGTACTAAAATAATTTCTTTATTCCTCAATGCAAGATGAACAAATTAGCTAGCCTTCTTGAAACAAGAAGTTTAGATAAAGAAATATGTAAACTGCCGCACAATTTGGAAGCTGAACAAATGCTCATAGGCGCTATGATTCGTGATAATAGGATCTGTGATGCAGTTGAAGACGCTATCACTGCAGAAAATTTCTATGATCCGCTGCACCAAAGTATTTTTACACAAATATCCAAAACAAGAAAACATGGCATAGTTGCAAATGAACTGAGCCTTAAGATGTTCTTTGAAAATGATCAATCATTTATCGAATGTGGTGGAGTTGAATATTTAGCGAAGCTTGCTGCAAAAGCCAGCATTGCACTCGATATCTATAGTTTAACTAGAATAATTCGTGACGCTTACTTGAGAAGGTGTTTGATCAGATTAGGGCAGGAAATAGTTGATGATAGCTATAATTATGATGTTGAAAACCCAGCACAGATACAAATTGAACAAGCAATGACAAAATTGTTTAATTTAGCAGTAAAAAAACAAGGTGAAAAAACATATATCAAGCTTGCAAGCTCAGTGAAGGATGTTGTTGAGAAGATCAGTATGCTGAAAAATAACCCTGAGGCACTTGGTATAACAACTGGACTTCAGGACCTCAATCAACTTTTGGGTGGATTACAGAAATCTGATTTACTAATTCTTGCTGCAAGGCCATCCATGGGTAAAACAGCACTGGCGCTGAACATTGCACTTAACGCCTGTAAAGTTTTACAAAAAAGAACAGATAAACAACATACTGTAGCATTTTTTTCACTTGAAATGTCAGCAGAGCAATTAACTGCTAGACTTATTACTATAGAATCTGGCATTAGCTACTATAAAGCATTGACCGGAAAAATTAGCGACTTTGAATTGCACGGATTTATTAATGCCAGCACACAATTATCTGAATTACCTTTCATAATAGATGATACTCCCGCATTATCAATTAGCGCTATTCGCACTAGAATACGGTTATTATATCAACTATATAATGTAGAAGTGGTGTTTATTGATTACCTGCAGTTAATTAGAGGAACGACAAAGCGCAGCAATGAAAACAGAGTGCAGGAAATCTCAGAAGTAACACAAGGATTAAAGGCAATTGCGAAAGAGCTAAATATTCCGATTATTGCACTATCGCAACTTTCTCGTTCTGTTGAGCAGCGAGATGATAAAAAACCACAACTTTCTGATTTGCGTGATTCAGGAAGCATAGAACAAGATGCAGATATAGTAATGTTTCTTTATAGGGAAGAGTATTATGAATTAAGGAAACAGCCCAATGAAGGAAGTAATAAGCACAGAGAGTGGCAAGAGAAAATGGAAAAAATTAGAAATATTGCAGAGCTTGCTATAGCAAAACAAAGAAACGGACCTATTGGTAGTGTAAAGTTACATTTTGACTCCAATAGGGGTACATTTAAAGACTATACAGAAAGGCATGTATCCATTCAGGTGTATGGCTTAAGAAGCAATAGCCAGTAGGTTTTGAAAAGGATTTAACTTCTTTTGCCTCCAAGTCAAGTACAATGAAATTATCCTCTCAAGAAACATATTTCCCCGTTTCGATTGTGTAAAATATGAAACTTTTCGGTAAACAACGTAATGCCGAATCTGTCGCTCAGCATAGTTGTTTGTCAGTGGAATATTTTCTGGATCGTCCAAAAATTTCCACATCATCAGATCCGATTTCATGATATTTTTTGCTACTCGAGACGCTCCAATTGCCTCGGGTAAATTTGATATATTCTTTAAGTAATATCTCGTTCGCTTGCGTAATTTTCTTGCTCTTCTTATGAACCTTAATGTGTCTATTTCATCCTTTAACAGAGCTTTTTTCAATGCAAATAATTCAGTAGCAACATTCCTTAAATAATACCCCAAAACTTTCACTTCGCTATTCCAACTATGAGACAACCTTTCAAAATCTCTTGCTAAATGTGCCCAACAGACCTGCCTTTTCTTGCTGGAAAAGTAGTTGTAAGCTGCATATCTGTCGGTCACTACTAGGTTGTTATTCTTTCCAAATTTACTATTTTCCAGGACTTTCATCCCTCTTGACTCTGTCAATTTGATCACACTTCCTATTTTGCTCGCAAACATCCAGCACCAGCCCTGTTTACCTTTGTTGTAATGGCTAGTTTCATCGATATGTAAAATTTTGCTCTTGCTTACCTCTTCCTCAATTTGCTCATATGCTTCTTGGCATTTTTCTGCCACTCTAGCCTCGCTATTTGATACACTACCGACGCTGATATCCAGGTTGAAAATGTCCTTTATAATATTTGCCACTTCTTTTTTCGAATTCTTGTAAAATCCACTTAATGCTGCAATTACTGACTTAACTCTTGGACCAAATGTGTCCGCAGTTACTCCTTCTTGTAGCTTGCTACTTTTTCTTTTTCCACATCTTTTGCAACGTCCATGCTCTAGTTAATATTCAACTACATACGGCTTGATTTCCGGCAAATCGACCTTTTGATACCGCAATTTCTCCTCCGCACTCACACGTATTGGGCAGTTCTATTTTTACCATCTCATCTGCCTCCATTTTAGGGCGGTAACTGCCTTTATGTCCAACCTGTGCTCCTACTTTCCTGTCACTTTTTGGCTTATTTTCCCTCATCTTATATAATTCTTTGGAGCTTGGTATAGATGAATTTTTTGAACTTAAGCCAAGCCTTTCTTTTAACTCAGCGTTTTCGATCCTTAGCGCTTTATTTTCTGCTTTAAGCTCTTCTATTTTTGTTTCTAACTTTTCTATAGTCTGCTTAAACTTTCGCAAAATTCTAAAAGATCAACCATATTACCTCATAGCCACTCTAGTTTACCTTTTTAGCATTCCTTGTCTACTCTTTATTTTACCGCCCGGCTGAATGGATACTATCTAAAATACTTTTCGCTTCTAATTCTTGTTTAGCAATAAAGTCTTTTATATAGCTTTCAATTTTTTGATCGCAGTAATCCTGCACTACTTTTTGAACTATACTTTCAGTGTTTTGTGCTAATTTTTCAACTTCAATTTCGATATTGTCTACTTTTCTATCTGTTTCCTCAAGATTTTTTTGTGTTTGCACAATAGCTTTTTTAATAGCAGGATAGTTAGTTAGGCCTAAATCATCAAGAATAGTATAGGCTGAAGGGGTTAGCTTATTACTAAAATTATAATGTTTTTGTTTCATAATGTTACTCCTTTAAGTTTAAATATATAAGTTAATATTATATTAATAAGTGCATATTTATTTAGAATAAGTCTAACGAGATTGAAGGCGGGGAATCTTGACAAAGATTCCCGCTGTAGTATAATTAGAACAAGTGAGTAAATTCTGTACTCGGACACGATTCATTTGCTGCTACGGTAGATAATGTTTCTGCACTCTTATAGAAATTATCTGCAGTAGCTTTTAAAGTATTGGCTTTTACTTCTCTAAGTTCACATTCAAAGTCTCCTAACGTATCCATTCAGCCGGGCGGTAAAATAAAGAGTAGACAAGGAATGCTAAAAAGGTAAACTAGAGTGGCTGTGAGGTAATATGGTTGATCTTTTAGAATTTTGCGAAAGTTTAAGCAGACTATAGAAAAGTTAGAAACAAAAATAGAAGAGCTTAAAGCAGAAAATAAAGCGCTAAGGATCGAAAACGCTGAGTTAAAAGAAAGGCTTGGCTTAAATTCAAAAAATTCATCTATACCAAGCTCCAAAGAATTATATAAGATGAGGGAAAATAAGCCAAAAAGTGACAGGAAAGTAGGAGCACAGGTTGGACATAAAGGCAGTTACCGCCCTAAAATGGAGGCAGATGAGATGGTAAAAATAGAACTGCCCAATACGTGTGAGTGCGGAGGAGAAATTGCGGTATCAAAAGATCCGTATACTCATCAAAAGGTCGATTTGCCGGAAATCAAGCCGTATGTAGTTGAATATCAACTAGAGCATGGACGTTGCAAAAGATGTGGAAAAAGAAAAAGTAGCAAGCTACAAGAAGGAGTAACTGCGGACACATTTGGTCCAAGAGTTAAGTCAGTAATTACAGCATTAAGTGGATTTTACAAGAATTCGAAAAAAGAAGTGGCAAATATTATAAAGGACATTTTCAACCTGGATATCAGCGTCGGTAGTGTATCAAATAGCGAGGCTAGAGTGGCAGAAAAATGCCAAGAAGCATATGAGCAAATTGAGGAAGAGGTAAGCAAGAGCAAAATTTTACATATCGATGAAACTAGCCATTACAACAAAGGTAAACAGGGCTGGTGCTGGATGTTTGCGAGCAAAATAGGAAGTGTGATCAAATTGACAGAGTCAAGAGGGATGAAAGTCCTGGAAAATAGTAAATTTGGAAAGAATAACAACCTAGTAGTGACCGACAGATATGCAGCTTACAACTACTTTTCCAGCAAGAAAAGGCAGGTCTGTTGGGCACATTTAGCAAGAGATTTTGAAAGGTTGTCTCATAGTTGGAATAGCGAAGTGAAAGTTTTGGGGTATTATTTAAGGAATGTTGCTACTGAATTATTTGCATTGAAAAAAGCTCTGTTAAAGGATGAAATAGACACATTAAGGTTCATAAGAAGAGCAAGAAAATTACGCAAGCGAACGAGATATTACTTAAAGAATATATCAAATTTACCCGAGGCAATTGGAGCGTCTCGAGTAGCAAAAAATATCATGAAATCGGATCTGATGATGTGGAAATTTTTGGACGATCCAGAAAATATTCCACTGACAAACAACTATGCTGAGCGACAGATTCGGCATTACGTTGTTTACCGAAAAGTTTCATATTTTACACAATCGAAACGGGGAAATATGTTTCTTGAGAGGATAATTTCATTGTACTTGACTTGGAGGCAAAAGAAGTTAAATCCTTTTCAAAACCTACTGGCTATTGCTTCTTAAGCCATACACCTGAATAGATACCTCCTAACCGTTTTTCTATGCTTGAGCTTATAGATTCAAGTATCTTGTCTATTTCAATGCTTAAAATCTCTTTAGCAGCCTCTCTAAGTGCTAATACTTCTTCGTCAACACGGTCATTTATCTTGCTTTTAACTTCATGCTTATTTATAATACTTTCAATGTTTTGATTGCAACTATCTAGTACTACTTTTTCTATCTGATTTTTTATTCCTTGATTTTCTGCAATTCCTGATTTTACTTTTTCAGTTATATCACCGATTGCTCTGTCAGCTACATCCTTGACTGCTTTTTGTGCTGATTCTTCAGCTGCAGTTTTGACACTTTCTACTTCTTTTGCTACTAATTTTTTCACTTGTCCAATATCTCTTTCTACATCATCCCGTAGTTCATCAAGATCTCCTTTTATTTTGGAAATATCTCTTTTAATAGGGTTAAGGTCAACTAAGCTGATATTATCAAGAAAACCAGCATAGGGTGAAGGGGCTTTTGGTGAGTTAAAGCTGTCTAATGTTTTGTAGCTTGAGCCGTATTTAGTGCCTAAAGCACGTGGGTTGTATCTTGTCATAGTATTACTCCTTTAAATTTAAATATATAAGTTAATATTATAGTATATTAGTATTAATATTATGCTAATAAAAGTATATTTATTTAAGCAGTAAGAAAAAATTAAGGGACTTCTTTCGAAACTGATTTATGGTAAGAAAGAAGTCTAATGAGATTGAAGATAGGGGATTTTGACAAAGACTTCCCGCTGTAGTATGATTACAATAAGAAAGCTGGTTCTGGACACACCTCATCTGCTGCTATGGTAGATAATGTTTCTGCACTCTTATAGAAATTATCTGCAGTAGCTTTTAAAGTATTGGCTTTTACTTCTTTAAGCTCACACTTAAAATCTTTTAATTCCTTATCCATACTTAAACGTACGAAATCACGTAACTCATCAAATTCATAGTTTAAAGACTTCTCTACTTCTAATCTTTCTTCATCGATAAGTTTGTCTATCTTGCCCTCAACTGCATCATTTATAACGCTTCCAATTTTTTTATCACAGTAATCTTGTACTGCTTTTTTAGCTGCACTTTCTGCTTCTTTTGCTACTAATTTTTTCACTTGCCCAATATCTCTTTTTACATCATCCCGTAATTCCTCAACACTGTTTTCTAATTGGGAGATTTTTTTGTTGATAGGGTCAAGGTCAACTAAGATATTATCAAAAATACCAGTATAGGATGAAGGGATATTTTGGCTTGAGCCGTGTTTAATGCCTAAAGTACTTGGGTTGTATCTTGTCATAGTGTTACTCCTTTAAATTTAAATATATAAGTTAATATTATAATATATTAGTGTTAATATTATGCTAATAAATATATATTTATTTAAATATTAAGAATTTGATATAAATATTAAACTTAATATGAATTTGAAATGCCGCTTCAGAAAATCCACAACTTGACGTTGTAATTGATCGTGTTTACTTTAATGTCTAAACTATGACATGGCTGACTTAAAAAAGATGATAGAAGAACTTACTAAACTACGAGATCAGATTAATTACCACAACTTGCTATATTATCAGAAACATGCACCAGAGATTACTGATGCTGAATATGATGAATTAAGGCAAAAGGCGGCTGAGATAGAGGCACGGCTTCCGGAAATTGATAGGATGCAAGATGGTGTAGGCGCTGCACCTGATGAAAAATTTTCTAAAGTGAAACATCAGGAACCTATGCTTTCTCTTGACAATGCTTTCGATGAACAAGGTGTAGAGAAGTTTTTGTCTAAGATAAAGAGATTTTTAATTAGGGATGAAATAGAAATATTGTGTGAGCCAAAAATTGATGGACTGTCATTTTCTGCAGTTTATGAGGATGGGAGGTTTGTTAGGGCGGCAACTCGAGGTGATGGTTTTGTGGGAGAAGATGTGACAAGCAATGTTGCAACAATAAAAGGCTTTCCAAAAACTTTACAAGGTGTGCAAGGTAGGTTGGAGGTAAGGGGTGAAATATACATTAGCAATAGCGATTTCTTGAAATTAAATGAAAGTAATGCATTTGCTAACCCACGCAACGCGGCTGCCGGTTCTTTGAAGCAATTGGATGTAAATGTTACAGCAAGTAGACCACTTAAATATTTTGCCTATTCTTTAATTGGTGGAGCAGAGAAAAGTCAAAGTGAAGTTTTAAATAGGCTTGATGCGCTAGGGTTTTGTGTAAATGAGCATCAATTCTTAACAGACAATATAAATGGAATGTTGGAGTTTTATAATAAGATTTATGATTGCCGCTATAGCTTGGATTATGATATTGATGGAATAGTCTATAAAGTCAATAACTTGGCATTACAAAGTCGCCTGGGAAGTACTCACAAAGCACCACGCTCAGCACTTGCATATAAGTTTTCTGCGGTTTATGCAAAAACAAAGTTAAATAAGATATTTATACAGATTGGTAGGACTGGAATATTAACTCCAGTTGCAGATTTAGTACCGGTCAATGTCGGAGGGGTGCTAGTTAGCAGGGCAAGTCTTCATAACCAAGATGAGATAAAGCGTAAGGATATCAGGGAAGGGGATGTTGTTACAGTTAAAAGGGCAGGGGATGTAATCCCTCAGATTGTTGAAGTGGATAAGGATTCTCGTTCTAAAAATGTGTCTGAATTTGTATTTCCTGAGGCATGTCCTGAGTGTGGAAGTAAAGTGCAAAATGTTGAGGGAGAAGCAGCAGTAAGGTGCCCTGAAGAGTTTACCTGTAGAGCTCAGATTATAGCGAAGCTAAAATATTTTATATCCAAAGATGCATTCGACATAGTTGGCCTTGGTGGAAAACAGATAGAGTTCTTTTATGACCTTGGCCTGATAAAACAAATACCAGATATTTTTACTTTAGAAGAAAAATTGAACGGATTTAACCTTAAACAACAACCAGGTTGGGGTGAGAAGTCAATAGCTGGTTTATTAAATTCTATACAAAATAAAAAAGCGATAGCGTTGGATAGGCTAATATTTTCTCTAGGCGTGAGATTTGTTGGTCGGGTGACAGCCAAACTTCTAGCAAGTTATTATACCTCTTACAATAATTGGTATGGCAACATGATTAAATTACCACTTAATAAAGAAATTTTTTCTGAATTAGAAAGTATAGGTGGTGTGGGAAAAAAGACGGCTGAATCCTTAAAATCTTTCTTTTCTGAAGAGCGTAACATGAAGATGTTAAACGATCTTATTTTCCATCTTAATGTTCTTCCTGTAAATGTTAACTCTAGTGATTCTATCTTAAATAATAAAATTGTAGTATTTACTGGCACACTGCTTACTATGAGTAGAGGCGAAGCAAAAGTAAGAGCCGAAGCTCTGGGAGCAAAGGTTGGTTCAAGTCTTTCTATAAAAACAGATTACCTCATTGCTGGAGAAAATCCTGGTTCTAAATACAAGAAAGCAATGGAACTTGGCATAAAAATTTTAAATGAAGATCAGTGGCGCAGTTTAATTTAAATGTTCTTCACCTCACACTTTAAACATGATATCTTGTACAACTCACTAATTGAAAAATGTTGTTACCTTTTTTGTTAATATTAGCTCTGATTGCTAAATTTATTGAAATTGACATTTCCGTACCCAGCTTTCCTGATATTGTACGCTACTTTAATGTATCAGAAGGGGTGATCCAACTAACTATAGCCTATAATTTTTTGGGTTTTTGTATAGGAGGATTGTTTCTTGGTCCGTTGTCGGAATGTTATGGCAGAAGAAGAATTATGATTTTAGGCAACACTTTACTACTGATTGGAGCTGTTGGCTGCGTCTTTGCCCCAACTGTCTTTTGGCTTATGGTTTCGCGTTTTATTCAAGGAATTGGTGCTAGCGCATCTGTGGTTGTATTTGCAGTGGTTGCAGACAGTTATCAAGGTGAAAGAGCAGTAAGGTTTATCGGTATAATGAATGCAACCTTAACTGTGGTTATGGCAATTGCACCAGTTTTAGGAAGTTTGATTAATAATGCTGTAGGATGGCGTGGCAACTATGCGAGTGTTGCAGCAATTTGTTTTGTTTCATGGGTTTTATTACTTTTAGCATTACCAGAAACAAAAAAAGACTTTGAAGTCTTTAGTGTAAAAAAAATGATAGGTGATTATAAAAGTTTACTGCTAAGTTCAAGATTCGTTGTACTCTCTATGATACCAAGCTTCTTTTCTGCTGCTTATATGTCATTCATTACTTGTGGACCATTTTTGTATATGGAAACTTTTGGTTTGTCTAGCACTAGTTATGCACTACATCAAGGTGCAATTGTTGGATTCTTTTCATTAATCAGCCTTTTTTCTGGTAAAATTTTACATAAACTTGGAGCAAGGTGGTGCGTGATTCTGGGGACAGCCATAATTATTCTTGGGTCTTTTTTGCTTTTAATATTCAGTGTAACTGCACCTCTTTCTCCTCACTTTACAACATTATCTGTAATTATTTTTGGTATTGGATGTGCAATGTGCCAAGCAGTGATTTTCAATGCATCTATCAGTGTTTTTCCAGAAATGAAAGGTACAGCCTCTTCTGCAGTTTCATTTATTAGATCGTTTATCATGGCTATTTTCATAGGTTTAGCAAGCTATACCTATAACGGTCAAGCAATTAGTGTAGCTCTCCTTATGTTGTCTGCAGTAACTCTAGAACTTATCTTCACTGTTTATTTATTGTTTTCAAAGTCTGGAGAGGAGCTGTAAAGTTGATTCAAATGCCTTCTGATACTTTTGCACAGTTGTAACTGAAGGATTGCCTTCTTGTTATTCTATAACTTGATCATATGACCTAGTCGAAAAATCTGGGTTGGCTATAATCATATCTCCTCTTCTTTATGATACCTATAACTTCCACAAGCAGTGCAAATACAAACGAAGAGTACAAATAACCTTTTGGTAATTTTATATGAATTCCTTCAAGCACAAGATACACACCAACAAGCAGAATAAATAAAATAGCAATTAATTTTAAGTTTGGATTAGACTGTATTAATATTGTAGTATAGTTCGATAAAAATATCATTGCTAATATGGAAAACGTAAATGCTATAGCAATTATTACCATATTGTGAGTCAATGCTATAGCAGTCAATATTGAGTCAACAGAAAAAACTAGGTCTATCAGCATAATCTGCAGAACAACCAAGAAAAATTGTGATTTCGCACTTACTTTTGTTACTTTTTCCTCCTTGCCTACAAAAATATCGTTTAACAACTCCATAGCACTCTTAACAATCAGAAATACTCCCCCTGCAATCATAAGCAAGTCCTTTACTGAGATATCAAGTAATGCTGCATGAAATATGGGCTTCTGCATTGATAATATAGCTGATGTAAAAAATAATATTACAAAACGCATCAACAGTGCTAATCCAAGGCCAATAAATCTCACTTTTTCCTTCAGATCTTTTGAGACTTTATCTATCGCTAAAGAAATAAAAATTAAATTATCTATACCAAGGATAGTTTCAAGGAGTGTCAATACCAGTAAAGTCCAAAGATCTTCTAACATTTTATCTATTAGATTTAATTTTTTTATACTTTACAATATATTTATAAAAATTAAGTGACCTTAGTAAGTGGAAATAAGAAAAAAACCTTCATCTGACTTAGCATTTATTTATATTCAGAAATTTTAGTATATAATTATAAATAAATTATATATTCTATAGGATAATGCTGAGCGATATGAGAAAGATGATTGAAGAGATAATAGACCAGAACAAAGGTCACGATATAGTAACTCTTGATGTGCAAGATAAGACTGTTATTGCGAAGTATATGATCATTGCATCTGGTGATTCAAGCCGCCATGTCAAAGCTTTAGCTGAGCATGTAATAAAAGGCCTAAAAAAATATGATAAAGTGAGTGTTGAAGGCATGGAAGAAGGCAATTGGGTGATTTTGGATTTTCAAGGCATAATGGTTCACATATTCAGACCTGAAGTTAGGGAGTATTACAAGATAGAAGAGCTGTGGCAGTAGCTACATTCGCGCATTTATGGATGTGACAGTTTAATTGACAAAAGTTAGAATATCAGATAAAATTTATGTGCTAGTATTGATATTTTTAATAGGGGAATGAACTATTACACTCGCGCATTTAGTGAATATGTCTATATATTTGATAATTATTCTTTAACAATATATGGGCCTTGTAAGAAACAAGAGAAGCCTGATAAGGAACCAGAGAAGTGTCATGTAGTATATTATCACAACAATGAAGATTTATCTAAGATTGAAAAGTGTCATTTAAAAGGGATTAAAAATGAAGATTTAAAAGCATTAGCTGAATACTTGAATCAGTTTGAAAATCTTAAAGAACTTCATCTGTCAGGTACTGAGGTTAGTGAAATAAGTCCACTGAAGGATCTTACAAATCTTACGTACCTTGACCTATCTGGCACACAAGTTAGTGAAATAAGTCCACTAAAGGATCTTAAAAGTCTTGAAAAACTTAATCTATCGGGTACCAAGGTTAGCGACATAAATGTACTTAAGGATCTTAAAAGCCTTAAAGAACTTCATCTATCAGGCACTAAGGTTAGTGACACAAGTCCACTAAAGGATCTTACAGGTCTTACATGCCTTGATCTATCTGGCACTCAGGTTAGTTACGAAGATGCACAAGAATTAGTGAAAAAGCTTCCAAATTGTAGCATTATAGGTATAGAAACGCTAAGAGTTAATAATCAAAATCGTGCAGCTTCAATCAATAGAAAGTACTATATCAGTGGTGCAGTAATTGGTTTTATTCTAGGGTTGGCAGCATATTTTGCAGGAGCTACCATTTTAACTTTTATTTGTGCTGCCATTGCTTGCGCAACGATTGTGGCTGCAGTAGGTGCAGTTGCAAAAGTGCTTGATAATGTAAGTACTACTAAACTTAACACGCTCTACCAATCTATTGATGATCCCACTAATAATTCTATTTACAGTAATGAAGTTACACCATAGAATTAACCCAACAATCAGCTTGGTTGACAGAGCATCATGTGGGTTGTTTTTTACTTTATAGTTGAAGTATGAGTATTAAAATTGCACCTTCTATACTTTCAGCAGACTTTGCAAAATTAGGAGAAGAAGTAAAGAAAATCGATGATTCAAATGCAGATTACATACACATAGACGTTATGGACGGATGTTTTGTTCCAAACATTACAATTGGTCCTAATGTTATCTCTGCAATACGTAAATATAGCAGTCTTCCCTTTGACGTGCACTTAATGATTAATTCTCCGAGAAATCACATTGAAAGTTTTGTAAATGCGGGTGCTGATATTATTACTGTACATGCAGAAGCAGAGGTGCATCTTGAGAGGCTAATAAAAAAAATAAAATCATATAAAAATATAAATGATGAGAAAAAAACTATCCAGGTTGGGGTCTCCATTGTTCCTTCAACTCCAGTAAATGTTCTTGAATATATAATACATGAGCTAGATATTGTGCTCATTATGACAGTAAATCCTGGTTTTGGTGGACAAGAATTCATTCACTCACAACTAGAGAAAATATCCTCCGTGAAAGAAATGATACAAGACCGCAATCTAAAAACGCAAATTTCAGTTGATGGTGGTGTAAGCCTTTCAAATGCATCTGAGATAATAAAAGCAGGAGCAGATATCTTGGTTGCAGGGTCAGCAATATTCAAAACTAAAGATATCAAAAAAGCTATAGATGATTTTAAAAGTTTGTAGTTAATTACCATAATTGTATCCATTCAGGTGTATGGCTTAAGAAGCAATAGCCAGTAGGTTTTGAAAAGGATTTAACTTCTTTTGCCTCCAAGTCAAGTACAATGAAATTATCCTCTCAAGAAACATATTTCCCCGTTTCGATTGTGTAAAATATGAAACTTTTCGGTAAACAACGTAATGCCGAATCTGTCGCTCAGCATAGTTGTTTGTCAGTGGAATATTTTCTGGATCGTCCAAAAATTTCCACATCATCAGATCCGATTTCATGATATTTTTTGCTACTCGAGACGCTCCAATTGCCTCGGGTAAATTTGATATATTCTTTAAGTAATATCTCGTTCGCTTGCGTAATTTTCTTGCTCTTCTTATGAACCTTAATGTGTCTATTTCATCCTTTAACAGAGCTTTTTTCAATGCAAATAATTCAGTAGCAACATTCCTTAAATAATACCCCAAAACTTTCACTTCGCTATTCCAACTATGAGACAACCTTTCAAAATCTCTTGCTAAATGTGCCCAACAGACCTGCCTTTTCTTGCTGGAAAAGTAGTTGTAAGCTGCATATCTGTCGGTCACTACTAGGTTGTTATTCTTTCCAAATTTACTATTTTCCAGGACTTTCATCCCTCTTGACTCTGTCAATTTGATCACACTTCCTATTTTGCTCGCAAACATCCAGCACCAGCCCTGTTTACCTTTGTTGTAATGGCTAGTTTCATCGATATGTAAAATTTTGCTCTTGCTTACCTCTTCCTCAATTTGCTCATATGCTTCTTGGCATTTTTCTGCCACTCTAGCCTCGCTATTTGATACACTACCGACGCTGATATCCAGGTTGAAAATGTCCTTTATAATATTTGCCACTTCTTTTTTCGAATTCTTGTAAAATCCACTTAATGCTGTAATTACTGACTTAACTCTTGGACCAAATGTGTCCGCAGTTACTCCTTCTTGTAGCTTGCTACTTTTTCTTTTTCCACATCTTTTGCAACGTCCATGCTCTAGTTAATATTCAACTACATACGGCTTGATTTCCGGCAAATCGACCTTTTGATGAGTATACGGATCTTTTGATACCGCAATTTCTCCTCCGCACTCACACGTATTGGGCAGTTCTATTTTTACCATCTCATCTGCCTCCATTTTAGGGCGGTAACTGCCTTTATGTCCAACCTGTGCTCCTACTTTCCTGTCACTTTTTGGCTTATTTTCCCTCATCTTATATAATTCTTTGGAGCTTGGTATAGATGAATTTTTTGAATTTAAGCCAAGCCTTTCTTTTAACTCAGCGTTTTCGATCCTTAGCGCTTTATTTTCTGCTTTAAGCTCTTCTATTTTTGTTTCTAACTTTTCTATAGTCTGCTTAAACTTTCGCAAAATTCTAAAAGATCAACCATATTACCTCACAGCCACTCTAGTTTACCTTTTTAGCATTCCTTGTCTACTCTTTATTTTACCGCCCGGCTGAATGGATACAAAGGCATAGTTCTCCTAAAACTACGTAATATACCTATGCGACAAGATTTTTGGCTATAGGTGTCTCAATCCCGTAAAAAAATCTTTTAATAAGATAGAACATTCTTTTTCCAATATTCCACCATAAACTTCAGGCACGTGGTCACAAAACTGAAATATTTTAGCACCGTGTTCAACTCCCCCACCTTTTGGGTTGTAAGCCCCAAAGTATAATCGCTTAATTCTTGCAAAAGATATAGCTTGAGCACACATTGGGCAAGGCTCTAGTGTTACATACATGTCAGCGTCACAAAGTACAGAAGTTGAAAGTGATTTACATGCCTCTCTAATTACTAGCATTTCTGCATGCGCAGTTGGGTCATTATCGATATTATATGCAGAAGCAATAACCCTATCTTCATACACCACTATAGCCCCTATTGGCACTTCATTGTTTTCTTTAGCAACCTTAGCTTGCTCTAAGGCTAGCCCCATGTATTTATGATTGAACACTTTTTGTTCTTAAATTTTCTACTTCTCTCAAGCCATTAATATTACTGTATGGCCCTTCAGAAGGTGATATATAGCCTTCATCGCCTTCGTTGCTAAACTCATCATATCCATAAGGAGTAACATTTACTAAAAATTTAGTACCCTGCCTACTCGCATAATCATGTTCACGTTCGATTTGGGCTTTTAATTGTGTAAAATACCATTTTACTTCTCGCTTTAGATCTTCCTCTATTTCTTACTGGTACAAGGTTTATTTCCATACCATACTCATCTGCCATTTCTAAAATTCCATCAACTATATCTTTTGGAATCTGATCATCCGTTTCCTGACTAATAACTTGAAACAATTCTGGTAGATATAAACGCACAAAATCTTCCAACACCACCTAACCTATTTATTTAGCCCACTTTATTCTACACTAAATTTTGTTTTTATCAACTGCTGCTTTAACAAATGACACAAAGAGAGGATGAGGAGAGAATGGCTTTGACTGAAGCTCTGGGTGAAATTGAACGCCGATAAACCATGGGTGGTCTATTAACTCCACTGCTTCTATGCACGTTCCATTTTCTGCAATACTGCTGCATATCAAGCCATTTTTTTCTAAATCGTCTTTATAGTCTAAGTTTATGATATATCTATGCCTATGCCTTTCTGAAATAGTGGAATTTTCATATACATCTGCCATTTTAGAGTTTGCACTTACATTGCACTTATATGCCCCAAGTCTCATGGTACCGCCAAGATCAGTGTTTTGATTGCTAGCTAATTTAACAATTGGGTGTTTGCAAGTATAAAATTCCTCAGAATGTGCATCTTCAAGTTTCATAACATTACGAGCAAATTCAATCACTGCAAGCTGCATGCCAAGGCATATTCCAAAAAAAGGAATATTACTTGTACGAGCATAGTTTATAGCTAAAATTTTACCTTCTATTCCATCGTCACCAAATCCACCAGGTACAAGTATTGCATGAGAGTTCTGCAATTTCTTCCCTATAAGTTTTTCATCTTTTTCTCTTGAGTTAATCCAATTTATATTTACTTTAACTTTATTGCTAATCGCACCATGAGTAAGTGCTTCCAACAGAGATTTATATGCATCAGGGAATTCAGTATATTTTCCAACTATTGATATAGTAACCTCTTGTATTGGATTTTTAATAGCATCCACTATTTGATGCCACGCAATTAAATCAGGCTTCGACTTGCTTATATTAAAATGTGCTAAAATTTGCGTATCAAGCCCGCGCTGACTATATAAAACTGGTAGCTCATATATATGGCTCACATCAGGAGCTGGAATCACGTTAGATAAAGAAACATTACAAAGTTTAGCTATTTTTTCCCTTTGATTATCAGCAACTTCTTTTTCGCTGCGGCATAGTATAATATCTGGTTGCAGACCTGCAAAATTCAGCTCTCGCACTGAATGTTGCGTGGGTTTTGTTTTTGATTCTTGTGCTACAGCAAGATACGGTACCAAAGTTAAATGCATGAGAATAACCCTTTGCTTACCAAGCGTATAGCTTATTTGTCGTATAGCTTCTAAAAACGGTTGGCTTTCAATATCGCCAACAGTTCCACCAATTTCACATATTACAAAATCTAAATCTTCTGTATCATTAAATATAAAGGATTTAATTAAATTCGTTACGTGGGGAATAACTTGAACGGTTTTACCCAAGTAGTCACCATGCCTTTCTTTTCTTAATAACTCATAGTACACCTTGCCAGTTGTTATGTTGTCATCCTTGGTTGCTTGAATTCCAGTGAAACGCTCATAATGTCCAAGATCTAAATCGGTTTCAGCCCCATCTTCAGTGACAAATACCTCTCCATGTTGAGTTGGATTCATTGTACCAGGGTCAATATTTAGATATGGGTCAAGCTTTCTAATGCGGACCTTAAAACCATAAGCTTGAAGTAAAGTGCCAACACTTGAGGAAACCAAGCCCTTACCAAGTGATGAGACAACACCACCTGTAACAAAAATAAATTTAACTTCCGTCATTCATTTTCAAAAGGAACAGAAAAAGATTCTTTTTCTTGTTTTTTTTCTAATATGATTTTCTCTGCAATTGATTTTCTATGAACATCCTGTGAACATAATCCTGACAACAACAGTGTATTTATGATAAATAACCCAGCAACTACTGCAGTTATTTTGCTCAGCGGATTTGCAGAAGACTTTACTGGAATCATCGAATTTAGTCCCTGCTGTGAACTACTAAATCCACTCAATGAACTACTGCCAGGTGGTTGCAAAAGCACTAACACCACCAAAATAATAACCAATATTATTTGAAATACACTTAATAATGTTACTGACACGATAGAAAGGTTGAAAATAAAAATTTTAGAAGCATAAAACGTACAAGTCAAGTTCTTATAAGCATTAAATATTTTACTTAAATATTTAATTCTTTATCATGTATGAGATTAATAGTGGTGGTATACTAATATGATTAAAGATTATCAGAGGGGACATAGAGGTCGCCTAAGGGAGAAAATTATCTCAGACTGTGGACAATCATTACTTGATTATGAGATTTTAGAGCACATCTTATATTCAGCATACAGCAGAATTGATGTAAAACCGATTGCAAAAAATTTAATAAAAGATTTTGGCGGTTTAAATAAAGTCTTTAATGCTGATAGAGAAGCATTGCAAAACATCAATGGAGTGAATGATGCAGCAGTATCTGCTATTTTTTGTGTAAAGCAGGCTTTTGTTCGTTCTGCAAGGGAGGAAATCATGAATAGTCCCATATTAGATAATTGGAAAAAATTACTCGATTATCTGAGAACTAGTATAGGAAGCTTAAATAGGGAGAATTTTCGTGTTATTTATATGAATAAAAAATATCGTTTAATAGCAGAAGATTTGCAAAATGTGGGCACAGTCGATCAAACCCCTCTTTATGTTAGAGAGATTATCAAGCGTGCACTTTTGATCGGTTCAACATCTATTGTAGTTTGCCACAATCACCCAAGTGGAGATACGCAGCCTTCAGGTAGTGATATATCCCTTACTAGACAACTTTCAGAAGCTTGCCAAAGTATAGGAATAGAACTTATAGATCACATTATCATTGCATTTAACAGTCACTTTAGCTTTAAGGAAAATAGATTGTTGTAAAATTCTTTTATTTAAAAAACCTATGCAATTTTCCGCAGATAATAAGGAAAATTAGAGCTCTCTTTGAGCAGAATCATCTATTATTGGATTACTAATTCGAGCTCTTGCAGCTGGTTGCTCCTCCTCAAAACTTAACTTGAAGCCCCCTGTGCACTCAAACCTTTTGAACTCAAAAGCATTATTAAGTTGTACTGCTATCATAAGTGCCGATAGAGCGATACATCCCAAAGAAAATGGTAGGTGGAACTGTAAATAAGAACACAATGCCAGCACCACCCAAGTTACGATGTTTATAAATTACTTTCATATACCCCCAAAATAAAAATACCAAGTTTAGAATGACACGTATATGAATTAATTGCAAGCAAACCTATGATCTATTTGGATTACTACTCGGAGATGCTATAAAATTTGGTTGTTGCAAATTAGTAAAAAAATTTTATAATATAAGAAAAGTACAGGTATAAATATAAATTATGGCAAATCATAAAAGTGCTAAAAAAATGATCCGGGTAATAGCAAAGCGTGCTTTAATAAATAAAATGCGTAAAAGTAAAACCCGCACTGCTGTTAGGAAATTAATGGACATAATTAATTCTGGTGATAAAGAAAATGCTGTTATGGCATTCCGCAATGCTGAGTCTCATTTGCATAAGTGCGTAAACAAAGGTGTTATGCATAAGAACACTGCTGCACGTAAAATAAGTCGTTTAAATGCAAAAGTAAAAGCATTGATGACTGCAGTAGCTTAGGTGATGGATAAAAAAGCATTATTAGAATTGGATGATGGATTAAAAATCGAGTTACCTATATTAAGCGGGGCAACAGGTCCTGATGTGCTAAATGTTAAAGATTTATACAAAACAACAGGGTTATTTACTTACGATCCAGGATTTGTTTCAACTGCATCTTGCTCTTCTTCAATCACGTTCATTGACGGAGATGAGGGAGTTCTAAAGTACAGAGGGCTTGATATAGCAGATCTTGCAGAGGGTAACAACTTCGTCGCTATTATTTATCTGCTGCTTTACGGTAAATTACCAACTCAAGAGCAACACAAAGAATTTTTTTCGAAAATACAGGAGCTATCGAAGGTATCAGAGCAAATTGTAAATATAATTAAAGCATTCCCGAAAACTGCTCACCCAATGTCAATTTTAATCGCATGCTTTGCGAATTTAGCAGCATCTTATCATGAAGAATACGGAAATAATGTTAATGGTAAAGGTTTAAACTTTGGCATCTCCGCAATAGCGCAAGTCCCTGCAATTGTTGCTATGATTTACAGGCACACTAATGGACAAGAATTCGTTAGTTCCAGCAATGAGCTCAGCTATAGTGAGAATTTCTTAAAGATGATGTTTGGCAATACTTTTGATAGTGATAAAAGTGTAATTTTTGCTGAGGCTTTAGATAAGATTTTTACTCTTCACGCGGATCACGAGCAAAATGCATCAACAGCAACTGTCAGAGTGGTGGGGTCTGCCGGTTCTAACCTATATGCATGTCTTGCTGCTGGAGTGGCAACGCTTTGGGGACCAGCGCACGGCGGTGCTAATGAAGCAGTGGTGAAGATGCTAGAAGAAATAGAAGAAAACGGAAATGTAGATGAATTTATCACGCGAGCCAAGGATGATAGTGACTCGTTTAAACTCATGGGATTTGGACACCGTGTCTATAAAAATTACGACCCGCGCGCACGAATACTGAAGGAAATTTGTAATAGTGTCTTAAATAAAATCGGCAATAAAGACAATAAGTTACTTGAAATTGCAGTAAAACTTGAAGGGGTAGCTTTAAGGGATGAATACTTTGTTAAGCGTAAGCTATATCCAAACGTTGACTTCTATTCAGGTATAATAATGAATGCTATTGGCATACCCTCAAGTATGTTTACCCCAATTTTTGCACTTGCAAGAACTACAGGTTGGGTTACTCAGTGGTATGAGATGATAAATGATGAAGAGACTAAGATTTGCAGACCAAGGCAGCTTTATGTTGGTGGATAGTCATTTTTCTTCATAAATTTTTAAAGAAATTTATATAGTAAATAGCAGTAAAGCATGTTATCTATAAGGTAAAAGGATTTTAGCTATAAGATGGTTCAGTTTTCTCTACCAAAAAACTCTCAAATTAACGAAAGGGGCAAAGTTTATCCTATCTCCAGTGAAGCAAAAAACGTCAGAAACTTCCTTATTTATCGTTGGTCTGCTGATGATGGAAAGAACCCAAGGATAGATACATTTTCCATCGACATGGACGATTGTGGCTCTATGGTGCTTGATGTGTTGATAAAAATTAAGGATGAAATAGATTCAACTTTAACCTTCAGACGTTCCTGTAGAGAGGGAATATGCGGGTCTTGTGCTATGAATATTGATGGAACTAATACTCTTGCATGTACTAAATCTGTGAATGACATCAAAGGTGATGTAAAAATATACCCATTACCTCACATGTATGTAATAAAGGACTTAGTTTCAGATTTAAGCCAATTTTATGAGCAATATAAATCAATTAAACCTTGGCTGCAAGCAGATGAATCCACCATTTCAAATAAAGAACACATTCAGTCTCCTGAAGAGAGGGAAAAGTTGGATGGTCTTTCAGATTGTATATTATGCGCTTGTTGCTCAACTGCTTGCCCAAGTTACTGGTGGAATAGCGATCAATTCTTAGGGCCAGCAATATTACTTCAAGCTTACAGGTGGATAAATGATAGCCGCGATGCCAAAACGCGTGAAAGGCTTAATGCGCTCAATGATTCATTTAAATTGTATCGCTGTCATACCATAATGAACTGCACAAAAACGTGCCCTAAAGGGCTGAATCCTGCAAAAGCAATAGCAAAAATAAAACAGCTTATGGTAGAAGGAATTTAGCAAATGGCTGGGCATTCGCAGTTTTCAAATATAAAGCACCGAAAAGGTGCTCAGGATGCAAAACGCTCTCAAAAATTCACAAAACTTATTAGGGAAATAACAGTTGCTGCAAAGGAAGGCTTACCTGACCCTGAGCTCAATCCACGCCTTCGCTCTGCTATATTTGCTGCACGTAAAGAAAACCTACCAAAAGATAAAATAGATACGGCAATAAAAAATGCAGCAGGTAATATCGCTGGAGAAAATTATGATGAAATACAATATGAAGGTCATGGACCTTCAGGAACTGCATTGATTGTTCATGCTCTCACTAATAACCGCAATCGCACTGCCTCTGAAGTGCGCTTTATTTTCTCTCGAAGAGGTGGAAATTTAGGGGAAACAGGAAGTGTAAGCTATCTTTTTGATCATGTAGGTCTTATCGTTTATAAAGCAGAAGGTATAAATTTTGATGACCTTTTTGATTATGGAGCTGAATTAGAGGTGTTGAATGTGGAGGAAAATAGCTCAGAAGGGTTGTATATTATCACTTGCGAAGTAAAAGATTTCGGCAAAATACGTGATGCTTTTTATACAAAATTCGGAGAGCCAGAGCTTGCTTGTCTTTCATGGCAACCAAAGGATTTAATAGAAATCAGCGATAAAGAACTAATCGAAAAACTATCTTCGTTGGTTGAAGAGCTAGAGGATAATGATGATGTACAGTATGTGGAAGGCAACTTCACTTTCTCTGATGTTGCTTAAAGGCATGAGATTAATTGTATTTGCATTGCTTTTTATCCTGCCAATGTTTGATGTACATGCTTCAACTAGCAGTAAAGATACTTTGTTAATATCAAGTAAAATAAATTCCTCTTTTTTTGCAACAGGAGTTGCACATGGTTTGGCACCAAATACAGTAATGAAGCTGATTAGCATATACAAGGACTTTGGTGTAGATTTCAAAAAGGATATTGTGCCAAAGAGTAAATTAGAAGTTTTGTTTGAAAGATCTACCAAGGATCAGAAGATTGAAGAAAAAATTCTGTATACTTCGCTAATAATGAATAAAAAAGCCGTTAGTCTATACCATTACAAGCCGCAAGATGGTAAAGAAGGATATTTCAACAAAGAAGGAGTGAACGCTCAAAATGGTAGATTTTTCATAAATCCTTTAAGTGAAAATTATCGTATATCTTCAAAATTTGGTAATAGGAAGCATCCTATTCGCGGCAAAGTTGCCTTTCATAAAGGAGTGGATTATGCGGCTAAACTTGGCACTCCTATACATGCAACTGCAGATGGTGTAATAGAATATTTAGGAGATAATGGAGGGTACGGAAAATACATTAAAATAGCACACAAAAACGAATATTCAACTTGCTATGCTCATATAAGTAAATTTAATAGTAATCTTAAGTCAGGCTCTAAAGTAAAGCAGGGACAAGTAATTGCTTATGTTGGTAATACTGGTGTTGCAACAGGTCCTCATTTACATTATGAAGTTATATATAATGGTAAACATATTGATCCACTTACAGTAGCAGAAAGAAAGCTATCTGATCAGGAGTTAATAGAGTTTAAACTGTTTATGAATAACATAGACAAAATTATTAGTAGTAAAATTCGTTAAATAATAATAAAATTAGTTAAAAAAGTTGGGCATAGTATGAAAAAGGTTAAGAATACAATAGTAACAGATAGAACATCTAGTCAATTGAGTGCATTCCCTATTTTAGCGTTAGGGCTAATTCTGCTTGTTACCCTGTTGGTTTGTGTGGTGTACGATAATGTAATCGGTGCAGGTATTACTTTGATTACTGTGATTCCAATGACACTGCTTTCCACAGGGTTTTTTGTTAATAACCCTAACGAAGCAAGAATAATAGAATTTCTTGGCTATTATGTTGGTACTTGCTTTAAATCTGGAATATTTGTGACGATTCCTTTTTCAAATACGTATGTTATTTCTCTAAAATTCCAGAATATAAGTACAGAAAAAATAAAGGTTAATGATGCAAACGGTAGTCCTATAGAGATTTCAGTGGTAATTGTCTGGAGAGTAAGTAGCCCTGCAAAAGCTTATTATAATGTTAATAATTATAATGAGTTTGTTTTTGTGCAAAGTGATTCAGTAATAAGAGAATTAGCAAGCAATTATCCATATGACAGCGAAGGTGATGCAGAATCTCTTCGTAAAAATTCTGACAAGATTGCAAATGAGCTGCAGTCAATGTTACAGCAAAGATTGAATGTTGCAGGAATTGAAGTTACAGAAGCAAGAATATCGCATTTAGCATACTCATCTGAAATTGCACAAGCAATGCTAAGACGCCAGCAAGCATATGCAATCACTTCTGCAAGAAAGCTCATAGTACAAAATGCAATAGGGATTATTGAAGAAGTAATAGTTCATTTTGAAAAGAATAAGAGTTTGCAACTAGATGGAAAGCAAAAGGTTCAGTTGATAAATAATTTACTAGTTGCACTAATTTCTGAGCAAGATGCACAACCAACAATTAGTTTAGATAATAATTAATCTAGAAATTTTTATGGAACTGACTAGAGGTTTACAAGAATAAAATTATCATTATTCTATAATTAATTGTTGTTATATTTATGAATATTAAAAACCTCTTTACTAAAGTAACCGTAGTTATCTTAGCCTGCTTATTGATCTTCATGGGAGTTGGTAGTCTCATATCTGATAATAGTAGTAGAGAGGAAGAAATAGCTAAAGTTGGAAAGAAAGTTATCACACTGGATGAGTATAAATCATTATATAAAAATTACAGCAAACACATTTCTGGCTCTGATGTCAGTAAAGAACAAATAAGAAAGCTAAAATATGACTTACTTGATGCGCTTATAGAGCAGAAGCTATTACTTAACTTAACTGATGAGCTTGGATTAGCAGTTGGAGAAGAATCTATAAAGGATTACATAAAAAATGCTAAGTATTTTCAAAATGATCAGGGTGAGTTTGATAAAGATAAATTCACTGAAGCTTTAAGTGCTTTACACATGACAGAAAAGGAATACATATCAAAATTGGAGAAAATTCTGCCTGCAATGATGCTAATGACTTCTCTATTTAAAGATAACTATCCAGTCACTTTTGGTGAAAAAATTGACAAGCAGATATACGAGAGTCGCCACCAGACCAGAGTAGTGGATATTTTTAAAGTAACTAAAGATGCAATTACAGATATTAAAGAGCCAGAAGATCAAGCCTTACTTGATCTATATGAAAAAAATAAGTCTAATTTCTACTATCCTGAATATCGAACTGCACAATATATCTCCTTAGGCCAAAAATATTTTGAAGATCAAATAAAAATTTCAGATGAAGAAGTTGATAATGTAATAAATCAGCAAGAGCTTAAGGATCAAAGGGATATATTTAACTTGATACTTCAAACTAAAGAAGAAGCAGAAGCTGCAAGAAAAGCATTTGAAGAAGGTACAGTAAGTTTCGAGCAAATAGTAGAACAGTTTGGCAAAACAACACTTGAAGATACTAAAGTAAATAATGTAACTAAAACTTTCCTTCCAGAAAGCATGAGAGAGGAAGTGTTTGCTCTCAAGGTAGGTGAAGTTAGTGGCGTTCTAGCAAGCAATTTTGGTTGGCATCTAATAAAGGTAGAGAATGCACATCAAATCTCAGATGAGGATTTAGTTGATTTGAAGAAAAATATAAAGTTAAGTCTAATTAACCAAAAGTCCTTTGAAAAAGTTAACGACTTCATAAATCAAGTGAATTATAAAATATATAACGGTGCAACAATTGAAGAAATAGCAAGTGAATATACTTTGCCAATGCAAACTATTGGTCCAATGGACGCTAATGGAAAAGACCAAAATAACAGCAAAAAGCAGGATAATAATGATTTAGTTACCTTTATTTTTTCACGAGAAAAGGATCAAAAAAGTTATTTCAAAGGTGTTGGAGAAGCTGTTGTTAGTGTGAAAATCACTGATATTCTTCCATCTAAGACAAAAGATTTCAAAGAAAGTAGGCAGGAAGTAATAGAACTTTGGCGTAATAGATTTATAGAAGAAAAAATGTTTGAAGCTGGTAAAAAGATTGCAGCACAGCTAAAAGAGCAGGTAGATCCAGAAGGAATGAATGGTGTAGAATTAGTTAAAGGTCAGCAGATACTCCGTGATGAGCAGAATTATCCTTTTTCTTTTATAGAAGAAATTTTTGGCATGAAAACAATTAATTCAGTAACAAGTCCTGTTCAGCATAATAATGAAGTTATAGTGGGTGTTTTAAAAGAGATGTATTCATCAGATGGAACATTAAATAAGCTTGATACTGGAAGGCGTATGATGATATCGCTCAAAGAGCAGTTAGTTAACTACCTGCAATCGAAGTATAAAGTTGAAATTAATGAATCTAAAATTAGTGAGTTATAACCACAGATGTATGAGCATTATTTCAAAGTGATCCCAGTTCAAGCACTGGGATCATGAAGTTTATCACCCCTTAAGAAACTCCTTTCTTTACCGCTGGCGCCCAGTTAATTGCGTTATTTCAAGACCATTAAGATTCTCAGATGGTGCATCAGCAACTTTACCATCTTTTTGTGCTCTTGCCTCAAGCATAGATTGATTGGTCGGCTGCTTACATAATTCAATTAATCTATGAGGAAATGAATATATATTAAGTTCCTTAAAACGTGTGTTTGTTAATGATTCATCGCTTTCAGCTACAGAAACGTTAAAACTTGAGCTGTTTATTAATGATTTGTTGCTTTCAGCTACAGAAACGTTTTGGCTGCTGTTAATTTTCTCTCTATGCTCTTCCACTACCTTAAGTAACTCATCTAAGCCAGTACTAACAAGTTTTGTACGCAATTTAGCATAATTTTCACTTGGTTGTGCTCGCTGCAGAAAAAGTTTTAAGGCTTCTTTATAATATTCAGAACTTTTAGGATTGTCTTTATAAAGCTTGATGCATTCATCGTATGTCGTTGTTGTCCTAGCGGCAACTTTGCCAATAATAGGGATCAAATATTTTAATTCTTCAACATTACTTGTACCTTCTGGCATTGGTTTACTTGGATCAAGTGCTGATTTTCCAAACATGCCACTGAATGATAATCTACGTTCCCCTATATCTAACATCTCCTTTATTGACTACAAAGATTCTTGCTTTCGAAGTGCTGCCAAAATATCTCCTCATTAATTCCAGTAACAAATTTACGTAAGTTTGCTTTCTTAGAAGGTGTCTGCAAACTCAAGAATTAGCTAATTTAGTAAGCATAATAGTAGTCATATTAAAGAAAATATTGGTTTCCGAAGTTTGAGGAGAATGCTCATAATCCTTACTCATACGCCTAAAATTGGAAAGCCAAGCAAAAGTTCTTTCAACAATCCAACGCTTCGGTATAACCTCAAATCCCGCAATATTAGGAGCTTTTTTTGCTATTGTAAATAAACATCCTGTTTTTATTAAGCATCTGTTTTTAAGGTTACCTGTGTATCCTTGATCAGCAAAAAACCTCTGTAATGTTGGTATTTTTTGTTTTGCTTTTACCAGAAGATCTAAAGCTCCCTCGCGGTCTTGGATGCTTGCACTGTGTACATCTGCCGTAATCACGAGTCCTAGCGTGTCTACAATAATATGCCGTTTTCGACCTTTTATTTTCTTGCCAGCATCGTAACCTCTGGCCCCCCTTTTTGAGTCGTTTTTACTGATTGGCTGTCAATTATTCCAACTGATGGTGTGGCTCTTTTACCAACTACCTCCCTTACTTTTTTTACTAAAATATCGTGTATTTCTTGCCATTTTCCAGTGTTTTTTAGTCGTGTGTTCCAACTGTAAATTGTCTTCCATGGTGGGAAATCCTTAGGTAATTGTCTCCATTGGCAGCCTGTTCTCATTACGTACCTTATTGCATTAATAATTGTTCTAATATCGTGTTTTCTTGGTCTACCTGTCTTTTTTGGCTCAAAATATGGCTTTAAAATTTCCCATTCACTGTCTTTTATGTCACTTGGATACATGTTAAAGTTATCCTTGTATCACATAATTGTCCTTTTTTCTACTTTTCTACATACTTTGCAGACACCTTCTTAGCTGGATCTATTTCCTTAGCTGTCTTTGTTTTATTAATTTTCATAACTATTACTCCTCTTTTTACTTAAAGAAGAAATATAACAAATATATACAACTTTCACGAGAATTGCGCTTTTATAAATTCTTTTTAAGCATCACGCGTAAGTACTTTTTTAATAAAAATATCAAATTAGCTAATAATTTAACCTATATATCGTATCCATTCAGCTGGGCGGTAAAATAAAGAGTAGACAAGGAATGCTAAAAGGTAAACTAGAGTGGCTGTGAGGTAATATGGTTGATCTTTTAGAATTTTGCGAAAGTTTAAGCAGACTATAGAAAAGTTAGAAACAAAAATAGAAGAGCTTAAAGCAGAAAATAAAGCGCTAAGGATCGAAAACGCTGAGTTAAAAGAAAGGCTTGGCTTAAGTTCAAAAAATTCATCTATACCAAGCTCCAAAGAATTATATAAGATGAGGGAAAATAAGCCAAAAAGTGACAGGAAAGTAGGAGCACAGGTTGGACATAAAGGCAGTTACCGCCCTAAAATGGAGGCAGATGAGATGGTAAAAATAGAACTGCCCAATACGTGTGAGTGCGGAGGAGAAATTGCGGTATCAAAAGATCCGTATACTCATCAAAAGGTCGATTTGCCGGAAATCAAGCCGTATGTAGTTGAATATCAACTAGAGCATGGACGTTGCAAAAGATGTGGAAAAAGAAAAAGTAGCAAGCTACAAGAAGGAGTAACTGCGGACACATTTGGTCCAAGAGTTAAGTCAGTAATTGCAGCATTAAGTGGATTTTACAAGAATTCGAAAAAAGAAGTGGCAAATATTATAAAGGACATTTTCAACCTGGATATCAGCGTCGGTAGTGTATCAAATAGCGAGGCTAGAGTGGCAGAAAAATGCCAAGAAGCATATGAGCAAATTGAGGAAGAGGTAAGCAAGAGCAAAATTTTACATATCGATGAAACTAGCCATTACAACAAAGGTAAACAGGGCTGGTGCTGGATGTTTGCGAGCAAAATAGGAAGTGTGATCAAATTGACAGAGTCAAGAGGGATGAAAGTCCTGGAAAATAGTAAATTTGGAAAGAATAACAACCTAGTAGTGACCAACAGATATGCAGCTTACAACTACTTTTCCAGCAAGAAAAGGCAGGTCTGTTGGGCACATTTAGCAAGAGATTTTGAAAGGTTGTCTCATAGTTGGAATAGCGAAGTGAAAGTTTTGGGGTATTATTTAAGGAATGTTGCTACTGAATTATTTGCATTGAAAAAAGCTCTGTTAAAGGATGAAATAGACACATTAAGGTTCATAAGAAGAGCAAGAAAATTACGCAAGCGAACGAGATATTACTTAAAGAATATATCAAATTTACCCGAGGCAATTGGAGCGTCTCGAGTAGCAAAAAATATCATGAAATCGGATCTGATGATGTGGAAATTTTTGGACGATCCAGAAAATATTCCACTGACAAACAACTATGCTGAGCGACAGATTCGGCATTACGTTGTTTACCGAAAAGTTTCATATTTTACACAATCGAAACGGGGAAATATGTTTCTTGAGAGGATAATTTCATTGTACTTGACTTGGAGGCAAAAGAAGTTAAATCCTTTTCAAAACCTACTGGCTATTGCTTCTTAAGCCATACACCTGAATGGATACACCATTAAATAACCTTATAAAAACAAATTCCCTCTGCATATATATATGCAGCCTTAACCTTTTGAGGGCTTAAAATTCAAGCATTCAGATCATTCCTTAGGCAGTAATGAGAATACTCTATCAACCAATTCCTTACTCTTAATGATTATATGAAAACAAGAGAATAAAATGCCATGTAAGACATGGCACATATGCTAAAAAACATACCCCACTACTTACAAGCGAAACTGTGCTTTCCAGCTTATATAATGCAGTTCAGCCAGCTGCTGCATGCTTCTCATTCAGCTTGACTAGAAGGTTGTGACTTGCTTTGAATTTTACTCTTCTCTTTTCAGGAACAATCATTATTGCACCAGTCTGAGGATTACGACATTGCTTTTCCTTACTGGTAACAGCAGCTAATGTTCCCACGCCATACAAGCGTATTTCGCCAATACTATCTAACTCATCTTTTATTACTGTCATAAGAAAGTCATGAATTTTGCCTAGATAATATTTTGTTATGTCTATTTCATTTTTAGAACAAAAGTCTTTTAATTTACTTATTATATTTTCTTTACTCATAAATTACCTTAATATTGAAAAAATTACACAGATAGCATATTACGTTGACAATGATAGTCAACTAAATTTATCACGAAAATATAGGCACCTCTGTAAATATTTGTACAATGTTTATAAAAAATACCACAATTATCTTTTAGAAAATTGACATTTCTTACGTGCCTTATGTTGACCATACTTTTTACGTTCAACAACACGTGGATCTCGTGTTAAAAACCCACCATTACGCAATATAGAATGCAAATCCTGGCTGACATTACTTAAAGCTCTACTTATCCCGTGAGCTAAAGCACCTGCTTGACCAGATAATCCCCCACCTTTTACAGTTGCAAATATATCATATTTATCTAGCGTAGAAGTTGCAACAAAAGGAGCTCTTACCACCTGACATACTGATTCTCTCTTGAAGTAATCAAGCAACTTCTCCTTCCTATTAATATTAAATTTTCCAGTTCCTGGTTTTATCCAGACTCTTGCAACAGATTCTTTCCTCAGACCTGTTCCATATGAACGACCGAGTGAATCAACTGCTGTTTTGATTGTTTTATTTATTGCAAAACTTTCCATTTTAACTCCATTATTTCTTGTTTTTACGATTTAAAGATGCAAAATCTATTTTTTCAGGTTGTTGTCCTTGGTTCTTATGCTCTGGACCAGCATAAACGTATAAATTTTCAAGACGCCTGCGTGCCATAGGTCCATCATCAAGCATCCTTTTTACGGCCATTTTCATTACACGCTCAGGGAACTTGCCACTTAAAATATTATCCGGAGTATTTTTCTTTAGACCACCAGGATAACCTGTATGCTTGTAATAAATCTTATCCTTTAATTTCTTTCCGGTAAAACACACTTTTTCTGCATTGATGATAATAACATTATCACCACAATCCATGTGAGGTGTATATTCAGGTTTGTGTTTTCCGCGTAAAAGCGTTGCAACAAATGCTGCAAGCCTACCTACCACTAATCCTTCCGCGTCTATAATAAACCATTTTTTATCAATTTGTTTTTCTTTTAAGGAAAATGTCTTCATTATAATTTAACTAAACAGTAGTAAGCTACTATACACTTAATTCTTAACCATTGTCAAGAACATTAGTTATTGATTATTAAAGGAGTTTATGCTAGTAATTTGGCTGCACGACCATTGTAGAAAAGGAGCAGAATGTTTCGATTAATTATTACACTTGTAACTATTTTAAGTACTATAAGCTGCTATGCAATTGATCTTGAAGAAGCTATAGATATGGCCATTAAAAACAGCTCAAAACTAAAATCGCAGTTCTATCAATATCAAAGTGCAGAAAGATACCATAAATCTACGGGATTGGCTGGATTTTTGCCTGATATCAGCTTGCAATATGACTTTGACAGTAAATTTAATCTCGTTGATCCTAGTAAATCAAATCGACATGAAAAACTTCTGACACTTAGCCAAAGAGTAATAGATGGTGGTGGCACTTTTGCTACATTTGGTCGATCAAGTCATCTATTGCAAGTAGAAAAAATAAGGTTTCAACGATTGAAGCAAGATCTTGCGCTTAAAGCTGTTGCAGCATACGTTGATGTTTTACAGAAAACAGAAATGCTGAAGTTAAGAGAACACAAAGAACGTGTTTCCTTAGAACATTTATCAGCCATGAAAAAACGCTTTTCTCTTGGAGAGGTAACCAATGCTGAAGTTTCATTAGCAAAGGCAAAATTTTCATCTGCTGTATCAAGAAGAGTTGACGCAGAGGGTAAGTTAAAAGTGGCAAATGTTGCCTATTTTCATTTGATTGGGGAAGATCCTTATGAGCTTTCTGAAGCAAATGATAAGCTACCTTCCGTTCCTGAATTAGATGAGTGTTTACAATTAGCAAGAACTAATAACTTATATCTGAAAATGGCAATTCACCAAAAAAAGGCAGATGGAATGGGAGTGATAGCTGAAACTTCAAGGTGGTTACCTTCTTTGAATCTAAGTGCAAGTGCAGATCTTAAGCAAAGTGAGAGCGGAGAGGAAAATGTACTTAAGAGATTATTAGGAAATACTAATATTATTTTTACCCTTGACATTCCAATTGTTAAAAGGGGCACAAATTTTTTTGGTATCGGTAGAGCTCATATGGATGTAAAAAAATCCACCCATGATTATTATGAAGCAGTCAAAAATGTAGAACGAGAGGTTATTCAAGCATGGAATAATGTTTTAACAGCAAAAGCTGTTATCAAAGCAAGCCAAGAGGCAGAAGCAGCAGCAGCCTTAGCACTTGAAGGGGCTGAACAAGAGGTAAACTTACATTTAAAGAGCACAACTGACCTTTTGGATACCGAAGATGCACTATTCGAAGCGCGTTCGGACTTAGTTAGCGCAAAAAGCAATTATGTTACTAGTGTTTACAATTTGCTTTTTATGATAAATAGTATAGATCTCTAAATTTATTGGTACTGATATATGAACGATGGACAAAAGCAAAATGTAAAGGATATTTTAGAAGATATAAAAAGAGCTATATCTGATAAAAACACTGAAGCAGAAACAGAGGATGATGAGGATGTATTGCATCTTGAAGATGAATATTTGGAAGATACAGAAGAAAGCAATGAGGAAGAGCATTATGAAGACAAGGAAAATGAGGAGACAGCTGTAAGTAATGGCAAACTAAATGGTCATAGCTATGACTTAAAAAAAGATATTGGTTTGCATAATAATACTCAAGTGAAACAAGTGCAAGATAATGATCAACTAATTTTGAAAGAAAATATGGAGGGAATCAAAGCGTTGCTTGGAAAGATGCAAAATGAGTTACAACAGCAACAAAAGCAGCAGCAAAAAAGACAAGAGCTCACCGTTGAAGAGTTAGTAATCTCTCTTTTAAAACCTCAATTATCAGAGTGGTTAAATAAGTATTTATACGGGCTAGTAAAAGAAGTAGTCGAAAAAGAGCTAAAAGATATAATAAATAAAAACAAGTAAGGTATTAGCTATAAAAACTAGAGTAAAGACGGCTAGAGGCAGGAAATTGTCTTCAACGAGATGGCTACATCGTCACCTGAATGATCAATATGTGCAGAAAATTAGCAAGGATGGCTATAGGTCACGTTCAGCATATAAGCTGGTAGAAATAGATAATAAGTTTAAATTGTTCAAAAAAGGACAAAAAGTGATCGACCTTGGTGCATCACCTGGAGGATGGTCACAGGTTGCATCTCAAAAAGGTACAGATGTGTTTGCTATTGATATAAAACCAATGAATGCACTTCAAGGAGTGGAGTTTATACAGTGCGGTATCATCAATGGACTTGAGACTTTAAAGGAAATATTCAAAGACCAAAAATTTGATGTAATTTTATCTGATATGGCTCCGGAAACCTGTGGATTAAAATCAGCTGATCACATTAGAATTATGCTTTTGTGCGAAGCAGCTTTAAATTTTGCAAAGCATTTTTTAAACAATGGTGGTAAGTTTGTAGTAAAAATTTTCCAAGGAGAGTCTGATAAAGAGTTCTGTAATCAGCTAAAAAAAATGTTTCAAACAGTAAAATACTTTAAGCCAAAGTCAAGTAGATCTGAATCCTCAGAAATGTATTTAGTAAGTTTAGACTTCGTCGATAGCGATATAATTTAATCTTGTTCCACAGCAAACTTTAACGCCATATTAGTAGCTAGGGTACTGCTAACTATGAGAATGGCAAAAATCAAAATAGTGACCAGAAGTATGTTAATATTCAAAGGTAAATTTTCAAATTGAGCTAATAGCTTGAAGTATACAAAGGTCGGCATAATAATCGGCAATACTAAAACTTGCGATATTCCTGATGCTAAATTATTCCTACCAATCATTAGCGCATTTCCGGTCGCTGAAATATTTATTATTATTAAGGTATTAAATAATAAAGATAATGCTACTACAGTTGATTGTTCAATACTATTGCTCTCTATTACAAAGTCAAATATAAAGAAGATCAGCGAGATTGGTAATCCAAATGCTAACCAATGGGCAAAAATTTTGTAAATGATTATAAGTTTAGAAGAAAATGGTTGTATGAAGATTTGCTCAAGTATTCCATCATGATAATCTGACGTAAATAAATTACTTGTAGAAATTTGTAAAACGAACGTAGCACAGATCCATACTAACGTCAACATGATTTCTTGTTTATTATTGTTGTTTTCTAATGAAAATGAAGATAAACTTAACATTATAATAAAAATACACATTATGTAGATAAAATTCTTATTATTTGTTGTTAACTTTTTTACTAGGCGAACCATACTAAGGCCTTTAAATGTTTATTATGAATTATAGTGTTTACTTTGAGGGTAGTATAATTTTTTGTTTTTGAGTTATATAGATTTTATTATTTAATTGATTATGGAAGAGTCATCAAAAATAAAATTACCAGAAAATTACACCCCTTCAGAAGATGAAGAGTACATGAGCGCAAGGCAATTGGAATACTTTAGCCTTAAACTGCAACTAGAGCTTGATGAACTAGAGAAACAAGAGTTAGAAGATGGTGTACACTATTCTGATGAGGATAGTGGAGATGAAAAATTAATTAAGCGTAGAAAAGACAAAAAAGAGAAAATTAAAGAAGCACTAGAAAAAATAAAATTGGGGACTTATGGTTATTGTGATGGAACAGGTGATGAAATTGGTGTTGAAAGGCTAAAAGCTAATCTACTTGCTGTATATTGTATCGAAGAGCAAGAAAAAATAGAAAAACAAGAAAACGTGTATAATACCGACGATTAACATGTTCTTTTTCAACAAACACGGCTATAGTATATTTTTTAAAAGGTAAGCTTCATATTTAATTTCTTAAAAACACACAAAATAGAACCTTAATATTCCCCAATTTATATTTTTCTTATCCTAACGAGGGTTTTTTCAAATTTGCATTTTAATCATTCTATAGCAGTTCAATCAAAAAAAGTTTAATATTTATAAAATTACTCAGAAGATAAAGGATGAATTTAAAGAACGAAGGTATATTATTGATTCTATCCTCTCCCTCGGGAGCTGGAAAAACTACTATATCAGAAAAACTACTTGAGCAATCAACTGATTTGGTTAGATCCATTTCTATGACTACGCGCGAACCTCGCCTTGGAGAAATCGATGGCCAAGATTATTTCTTTGTTACAGAAGAAAAATTTCATGATCTGTGTAAAGCTGGCAAAATGCTTGAATATGCCAAAGTTTTTGATAATTTTTATGGTATACCAAGAGACTTTATAGAGCAAAACCTTCACAATGGAATAAGCGTTTTATTGGTTATAGATTGGCAAGGAGCATTTCACTTATTTAAGACTATGAAAGAAAAAGTTGTGAGCATCTTCATCCTCCCTCCCTCTATGGAAGAACTGAGATTGCGTTTGCAAAAACGCAACAGTGACAGTGCAGATGAAATAGAGCGAAGGCTAGCTGAAGCTCAAAAAGAAATAAGCAAACGTGATAAATATGATTACATAATAATAAATGATAATATTGACAAAAGTGTTAAAGAAATAAATTCCATACTTAATGTAGAAAGATTAAAGAGACTGAAAGAGAAGAAAAATTCAACTTTAGCATAGGGCTTATATATGAAAGTTCTATACTAGCCTTTTAGTGATTTCATTAATAATGGTATTATGCACCTGGCTATTATCCATCGTTTCAATATTGGTTAAAATACTACATCTACTTGGTTCTTTTTTAGCAATTTCCTGAAATCCCTGTCTAACTCTATTGTAAAAATCTACGTCCATTTCTTCATATTTGTTCTTATCTTTTGCCCTATTGAGTCCAGCTTTAACATCAATATCTAAGATTAATGTGATATCTGGATATCTAATTCCCGCTAGTTCATGTAGATTATTTATCAGCTTCAAATCAACACCAAGCCCATATCCTTGATATGCAATAGTTGAATCAATAAATCGATCACAGATTACTACTTTTCCTTCTACAAGGGCTGGTAATATAAGATTTTTCATATGCTCATATCTCATTGATACAAGCAGTAAGAGTTCGGAAACTGGATCAATACTGCTAATTAACATTGATTCCCTTATCTTTTCTGCAAAGTCAGTGCCACCTGGCTCTCGAGTTAGTATTACATCGTAAGTTTGTTGAAAATGATCTGCAAGTAGCCTAGACTGCGTTGTCTTGCTAGAGCCATCTATTCCCTCAAAAGTTATGAACATAAATTATAATGCTAAAAAAGAATATGCAAATAGTATACATAGAAACTATTTGACACTTAAACAATAAAACCATAAATTACATATGATATTCTAACTTAAGCTTATGGTTGCTTTGAACACTCCTCAGGTAGATTTTGACTTTACTGCAAAAGATTTTAACCTACTGGGAATAGATAATAAGTACTATTCATTAAATGACTGTCGTGGGAAAAATGGCTTAATCGTAATGTTTATATGTAATCATTGCCCTTATGTACAGTCAATTATTAGCAACTTAGTAATAGATATTGATTTATTAAGAAAAAATCACCAAGTAAACACTGTTGCAATCATGCCAAATGATATAAGTGAATATCCAGAAGATTCATTTGAAAATATGGTTAATTTTGCTAAAGAGAATAAATTTACCTTTCCATACCTTATTGATAGCACACAAAAAGTGGCCAAGGAGTATGGGGCTGTTTGCACCCCTGATTTTTTTGGTTTTAACTCCAACCTAAACCTTTGTTATCGCGGTCGCTTTAATGATGCGAAAAAAGAAAAGATTCAAGGGTATGAAGCAGGAAGCAGCGATTTATTTCAAGCCATGAAATTTATTGCAGAAACTGATAATTTTCCAGCTGAGCAAAAATCCAGTATTGGTTGCTCAATCAAGTGGTTTAAGTCTACAGGTTAAATATTATGCACAGCAGCTCTCAGCATTTGTTTGACATTATAATTTTGCTTTCTGCTGCTGTGTTTATAGTCATAGCGTTTTGGAAGATGAACATTAGTCCAGTGCTTGGCTACTTTGTTGCAGGCGCAGTTATTGGTTCTCACGGGTTCAATTTAGTGCATTCGGCTGCAGCAATGGATAATTTTGCAGAATTTGGTGTAGTTTTCCTGTTGTTCATTATAGGCCTTGAGTTAACCTTTGAGCGCTTAATTGCCATGCGTATTCATGTCTTTGGGTTTGGTTCTTTACAGGTAATAATAACCATGCTGGCAATATGGTGCATTGCTCTTGCATTTGGTGTAGATACCCATATGGCTATGGTTATAGGTGGTGGACTTGCGCTATCTTCAACAGCAATAGTTTTGCAGGTTTTGCAAGAAAAAGGCTCGCAAGCAAGTCAGGTTGGTAGATTATCGATAGCGGTATTGCTAATGCAAGACTTCGCAGTAGTACCATTAATAGTATTGGTACCACTACTTGCTGGTAATTCTGAGCATAGCCTAATAAGCTCACTTGCTGGTTCGTTAATACAAGCAGCTATTGCTCTAGTGCTAATATTTATAACTGGCAGGTTATTGCTTAGACCTTTATTTTCAGTAATTGCCAAAATGGAAAGTAATGAAGTATTTATCTCAACAACACTTTTGATAATACTTGGAGCAGCATTTATTACTGAACAGTTTCACCTTTCACTGGCACTCGGAGCGTTTGTTGCTGGATTGCTGGTTGCAGAAACAGAATATAGGCATTCAGTAGAGCATGCAATATTGCCATTCAAAGATTTGCTGTTAGGGTTATTTTTTATGACTGTTGGCATGTCTATAGACACTGAACTTTTGCTCAACAAGCTGCCACTTATTACTTTATTATCTATTGTTCTTATTATTTTAAAAACATCTATAATATACATCTTGTGCAAGTTCTTTGGATTTAAAAGTGCACCTGCTATACAAGCTGGACTATTGCTTGCGCAAGGTGGCGAATTTGCATTTATTTTGTTTCGCTTGGCAGATGAGCTAGATGTGCTACAGAGCGAAATCGCTCAAATACTTATGATGGTGACTACAGTAACCATGGCATTTACTCCTCTTTTATCTGGAATTGGGGATTGGATAGCCTCATTTAGTGCTGAAAAGGTGATATTAGACGATGCATCTGTAGAGGTAGATACACAAGACCTTCACAATCATGTAATAGTTGCTGGGTTTGGTAGGGTCGGATATATGGTAACAAAGATGTTGACTGCAGAACATGTAAGTTACGTTGTTGTAGATATTCAATCCAAGATAGTTAAAGAAGGAACAAGCGATGGCTTTCCTATATATCTTGGTGATGTTACAAGACCTGAGATTCTAAAATCAGTAGGAATAGAAAGGACGCAAGCTCTCGTTATTTCTATCAAGAATGAAGTTACTATAAAGAAAGTAGTTGCCTTAGTTGCAGCAAATTTTCCGCATGTCAGTATAATAATACGCCTACCAGACCTCAGTAATGTTGAAGATTATAAGCATCTTGGGGCTAGCAAAATTATCCCTGAAACTTCCGAAATAGGGTTACAGTTGGGTGGAGCGGCATTGAGTTTAAGTGGAATAAGTGAAAGCGGAGTTGCATCTCTTAAGAGCAAGTTTAGAAAAGGCAACTATAGTATGTTAAAGGACATTAGTAGCGAGATAGATGAGTAGAGCTGCCGCATTTGACCGTATGATTGTATCCATTCAGGTGTATGGCTTAAGAAGCAATAGCCAGTAGGTTTTGAAAAGGATTTAACTTCTTTTGCCTCCAAGTCAAGTACAATGAAATTATCCTCTCAAGAAACATATTTCCCCGTTTCGATTGTGTAAAATATGAAACTTTTCGGTAAACAACGTAATGCCGAATCTGTCGCTCAGCATAGTTGTTTGTCAGTGGAATATTTTCTGGATCGTCCAAAAATTTCCACATCATCAGATCCGATTTCATGATATTTTTTGCTACTCGAGACGCTCCAATTGCCTCGGGTAAATTTGATATATTCTTTAAGTAATATCTCGTTCGCTTGCGTAATTTTCTTGCTCTTCTTATGAACCTTAATGTGTCTATTTCATCCTTTAACAGAGCTTTTTTCAATGCAAATAATTCAGTAGCAACATTCCTTAAATAATACCCCAAAACTTTCACTTCGCTATTCCAACTATGAGACAACCTTTCAAAATCTCTTGCTAAATGTGCCCAACAGACCTGCCTTTTCTTGCTGGAAAAGTAGTTGTAAGCTGCATATCTGTCGGTCACTACTAGGTTGTTATTCTTTCCAAATTTACTATTTTCCAGGACTTTCATCCCTCTTGACTCTGTCAATTTGATCACACTTCCTATTTTGCTCGCAAACATCCAGCACCAGCCCTGTTTACCTTTGTTGTAATGGCTAGTTTCATCGATATGTAAAATTTTGCTCTTGCTTACCTCTTCCTCAATTTGCTCATATGCTTCTTGGCATTTTTCTGCCACTCTAGCCTCGCTATTTGATACACTACCGACGCTGATATCCAGGTTGAAAATGTCCTTTATAATATTTGCCACTTCTTTTTTCGAATTCTTGTAAAATCCACTTAATGCTGTAATTACTGACTTAACTCTTGGACCAAATGTGTCCGCAGTTACTCCTTCTTGTAGCTTGCTACTTTTTCTTTTTCCACATCTTTTGCAACGTCCATGCTCTAGTTAATATTCAACTACATACGGCTTGATTTCCGGCAAATCGACCTTTTGATGAGTATACGGATCTTTTGATACCGCAATTTCTCCTCCGCACTCACACGTATTGGGCAGTTCTATTTTTACCATCTCATCTGCCTCCATTTTAGGGCGGTAACTGCCTTTATGTCCAACCTGTGCTCCTACTTTCCTGTCACTTTTTGGCTTATTTTCCCTCATCTTATATAATTCTTTGGAGCTTGGTATAGATGAATTTTTTGAATTTAAGCCAAGCCTTTCTTTTAACTCAGCGTTTTCGATCCTTAGCGCTTTATTTTCTGCTTTAAGCTCTTCTATTTTTGTTTCTAACTTTTCTATAGTCTGCTTAAACTTTCGCAAAATTCTAAAAGATCAACCATATTACCTCACAGCCACTCTAGTTTACCTTTTTAGCATTCCTTGTCTACTCTTTATTTTACCGCCCGGCTGAATGGATACACCATAATTTCTAATATTTTTACTACTAGATATAACAAGAAAACTTTTTTGCATAAAATCTTTAATAAAAAGTTATAGACTTCAACCACTTATTTACCATACATAGAAAAATATTTGTTAATTTAAACAATATTTTTACTAATTAATTTGAGAGGAAATAGAATGCCTAAAATATCACAAGAAGAAAGACCGATCATCAAGAAAGAAGCAAGTAATGTAGAGGGTAAAAAAATCTCTATAGCTTCTAAATTGGAAGATATAGAGCAAAGTAGAATAGTAGAGTTCTCATTTAAAGGAAAAGATTTAACAATTAATTCTCTTAGTATATCTGATGATTACGCTGAAATAGGCTTTGTTACAGGAGAAGTGAAACATGTCCACAACACTTCCAGATCAGGCCGTAAATCAACTATTGATGGTATTATTTCAGGTTTTAAAAACAAAAAAATACGAAGTGAAAAGGAGTATAATTATGAAAAATTCAACAAAAGATATCTAGCAAAGCTTTGGAGTAAGGAGGTAACAACCAGCCAAGGAAAAATGGGTAATGATCAGCCAGTTAGTGATAATATGCAAGGAGATCAGCTGCTTGCTCAAGGAATTGAAGCTGCTACAAACATAACAGGGGAATTACCTGACTTTGAATTCATAAATGAGTTGGAAGAAGATATTGGCCATTTGGGTGTTCCTTTGCCTTCTAACGTAGAGACTACTACTCTAGCAGGTCAACGAGTTACTGAAACAACAACAGGATATAGTCAAGACAATGGAACATTAGCAGCAATTGCTGCAGCATGGGCTGGAACAATATTAGTACCAGTACTAAATACTACATTAAAAGCAGTTACACACATTAACAATGGAACCAGCACTAATTTGACACTATCTGAACCAACTCCAATTCCAGCTGAGGAACAAGGCGCTGAAATATCAGCAAAAGCAATTGCAAGTAGTATTGCAGGAGGAGCAATGCTACTAGTAGCAGGAATAGTAGTAGCAAAAACGGGAATAGTACAAAAAGTATGGAATGCTTTATGGGGTAGGGCAGGTAGCCAGGATGCTGAAAAAAGAATTGCCCGTAAGGAAACAGATCCATTCCTTCCTGAAAGCACAGTAAATCCTCTACCAAAACTGCCGAGGGCAAAACCTATTGATGCAGCTAACAGTGCTGAAGAAGGAGCTCAGTTCCTTCTTGGAAGCAATGGTATCGTAGTAAATCCTCAACAAGAATCACAAATGGCTGGTCTTAATGCAGCCATAAAAGATTTAGAAGATAGATCAAGTGGTTTACCTGATCTTAAAGAATCTAGTAGCCCTAGAAGTGAAGTAGATGATAATACTATTACACAACCTTTTAGGTGTAATGATCCTAAGAGACAAACTATTTCTCCTTCTCGTCGTTAATTCAATAGACATACTGTAATTGCAATTACAGTATGTCTATATCTTGAGTTATAGCCAATTTTCTATTTACAGTAATAATATTAAACTATAGAGTTAATTTAAAAAGGGGCGATTAGCTCAGCTGGTAGAGCATCTCGTTTACACCGAGGAGGTCGGCAGTTCAAGTCTGTCATCGCCCACCATTCCATGCATGCGAACCATCCTATATAGCAATTCTAGTATACCCCAAACCCCCAATAATAGCGGCCTTTTACCCCTTTTACATGTATGCCTTTATATCCTATTATCTTTCCATAACTTGTTAATATTACTTGCATAACGCTATATTTATGGAAAAATTACTCAAAAAGGTAGGTACTTTTTTGCGATTTTGAGGAAAATTAAAAAGTAAATAAGTCAATAATTGAATTGTGTGTGATACTGAAGAGATATGTGTTTTTGCTAAAGTTCAGTTTTAAATCTATTTACATGGAATAGCCTTTAGTCGAAATTCTTGACTCTTGATCTCAAGAATGTCAGTATTAGAATAAGTTTTTGTTTCATTGAAAGAAATAAGGGGGTTATCTTTCATTATGCGTAATTTAGCTGACACATTTGTTGATGATATTACACCTTCAATTCATGAATATAATCGAAACCCAAATGAGTGGTCTTATAAAGGTCTTGTATCTGCATGTGAGAGATGTTTATCAACATATTCTAAAGTAATTAACGATATTGAAAAAGAATATAAACATCTCAACGGTCAGATTAATATTAAGCAAGCCACCGATAATATATTAAAAAGATTGAGTCAGATCACAACAGTACTAAATGAGTTTAATAGACACAAAGTAGACATTGGTCATGCTAGAGTATCATTCATCCCTATTATAATGAATTTAGAGAAGCAAATACGGTCACTGAAATATCGCGGTGATAAATTGAATCTTACACAGTATGAAGAAAGTCTAAAGTCATTGAAAGATATGGTTGCTAATAGTGAGGCCGATAAACTAATTCCTAAGATACAAGGACTAAATAATAAAGCAAAGTTGTTACAAGATAATATAAGAAATGTCAGGATACAAATTCCAAACGAAGGAGTTAACGCTGCTCTAGTAACAGAAACAGCATTACCTAATAAAGTAGAAGCAGTAAGTTTACTTGTAAAAGAAAAACCTGAGGTATCAAAATCAGTAACTTTTAACGAGCAGGCAAATAAAATTAAAGAAGTTAAGCCTGATAGAGAGAACTACTTCGAATCTAAAAAACAGCAAACCATACCTAAGTTGCAGGAAAGCCTTAAAGGATTTAAAAAGGAGGAAGAAACACAGCATAAGTCTAAGAATATTCGATATTGTAAACCAACAGCATATTTCATTGCAGCAATAGCCCTATCAGCCCTAATTATAACGGTAGCATTTTTGACAGAAGCATACGTAATTTTAGCAGCACTTATTATCCCAGCAATGATTGGACTTTATGGATACAACGAATGTCAAAAGCCTAATTCTAATCTTCAAGAGAGTGTGAGAGTTAAAGAATCAGTTGTTGTTTCTGCTGAATTATGCTAACTATAGTAGTTAGTGTAGAGCAACACAAGAATCCCATTGAACAAGATCGCTGTATATATTGCTGATAAACGAAGCCGCCTATAAATAGAGTACTTTCCTCTTCGTCTAAATACCTTTATTATTTGTTTTTGAAAGTACTATATACTTCGAGTACATTTGCTTTTCAATGTGAAAGCTTGATAAGTTGAGGTAAAAATGTTTAAGTGTAGTCATTTTTGTAAGGTCATTGAAATTAATAAACCCAATGAATATATAAGGTTTGTACTAACAAAAAGGAGGTGCTTGCATGAGTAATATAGTTCGTTCAAACAAAAACTTTAGTAGTAATGATTTCACTATCAGGGGCTTACAAAGAGCTGTTGATGATATGTTCAATAGTTTTTTTATACCTGAACTTACTAAAAGCAGAAACACTTTACCAGCTTGTGATTTCTATGAAACAGACAAAAATTACTGTCTATCCATGGATTTACCTGGAATTTCTAAAGAAAATATAGATATTAGCATGTCTGGTAGTAATTTAATAATTAAAGGTGAGAAGAAATATGAAAATGAGTCATCTGAGGAAGAGAGGAAGTACTACCACCTAGAGAGGTATTATGGCTCATTTTATAGATCTATTCAACTTCCGCCAAATGCAGAGCAGGATAAGATTTCTGCAGATTTCTCAAATGGGGTGCTAAAAATAAATATACCTAAGTCTGATAAATATACTAAAAAGATTGATATAAAATAATAAAAAGAAATAGCAGGCCTTCTATTTATTTGGGCTTGCTTTCTCTTGAGTTATAAATAAGTCTTATGTTGAAATAAACATATATTGATGTTACTATTAAGGGCTCCTATGAGTAGTAATCAGACAGTTGATGAAGAAGTTTCTTGAACCGACGATGTTGTTAAAGCTATTGAATGAGGGTCACACCCGGATAACAAAGTTTTTACGATGCAACCGATGATAGTCAACAAGCAGAGATCGAAAAAAAACAGAGATTTTAGTTTGCAATAGGCACTGTGGAAGTTCATCATTCACAAGAAACCGATGGGAATGTGCTTGCCAAAAAGAAAAGAAAGCAATACTATAAATGGCATAGAGACTCCAGAGGAGGATGAAATGGGTACACGTAGTAAAAGTCAAGCACAAAAAGAGAGAGTAAAAGAATCTCGTGTAGAGCAAAAGAAAAATGAACAAAAAGCAGAAGAGCAATTTTTAAGGACATATATTGGTGATGATTATGGTCAACGGGTAGAAATTGAAGAAAATGGTTTTCAGGGCAATGTTGGACAAACTAGTAATCCAAATAAAAATAACACTGCTTTACAAAGTAGAAAAGAAAGCAAATTGCCTACTATAGCTATTTCAACATTAATAGTGGCTGCACTTGCCTCAGTTGCTTTCTCAATTTATTTTGACGTGCTAGCTGTGGGAATAGCAGTTGCAGCTTGTTGTCTGGTTGTTGCTACACTTATATACTGCTGTAGACCTAAAAGTTCAGTTGAAAACTATAAGGTTGAGAAAGTTGAACCTAATGTTAGACAAGCACTTACATAAATAAGTATTGTAGCTTATTATTTAAGAATTATATTAATTATTGCTAGGTAGAAACTTGGTAAACTACGAAGAAGTATTCTTAAACAAGATAAAAGATATTAAGATAAGGCTTAAATTTCTTTACTAAAATATTCATTTGGTATGAAATGACGCACCATCTGGACCAAAAGAGCTGCCTTATACAGAAAATGTCTAAAATTTATTGTGATGAGGATAAGGACCTGACTAGTGAACGAACTGCTTTGCGTGACTCTTGACTCTTAATTTCCTTATATTCTCTAACAAGCTCTAATATTTCTCTATCGCTTTCATCATTATTATATTGAAAACTACTTTCTTCATGTAGTTCTGTTGTTACTGGAGGAGCAGGAAGTAGAACTACAAAATCAACAGACAACGCTGCGGCTATAGCATATAACCTTTCAATTGAAACGCTGTTTTTTCCAGACTCATATTTCTGTATTTGCTGAAATGTAATACCCACTTTCCTTCCCAATTCTTCTTGAGAAAATCCTCTTATCAATCGCAATTCTTTTATTTTTCTTCCAATTTTAGGCTCTGTGAACAAAATTTCATGCGAGCCATATGAGAGCGCCAACGAAATTCAAAAATCCCAAATAAACCACAGCAGTTTTGTCAAAACGAGAGAAGATGCGCCTGAAATGCTTCATTTTACCGAAAAAACACTCAATCAAATGCCGCTCTTTATAAATATGTTTGTCATAATCTCTCTGCACTTTTCTATTCCTTTTCGGCGGAATCACAACTTCGCACTTTTTATCCTCAAGACTGGCAACAAAAGCATTGCTGTCATAGCCTTTATCCGCCACTACAACGGAGCTATGGACATTTTCTGTTAACGCTTCAGCTTGTGTAATGTCATTTCTTTGACCGGCAGTAAGTGTAAATTTTAACGGATTTCCAAGGGCATCAACAAGTGCGTGAATCTTGGTTGTGAAACCGCCTTTGCTGCGCCCTAAAGCCTCTTGAGCTCCGGAATTTTTTTTGTACCCGGCAGAGCAAGCGTGAGCTCGGACAATCGTTCCGTCGATCATGTGCACCTCTAAATCTGGATCTTGCGTATATTTGAGCAATTTTGCCCAAATTCCCTTTTCACACCACTTTTTAAACCTCTTGTGTATACTCCTGTAATTGCCGTATATTTCAGGTAAAAGACGCCATTGACAACCACTTCGAACTGTGTACCAGACTGCTTCTATGAACCTTTTCAGATGCTCTTCAACTTTTTTGTGTATGCCTTTTATGCTTTTTAGGAATGCATAAATTTGTTTCCATTTTCTTTCTTGTATGTAATATTTCATTGGGTAGTTTCTCCTTTTTATTGCTTAATTGGATTAAACTACCACTTTTCCCTTATTTCTCCTACTTTTTCTCTACCTTATTTTCTCACGGCAAAATTTTGTTCACAGAGCCTAGCATTTTTTTCTGTAGCATCTGCTAAGAAGGTGTCTGCAAAGTATGTAGAAAAGTAGAAAAAAGGACAATTATGTGATACAAGGATAACTTTAACATGTATCCAAGTGACATAAAAGACAGTGAATGGGAAATTTTAAAGCCATATTTTGAGCCAAAAAAGACAGGTAGACCAAGAAAACACGATATTAGAACAATTATTAATGCAATAAGGTACGTAATGAGAACAGGCTGCCAATGGAGACAATTACCTAAGGATTTCCCACCATGGAAGACAATTTACAGTTGGAACACACGACTAAAAAACACTGGAAAATGGCAAGAAATACACGATATTTTAGTAAAAAAAGTAAGGGAGGTAGTTGGTAAAAGAGCCACACCATCAGTTGGAATAATTGACAGCCAATCAGTAAAAACGACTCAAAAAGGGGGGCCAGAGGTTACGATGCTGGCAAGAAAATAAAAGGTCGAAAACGGCATATTATTGTAGACACGCTAGGACTCGTGATTACGGCAGATGTACACAGTGCAAGCATCCAAGACCGCGAGGGAGCTTTAGATCTTCTGGTAAAAGCAAAACAAAAAATACCAACATTACAGAGGTTTTTTGCTGATCAAGGATACACAGGTAACCTTAAAAACAGATGCTTAATAAAAACAGGATGTTTATTTACAATAGCAAAAAAAGCTCCTAATATTGCGGGATTTGAGGTTATACCGAAGCGTTGGATTGTTGAAAGAACTTTTGCTTGGCTTTCCAATTTTAGGCGTATGAGTAAGGATTATGAGCATTCTCCTCAAACTTCGGAAACCAATATTTTCTTTAATATGACTACTATTATGCTTACTAAATTAGCTAATTCTTGAGTTTGCAGACACCTTCTTAGAGGAAGGTGAGTCTTTTCGTTTACATAAAGTTGGCCGTTTTTATTCAGTATCTATTAAAGAAAAAAAGATTCGTGATCTTCGTAGTGATGAAATAATTGTAGTTCCCCCAAGTAGACGTATACGTTTCAAGGCTTTTTTTAAGCTCCCTCAATTTTAACATTACCTAAAGTAGTACACTCATTCCCTTTTACCACAATATCTTCTTTTGGCTCAATCAACTCAATATTGCTTACTCCTTCCACAAAAAGATTGGCTATAATCCAAGATTTTGTAACATTAGAGCCCAAACCTTTAGCTGATTCAAACTTTTCAATAAATTGTTTCTTCGCTGTTTCAACAATATCTTGTGATACCACTCTACTTATACTAACTTTAGCATAAATATCTACAGGAATAATATTGCAGCCAACAACCGTAACTGTATCTGTTAGCATGCGAATATCATCTTGAGTAACTTTTTTCCTTACGATATTAAGTAATTCTTCCGAAAGCACCCCTTCTGTTGATAATATCGAGACCTGTACGCTCCCAGGAACAAGAGACTCAACTAATGCATCTTTAACTCTTGCATCAGCAGACAGTGCATGGCATCTATAATGTTCTCTACTACCTCCAGTACTCCAGCCAACTATTTTAGCTTTTATTCTTTTTCTAAAAATTTCATCTTCTTCTTGATCTTTACGTACTACTCCATAAAATTCAGCTAAGTAGTCAAGGTCAGACCCTTCTGCGAACTTTAATAAATTTGCTTTGGCTGCTTCATTTATTCTTTGTCTGAGTAACAGTTCTCTCCATGCTGCAATTTCTAGCATTCTCATAGCTGGGTCACTTTCAATAAGTGCTGAAAACGTTGAATCTCTATGCACTAATTCTTCTTTCATGCGCGATAGAATTTCCTCATAACTGAACTCTCGAGTAATGCTCGGTAGTTGCTTTTTCATATAATAATCCCTTCGAGCAAAATATGTTTGTTGTTTGGTAAGTAACTTCCCTCTAGTGAGATAGTAACTTTTCCTTCTTGTATCTCTGTAATTTTTACTTTTTCTAATTTAAATCTCTTTTCCCATTTCTCTAAACTTTCTGCTATTGCTGCATAGACTTCCAAAGAAAAGTCTCTATTAATTGGCTTATCAACTAATTCAAGTAATTTTGATCCATAATCCCTACGCATAATTCTGCTTCCAATTGGAGTGGTAAGTATATCAATTATGGATTGTTTCAAATGTTCTATTCCTTCCAATTCTTTTCCCGTTTTGCTGCTCATTCCCCTCATATTCATAATTTCTTTATTTGCGTCTCCAATTTTATTGTGTGTAATGGAGACAAAGATTTACATTTAATGTTTTATGCCTCCGTCATTTATTGGTAAAGCTATAATATTTATTCCACAAAGACATTTCTGCTACCACTTATTACCTTAAAACCACATGAAACCATATCACCAAATCTTGCTATACCATAGCCATTTGCAAACACAATTTTTGATCCTTCAATTACTTTTTTACCTTCACTCCAATTATCACCTTTTCGACAAACAGGATAACCATTTGCAAGTACATTATTACTTCCACCTATGCAAAAATGCGGAGAAATCTCTGTGCAATAATCCCCTAAACGTACAATTCCTTTACTCATATTTTTCAGTTTAAATCTATCCTGTTTGCTTTAAGTTTTATACTATTTTTTGTCATTTCTATTTCTGACTCTCCAACCCTAAAAGTAATCTTATCAACTACAGATATTTCCAAGTGATGGTTTTTCTTGTCATATGATATTTTTGTCCCGTCTTCAAATAAAAAGCAATTTATCTCTTTTTTACTTTCCTGAGCAGAATACTTTTGTTGATATATTCCAGAGAGCACTACTCCTAAAGATAATTCACCCAGTGGAGAAAATATCACCACTTGCTCATCAATGTCTGGTGGGAACCAACTGCTATCTTTTCCAGCTCTATTTGTTATCCACGGCAGCCAATCTGTTAAAAATTCACCTATTTTGACTTTTACCATTGCTTTTTCATAATCCACTTCTTTGATAAGCCCAATACGGACAATATTAGCTAATTTCCTCTGTAACTCTGAAATTGCAAAATTACTTTCCAACACTGATTTCCCCAATTTCTATTTTATGTGGTTTAATTTTGCTCTCTTTCCAGATGGACTCTCCTAAATGAAGCTCATGTCTCCACTCAATCAACCAGACGTAATATGCATCTAATTCCGGACGAAATCCATCCTGCTCCGCAGATATAAATTCAGCAGGTGAAATATTCATATTCCAAGTGTTTTTGTTTACAATTTTTGCCACTTCAGCAGCTAGAGATCTCACAACTATAGAAGCGTTTTCTATTGTAGAATCAATTATAACTCGAGCTTCAAATCTAGCCCTTAACGCAAGTTCTTCTGTGCCAGGATCTTTTCCTGCTTCTAAACCTGAAAGTTCTACAAAGACTGCAGGAGCTATCAATTCTTTTCTGATTGTTGGGTAAACCCCGCATGTTTGTATCATTGGAATTTCTCTCTTCAGCGTAGTGCAAATTGCTTCATGTAACTCGTTCCAATTCATAAGTCAGCTATTTTAAAATTCCCTGCACCTAGCTGAAATTTACCTTCTCCTTTTGCAAATGGACCAGTTATTACATCAAGCCACTTATCTTCCTTAGAGTCCTGTGCCATACCTTTTATTACTTTCTTTTCATTTAATAGATCTTGCACTAGCCGCTCAAGTCTGTGTTTACTGATCTCGTGCAATGCAGTTGGTAATCTATGTCTTTGTTTAAATACTCCTGGACCACCTGTATGTGTAAATGGATGACCCTCTCGCGCTGAAATTTCAATAGCCTGTAATAATACCTTTTTTAAATACTCATCAGAGACTGTTTTTATCTCAAGCTGCTCAGATACATCTTCAAGCAAGCCATTTGATGCACGTAGATAAGTCCTTACGTTTCTGTCTGTTGATCCATTTGATTTAACAACGGCACCTTGGTAAACAAAGTTACTGATTCTTGCAATTCTTAACTTACTAAATACTAAATTCTGTTGTTCTATAGGTGCAGGCCATAAGGCAAAAGAACATCTAACTCCATCAACAAGTGCCGTAGTACCTCTTATTGCATCTCTTGCTTGCTCTGCTGTAGAAATTAATTCACCACCTCTGGGTTTTCTCATATGATGCGCTACAATTACAGATGCTCCTGTTTCATGTGCTAAGCTTGCAAGCAACCCCATTAGCTGCCATCCTACTTCCGGGTCTGAATTTATATCTGCTTGTACAAATGATACTAAAGGATCAAATACTATTAATTTTAAATTTTCAATTTCACTTAACTGCTTGCAAACATCTTCAAACTTAGGCAAAGTTTCTGGAGCTTTACCACGAGCACTTTTCAGTATAGCAAAAGGTCCACCAGCACTTGGTAATGGTACTATAAACAATTTATCTTTACATTTTAATCTATCACACTTAGGGTCAAGGCGTTCTAAGCGGCGGTGTATTTCATCTGCATCGTCCTCTGCCGAGAAAATAACTACAGATCCATGCTCAGTAACCAAAGGACCAAAACCACATGTTTGATCTTTATTACTTGCAACTTTAAGGGCTAAATCAAGAAGAAGCATACCTTTACCAGTATCTCCCATTGCAGCTAGAATAGATGTAACACCAAGAGGAAATAATCCTTCTACGAGAAATCTTTGTTCTGGTGCAGGACCTACATAATGATCAACACTCCAGTCTAAAATATTAAGCATTCGCTTAATGACTATTTTTCTTGAATTATTTTCAATAAACTCGGAAATATTTTCTTCTGTGCAATTAGCAGAATCCCAACCTTGAGGTTTATCACATGGTATATCAATTATAGCTAGTGACGCAACACCAAGCGAGGAAAGCTTTTTTACAGCCTTTTCAGCGTACTGTTTTCCTGGCTCATCATTATCTGGCCAAACGATAACGTGTTTACCTTTTAGTGGTGACCAGTCTGTTTTTTCTATTGGTGCATTTGCTCCTGACATTGCAGTTGTTGCGGTAATACCTTGCTCTATAAGAGTTTCTGCACATTTTTCACCTTCAACTAAAACAACTCTATCGGATTTTAGTATACCAGGAATGTTGTACAAAGGTCTTATCTCAGGTGCAGTAAAGCTGGATTTTTTAACATCAAACGGAAGATATCGTTTACCTTTGTCAGTGTCATAACGATAAACTGTAGCAATAATTTGATCATTTTCACCATAGTAATTCCAGGATGAAGTTGGTTGTCCTAGCATTTCATTAGTTCTTTGCTCTCTTGCATAACCAATCCACTTAGAAATATCTGCTATAGTTTCAGTGAATTGATTTTTTCCAGTAACAGCAGACCAAAGGTCGAAGATATCACCTCCTTTTCCAGTTGCAAAATCGTGCCAGAGTCCTGCTTTATTACCAGTTAACTCCACCACTAAACTCTTTCCCTTATGACCATATACGTCACCTACATAAAATTTATCACCACGAAACGTTCCTCTTGGTAGCAGGTAAGAAAGACAAGATCTGATGTTCAACGAAAGCTGAGCTTTCAGATGTTCTTTCTCTTCTAATGGCTTATAATGTCCATTTCTTTGCGGTGCTGCAGTATTAAAATCGCAATAGATACCCATAAAGTCCTCCAAAAATTTTGAAAATCTAACTAATATAAAAGTGGACTAAGGGAGAGTAGACCGGTGGAACTTCCCCACCAGCCCCTCGCAAAACTGTGCATGAACCTCTCGACTCACACAGCTTCCATTATTCACCTTTTGACCTAAGCCTAATGTCCAGTGATAGAAAATATCAGGTCCCTTTTTCCTCATTTTTCCTAGAAGTTGCCTTGCTAGTCTTCCATGATTTCGAAGTTTCTTGTATTTTCTTCTGACCCACTTTTCTAGATGCCGCTCTACGTTCTTTAGAGGTTTGTATATCTCGGTTTTGCAGAATCTGCCATAGTACTGATACCAGCCTCTGACTATTGGATTTACTATCTTTGATATTTCCTCTAACGTTTTATGTGTACTTTGTAGTATTTTCCATGATCTTATGGTTGTAGTAATATCTTTCTTGGCCTTGTTGCTAATTGCAGGGAGAAATGAAACAAAATTCTTTCCTATTTTATTTCTTGCTAATCTGGGTCTAAATGTGTAACCCAGAAAGTCAAAACTTTGCTTAGGAAATTCACTTTTCCTATTATCATCTTTACAGTACACAATTTGTGTCTTTTCAGGATGTAACTTTAGCTTATATTCAGCCAATCTTTCTTCGATCATTACTTTCATAAATTCTGCCTGCTTACGAGTCTTACAATGTACTACCGCATCATCCACATATCTTTCAAATGGTATTGTTGGGTACTTTTGTCTCATCCATTCATCAAATACATGATGCATAAATATGTTTGAGATCATAGGGCTTATTGAACCTCCTTGCGGAACTCCTTTTTCCCTAACTACCTTACTGCCATCTGCTAGTTGAATTGGAGCTTTCATCCATCTTTCAGCATACAGTATGACCCATTTGCAGTCTGTGTGTCTTTTGATAGCTTGCAATGCTAGCTCGTGGTCCAAATTGTCGAAAAATCCCGATATGTCAAGATCTATCGTCCAATCGTACCTCCAGCATCTTTTACGCGCTGTGTCTACCGCGTCCAGTGCAGATTTATTTGGTCTATAACCATATGAGTCTTCGTGAAATTTTGGCTCTACTAGCGGTTCCAGATACATAGCAGCGGCTGTTTGCCCTATCCTATCGAATACTGAAGGAACACCTAAAATTCTTTGTCCTCCTCCTGTACCTTTCGGTATTGCAACAGCCTTTACAGCTTCCGGAAAATAACTTCCAGATGACATCCGATTCCATAGTTTGTATAGATTATCTTTTAGATTTTCCTCAAACTTTGTTATCGAGACCTCATCTACACCAGCAGCACCCTTATTTTTCGATACTTGTTTATAAGCTCTCCAAATAAGTTGCTTCGGTATATCAAAAGACTTTGTTTTATTCATTAACTCCTCCCTTGCGGTTGATAAATAATTAAAACTAAATAACTCAGCCCCTTCGCTCCATTTCTATTACAGAAACTTCTTCACTACTACGAGCTGATCCGCCCCTGTTCTTCGCATCGGTACTCTCATCCTTAGAGTTTAGCTCCTTGGATTTCTCCCTTATCATCGAAACGACAGGTTCCCGTAGTTCCGTACAACAGCCTGAAATAGATTCATGCCACCTCTATGCCGGACGCCATCTACCCAGTAAACAAGCTCCTGATAGACTTATCCCAGGTTACTACAGACCCCCTGGTTTTGACGCCACCTAAATCGTTTTCGACACTTCGTCAGTGGTTCACTTTCGTTCATCTCTCTACTCCACACATGACGCATAATTGCGCCTTTTCCATAATGCTCACTACCTTGGCTCTTTACCAAAGCAGCTTATGGTTGTTTAAAGCCTGCTCTTGCAAACCGGCTTTGAGGGGCCCACCCTCATCTGTCATGCAGCTTCAACACTTTCCGTGTCTCTACGGCGCACCCGTAGCTACGATATTGGATATTTTCCAGTGCCCATTGGCTTCATTGATAAATTTTGTCGGTATAGGCCTTCCATTTCTTAGCTCGTACATTACTTGTAGAATATTTTTGTGCTCATTAGGCCTAAACATTACTATTCCAGATGTGTAGAAACTTCTTAGAATTCCCGCACCACTGAGGCTCTGAAATGGATTTTTTGCCAATACAGTTGTTGGTACTTTCTTAGTATGATGTGTAAGGATTATTCCTCCTGTAGGATTAGTTATGGACCTTAGTTTTTCAATTCCATCCTGCAAAAAGTTAAGCATAGACTTATTATTTCCGCAATCAACAACATTATAAAGAGAGTCTATGACAATGAGATCAACGGTTTTTGTATCAAATTTTTCTGCCATAATCCCTTTCATTTTTTCTATGCCTTCAGAATTTAAGGTTAACTTCATCTTCGGTGTAATAGCTAAGTTTTCTGTTGCTACATCAAGAAATTTTTGATTTATTCTAAGTTGCTGCAAGCGCTCTCTTATATAATCATATTCCATTTCATTTTGCAGATAGAATATCTTTAGTGGTTTTACAGGCTTCATACCCAGAAATGGTACTCCAGCAGCCAAGTGTACTAATAGAGAAAGTAAAAAATTACTCTTTCCGACTTTTGGAGTGCCACCTATGACTAAAAGACCACCTGGAGTTAGAATCCTTGGAGCTATTATATCTCTTGGCATAGGCGATTGATCATTTAAGTACTGTCCTACAGAAAATGCTGTAGTTTTGTTTAACGGTAAAACTTCCACTTTTTCGGATGCCTTTTCAATACGTTTAACCCACTCTTCAGCAAGATTTATGTCACCTAAAACTAAGGTCCACAATTTAATTATATCACCCTTAGTTTTTTTGTTAAAGTTATACCAATCTCCTACTTTTTTTCCTGTGGTTTCAACCATAATTTTCTCTCCATTTATACTGCCAATATAAAATCCCTTCGAATAAAATTTACCACCAGGAAGCAAGTAAGATAAACAATCCTTAAGGTTATTAATTAACAGCGGTTTTATTTCTAAAACTTTCTTAGGTGAAAAATCCATAAAATCCTCTTTATTTATTCCAATTTTATTCAACATGTTTTTTAGACATTTAAAGTCAAGGTTAGCGAGCTCACAAACGGTTTCAAAAGATTGTGAACTGTGGATCCACTTACGAGCTTCTTTCTTAAGTGTATGACTTTTTCCTACTGCATCATGAATACCTCTAGTAATAACAGCAGTCCACAGCTTGCTTTCATCGTACTTCAAAATGGCACCCAATCTGCTTCAGAGCCTCTGTATGGAGTAGTGACTGCAGTAATTCTATTCCTATCTCCGTACCTAGTATCGGTTTCAATGCCCACTTTTGCTGTAAATTCTAACCCATTTAAATCTGCAATGGAGTTAAGTTTTCGAGCAAGAACTGCTTTTTCTGAAGTGTCATCCGAATGAATATTACGGGCTGATTCCAAAATACTTCTCAGCATAGAACGTCCTGAATCTCCCCAGCTATCTTCTCCATCTTCTGCTTTGCCACTTTTAATACCAATCATTTGATAGATCTTATGTTTTGCATATGGTCCTTCAATGACAGTAAATTCTGCATTTAAATAGATGCTGTTAGTAGCAAGACTTCTAGTAAACCAACACTCGCAATTCCCTGGCTTAATTGCCATCTTTACCTTCACTATTGTGCCCTTTGGTATTAAATTACTATACGGTTTTACATTGTTAAAATCAGTTAAAAGGTCTTGTAGCATAAAATTACCCCCATGAGTTGATTTTTAAAGTTAAAAAAAGTGTAGGAATGTTTAGCTATCCCACTATTTGCCAACGCCCATTTAGTTTATCAACAAGCTTGTTTGGAACTCGTTCACCATTACGCAATTCAAAAACTATTTGACGTGCAGTGCCTTCTTCATCTTGTGCAAACATGACCATTCCAGTACTGTAGAATCCGCGCAAAGACCCAGCACCACTTAAACCTTGAAATGGATCTTCCTCGAGCATTTTCTTAGATAATTTTTTCGTGTGGTGGGTGAGTATTATGCCCGCATCTGGATTAATAGCATTACGTAATTTTTCAAGCGTTTTTTGCAGGAAGAATAGCATAGCACTATTATCATTTTCATTGCCATATTCACTGCTAAAGATGTTCCGAAGAGGATCTATGGCCACAATATCAGGTTTAAAGCGCTCTTTGACAATTTCTTTTATCTTGTTTATCTCTTCACCACTAAATGATATTTGCACCTTTGGAGTAATAACTAAGTTATTAGCAGCTATATCCAAAAGTTCGTTATTAAGTTGAAGTTGTTGCAAACGCTCTTTCATGTATTCATACTCGATTTCAGTTTGCATATAGAAAATTTTCATAGGACGACTTGGCGCCATTCCGAGAAACGAAACTCCAGCAGCCATATGAACTAGCCAAGAAATCAAAAAATCACTCTTTCCAATCTTAGGTGGACCACCAAATACTAGTAAACCTCTCTGAGTTAAAATCCTTGGTGAAATTATATCCTCTGGAATAGGCAACCGATCATTCAAATATTCCTTCATACTGAAAAAAGGAATCTTTTGACCGATATTCAGAAAATCTTGTAGCATAAGTAACCCTCCAAAAGTTAATTGTGTGCAACAAATTGAGTAGTAGTAGAAGCAGTAGAAAAAGTGAAGGCCTTAGCTTTAATTTTCGTAAGTAATTTTCCCAGATGTGGCTCTTCAACCATATCAAGAGAGCCACTACGATCTTTAGCAGGATAACCCCAAGGATTGATGGTATGACAGACAAATGAACGTTTCTCTGTACCATCCTCTTTCTTGATTGCAACCATACTAATTACTTCATCAACAATTCCAGGTATTTCACTGGCAGTCTTAGCCCCCTCACACTGAGGAAGCCAAGTTGGACGGTTGAAATCATCTAGGTATTGACCTAAAGTGCCAACTGTAATAATGTCTTTACTCGGAATATGCTGAAACTGATTGAGCCAAGCCATCATCTCCTGAGCAAGTAATCCATATGCAGCTCTCATATCTTGTTTGCCGTTTCTTTCAGAAAAAGCTTCAGGTTGCATTTTTGCCCATAATAGACAAAGACGTGATGCTACTGTAATACTGTCAATGAAAATACATCGATATTTAGAAAACTCTGAAAGAAGCTCTTTGTACTTACTAGACACATAATCGTAATGTCTTTGACTATAAGCTGAATCAGCTTTTAATGCAGGATTTGGACCACCAATTAGGCAGGCAATATCCCGAGCTTGATTCCAGGTACGAATATTGATAGAATCTCCTTGCCAATCTTGAACAGCAAGAAGTCCAGCTTCAAAATCAAGACAAAGTGTTGGCTCATCTAAAGTCTTTAAGAGACTAGTTTTACCTATACCGTAAGGACCAAAGATGACCATTTTTATACCTGTTTGAACTTTTAGTCGTTCATTGCTATTTATTATTTTCATTTTAGCCTCTTATTCACTTTTGTAAGCAGCGTATACATATATATACAATCAAAAACACCAATGTGTCTAAAAATTAAGAATTTTTTTCACTAAAATATACAAGCAAAAACAGCTATTCACTTTTGTAAGCAGCGTATACATATATATACAATCAAAAATCGCCAAGTGTCTAAAAATTAAGAAAATTTTCCCACTTAAAAGCTGCTATAAAATTTTTAATACCTCACTACAAAGCTGCTATGCAAATATGTCTAAAAATGTGAAAATTTATCACGTATTTGCTTGAGGATGTTATATATGGTTGTTCTTGGCATTCCTGTGATTTTAGCAACTTCAGTAGCTGTAAATGACTTAAGTAGTTCGCATATACTTCTTTCAGGTTCAAGTAGTGTTGCAAATATATAATCTACATCAAAACGTGCTGCTGTATCGTGCTCAAAACATCTATGATCAGGTATATCATCATCAACGTCGAATTCTATAAAGCATTCAGTGCGTTTGCGCTTAAGTAGTAGATTATTAGCACAAGATCTGGTTAGCTGAGCAACAAAAGTACCAAAACTACCTCTTGTTTCGTCATATTGATTAAGACGAGGCCAAACTTCACAAAAAAGTTCCTGCTCTATATCTTCAAGACTTTCATTAATAAAATATCTATTATAATTAAGACGATTTGCATAGTATTTTACCCATCTAATGACTGTGGTATTAACTCCTAAAAAAGAATTTTTGGATTTCATATAAACCTCTAATAACTAAAGGCTTATAAATAATGATTTTGGCGAGACTCCGCAGAATTTAAATAAGTCCTAGTTGATTTATTATAGAAAATAGAATAAGACAACTATTAATTTTACTAGATTAGAGAATAAGACTTTCTAAAAATTAAATAAGATTAGAATAAATTATTTATATTCTTGCTTTTTATATTAAATTTATAAGATAATATGTGTTTATATTAAAGATATTTTAGCAAGCCAGTGCTGCTTTGAATTTAACACGTAGCTTTTGTAAAATGTGGTACACGGTGCTTCTGGCTATTTTATTCATCTGGGCAATATCACTTGGATCAAAAAACTTAAGCTGCCTACATAAATCTTGCCATTTTTCAGGTAATGTTGGAATGATACTTTCTACATCAATACGGATCGTAGCTTCGTTAATTGGGTACGCCGTACCAGATAAAACTGAAAAAGGTTTGCCACTATACTTATTACGTTGTTGTTTTTTCATGAGGTTGGAGGCACGACCTTTAATTACCATGTTAGCAAAGATGAAGAAGTTACCCTTAGTTTCATCATACCGGCTAAGATAAGGCCATGACTGGTATAGAAGTTCTTGTTCTATATCTTCAAGTTCTTCATGAGCAAAATGTTCAAAGTCTTTGAGATATTTGGTGTAGAATCTTATTTGTGCAACTACAATAGGATTAACACCATAGTAGCAATTTTTAGATTTCATATAACTTCACTTTCACATTAAATGTTATACAAGAAAAGTTACAGGGTTGTTCAAGCTTTTTTTGAGAAAATTTGTAAAGAGATTAAGATACATGAAAACTATGATCATTAAAATAGCTCTAAAATGGCTAAGAATTCAGCAAAGTGTACCAAGTTGCTCTACCTTTTCCATATTGGGCAATATGATTACTTTTTACCAAATTGAATACATGCTTTTTCAAAGTATTACGATTTGCCTTGGTAATACTTTCCAGATCGCTAATTGTAAGACGCCCATGCTTGCTGAGTAACGATAATATTTGGGATGAAAGAGGGGACAAATGGAGGTTTAACATCCTTTCGTTGGCTACTTTTTGCTCTAGGTAAATTTTTTGTTTCTGTAGGGATCGCAGAAAAAACGTGAGCCAAGGACTCAAGTCCGGTTTATCTGTTTTTAATGATTGTTGGCTGCGGCGTAAGGCTAAATAGTAGCTTTCCTTATTACTTTCGACTATGCTTTCAAGGGAACTATAAGGCACATAAACATACCCTGACTTTAGCAATAAAAAAGTTGTGAGTATACGTGATAGCCTTCCATTTCCGTCTTGAAATGGGTGAATAGCTAGAAAAACAACTATGAAGATACCAATAACAAGCAAGATGTGTAGCGATTTTGTTTCCAATTGCTGTCTAATCCAATAAATGAGTTCTTCCATTTTTGTAGGAGTTTCAAATGGAGAAGCTGTTTCAAAAACTATACCAAGGCTTTTGCCAGATTCATTAAACGCCTCAACATGATTTGGAAATTTCTTATATTCTCCCATGTGTCTCTGGTCTTTATGAGAAAATTGTAGAAGCCAAATATGAAGCTGTTTTATGATATTTTCTGTAAATGGCATGTTTTCAAAATTTTGAAACACTTCTTCACAAACATAAGCATATCCAGCTACTTCCTGCTCATCTCTGGAACGAAATGAATTTGTATCCAGACTATATAACAGTTGTTCTACTTCACGGTCTGATAGCTTTACCCCTTCAATACGAGTTGAGGAACCAATGCTTTCAATTGTTGCCACTTTTTTTAGCATCTGTAAACGCTCTGGAGCCAAATTACCAAGCAATTGCCATGCCCCTTTAAACTCATCGATTTCAGCAACCAATTTCAGCATTTCAGGTGTTATTACAATGGTTGAAACCTTAAACATATCCATATTTTTACCTAATGGTATCTAATTATATCCAAAAATATCCTATTAGTAAAGCATATTAGCTGAAAGCTTCAAAGTAAAAGAAGTTAAAATTTTAAATATTATATAAGAAGGATTGTAGAATTGTTCAGTTTTTTCTACTTGAATTTTTAATGCCAGCTATAGAATAGTCGTTATAATAGTAATGAAATATACTAGAAAATTAAAATAATCTCACATTCTATATTTTTCCATAATACTAACGTTTTTACCCACCTAGAAGGCAAAAAGTCATTTCAAAAATCCTGCAATTTCCAGCCTTCCCGAAAAAATGCCGGGAACTTAAGAATAGACATCAACTGCATTAAGTAACCGAAATCACAAGACTTCCTGCCATTTCTATATAGCATATTTACTTTCCGATTTTTCAAAATAACAAAAAACTGGGAACACTTAAACCCGCTACAGTGGCTGATTTCCATTTTCCGGAGATTTATATTATAAATAATAATATGTATATAAACATATATAGATAATAATAATAAATATAATAAAACAATAACCACACCATACATACACGAAAGAATGGAAAGAAGAAGAGAGGAAGAATGAAAAAGGGAGAAGGTAAAGAGGGAAAAGAGAAAGGAAAAGGAAGGGAGGTATCTCTTTATTTGACAATAGCTCCAAAATAGTCATATCTGCTTTTCTGTGAGCATCTATGGTTTTTGGTAATATTATTGTGCTTTTGCCCAAAGAGCGCCTGTAGCATGCCTTAAAACTCGAATGTGAGTAAAAATTTGATAAGACAAATGGTCGTTCCTTTAAAATAACCATCATGTTCGCTTTTCTGTCAGTATCTTAATTTATGAATTATATTAAACTTTTAATCAAGATGATCTTTGGCTGAGATTCCACTTTGGATGAGGAATTGTAATTCTAAATATTAAAATCACAATAAAATACATTAGAAAGTTAAAATAATCTTGCACCTTAGATCTTTCCATAATATCAATACTTTTACCTGCCTAGAAGACAAAAATCCATTTCAGAAATCCTATAATTCCCAGTCTTTCCAAAAAAATACCGGAAACATGGGAATAAACATAGACGCCATGAAACCATCTATATTCCAAGGCTTTCTACTATTTATTATATAAGACTTTTGATTCCCGATTTTTTAAAAGTGCCAAAATTTGGGAACACTGAAACCCGCTACAGTAGCTGATTTCCATTTTCCGGAGATTTTATATTATAAATAATAATATGTATATAAACATATATAGATAATAAATAATAAAATAATAATCATACCATACATACACGAAAGCATAAGCCAAGGGAGAGAAGAAGAAAAAGGGAAAGGAAGAAGGAAAGAGAAAAGGAAGAGCGAAGGAAACAAAAGAGACTCCTCTTTTACAACAATAGCGCTAATAGCTGCTTTTCTGTGAGATCTGTGACTTTGATAGGAAATTTTCCACGCAACCGAAAGAACGTCTGTAGCATAGCAAAACTGAATACAGCCCTATACTGCGCTAGAACATCCATGAAGCTTTAGGCAAGCTAGATACTCTAATTAAATACTTAGCAAATAATATTAACTTATAAATCAATAAGCACCTTAAAACAGGCTTTCTGTACCATTTTCAAATTTTTTTGGTTAATTTTTAGACACTTTGCGATTTTTGATTGTATATATATTATGCGACATATTATAAATCACGCTATGCAAATCCTTACTCTTGATCTTGGCAAACAAACTGGCTGGGCTATTCTCCATAATGGAGTAGTTCATAGTGGTAGCGAAAGTTTTCACTCTAGCCGATTTAATGGTGGTGGAATGAAGTTCTTAAGTTTTCGTAACTGGCTTGAACAGAAGCTTGAAAATATCTCTGCCGTATATTTCGAGGAAGTTAGAAGGCACCTTGGTACTGACGCGGCTCATTGCTATGGTGGGTTCTTAGCTCATTTGACTGCTTGGTGTGAAGAGCATAACATTCCATATAAGGGCGTTCCTGTTAAGACTATAAAGCGCTTTATTGCTGGTAAGGGTAATGCAAGTAAGAACGAAGTTATTCAAGCAGTGCAAGATAGAGGTTTTTGTCCTGTAGATGATAATGAGGCGGATGCACTAGCTTTGATGTTTTGGGCACGAAAGCATTTTACTTCTGGCTTTGATTACAAAAAGTATGAAGATATAAAGAAAAATACCTAAATTACTTAAGTATTCAATATACTACCTGGACTAGAAATAATGATTTATAAATTAACTATAATACTTAATCTTACAATAAAAATAATGAATAATCCTCGATATATTAACTAATTTTCCGGGTCCTTCTCAACTCACACGAGAACTGGGTGTCCGAGGCTCGGGCCTTCTTTAGCGTTAGAATGATTTTAAATATTGACTAATTTTATAATTCTATTAATTCCTTAATCTATGAACTTAGAGCTTCACTATTACCCAATTGGGAATCTCATCGAATACGATAGAAATCCTCGTAAAAACGACGTTGTGGTTAACAGAATGTGTGCATCTATTCGGGAATTTGGCTTTCGTATTCCCATAGTTGCAAAAAGTGATGGTACGGTGGTTGATGGCCATTTACGCCTTAAAGCTGCAAGAAAGCTTGGCATGGAAAGCATCCCGGTGGTCCTTAGTGATAATTTAAGTGATGCCCAAACCAAAGCCTTTCGATTGCTAGCAAATGAATCAGCTAACTGGGCAAAGTGGGACGATGATCTGTTAAAAATTGAATTACAGGACTTAGAAGATTTAAATTTTGACCTCAAGCTCACTGGGTTTGAACTGGAAAAAATCCAACGCTTTCTTGATGATGAAAATAAAGAGGAAGAAAAAGACCTTGCTGATTTTAATGAACACAGTTGTAAAAGCAAGTCAGTAGTCACAAAACCAGGAGATTTATGGATTTTAGGTGATCATAAAATTTACTGTGGTGATAGTCAAGTAATTGATTCATTTAAAGCGGTTTTAGATGACAAAATGGCTGACATTACCGTTTGTGATCCTCCTTATAACGTTGATTATGGTGCTAGCCAGGAAAGAGATGATCGAAAAATATTGAATGATGATCAAGGAGAAAAGTACGAATTGTTCCTCTATGATGTTTGTGCTCATATTTTAGCAAACACCAAAGGGGCAATTTACATTTGTTCATCATCATCTGAGCTTGCCACGCTGCAAAAGGTATTTGAAGAAGCAGGAGGACGTTGGTCAACATTTATCATCTGGGCAAAGAATCATTTTACGATAGGAAGAGCTGATTACCAAAGGCAGTATGAAGCAATACTCTATGGTTGGAAAGATGGAAGCAAACGTCAGTGGTATGGTGGTAGGAGTCAAAGTGACCTATGGTCTTATGATAAGCCTGCTTATAACTCTCTACACCCGACAATGAAGCCAGTAGAATTAATGGAAAGGGCAATAATCAATAGCAGTAGGCCAGGTGATATAGTACTTGATCCTTTTAGCGGGTCTGGCAGTACTTTGATTGCATGTGAGAGAACAGGCAGAATATGCAGAACAATTGAACTGGATCCTATATTTGTTGATGTAACGGTAAAACGTTGGCAAGTGTATACCGGAAGAGAGGCTATTCTTTCCAGCTCTGGAAAAACTTTCTCAAAAATTAGGGAAGAGATAACGCAAGAGTAAAAAATAAAAAGAGGGAAAAAAGGAGAAAAAGAAGTGGAAAGGATAACACAAACAGAATGGGCAAGAGAACAAGGGTTTTCTAAGCAATATGTCTGTTATTTAGTGAAACAAGGGATTGTAGAACTGAAAGATGGCCTTATTGATAGAGAACAAGCAAATAACGCGCTTGAAACAATTCGAGATCCAAGTCAGCCACAAAGAAGAAAAAACGGTGAAGAGGGTAGAAGCAGAAATACTAATGAACTTTCAACCATGCTTCTTAAAACCAGAATTAAGAATGAAGTAGAGCGTGGTAAGTTACTGGAAGCTAAGGCTAAAGCTGAAATTGGTGAACTTGTCTCAATAGAAGAAGTAAAGCGTGAGGCTTTTAACACCGCAAGAGTAGTGCGTAACAATCTGCTCAATATTCCAGATAGAGTTTCAGCACTTCTTGCATCGATGAATGAGGCAGAAAAGATCCATGAAAAATTAACAAAAGAGATTAGGACTGCCTTGGAAGAGTTGCCTAAATAAACAAACCAAAAACACCTTAAATGACCAGTAACTTACACTTAGAGTTAATTAGATGTCTTATTAATCAACCAGGAGTAGACATCAATGCTCAAGGAATAGATGGAAAGACACCACTACACTGTGCTATTAAACTGGATGAACTGAGCTTAGTGGAACTGCTGCTTACCAAGAAAAACATAAATCCACTAATTGAAGATAACGAAGGTAAAACCTCGCTGGATTACGCAAGAAATGTTGTAAAGAAGGAAGTATTAGAAGCTCTAATTAATAATAAATATGGGTCAGAGGAAGATAGCTTACTTCATTTAGCTGCAATGATGGGCGAGATTAACGCAGTTAGATATTTGATCAGAAAAGGTGTGGACGTGAATAGCAAAAATGCTTTGCACCATACACCATTACATTTGGCAGCAGGCATTGGACATGTAGAAATTGTAAAAATTTTAGTAAAAGAAGGAAACGCTGCAATAGATGTCTTTGATGCACGAAATCAGACTCCAATGCACTATGCAGTGAACAATAAACAACTGGAAATAGTAAAATTGTTTCTGGAGCTTGGAGGGGATGTTAACAGAGTTCGCAAAGGCCAAGGCTCGATGAAGTTATCACCACTTCACAACGCTGTAAGCAACAGTAATTATGATGGGCGAGACTTATGCTTTGATATTATGAGATGCATAATAAATGCGCCAAATTCCAAAATCAATTTACAAGATTATGAAAATAAAACACCGCTCCACTATGCAGATAGGCTCAAAACAATAGAGGTTCTGCTAACTCGAGAAGATATTGATCCGCTAGTAAAGGATGATAGTGGCAAAACACCATTTTGTTATGCAAAAGAAGCAAATAGACCTGAAATAATCAAAGTTTTAATAAGTAGTAAATATGGACCTGAAAAAAACAGTTTATTACACCTGGCAGCAGAAAGAGGATATGTTGAGCTACTGGATGATATTCTAAAAGAAGGAGTAGAGGTTGATGTTGTAAACGATAAAGATCAATCACCTATATATCTTGCAGCAAAGCATAGAAAATTTAATGTAGTGAAATTACTGCTTAAAAAAGGAGCAGACTCTACAGATGTTTTTCAACAGGCAATAAAAGCAAATGATGTAAAGCTAATAAAGCTACTACTGAAAGAAAAAAGTATAGTGCTGTTTGGTAGAGATAATAATTTTCCAACGTTTCATGTTTTAAGTAATAAATATCTGGAAGAGAGAAAAATAGCCGATAGAAGGGTAAAAAAATACAATAACATAATCTATATTTTCATAGCAGTATGTGCAATAGGATTAGTAGCGGTCTATCATAAGATTGGAATTGCTATAGTGATAGGAATACTTGCACTGATCGTAGCAGTAGTAATGAGTAATTTGACTCAGAAGTACATAGAAAAAGAATTTCAAAAGAAAATGGTTGTTGAATTAGAAAGTGAGAAGACAAGTGAAGCTACATCTATTCCTACACTAAGCGACGTTGAAATTCAAAGTAACTCATCCGATGAAGAAAGCTCTGTTGCAGAATTTCAAGCCAGAGAGGTGTATGAAAAACAAGTTTTAGAAAGTACTGATACTGAAAGTAGGTGTAGGCAACATGGTGTATAGTACAAGTTTTTACTTGGGGTTAAAGCCAGATCCACTACTTAAAGTTTCAGAATGGGCAAATGAATATCGTGTTCTTTCGCAAACTGCATCATCAGAACCTGGTAAATGGAGAACTGAGAGAACGCCTTATCTTAAAGAAATAATGGATTCACTTTCACCTTCTTCTTCAGTTGAAAGAGTAATATTCATGAAAGGAGCACAGATTGGCGGAACAGAGGCTGGTAATAATTGGATTGGCTATGTAATTGATCAAACCCCTGGTCCTATGCTTGTTGTACAGCCAACTGTTGAAATGGGAAAGCGCTGGTCTAAGGGAAGATTTGCTCCACTTATTGATAGCACGCCATGCCTCAAAAGCAAAGTTAAAGATCCAAGGTCAAGAGATTCAGGCAACACCGTACAAAGTAAAGAGTTTCCAGGTGGCATGGTAGTAATCACTGGAGCAAATAGCGCTGTGGGCCTTCGCTCTATGCCAGTAAAATACCTCTTTCTTGATGAAATTGATGCGTATCCTGGAGACTCTAGCGGTGAAGGTGATCCAGTTCTTCTCAGTATCGCTCGAACCAATACTTTTACGCGGCGAAAGATCTTTTTAGTATCAACACCAACAGTTCATGGCATCAGCAGAATTGAAAAAGAATTTGAAAGTTCTGACAAACGTTATTTCTTTGTACCATGTCCTCACTGCAATCATTATCAAGTGCTAAAATGGCCACAAATTAAGTGGGAAAACAATGACCCAAAAACAGCACATTATGAATGCACTGAATGCAAAGGCAAAATAGAAAATCATCAAAAAACAGAGATGCTTGCCAAGGGAGAGTGGAGAGTTACTGATCCAACAAAAGATGGAAAGATAGCAGGATTTCATATTTCAAGTTTATATAGCCCAGTTGGCTGGTATAAATGGAGTCAAGCAGTAGCAGAATTTTTGCATAGTAAGGAAAATGAACAATTACTGAAGGTCTGGATAAATACTACGCTTGGAGAAACCTGGGTTGATAGAGGAGAAGTACCAGATTGGAAAAAGCTTTTTGAGCGTAGAGAGTCTTATCCAATTGGCACAGTACCAGAAGGAGAAGTAGTTCTCACCGCAGGAGTTGATGTACAAAAAGATCGGCTGGAAATAGAAGTTGTTGCTTGGGGAAAAGGTCGAAAGAGCTGGTCGATTGATTATCAAGTGTTTGAAGGAGACCCAGGGGCTGATGTTATCTGGAATAAGCTTTCTGAATTACTGAATCATCATTTTATTGGCGAGAATGGCTTGGAATATACAATCAGTATGATGGCAGTTGATGCAGGGTATATGGCTCAGGAAGTATATAATTGGGCAAGAAGTCATCAAGGATCAGGAAGAGTTATGGCAGTCAAAGGAGTGAACAAAGCCCTTGTACCGCTCAGTAGCCCAAGTAGAGTTGATATAACGGTTAGTGGGAAAAAACTACGCAGAGGAATGAAACTCTGGCCAGTTGGAGTATCAATATTAAAGTCAGAACTTTTTCAATTACTTAATATTTCGCAGAATGAGGAAGGATTTCCACCTGGATATTGTCATTTTCCAGAATATACACCTGAATATTTTAAACAGCTTACTGCAGAACAATTAATTACCAAAGTAGTCAAAGGCTATACTAAACAAGAGTGGCAGAAGATAAGAGATCGTAATGAAGCACTTGATTGTCGGATATATGCAAGAGCAGCATCTATTGCCCTGGGAATTGATCGTTGGCCAGAGAATAAATGGAATAGCTTGAGCGAGAAAACTGAAAGTAAAAAGTCAAAGAAAATAGTCAAAAGCAAATGGATAAGTGAGCAATAAATGTATACCGAAGATTTTTTAAACCAAGTTGAGAAAGCGATAAAAAAGCTCCAAAGAGGAGAACGAGTAGTATCGATTGCCTATGGTGACCATGTTGTTCGATATGCAGAAATTCAGATAAATGACCTATTGAATTTAAGGCAAAGAATCAAAGCTGAGTTGAAAGTTGCTGGGATGAAGCCAAAGAGGAAAATTATTTTTTCAACTAATAAGGGGGTAATTTAAATATGAAAAAGATTGATGAAGAAGAGGAGGAGTGTGAATTTTTAGAGTACTTAAAGAGCTATATTATGGCGAGCCGTACTAAAGCAAATGGCAAGCGTCCCTCTTTAGAGGAGATAGAGGCTGAAGTATCTAAAAATTCAAAAATAAAATGGCAAAGAAATGTGGATAAAATCGATCAAACAACTGTTAAATAGGCTGCCAAAAACCAGAAGTTCTGCTTGGGATTCATCTGGTTCTGGAAGGAGATTAACGTATTGGCAGCCAGAGAGAAGTGGTATAAATAGCTTGCTTGTGAGTAACCTTGAAACTTTACGCAGTCGCTCTCGAGATATGGTTCGAAAAAATCCGTATGCTGCAAGTATTATTGATACGGTAGTTAGCAATTGCGTTGGAACGGGAATAAAACCGCAATCAAAAGCCAAAGATGCAGAATTCAGAAAAAGAGTTCAAGAGCTATGGCTGCAGTGGACCGATGAGGCGGATAGCAATAATATAAGCGATTTTTATGGGTTGCAGGCTCTAGTATGTAGAAGCATGGTTGAAGGTGGAGAATGTTTTGTTCGTTTAAGGACTCGTAAACCTGAAGATGGATTTTCTGTTCCTTTGCAACTTCAGGTTTTAGAATCAGAGCATTTGGATAATAAAACCACTCAAGCTTTAGCAAATGGTAATGTAATTCGTAACGGTATTGAGTTTAACAGACTTGGGCAGAGAGAGGCGTATTACTTATTTAGAGAGCACCCAGGAGAGAATTTAATTGGAGAATCGGTACGTGTGCCAGCAAGTGATGTTTTGCACGTTTATAAACCACTCAGACCTGGGCAAATCAGAGGAGAACCGTGGCTCAGTTCAGTACTTTTAAAACTCTACGAGCTTGATCAGTACGATGATGCAGAATTAGTCAGGAAAAAGACTGCGGCAATGTTTGCTGGGTTTATCACCAGGCTTGATCCAGAAGCAAATATAATGGGGGAGAATGAATCAGATGAGCATGGGGTAGCTTTATCAGGCTTAGAACCTGGAACTATGCAATTACTTGATCCAGGAGAAGACATAAAATTTTCAGAGCCATCAGATGTGGGAGGAAGTTACGAAGCATTTATGAGGCAGCAATTAAGGGCCATAGCAATCGGTATAGGAATAACTTATGAGCAGCTAACAGGAGATTTAACTAATGTCAACTACTCATCAATTAGAGCAGGGCTAATAGAATTTCGCAGAAGATGTGCAATGTTACAACATAATATTATGATATTTCAATTTTGCAGGCCTGTATGGGAAAGATGGCTAGAACTTGCTACTTTATCTGGCAAGCTTCCTATGAATAAAAAAACAGAGAATTTCAAAGATGTAAAGTGGATACCACAAGGGTTTGATTGGGTAGATCCACTAAAAGACCAACAAGCACAGCAAATGGCAGTAAGAAATGGTTTTAAAAGTCGCTCAGAAGTAATTTCAGAAATGGGTTATGATGCTGAAGAAATTGATCAAGAAATAGCTGAAGACCAAAAGCGTGCTGATTCTTTCAACCTATTTTTTGACTCGGATACAAGGAGTACACAACAAAAATCATGACAAAACAAGCAGTATGGCTAAATAAGCCAATGATGGTAGAAACAAGAAGTTTTGAACTACTATCTTTATATAGCGGAAAGCAAGCAAACTTTAAAAACTTAAAGCATAATACTATAAGCTTAAAAGGAGTAGCAATTATACCAATTTATGGAATTCTAACCAAAAACCCTGGAACTTTTGACGATATTTTAGGCATGACGTCATATGAAAGGATTCGCTTTCAAATAGAGGAAGCGTTGGGAAATGATAAGGTAGAAACTATTCTACTTGATATAGATAGTCCAGGTGGAGAAGTAAGCGGTTTATTTGACCTGGCTGATTTTATTTATGAAGCAAGAAGGTCGAAAGAAAAGAAAATAATAGCAATAGCTAATGATGATGCTTATTCTGCTGCTTATGCAATTGCTTCAAGCGCTGAAAAGGTTTTTCTCACTCGTACTTCAGGAGTTGGCAGTATTGGGGTAATTGCAAGTCACATTGATCAAAGTGGGTTTGATGAGAAACAAGGTATTAAGTATACAACAGTTTTTGCTGGAAATCGCAAGAATGATTTAAATCCACATGAGCCAATAACTTCTGAGAGTTTGGAAAGCTTACAGGAAGAAGTAAATCGCTTATATGGAATGCTAGTTGAACTTATAGCACGGAATAGAAATCTTTCCATAAAAACTGTCAAATCTACAGAAGCAGGACTTTATTTCGGGCAAAATGCAATTGAAATTGGTCTTGCAGATGAAATTACAATTTTTTCGGAGTTTAAATTTATTAATAAAAACAGAGGGAGTATGACTGAACAAACTATTACTAAAGTTGAAGAACAACATATCAAACAATCGGTAAACCCTAATGATTTGATTGATCAAGGTAAAAAACTTGGTTATGACAACTGCCGCAGCGAAGTCTTAGAGGTGATACGTTTATGTAATTTATCAAAAATGCCAGAGAAAATACCAGAATTTATTGAGCAGGGTGTAAGTAGCAAACAAGCACAGGAAATTTTAATAGGGCTACTCGCAGAGCGAACAACAAAAGCCGAAATTTTTAGTGCATTACCACAAAACTCATCAGAAGATCTACTGATGCAAGCAGCTAAAGCCCGCCAGAGTGCATAATTACAAGGCTATATTTTTATACCGCGGAATATAGTCGTTACAAACGCAGCGGTAAAACAATCAATTAATTAGGAGAAAAAACATGCCTTGTATAACTGAACAGAACAATCTTGGTGACCTCTTAAAATATGAGGCATCTAACCTATACTCACGAGATCAAATAACTGTAGCAAAAGGGCAAAATCTTAGCTTAGGAGCTGTTGTTAGTAGAAAAACAGATGATGATTTAATTAGAGCACTAAATCCAACTGCAACAGATGGTACACAAACTGCCATTGGTGTTGTTACAGGCGATGTAGATGCAAAAGCAGAAAACACCAAAGCGGTAGTAATTACCAGAATAGCCTTGCTAGCTGATCATGCTATTGTTTGGCCACCTGGTATTCTTGAAGATCAAAAAACAGCAGCAATAAAACAACTTGAAACCCGTGGCATTATCATTCGTAAGGGAGTTTAACTATGCAAAATCCATTTTCAAATCCAGCATTTAACATGACAGCGCTAACTGCTGCAATCAACATATTACCGATTAATTTTGGTCGAACTGAAAGTTTAAATCTATTTCCAAGTAAGTCTGTAAGATTCCGGCACATTACTATTGAAGAGCAAAACGGTGTTTTAGCACTGCTTCCAACACAAGCGCCAGGAGCACCAGCAACGGTTGGAAAGCGTGGAAAGAGAAAGGTAAGAACTTTTACAATTCCACATATTCCCCATGATGATGTCGTTTTGCCAGAGGAAGTTCAAGGAATACGTAGCTTTGGCTCAGAAAACGAACTTGTAGCGCTTGCTGATGTTGTCACTGATCATCTACAGTCAATGCGCAATAAACATGCAATAACACTGGAGCATTTACGTATGGGAGCTTTAAAAGGGATAATTTTAGATGCAGATGGCTCTGAACTCTTAAACCTCTACAATGAGTTTGGTATTACTCCAAAAGTAGTAAATTTTGCACTTGGCACTGCAACAACCGATGTAAAAAGAAAATGCATGGAAGTACTCCGCCATATTGAAGATAGTTTGAGTGGTGAATATATGGAAAGAATTCATGCATTAGTCAGTCCTGAATTTTTCGATGCTTTAACATCACATGCAAAAGTAAAAGAAGCATATGAGAGATGGCAAGAAGGAGCAGCGCTTCGAAATGATATGAGGTCAGGATTTACGTTCTGTGGTATTACATTTGAGGAGTATAGAGGACAAGCAACAGACATGGATGGAAATGTCAGAAGATTTATTGAGAAAGACACCGGACATTGTTTCCCATTTGGAACAGTAAATACATTTACAACTTACTTTGCTCCAGCAGACTTTAATGAGACAGTAAATACACTCGGACAACCACTTTATGCAAAACAAGAGCCAAGGAGATTTGATAGAGGAACGGACCTTCATACTCAATCAAACCCCCTGCCAATGTGCCATAGACCTGGAGTGCTGGTAAAACTCGTTTCAGTGTAAACGTGTTAAGAAATTGCCCCAGGCACACTAATAAGGCAAGGCAACGCCTGGAGCATATACTAATTTTAGTATAAAATATGATCAAAGCAAGGATGAATATATTGAAATTATTTACTGATTGTTTTGAGCACTTAGGTGTAGAAGTTGTATACTGTAACCAAAACAAGCAGCCAATTTGTAAAATTAAAGCTTTGGTAAAACGTCCAGATAGCGCGTATTCTTTAGGTGCAGATGGAAAATTCACTCAGCAAATTGCTTCCATAGAAATACGCACTCAGGATATTGGGTTCCTTAGTGTAGGAGATTATATTAAAATTGATGGTAAGTACTATAAGATTTTTGAGCCACCACTGAAAGGTTCTTCAAATAACTTATGGGAAATTACAGCAATGGAGGTCTAGAAATGTTTCTTAACATTGAAGTTGATCATAGTATTGATAAAGTTATTCAAGATGTTAATGCTAGTAAGGCTAAGGTAGAATCAGCAGCAATGAAAGCCTTAAACAAAACGGCTCTGTGGTTAAAAGTACAGGCCAGCAAAGAAATCAGTCAAGAAAAGCAAATAAAGCAGAGTTTGATTAGGAAAAGACTACGAATAATTAAGGCAAGTAAAAGCTCTGTAAATGCATTAGTGAAAGCAAGTCTTTATGGGATAAAGGTAGGCAAATTAGGCTCTATGAGACAGACAATGATAGGAGCTAAGGTAGGAAGCCGTATGTTCCAAGGTGCATTCATAGCAACGATGAAAAGCGGTCATACAGGAATTTTTAAGCGCAGGGGTAGAACGTCTTTACCAATTGATGAGATTTTGCTGCCATTAGAACCTGAGGCGTCAAAAATAATAAAAGAGCTTGTGACTCAAGAGGTTGAGAAAGTGTTTGAGAAATTTTTCCACCGTGAACTTAATTATATTTAAAAGACATGACAAAATTTTGGAAAGACTTAAAGCAAACAAAAACTCTGTCAAAAGTTTTCTCATCAGGTCTTAATAAAAAATATTTTACAGTAATGAGGATTTATGCGATATCCACTTTGTTTATGGAAATATCCAGGCCAACCACTGCATTCTATGATATCATTATTATCAATTGAAATTCCTGATTTAGCTAATTGATCCTTTATCGCTCTTCGCATTCTATTGAGTGGTCTTCTGACTTTTCTTTCAAGATCATAGATAGTCTGTGTGTTGATACCCAGACGTTCTGCCAACTGTTCAAGATTGAGAAATGTATATCGATCAGTAGGCAGCCCATCCTTGATATCATACAGAAATTGTGCAAATAGTATATGAAAGATCTTAAGTTGTAACCTAGATGATCGGCTAATAACCATGATATCGTTGATGTAGATAAGATTACCCTTAATCTGTAACTGCAAATTGTACACTGTTAATTGTAAAAATTATATCATGCTAATTATAGCATAAGTATGTTAATAAAAAAAATTTTGTTTTTTTTAGACACATTGCCAATTTCACTTGTATATATATTATAGAGCATTAGTTATGTCAATTCTCACACAGTCAGGTAGAGCAGCAATTGCAGCTAGTATAAAGGAGCAGTCTCTTCATCTTGCTTGGGGCTCAGGTGACTCTAACTGGGAAAGTAGCCATAAAGTAGAAAAAACTTTTACTAATGGCATATTAACTCTCGATCACCACCCTATCAAGAATGTTAAGCTCTTTCAAGGTGCAAAGGTCTATGAACCTAATGCTGACTATATAGTTGATAGTAATACAGGTGTAATTAAACGAGTAGAAAATAGCTCTATTGTAGAAAGTAATATAGTAGCATTAGAGTATACTCAAAGTACACCACCAGAACATATAACTTCAGCAAAGCTGCTTAATGAACTCGGAAGGCGCGTTATTGATGAAGTTCTTTTCTGCACAGGTGATGAGAATGGCGAGCTTATAACTCCTACAGGTCGGTTTAAACCATCAAGTGTACCAACCAATAATCTCTATCTTAAATGTAGCTTCGATTTCTTGAATGCAGCGAATCAAGTGATAAGAGAGCTTGGAGTTATGGTTGGTACAAGGATAAAAGAAGAATTGCCACCTGGACAGAGATATTTTGAGCCACAGGATATTGAAGATCATGGAATTTTATTGGTCTTAGAACACACTGTGCCGCTTATCAGGACTGCTGCTACAAGAGAAACATTTTCTTTTGTTATAACATTCTAACTAAATATTTTGAAAAAGTAAGACAAATGACATTGAACAGTTATTATAACCGCTTTAATCCTGATAAAAAGTACGAACGAAGTTTATTCTTGGCTGGTAGAGGACTACAATCTGCAGAATTAAATGAAATGCAAGATTACGCTCTTTCCAAGCTCAAAGGAATAGGCGATGCAATATTTCGTGATGGTGATGTTATAACAGGAAGCGACTGTATAATAGACACGGAAACTGGTAAAACCACACTTGAAGCAGGCAAAATCTACCTTCGTGGGTCAGTTAGAGGTGTGGAGCAAGCAGAGTTTACTATTCCTATTAATACTACAGTACGCATAGGTGTTTACTACGCTGAATCAACTATTACAGAGCTAGAGGATAGTGCGCTTCGTGACCCTGCTGTCGGTACTCGTAATTATCAAGAAGTTGGTGCTGCAAGACTTAAAAGCACTATTACTTGGGGTTATCAAGCTGAAGGTGTTTCGCCTAGCTCTGCAAATGGAGAGTTTTACCCAATCTATAATGTTGAAAACGGAATATTAATTCAGCACTCTGCACCGCCTCAGGCCAATTTAGTGACTACTGCTCTTGCTCGTTATGACCGTGAAGCTAACGGTTCTTATGTTGTAGAAGGTCTTGAAGTAATGTTTTTACACACTGAAGAAGGCGAGGGAAAAGTGGAAAAAATGGGAAAAAAACAGGTTTTTGTGGTAAACGAGGGAAAAGCTCATGTTGATGGTTATGAAATTGAACTTCCCCACAGTTTACGAGTTTACTTTGATGAGGATCCTGACATAAAAGCAGTTGAATCAGAGCCACATACTTTTCAGCCAAACAACCAAAAAACAATGGAGCTTAAAGTTAATGATTTTCCAATTAAAGAAATTAAAAAAGTAGATATTACAGTACAAAAAACTATTACCATTACTCATGGTTCTTACTCTGGAGCTGTTGATCCGATACCTGATTCTGCAATACTGGAAATTATTCAAATTAAGCAAGGTAATGTTATTTATGAAAATAGTACTGATTATAAACTCAAATCAGGAGATGTTGATTGGGGACTCTCAGGAAAAGAACCATCACCTGGAAGCAGTTATCAAATAACTTATCGCTGTCGTACTTATGCTGCTCCTGCAGATATTAATGAGCAAGGGTGCACAGTTAAAGGAGCAGTTGACGGAACACTCGTCCTTGTTGATTACACTTGGAAAATGCCACGCTATGATTTGATCACAATAGACGCAAAGGGTACGGTCAGAAGAATAAAAGGAATTTCCCACTCTTGGCAACCATCAATGCCTAAAGCACCACCCGGACAACTTTCTCTCGCTCACATCTATCAAGAGTGGAATGAAAAACCGAAAGTGACAAATAATGCTATTCACGCTGTTCCGATGAATGATCTGGAAAGCATGAAAAAAGGGATTAGTGATCTATATTCTCTAGTGGCACAGGAGCGTCTTAAAAATGATGCAAATTCAAGAGATCCTACCACTAAAAAAGGAGTATTTGTTGATCCATTCTTTGACGATGATATGCGTGACCAGGGAATAACGCAGACTGCAGCAATTGTAAATAGGGAATTGATTCTGCCAATTAATGCTACAGTAGTTGATATTAATAGTGGAAAAATACCTCAACTACTTCCCTATGCACTTGAGCCAGTGCTTGAACAACTTTTGCAAACAACAGAGATGAAAATTAATCCCTATCAAGCTTTTGATCCCATTCCAGCCAAAGTTACTATTAATATGAATGTTGATCACTATACGGAAGTAAAAACTAATTGGTCAAGTTCAGTAACCAGGGAGTTTAATACTACAATGAATTCAGAGACTTCTGAGCTTTTATCAACTACATCAAAAAATGCTGAATTTATGAGAGAAGCAACCCAAAACTTTGAGGTTGAAGGCTTTGCAGTTGGTGAAAAACTTAAGGAGTTAAAATTTGATGGAGTAAATATTCAACCTCAAATTTAGAAAATATATAGAAAACACACGTTCTGAGAAAATATGGATTCAGCATTTATAGCCGATAATAAAGGAAAAATAAAAGGAAGATTTACTGTACCAAGTAATATTCCAGCCGGTACTAAACTTGTTCAATTCTTTGGTGATAAAGGCAGTTACGGTGAAGCAACTTATACTGGTAAAAAAACTATTAACGTAGAAGAACGAAGAAGAGTTTTTTCCAGCAAACGTGTTGATCCTTTAGCCCAAACATTTACTTTATACGAAAATAGGCATATTGGAGGAGTTGATTTATGGTTTACGAATAAAGGCTCAAAACGTGTTGCTGTACAAATCAGAGAAACAGTTATCGGTGTTCCTTCACATACTGTTATTGCTGAGAGTTTTGTTGAGTCAGAGAGGGTTAATATAAATGGTACAGCAACACGTGTTGTTTGGTCTCCGGTTTTTTGTGAAGCTGGCAGAGAGTATGCTCTGGTTTTACTTACCGATGATGCAAATACTGCAGTAAAAATAGCAGAGCTTGGCAAATATGATGCGGTAAACAGCCGTTGGGTTACAAGTCAGCCTTATCAAGTTGGAGTATTACTTTCATCAAGCAACGCTGCTACTTGGACTCCACATCAAAATTTTGACCTCACTTTTCGACTACTTGCTGCAAAATTTACTGAATTTTTTCACACCATTAATCTTGGCAAAGTAACTAGCAACAATACTTCAGACCTTATTGTGCTGGCAAACGTGGAAAAAGCAGGTTTTGATACCAACGCTGAATTTGCTTTAACAGATACCCAAGGAGAAGAACATTTTCTATCTGATAATTTACCACTGGCGCTTCGTTCAAGGCTCTCAGAGGAACTTACAGTAAAAGTAGTGCTGAAGGGGTCAGAAAAAAGAAGTCCAGTGCTTTATCCAGGAATACAAGTAGTGCTTGGCAATATTGGAGAAACCGCAGACTACATAACCAGAAGCATTACTGCAGGTCCAAGCGCTAAAATCACAATTACCTATGATGCTATTATTCCTGGTACTGCAGATGTTAAAGCTTATGTGCAGGCTGAAAAAGAGAAAGAAGAATGGCAACTGGTGAATTTAACATCAGGAAAACCGATCGGAGACAATTGGGTGGAGCGTACTCACGTGCTGACAAACTTTAATGCCAATGAGACAAGAGTAAAATTAGTTCTGAGTGGAACAGTGCTTTATCGCCCTAAAGTGAAAAATCTAAGAGTAATTGTCACCTAAAATGCCAGAAGATAAAACAAAACGAGGATATTTTTTACCGCATCCAGAGAATATTGCTGCTAAGGATGTGGTTCGTATTCGCACAACAATTGAGAAGGTAGATAAAGATATTACAAAAAGAGAAGATGAACATAACCAACTAAAGAATAATTTTGAAAGATTTAGCTTTGAAACTTTTTTGAATTTATGGAGCAATAAATGACCGTAACTCAAGATGCGATTAACGCTTTACATAAGAGGATTAGAACCTTAGCAGAAAATAGTACACCAGATCAACTAGCATATCTTGCTAAATCACTGGAATCGATAATAGATAAAAAAGCTATTTCCAATGTTGTGCAAATGACTGAAGTAAAAGAGATAATTGATGTGCTACAGAAGAAAATTAAAGATTTAGCAGCAAATAGTACACCTGACCAGGTAGCATATCTTGCTAAAGCATTGGAATCAATAGTGGATAAGAGTGCAGTATCTGATATTTTACAGATGAGTGATGAAAAGCTGAAAGAACTTCTAAGCGCTGCAAGGTCGCACTTAAATGATATAGAGACTAATAAGACAAGTTCAATATCGTCCATCACTGCAGTAAAGAAAGAGTCTGTGAATGAGATCAATACGCTAAAAACTAATACCTTGGATACTTTAAAAGCATCTTCAGATTCATATGTATCACTACTTGACACGAGAAAAGATACTAATATTGCGGCAATAAATAGTATTGGCAATGATCATAAAGATGCTCTTACAGATGTAGTAGAAGGTTTTCGTGCTGTGAATGATGTGCCAAGTGGGTCATCAATTATGAGAGAAGTAAAAAACAGAAATATGGTTGAGCCAGGTTCAATACCCTTCATATTTGGAGTACTCAGTAGGCAAAATAACTACTTTGGTCATGGAATTTCCACTAGTGAATTTGGAGAGTGGAGCCGTGATGTCACAAAAACAGATTATATATTACAGTTACTTGCAGGCACTCATACATACGATACAAGTTACGTTAGTTTTTATCGGCCAAGGCAGTTGTGTTTTATAGAGGGAAGTAACGGTACATTTATTTACGGAGAGCTATACACAAACAGTTTTTCGAGTAATCGTGATTATATATACTACTACCCATATGCTGCACTTGGAGTAATATTTGTAAAAAATACAACCAACCAGAATATAAGAAGGACAATAAACTTTCTTGGATCAGCAGGAGGTGATGCAAAAGCTGAATTACTTGTGGGGACTCCTGATAACACTAATGATAATAAGTCAAGAATTTCAAGAATAGCATGGAAAAGTGCTTACAAATACACGAATTATAGTAGCGAATTTACTGCATCTGGATATATAGAAATTCCAGCAGGAAAAACTGTTGTAGTTTTACTTCATACATCATCTTGTCTGGATTCCCAAAGAAAAATTAGTGAAGGTATGCTTTCAGGTGATGTATATATCTATAGCCAATTTATTCAGTGGGGGATTTATAACATACGTAACAACTTTTTAAGCACAGGACTAGAAGTTGATGTAGAAAGAACACTTAGAGCTTGGCAATGTCCAGGTTTACAGGAGACTTACCAAATTTGGCAATAAAGGTCGGAGGTAAAAATATGCCCATTTATATTCGCTTTAAAGATCACAAACAAATTGAAACGACGACTCTAGAAAAACAACCAGAAGGAGTTGGATGGCAGAAAGCGCCAGAGAATTTTGACTGGCAGAAAAGTTATTGTTTAACTCAAGGAGGGAAAATTGTTGAAAGGAGTAAAGAGGATATTCAAAGAGAGCTACTTGATCATGCGAAGCTTTGTGCTCTTCATTGCCTTAATATGTATTTCAATCGCTATGCAAATCGGTACGCAGGTTATTCGCATGCAAAAGCGAAATCATATGAAGTGCAAGCAAAAGCAGCGGAAAATATTTTGAAGTCTGAAGAAGAAAAACAACCCTTAAGCAATAAAGATGTAGAGATTATTGAGCCTTTAGCAAAAGTCCGTTCTATTTCAGTAATTGGAATGGCAAAACTTATTCAAGAAAAGGCAAAGAAAGCAGTAAAAGCAATAGCAAAATGTGAAGAATTAGAAGATTTAGCAAAACAAAAGATAAAGCAAGCAACAATTCAAGAAGAACTGCAAAATTTTCTTAAGCATTTTGAACAAGAGATAGAAAATTCTCTAGCTAATTTATAAAGATAAAAAGAAAGATTTCCAAATTAAAGAACCTCTAGCAAAAATTCTTCTATAGGCCAAGTAGCAAAAGGCGAAAAGATTAGAAAATTTCTCAAACAATTTTAAACAACAAATCTCTCTAGCAAAGTTATAGGAAAAATGACAGAAAAATTTCTCCATGGTGTGAACGTTATTGAAATAACTGCAGGACCAAAAACAATCAGAACAAGTAAATCATCAGTAATTGGTATTATTGGAACTGCGCCTGAAGCCGATGAAGAAAAATTTCCACTAAATAAACCAGTTCTTATAGCTGGAAGCCTAAAAGAAGCAGCAAAACTTGGGAAAAAAGGAACACTTCCATCTGCAATAAGCTCAATCTTTTCACAAATTGGTGCGACAGTTGTAGTGATTCGCATTGAAGAAGGTGAAAATAGTGATACGAAGCTAAAAGAAGATGAAACAGTTAAAAATATCATCGGTGGAGTTGATCAAGAAACTGGAGAATATCAAGGGATAGAGGCTTTCCTCAGCAGTGAGAGTATAATACATGTTGCCCCAAGAATCCTGATTAGCGCCGGTTTCACTCATCAATTGCCTGAAACAGAATCAAGCGAAGAAAAGCCCAAAAATCCAGTGGTTGCAGCATTAATCCCGGTAGCAGAGAAGCTGAGAGCTATAATAGTTGCAGATGGTCCCAATACCAATGATGAAGAAGCAATCAAATGGCGAAAAAGTATTGGTAGTTCTCGTGTTTATGTGGTTGATCCATGGGTGAAAGTGTTCGTTGATGGAAAGGAAGAGATATTGCCACCAAGTCCATTTGTTGCAGGTTTAATTGCTAAAGTAGATAATGAACATGGATTCTGGTGGTCACCCTCAAACCAAGAGATTAATGGTATTGTTGGAACTAGTCGTCCTGTTGACTTTACACTCGGTGATGCAAATTGTCGTGCTAATTATTTAAATGAAAATGAAGTTGCAACAATTATTCATCAAAAGGGTTATCGTTTATGGGGAAATAGAACATGTTCAAGTGATGATAAATGGGCTTTTTTATCGGTGAGACGCACTGCAGACCTTATTAACGATAGTCTACTCAGAGCACATCTTTGGGCAGTTGATCGTAATATTACTAAAACTTATATAGATGATGTCGTTGAAAGCGTTAATTCGTACTTAGCAAATTTGAAAGCACAAGGAGCTATTCTTGATGGTAAATGCTATGCATCACCAGACCTCAATACTCCAGCAAATATTGCCAGTGGAAAAGTGTATTTTGACTTTGAGTTTACACCACCATACCCTGCTGAGCAGATCATTTTCAGGTCTCATTTAGTGAATAATAAAATAGTTTAATTTAACTTTCCAAATAAAATCTTTTCAATATTAATATATCGGAGAAAACGTGTTACCGAAAATCTTAAAGAACTTTAATGTATTCGTTGATGGGCGTGGTTATGCAGGTCGTATTGATGAGATAACTCTTCCAAAGCTTACCATAAAAACAGAGGAATACCGCGCAGGAGGCATGGATATACCTGTTAGCATTGATATGGGGATGGAAAAGCTTGAAGCGGACTTTACTTTTTCTGAATATGATTCAGAGCTGTTCAGACTCTTTGGTTTGATAAATGGCAACTCTGTTTCCCTGACGCTTCGAGGAGGTCTTCAAGGTAGTGGTATCAATAATATCGAAGGAGTAATTATTAATCTCAGGGGAATATTTAAAGAGTTTGACTTTGGTAGTTGGAAGCCTGGAGAGAAAGCTACATTAAAATGTTCCGTTGCTGCTCACTATTATAAATTAACCATTAGTGGCAATGAACTCATCGAAATTGATGCCGAGAATATGATTCGGAGAATTAACGGTATTGATCAAATGGCTCTATTACAAACGGTACTTGGAATCTAAAACTTATTTGAAATTTTATTTTTTTTAGGAGAAAAAACTTATGCAAACAATAACACTAAACAACCCTATCACAGTTGATGGAATTTCTGTTTCAGAACTTACTATTAGACGCCCAAAAGTTAGAGATTATTTAGCAATGGAACGTATTAGTGGTAGTGATCTGAGTAAGGAAGTGGCATTAACTGCAAATTTAACATCTGTCACGAAAGAAGCAGTCGAAGAATTGGATATTGCCGATTATGCTAAAGTACAGGAGGTATTAAAGGATTTTTTTTCACCAGTTATCCAAAAAACTTGAGATTAGAAGTAATGGAGCTCAGTTCTCTTGTAGGTGGGGGAATTGAGCCATTGCTTGAAATGGAAATTAGTGAATTTATCTTATGGCATGAAACAGCGAGGAAAGTGAAATGTCAACGTTATCTATAAAGATAGGAGCAGTTTTAGATGGTAGTTTTAATGCTGTAATAAAAGGAAGTAGCGGGCAACTTTCTCGTCTTGGTGGTAATATAAAGCAGCTTAATTCATCGTTGAAGTCAGTAACTGGATTCAGGCAATTAGGTCGCGATGTTTTGGCTAGCAAGCACTCCTGGAAAGATTTTGATAGACAAGCAAAAACCTTAGCTCAAAAAATAAAAGCAGCAGAAAAACCAAGTAAAGAATTAAAGGTTGCATTTGATAAAGCTAAAGCTTCCGCAGCAAAAACAAAGAATACTTTCCTAAAGAAAAGAGAAGCCTTACATGCAATGAGTAAGGAAATAAAGAATAGTGGTAGAACTATTAAATCTTTTATAAATGATCAGTATAAACTTGAGGCATCGATCAGCAAGGTAAGAAGTCAATATAATAGACTTGGGTCTGCAATACATAAGCAACAAAAAGCTTCAGCAAATAGAGCTCACTTTAGATCACAAATAATAGAAACTGTGGGGCTAGGATTAGCACTCGCATCTCCGATTAAGGTTGCTATTGACTTTGAGAGTGCCATGGCTGATGTGAAGAAAGTGGTAGAATTTAATAAAGAAACAAAAGAAGCTGATGAATTTGCACAAAAGTTAAAGGAAATGTCGCGTACTATACCGCTATCTGCAACAGAATTAGCTCAAATAGCTGCAAGTGGAGGGCAACTTGGTATTCCAAAAGGTGACCTTTTTAAATTTACAGAAACAGTGGCAAAAATGTCAACTGCTTTTGATATGTCTGCAGAACAAGCAGGTGATTCTATAGCCAAACTTGCTAATGTTTACGATATTAAAGTTAGTGAAATGGAACATGTTGGTAATGTGATTAACCACCTGTCAGATAACACTGCTGCTAAAGCGAGAGATATGGTACAAGCATTAGGCATAGTTGGTGGTACTGCAAAGCAATTTGGATTAAAATTTGAAGAAACAAGCAGCTTAGTAAATGCTTTCATTAGTTTGGGTAAACAACCAGCAAAAGCAGCAACTGCGATAAACGCTCTACTTTCAAAACTTCAGACTGCTGAAGGGCAAGGACAAGAGTTTAAAGCAGCACTAGAGGACATAGGTATAACTGCAGAAGAAATGGCACAAAGAATTGGTGAAAATGGCCAAGAAGCATTACTTTACTTTTTTGAAACATTGGAAAAAGTAGATAACCAAGAACGCTCTAAAATTCTTATGAAGCTATTTGGCCAAGAATACCAAGATGATATTGCACTGCTGGTGGGAAGCTTAAAAAAATATAAAGAAGCCATAACTCATTTAGCTGACAAAGAAAAGTATAAAAAATCTATGGAGAAAGAATTCGAAAATCGCGCAAAGACGACAGCCAATAACTTACGGCTACTAAGAAATACAATAGCAGAGCTAGGAATGAACTTAGGCTCAGTAATGCTACCTCCTTTAAATTGGATAAGTGAAGTTTTGAGGTCTGTATCCACAGGTATAGCTTGGTTTGCAGAGAAGTGTCCAATTATTACTACTGGAATCATGAGCATAATTTCACTTTTGATTCTTGGTAAGATTGCGATGGTGAGTTTTGGTTATGCAATTGCTCTTGTTAAAGGTGGAGCTGCAACTTTATCAGTTATTTTGCATGGACCGCTTGGATCAGCACTAGTGGCATTATCATCATATGTGATTCCTGCGGTAGTTACAGGCTTCAGAGTATTAACAGCAGCAATGATCAGTAATCCCATAGGAGCTGTTGTTGCTTTACTTGCAACCGGTGCAATTCTCGTAATTAGTAATTGGGAAAAAGTGAAAGACTTCTTTGCTGGTCTTTGGGAATATATAAAATCGATAATAAAACCAATCGGTGAAGCTTTCTCATGGCTTGGAAGTACAGTTAGTAGTATATTTGGCGGGGTTTCTGAAAATAGCCCAATAAAAGAATTAGAGAAAAGTGTTGTTCCACTCACCGATGGAAAAGTTGTCAGTGCCCTCTCTCAAAATAGCGTGTTGAATAACGGAAACCCTTTATTAAGTAATAGTGTGCTGAAAGAAATTTCTCAAAATAGCTGGAATAACGTTGAAGGGTTTAAAATAAAACATTCTATTGAAGAACATAAAAAGACTGTAGGAAATGAAGAAAAAGATAAGGAACCAAGGGAGTATTTTAAAAACAAATGTGAGAATAAAACTTTCAATCAAACTCAACACAATTATTTCAACATAAGTGTACAAACAGCACCAAATCAGGACATTCGTAGTCTTGCTGATGAAGTGATAAAAAGAATAAGAGAGAAGTCACGTGATGTACTTTTTGATGCTCCGGAAACCTTCTGCTAATGTTATCGTTTGGTCCATATAAATTTACTCCAACAAGCTTAAAATATAACAAAGAAAACCGTTGGAGTGTTATTGAATGTATAGGTAAAATCCCATCGCTTCAAAACATTGGTCAAGGAGTGGAAAATGTAGACTTAGAGGGTACTATTTACCTTCATAATTTTAATGGACAAAACCAACTAAAGAATATGAAAGAAGTGGAAAAAGATCAGGAAAAACATACTTTAGTGGATAGTTCAGGCAATGTTTTGGGGCAATTTGTGATTACACGATTAGAAGAAAAGCAGATGTATTTTTTTCCCAATGGACTACCAAAAAAAGTTGAATTTAGTGTGAGTTTGAAAAGGTATTCATGACGACGTACTACACTACAAAAGAAAATGAAATGCTGGACTTTATTTGCTGGAAACATTATGGCTCAACTGAGGGAGGAATAGTAGAATTAGTGCTAGAAATCAATACAGGGCTTGCTGAATATGGTAGCTTTTTGCCAGCGGGATTGAAGATTAAATTGCCTGAAGTTCAACAACCATTAAAAAAATCAACTTTGAAAATTTGGGACAAATAAATGAAACCAGACTTTTACATCGAAGGAAGCGAACAAATAAAGAACAATCTAATATCATTACGTCTTACTGACGAATCAGGGACTATAGATGACATAGTTGAGATATGTGTGGATTATAAAGATGAAAGTGTAAAGATTCCTGATGAATTAAATATTTCCTTGGGTTACAGGGAAAGAGGAGTAGTACATATGGGCATATATACAATTAATGAGGTTACAATACAGAGCCCGCCTAAAACCCTTCTAATCAAAGCCCATGCAACAAATTTAAAATTATCGCTAAAAGAGACAGTATCTAAATCATGGGATCAAATTACTTTGGGTAACTTAGTGAAAGAAATAGCAGAAAAACATGGATATGGATATAAAGTTGCAGAAGAATTTGAAAATGTGCTAATTTCACATATTAATCAAATTGAAGAAAGTGATATTAGCTTGCTCACAAAAATAGCAATAGAACGTGAAGCAATAGCAAAGCTAGCTGGCGGGTATATAGTATTTGTTCCAAAAGGTAAAGCAAAGTTAGCAACAGGAAAAGTGCTGGGGACAACAACAATTACACCTCAAGACGTAATAAATTGGAAAGTACACTTTACCGTTAGTAGATATAACTCAGTGATTGCGAAATGGCATAGTTATGACAGTGGAAAAACAACATCAGAAACAGCAGGCTCTGGTAGCCCAAGTTATACTATACAGACACCTTACTCAAATGCAGAATCAGCGCTAAGTGCAGCTACAGCAAAGCTTAAACAACTAAAGCGAAATAATGCAACATTAGATATTACTATGCCTGGTAATCCAGAGTTACTTGCAGAGGCTAAACTCAGTTTACTAGGATTTCATCAAGACATAGATGGTGAATGGGTAATTGACAGAGCAGAGCATGTGTTAGATGGTTCTGGTTATCGCACCACATTATCTGCTTCCATAAGTAAATGAAAGCGATGTTAGGAGAAAATTAAGTGAATTATCTATTTAATATTGGAAAAAATGTCACACATGAACAAGTTAGATCAGAATACAAAAGATAAGCTACATTTCTGGTGGTTTATAGTAGCAGTAATATGTGTTATTATCACCTACTACTGGATGAAAAGCAGAGCTACCAGTAATTATGAAGAGGTACTAAAGGTTGCTTCTAAGAGCTGTAACCTGGCAGTTATAGAATTTTCAGTGAAAAATCTCTTAGATGTTAATGCACGAATTCCAGAATTAACAGCGCTACATTATGCATCGGGAGCAGGATGCTTAGAGGTTGTTAAATTTTTAACAAAGGAAGGAGCAGATATAAATGCTGCAAAATATGAAAGGTGGACAGCATTACATTCTGCTGCATATAAAGGAAATTTGGAAATAATTAGTTTTTTATTAGAAAAGGGTGCAAATCCTAAAATTAGAAGTAAAGATGGAAAAAATCCTAGAGACGTAGCTGTACTAAGATCGCGGCACAATAAGGATAAGCCGTATGACGAAATAATAAAGCTACTTGCAAACGCGGAAGACAAGTTCCAAGCCAATTAGTAACTATTTTTAGAAAAATATAAAATACTTAACCATAAAGCTTCAAACTTTACCAGACATGAAAAACCAAAACACAGGGAAAATCCCAATTACAGTAATTATTACAATAACACTACAAACAGTAGCAGCAATCTGGTGGCTTGCCAAGCTTGATTTGCGTGTGCATATGCATGACAAGCTTATAGAACAGAATAGTAGATTAAAAGAAATAGTCTATCGCCTGGAAGAGAGAGTAAAGAACCTCACCGAAGAAATTGATGAACTTGAAAATCAACTTTTCAGGCCAAAATAATAGGTAACAACTTAATTCAAAACTATTTTTGTGAATGACAAAATACATTTTATCTGTTGACGGAGGTGGCATTAGAGGGATCATTCCTGCCATTATTCTTGCAGAAATAGAGCAAAGAACAGGAAAGCCTATTTCAGAAATTTTTGACTTAATGGCTGGTACTTCCACAGGTGGAATAGTTGTTGCAGGGCTCTGTAAAAAGGATAATACAGGAAACCCTCAATACTCAGCAAGTGATTTAGTTGATCTTTATAAAGAGTACGGACCTTACATTTTTAAATCTTCATTTTTAAGAAGGTCAATATTTTCATGGTTAAACGGTGCTCAGTATCCATATCAAAATATAGAGAACATACTACACAAGTATTTTGGTGACGCCACTCTTGCAGACGCTTCAAACAACTTATTACTCACTAGCTACGATATTCGTAACAACTGTCCTTTCTTTTTTAAGAATTGGAAAGAAGATAGAAAATTCATTAAATTAAAGGACGCATTAAGAGCAACAACTGCCGCTCCTACTTACTTTGCTCCAAAATATCTAAAAATTAATGAGGTAGAAAGAATCTTAATTGATGGAGGAGTTTTTTCAAATAACCCTGCGGCATGTGCATATGCAAGTGCAAAAAGACTATTTCCAAATGACGATATAGTACTTCTGTCCATTGGCAGTGGTAGATTAAATAGCAACATAAATAATTCAAAAAAATTAGGAAAAATAGGATGGATAAAACCTTTAATAAACGTGATGTTTGCCTCTGGACTTGACTGTGTTAACTATCAATTAAGTCAGATTATTGAAAACAACTATATAAGGATTCAATCACAACTCACAATCGCATCTGTTGAAATGGACAATGCTACACATAAAAATATAAAACGCCTACGAAATGAAGCTCAAGCTATGATTAAATGTAATCACGAAGTAATTGATAAATTCTGTACATATTTTCTCTCTAAATAGCAAGCTTTCCCAAATTGATAAAGTTTACTATTATACGTTTTTTGGATTTAGAAGTGTCATTACCATAAGAATTTCTTTTTTAATTGAAAAAGTTTTTAATATATGGTATAATAAAGTTAATTTAGGATATGGATATTATATATGAGTATTGCAGTAAATCTCGATGAAGAGTTAGTTAAGTCAGCACAATCTCACTCTACTTTACAGAGTCGCTCTGTGCAACAGCAAATTGAATATTGGGCTAAGGTTGGTAAGGTTGTTGAAGAAAATCCTGAGTTAAGCTACAGTATAATTAAAGAAATTTTATTAGGTCTTGAAGATGTCAAAGCAGGGAATGTTGAGGAATATAAACCTATTTAGCTGTGAAAGTTCTTATAACTAATGCTTTTAAACGGTCAATGAAGAAATTGCATAGTAATCAATTACCTAAGCTTGAAGAAGCTATAAAACAAATTCAAAATCACCCATATATCGGAGAGCAAAAAGTAGGTGATCTTGCTGGTATTTATGTATATAAGTTCTTTATTTTTAATCAATTAATTTTACTTGCTTACCTTTATAATGAGCAAAATAATGAATTAACACTTTTTGCACTTGCCCCACATGAAAATTTTTATAGAGACTTGAAGAAGCAAATTAAAGATATCACTTAGCTCTATAAAAAAACATACAATTATAATTCAGTAGGTACATTCTAAAAACTAAATCTTTATAATGAGATAGCTAGTTGCCTCGTCTATATTTCCTGCATTAACTGCAAAAATTCCAATCATCACTTTCCACAATTATTAAGCTGATTAAATTTGTTGCCTGGTTATCAATGAGTAGAATCGCTCTTGGCTTACAATATGCATACAAAAACATTGACTCCTTGGAATTTCTCATGTTTTAAGTAGCCTATTACTCACCTATTAAATAGTAGCTGCCCTTTTTCTTAAAAAGCTTGAAAGACGAATGCATTAAAAAAGTGGGCCAACTTCTTGCTTTTTATTTCTTCATAACCGAAATGTCTCCAGTAAGAAGCTCATTTAATTCCATAACAAAGATATTTTGTAGCATGATAGCTTGAGTTATTTTTTTATCCATTTTATGATTATTAAATACCTCACTATTCCTATTCAAAACCTAACATCTTAGTTGCAATATTAAGAAAATGAACTTACATACCTAATCTTAACGTATTAGATATATATTATAATATCTTCATATAGCTTAATATTTAATTAATTACGCAATCATTAGTTGTAAAAATAGCTTGCACCTAGTGTAAAAATGGAATATACTAAAAATAGCAACAAGTAAACATATCATTTTTGCCTGTTGTTGAAGAGACCAAATTTTTGGAAGTGACACATTTTTTGTGAGGTTGATGTGAATATCGGCAGGTCTTTGAGCCTAATACATAATAAAATTGATAGGTGTAGAAAATTTAAGCCTTACCTCTATCTATTCACCACTAGTTGGTTAGGAGCTTTTCTCCTTCGTCTTGCTGCTAAACATGGTTATAAAGACATGTTGCAATTCTTTATTGAAAATTTTGCAGATGTAAACGCGCGTGGTGTTAATCGTAATACTGCTTTACATTGTGCTGCTAGAAATGGCCATAAGGATGTTGTCAAACTTCTGCTGATTAGTGGTGCAAACATTAATGCTATGAGTAATAAAGGCTCTACACCATTGCATTACTCTGTAAAACGAGGTTTAGAAAGAATAGCTGAAATTCTTCTTGAAAATAAGGCAAATCCTAACCTTGAAGATGTAGATGGGTGTACTCCTTTGTATCTAGCTATAAAGGCTAAGAGCGATGAAATGGTAAAAATGCTTCTTAGACGTGGTGGTAGTGTTCATGTTATCGATAATAATTGTAATACACCTCTACATGCAGCAGTCGATTGTGATTATGAAACAGCGGTAAGTGTACTTTTAAAAAATGGTGCATATGTAAACGCAACTGATAAGTATGACTGTACACCTCTGCATATAGCTGTAATGAGAAAAAATATCGCAATTACCACAATTTTGTTGAAACATGGGGCAAACGTTCATCTAGAAACTTCAGGACATACAGCATTAGAGATGGCTAAGGCTAATAATAGCAAAAAGATTGTTGAATTACTTATGGAATATGGAGCTGAATTAAAGCGGGGGAAGTTATGGTAAAGAAAATAAGAGCAAATGACGATAATGTCAAAAAGGAGTTGTTGAGCATTGTTAAAAGTGCAATTAGGGAAAATGGTTTGACCCAGAAAGAGGCTGCGAAAGTGCTCGAGACCGATCAACCAAAAATGTCTGCAATTGTAAATTTGAGAACAAAAGGACTAAGCCTAGAAAAGATTTTCATGTTCTTATCTCTATTGGGTTATGAAGTGGAAATTGTAGTGAGAAAAACTAATTTGAATTAATGTGGGGGTAATGTTATGACAAATCAAGAATTAAGGCAAAAAATTAAGCACCATAACGTGTTGTACTATCAAGAAAATAATCCTGAAATTACAGATGCTGAATATGATGAACTTAAGAAAAGAGCAACTGAAATAGGGGTGGATACACAGGTTGGGTGTGATCCAGATAGAAGGTTTGCCAAGGTAAGGCACGCTGAGCCAATGTTATCGCTTAATAATGCATATAATCAGAAGGATATAGAAGAATTTCTAGCTAGGGTAAAAAAATCCCTAAACATTGGCAAGCTAGAAATCATATGTGAATTGAAGATTGATGGCCTCTCGTTTTCTGCTGTATATGAAGATGGTGCTCTCATTCAAGCAGCAACTAGGGGAAATGGGAGCGAAGGTGAGGATATCACTAGTAACATAATGACAATAGAAGGTTTTCCAAAAGTTTTGCCTGGTGTTAAAGGCAGACTGGAGGTGAGAGGGGAAGTATACATCAGCAACAGTGATTTTATTGAGTTAAACAAAAATAATGACTTCGCAAATCCTAGAAATGCTGCTGCAGGTTCATTAAGGCAACTAAATCCTGAAGTTACAGCAAGCAGGCCATTGAAGTACTTTGCGTATTGTTTAATTGGTGGAACAGCAGTAACCCAATTTGAGGTGTTAAATAGGTTAGAAGAGCTGGGTTTTTGTGTTAACGAACATCGATTTTTAGCGAAGAATTTAGATGAAATGCTGCAATTCTACGATAAGATCTATAGTAAGCGCTGTAACCTAAACTATGATATTGATGGCATAGTATATAAGCTTAACAACTTAGAATTGCATAATAGATTAGGAAGCACTAACACATTTCCTAGATGGGCAATAGCACACAAGTTTCCTGCAGCACGCGGTAAAACTAAACTCAAAAGAATAATCGTACAAGTCGGAAGAACGGGTCTGCTCACTCCAGTCGCTGAATTAGAGGCGATAAATGTAGGTGGTGTTCTTATCAGTAGAGCAAGCCTGCATAACTATGATGAGATAATACGTAAAGATATACGAGAGGGAGACATTGTTGTAGTTGCAAGAGCTGGTGATGTTATTCCTCATATAGTTGAAGTAGATAGAAGCTCTCGTCTCCCAAATACACCTAAATTTGTATTCCCTAAAACTTGCCCTGAATGTGGCAGTAGAGTAGAAAAAGTTGATGAAGAAGCAGCTATAAGGTGTTCAGGTGTTACTTGCAAAGCTCAGCTTATTGAAAGATTGAAGCACTTTGTCTCCAAGGAGGCCTTTGATATTACTGGATTTTCGGATAAGCATGTAGAATCTTTCCATAACCTTGGCCTTATTGAGCAAATTTCAGATATTTTTACGTTAGAAAAGCAACTGAGTCAATTCAACTTACAAGAACATCATGGTTGGGGTAAAAAATCCATAGCCAACTTGTTAAACTCTATTAACAGCAGAAGAACAATAAGTCTTGATAGATTCATACATTCTCTGGGTATTAGATTTGTTGGCCAACATGTGGCAAAGTTGCTTGCGAATCACTATGTTTCATTCGAAAACCTAATGGCCAAATTGTCAAATAATCAAGTCTTCCATGAGTTACTGCATATTGATGGAATAGGTGAAAAAATTGCAGAATCGATAAGCCTATTCTTTTCAGAGCAGCATAATATTGAAATGTTGAACGAACTTGCATCTCATCTCAAAATTCTTCCAGTTGATAACAATAAACGTAGTGCAGCTATAAGCGGTAAGGTGGTTGTTTTTACTGGTACACTTTTAACCCTGAGTAGAGCTGAAGCAAAAAAACAAGCTGAGTCCCTGGGTGCAAAAGTTGCTTCTGATGTATCTCGTAGTACTGACCTGTTGGTTGTTGGAGATAAACCTGGATCAAAGTACAAAAAAGCACTTACATTAGGTATTAAGATTTTAAATGAAAAACAGTGGTGCGAAATGATAGGCCTCAGTGTTTGATACTGTTATAGGTTGCCATTAATATCTCTTATAATATTTCTTACTAGCACAACTTTCTCATAGTTTATGGTATTTTTCCAATAATTTATAATAGATTTATATAAAGTTTCTGCTAACCTTATGCGAATTCTAATATAATAATAATAAGATGAATGGAAATATTGTATATTACTAAAGCTCATACAAAAGAAACACTGATACAAATGATAAATAAAGCAATAGATGATAATAAATGGAGCAGTAAAGAAACAGCACATATATTACAGACAGCTCTCTCGGACATTTCATGCATTAGAAGGTCAAAAGCTGCAAGTTTTTCATTAGCGAGACTTTTAACTTTTTTAGTGAGATTAGATTGCAGGGTAACAATTTCAATTAATAGTAAAGAGACTATAAAGCAAATTGAGTATTTTGAGCTTGCAGCGACTTCTGTCTTAACATAAAACCATGCAAAATTGATGTGTTGGATACATTACAATTTTAAGGGCAGTTATAGAAGCACTTATACGAGGGTATAGTTTTATACCACCTGAGCCCAAATCGACGTTCTAAGCTAATATGAGACAGACATTCTAAAACTTAACACTCTTAATACTCTAAGTTTAATGCATTGCTACTATTGTTAAGGGAATCACAACCAAAAGCAAACTTATATTTTAAATATTGAATATTTTGCATTAATGATGTATTATTGTTAATAATTTTGGAGCTTTTTTGTATGCCATTTTCTAAATTTTTAGATCCAAAAAAACGATTTAACTTTTGTGCGACGTGAAAAGTCGCTTATTAAATTGTTTAGCAGGTCACCCTGACTAAACCGAGTGTTTTGCTACTCGTACCCTACTAGGCTGTACAAGTACAGTAATGTCTTGTGCAAAGCGTCTAGGACAACGTGCCCGCCTGAAAAGGAGAAGTTTGATCTGCGAAGAGAGGACAATGCTGTGAGTGTCAATATGGCACGGGTGCTAGGGTTGTATGGTATGGATAATGTAAGTGAACGATTATAAGCATCGTTAAGTCGAACAAGCCAAAGACACTGACAGGCTTGAACCAAAAGGTATGTAGCTGGTTGTCAGACTGAACGTATCTGATACGCAAACACGAAAGCTACCGGTGTAGTAGATCGATCCTAACCCGTACGTTGTTTAATAAGTGGAACACGGAAACCCCATATATCTCTGGGTATCTTGATACTTAGTAAGGTTGATCGCGAGAAAGACTGATGGGTATGTGGGATTGGGAGTGTGGAAAAAGTGAATGCTCATCTGTAATGGATGTGATACAGGTTTAAACGTTACCTGGCTCGAAAGGGAACTGACGTCCACAATGGTCATCTTGGACAAGATTGTTTGTAAAACCTTTAAAGAGAGGAAAGCAGATGGTTACAGGTAAAATTGTAAGTGCACCTTTCGGTACTGCCGAGCACTGGAACCAGATTAACTGGTCTCGGTGCAAGAAAAATACAAAAAGGCTACAATCTCGTATTGTTCAGGCAACAAAAGATGGTAGATGGAATAAAGTGAAAGCTTTACAACGTCTCCTCACACGTAGTTTTAGTGCTAAAGCATTAGCAGTTAAACGCGTGACTTCGAATAAAGGAAAATACACATCTGGTGTCGATCGTCAGTTGTGGCAAACACCTTCAGCTAAATCTCAGGGAATTAAAAACCTAAGGCAACATGGATATAGTCCTCAACCTTTGAAACGGATTAATATCCCTAAGCCCACAGGCGGCAAACGACCCCTTAGTATCCCAACGATAAAAGACAGAGCTATGCAAGCCTTATACCTAATGGGACTTGACCCTGTTGCAGAAACAATAGGAGATATACACTCATATGGGTTTAGAAAACATCGCTCAGCGGCCGATGCGGTAAGCCAGGTTTTTCTAACTTTGGCTAGACATGACGCTCCACAATGGATTTTAGAGGCAGATATTAAGAAATGTTTCGATGAAATAGACCATCACTGGCTAGAAAGTACAATTCCAATAGAAAAAGGTATTCTCAAGAAGTGGTTAAAATCTGGGTTTATAGAGAAACAAATGTTCCATTCCACAATAGCAGGAACTCCACAAGGTGGAATTATATCTCCTGTACTTGCTAATCTAACCCTAGACGGTCTTGAAGATGTTTTCATTAAACACTTTGGTAAGAAAGGGACAAAGAAACGCAAGGCAAGTGGTGTGCACCTGATCCGCTATGCCGATGATTTTATAGTAACTGGAAAATCGAAAGAAATTCTTGAAACTAAAGTCAAACGGCTAGTAGAGGTTTTCTTAGGTTATAGGGGGTTAACCTTATCAGCAGGAAAAACTAAGATCACACATATAAAACATGGGTTTGATTTTCTAGGTCAGACAGCGCGTAAGTACAGAACGAAATTAATCATCAAACCTTCAGTAAAAAGCATAAGCAGGCTACTGAAAAGCGTTCGGTGCTTGGTTCGTAAGAGTGGTGCACAAACCCAAGAAAAGGTAATTGAAGTCCTCTCACCTCATATTCGAGGTTGGGCCTATTATCATCGTGGGATATGTGCAAGAAAAGCTTACGAGAAAGTTGACCATGAGATTTTTAAAGCCTTATGGCAATGGTCAAAGCGCAGACATCCTAACAAAGGTAAACGCTGGATCAAAAGGAAGTACTTCAAAGTCATAGAAACCAGAAAATGGTGTTTTGCGGCTTTGACTAAGGATAAAGATACAAACAAATGGAAAGAACTTTTCCAGGCGACAAGTGTATCAATTCGACGCCATAAGAAAGTTAGAGCAGTAGCTAACCCCTATGATAAAGAGTGGTATGCTTACTTTAAAGAACGTCAATCAAAAAAACTTTTCTCTTTGCAGAAATGGTGTAATATGATTAACGTTAGCTCTAAGAAGGGATTTGATATGTCCAAAAGTTCGAAGAAAATTGTAGCCGGTTCTCATCAAAAGGACTTAAGGTGGCTCGAGCCGTATGAGGGAAAACTTTCACGTACGGTTCCTAGAGGAGGGTTCAATGGGCAGGTATCTTAGTCCATTGAATCCTTACTCGTTCAAGCTAATCTTTGGTACTGAGAAAAACCAAAAAATTCTCATTCACTTCCTAAATGACATTCTAGGGTTTACTGAAGAAAATACAATACAAGAAGTAGAGTTCCTCGGTACTATAATGAACCCTGAAATTGCTTCTGACAGGCAAAGCATAGTTGATATTCTATGTAAGGATTCAATTGGTAGAAGATTCGTAGTTGAGATGCAAGTTGCTAGAGATAAAGGCTTTGAAAAACGTGCACAACTTTATGCTGCTAAAGCTTACTCTAGGCAATCATGCAAATACTTTGATTTACAAAAAGTATACTTCATTGCCATTTCTAATTGTAATTTATTTCCTCAAGATGTCTATTATATTTCGACTCATAATATACGTGATATAAAAACCAATGGACACTACTTAAAAGACTTTCAGTTTGTTTTTGTTGAACTGCCTAAGTTTCCTAAAAGCAAGGTAGACCAGCTAGAGACTACAATAGAACGTTGGTGTTTCTTCTTTCGGTATGCAGCGGAAACTACAGACGAAGATCTAAAAAAAATAGCAGAACAGGAACCAATAATAAAGCTAGCGTATGATGAATTGGATAAATCCAGATGGAAAGAAAAGGATCTAGTAGCATATGAAGAGAGGGATATGAATGTCGAAAAAGAAGAGGCTATTCTTGAACAACGGCTTGATGATGCTACTGAAAAAGGTAAAAAAGAAGGTAGAGAAGAAGGTAGAGAAGAAGGCATCCAAATCGGCGAAGAACGAGGCATCCAAATCGGCGAAGAACGAGGTAAAGTTGAAGTAGCAAAGACAATGCTTGCTGATAATGTGGATGTTAACACTATTGCTAAGTTTACCGGCCTTTCCCCTGATGAAATAGAAAAATTACAAGAGAAGATTACTCTTTAGCGCAAGTGCTGTATAAATTAGTGGAGTTTCGCCCGTTCATATCTGCTTAGCAGTTGTTTCACTAGCCTACTTCTTTCATCTACTAAATCAATTGGCTGAATGTACTTTGCTTCAATTTCCTCCATTTCTTTTTCCCGTTCTTTAATGCTATCCTGAATAACTTCAGTTGAATATTTACTTTTTCCGCTTTCAAGTTCTAATTTTAGTCTTCTCACCTTGTACTCTAATTCATTAAATTTTTCATATTTTTTCAGAAGCTCAATCATTCCATTTATTTTAGAGAGTAATTCTTCCTCTTCTATTTTTTCCATAATCATAGAAAGCAGAAACTTATCTATTTCATAATTAGCCTCTGGCCGATTTGCAAACAATTCTATAGGATCCATATTATGCTTACATCCACACAGAAAGCCGTAAAGCCTTATCTTATTTTCAAGGTAATTTTTCATATCCTCCGAAAGATTCGGCTCTTCATAAGCTTTGGATAGTGCCTCATTTAGATAATTCAAATCCATCTTGCTTATTTCTTCAGGCAGCAAAATTGTCAATAAATGCTTCACTAACTCAACATCATTCGATTTGACTGCTTGGTAAAGTGCTTCCCCTTTATTTTCTCTTAAATCGTAGAGCTTTGATGAGTCACCAAGACTAAACAGATAGTTGGTTAACCCACCGCTCTCTACTACAATATTTGCTTCCCTCAGTGAATTTTCATCATCATAGGGTTTAAGCAATTCCCTTTCACTTACTTCTTCTATTGCAACTGCAACCTCACTTAGCTTTTTCAGCCGATCAATATCATTGCTTTCAGTTGCATCTTGTGCATCCTCCAGTACCTGCTGATACAGCTCTTGTTTTCCCTTATTATCTAAGCTTTCACAGTGTTTTTTCACCTCTAGAGGTGTTTGCAATAGTAGGTTCATAATTAATCCTTAAATCCCACTACAATAACTGATTTTCAGCAAAGCTAAAGTAATTTTTTTCTGTCACAATTATATGGTCTATTAGTTCTATTTCCATGCTGCTACATGCAAGTCCTAATATTTTAGTCAAACTTTTATCATGCTGTGAAGGTTTTGCCTCTCCTCCAGGGTGATTGTGAGCTATAACCATTGCGCTTGCTTCTACTAATAAGCCTCTTTTCATTATTTCTCTTGGGTGAAGTGATACTTTATCTAATGTTCCCTCTTGAATATACTCATCAATGATACGAGATTTCTTATCAAAATAAATAACACGAATACTTTCTCTATTTGATTGAGCTATTGTTATTTTTAAGTATTCTATCAATTTTTTCTGATTCTCAACTATTGGCAGTTCTTCCAGGTCTTTTCTGAGCATTCTCTCAATTGTTTCTCTCACACACATAATACTTGCAACTGCCGAATTATTCATGCCAGTTACACTTTTCAGTTCATGAAAGTCAGCGCTAATCACCTTACCAACGCTTTTGAACAGCTCTAATAATTTTTCTGCAATTTCCCTGCTTTCCCCTTTATTGAATGAAGAGTATAAAATAAGCTCAACCAATTCAAGATCAAGTAATGATGACCGGCCTTTGCTTGATAGTACTCTTGTTTCTAGTTCTTTTTTTCTATTGTTTGCGTTTTCACTATTATTCATAAAAATTACCTATTAATTAGCTACTAAAAAATTTCAATTATTGACCTGCATTTTTTGCAAGTCGTGCCATAGGGCCATCAATTTTCCAAAAGATCAAGTCTTTTTTTGAAATTTTTTATAGTTTTATTTGTTAATAAAAATAGTAGATATAATTAATCTTTTAGCAATTATATTAAGGATAAATGCGTTAAAATACAATTTAATGCAATCAATAATAGAATAATTAAATTGACCTAGTGCAATAGGTTAGTATAAAATGGTTATATAAGCTTTTTTGTGGGTTAATATAATGAATAACTATATTACTAACGAAACACATTTTTCACAAACTATACAATTTAACAATATTGAAAAGGTGAAAATAGCCCGAACAGAAAAATCTGTCAAATCAGAAAGAAACTCCTATTTTCTACTTTCTTGAATATAATTTTATGGAGAAGCACTTTTGCAGTTATAACCGAACAACTCACTGGTGCCTTAAGTGCCCGTAAAATAGCATGGTTTTGGGTGGAACGGTCAAATCATTGGTGGAGCCTAATTATGACTACCCCGCTTAGCACCGAACAGAAAAATCTGTCAAATCAGGAAAAAACTCCCAATTTAAGTTTTTAGTAGTTTTTAAGTATAATTATAGGAAGCGCTTCTGCAGTTATAACCGTAATCTTCACTGGTGCCATAAGTGCCCGTCGTTTAGCGTGGTTTTGGAGGAACGGTCAGATCATTGATGGAGTCTTTTAGACTACCTCGGTTAGGAGATTGTATTATCAACCGCCCCAAGCTGAAGCGCTTTACTTATTATAAATTATAGGAGCTATCATGAAAAAAGCCATGAAAAAAGCAAAAAAAAGTAAATTAGAAGTAATGAACCCTAACGCAGCAGGAATAGACATTGGTTCAGCTGTACATTATGTATGTGTGCCAGAGGGAAGAGATGAGCAACGTATACAAAAATTTAGCTGCTTTACAGAAGACCTTCATAATATAGCAAAGTGGTTAAAGAAGTGCAAAGTTACTACAATAGCTATGGAATCAACAGGAGTGTACTGGATTCCTTTGTTCCAAGTACTTGAAACATATGGACTTGAGGTAAAGCTGGCAAATGCAAGACATGTAAAAAATGTGCCAGGAAGAAAGTCAGATGTCCAGGATTGCCAATGGCTTCAACAGCTACATAGTTATGGATTGATTCAAGGATCATTTAGGCCAGATGATCAAATGTGTGTATTACGTGGTTATGTTCGGCAACGTAAAAACCTAATTGAAAATGCATCTACACATATCAATCGTATGCAAAAGGCATTAATACAAATGAATATCCAATTACATAAAGTTATAAGCGATATTACTGGTGTTACAGGAATGCAAATTATTAAAGCAATAGTAGAAGGTGAAAGGAATCCTGAAAAATTAGCTGAATTTAGAAGTGTGAATATGAAGAATGATAAGGCTACTATAGCAAAAGCATTAACAGGCGATTATAGAGAAGAACATTTGTTTGTATTAAAGCAAGAATATGAAACATATAATTTTTTTCAAGAGAAAATAATTGAATGTGATAAAAGTATAGAAAATTATTATAAAACATTGGAAACGAAGTCTGATGAAAGTAAAGAGTTAGGTAGGGAAAAAAATAAGTCTAGAAGAGGCAGACCAAACTTCACTTTGCGTGAAGAATTGTATCGGGTAACTGGTACAGATTTTACCAAAATTCCTGGATTTGATGTGTTAACTGTGCAAACTATTATTTCAGAGGTTGGTATTGATCATAGTAAATGGCGATCAGAAAAGCATTTTACCTCATGGTTGGGACTCAGCCCTGGTAATAAGATTACAGGGGAAAAAGTATTAGGAACAAAAACTCGTAAAGTTATTAACCGCGCTACAAATGCTTTTAGAATGGCTGCTTATTCTGTGGGAGGTAGTAAGAGTGCATTAGGTGCGTATTGTAGGAAATTAAAAAAACGACTAGGACCAATAAAAGCAATTACTGCGACGGCAAGAAAATTAGCATGTATCTTTTATCAAATGTTGAAATACGGGCAGGAGTATGTGGAAAAAGGGATGGAATATTATGAAACATGTTATAAAGAGAGAGTTGTAAAAAACTTGGTCAAGAAGGCACGGGAACTTGGTTATATCTTGATTCAACAAGAAGAACTAATTGAGGGAGTTTCTTAGGAGAAGATTGTATAATCTAACTGTCCCAAGCTGAAGCGCTTCTCAACTACAAATTATTATAGAATGGAGGTTCCAAAATGGCAAAAGTAAAAAGAAAATTAGAGATAATGAATCCTGATGCAGCAGGAATAGACGTTGGCTCATCTGTGCATTATATATGTGTACCTGAAGGAAGGGATAAGCACAGTGTTCAAAAATTCGGGTGCTTTACAGAAGATCTTCATAACATAGCAAAGTGGTTAAAGAAGTGCGAAGTTACTACAATAGCCATGGAATCAACAGGAGTGTACTGGATTCCTTTGTTTCAAATACTTGAATTATATGGGTTCGAAGTAAAACTGGTAAATGCAAGACATGTAAAAAATGTACCTGGAAGGAAATCAGATGTCCAGGATTGCCAATGGCTTCAACAACTACACAGCTATGGGTTGCTCCAAGGATCATTTAGACCAGATGATCAAATGTGCGTATTACGTAGTTATGTAAGACAACGTAAAAATCTAATTGAAAGTTCATCTACACATACTTTGCGTATGCAAAAGGCATTAATACAAATGAATATCCAATTACATAAAGTTATAAGTGATATTACCGGTGTTACTGGAATGCAAATTATTAAAGCAATAATAGAAGGTGAAAGGAACCCTGAAAAACTAGCTGAATTCAGATGTTCGAATATAAAGAATGATAAATCAACTATTGCCAAAGCACTCGCAGGAGATTACAGAGGAGAACACCTATTTACATTAAAGCAAGAATTTGAACTATACAATATTTATCAGGAAAAAATAGTAGAATGTGATAGAAGTATTGAAGAACATTATAAAACATTTGAGACAAAGTCTGGTGAAAAAGAGTTATGTAATAAAATAAAGAATAGGTCTACAAAACATAGGCCAAATTTTGCTGTGCATGAAGAACTGCATAGAATAACAGGTACGGACTTCACTAAAGTTCCAGGGCTTGATGTATTGAGCATACAGACTATAATTTCAGAGACTGGTATAAACCACAATAAATGGCCAACAGAAAAGCACTTCTCTTCCTGGTTAGGGCTAAGCCCCTCTAATAAAATTACAGGAGAAAAAGTATTTAGCACAAGAACTCGTAAGGTTACGAATCGTGCTGCAGATGCTTTTAGAATGGCTGCTCACTGTGTATCAAAAAGCAACAGTGGAATGGGTGCGTATTGCAGAAGATTAAAAACGCAACTAGGAGCCCCAAAAGCAATTACTGCTACAGCAAGGAAAATAGCATGTATCTTTTATAGTATGCTGAAGTATGGACAAGAATATGTGGAAAGAGGCATAGATTATTATAACAAACTATACAAGGAAAAAGCATTGAAAAACCTAGGAAAAAGGGCTAGAGAACTTGGTTATGTTTTGGTAAAAAACGATGAATTAGTTGAGGGAGTTTCTTAGAAGAATTGTTGCAAATAATTAATACAATAATAAGTAAAAATCTTTGGTGCCAAGAACAAGGTGCTCAAATTCTAAAAATAAACCAGCCTATGATTTCTAAAATAAAACACCTAAAAACTCACGTCTTTTCTTTAAACCAAATTTTACTTTTTTTGCTAAGGTTGAATTATAGTATAAAGTTGGTAATAGATAACGAACTACAATTTGCTATAGAAGCACAACCTAGTATTTTGAAAACAAAAATAGCATTGATGTGCTTAATAACTGACATTATTACCAAAAACGGCTGGACACAGAAAAAGGCAGGAGAAACACTAAAAATTGATTAAGCGAAAGTATCTAATATCAAAAGGCTAAAAGTTACTCATTTTTCAATAAAGCTCCTAGTAAATTTTCTGATTCTTTTGGGGTACAAAATAAAGCTAATCTAATAATAGAGAGCAAGTCCTTGTATCTTTGAATAATTTTACATCTTCTAGTTTGAATTCTTGTGTGTACTTTCTTCCATTATACATATTATTATACCTCTTTTAAAAACCTATTTATAAAAATGACCTTCTCTTCACTTTTTTTTGATAAGGTCAATATATTTCTTTAAAAAGATGTTGCTTAATAAATAGATCTGGATATCCTATGCTAACATAAGCATGGTGTTTATACAAAACATCTAGCTTATAGTAAAGTTTTTCACTTATATTATAGGAGTGTATTATGTTAACAAATGCAGAAGAAGATATTAAAATAAAAGAAGCTGTACGTGAAACTTACGGTAAAGTTGCGGAAACAAATACTGCTGGCAAAGATTGTGGTAATACTATGAGTTGTTGTGGAGCACCTTCTGAAACTGATATTGAGTATTCTCGTGAACTAGGATATTCAGAAGAAGAAGCTAAAAGCGTTCCTACAGGTGCTAACATGGGGTTAGGATGTGGTAACCCTGTAGCAATTGCTAGTTTAAAATCAGGTGAAGTAGTTCTTGATCTTGGAAGTGGTGGTGGTTTTGACTGCTTTTTGGCTGCTAAAAGAGTTGGCTCTACAGGTCGTGTTATTGGTGTAGATATGACTCCATCCATGATTAGTAAGTCTCGTCTTAATGCTGAGAAAGGTGGTTACTCTCATGTAGAATTTCGGTTAGGTGAGATAGAGGCCTTACCTGTTGCTGATGCTAGTGTTGATGTGGTAATCTCTAACTGCGTTATCAACTTATCTACTAATAAACCGCAAGTTTTCAAAGAGATTGCTAGAGTATTAAAACCAGGTGGACGTTTATCTGTATCAGATATAGTTGCTACTAACCCTCTACCAGAAGCAATTAAAAAGGACTTAGCACTATATGCAGGTTGTATAGCAGGCGCAATGTCAGTTGGTGAACTTAAACAAGCATTAGTAGATGCGGGCCTTAAAGATATAAATATTCAAGTAAAAGAAGCAAGCCGTACGTTTATTGAGAAATGGACATCTGAGAGTGGTGCTGAAAATTATGTCGCTTCCGCAGTAATAGAAGCTAGGTCTCCAGCTATAGATCTTGCACAGCAACCTTCTAGTGCTCTTTCTTCAACCGATGTTACTAAACATTGTGGAGGATTATGCAAATAAAAATCTTATAAGTTTGTCTTACTTAGAAGATTATATCTTAGTTTATTATGTAGTGACGTTACTGGCATAGGTCTTGATAGTGTGTTTTCATACAATAAAACAACTAGGTTAGTGAGGAGTAATTGTTTTACGAGGAAGTGTTCAAGATGTGCTTACTGAATACTTCCCCTTCTTGATGAACTATTCAAGCAATAATTCGTGTTTGTGACAATTTACGATTTTGAGATAAGTGAGATATTTAAGAAGGAGTAGTCACTAAACTCTGTAATTTTTGAAAGTGGTTGGCTTTGTCTTATAGCTACTTAAGTTTTTCCTGGAGTCAATAATTTTACGCAACTATTTCGTAGGATTTTAGGCAATATTTTACTTCCTTTTTCTATTTTTCTTTACCTTCCTCATAGCTTTTACATGATTTTATTATGCTAGTATTGCTATTTCGATGCTCAATTTTATTAAAATCAGGAGAATAAGGTAAAGAATTTCAGCTTCTGCTCCTTTGGATTGATTTTTTTAGGTTTGTGGAAAGTAGCATTATCAAGAACTACTGTTTATCCAAGACGTAAAATTGGAGTTAAAAGCTCAAGCATTAAAAATATTCATATTACATAAAGATTAGCGGAGCAATTATTTTTCTTTTATTTAACGCTGCAATTATCCTAATCAGCTGCTTTTTTGACCCAGCCTTCAGCCTTTGTATTATCTATGCCAGATTTATCAACATATACAAGATTTCTAGGTTGCCCTAATCTTCAAAAATTCTTCCTATTTTTTCATTTCTTTCTTTATATCCATAGGTCTTTTCTTCACGTGAATCCGATATTTTTAAGTGTACGGTGAATCGTTTATCTACTAATATTGCCCAGAGACTTGCCATTTCTGACTAAGTTTTGCCACCGTATTTTTTTTGCAAATTCAGTAAAAACGTTTTAGTCTGTTATTTTATGATTATATCTCATACTCCATGGCTTTTTTGGCAAAAACCTCCTGTCTCTTCTCGTCTTTTTTTCTACTCATATAAAGTTGTTTTTCCTATCTTAAGCCTTTCAGCCAGCACCTCTCTGCTTCCTTCCTTCATCTATAGTTTCTTGCTTTTTTCCTTAAATCATAACTATACTGGCATCACACTCTCCATATCATGAATCCTTAATATTTTTTAACGCAACAGAAACTCTTATAGTTGTGATTTGCTCTTGAAAAATATTGGTAAAGCAGAACTGGCAAAAAATGTTTTATTGACTAAGTTTACTTTGACACCTATTTTATTAAAATTGACAATATTTTTTTTCTCAAGTTCTCAAAAGGGTAGGTACTAAAATTTAACATTTCATACCATAAAAGCTTAAGGAACATAGCCACTTTCAGCCATTTTACATAACCCCCGTGAGAGCAAGTTTTTCTCGTATACTAACCTCCACCATTCAAGAATTCGAACTTCATCTCTATACTAACGTATCCATTCAGGTGTATGGCTTAAGAAGCAATAGCCAGTAGGTTTTGAAAAGGATTTAACTTCTTTTGCCTCCAAGTCAAGTACATGAATACCTTTTTGATATTAATCAGATTTCTCCATTACCACTACATAGTGTGACGGATATTTTTTATAAGCTCCAGTTACTGCATCAATAGCAAAACCAGGTAACCATAACATATTTAACAAGGTAATCCCATTAAAACTGTCACCTACCATAGTATGCAGTTGTTTATAACCTGATTTTTGACAATCAGCTGACAATGGTCCTGAACCTCGTTGAACAATTACTACTCCAGGATTAGATGTAAGAAAGTTGCTTGCCCCTGATGCAGACTGTATAACACACCTTACTCCTTGAATCAAATTGCCTTCATCATCTGTTACTTTTACTTTGATTCCCTGAGTAGAACCAGAAAATATCGTTGCAAAGCATCCAGTGAGCAAAATCGTCACAGATAATACTAAGCAAACATTACGTAATTTGAAAGACATATTATCTTATCCCTTAAAATATATACTATAAATTATACTCATTTAACTATAAATAAAAACTAAACAACAGTAGCTTTATTCAGTATCCGTTCACGTAACGGTGTTAATTTAAGAAAAGATAAAAGAAAAAACGCTGTTATTCTATAAAAAAGTTTAAAATATTTACTCTTTTATAAATGCACCTGTCCAAACAAACTGCTTTGCCAAGCCTCCTGTATTTTTACATTCATTATTTGATCTATATAATTGCCTTCTGGATCATCAATGCAAACTGATTGCATGTAAGGGCTTTTACCAACAATTTGGTTCTGGTGCTTACCTTTTTTACCACTAAATAAGACAGGTACGATTTTGCCTATCATGCTTTGATTAAATTCAAGCTGTTTTTTGCGAATTAACTCTTGCAGACGTAGCAAACGCTCCGTTTTGATTTCTTCTGGTACTTGATCCTTTCTTTCTGCTCCTGGTGTTCCTGGTCTTGGGCTATACTTAAAACTATAAGCTTGAATGTACTTTACCACCTCCACTAATTTCATAGTTTCCTCGAAATCTTTCTCAGTTTCTCCAGGAAAACCAACTATAAAATCAGAGGAAAACTCTATTTCAGGTTTTAGTTTGCGAAATTTGCCTATTATTTCTAAATATTCCTCTACCATATGCTTTCTATTCATCGCATGCAATATTTTATCCGAACCAGATTGAACAGGTAGGTGGACAAAAGGTATAAGCTTTGGTTCTTGCGCATGTGCCAAATAGAGGGATTCATGCATATCCCTTGGATGAGAAGTGGTATAGAAAATTCTCTCAAGTTTCTCAATTTTAGCAATATGACTAACTAGTTTTCCTAAATCCCAAATTTCCCCCTCACATTCCCCATGATAAGCATTTACATTCTGACCGAGCAAATTGATCTCCTTTGCACCACTTGCAACTAATTTCAATGCTTCGCGAAATATCTCGTTCACAGGTCGCGAATATTCAGCACCACGAGTATAGGGAACCACACAAAATGTACAAAACTTATCGCAGCCTTCTTGTATAGAAAGAAATGCAGATGAGCCCTGGCTATTTCCATAGCATTCGTCTGGCAATTTATCAAACTTTGCAACCTCAGGAAAATCAGTATCTATCACATGACCTTTACTTCTACTTGCTTTAACTATCAATTCCGGCAAAGCAGCAATACTTTGTGGACCAACAACAATATCAACAAACGGTGCTCTCTTAAATATCTCCTCTCCTTCTGCCTGCGCTACACATCCAGCTACTACTATGGTAGTTTCTTTATTTTTTTTCGACAAGTAGATTCTTCCAAGCTCTGAATAAAGTTTTTCTGCCGCTTTTTCCCTAATATGGCAGGTATTAAGTATTACCAAATCAGCTTCCTCTGCACCACTGACAACATTAAACCCTAGAGGTTTTATTATGTTCTCCATTAACACAGAGTCATAAACGTTCATCTGACAGCCATAGGTTTTGATGTATAGACCTTTCATAAATTAGAGCTCTTGTATAATCATGAATAACAGCAACTATTTTGTTGTCATCCCAGTGCTTGACACTGGGATGGCTTTGTTGCATAGCTAAAGTAAAAAGAACTGGCAGTTACTGACGAAATTCATTATAAACAGGCATTTAACCGACAAAGGAAAAATATGCCAGTCAAAATGAAAGTCAGTAACTGCTACGAATATAACAAATTTCTCCAAGAAAGAGGAAATATTTTTTATTACGTCAACGATGCCATAGAAAATTGGTACGAAAAAAGTCCCAAAATGGCCGGTAGCAACAATATTTATAGTGATAAAGTCGTAATTCTAATTCACATAATAACTTATTTGTTTAGAATAGGCCTAAGACAAACGGTGGGGTTTATAGCGGGATACCTTGAGCAAATAGGAAAAAATTTGCAAGTTATCAGCTATTCCCAGGCTTCCAGAAGATTCAAAAAGCTTAACTTAAAAATTAATGATCGAAGACATGATAAAAACAGTATGGAAAATATTGAGATCGCCATAGATAGCACTGGAATAAGCATCTACAATAATATTCCAGGCCATAGTAAGGCAAACGGTACAGATAGAAAGTACCGTGGCTATAAGCAAACAAGAAAATTGCATGTAATGCTGGAGATAGGTAGCAAAAAAGTCATAGCTGCAAAATACAGTAGTGGAGTTTATTCTGACCACTATGGAGCCTGTGATCTTATTGCAAGGGCTAATGCTAAATACAATATAAGCACACTATATGCAGACAGAGCATATAATCGAAAGAAGTTATACAAATTGTGCAATGAGCTTGGCATAAAGACAAAAATTCCTCTGCAAAACAATGCAGTGGAGCATCCAAAGCTGGATTATATGGCTGAGAGAAATTCTACAATCAAGCTCATAAAGTCATATGGTGAAGATGGTATGAAGAAGTGGAAAAAAGAGATAAATTATGGGAAGAGATCTTATATAGAAAGTTTTTTCTCGCGACTGAAGCAAACATTTGGGTTTAGTTTTAGGAACAAATCTGAGATTAACCGTGAGAAAGAAATGCTACTCAAGTGTTATTTGCTGAACAAATTTACTGAAATAGGCATGGCTAAATTTGAGATAGCTTCATGAATTTATTATGCATTGCCTCCTATCCAAAGAGCGATGCAACAAAGCCATTCCAGCGTCACGCGCTGGAATGACATCATCTTGCAATGTTCGCACAGATGTAACTGGAATTACACCAAAAAGTGATCTCATTATTCCTATCGTATCAATCCTAAAATCAATGTCTAAAATTGAAATTTCTGCAGAAGAGGCAGAAAAAATCAAAAATGGCCAAGAAATTACATTAAATAACTTGCGTAATTTAAATAATTATGATATTTGTTATGTTATAGTGGGTGATGTACCTGTTGCAATCTGTAGTTTTATTAATGGTTGCGTGAAACCTGTTCGTGTTTTTAATATTTAGATATGAGGTTTAGATGTCGATAACATCCGAAAAGAAAAAGAGTTTGATTAATATATATGCAATTAAAGAAGGAGATACTGGGTCATCTTTTGTACAGTGTGCAATTTTAACCGAGAGAATTAGCAACTTAACCGAACATTTTAAAATGCATAAGCATGACCATCACTCTAAGCGCGGTTTACTTATATTAATAGGTAGAAGACGCAAGCACTTAAATTATATAAAGAGAAAATTTGGTAATGAGGCCTATCAGGAATTAATAGAGAAGTTAGGCATTAGAAAATAATCGAGGAATTAATATGTTTAAAATTATAAAAAAATCTATAGAATGGGGAGGTCGTGACTTATCCTTAGAAACAGGAAAAATAGCACGCCAAGCCCATGGTTCAGTAGTAGTAAGTTATGGTGAAACATCAGTTTTAGTTACTGTAGTACATAAGAAGAAAGAAGAAAGTGTTGATTTTTTACCTCTCAATGTGCAGTTTATTGCAAAAAGTTATGCTATGGGTAAGATCCCTGGTGGTTTCTTTAAAAGAGAAGGTAAGCCATCGGATAGAGAAACCTTAATTTCAAGAATAATAGATAGAAGTATAAGACCACTGTTTCCAGAGGGTTTTCATGATGAAATCAGTGTAATATGTAATTTATTAACTTACGATACAGTAAACTATCCTGAAGTTCCGGCATTGATCGGTACTGTTGCAGCTCTTGCAATTTCTGGTTTACCTTTCCACTCTATTATAGCTGGAGTGATGGTTGGTTGTGATGAGAATAATAACTATATACTCAATCCTTCCGTTCAAGAGATAAAATCAAGCAGTTTGGATTTATTCTTATCTGGTGATGAAAATTCAATTTTAATGGTTGAATCGGAAGTAAAAGAGCTTTCTGAAGAGAGTGTTTTAAATTCAATGAAATTTGGTCATGAACATCTTCAACCAGTTATTGAATTTATAAAAGAATTTGCTGACACAGTTGGCAATAAACCTGAAAATTTTATCCCTGTTGATGCATCAGACATAACAAAAGAACTTGAGAAGTACAGTAAAGACTTTGAAAAAGCGTATTCACTAACAGTAAAGCAAGAACGCGTTCAAGCTTTAGAAGCAATTAGAGAGAATATAGTAAATGCTCTAGTAGAAGCAGGAAAAGACGAAAAGTTAATTGCATATGCAGTAAAAAACTTCGAAAGAGCTTTAGTACGTGAAATAATTAGAAAGAAAGGCGAAAGAATAGATGGCCGTAAAAAAGATGAAATACGCCAGATAGAAGTGGAAGTTGATATTTTATCAAGAACCCATGGCTCAGCACTATTTACCAGAGGTAACACTCAGGCGCTGGTTGTTACTGCTCTTGGTACTACACAAGATGAACAAATTATAGATGACATTGAAGGAGATAGACGTGAGCACTTTATGTTGCACTATAATTTTCCTCCATTTGCAGTTGGAGAAGCTGCGGCTGCTCGTGCGCCAGGAAGAAGGGAAATTGGACACGGTAAACTAGCTTGGAAAGCAATTCATCCTGTTTTACCTGACAAATCTGAGTTTCCTTACACTATAAGAGTTGTGTCTGAAATTATGGAATCAGATGGTTCTTCCTCTATGGCAACAGTTTGTGGAACATCTCTTGCTTTAATGGATACAGGTGTACCAATAAAAGCACCAGTTGCTGGAATTGCTATGGGCCTCATCAAAGATAAGGATGAGTATGTAATACTTTCTGATATCCTGGGTGATGAAGATTACCTTGGTGATATGGATTTTAAAGTAGCAGGTACTAGTGAAGGTGTTACAGCTCTGCAGATGGATATGAAGATTTCTGGTATAAATTTTGAGATTGTTGAAAAATCCTTAGAACAAGCAAAAGCTGGAAGGTTGCACATTTTAGAGAAAATGAATGCAGTTATTTCAGAGCATAGCGATGATGTAAAAGAACATGCACCAAGAATGTTATCGTTTTACATAGATAAAGATAAAATCTCTGCAGCTATTGGTACTAAAGGGAAAAATATACGCAATGTATGCGAAAAAAGTAATGCAAAAATTGAAATAGCAGATGATGGTAAAGTTTCTGTTTTCGCTATGAGCAACACTGAGGCTGAAATTGCAAAAAATATGATGATTGAATCAATTACAGAATTGGAACAAGGTGCTATAGTTGATGCTAAAGTTGTAAGAATAGAAAAGTCTATTGTAGAACTTGAGCTTCTTAATGGAAGAAAGGCAAAGATGCACATAAGCGAAATAGCTAATGAGCACATAGACTCTATAGAAAGCATGTTAAAACTAGATGATACTTTTAAAGCACTAGTAATTGATTTTGAAAAAGGCAGATGCCCAAAATTGTCAAGGCGTAGAGTTAATCAGGAAACAGGAGAGTTTTTTGAAGGTGAGCTTTATAATGAGGAAAAAAGAGGCAATACGAATGACAGAGAGAATCATAATGCATTTGGTAGGAAGCCTGGAGGAAAGCGGCCTTCTCGCCCTCGTTCAGACTTTAGTAATAGAAACAGGCAACCAAAGTTTGATCCGTCATCAGGTTTTTATTAAAGCTTGTATAGAAATGACAATATATAAGAATTATTTTCTTGCTGGAATTTAGCAGGAAGATTAAGATCATGTTTTAGGTATTCTTGAACTACATATGTCATGTGTAATATCAATCGCTTCGGATCATGCCGGTTGTGAATTGAAATTATGGATAAAATCTTATCTGGAAGATTTGGGTTATGCAGTTACGGATCATGGTTGCACTTCTGAGCAAAAGTCTGTGGATTATCCAGATTATGCAATTAAAGTTACAAAGGATATAACAGATAAAAAAGCAAATTATGGAGTATTAATTTGTGGCACGGGTTCTGGCATGAGCATTGCAGCAAATCGCTTTGAGGGAATTAGAGCTGTTTTATGTAATAGTACCAAAGTTGCAAAGCTAGCTCGAGAACATAATGATGCTAATGTATTGTGCCTTGGAGCAAGATTTACTAACAATAAGCTGGCAAAAGAGATAGTGAAACAATTTTTAGAGACAGAATTTTCAAAAGAAAGCAGGCATGAAGAGCGCATCAAAAAGCTCGATGAAATCAATCATTTAGATGAGAAAAAAAAAACTTACAATGAAGGTGAAGTATCAAAGTTTGCCAAAATGGCTGATGAGTGGTGGAATGAGAATGGTAAATTTAAACCACTACACATGATAAACCCTGTCAGGGCATCTTACATTATTGAAAAAATAAAAGAACTAAAAGATTGTGATCTAAAGGGGCTATCGTTACTTGATATTGGTTGTGGTGGTGGTATTTTATCAGAATCAATGGCCAGAGTTGGTATGAATGTTGTGGGAATAGATGTATGTGAAGAAAGTATAAAAGTAGCACGATCACATGCGGAAAAAGTGGGGTTGAACATAAAGTATCAGAACACCTGCGTTGAAAATCATGATGAAAAATACGATATTGTTTTGCTTATGGAAGTAGTTGAGCATGTAGATAATTTGGAGCTTTTCATTAAAAGAGTGGTAGAATTACTAAAGCCAGGGGGAATAATTTTTATATCTACAATAAACAGGACTATAAAATCCTTTTTACTTGCAATAATTGGAGCAGAATATGTATTAAACTGGTTGCCAAAAGGGACACATACCTGGAATAAATTTTTAAAACCAGCAAAGATTGCAGGTTATTTGAGAGACCATAATATTACATTGTATAATATGGCTGGCATGGAATACAGCGTAATGAAGCGTGAGTGGGAATTAACCAAAGACGTTGATGTTAATTATGTACTCTGTGGAAAGAGGAGTGTTATATAAATCATACGTATCCATTCAGCTGGGCGGTAAAATAAAGAGTAGACAAGGAATGCTAAAAAGGTAAACTAGAGTGGCTGTGAGGTAATATGGTTGATCTTTTAGAATTTTGCGAAAGTTTAAGCAGACTATAGAAAAGTTAGAAACAAAAATAGAAGAGCTTAAAGCAGAAAATAAAGCGCTAAGGATCGAAAACGCTGAGTTAAAAGAAAGGCTTGGCTTAAATTCAAAAAATTCATCTATACCAAGCTCCAAAGAATTATATAAGATGAGGGAAAATAAGCCAAAAAGTGACAGGAAAGTAGGAGCACAGGTTGGACATAAAGGCAGTTACCGCCCTAAAATGGAGGCAGATGAGATGGTAAAAATAGAACTGCCCAATACGTGTGAGTGCGGAGGAGAAATTGCGGTATCAAAAGATCCGTATACTCATCAAAAGGTCGATTTGCCGGAAATCAAGCCGTATGTAGTTGAATATTAACTAGAGCATGGACGTTGCAAAAGATGTGGAAAAAGAAAAAGTAGCAAGCTACAAGAAGGAGTAACTGCGGACACATTTGGTCCAAGAGTTAAGTCAGTAATTACAGCATTAAGTGGATTTTACAAGAATTCGAAAAAAGAAGTGGCAAATATTATAAAGGACATTTTCAACCTGGATATCAGCGTCGGTAGTGTATCAAATAGCGAGGCTAGAGTGGCAGAAAAATGCCAAGAAGCATATGAGCAAATTGAGGAAGAGGTAAGCAAGAGCAAAATTTTACATATCGATGAAACTAGCCATTACAACAAAGGTAAACAGGGCTGGTGCTGGATGTTTGCGAGCAAAATAGGAAGTGTGATCAAATTGACAGAGTCAAGAGGGATGAAAGTCCTGGAAAATAGTAAATTTGGAAAGAATAACAACCTAGTAGTGACCGACAGATATGCAGCTTACAACTACTTTTCCAGCAAGAAAAGGCAGGTCTGTTGGGCACATTTAGCAAGAGATTTTGAAAGGTTGTCTCATAGTTGGAATAGCGAAGTGAAAGTTTTGGGGTATTATTTAAGGAATGTTGCTACTGAATTATTTGCATTGAAAAAAGCTCTGTTAAAGGATGAAATAGACACATTAAGGTTCATAAGAAGAGCAAGAAAATTACGCAAGCGAACGAGATATTACTTAAAGAATATATCAAATTTACCCGAGGCAATTGGAGCGTCTCGAGTAGCAAAAAATATCATGAAATCGGATCTGATGATGTGGAAATTTTTGGACGATCCAGAAAATATTCCACTGACAAACAACTATGCTGAGCGACAGATTCGGCATTACGTTGTTTACCGAAAAGTTTCATATTTTACACAATCGAAACGGGGAAATATGTTTCTTGAGAGGATAATTTCATTGTACTTGACTTGGAGGCAAAAGAAGTTAAATCCTTTTCAAAACCTACTGGCTATTGCTTCTTAAGCCATACACCTGAATGGATACGTGTTTTAGGCCAATCGTCCACAAAAGGGTGTCATCCCTGTAATGATAACTTTATTTCGGTAAATCTTGGTTGGCTATATCATAACCTTTATTAGTAGCTTTTTCATAATTCAAGTGCTTAAGAATTACTTCTGCCAAGCTTTTATTAATTCCAGGTACATTTTGGATTTCAGATAAAGAAGCTTTACTGATATTTTCTACTGAGCCAAAGTAAGACATTAATGCCTTTTTTCTCCTGTTACCAACGCCAGGTATTTTGCTCAAATGTGATACAATAAACTGTTTATCACGTTTTTTCCTGTGTGTAGTAATTGCAAAACGGTGGGCTTCATTGCGCAGTGATTGTAAATAAAGCATGAGCTTGCTGTCATTTGCTAGACTGAATTCTTCCCTGCCCAGCGTATAAAATCTTTCGTTTCCTGCATTGCGGTCAGGGCCTTTTGCCATGCAAGCAAAAGGAATGTGAATACCTAATATATCCAGAACATTTTGCACTATGGAAACATGCCCTGGTCCACCGTCAATTAGCAAAAAGTCAGGTATTAAATTTTTCATATTGCCAGAAAAACGTCTAGTCAATACCTCTCTCATCATTCTATAGTCGTCACCTGAAATTTCCTCTTTAATGGTAAATTTTTTGTACTCACTTTTTAAAAAACCTTCCCTACCTGCAACAACCATGACACCAATCTGCTGATTTCCAGAGATATGGCTGTTATCATAAATCTCGATGCGCTTTGGAATATCTGGCAATGAAAAAACTTTACTTAGCTCTTCAAGTTTTTCTAGATTGTTTCTATAATCTGTCAATTTCTGTTCTAAACTATGTTGAGAGTTGTTATAAATAAACTCTAGCAACTTACGTTCTTCATTATTTTGTGCATGCAGAACTCTTATTGATTTTTTAGCAACTGCGCATAATGCTTGACCTATAGTCTCCGTATCCTGAGTGGAATCAGGAACATAGATTTGAGTGGGCGGTACATTAACTGAATTATAGAAATTGATCAAAAATGTAGATAAAATTTCTTCATCTAGGTGATCACTACAATTCTCAATAAAGTGAGGTACAGCTCCATAATTGCAGTTATTTCTAAATGACAGCACATTAATACATGCCAAATCTGCTTCGCGTGCAATGCTAAAAAAGTCTGCATCTTTCTCAAAAGAAAAATCAGTAGTCTGCATCTGAATTTGCTGCAGAAATTTTAGTCGATCGCGATAAACAGCAGCAAGTTCGTAGTTCATTTCATTGCTGCATTTTTCCATTGATGAAAGTAGTTGCTTTTGCACTTCTTTATTTTTTCCAAGCAGTGTGTCCTGTGCTTGTTTCACTGATTGACGATAATCATCTTTTGCGATTTTATTTACACATGGTGCTGAACAGCGCTTGATTTGATATTCAATACATGGTCTTTTTGTTGAAGAAAAATATTGATCTGAACAAACCCTCAAGAGAAAAGCTCTTTGTAATGATAGGATAGTGTTTTTAACAGCAGCAGCAGATGGGAAAGGGCCGTAGTAAAAAAATTCATCCTTTTTAAATTTACCTCTATATTTTGCTATTCTTGGGTATTCATGCTTGGAAATTGTTATATAAGGATAGGATTTTCCATCAGTAAGCACAATATTATAAGGAGGTTTCAGTGACTTTATTAACTGTGCTTCAAGGAGTAATGCTTCGATTTCATTCTTAGTAATAAAAGTTTCAACCTTTACCACTTGTGAAATCATTACTTTGATTCGCTCAGAAAGGCTTTCAAACTGAAGGTAATCGGATAACCTTGATTTTAAATTCTTTGCTTTACCAATGTATAAAATTTTATTCTTATCTCCTATCATCTTATACACGCCACAAGACTCTGGAGATGATTTTATTTGTTCTCTATATTGCTTGAGCATTGATGCATTGCTTAACCTGTATGAGACTGAAATCTGCCACTAAGTGAAAGATAGAAACTACATTGGCAAGCAAAGATAGTCTATTTCTTCTCAATTCACTAGAATCACAATTGATTTTTACATTGTCCATAAATTGATTAATAAATGGAGCAAAACCAGTAAGCTCATCAAGTGCTGCATTAAAGTGGTTATTTTTTATTGCCTGCTTTATGCTTTCATGAGCAGTAACTACATAATTTGATAATTTTGTTTCTTCATTCTCAATTAAGAATCTTTTACTATAGGATGCATTGTATGTAGTATTATCATTTTTTTCTGCTTTGCTAACTATATTACTAACTCTCTTATAAACACTTATAATTTGTTCACCTTCTGATGTGTTAAGGTAGCCATCTAGTATTTCAGTTTGCTTTTCTGCTATTAATAGATCGCTAATGTCAACTCTATATAGTATTGAATCTACAACATCTTGCCTTATATTTCTATTTTTCAAAATAACCTTAAATCTTTCTAAGCAAAACTTAAGAACTAATTCTGCAATTTGTTTTCTAGCCGGCTTATTGGACTGATCTACATCCTTAGCAAAGGCAAGTCTTGGATATAAAGATACTGACTTATCTATCAGCAGCTTAATTTGAATATGCAAGTTATTTTCTAGTATTGCTCTAATAATACCAATTGCCATTCTCCTTAAACCAAACTGATCATATGAACCAGAGATTTTTTCGCCTGCTGCAATTAAACCAACAAGGCTATCCACTTTATCAGCAATTGATATAGCTATTACTTCTGGTGATTTAGGACATTCTTGATCAGGCCCTATTGGTTTATAATGCTCAATTATAGCTTCCACCACTTCCTTATCTTCTTGAAAATGAGTAGCATAATATCCACCTATCACTCCTTGCAGTTCTGGAAACTCTCTGACTATCGATGTTGCAAGATCTGCTTTTGCTAAATGTGCAGCTCGCTCAACCTTAATCAATGATGCGTTTGGAATACATATTGCTATGTACTTCGATAAAGCGGTAATGCGCTTAACCTTTTCTCCAACACTGCCAAGTGAAGCATGAAACAATATAGAATTTAACTTTTTAACGTAATAATCTAAGTTTTCTTTTTTATCTTGAGATATTAAGAATTGCGCATCAGCAAGACGCGCTTCCAATATTCTTTCATGCCCTCTAATAACTTGATCATTATTAACATTCACCACAGTTACAAAGTGAGAAATTTCTTTTCCATTGCTCAGAGCAAGATACTTTTGCTGTGTATTAATTATGCTAAGTATTACTTCTTTTGGCAGCCCGTAAGATTTTTCCTGATTCACCTTTCCAAACAGTACAATTGGCCACTCTATTAGCCCAGTTAATTCATTAAGTAAGTAATCATTTCTTTCAAGCTGTACATTGTGCTCTTTTGTAAACTTGTTAATCTGATCTAATATGAATTGCTTTCTTTTATCTCCATGAAGAATGACATTATTTTTTTCTAATAGCTCAAAATAATCTTTAGGTGTATTAACAGTTAACGGCTCACTATTTGAGAGAAATCGGTGACTATATGTAACATTAGATGCTGTCACTCCTGCGAAAGATACAGGTATTATCTCATCATTTAAAATGCATAAAATGCTTTTGATTGGCCTAATCCATCTCTCCTTTCCTGTGCTCCATCTCATATTCTTTGGCCAAGAAAAATTCTTTAACATTTCTTCTAATTGATTTTTTAGAAACTCTTGGATGTTAAATGAACGGTTTTCCCTTTTAACAAAATAAAAATCTTCATTATTTACTTTGCGGACTAGTAAATCTTTCTCAGTTTTTTTATTCTTTCTTAAGAAGCCCTCGATTGCACTTTTTGGTGCATTAACATTTGGCCCTTTAATTTCACTATTAGAGTCTTTAAGTTCTATAGCATTTATGTTATCAACAAAAAGGGCAATACGGCGTGCTGTGATAAAAACATCTATAGAGGTATACTTTACATTATTTTTATTAAAGATGTTAGCGATATAATTCTTAATCTGTGCTGCAGCCGAATTCTGCATTCTTGATGGTATTTCCTCTGAAAGACATTCAAATAATAACTGTGCTGACATATGCTATTTACCCATATATAATTCACAACACTTTTTTGTCAGGTATCTAACCCTACCAATATATGCTGCACGCTCATTTACGCCAAGCACACCTCTTGCATCAAGTAAATTAAGTAGATGACTGGTCTTAATGCATTGATCATAAGCTGCTATAGGTAATCCTTTTTCAACGAGAAATTTACATAATTTTTCTGTATCTTCAAATTGCTGCTGTACTACCTTTGGATCATAATAGTCTAATGCTAAATGAGAAAATTCATATTCCCTTTGCTTGAAGATATCCCCATAAGTAACGTTATTGCCATTCCAAATTATATCGTAAACATTGTCTATGCCTTGTATACACATTGCCAAACGCTCCAGCCCATAGGCAACTTCACCAGGGATTATCTTGCAATCAATTCCTCCAACTTGTTGTATATAAGTAAGTTGTGTTACTTCCATTCCATTGCACGTGACTTCCCAACCAAGCCCTGATGCACCAACACTTGGGTTTTCCCAATCATCTTCAATAAACTTGATGTCGTATTTGTCTGTTGATATGCCAAGAGCCTTTAAGCTATTCAAATAGACATCTTGTAGATTGCTACCAGATGGCTTAATAATAACCTGATACTGGTGATGTTGATATAAGCGATTTGGATTATCGCCATAACGACCATCAGCAGGTCTTATTACTGGTTGAAGGTATGCAATTTTTGCTGGCTTTTCATCAATTGCTGACATGATTGTTGCTGGATGTAGTGTACCAGCTCCAACTTCGGATGTATATGGATGGAGTATAGTACATCCTTCACCAGACCAAAAATCTTGCAATCCTTTTATTATGCTTTGTAAGTCCATGCAAATTGCACATTTTTTATACTAAATATATAAATCAATCAGAATTATTCAATGTTTATTTTTTAATAATATTATGTAAATAATAACTAAGGTCGGCTGAGCTTTCTTGAATATACTGGGTTATAGCTTTATTAAGAATAATTGCGTCATGCATAGTTAAATCGCAGAATATAAATGCTGTTAAATACAGTAGAATCGCTGCATAAAACATATGAAAAACTCCCTCAAATGTAATTGATACCGCATTGTTGTAACCAAGCTGTAGTGTATTTAAAGGCCATGGTCTTATTGCCTCTACAACATTAAAAAATACGTAAGGTATCATTATCAAGAAAACACAATGCATGAAGTCATTAAACCATAATGGACACATAAGTATACCCTTACATATAGTTTTATAGAATTTGCTTATAGTATTATAAATATATAATATTGCTGGCATTGAAAATGCCACAGTTAGTGCTTGCCCGGATGCTAGATGCACTACTATGTTCTCACTACTACTTGCTCCAGGATCTTGAGCATGCACAATGAATATTCCAATTAGTTGTAGAATTATAATGATTATTGATAACTTTATGAATATAGAAGCTACAACTATACTAGATGTTGGCGTCTGATAGAGCAGAAACTCAGCACCATATGTGAACATTAATATAGTGCCTGTTACAAATAATATAAAAAAGGAGGACCAATAATTCTGCCAAACTGGTAAATATCCAATGCCTAGAAAGGAACTTACTATTTTAGCAGGAAATACCTTACCAAACACTTTTCCAATGATTATCGAAAAAGATTCCATGAATCGCACCTCAGTAATGCTTTTTTTACATAGTACTTCATTGTAATTAGTTTATCAATAATTTGAAACAATATATTTATTACTAAATAAGTATATTGTTTCAAATTTCTAGCTATTGTTCCTTGGCCACAGCGCTAAACGTAGATACTGATGGTTCTCTTAAGGTTTCGCTTATTGCTGTATCTGTTGTTTGTAGCTTTTTCTGTAAAATCTTTTTTATCTTTTTCTCACCGTGATGTTGACTAAGTTCTGAGCATATCCTGCTATATCTTTGTTTTTGTGGTAAATGCCTTAGTTGATCTAACATTCTTACCACCTGGCCCTCGATGGCTCTATCGGCTCTTGACTTAAATTCTCTAACTTCCTTACCAACTATTTCATTAGCTATTCTTCTAGCTTCATCCACAGATGAATCTTTTAATGAAAAATCTGTTTTAAGTAAATCTCTGTTCAGAAATTCTAAAAAAACTTTTTCTTTTATATCTGCTATTAATCTTACTATACGCTCATCCTCTAGCGTAAAACCCCCGGCAGCGCAACATTTTACATTTACTTTTCGTGTGATGTAAGAGGCCAAATTATCATCTGGTAATTCCATTAATTCTATACATACAATATCTCTTATCAGTGTAAGTACAATCTGTTCTGTATAGTTTGAAGTAAAGTCAAGAAGCCCTCTCATCAATGGTATACTTGCTTCCTCAATGAAATCATCCACGATCTCTTGACTTTTAGTATCCTCAGGGTCGTTTCTAACCTTATGCCAAGCATTCAAGATCTCTTTGTAGTTTTTCTTCTTCTCTAGCATTTTTATCATGAACGCACGTGCTTCATGCTTTGCTTCGGAAAGGAGCATTTGTCCGGGTGGTCTGAACCAAATCTCTGGGTCAGAATGGATGCCTTCCAGTGTACTTAACATTCTGTAGATAATGCCAGTAAAGCAGGTGTTGGGAATTCGTTCTTTTCTAGAGAAAGTTTGGCTATCAAGCAGATTTACAATTAGTGCATCCTTCTTATTCTTTATGGCCTCGATATCCCCATCATTACAGGCTCTCAGAACTAAAAGAAGAATTTGCCCACCTGTGAAACCAGAACTATGCCTTTCATCACCTTTGCAAAAATCTTCTAAGAATGTGGTTAGCCTGCCCTTATCTTCGTCACTAAATTGACGACTGCTAAGTTCATCTAGGTTATTTATATATTCAATGAATTGCTGATATTCTTCATCATTAATAGTATCTTCTGATAATTTTTCGTCATATTTCTCCTTTAGTTCATAAATATTTCTATTAATGTCGTCGTTTAACGCGTGAGGAAGTAAGTGCTCAAGCTTGGTATCAAAACTATTGACCATGCCGCGCGCATTTTCTTTTATGCCCTCCAAAAAGAAATTTATTGCAGCTTTAAGTAGTGTAAATGGATTAAAATCTTTTGGCCTTAATTCGCTTTGTAATAAAATTAAAATCATTGCTAGCGGTATTGCCGCAAACAATGAAATAAGCAGAAAAGTAGTGGTAAAAGCTACATATGTTATAGAAGCAGAAAATAAGAGAAAAAATGCTATCTTAATCGTATTGTTCTTAAAAAATATTTCCCAGTACTCTTTATTGCTTATTTTTTGCCGTTTCGCGGCTTTTATTTCCTTGTAAAGGTAAAACGTTTTTATTTCAGATCTAAAGAAAAATGTAGCAAAAGACAGAAAGACATTAGCAGGATTAACTATTATGCTTAAAGAAACGAAAGTTGCAAAATAACCAGCAAATTTTGCTCTGCTAGATTCTCTTGAAGGAAATTGTAACTGAGAAATACCTATCATACACCACACCACCTATGTTATTACTAGTTAGTGATAACATCATTATACAATGTATGTCAATATGGTAATATTAATGTTTCAGTATCTTGTGATCTACACATTCATCGTGTTCAATCTCAACTGTAGAGTGTGCGATTGCAAATTGATTGAGCAATATTTTTTTTATTTCATATAAAACATCAGTATGTTTTGCACTTTGAGTAACTTTTGCGTGCATAGTAATTATAAGATAATTATCAGATAGCGACCATGCGTGTATGTGATGTACATCTATTACTTCAGGTAACTCTAGTGTGATTCTATCTTTTATTTTCTCAGTGCATATGCCATCTGGTGTGCCCTCAAGAAGTATGTGACAAGAATTTTTAAGAATTTTATAACCACTATTTAAGATTATTACACTGACAAACACTGATAAAATAGGGTCTATTATTTGCCATCCGGTGAACATAATAATTATGGAAGCAAGTATGGCAGCTATGGAACCCAAAATATCTCCAATCACATGCAATACAGCACTTTTTATGTTTATATTATTCTCGCATTTACTGTGTAATATGAAAAAGACTATTATGTTTGAAATCAGGCCAAGTGTAGCAACAGTCATCATTATCTTCCATTCAACATTAACCGGGTAGATAAACCTTTTTACTGATTCAAACATAATAACTATTGCAATGAGGAATAAGGTTAAACCATTAACAAATGCTGAAATTATTTGCAGTCGATGATATCCATATGATCTCTGTAAATCAGATTTCTTAGCTGAAAATTTATGCGCTGCCCAGCTTAAAACTAATGCAAATAGATCAGTGAGCATATGTCCAGCATCTGAGAGCAATGCGAGTGAATTTGAAATTATTCCACCTACTATTTCCATAAACATTGTTATTGCAACTATAATTATGGAATAGATCAAACGTTTTGATTCTGCTGCTGAATGTTTTCCGTTATGCACTGCTGTCATATAAAACTTTATAAACAAAAAGTGTAGGTAATAATATCAAAAAACTTGCCCTTTAACTGTATAAAAGTCAATAATAATTTCTTTTCCCTCATATACTTAAATTATACACTTGTCATTTACTTTTAAAAGCTCCTGTAGTGAACTGCTGTATGTATTTGTTTTTAGTGTTCTGTATTTCCTGAACAGTTCCATAAAAGATAATCTCTCCTTCATATAGCACTGCTATTTTATCTGCTATTTTAAACGCACTATGAATGTCATGTGTTATTGTGATAATGGTATGCTTGGATAATTTTATTATGATATCATTTACAATATCTGACATAATTGGATCTAATCCTGAAGTTGGTTCGTCAAGAATTAGAATTTCTGGATTGTGTGCAATCGCTCTTGCAAGCGCTACTCTTTTTTTCATGCCTCCCGATAATTCTATTGGAAACATATCTGCTATACCTTCTTCCAACCCAACGTCTCTCAGCTTTTCAATTACTAATTGTTTTGCTTCTTTTTTGCTAATATTAAAGCGCTTTTTGTAATTAAAAGATATATTTTCCCATACTGTAACATAGTCAAATAAGGCAGAGTTTTGAAATAAAACGCCAAAATTATTTTTGTTTTTGCTGTTTATTTTTATCGAGCCAGAATCTGGTGATAACAAGCCAATAATTGTTTTTGTTAGCACAGATTTACCACTTCCAGAACCTCCAAGTATTACCAGTGACTCTCCCCTTAATATGTCAAAACTTAGATTGTTCAATACTGTTTTATCATTAAATGATAGATTCAAATTTGATATTGATATTATGGGATCATGCATAGATTAGAGTAATTAGGTAGTTTATTAGAATTATCAGTATGGATGATATAACAACTGTTGATGTTGTGGCTATTCCAACTCCTCGAGCACCTTCTCTGCAGTGGTAACCATAATAGCAACTTGTAATGGAAATTATAGCGCCAAAAGCAGTTGCTTTCACTAGTCCAGTAAAAAAATCGTATGTATTAAAGAATTGGGCTGTGTATTTTATATATATATTTGCATTATGGTGAAATTCAAAGACTGCTGTAACGTATCCTCCAAACAACCCTATTAGATCTGCACATATTATAAGTATAGGGAATACTATTACTGATGCTAAGATTCTTGGTGCAATCAAATATTTAAAAGGATTAATATTTAAAGTTGTAAGAGCATCTATTTGTTCAGTAAGGCGCATTGTACCAACTTCTGCTGCAATTGATGACCCGACTTTCCCTACCATTATTAAGCTAATCAAAACTGGGCCAAGCTCTTTTATAATAGTAATTGTAACGATTTTGGGTACCACTTGTTCTGGATTGAGCAATGAACCGCTTATACTACTCTGTAAAACTATTACTGCCCCTATAAAAATTCCAGTTAATCCAACAATTGGCAGAGAAAAGAACCCTATCTCTATAATTTGTCTTGCTACATTACTGAAATAATATGGTGGAACAAAGCAGTGATATATAGATTGAATGAAGAATACGAACGCGCTACCCAGCCTCAACAAAAAATTGATGAAATATCTACCAATTATTCTAACGCTATTTATGTCAAAAAAGCTCACTTTATTTATCTTAGCTAGAAACTAGTTTTACTTATTTTACTAAAATTTTTATTAACTACACTGTAAAGTATAATTTATATATGCTTTGAGCTCAATGTTTCTTAGTGCTTTTTGTACAAAATTCTAAAACTTAAGGTAAAGAAAGTGCTGTAAAGTAAGGAAAAAAGGCTTAAGCAAGAAAGACTAGAAATATTTTACTTAAAAATGTATGTTATTTTATTTAGAATATCTTAACTTGTTTGTTTATAACTTCTCAGTGCTACAAAAATTTTACAGCATTATTTATTGTCTTTATCGTGCTTTAATTGACACAATTGATAACGATGGAATGGAACATGCGGGATATTTATCATTTTTAATCTTGCTATCGATATTTCCATTTCTCATTGTTTTGATAGCTTTAGCGTCAACATTCGCAAGCTTCTTAGATCAATATAACATGGGTTGGTCATCTATTATTGATAGTATGCCCCACGAAATTTTAGCACCTTTAATGCCGAGAATTAAAGAGATAATCTCAGGTCCACCGCAAAATTTACTAACTTTGGCAATTGTGGGTTCTATTTGGACGGCTTCATCAGCAGTTGAAGGGTTGAGAACAATATTGAATAAAGCCTATAAAGTCCCAGTTTCACCACCATATATATTAAGAAGAGTATTAAGCATATTACAGTTTTTAGTAATTACACTTGTTGTTACCTTAACCATAGTATTTTCTACATTAATACCAATGCTAATTGATTTTTCCAATCAAGGAATGAGTTATACTAAGTACTTTTTCACGGAATTTGTGCTATTTGTTGTGGTATCATGGCTATATTTCATGCTGCCAAATGTAAAACACAGTCCATCAGATATATTTCCTGGATCTTGTGTAGCTGTTATTCTTTGGACGATTTCTGCTTCAGCCTTTAAGCAATACTTAAAAATCTCTTTTTACCAGCTAAATATGATATATGGTAGCTTAGGAGGTATAATAGCATCTTTACTATTTTTTTATATGCTAAGTTTAATTTTTATATATGGAGCAAAATTTAATTTCCAGCTAAAATACTTTAATGAATCTCGCTAAGGAAAAAAGAGGATGGGTAAATTAGAAGGTAGAGTAGCTTTAATTACTGGAGCATCAGGTGGAATTGGCTCTGCTGTTGCAAAAAGATTTGTAAAAGAGGGAGCTAATGTAATCCTGGTTTCAAGAGCTATTGACCACCTTAATCCGCTATATGAAGAAATTGGAAAACTTAAAGAGTTTAGAGAAGGCTCTGTTAAGCTTATACAGCTTGATCTTTTGGATTTTGAGAATGTAAAATTACTACCAGGTATGATAGAAAACCTAAAACTATCAGAGTCTAGAGCTCTTGACATATTGGTTGCATGTACGGGGATGCTAGGCAAACTAACTCCAATTGGTGATTCTGCAGTTGAAGAGTTTCATAATGTAATGGATACAAATTTTAATGCCAATTGGTATTTACTGAAGAGCTTAGATCAAATATTAAAAAAATCCAATGCTGGAAGGGTAATATTTGTCACCTCTGAGGTAACTCTTTCCCCCTCTTCTTATCCATACTGGATTCCATACGCTGCAAGCAAAGCAGCACTAGAAATAATGGTTAAGATATATGCATCTGAAACAAAACATGCGAAATTATGTGTAAATGCTTTATATCCCAATGGCCCTGTTGGTAGCAGTATATATGAACAAGCATTTCCTGGAAAAGAGATATCTGAATTAACATTACCTGATGAGCTAACAGACAAGTTTGTAGAATGTGCTTCTGAAAATTACAGCGCTTCAGGGGAAGTTTTGCCGCTTAATTAGTTGTATCCATTCAGCCGGGCGGTAAAATAAAGAGTAGACAAGGAATGCTAAAAAGGTAAACTAGAGTGGCTATGAGGTAATATGGTTGATCTTTTAGAATTTTGCGAAAGTTTAAGCAGACTATAGAAAAGTTAGAAACAAAAATAGAAGAGCTTAAAGCAGAAAATAAAGCGCTAAGGATCGAAAACGCTGAGTTAAAAGAAAGGCTTGGCTTAAGTTCAAAAAATTCATCTATACCAAGCTCCAAAGAATTATATAAGATGAGGGAAAATAAGCCAAAAAGTGACAGGAAAGTAGGAGCACAGGTTGGACATAAAGGCAGTTACCGCCCTAAAATGGAGGCAGATGAGATGGTAAAAATAGAACTGCCCAATACGTGTGAGTGCGGAGGAGAAATTGCGGTATCAAAAGATCCGTATACTCATCAAAAGGTCGATTTGCCGGAAATCAAGCCGTATGTAGTTGAATATCAACTAGAGCATGGACGTTGCAAAAGATGTGGAAAAAGAAAAAGTAGCAAGCTACAAGAAGGAGTAACTGCGGACACATTTGGTCCAAGAGTTAAGTCAGTAATTGCAGCATTAAGTGGATTTTACAAGAATTCGAAAAAAGAAGTGGCAAATATTATAAAGGACATTTTCAACCTGGATATCAGCGTCGGTAGTGTATCAAATAGCGAGGCTAGAGTGGCAGAAAAATGCCAAGAAGCATATGAGCAAATTGAGGAAGAGGTAAGCAAGAGCAAAATTTTACATATCGATGAAACTAGCCATTACAACAAAGGTAAACAGGGCTGGTGCTGGATGTTTGCGAGCAAAATAGGAAGTGTGATCAAATTGACAGAGTCAAGAGGGATGAAAGTCCTGGAAAATAGTAAATTTGGAAAGAATAACAACCTAGTAGTGACCGACAGATATGCAGCTTACAACTACTTTTCCAGCAAGAAAAGGCAGGTCTGTTGGGCACATTTAGCAAGAGATTTTGAAAGGTTGTCTCATAGTTGGAATAGCGAAGTGAAAGTTTTGGGGTATTATTTAAGGAATGTTGCTACTGAATTATTTGCATTGAAAAAAGCTCTGTTAAAGGATGAAATAGACACATTAAGGTTCATAAGAAGAGCAAGAAAATTACGCAAGCGAACGAGATATTACTTAAAGAATATATCAAATTTACCCGAGGCAATTGGAGCGTCTCGAGTAGCAAAAAATATCATGAAATCGGATCTGATGATGTGGAAATTTTTGGACGATCCAGAAAATATTCCACTGACAAACAACTATGCTGAGCGACAGATTCGGCATTACGTTGTTTACCGAAAAGTTTCATATTTTACACAATCGAAACGGGGAAATATGTTTCTTGAGAGGATAATTTCATTGTACTTGACTTGGAGGCAAAAGAAGTTAAATCCTTTTCAAAACCTACTGGCTATTGCTTCTTAAGCCATACACCTGAATGGATACTAATTAGTTAGCTTCAGTAGGACACCCAGTTGGACCCATGAGAACTACTTGCTCGCCTTCCTTTAAATACCTGCAAAGATTGGTAGAACCACCAGTTTCAAGAATAATAGTAGAGATTATCCCTTTTTCCTTATCTACTTCAGTACCTGTTACTGCCATTCCTTCCATAGCAAATGTTATATCACTTTTGCTATTCATCTCAAAATTTTGCAATCTAAAAAATTGCCCTGGCTTAAAATTTTTTGCTGCAAGTGGTGCTTTAATTACTATTTCTATAACTTTATTAGTTAAATATTGAACTTTTATAACCTTTGCGGTGAATTGTTCTTTAATTTTATTAAAGAATGCCTTATTAGCCATTGCCACTGAAGTAGGAGTGTGAGTAGTGTCATCCCAGTGCTTGACACTGGGATCCAGAAATTTTGATTGTGCATGGCCAACAAATGTAAAAGTTGTTTTGAATGGGATGGAGCAAAGACTGGATCCCAGTGTCAAGCACTGGGATGACACCATATTTGAGTTCACATCATGATGTTCATGCAGTTGTGTGCTTGGTACTGGCTTATTATGAAATTGCTCATTTCCATTTAAGAGCTGAGAAATAATAGGATAGCCATTCTTGGCACTGGCCATGGCTTTTACAACACTGCCGCTATATGAGGGATGAAGATCGCCGAAAAAGCTAATTGCCTTACTGCCTTGTTTATAAGCTAATATCCTATCTTTACTCTCCATCTTAGGGGAAAATATTGGATCTATCTCTTCTCCAAAAGAATTTAAGTGAGTGAAATACCCATTACTTAATTTAAAATGTTCTTTATCTTCAGCTGCAACAACTGTATTTGGTTCAGTACCTGCTGCTATAAAAATAGAGCGCGCTTTTATGTATTTTACTTCAGCAGATTTTGTATCTGTCACTTTTATTGACTCAGCGTGATTATGTTTGTCTGTCATAATTTCAACTGGTTCTAAGTTTTCAATAAAATACACTCCCTCTGAAAGCGCATTTTGCACTTCTTCACTATTTAATCGATAGCTTGGTGACTCTCTCAACTCTTTTCTATATATAACCTTTGCTCCTCCTAAGCTCTGCATGAGCTCTAATATTTTTGCCTTTCTGTTTTCTTGTTTTGCTAATTCTTGTTCTTTTCTAAACAATCGTGCATGTGCTATAAACTCGTTCGCAATTTCATGCTCTTCCTCTGTCCAATCCTTTTCAACGTAATCTTTGCTATATTTATCTACTAGTGCCTCATATCGATGGAGAAACTTTTCCACTTGAACTGGATAATATGCTAAAGCTTCAGTGGCAGTGTCAATTGCTGTCAGCCCCGCACCAATTACCACTATTGGCATACGAACTTGTAGATTTGCTATAGAATCAGATTTTAAAGCGCCAGTAAGTTGCAATGACATAAGAAAATCAGATGCCATACGCACTCCACGAGCTAGCATATTTTTTATTTTTATCATTCGTGGTTTGCCAGAGCCAAGTGCCAGAGCTATATGATCGAACCCTAAGTTAAATGCATCATCAACGGTAATCGTACCACCAAAACGAATGCCTCCGTAAATTGCAAAATTTTTGCGCCTTTCAAGTAACAATCTAATAATCTTCAAATAATTCTTATCCCACCTGGAAGTGATGCCATACTCTTCTACTCCGCCAAATCCACTAGCTATGCGCTCACTTAATTTTTCATATTTAAAATTTTTAATTAGCTGAAAATTATCATGCAAAGGCTCAATTTTTAACCCATCTATAGCAACAACATTATGTCCATCGTTTAGCAAGTGATGAGCTAAATTAAAGCCCGCCGGACCAAGGCCTACAACTAGCACATTTTTTCCAGTGCTTTCTTTGGGCAATGGACGTTGAAAATTTAAAGGATTCCAACGACTGAGCAAAGAATATATTTCAAATCCATACGGTAAATTGAGCACATCATCTAAAATTCTCGTCTCAATCATTGGTACGTTTACAGGTTCTTGTTTCTGATATATGCACGAATTCATGCAGTCATTACATATTCTATTTCCAGTTGCAGCACACAATGAATTATCTATCATCACAATTGCCAAGCTTGCTATGCTATATCCTTCGCTTTTCACTAGATTCATTTCAGATATTTTTTGTTCTAGTGGGCAGCCATGCAGCTTTACTTTGAGTGGAGATTTTTTGAAAGTACTGTTATCACTCGTTAGTCCCTTTGAGCAGCTATCCTTATTCTGCTTGTGGCAGAATATGCAGTAATTAGCGTTATCTAATGCCTTATCTAAACTCGTTTTTTCATTTGTTAGGTCAAAACCGTATCGCCTTTTTGTTTCATTTGAGTATAGCACTTCAACTTCATCAACTTCTTTTTTGGATAATGACACAAGATTTTCATGGTCGATTTTTTTATGAATATTAAAGAGTATACTCTGCCTATTTTTCACTCTCCATGCTGCGTACTGCGCTGCAAATTCTATTTCCTCTTTATAATTTTCTTGATCTCCAAACCAGCGCATCACTTGTTCAGCAAAAGCTTTCTCCGTTATCGGTCTAGTGAAAAATTGGTTTAATTTTTCAGTAATATAATCAATATCTATACTTGCCACATCAGCATATTTCTTTAATGCATAACGTTGAACAAATAACCTTTTGCATTTATATAATTCAGCAAATTCATGGTGTTTTTTCTTAAGTTCTTCTACTTCTTCTTTAATATTGAAAAGTTTTGCAATAAATTCATCAAGTAAGTATGAAAGATCTATAATTAACTGACTATTATCTGTCATCCCAGTAGCTGACACACAGTTGTACGAACATTGTGACATTAGCTCTAAAATGGTGTCATTCCAGTGCTTGACACTGGAATCCAGTCTTTTTGCCATTCCATTCAAAACAACTTTTACGTTTGTTGGCCGCACCCAATCAAGATTTCTGGATCCCAGTGTCAAGCACTGGGATGACATAGGAAGAGAAGATCCCAATGTCACGCGCTGGGATGACATAGGAAAAGAACCTGCTTTTTCTCTTGCCTTAATCAACGAGTGAAATAAATTCTCATCACGCAATTTAACATAATCAAGAAAAGCTTCATCAATCTCGACTAATCCATCACGAGTATATAAACTTTGAAAAGAAACTAATTGTTGCATTATCTTGTTTCCATACAAGAGATGGAATTAATTTATAGAAGAGATCAAATTTCTTAGTGTAAAATCTCAATCCTTAATTATAAGGATTTATTTGTTTATGCGCAACTATACATTATATTAAAATTGTAGTATTTACAGTAAAAAGCTATTTCATACTTTAACGGAGGTAATGGATGAAATTCACAGTAACTACGTCTCTAGACAGTGAAAAGATTGACTTTCTGTCTGAAAAACTTAATGAGGAATTTATTGATAAAGGTGCATGCTCTCAATTTGCCTTCTTTACTCACGATGAAAATGATCAGGTAATAGCTGGTTGTAGTGGATTAGTAATATATGGTTCAATTTATACTGACCTGCTCTGGGTACATCAAGATCACAGAAAAAAGGGGTTGGGTTATCAACTTATGGAAAAAGTTCATGAGTATGGTCGTAATATGCACTGTAAAATAGCAACTCTTGTCACTATGAGCTTTCAAGGTGCAAAAGGATTTTATGAAAATCTTGGATACGAATGCGATTTTGAGCGCTCAGGTTACGTTGATGATTCAACTTTAATGTTCTTAAAGAAAATATTGTAAACGAATTAGGTGACTTTTACAATCCTATGACTTGATCCACAACTGTACGAATTTTGTGTTTTAGGCCATTTACCAACAAAAGGGTGTCATACCAGTGCCCAGACACTGGTATCCAGCCTTTAAATTCCATTCAAAATAACTTTTATATTCATCATTTATGCCCAATTGAAACTCCTGGATTCTAGCGTCACGCGCTAGAATGGCTTTGTTGCATAGCTAAAGTAAAAAGAACTGGGAGTTACTGACGAAATTCATTATAAACAGGCATTTAACCGACAAAGGAAAAATATGCCAGTCAAAATGAAAGTCAGTAACTGCTACGAATATAACAAATTTCTCCAAGAAAGAGGAAATATTTTTTATTACGTCAACGATGCCATAGAAAATTGGTACGAAAAAAGTCCCAAAATGGCCGGTAGCAACAATATTTATAGTGATAAAGTCGTAATTCTAATTCACATAATAACTTATTTGTTTAGAATAGGCCTAAGACAAACGGTGGGGTTTATAGCGGGATACCTTGAGCAAATAGGAAAAAATTTGCAAGTTATCAGCTATTCCCAGGCTTCCAGAAGATTCAAAAAGCTTAACTTAAAAATTAATGATCGAAGACATGATAAAAACAGTATGGAAAATATTGAGATCGCCATAGATAGCACTGGAATAAGCATCTACAATAATATTCCAGGCCATAGTAAGGCAAACGGTACAGATAGAAAGTACCGTGGCTATAAGCAAACAAGAAAATTGCATGTAATGCTGGAGATAGGTAGCAAAAAAGTCATAGCTGCAAAATACAGTAGTGGAGTTTATTCTGACCACTATGGAGCCTGTGATCTTATTGCAAGGGCTAATGCTAAATACAATATAAGCACACTATATGCAGACAGAGCATATAATCGAAAGAAGTTATACAAATTGTGCAATGAGCTTGGCATAAAGACAAAAATTCCTCTGCAAAACAATGCAGTGGAGCATCCAAAGCTGGATTATATGGCTGAGAGAAATTCTACAATCAAGCTCATAAAGTCATATGGTGAAGATGGTATGAAGAAGTGGAAAAAAGAGATAAATTATGGGAAGAGATCTTATATAGAAAGTTTTTTCTCGCGACTGAAGCAAACATTTGGGTTTAGTTTTAGGAACAAATCTGAGATTAACCGTGAGAAAGAAATGCTACTCAAGTGTTATTTGCTGAACAAATTTACTGAAATAGGCATGGCTAAATTTGAGATAGCTTCATGAATTTATTATGCATTGCCTCCTATCCAAAGAGCGATGCAACAAAGCCAGCTAGAATCCAGATTTTTTTAACTTGATCCTATAATCAAGTTATAGTATGACAAAGATGCTTTAGTATTAAAACATTTTTATTAATTTCATAACTATAACCACCCATTCTACTTCCTTTAAAAATATCATTATTAATATATAAATTTTATCTAATATTCTTAATTTTCGTCGACTTTTTAATAAGATTATGGGAAATTATATGAAAATCAGTTATTTCCAAAACGGAAATAACTAGTCTTTAAAAGTATATTGCTGCATGATGGTAGCGTTAAAGTTGTAATTTTGGAGTTTATGGAAGCTTTGGTGTTTGTATGGTTATACACTTGACACTAGAATGATAACCTAAATTTCTTAATAAGATACCTAGTACTTAATTGTTATCGATGTAAATTTCTGCTATCATAGATCTACATTACTGTGATAGCTAAATGCCAGAAGTAGTTACTAGATTTGCACCATCACCTACGGGGTTTTTACACATCGGTGGTGCGCGTACAGCTTTATTTAGTTGGCTATATGCAAAGCATCACGGTGGCAAGTTTCTCCTGCGAATTGAGGACACCGATAGAAAGCGCTCAACACAGGAAGCAATTGATGCAATTATAAAAGGACTAAAATGGCTTGGTATCAGCTATGATGGAAAAATAGTATATCAGTCTAAAAGAATAGAAAGACACGTTGAAGTAGCAAATCTTCTTCTTGAAAGGGGTAAAGCATATCACTGTTATTGCCCTGAAGATGAGATTGCAGAAAAGAAGGCTAAAGCTAGAGAAGAAGGTAAAATATACAGGCACAAGTGTACTCACAGCATTGACAAGAGCATAAAACCTGCTGTCCGCTTTAAAGTGCCAGATTCACAGGACATTGTTGTTGATGACAAAATATACGGACAAGTTAAAGTGAGCAGTGAACAACTAGATGATATAGTGATTTTACGTTCTGATAATACTCCCACATATCTTTTTGCTGTGGTAGTTGATGATCATGATGCTGGGATAACTGATATAATACGCGGCTCTGATCATCTAACTAATACCTTCAAGCAATTACTTATATATTGCGCACTTGATTTTGATGTTCCAAACTTTGCGCATGTGCCACTCATTCATGGAGAGGATGGGAATAAGCTATCCAAAAGACATGGTGCAACAAGTTTATTGAGCTATGAAATGATGGGAGTATTACCCGAAGCAATGCGCAATTTTCTACTCAGGCTTGGCTGGAGCCACGGTAATGATGAGATTATTAGTGATAAGCAGGCAATAGAGTGGTTCAACTTAGAAAGTATTGGTCGTTCGCCAGCGAGGCTTGATTTTAATAAGTTAGAACATTTGAATAATCATTACATTAATAGTATGAGCAATGAAGATATTATTAAATATCTATTAAATGTATTTACTCCGATGTTAAAGCTTACTGATACAAAAAAAGACTACTTACTAAAAGGATTAACGGAGTTAAAAAAAAGATCTAACTACCTGAGTGAATTGTTATGTTCAGCTAGTTTTTATATAATGGATTTACCGCTCAATTTAACTGAGGAAGCTCAGCAGATTGTTAAATCTAATATTAACATTATATATTTGCTCACATCATTTCTTTCGAATGTTAGTGATGAAAATTGGAATAAGAGCTTTTTATCCGCTCAAATTAAGGAATTTGCGAAGTTACATGACATCAAAATGAGTGATGTTTATCACTCACTTCGTGCTCCTATAACTGGAGTAATGGATGCACCTGGAATTATTGATATTATGGTGATTTTTGGCAAGAACGAGTGCGTAAGGAGATTAGGCAGTTATTGATTTCCAGTATTCTATATATGGCTGCTAAGGAACTTAAGGTGAGTGTATGGAAAGTTCTAAAGGGTGAGCTATAAAAGGAATAGTTAACAGGTAAGCAAAAATTAATATTCAATCTTAATAATATTAGTTTATGAGTCAATATCTTTATGAGGTAATATTATGCATACAAATACATTTTTTTATAAGTTTCTATTTTACGCCAACCTTGTTGCACTAAAAGCAACTAAGCGTCATGAGCCAACAGTTAAAATGAATCTCTTTACTATTCTGGGATTTAAAAATGGAGAAGATTGTGAAAATAAGATAAGGAAATTTATTGATAAAGAAATTTGGCAATTATACATTGATTGTCTAGGAAAAGACGTAGATCATCCAAAATTGAAAGTAGTAGTGCTCAGCATAATAACTAATGTGGCACGTAACTGCAATGGTAAAGCTTATGGTAAAATCAACTCAACCTTGTTGTATAAAGACCAAGACAGCAAAGAAAAAGCAGTGCAACCAAGGGAGTTCTAGGTATCTTAAAGGAAACCGACCCCAAAAAGGCCTTTGATGAGCTTTTGGTGGTAAAAAAACAAGCTGAAGATTTTGTGAAAACTGATTTTTATGAAGCTCAGAAAAAACAACTTTTTGCAGAGACTCTGAAATACATAAAGTCATTGGAAAAATTATCTGAAGTGAAGAGAGAAGGATTTGCTAGGGATTTCTTGCACAACCGTATCAATTCGCTGAGTAAAAAGTATCCAAAATCGCAGGCTAAAAGAGAAGATACTATAAAAATACTATCAGATGATAGATTAAGGAAAGGATACAATGAGCATGTTACACTGGGAACTGCATTACCAATGATATCTTATGAAGAATGCAAAAAACTATGTGATGAGATGGATCAGCAAAAAAGCAAATGGGAGGATCAAGATAAAGTGAAAGAAAACTTAAATAAAGTGGACGGACCACAGGATTCTTATATCAAAGAAAAAGAACAACATCCATTTGAAGGTTCTGCATGTCAGAAAATGACAGAGTTAAACTGTTCACACATTAACACTAAAACTGAAATAACCAAATTGTAGTTCAGGTTAATGAATTAGCCAAAAAACAAGTTCAATAACTAAGTTTTTTGGCTAATTCACCTTCGGTTCATTAACATTAGACTTCTTGTTTTCAACGTTATATAAATTCCACATAGAAAATTTCTTTATAATTGAGAAAACATGCTTATATTATATTGATAACTTAAAAATTTAACTTATGAAATTATCTCTTATGGAGTTGATCAGCAAGTTCCGTGAATTAAATATAAGGAATAAAGTAATCATTGTGTTCAGCATGGTTCTTATTTTACTGTTCCTAATTAACAATGTGCTTTTTTATGAAAAACAGGCTGAAGAAGGTAATAATGACGTTAATAATTTTGCAGTAAAAATTCAAAAATGTATACCGCAAAACAGGACCATATATTCAAGTTTTTCTGGTACAGTTAATCCATTACATAGAACTGGTCTTATCTCGAGGGTAAGTGGTAAAGTCATGGCGATCTATGTATCTGATGGTGAAAAAGTGCAAGAAGATACTACAGTATTAAAAATAGAAGATTATGACAGGATTGAGCAAATTGAAAGAGCTCAAGCCATGCTAAAACAGCGTGAAATTGAGTATGATTCTTCTACGAAGCTTAATCAAAAAGGCTATAAAGCTCAAATACAAGTAGAGGCAGCATTTGCTGCATTACAAGGTGCAAAAGCTGATCTAAAAAGATTAGAATTGGATCTAGAAAACACCACAATTAAATCCCCTATAGATGGCTATATTGATAAAATCAATGTAAGCACAGGTGATTTTGTTAATGCTGGACAAAAAATAGCTGATGTAATGAACTTTGAACAAGTTCTTGTTGTATTGTACGTTTCAGAAAGTGAAGTAAGTAAAATAACGCTAAACAGCATAGCTAAAATTAATTTGCTGGATGGTAGAGAAGTAAATGGTGAAGTAAGCTTTATTAGTAAAATTGCTGAACAGAAAACCGGATCTTATAGAGTGGAAGTGAAGGTAACTGATAATGAAATGATATCTTTACAAGGGCTTACTGCTAGAGTGAAACTACCTTCTGGTGAAAAATTTGCTTACAAAGTGCCATCTTCTGCTTTAAGTCTAAACGATGAAGGCTCGCTTGGAATAAAGATTGCCGACGATGATAATTATATAGCATTTGTACCAGTTGAGGTTGTTGATCATGACAGTAATGGAGTTTGGGTGGTAGCAGACAATGAAGATAAATCTATAAGACTAATTACATTGGGCCATTTATTTGTAAAACCTGGTGATCAGATTTGATCAAATGATTTAGATTCAAAAGAAAGTTAATGAAGATTAAAGGCGGGGAATCTTGATCAAGATTCCCGCTGTAGTATGATTAGAACCAGCTTACTTGTTTTTGATTCTCACACAATTCATTTACTGCGTTGAAGGTTAACTGATGTAAAGCATCTATATTAGCTTTTAAAACATTAACTTTTGCTTCTTTAAGCTGACATTGAAAGTCATGTGTTAGCTTGTTTAATTCAGCGTTTAAATGACCTTGCACTTCTGATCTGTATCCAGCAATAAGATCGTCTATACTGCTTATAACTTCCTTTTTAATTCCTTCAAGATTGTAATCTCGCACTGTTTCAAATTCTTCCAGTAGTTTGTTAAATTTGTTTTCTAATTGTACAAGATCTTTTTTAGTAGCAGAAGCATCAAAGATACCATAAGGTGCAGGGATTGTCTTTTTGCCGAAGCTGTGTTTAGTGTGATATTTTGTCATAGTGTGACTCCTTTAAGTTTAAATATACAAGTTAATATTATAATATATTAGTGTTAATATTATACTAATAAACATATAATATTAATAAACTTATATTTATTTAAAATGAGTCTAATGAAATTGAAGATAGGGAATCTTGACAAAGATTCCCGCTGTAGTATGATTAGAAAAGGTAAGAAGCTGGTTCTGTACACACTTCATTTTTTGCTAGGGTAATTAGTGATTCTGCATTCTCATAAAAATTATCTGCAGTAGCTTTTAAAGTATTGGCTTTTACTTCTCTAAATTCACATTCAAAGTTTTGTACTAGATTGCTTAATGCATTATCTAAAAGTATCCATTCAGGTGTATGGCTTAAGAAGCAATAGCCAGTAGGTTTTGAAAAGGATTTAACTTCTTTTGCCTCCAAGTCAAGTACAATGAAATTATCCTCTCAAGAAACATATTTCCCCGTTTCGATTGTGTAAAATATGAAACTTTTCGGTAAACAACGTAATGCCGAATCTGTCGCTCAGCATAGTTGTTTGTCAGTGGAATATTTTCTGGATCGTCCAAAAATTTCCACATCATCAGATCCGATTTCATGATATTTTTTGCTACTCGAGACGCTCCAATTGCCTCGGGTAAATTTGATATATTCTTTAAGTAATATCTCGTTCGCTTGCGTAATTTTCTTGCTCTTCTTATGAACCTTAATGTGTCTATTTCATCCTTTAACAGAGCTTTTTTCAATGCAAATAATTCAGTAGCAACATTCCTTAAATAATACCCCAAAACTTTCACTTCGCTATTCCAACTATGAGACAACCTTTCAAAATCTCTTGCTAAATGTGCCCAACAGACCTGCCTTTTCTTGCTGGAAAAGTAGTTGTAAGCTGCATATCTGTCGGTCACTACTAGGTTGTTATTCTTTCCAAATTTACTATTTTCCAGGACTTTCATCCCTCTTGACTCTGTCAATTTGATCACACTTCCTATTTTGCTCGCAAACATCCAGCACCAGCCCTGTTTACCTTTGTTGTAATGGCTAGTTTCATCGATATGTAAAATTTTGCTCTTGCTTACCTCTTCCTCAATTTGCTCATATGCTTCTTGGCATTTTTCTGCCACTCTAGCCTCGCTATTTGATACACTACCGACGCTGATATCCAGGTTGAAAATGTCCTTTATAATATTTGCCACTTCTTTTTTCGAATTCTTGTAAAATCCACTTAATGCTGTAATTACTGACTTAACTCTTGGACCAAATGTGTCCGCAGTTACTCCTTCTTGTAGCTTGCTACTTTTTCTTTTTCCACATCTTTTGCAACGTCCATGCTCTAGTTGATATTCAACTACATACGGCTTGATTTCCGGCAAATCGACCTTTTGATGAGTATACGGATCTTTTGATACCGCAATTTCTCCTCCGCACTCACACGTATTGGGCAGTTCTATTTTTACCATCTCATCTGCCTCCATTTTAGGGCGGTAACTGCCTTTATGTCCAACCTGTGCTCCTACTTTCCTGTCACTTTTTGGCTTATTTTCCCTCATCTTATATAATTCTTTGGAGCTTGGTATAGATGAATTTTTTGAATTTAAGCCAAGCCTTTCTTTTAACTCAGCGTTTTCGATCCTTAGCGCTTTATTTTCTGCTTTAAGCTCTTCTATTTTTGTTTCTAACTTTTCTATAGTCTGCTTAAACTTTCGCAAAATTCTAAAAGATCAACCATATTACCTCACAGCCACTCTAGTTTACCTTTTTAGCATTCCTTGTCTACTCTTTATTTTACCGCCCGGCTGAATGGATACCTTGATAATTCATTATGGTAAAATGGTGGCTGAGGAGGGACTTGAACCCCCGACCAAGAGATTATGATCCTCCTGCTCTACCAACTGAGCTACTCAGCCTAATTGAAAACCTTGCTATATATGTGGTCTATATGCTTTGTATAATAAGCAAAATCAAATAATGATTCAAGTTTTTCAGTATTGATAATCTCAAGTAAGAACTTATCTGTTTTCAACTCAGTAAGAAAATCACTGTTATTTTGCTTAACTTTCATCGCGTTGCTCTGCACGATTTTATATGCCTCTTCTCTTGTTAAGCCACTATTTACCAACTCAAGCAGTACACGTTGCGAAAAAACTAAACCTTTTGAAGAATTTAAATTTTTTTCGATATTTTCCTTATGAACAACTAGATTATCTATCAAATCTGTTAACCGAACTAGAGCAAAATCCATTGCTATGCAAGCATCAGGGGCAATGCATCTTTCTACAGATGAGTGCGATATATCTCGCTCATGCCATAGAGCAACATTCTCCAGCGCAGGAAATACATAACTGCGTACCAAACGTGATAATCCTGTCAAATTCTCACTTAGAATAGGATTGCATTTGTGTGGCATAGCAGAGCTTCCTTTTTGTCCAGTGGAAAAATATTCAGAAACTTCGTTAACTTCAGTTCTTTGCAAATGGCGAATTTCAACTGCAACATTTTCTATTGAACTTGCAATCACTCCTAAAACTGAAAAAAACATAGCATGTCTATCACGAGGAATAACTTGAGATGAGATAGTTTCAGGTATAAGTCCCATTTCCTTCGCTATATATTCTTCAACAAATGGATCAACATTTGCAAAATTACCAACTGCACCTGATATCTTACAAGTCGAGATTTCTTTTTGTGCGTTAATCAGTCTTTGTCTACTACGCTCAAATTCAGCATAAAATCTAGCAAATTTTAGTCCAAGAGTAGTTGATTCTGCATGCATACCATGACTGCGCCCAGCACATACGACATTTTTATATTCCTCAGCTTTCTTCTTTAAAGCTACAAGCAAATTCTCAAGGTTTTTAAGTATAATATCACACGATTCTTTTAGCTGCACTGCAAGACAGGTATCAAGCACATCAGAACTCGTCATTCCATAGTGGAGATAACGAACATCAATACCTGCTGTTTCAGCAATGTAAGTAAGAAAAGCTATGACATCATGCTTTACAGTTGATTCAATTTCATTAATACGTTCAATGTTAAACTGAATAGTGCTAGAGAGCTTTTCAGCAACATTTTCTGGAATAACCTTAAGCTTTGCTTGTGCTTCGCATGCTAACCTTTCTATTTTAAACCATATATTAAATTTGTTATTTTCCTCCCAAATGGAGGACATTTCCTTACAACTATAACGAGGAATCATTTCTGATCAGCTTCATTACTGCTTACAGCTTCTTCATTTGCATCTTGCTCTGTTTCTTGCTGGCTAGACTTCTGACTTTGTAATTTTACTTGCTTTAATTCATTAGCATCTGTTTCTGACCTAACAACGTGCACAGAAATTGGTACAATTACTTCACTATGCAACTCTATATTCACATTATAATCACCTAAATTTCTTATTTTTATTCCATTAAAAGATATATTTCGGTGGTCTATTTCATATTCTTGTTCTTGAGATAGAGACCTTGCAATTTCTCTTGTTGTTACAGAACCAAAGATTTTACCATCTTCTGAAGCTTGCTTTACCAGTATTACAAACTTACCAGCAAAAGATGCAGCTAGCTCATTTGCTGAATTTAATTTCTTCATATTTTCTTTTTCTAAAAAAGAGCGCTGCTCCTCTAGTTTTGCTACATTTTCTTTATTAGCCTTTATTGCCTTTTTTTGTGGAAAAAGAAAATTACGCGCATAGCCAGGCTTTACCTTTACAATTTCACCTAACTTGCCAAGGGTTCTTATATTTTCCTTTAAAATCACTAACATAAACTACCTAAATTTTTTTAGTACAGTAAGGAACAAGAGCTAAAAAACGTGCTCTTATAACTGCTAAACGCAATTTTCTTTGTCTTTTTGCACACACACCTGTTAATCTTCTAGGCAATATTCTGCCATAATCAGAGGTAAACTTAGATAATAAATCTGTGTTTTTATAATCTATATCCTCATCTCTTGACTCAGCAAGAGGACAAACTTTAGAACGCCTAAAACCAGTCCTATTATTTACAGACACATAAGAATTATTGGCATTGTTCCGCCTCTTTATCATCATGAGTTTTGTTCCTCAGATTGTTTATTCATCATATTAGATTTACCTTCAAAAAATTTATCAACTTGTACAGATAAGTGACGAATTACATTTTCGTTAAGTTTTATCCTACGCACAAACTCATCCATAATGCTTGAAGTAGAGCTTACACACATCATACAGTAATGGCCACTTTTTGTCTTGTTTATTGGATATGCAAAATCCAATAAACCCCAATATTCATATTTAACTAGCCCTGAAGCCCCAATATTTTCCACAAGTATTTCTAGCGCTCTACTTACACTTCCTATATTGAAATCCTTAAAAATGCTTAGAAAAATTTTTATTGTGTGTTCTATAATACTTTCCTTAACAGCTTTTACCATTTTATGAATAAAAGTACTTTTAGTCATTTGTTTACTAACTTCTGGGAACTTTTCTGTTACTCCTAAATCCTTTAATTCATCCTTTAATTCTTTATCAATTTTCAACTTTATTTCTTTTAAATTTGAAAAATCTTCTTCCAAATCAACCCACAAAATTTTTGTAAGACTTTCCAAGAAATCACAGTAGGAAACTAAACTCTCTTGAATCTTCCGAGCATTCGCTTCTAACTCTTGTTTTGTAAGTTTATTATTCCACTTTTCTAGAATACTTTTTACTTGCTGAAAAATAACATCTGACTTGATGTTTTTTAATGAAACACCGAGCTCCTGAGCCATTCCTTCTACTTCTTGTTGGAGTAACCCCTGCTGTGCTATAAAAGTAAATTCATAAAGATTCACTATCTCTTCCTTTAATACTGATTAAATATTTCATTATATATGAGTTTTTTATATAAGCAAGTTATTTGTGTTAATTTCTACTCCTTTAATCCAGCTAAAATTAGAAATTTCATAAATAACTTGAGGGGCAAGTGAATATGAACCTGGCAATAAGATACTGACTTTATTTTTTTCAAGAATAAATTTTAGCATTATCCTAGTTTTTCCTTCATCTTTTAACACTGCGTTCAACTCTGTTGCAGCTTTTTGCGAATCTGAGCATTCAGTAGTCAGAACCAGTTCTTTTATCATAAAAGTAATCCTTTCTTTAAACTCAGATATGTCCTTTCCAACTAGCCTTGTTGTATTCTCCGAGACTTCAAGATCAATAACGACAAATGTTCCAGGTAAAAATAAATCCCTTTTTTCCTCTATTATATTATCATTATAGAACGCTATCTCAGAAACATTATATGGGTCAGAAAGTGTGAGTATTGCAAACCTCCCACGCTCTGAGGTTCTCATACGTGCATTTAATATTACTCCCGCAATTTTTGCTGTTTTATTTTTTCCAATAAATCCAATATTTAATTTCTCTAAAAGAGTTGTAAATTTTTTAAGCGGATGGTTGGTCAAATAAAATCCCAATGAAAATAATTCATGCTCTAATTTTTCTTCTTCGCCAAAATCTTCTATATCTTCAAGTTTTGGTTTTAAAACATCAATATTACCAAATAAAGCAGCTTGATTTGACTCTTTGTCTTGCTTGTTTTTATTTGCAAAATAAACCAATGTATCCATTGACTCATACAATTGCCTTCTGTTTTTATGCACACTATCACATGCTCCAGCCTTAATCAGGCTCTCCAACGCTCTTTTGTTTATTACATGACCTGAATTTTGGATAAATACCCAGATGTCTTTATATGCACTTGAACGTATGTCTACTATTCCTTGAGCTATAGAAAAGCCAACATTACGCAGAGCAGCAATTCCATAGCGTATGCATTTGTCCTCTATTGAGAATTCAGCTTGTGATTTGTTAATATCAGGTGGAAGGACAGTAATACCACTGAATTTGGCTGCATGATAAAATAAATTTAACTTATCTCGATCATCAATATTTAGATTCATTAAAGCCGTAAAAAATTCCAGTGGATAATTAGCTTTTAGGTAAGCTGTTTGATAGGATATTATCGCATATGCAGCGGCGTGGGATTTATTAAATCCATAACCAGCAAACTTTGCTACTAGATCAAAAATGTAGCTTGCTCTGTCATAATCAACCCCATTTTTTGTTGCACCTTGAACGAAAAGTTCACGTTGTTTATCCATTTCTTCCTTAATTTTTTTACCCATAGCACGCCTCAGCAAATCCGCTTCAGCTAAGCTATATCCAGAAAGAATACGTGCTATTTCCATTACCTGTTCTTGGTAAATTATTACTCCAAACGTTTCCTTTAACACTCCTTCAAGTAGTGGATGAATATAATCTGGCTTTTCAAGTCCGTGTTTTCTTGCAACGTAAGTTGGAATGTTATCCATCGGTCCAGGACGATAAAGAGAGATTAAAGCTATGATATCCTCAATGTAATCTGGTTTTAATTTAATTAGAGCTTCTCTCATTCCAGAGCTTTCAAGCTGGAATACGCCAATTGCATCGCCGCTTGAGAGCATTTCGTAAGTTTTGCTATCATTTAAAGGAACTGAAGAAATATCAATCTTTTTTTCGTTACGATTAATTAAGCGGCAAACATGGTCTATTAGCGTCAAAGTACCAAGCCCAAGAAAATCAAATTTTATCAGCCCAGCTTTTTCCACATATTTCATGCTATATTGGGTGATTGGCAGAGATGAGTTTGGATCATAATACACGGGAACAAAATTTTCTAATTTTTGGTCGCATATTACGATCCCAGCAGCATGAGTTGAAACATGTCGATATATTCCCTCGAGCTTTAGCGATATATCAAGCAGTTTTGCAATTACTTCATCGCTGTCACGTTCTTTTTGTAAATTTTGGTCCAATTCAATTGCCTGTGATAGAGTAACTGGATTCACCGGATTGAACGGCACCATTTTAGATATCTTATCTACCTGAGAGTAAGGCATCTGCAGCACCCTACCAACATCGCGCAGCACAGCTCTTGCTTGCAATTTTCCAAAAGTAATTATTTGCGCAACATAACCATATTTTTTCTGAACATAATCAACAACTTGGTCTCTTTTTTCTTGGCAGAAGTCGATATCAAAGTCAGGCATTGAAACACGATCAGGGTTTAAGAACCTTTCAAATATCAGGCCAAATTTTATGGGATCAAGATCGGTAATCTGCAAGCTCCAGGCAACAATTGATCCAGCACCAGAGCCCCTTCCAGGGCCAACTGGAATACCATTTGCTTTACTCCAGCGAATAAAATCAGAAACTATAAGAAAGTAACCAGAGTAATTCATTGAAGTAATTACACTCAGTTCATAATCCAGCCGATCGTAGTATTGCTTAAGGTTGGCATCCATTGAGGATTCAGTATCACCAAGTTTAGTGTCATTCCAGCGCGTGACGCTGGAATAGGATTGTGCTATACGCAATTTTAACCCAGCAGTGGCCTGTTCTCTTAACTCTTCATTTTCAGTTTTACCTTTTCCGCAAGGAAATTTAGGCAAAATAGGTTGCCTACTTCTTGTCATATAAGAGCATCTTTGTGCTATTACTAGAGTATTATAAAGCGCTTCTGGAATATCGCTGAATAATTGTTCCATTTCTGCCACAGATTTGAAATAGTGCTCAGCAGTCAATTTTTTCCTATTATTTTCCAATGCATAACTTCCTTCTGATATGCAGGTTAGTATGTCATAAGCCTCATAATCAGACCTATTGGGAAAAAACACATCATTTGTTGCAACTAGTGGAATATTGTTCTTATAGGCAAAATCTATTAAAATTTCTTCAGATTCTAACTCTTTACTTAAGCCGTGGCGTTGCAATTCAACATATAGGCGGCCATTAAATGCGGCCATTAATTGATCAATTGCTTTTCCATCTTGCTTCAATAATAACTGTGCTAGTATTCCGTCAGTCAAAGCAATCAATCCTGAATTGAAATTTAGTAATTCATCAAAAGTGATGTAAGAAATATCACCATCATTTTTACGCTTTTTGAAAGATTCACTAACTAAAGTGACTAAATTGGCATACCCTTGTTCATTTTTTGCAAGCAGCAGTATAGATAAATTCTGGTCTGAATGTTTTACTATGATATTACACCCAATTATTAGCTGTATCCCTTTGCTTGCTGCGTATTCTGCAAACTCAAGTGAGCCGAATAAATTGCCTGAGTCGGTCATTGCAACTGCTGGCATCTTATTTCGTATGCACAGGCTGATTAGTTCCTCAATTTTGACAGAGCTTTCAAGTAACGAATAAACGCTATGAACACGTAAATGTATGAACATAAATGTTTTAGATCAGTGATAAGAAAATAGCATTGATTTATTTCTGAATACACAAATTTTTGTATCTGTAAAGGTCACCTAATTTGTTGACACTATTAGTTGTACAGGTTGCTTTAAAATATAAAGTAAATTGCCCTTCAAAGTTGCAACCGGCTGTGCTACGCACTACTTAAACGACGCTCTCGGGTTTTATCAAAGCAAATAACGCCCATTGCAACGGTGAGCTGAGCAACTGCTGCTAATATATAACCGATTACTATAGTGGCAGTTGATGCGGGAGGACCTATTGTAAACAATGTAATAGCAACGACAGTGAAATTATTTGTTGCATGAGCAATAGTGACTGGCCAAACAGAATTATCTTTTTCAAATAGCCAGGTGAACATTATGGACATTGTACAAATCACAAGAATGTAAGAACACATAATCGGAAATGTAAATCCATCTTTCCATAACATCGCAGATTCAGCTGAGCCAGGGGCAATATATAGTGGTATATGCCATATTGCCCAAATAAAACCGACAATAATTGCTCTTGCATAAAAGTTCGGTATTTGGCTTCTAAGCTTTTTAAGCAGATAGCCACGCCAACCAATCTCTTCGCCAAGAGAAGTGATAATTAGCATTATAAAAGTCGACAGTAAGATAAAGAATATCTGTACTGCATTAAGATATTTCACTTTCTCTAACGTGTATACATATTCTCCTGTTGCCACAAATGTGAAAATTAAGATAGCTAGCAGAAGCGCTATAACCCTAGCTGCCAGCATAATCACAAACCCTAATGAACAGTTCTTTAGAGAACTAAGTTTAAAAAGATCACTTACTCTTTGTTTATTGCAAGCTGTTAGTAAAATTGCAACTAAAGCCGGGATAAATGTTGTAAGTGCTGCGTATTGTGTAGGTAAACTCCAAGCTATGATACATGTTAATAAATAGGTAATTGCAACAAATAATGTACAATTAACAATGGTTGAATTCATGTGCACACTAATTTCCTTTCCGCATTATTGATATTTGTTTGGAAGTTGTCAATAGAATATGTTTTCTAGTATAAATAGAGTATTTTTTTTAATTACTATTAATAATTGAATTTTTGTGTATATTTCTCCTTATAGTTATGTAAATTGCGCTATTTAGTTGGCACACCTTTCTCGTGTTTCTAAATGGTGTCATTCTAGCGCGTGACGCTAGAATGGCTTTGTTGCATCGCTCTTTGGATAGGAGACAATGCATAATAAATTCATGAAGCTATCTCAAATTTAGCCATGCCTATTTCAGTAAATTTGTTCAGCAAATAACACTTGAGTAGCATTTCTTTCTCACGGTTAATCTCAGATTTGTTCCTAAAACTAAACCCAAATGTTTGCTTCAGTCGCGAGAAAAAACTTTCTATATAAGATCTCTTCCCATAATTTATCTCTTTTTTCCACTTCTTCATACCATCTTCACCATATGACTTTATGAGCTTGATTGTAGAATTTCTCTCAGCCATATAATCCAGCTTTGGATGCTCCACTGCATTGTTTTGCAGAGGAATTTTTGTCTTTATGCCAAGCTCATTGCACAATTTGTATAACTTCTTTCGATTATATGCTCTGTCTGCATATAGTGTGCTTATATTGTATTTAGCATTAGCCCTTGCAATAAGATCACAGGCTCCATAGTGGTCAGAATAAACTCCACTACTGTATTTTGCAGCTATGACTTTTTTGCTACCTATCTCCAGCATTACATGCAATTTTCTTGTTTGCTTATAGCCACGGTACTTTCTATCTGTACCGTTTGCCTTACTATGGCCTGGAATATTATTGTAGATGCTTATTCCAGTGCTATCTATGGCGATCTCAATATTTTCCATACTGTTTTTATCATGTCTTCGATCATTAATTTTTAAGTTAAGCTTTTTGAATCTTCTGGAAGCCTGGGAATAGCTGATAACTTGCAAATTTTTTCCTATTTGCTCAAGGTATCCCGCTATAAACCCCACCGTTTGTCTTAGGCCTATTCTAAACAAATAAGTTATTATGTGAATTAGAATTACGACTTTATCACTATAAATATTGTTGCTACCGGCCATTTTGGGACTTTTTTCGTACCAATTTTCTATGGCATCGTTGACGTAATAAAAAATATTTCCTCTTTCTTGGAGAAATTTGTTATATTCGTAGCAGTTACTGACTTTCATTTTGACTGGCATATTTTTCCTTTGTCAGTTAAATGCCTGTTTATAATGAATTTTGTCAGTAACTCCCAGTTCTTTTTACTTTAGCTATGCAACAAAGCCCGCTAGAATCCAGGTCTTTTTGACTTGATCCTATAATCAAGCCATAGTATGACAAAGATGCTTTATTATTAAAACGTTTTTATTAATTTCATAAGTGTAGCTCTCCATTCTACTTCCTTTGAAAATATCATTACTAAAATACTTTATTATTAAAATACTTTTATTAATTTCATAGGTATAGCTACCCATTCTACCTCCCATTAAAAATATCATTATTAATATATAAATTTTATCTAATATTCTTAATTTTAGTCGACTTTTTAATAGGATTATGGGAAATTATATGAAAATCAGTTATTTCCAAAACGGAAATAACTGGTCTTTAAAAGTATATTGCCGCATGATAGTAGCGTTAAAGTTGTAATTTTGGAGTTTATGGAAGCTTTGGTGTTTGTATGGTTGTGTTTGGAATAATGTTCGTACATCTTTGTGTTTAAATTGCTAATTTTACCTTGAAAAAATTGAGTTTTAATGCTATTAAATAGTTATAGACTTTGTCTTATGTTAGTTATGAACATGAAAAGTGATAGCACTAAAGTAAAACTGCCGATATTCCTCGATTATCAGTCTACCACCAAAGTAGATCCTAGAGTTTTAGAGGTGATGATACCATATTTTGGTGAGTTTGCCAATCCGCACTCTCGTAGCCATAAATTTGGCTGGACTGCTGAAGAAGCAGTGGAAAAAGCAAGGCAATATATTGCTGAATTAATAGGCGCGGATAGCAAAGAGATTGTGTTTACGTCAGGCGCAACTGAGTCAAATAACTTGGCAATTAAGGGAGTGGCTAACTTTTATAAGAACAAAGGTGATCATATAATCACTGTTTGCACTGAACATAAATGTGTTCTTGATTCCTGCCGACATCTGGAAAATGAAGGTTTTAAAGCTACATATCTGCCTGTTAAGCAAAACGGAATTATAGATTTGTCAAAACTCGAGGAAGCAATAACTGAAAAAACAATTCTAGTCTCAGTAATGATGGTAAATAATGAAATTGGAGTAATCCAGCCTTTGAAGGAGATAGGTGAGATATGCAGAAAACATAACATATTTTTCCACACTGATGCTGCTCAAGCCTTTGGGAAAATTCCAATTGATGTAAATGAGTTAAACATTGATTTAATGAGCATTTCTAGCCATAAGATTTATGGTCCTATGGGAATAGGTGCATTATATGTTCGTAGAAAGAATCCACGTGTAAGATTGACGCCACTTATTAGTGGTGGTGGCCAGGAAAGGGGTATGCGCTCTGGCACAGTTCCAACTCCCCTTGCAGTTGGTTTTGGGGAAGCTGCACGTATCGCTAAAGAAGAAATGCAAGAGGAAGAAATTAGACTGGAAGGATTGAGAGATATTTTATACCAAAGAGTAAAAGAGGCATTTCCTGATGTTGTATTAAATGGTGATTATGAGAATAGAATACCTGGCAATTTGAACTTAAGTTTTCCTTACATTGAAGGTGAGTCACTTATTATGGCAATAAAGGATTTAGCAGTAAGTTCTGGTTCTGCATGCACGTCTGCATCACTTGAGCCTTCTTATGTTATAAGATCACTGAATAATGGCCATGATCTTGAGCACTCTTCAATTAGATTTGGACTTGGTCGATTTACCACTAAAGAAGAAGTGGAATACGCGTCGAGCCTTGTGGCTAAAAATGTTGGTCGACTGAGAGAAATGAGTCCGCTTTGGGAAATGGTGCAAGATGGTATAGATTTAAGCACCGTAAAGTGGGATGCTCATTGATTATGGTTGCGATTTTATCAATAGCTGGTGTTGGAGGAATAAGCAGTAAACACTTATTCTTTACTAATCCGTGGCAGATCTGCCAAATCAAGCAAAATTTTGTTTGCTTGCAAACCCTGCTTCCTTTAAGCTTTATAAGGGCTAATATTTTTTAAATATTACAGTTTTATGAATATTATCAAAGTTTTAGTGCTCTTTTTCTGCATTACGGTTTCATCAAATACATACACTCATTGCGCAGATCATAAAATTTTCATACAAACTATGAAGCAGCAAGTAGATAACATATTTGCAAAGGGAAATAAGGATCGGAAGTACATATATTCAAAGCTCCAGGAAATGATTCATGATCATGTTGATCTTAAAGGAATATCCAGGTTTGTTATGGGAAAGCATTGGACTATGGCTCCAAAGAGAGAAAAAGCAATCTTTTTAAGAGAATATGAAATATATCTAACGCGCTTATGTACTAAAATTATATATAAGTATATGAATGATAGTGAAATGACTGTGATGAGTACAAGAGTAGTTGACGATAACACTTGCTTAGTCAATACGAGATTTTCTTATGGCAATGAAGAGTTTACAAATGTTGACTTTAAAATTACTAAAGATGGTAACTCCTTCTCGATAAGTGATGTTGTGATGAGTGGTATAAGCATTGCTATTAATCAACGCTCTCAATTTAACGAAAAGATTGATATGCATAGTATTACAAATGTAATAGAAGAGCTGAAATGTAGCAATAGTCTATGATATATATGCCGCATTGGCCTAAACCACTTGGTAAAAGGCCTGGTGACTTTTCTCTGAGTCGCATGAAAAGCTTTTTAAATGGGCTCGATAATCCTGAGAAGAAAATATCACAGGCAATTTACATAGCTGGTACCAATGGAAAGGGGTCAACGCTATCGTTTATAAGATATATAATGCAAGCAGCAGGATATAGTGTTCATACATACACCTCTCCACATTTAATTCATTTTAATGAAAGGATAGTTATTGCAGGTAATTACATTGATGATAATGAGTTATATAATTTACTAGAAGAATGTCGTGCGGTTGTTGCAGAGCAGCATATCACTTTATTTGAAGCTGCAACAGTTGCGGCCTTTTTAGCTTTTTCCCGCCATGAGGCAGACATTGCCTTAATTGAGGTGGGTATGGGTGGAAGGCTTGACGCAACAAATGTGATAGATAATCCAATTTTAACAATAATTACGTCTATAGGGCTTGATCACACCGAATATCTTGGTCCTACTATGGAAATTATAGCAACAGAAAAAGCTGGAATAATGAAGCCTAATGTTTCTTGCGTAATAGCACCACAAAACAAGTCTGTGATGAATACGCTGGAGCATCACGCAATAGGGGCAAAATCTCCTTTATATAGAGGTGGTTATGAGTGGAATTGCACGCAACAAAATGGTAAAATGTTTTTTCAATCAGCTATTCAATCAATAGAGTTTCCTTTGCCAGCATTAAGGGGTGGTCATCAAGTAATAAATGCAGGAAATGCCATTGCAGCATGTAGTATTTTGAGTGGCAAACATGGATTTAATATTGGAGAGGAAGATATTGCTTCGGGTTTGCAAAATGCCTATTGGCCAGCACGGTTAGAGCACATAAAAGAAGGGAGATTAGTTTCTTTGCTGCCAAAAGATTGGCAATTATTTTTAGATGGTGCACACAACAGCGATGGCGCAAGAGTATTGTCTGAATGGATAAAGGATAACTTTGCTGAAGGTATCTATGTGATTTTCGGCGTTACACGCAATAGAAATGTAGAGGAGTTTTTGACATATTTAAAGCCATATACAAAGTTGTTATGTGCAGTTTGCGTAAAATCAGAACCCAAAGCAACAAGCACAGATTTGATCAAAAAAGGAGCTAATAACATAGGAATAGAAGCAATTGAGTGCGAATCAATCAGCGATGCAATATTAAATCACATATTAAAAGCATCTACTCAAAATATAAAAACTATACTAATTTACGGTTCACTGTTCTTAACCAGAGATTTGGCTATAGAAAACAATTATCAATTAAGAGATGGTCAAGTTGCCTCCTCTACTGGTTAAAAAAGTTTAGTGAAACTTGACCAATTTTGCTATAGTTTTAGTGATAATGCCTGGAGTGTCTGAAGGAACTTCCAAGCTAAGCAATTCTTTTATAGCAGATTCACTGTTTTCATTTGCTATGAAATTATGCAAAATGTTTTCTATATTCTTAGTGATGTCGTGCTTTCTTATAGGATGATCTAGCGGGTATCGCTTATTGATAGTCTGAATACTGGAATACTCGACAAAAGCCTGATCTTTAAATGCAAGCTGTCTTAGTATCCATTCAGCCGGGCGGTAAAATAAAGAGTAGACAAGGAATGCTAAAAAGGTAAACTAGAGTGGCTGTGAGGTAATATGGTTGATCTTTTAGAATTTTGCGAAAGTTTAAGCAGACTATAGAAAAGTTAGAAACAAAAATAGAAGAGCTTAAAGCAGAAAATAAAGCGCTAAGGATCGAAAACGCTGAGTTAAAAGAAAGGCTTGGCTTAAATTCAAAAAATTCATCTATACCAAGCTCCAAAGAATTATATAAGATGAGGGAAAATAAGCCAAAAAGTGACAGGAAAGTAGGAGCACAGGTTGGACATAAAGGCAGTTACCGCCCTAAAATGGAGGCAGATGAGATGGTAAAAATAGAACTGCCCAATACGTGTGAGTGCGGAGGAGAAATTGCGGTATCAAAAGATCCGTATACTCATCAAAAGGTCGATTTGCCGGAAATCAAGCCGTATGTAGTTGAATATCAACTAGAGCATGGACGTTGCAAAAGATGTGGAAAAAGAAAAAGTAGCAAGCTACAAGAAGGAGTAACTGCGGACACATTTGGTCCAAGAGTTAAGTCAGTAATTGCAGCATTAAGTGGATTTTACAAGAATTCGAAAAAAGAAGTGGCAAATATTATAAAGGACATTTTCAACCTGGATATCAGCGTCGGTAGTATCCATTCAGGTGTATGGCTTAAGAAGCAATAGCCAGTAGGTTTTGAAAAGGATTTAACTTCTTTTGCCTCCAAGTCAAGTACAATGAAATTATCCTCTCAAGAAACATATTTCCCCGTTTCGATTGTGTAAAATATGAAACTTTTCGGTAAACAACGTAATGCCGAATCTGTCGCTCAGCATAGTTGTTTGTCAGTGGAATATTTTCTGGATCGTCCAAAAATTTCCACATCATCAGATCCGATTTCATGATATTTTTTGCTACTCGAGACGCTCCAATTGCCTCGGGTAAATTTGATATATTCTTTAAGTAATATCTCGTTCGCTTGCGTAATTTTCTTGCTCTTCTTATGAACCTTAATGTGTCTATTTCATCCTTTAACAGAGCTTTTTTCAATGCAAATAATTCAGTAGCAACATTCCTTAAATAATACCCCAAAACTTTCACTTCGCTATTCCAACTATGAGACAACCTTTCAAAATCTCTTGCTAAATGTGCCCAACAGACCTGCCTTTTCTTGCTGGAAAAGTAGTTGTAAGCTGCATATCTGTCGGTCACTACTAGGTTGTTATTCTTTCCAAATTTACTATTTTCCAGGACTTTCATCCCTCTTGACTCTGTCAATTTGATCACACTTCCTATTTTGCTCGCAAACATCCAGCACCAGCCCTGTTTACCTTTGTTGTAATGGCTAGTTTCATCGATATGTAAAATTTTGCTCTTGCTTACCTCTTCCTCAATTTGCTCATATGCTTCTTGGCATTTTTCTGCCACTCTAGCCTCGCTATTTGATACACTACCGACGCTGATATCCAGGTTGAAAATGTCCTTTATAATATTTGCCACTTC